>NZ_CBDAEL010000001.1:177500-520000 GCF_965194375.1 Allotabrizicola aquatica (SeqCode)
TGACAGCCCCGTATGCGAAGCTTCAGAAGACATATCAAGTAGGGCGGGACACGTGAAATCCTGTCTGAAGATCGGGGGACCACCCCCGAAGGCTAAGTACTCCTTGCTGACCGATAGCGAACCAGTACCGTGAGGGAAAGGTGAAAAGCACCCCGACGAGGGGAGTGAAACAGTACCTGAAACCGGACGCCTACAAGCAGTCGGAGGGGCCTTGAGCCCTGACGGCGTACCTTTTGTATAATGGGTCAACGACTTGGTCTAACGAGCGAGCTTAAGCCGATAGGTGTAGGCGCAGCGAAAGCGAGTCTTAAAAGGGCGCATGAGTTCGTTGGATCAGACCCGAAACCAGGTGATCTAGCCATGAGCAGGATGAAGGTTGGGTAACACCAACTGGAGGTCCGAACCGACACCCGTTGAAAAGGGTCCGGATGACTTGTGGCTAGGGGTGAAAGGCTAATCAAACCTGGAGATAGCTGGTTCTCCGCGAAAGCTATTTAGGTAGCGCCTCGGACGAATACCTGCGGGGGTAGAGCACTGCATGGGTGATGGGGGCCCACAGCCTTACTGAGCCTAAGCAAACTCCGAATACCGCAGAGTACTATCCGGGAGACACACGGCGGGTGCTAACGTCCGTCGTGAAGAGGGAAACAACCCTGACCTGCAGCTAAGGCCCCTAATTCATGGCTAAGTGGGAAAGCATGTGGGACGGCCAAAACAACCAGGATGTTGGCTTAGAAGCAGCCATCATTTAAAGAAAGCGTAACAGCTCACTGGTCTAGATAAGCTGTCCTGCGGCGAAGATGTAACGGGGCTCAAGCCATGAGCCGAAGCTCGGGATGCACAGCGATGTGCGTGGTAGCGGAGCGTTCTGTGATATAGCTCATCATGTTTTACCTGCCCTCGGGCAGCGACAAACATGGAGAGCTTTCTGTGAAGCCGGGCTGTAAGGCATCCGGTGGAGAGATCAGAAGCGAGAATGTTGACATGAGTAGCGACAAAGAGGGTGAGAGACCCTCTCGCCGAAAGTCCAAGGGTTCCTGCTTAAAGCTAATCTGAGCAGGGTGAGCCGGCCCCTAAGGCGAGGCCGAAAGGCGTAGTCGATGGGAACTAGGTTAATATTCCTAGGCCAGTGGGAAGTGACGGATCTCGAAGGTTGTCTGCCCTTATCGGATTGGGTGGGCCGCTTAGAGGTTCCTGGAAATAGCCCCACATCAGACCGTACCCTAAACCGACACAGGTGGACTGGTAGAGTATACCAAGGCGCTTGAGAGAACCACGTTAAAGGAACTCGGCAAAATGCCTCCGTAAGTTCGCGAGAAGGAGGCCCCATCAGTAGGCAACTATTGGTGGGGGGCACAAACTAGGGGGTGGCGACTGTTTACTTAAAACACAGGGCTGTGCGAAGCCGTAAGGCGACGTATACAGTCTGACGCCTGCCCGGTGCTGGAAGATTAAGAGGAGGGGTGCAAGCTCTGAATTGAAGTCCCAGTAAACGGCGGCCGTAACTATAACGGTCCTAAGGTAGCGAAATTCCTTGTCGGGTAAGTTCCGACCTGCACGAATGGCGTAACGATCTCCCCGCTGTCTCTAACGTGGACTCAGCGAAATTGAACTGTGTGTCAAGATGCACACTTCCCGCGGTTAGACGGAAAGACCCCATGCACCTTTACTCTAGCTTTGCACTGGCATCAGGATTGTGATGTGCAGGATAGGTGGTAGGCATTGAAGCGGGGACGCCAGTCTTCGTGGAGCCTCCCTTGAGATACCACCCTTCGCACTCTTGATGTCTAACCGCGGCCCGTTATCCGGGTCCGGGACCCTGCATGGTGGGGAGTTTGACTGGGGCGGTCGCCTCCTAAACAGTAACGGAGGCGCGCGATGGTTGGCTCAGACCGGTCGGAAATCGGTCGTTGAGTGCAATGGCAGAAGCCAGCCTGACTGCAAGTCTGACAAGACGAGCAGAGACGAAAGTCGGTCATAGTGATCCGGTGGTCCCAAGTGGGAGGGCCATCGCTCAACGGATAAAAGGTACGCTGGGGATAACAGGCTGATGATGCCCAAGAGTCCATATCGACGGCATCGTTTGGCACCTCGATGTCGGCTCATCTCATCCTGGGGCTGGAGCAGGTCCCAAGGGTATGGCTGTTCGCCATTTAAAGAGGTACGTGAGCTGGGTTTAGAACGTCGTGAGACAGTTCGGTCCCTATCTGCCGTGGGTGTAGGAGACTTGAGAAGAGTTGCCCCTAGTACGAGAGGACCGGGGTGAACGAACCACTGGTGGACCAGTTATCGTGCCAACGGTAGTGCTGGGTAGCTATGTTCGGACAGGATAAACGCTGAAGGCATCTAAGCGTGAAGCCCCCTTCAAAACAAGGTCTCCCTTGAGAGCCGTGGAAGACCACCACGTCGATAGGCCGGAGGTGTAAGTGCAGCAATGCATTCAGCTGACCGGTACTAATTGCTCGATAGGCTTGATTTGATCCAGTAACAGCCAGACAAAGGCCTTACGGACAATCAAAAGCAAACACATGGCTGCAAATCGAAACCCGATTGCAGCCTAGACTTGGAACAACACTGATGTTTGCCCCTTCCTTAATAGGAAGTCAGGCATGTCTCTTCTTCGGTTTGGTGGCTATAGCACGAGCAAAACACCCGATCCCTTCCCGAACTCGGCAGTTAAGTGCCGTCGCGCCAATGGTACTGCGTCTTAAGACGTGGGAGAGTAGGTCACCGCCAAACCTAAAAAGAGACAACTCTCAATAAACGATCTCAAGAAACAAAACCCTTCCAAACATATCCCCGGAAGGCTCGGACGCGGGGTGGAGCAGCCCGGTAGCTCGTCAGGCTCATAACCTGAAGGCCGCAGGTTCAAATCCTGCCCCCGCAACCATTAAGTCCCTACACAAGCCACCGTCCGCGGTGGCTTTTGCATGTGTGGCACCCATTGCGAAATCCAGGATCGATGCGAGCGCGCCATAGAGCGCCACATTGGCCTTGCCGCGCGCTTGCCCTGGAGCAACCTCGATCCGCTCGATCAGCCCACGAATGATCTCCATGGCCTGAGGGCGTGAGGCCTCATCCGTCAGCAAGCCACCCAGTTCCTGCACTTTGCGCCGATAGAGCTCGCCGAGGTTCGGATGGATCTCAAGGGTCGGCGTCGGGTCCACCTGTGTCAACTGGCGCTCAAGGTCGCGCTTGCGGGCTTCGAGCTCCTTGAGCTTCGCACGGATGCTGCCCGGATCGCCGTCACCTTCCAGAATGAATGACAAGGCGCGTTCGATGCTGCGGGTGACCTTCTCCAGGTCCTTTTGTAGGGTTGCGCTGTTGTCCTTCCGGCTGCGGCGCAAGCGTTGCACCTCTTCTCGGAAACTTGCGGCAAACTCTGCGATCAGATCCTCACGCTGGAAGAGGATATCCTTCAGGGCTGTCAGGATGCGGTCCTCGAGTTCGGCCACACTGATGCTGACCGGGCAAGTGCATGTGCCGCGCTCCCGACGCGCGGAACAGGAGTAGCGCTCACGGTTGATGATGGTCATGGCACCGCCGCAGCCGCCACAGCGCACAAGGCCGGAGAGGAGGCGCTTCTTGGTCTGGCGCTTGTTGCCGGCTTGCGAGCTGTAGCGGCCACGCAGGGTTTGGGCGGCCTGCCATGTGGCGTCGTCTATGATCTGCAGGGCAGGGACCTCTTTGGTCACCCACAGATTCTCTGGGTTTACTCGGGACTGTCGTTTGCCACTATCGGGATCCTTCACGAAGCGTTGCCGGTTGTAGGTGATACGGCCGAGGTAAAGCTCGTTGTTAAGGATGCCGTTCTTGCGCTGTCGACTGCCATTGATGGTGGAGGCGTTCCAGAGGCCACCGCGGGGGCTGGGAATGCCCTGACGATTGAGACTGGCCGCGATGGCACGGGGAGACTGACCGGCAGCATAGTCCTCGAAAATCTGCCGCACCACTGCCGCTTCGCCAGGATGGATCTCTCTCTCGCCCCGGATGAGGTTCCCATCCTCAGCAATGCGCCGGATCAGGCGGTAGCCATAGCTGTTACCCCCGGGGATGCGACCGGCTTCGACCCGGCCACGCTGCCCCCGACGCGTCTTCTCGGCGAGGTCCTTGAGGAACAGTGCGTTCATCGTGCCCTTCAGGCCGACATGCAACTCGTTGATCTCGCCTTCCGTGAGCGTGACCAGTTTGACGTCAGCATGGGTCAGTCTTTTGAAAATCGCCGCCACATCTTCCTGGTCCCGGCTGATCCGGTCGAGGGCCTCGGCGATAACCACGTCGAAATCTCTTGCCCGGGCAGCCTCCATCAGGGCCAGCATACCCGGCCGGGTGCGCAGCGCGCTTGCGCTGATCGCGTAGTCGCTGAGGACCTCAACGATCTCATGCCCCGAAGCCAGAGCCCGTTCTCGGCAGAGCCGAACCTGGTCATCGATTGAGGCCGCCGACTGCAAGTCAGACGAATACCGGGCGTAAATCGCGGCGCGCATTAGAGGGTCTCCCAGGGGTCGTCAAATGGGGCATCGAAGCTGTCACCTGCTGCCATATCCTCGTTGCCTGTCTGCCGCGCCTGTATCTCTTCAAGCACTTCCTGCAGGCGCGTCCCGGCTTCGAGCATCGAGGCTTGTTCGTAATGTGTGAGCGTCGTCGAGAGTTGGTTGTGGCCGAGAATACGCGAGGCGGCGAGGACGTGATCGGGGCGCGCGGTGGTGATGGCGCTGGCGGCGCAGTCGCGCAGGAGGTGCGGGTTAAGGGGCGCACCGAGCAGGCGCTCGGATGAGCGGGTGACGGCGTAGTAGAGCGCATGGGCCGTCATGGCTTTGCCCCGCGTTGAGATCCAGAGGGGGCCGCGCTGGTGCGAAAGAGCGTCGTGGGCAATGGCTGGGCTGCGCAAAAGGCGTGGCCTAATGCACATCAGATAGTCCTCCAAGGCCTGCTGATAGGTGTCGTCCTCGGGCAGAGTAAAGGCGAGGGGAGATTTGTCTTTGGTCGCCTCGGCCCCAAAGGCGACGCGCCAGCGCCCGGCCTCAAAGCGTAGTGTGTCACCGAGGTTGAGGGCTGCGAGGTTGCGACGGCGGATCGGGGCCCAAACTAAGAAGGCCAGCGCGAAGGCGTCGCGGTAGCGCGAGGCGGCCTCCATGGAAAGGGGTGCGGGATCAGCGGCGATCCGGCGCATCTCTTCGATGCAGGCCTCCCAGATCTCGCCGGGAGGTTTGATGCGGTGGGCCTTGTTGCGCGAAGGCTGAGCGCGATGGTGTAGGGTCGAGACCAAGCCGCGCAGCAGGGTCAGATCGGCATTGGGGTCCATGACCCGCAGCGCCTCCATCAGATCGGTGACGCGCGAGGTGATGCTGACGGTGGAAAGACCTTGCTCATGCAACTGCGCCACATAGCGGCGAAGGAGGTCTTCGGTGACGCGCGCTGCTGGGGCAATCTTTGCGTCCAGAGATCCAAATCGTTGCAGCGCCCAGAGCCATTTGCCGTAGCCTTTGGCAACCTGAATCGCTGTGGCCTCGGCCCAATGCGCGGCCGCCCCGTCCCGCTCAAAGACCCCGCCCTTCTCCTGGGCGGCCTGCCAGAGCGCCTGATCTGTCTTGGGCCAGGCCGCGAACGGCAGCGATGTCCGAAGGGCTGCCGTCATCGCTTGACCCGCCCCGGCTTGCCCACAAGGCTCAGCGGCTCGAGAAACAGATCCGTCTCAGCGGCCCGGCTTGTGGTCGGTTTGCGGGCTGGGTTTGCAGCGCGTGGCATCCCGCGGGCGACGCCGGTCCTGCGGTGATCGGTGATAATGTCGCCATAAAGCTCGACCGCCGCTTGCGTCTCGGCGCCGGCGTAATGGCTGTAGGTCGTCACCATGGATTTGTGGCCAAGAATTTTGCGCACGACTTCGTAAAAACCCGGCCGGGCATCGAGCAGAATCTTGGCCGCTGCATGTCGGAACTGATGCGGCGTGAGGCGGAGGGCGGCATGGTCCCAGAGGGTCTTCTCGATCTGCTTGCGCAAGGCCGCCTGATCCTTGGCTTTGCCAGCGCGCCCTGGGAAAAGGTAGGGGTTGGACTTTGGCAAAAAGAGGCAGCGCCACTGCGCGATGTAGCGTTGGATCCGTGCGGTCGTGGCCGCTGTCAGCAGGAAGTCGAGGGCCTGGCTGTTTTTGACCTCCGATGCGGGAATGACGAGGCGCAACCGCCCGCCTTGTCGTCCACCTTGCCAGACGAAGTGCTGGTCAAGCCGCAGGTGGTTGAGGTTCTCAATCCGCATCGGCGCGAACTGCAGGATCTCGATCGCCACGGCAGACTGGACCAAGAGATGCGCCTCCTGCCGCAAGGTGCCGTCTTCCACGGTCTTTGTCTTGGCAAGTGCCAAGTCCCAGAGGCGCTGTGGCAGAAGAAGGAACCGCTCCACGGCGAGCGGATCATCAAACTGCGCCATGGCGGTGATGTTCTTCTCGCTCAGGCCGGTCTGTTGCTGGCGCAGCTTTGGCAGCACCTCGGCAAAAAAGGTGGCGGTCTCGGTGGATGGGTCGCGATACTTCACCGCGTAGCACCGGAGTGCCCAAGCAATCTCGCCGATGTGCTTCGATGGCTTGCCGTCATTGCGCCCCAAGAACCAGCGCATGCCCTGCTTCACAAGTTCGGGGGTGAGCAGGGCATCAAAGGTGGGCGCCCCACTCAGATCGACACCGGCGTGGTGAAGGGCCGAGAGATAGCGCCACAGATGCCCGTCCACTGCTTTGACACTCTTCGGTCGGAAAGGCTTTGGCAGGCCTGAGAAGATATCCGTGCCACGCAAATGCGCGAGATAGGCTTCGATGTCAGCGGCCACGGCGGCCGAGACCTTGTCGGCACCAATACGATAGAGGCGCTGCTCATAACGTGGCACGCTGAGCCGGACCTGCGGCCAGCCAGAGCCAGCATGCTTGTCTGCCATCTTGTTCCAGACCCGGCACATTGACTGGTGTCGGGTCTTCGGCTTCACAAGCAGGCTCTCGGCCTCGATCGCTGCCAGAAACTGCGCTGACACGGTATCAGTCACTGCCCCCGGTGCTATGCCCTGAGCAGAGCAGAAGCGAAGAAAACGGCTGAGTTCCGTCTTGGCATAGGTGTCGCCATCTAGGAGATCCCACAGGCACTGCCACTCCGCGCTAAAGGGACTGGCGTAGGGCGCAAGCTTTGTGGAAACACCTGCCTCGCGCATTGCGGCCAGCACAAGTGAGCGCACATTCTGGATCCGCCGCAGCGAGACAGAGGCAGTGATCGCATGCACGCGCTCCAGCTTCTCGCGAATGAATTTTGCTGAGGCTGGAACATTCTCCTCGGGTAGGCTGAACCAGCCGGCGAGCGTGCGGATGGCTGACGCCATGTCGCGCCGACGGATGAGTGGCAGATCATGACGCGCCTCGATTGTTTGGCGCAGATCCGCGAGGCTCGGCAGTTTGGGGTCATAAATGGGTGTGTGGGCCGTCATGGCTTATCTCCAGTCGCTGTCGTGAGTGAGGGTGAAGGACAAGTCGGGGCACGTGAAGCCAAATCTGGACAAAATCTACATATAGTGTAAATATGGCACTTGTAATAGTGAAGATAACAACATGTAGATTTGCACGACAGTCCGGCACCGCCAGACACCCCGCGCCAAAGAGCGCCAATCCGCGCCAGATCTGGAGCCAACAGTCCCATCGCCTCAGCCTCCATCGCGCTGGCGCGCCACGTAAGCCAGTAGCGCCTCCAACTCGAAGCGCCGTTGCCCGCCGATCCGGACATGCGGCAGAGTGCCAGGGGCTGTCAGCCGCGTGAGCGTCCGTAGCGAGATAGAGAGGTACCCCGCCGCCTCAGAAGGCGTCAGAAGACGGGTCGGCTTGGGGAGTGGAGGGTGAGGTGCCATTATCGAAGTCTCCTCTTGCGGTGGGGAGCGATCCAACCTTGCCTTCGAGCTTGAGCGCCTCGCGGGCAGCCTGCCGGCCAAGCAACCGCGCCAGTGCCGTCAAGTGTGCAGACGGCCCGAGCTGTTGAGGCTCAGGAAGATCCTTGCGCGGTGGTGGGGCAGACGAATCGATCATGCCGTAAGCGTGGCTGATCCACAGGGGGTCGCGCTAAGTCCAAAAACTTCCCGGGTTTTTAGGAGGAATTTGGACAGCTATCGGCGGTGATACGCCTTAACCGTTGCCTGATAAGAGACACCGACATCTGTCATGCGATGGCCAGCATGGAGGAGCGTCTCGAAGGGCGTTTTGGGTTGGCCGTCAAAGTGGTTGGAGACCTTTAACTCAGCATTTGGGATTTGCTAGAACAACTCCTTCGTGCCGTCGAAGTAGTCGATCAGGTGATCCCGTTTGGGTCGTCCCTGTGGCTCAGCAATCCAATGATGCGCTCGCACGGCTGCGGCGAGGAGCGCCTGATGATGATCTGGGCGACCGAAGTCGATCTGGACGAAGTTGTCGACAACACCGCGCGTCTCAAGGGCGATCATCGAACCCAAAATCTGCTGTGCCTCTTCACTGAGCTTGAAAAAGCTGTTGAGCGTGACCCGCGCGGAAGGATTGGTCCGGCCTCGGAGCCGCTCAAGATAACGCGACAGCTCTTTGGCGACCTCTTGGGTTCTGGAAACGGGCTTCTCTTGGCGCACAGCGACGTAGGAAAAGACCAAATCGGTTAGCAAGCCGTTAAGCCGCAGATTTGCCGCCCTTGGAGCTGTCCCCCCGTAGGCTTGGTCAAGAGCGGTCCACGCGTCCTGCCAGATGGAGGCAAGGTGAGGGTGCGACGGAGGGAGCATGTGCAGAAAAAACCTTGCCGTTGGGGAGGGGGCCGCGAAGTTCGAGTCAAGATATCAACGCACAGTTTGAAATTGGTGTGAAATGTGATCCGAGCCATTGAAGAATGGACCGTTCCAAAACGCAGTTTACCCTCGCGCTTTCTAAGCTGGTAACGTGATTTTGAAGTGGCGGCGTTATATCAAGTAGCGACCGTAGTGCTTGAAAGAGTAAGGGCATCCGCTGACGTGAAAGCCTTACTTGGTCAACAGCGACATCCGCCCAAGCAAGTCCAGACCCATTTGGCCAAATAGATGTAGCAAGTCGATGGGTACCCAATTCTCTCGGATCAGACCTTCGTGGTGCAGGTAGAAGTCCATCACGCGCATGAACACCGGTTACAATTCTAAGTGACCACCAACGTTATGCTCTTAGTATGTTGATTTTCACCCAGACCGGAGCCGGTTTTTTCACCGAGAAGTGAGCCACCTCTGATTATGGATTTTGGTTCATGCTGGGGTCAAGGGCGTGTTTGTCTCCTTCTTTTTGCGGGCTGCAACGGCTGAGCTTGCCTTGAAGCGAAAGCTGTCGTTTCCGGTTTCAAGGATGTGACAGCGGTGAGTAAGGCGGTCGAGTAAGGCGGTGGTCATCTTTGCATCACCGAAGACCATAGCCCATTCGCTGAAGCTCAGGTTGGTGGTGATCACGACGCTAGTGCGCTCGTAGAGCTTGCTCAGCATATGAAACAGCAGTGCCCCGCCTGATGCGCTGAACGGCAGATAACCAAGTTCATCAAGGATCACGAGATCAAGCTTGGTCAGGCCTTCTGCGATTTGGCCTGCCTTTCCCTTGGCCTTTTCTTGTTCAAGCGCGTTGACCAGTTCTATGGTGGAGAAGAAGCGGACCTTGCGTCGGTGATGTTCGATGGCCTGGATGCCGATGGCTGTTGCGACATGGGTCTTGCCGGTTCCCGGGCCGCCAATGAGGACCATGTTCTGGGCGCCGTCCATGAACTCGCAACGGTGCAGCGTCCGGACAGTGGCCTCGTTGATCTCGCTGGCGGTGAAGTCGAAGCCAGAGAGATCCTTGTAGGCCGGGAAGCGAGCGGACTTCATGTGATAGGCAATTGAGCGAACCTCGCGTTCGGCCAGTTCGGCCTTCAGCAGTTGCGACAGCATTGGTATGGTCACTTCAAAGGCTGGTGCGCCCTGCTCGATCAGGTCGGTTACGGCTTGTGCCATCCCATACATCTTCAGGCTACGCAGCATGATGACGATAGCGCCAGCGGCGGGATCATGACGCATGGCGGCCTCCGGCTATCTGGGCGCGTAGGCCGTCATAGCGTTCGACATTGGCCTCGGGTTCACGGTGAAGGGCCAGTGCCTGTGGAGTATCGAGTGGCGGCACGCCGATCACCTTGCCGTCGACCAGTCGGTGCAACAGGTTCAGCACATGGGTCTTTGTCGGTACGCCCTCGGTCAGTGCCAACTCTACGGCAGTGAGAACTGCTTGTTCGTCGTGATGGAGCACGAGGGCGAGGATATCGACCATCTCGCGATCACCGCCCGGCTTGCGCAGCATGTGATCCTGCAACTGTCTGAAGACAGGTGGTAATTCCAGAAATGGCGCCCCATTCCGAAGAGCCCCGGGCTTGCGTTGAACGACTGCCAGATAATGTCGCCAGTCGTAGATCGCCCGTGGAGGCAGATTGTGACTGCGTTGGATCACGCGCGCATGTTCGCACAGGATGCTGCCCTCAGCCGCCACAACCAGCCGGTCCGGATAGACCCGTAGGCTGACCGGTCGATTTGCGAAGGATGCCGGAACGCTGTAGCGATTGCGCTCAAAGCTGATCAGACAGGTGGGTGAGACGCGCTTGCTCAACTCGATAAAGCCATCAAACGCGACGGGCAACGGCATCAGCGCGGCCTGCTCTTCGGCCCATACATCGGCGATCGTGCCAGACTGTTTGCCATGCGGGGTCTGCCGCCACAGCTCAAGGCATCGCGCTTCCAGCCAGGTATTCAGCGCGGCAAGGTCTGAAAAGTCTGGCATCCGTTGCAACATCTGGTGACGGGAATCCCGAACGTTCTTCTCGACTTGCCCTTTCTCCCAACCCGCTGCCGGATTGCAAAACTCCGGCTCATAGACGTAGTGGTTTGTCATGGCGAGAAAGCGCATGTTGATCTACCGCTCCTTGCCGCGGCCGACGCGATCAACCGCCGTGCGCATATTGTCATAAATCCCCCGCGCGGGCACGCCACCGAAGACCCGGAATGCGTGCCAGTGGGCATCGAACAGCATCTCGTGGGTCTGCAGCGGATAGGCACGCAGCAAAAAAGCCCGGCTGTGCGACAGCTTGATATGCGCCATCTGCAGCTTCGTACGTTCGCCGCCCAGAACTGCAAAATCCTCGCTCCAGTCGAACTGGAAGGCATCTCCAGGGTTAAAATGTAACGGAACAACGGTCCCGCGCCCCGTCGTCTGCTGTTCACGCTGCCGATCTGCCCGCCACGATCGCGCAAAAGCCGCCACCCGTCCGTAAGAGCCGGTGAAGCCAAGCGCTATAAGATCGACATGCAATTGCTTCACAGTTCGCCGCTCCTTGCGCGACTTGCCGGCCTCAGTCTTCAGCCAGCTCGCCAACTTCTTGGCAAAGGGATCAAGCTTGCTTTGCCGCTCCGGCGTCGCGAATTTGGGCTCGATAGTGTTCGCAGCCAGATGCTTGATCACGGTATTGCGCGACACTCCCGTCAGCCGCGCGATCTCGCGGATCGACAGCTTCTGCCGCAAATGCATCCGTCGGGTGATGTTCAATAGTCCCATGTGGATCACTCCGTTGCCCCCGCCGCTCACCGCTTTGGGGAAAGGTTCACATGGCTCAGTTCTCAGTGAAAATTATCCGCCTAAACGGCGCAGTTCTGGATGAAAATCAACAGGCCCACGGTGTTGATCGTCAATGAACTGGTGGCCGAACGGCTGGCAAGCGATGCAAGGTAAGGGATGAGCTAGATATCGTTTGGGCAGAGTCAAAGGAACTTTGCTTGAACCGGTTTTGTCGCCGCTTTTGACCTTTTGGGAAGACCAAACGATCCCCATTCCAATCCTTCAAGACGAGCCCAGCAGATCATCCACTTGGTGGTGACGCTCTAGAGCGGTTTGTCGCCCTTTCCCGCCACTCAGCAACAGGCGACATTTTTCGGGCAGACAACTACTTGGAAGGCCTGATCTGGGCGGAAAGCCGTCTAACCGTCGCCCCGCTTAATGGGCAAGATTGCAGAGGATTTCGAACATGATCGTGGCCCCGACGAGAGCAGTATTGCCACTGGGATCGAAGGGCGGGGAGACTTCGACAACATCGGCGCCAATCAGGTTCAACCCCTTGAGGCCGCGCATCATTTGTTGTGCTTCGAACACCGTGTAACCTCCCACTTCGGGGGTGCCAGTTCCGGGAGTATAGGCCGGGTCGATGCCATCGACATCAAAGGTCAGATAGGTTGGATGGTCGCCGGCGATACGGCGCGCTTCGGCAACCACGCCGGGGATACCCAAATCATAGACGTCCTCGATGTACAGCGTCGTCACGCCGGCATTTTCGGCAAAATCATTGCCGTCAGGTGCATACCGGGTCCCTCGAATGCCAATTTGCACGCAGCGTTTTGGGTCAACCAGTCCCTCCTCGATGGCCCGCCGGACATGGGTGCCGTGGGTGTATTTGTGACCGCCGAAATAGGAATCGTTCGTATCCGAATGGGCGTCGAACTGGATCAAACCCACTGGCCCATCCTTGGCCAAAGCGCGCAGAATCGGCAGCGTGATCAGATGGTCGCCGCCTGCCGTCAGCGGCTTGACCCCTGCAAACCGGAAAGTCTCGTAGAACCCGGTGATCATCGATAGGCTTTCCATGATGTCGATGGGGTTCATCGGGCAATCCCCGAAATCCGCAACCCGGTGCGTCGTGTAGGGCGAAGTCTTGGTCACGTGATGGAATGGCCGGATGAACATACTCATCGCGCGCATCTCACGCGGGCCATGGCGGGTGCCAGACCGATTTGTCGTGCCGCCGTCATAAGGCAGGCCAATCAACGCAATATCGGCGTCCGCCGGGTTTGACAGCGTGGGCAGGCGAAAAAAGCTGACCGGACCGGCATAGCGGGGCGTTGTGGACGAGGAAGCGGGCCAATAAGTCATCAAAGAGCCTTTCGAGCTTGCGTGCTGATATCAGCCAAAACCTGGCGAACATAAGTGATCTGCGCCACTGCCTCTGCCATTTCCCGATCAAGGCGGGATTGTAGATCTTCTCCGGCGGTAATGAGCGTAGTCGACGCGTCACGCGCAGGAATGACCGGGTCGGGTGGGTCGGTTGGAAACCGATAGGCCGGGGCAAACATCTCGTTCTCTTCCTCGCAGCCAAAGGCGCGCACTTGCGGTGGATCGCCGAGTAACAAGAGCGTGGTTAGAAGGCCCCTGAAGTCAACGTCACCTTCCCCCGAACGACAGGCACGATGCGCGAAGCCTCCACGATCCGGCACGATCTTGGCGTCTTTAATGTGAACATCGGTCACGTAGGGCGCCATCGTGGCCAAAGCCGCCTCGGGTGTTTCGAACGCGTTGATCATATTGGCGAAATCGAACAGCAGCGTCAGCCGCGGATTTTGAACCGCCTCAAGAATCTCGACCAGCTCTTGCGCCTTCAGATCTTCGTGCTGCTCGAGCAGAAAATTCAAACGTCCCTCAGGATCAAGCTGCGGCAGCAGACGTAAATCGCGAATGGTCTGTGCGATGATTTGCGACACTCGCCCCGCATAGCGCGGATAACACCGCACCGAGGTGGCCCCAGTTTCGTGCGCCACCGCTATTGCAGCACGCAGCGTGGCCTCGTCGGTGGCAGAGGTTTCGATGTGAACCTCGAGGCCAAGCGACTGCGCCAACTCAGCAAAAGCCGCGCGGCTTTCCGGCGCCAGCAAAAGGGACCGCCCCTCGCCATCTTCGACATGGATCTTGACGCCCACCATTCCCTGAAGATGGGCGAACAGCAGAAATTCGGCAGGGGTTGCGTCGCCAAACCGAAAGTTGAGATGCCACGAATAGGCATGCGCGAAGAGCCGAATTTCTGCGATACGAGCGATCAGTCGCGCTGCGTCTTGGCGGGTCATAGGAGCCTCCGATCATTGCACCACTCATTGTGCGGGCCCCAATCAAACGCAAGAGGGCTGTGTTCATCGCCGGGCTTGCTCGCTGCCTTTTTCGAAGCTTGATGGTAACCTTGTCCGGAACGGCTAATTGAAGAAATCCGCGAAAAAGCGATGACCGCTGCGCCGAAAGGCAACTATTGGCGGAAAGCGGACACTCGTCATCACTGGCGCGAGGGCGAATTGTAGGTCGTCGTCGAGCCGTAATGAGGGTTGGACCTTGGCAGGCCAAGAAATGCAGGTCCGATGTCGATGCAATAAACTCGTTGCTTTCGAATGCCTCTTGCTTCGCTAGGTATTGCTGCCATGCATTGCTTTACAAAAGGAGTGTGAGGCCTTGGTAGTAGAGCGTTTCACCATCGAGGGGGATCTTGAGGCTGAGAGTTTTCTGCCTTGGATCGTCCGACATATGCATCGCCTTGGGCTTCGTGGGGCTCCGGTGCGGTGTGCAAACGGGCAAGTGGAAATCACCCTGAGCGGGCCGACAGACCTTATCGATGCAATGGAGATGGGCATATCGCTTGGTCCGATCGATGTCTGGGTCGAAGCGATCGCTCGGCAAAGTCTTGAGAATAAGGATGGCCCCTGAGATTGCGCCATCACAAAATGGTTACTTATTAGGCAATCCGGTCTAAATAGCAGGCATGTCTGCCGATTCCCTTCGGCGACTGGCCATGCTCACTTTCGCGGCAGGACAGTCTTCGGAAGTCGGCGTAGCTTAACATGAATGCCGTTTGACGGAACCGAACGAATGACTGACGCTTGGACTCCTGTCGCGCTGGCGCGCGATCTGCCCCGTTTGGGGGTGGTCCCCCTCTGTGTTGACGGGATCGACGTTGCGCTGTGGCGCAGCGCTTCGGGCCGGGTCGCGGCATGGGCCGACCGTTGTCCGCATCGCGGCATGCGCCTATCGCATGGCTTTGTGCGGGGCGAGGCGCTGTCCTGCATCTATCACGGCTGGAGCTATGGGTCTGAAGGCCAGTGCCTGCGCATCCCGGCACATCCCGACCTGACACCGCCCGAAGCGATCCGCGTTCCGGTCTTTCAGGCGATCGAAAGCGGCGGGGTGGTCTGGGTGGCCCCGAAAACCACCGATGCAATGCCGCCCGCCGTTGGCGGAACGGCCCTTCGGTCGCTAACCGTGGATGCAGTGGTAGATTGGGCTGCCAGCGGTTTTGCCCTGTCGGGTGCTGTGGCGCGGGGAGAGTTGTCTGGCGTCGCCATGACGATCCTTGTGCAGCCCCTTCCCGATGGCCGCTTTGCCCTGCATGCGCTGGCCAACAGCGCCGCCCCCGCCGCACTTATCGAAGCATCGCGCGGGCTTGAAGCCTTGCGCCGTCAGGCAGAGGTGGCCTTGGCATGACCGATCCGATCCGCGACGAATGGTACCCTGTGGCCTTGGTGAGCCAACTGCCGCGGGGCGACCGCGACACGCTTCTGCTGGGCGAACCCATCCGCGTAACGCTGCAGGATGGCCAGCCGATGGTGACAGCTTCCGGTCGGGTGCTGCGATCGCAAGCCCGTTATGGCCATGTTTGGACCAGCCTTGGTTCGCCCACCCGCCCATTGTTTGACATTCCGGAAGCAGATCAACCCGGGCGGCGTCTGGTCGATGTCGGCCTTGTGCGCGTCAAATGCTCGCCCCTGCGCGCGGTCGAGAATTTTCTCGATATCGCGCATTTTCCTTTTGTGCACACCGATATCCTCGGCGCCGAACCCCATACCGAGGTGGGCCGCTATGACGTGGCAATCCGCGACGAGGTAGACGAGGTCTGGGCAACCAAGGTGCAGTTTTACCAACCCCAAGCCGCGAAATCGGCGGCCGGCGGGATTACCACGGAATACATGTACCGCGTTCCGGCCCCGACGGTGTCAGTGCTTTACAAGACCTGCCCACCACGGCCGGGGGAATGGGACGTGATCACCCTGTTCGTGCAGCCCTTAACCGAAACGCTGTGCGAAGTCTGGCCATGGATGGCGCTGTTTGATGACACCACACCGCTGACCGATCTCATTCATTTCCAGCAGACGATCTTCCTTCAGGATCGCTCGATCCTTGAAAATCAGCAGCCCAGCCTGTTGCCACTGGACCCGGGGCTGGAAATTCCGACACGGGCTGATCTGACTTCGGTGGCCTATCGGCGCTGGTTGAAGCGGCGCGGCTACACTTACGGCGCACAACTGGTGGCGGCATGATCCTTTACGACTACATCCTCAGCCCTGATTGCTACAAAGTGCGGCTCCTGGCCTCTTTTGTCGGCGCACCGCTTGAACTGCGCGCGGTGGACTTCCATCCGGGCGGCGAGCATCGCAGCGCTCCATTCCTACGGATCAATCCGGCGGGCACCATCCCAGTGCTGCAAGACAGCGATTTGATCCTGACCGAATCCGCTTCGATCCTGACTTATGTGGCGGCAGCCCATGGCCCGGATTGGCTGGGCGACGACACCCCGATCATGCGCGGGCGGGTGGCGCAATGGCTGGCCTTCGGGCATCGACTATCCGCCAGCATCGGCAAGGCGCGCACCCATGACATGCTGCAAAAGCCCGCCGATATCGACGCCTGCCGCAAGAGCGGCGTCATCGCCCTGCGCGAACTTGAGGCAGCCTTGATAGAAGCTCACTTGCGCGGTGATGCCTTTCTGGCCGGACACCGGCCCACGCTGGCCGATATCGCCTGTTTCCCGCACGCCATGCTGGCCCCGGATGGCGGCATCTCGACCGATCCTTACCCGGCGATCCGGCTCTGGACGCGGTCGCTGCGCGCCTTGCCACGGTTCATCGAAATGCCGGGGATCCACCGCTTGCACGAGTTAAAGCCCGAACCCACAGGCAGCAGCCTATGACGAGCCATCTCTTCAAGGGCTGCGCGGCTGTCATCTGTGACCCGCATACCGTGCTTCGCGATGTGGATCTGTTGGTCGAAGGCCCTAAGATCGCGGCCATCGGTGCAAACCTGTCCGCCCCGGCGGGTGCCGATGTCATCGATGCTCGGGGCTGGTTCCTCTATCCCGGCCTCGTTAACACGCACCATCATTTCTTCCAGACCTTTGTGCGCAACCGCGCTGATCTGGATTGGACCAAGTTGTCGGTGATCGAATGGCTGGACCTGATCTATCCGATCTTCTCCCGTCTGACCGAGGATTGCTTCTACCACTCCTCGCTCACCGCGATGGCCGAACTTGCCAAGCATGGCTGCACGACGGCCTTTGACCATCAGTACAACTTCCCGCGCCACGCCGGAAAACGCATCATCGACCGCCAGTTCGAAGCGGCGGAAAAGATCGGCCTGCGCTTTCATGCCGGGCGCGGTGGCAATACCCTTCCCAAGTCGCAAGGGTCCACGATCCCGGATGAAATGCTGGAAACGACCGATGAATTCATCGTCGATTGTGCGCGGCTGATCGATACCTACCACGACCCCGCCCCCTTCAGCATGGCGCAGGTGGTCGTCTCCCCTTGCCAGCCGGTGAACTGCTACCGCGAGACTTTCGTGGAATCCGCCGCCCTTGCACGTGACAAAGGCGTGTTCCTGCACACCCATGTCGGCGAAGGCGAAAGCCCTGTGATCGCCGCGCGTCATGGCATGCGGACGGTCGACTATCTGGAAGAGATCGGTTTTGTCGGGCCCGACACCTTCTACGCCCATTGCTGGGAATTGACGGATGCCGAATTGCGCCAGATGGCGGCGTCCGGCACCGGCGTGTCACATTGCCCCGAACCTGTCTATCTGGTGGGCGCCGAAGTGACCGATATCCCGGCTATGGCGGCGTTCGGGGTGCGGCTGGGTCTGGGCTGCGATGGGGCGGCATCAAACGACAATTCCAACCTGATGCACTGCATCCATTCAGCCTACATGCTGCAATGCCTTGTCGCATCAAAACGCGCCCATCCCGTGCCAGACCCCCGCGATTTTCTGGGCTATGCCACGACGGGGGGCGCCGCCCTGCTTGGCCGTGCCGATATCGGACGCCTGGCCCCCGGCATGGCCGCCGACATCTTCGCCATCGACACCCGCCGAATGGACTATGTCGGTACACGCCACGATCCAGCCAGCCTCATCGCCAAGGTTGGCATCGGCATGCCAACCGACCTGACCATGGTCAACGGCCGCATCATCTGGGCCAAGGGGGAATTCCCCGGACTGGACGAAGCCGAAATGGCCGCCGAGGCCGAAGCCGCGCTGGCCACATTAAACGCCTAAAACACATCCAACAGGAGACACGACCATGATCGCAAGACGGACCTTCCTTCAGACCACAGCCTTCGCCGCCATCGCCACGGCGATCGGTTCCCGCGGGGCCAGCGCCGCCGACCCGCTGGGGATCGCCTTGATCCTGCCCTCGCCGCTTGGCGATGTGGGCTGGTCGCATACGCTGGCCGCCGGTCTGGAGCCGATCAAGGCAGCCTACGGCGACGCCGTGACCTTCACCATTCTGGAAAACATTGCCGAAGGCCCCGATGCCGACCGCATCATGAACAAGGCCGTGGCTGACGGTTCCAAGGTGCTGATCGCAGGCTCCTTCGGCTATCAGAACGGCGCGATGCAGATTGCCAAGCGTGACCCCTCTGTCACCGTTCTGCATGCCTCGGGCTTCATGGTGGCCCCGAACTTCTCGCCCTTCGCGGCGAAGTATTTCCAAGGCACCTATCTGATGGGCATGGCGGCGGCGGCCCTGTCGAAAACCGGTAAGCTCGGCTCGGTTTCGGCCTTTGCCATTCCAGAACTGATCACCTCGATCAACGCCTTCACGCTGGGGGCCCAAGCCGTTAATCCGGATATCGAAGTGTCGGTCGTCTGGGTCAACACCTGGTTCGACCCTGCCAAGGAACAGGAAGCCGCCAAGGCCCTGATCGCGCAGGGCTGTGACGTGATCTTCTCGAACGCGCAGGACACCCCCTCGGTCATCGCAGCCTGCGAAGAGGCGGGCGTCTATGCCTTCAACCTGAACTCGTCGATGAAGAAATACGCGCCGACCAAGTATCTTGGCTGCGTCGCCACCGATTGGTCGCCCTTCTTCAAGGCATCGGTCGATGCCCATGTGGCTGGCAGCTTCGTTGGGGCCAATGCCTTCCTTGGCGTGACCGATAAGGTCGTCGCCGTGGTGGATTGGAGCGCAGATATCCCCGCCGACATCATGACCAAGATCACCGAGACCGAGGCCAAGATTGCCGATGGCAGCTTGAACCCGTTCACCGGGCCGATCACCAAGGCCGATGACAGCGAAGGCGTTGCCGCGGGCGTGTCCCTTGCCGATGCCGATATCATCGCGATGGATTGGCACGTCAAAGGCGTGGCCACGCCGCTGCCGCAGTAACGCCTATGCCCGCGCCGCTTCTGTCGCTTCGCAATATGACCAAGGCCTACGGCCAGACCAAGGCGAATTCCGCCATCGATCTGGACGTGGCCGCAGGGTCCATTCACGCGATCCTTGGCGAAAACGGCGCGGGCAAATCTACCTTGATGAAACTGATCTACGGTGTCGAACGCCCCGACGAGGGCGAGGTGCTGTGGAACGGTAGCCACGTGCATCTGACCTCGCCAGCCGAGGCGCGGCGCTTGGGTATCGGCATGGTGTTTCAGCATTTTTCGCTGTTCGAAACACTGACCGTGGTGGAAAATATCTCGCTCATCGTGCCGGGGTCAAAGGCCGACCTTGCTGCCCGCATTCGCGCCTTGGGGCAGGATTTCGGGCTGGTGGTCGATCCCTTTGCCCATGTGCATGCGCTGTCGGTGGGCGAACGGCAAAGGGTGGAAATCATCCGCTGTCTGTTGACCGAACCGCGCCTTCTGATCCTTGACGAACCGACCAGCGTTCTGCCGCCGCAAGCGGTGGGCCTGCTGTTTGATACGCTGCGCCGGTTACGCGATGGTGGGGTGTCGATCCTGTTCATCTCGCACAAACTGGATGAAATCCGCGCGCTGTGTGATCGGGCCACCATCCTGCGTGGCGGGCGCGTCACCGGCGATGTTGATCCGCGCGAGCATGATTCCCATGACCTTGCCCGCATGATGATCGGGCGTGATATGCCCGCGCCGCTGCACCTGTCGCCCATGCCGAATGGCGACCTGCGGCTGAAATTGGCCGGGCTGAACCACGACCCCGACGATCCGTTTGCCATCGGCCTGAAGGACGTCTCCCTGCGGCTGCATGCCGGTGAAATCCTAGGAATCGCGGGCATTTCCGGCAATGGGCAGGCTGAACTTTCGCGGCTCATATCTGGTGAGACTGTCCTGCCAGGGTCAAGACGCGACGAAATTCACATGATGGATCAGGCGATCGGCCATCTTGGCCCTGCCGAACGGCGGGCGCTGGGCTTTGCCTTCGTCCCCGAAGAACGCCTTGGCCGCGGCGCGGTACCCGAGATGACCCTTGCCGACAACAGCCTTTTGACCGCCCACCCTTTGGGCCTGTTGAAGCGCGGGTTGATTGACCGTCAAGCCGAAGCAAAGTTCACCGCCGCCTGTATTGAGGATTTCGACGTACGCACCGCCGGCCCCGAGGCCGAGGCCGGGTCGCTGTCAGGCGGGAACTTGCAAAAGTTCATCGTGGGGCGCGAGATTTCCTTGCAACCGCGCCTTCTGTTCGTCGCCCAGCCGACATGGGGCGTGGATATCGGGGCGGCAATGGCAATCCGGCAGCGGCTTGTGCAGATGCGCAATTCAGGTGTTGCCGTCTTGGTTATTTCTGAGGAGTTGGAAGAATTGTTCGAGATCTGCGACCGGATTCAGGTGCTGCACAAGGGGGCCTTGTCCCCCAGCCTTGACCCGCGCAGCACCCGACCCGAAGAGATTGGTCGCTGGATGATCGGCGCGGCCGAGGTGGCAGCGTGATCCGCCTTGTCCGGCGCGACCGCGCTTCGCGCAAACTGGCAGTAATGGCACCGCTACTGGCGCTGCTGGCTGCGATCCTGTCGAACCTGATCCTGTTCGTAACGATGGGCAAAGACCCAGCGGCGGTGTTCTACGCGCTGCTGCTTGAACCTTTCCTGTCATGGTCGAGCTTCTCGGAGGTGCTGTTGAAAACCGGCCCCCTGCTGCTGATCGCCCAAGGCTTGGCCATCGGCTTTCGCGCCAAGGTGTTCAACATCGGGGCCGAAGGGCAGTTCATTCTGGGCGCGATCTTCGCCTCTGCCATCCCGGTCTACTTCCCGCAAGCAACAGGCGGCTGGATCTGGCCTGCCATGCTGGTGATGGGGGCCATCGGCGGGGCGCTTTGGGCGGTGGTTCCGGCCTTTTGGCGCGTGCGGCTGAACGCCAACGAAATCCTCGTCACCCTGATGATGAGCCTGATTGCTGTCCAACTTTTGAACTATCTGCTGCTAGGGCCGTGGAAGGACCCGATGGGCTTCAACTTCCCGCAATCAGTGATGTTCCAATATGACGCGATGATTCCGCTCCTGCTCCCGGGCACGCGGGTCAATGTCTCGCTTCTGCTGGCCTTTGTCGCAGCCTTGCTGGCGTGGGTCTATATGCAGCGCAGTTTCGGGGGCTATCAGTTTCTGGTGGGCGGTCTGGCCCCCAAGGCCGCCACCTACGCCGGGTTTTCGCAATCGCGCGCAATCTGGCTGTCGCTGCTGATCGGCGGCTTTGCCGCTGGTCTTGCCGGCGCGGCCGAGGTGGCAGGCCCCATCGGGCAGTTGCAACGCTCCATCTCGACCGGCTACGGCTATGCCGCGATCATCGTGGCCTATCTGGGCGGGCTGCACCCAATCGGCATCGTCGCCTCGTCCCTGCTGATGGCCGCGCTTTATATCGGGGGCGACAATGCGATGGTGTCGGCAGACCTGCCCGTCGCGGCCGTGCGCGTGTTTCAAGGCAGCCTGCTGGTCTGTTACCTCGCGGCGATCACCTTCGTACGCTACCGGCTTGTTCGCACATCAGGAGCGCCATCATGAGCGGGATTGAATTCATCCTTGCCGGAATGTTGTCGGCGGCTACCCCCTTTCTTTTGGCCGCTCTGGGCGAGTTGGTGGTGGAACGCACCGGCGTGCTGAACCTTGGTCTTGAGGGGATGATGGCGTTGGGGGCGGCCATCGGCTTCATCGTGGTCTTTGAAGGCGGCGGCCATGTCGCGGCCTTTGCGGCGGCGGGTTTTGCCGGGGTCGGGCTGGCGCTGGTCTTTGCAGGTCTGGCCCTTGGGCTGCGGGCCAATCAGGTGGCAGTCGGGCTGGCCGTGGGCATCCTTGGGCAAGGCCTATCGTCGCTGGTGGGCAATTCCTATGAAAGCCTGACAATTACCGGCCTGCCCAAGCTGGCCTGCCCCGGCTTGTCGGACCTGCCCGTTGTGGGCGGCATGTTTGTGCAGGACATCATCGTCTGGCTGTCGCTCGTAGCCACCGCCCTGATCTGGGCCATGTTCCGCTATTCGCGCCTTGGGCTGATCCTGCGGGCCATCGGAGAGAACCCTGCCGCGGCCCGTGCCATCGGCTACCGCGTCACCGCCCTGCGGCTTTGCGCGGTGATGTTCGGTGGTGCCATGGCAGGCTTTGCCGGGGCCTATGCCGCCACGGTCTATACCCCGCTCTGGGCCGATGGCATGATCGCCGGGCGCGGTTGGATCGCGCTTGCGCTTGTGGTGTTCGGCACATGGCTGACGGGGCGCATCTTCTTTGGTGCCTGCCTCTTCGGTGCAGTGTCGCTGGCAAGCCTTGTCGCCCAGACTGAAAACTGGGCCGTGCCGTCGCAATTGCTGTCGAGCCTGCCCTATATCGTCACCATTGTGGTGCTGGGCATCATCACCTCGAACAAGCGGCTGTTGAAGGTCAACGGCGTGGCGTCCCTGGGCGAACCCTTCGGCCCATGACATCATAGGGCCTCCTCCGACGACCAGGGGAATGACCTGCGCCAGTCTGTGGTTATCTGTGGGAGGGAATCTGAGGGACGCGACCTTCGGTTGGGTTCCCATGTGCCGAAGCTGCAGCAAGGCGGGCTACCGAGCTCGAAGCGCTCAACGCGAACAGCATCCACTTGCCTCCTGCCCATCCCTAATCCGGAGAGCGGAGCGATCGGGTGAAACCTGGACCGCGGCGTGGTTGTGCTAACCACGGTCGAGCGTCCCATTTATGGAGTCTTAACCCCGCTCCCAGGACGGCAGTTTGAATACACTGCAGGACCGCCAGACGGATTATCTCGAGGCTGGTCCTAAAGCGCTGGCGGAGCGGGCTGGGTCTGAGCCATCGAAGTGCACAATCGGGCCACGCTGCCTTGTTTAAGGACGTTTCCCTGAAAGCAACGGATCATCGGGTCAATGGTGGAGAGATGGGCCTAGCTTTCAACCTTTGTCGTTTTTCAGGATGAGCAGAAAAGAAGGATTTCGAACGCGCATTCAAGACAAGGGAAAAGGCCGCTATGGGCCGGGACCGCCGTCGAAGTCGAAAAGGGCGGCAAGCGGACGCGCTTCGCAAGCTAAACAAAAGACAGCAAAATGCACAAGTGGACGCAAGCGATCAGATTGACCTAGCCACCTCTGTCGCCCGCGAGCGCATCCAATACGGCCGAGGAACTTTCGGCGACGGCGATGCAGTAGCCGCGCGAAAGGCGCTTAGCGATGGTGCGGCCCATGCTGCCAAGCCCCCCGGCAATCTGGGTCAGGGGTCCGTCGTCTTGGATCGCCCTCGCACGGGCCTCAATTCCGTTCGCCCAACACCAAAGTGCGCAGCTTCGGCCCGTCGAAATTTCCGCCACAAAGGAGCACCACATTGGTTTGCCCCTTAGCTTTGACTTTGTGGAAGGCCGCCATCGCAAGCGCCGCGGCGCCCTCGACCAAGAGCGTTTCATCCTGCGCCAGGGCCCGCAGAGCGGCGAGGATCTCAGACTCCGAACAGGTCACAACTTCGTCAACCACCGCCTGTGCCAGCGGCAGCGTCAGGGTGTCCTCATCGATCCCGCCCGCAACAGCGTCAGCCAGAGTGTCAAGGTGGTCGCAGTCCACCACATGGCCCGCCTTCATCGACAGCGCCAGTGCTTGGGAGGCTTCGGCAGCCGCGCCGATGATCCGGGTCTTGGGAGAAAACGCCTTCATGACCGCGCCAATGCCACTGATCAGCCCACCGCCACCCATGGCGATGAAGAGATTGTCGATCGGCGGCCCGTCCAGCAATTCCAGCCCGATTGTGCCCTGACCAGCGATCACATCGGCATCGTTGTAGGGCGAGACATAGCGGGCGCCGGTCTCTTGCGCGAGGCGCTGAGCATATTGCTCGGCCAAACCGGTTTCCGCACCGTGAAGCACGACCTCAACGCCATAAGAGCGGATCTTTGCCAGCTTTTCCGGCACGACGCTCTCGGGCAGCACAACGGTCAGCTTGGCACCTAGCGACTGCGCAGCCCGCGCAGCACCGATGCCGTGGTTGCCAGAGGAAGCAGTGACCAGTGCGCTGCCCGGCGGCAGGGCTGTCATCACCGAGGCCGCGCCCCTGATCTTGAAAGAGCCGGTCAGCTGAAAGTTCTCGGCCTTGAACCACAGGCCCGGGGCGCGAGCAGGCAAAAGGGGTGTCTGATAGATGTGGCCAGCAATGCGGCGGCGTGCCTGAACAGAGCGGGCGGCAGAGGCGAGGATCAGGTCGGTCATTGGGCAGCCTTGGCACGGGAGAGGACGAGGCGCGCCATGGCAATGTCTTGCGTGGCGACGCCGGTGAGGTCGGCGATGGTGATATCGTCGGGCGCGCGGCGGACAGATGTGCCCGCCAGCACAGCCCCAAGCTCCATGCAATCACCAGGGCCGATCAGCCCTGCGGACCTTGCATGGGCGAACTCACCGTGGTCCAGCGATTGTGCCAGATTGTCCGCGACGCGAATGTCGGCTCGGGCGACAAGTGCGGTTTCCAGCTCTTGCTTGCCAGGGCTGTCGGCACCGATGGCTGTGATGTGGCAGCCCGGGCGGATCCAGTCAGCTTGGATCAGCGGCTCAGCAGCAGGCGTAGCTGTCAGGATCACGTCCGCACTGCGGCAGGCCCGTTCCAAGTCGGGGGCGACGGTCGCACCCTGCAATCTTGCGACCAAGGCCGAAGCGCGGCCTGCGTCGCGGCCCCAGATCGCGATCTCAGCCTCGGGCATCAGGTGCCGTAGCGACCGCGCCAGCCAGTATGCCTGCGTTCCGCTGCCGACAATCACAAACCGCTGTGAGTTGGGGCGACACAACGCCAAGCTTGCCACCGCGCCGCCAAGCCCAGTGCGAAGGTCGGTCAGATAACCCTCATCTGCCAATAGCGCCTCCATCTGCCCGGTCAGGGCCGAAAACACAAGGACAACCCCTGTGCTGGAGGGCAATCCCTTGGCAGGATTATCATAAAACCCTGAGGCGATCTTGACGGCAAAGACCGTATCTCCGGCGATATGGCCGAATTTGATGTGGCAATCGCCATGGGCCGCGGGAAAGCCCAGGTAGCCGACCGGCGGCAGGTTGGCGCGGCCATCGCTGATTGCGCGGTAGGCGTCGCGCACGGCCTCGGCGGCGGCTTCGTCGACCGAAACCAAAGCCTCGATCTGAGGGCGAGAGAGTTGGATCATCGAAACCTCAGTTTGCAAGCGCCAGAAGTGCCGCCCGCGCCAGAAGCTCAGCGCCGGGCGCAATGGTGTCGTCGTTGAAGTCATACTTCGGCTGGTGCAGGCCTGCTTCCGATGCCAACTCGCCATTGCCGAGGAAGGCATAGGCACCGGGCAGCACGCTCAGGAGCTCGCCGAAATCATCCCCTGCCATGACCGGAACCGGCGGAGCGATCAAGGCCGTCCCCGCCGCCCGGCGCAGGATGTCCCGTTCGGGGGTGGTGTTTATAACCGGGCTGCAGGGGTGTGGGTCAAACTCAAGCGTCCATCCACAGCCCGCCATCTGGGCTGATGCCTCGGCCACTGCCGCCACGCGGGCGCGCAAGTGCCCCAGCGTCTGGGTGCGAAACGCGCGAAGCGTCCCGGTTAGCACAGCCTCTTGCGGGATGATGTTTTGGGCATGGCCCCCCTGAAAGCTGCCGACCGTTATCACAGCCGCCTCCATCGGATCGACCGAGCGTGCAACGGCCTGCTGAATGCCAACCATGAACTGCCCGCCTGCCAAGAGCGGATCGCCGGTCAGATGCGGCATCGAAGCATGGCCGCCTGCGGCCTGAAACCGCAAAGAAAACTCTGCCGTGCCCGCCATGACCGGCCCGTCATGCACCGCCACCGCCCCAGCCGCGAGGCCTGGCCAGTTGTGAAGCCCAAAGATCCTCTCCATTGGAAAGCGGTTTAGCAATCCGTCGTCCAGCATCATCCGGGCGCCGCCGTATCTCTCTTCGGCGTGTTGGAAGACCAGATGGACTCGGCCAGAAAAATCTTGCCGCTGCAGGATCATCGCCGCACCCATGAGGATCGCCATATGGCCATCATGGCCACAGGCATGCATGACGCCGAGGTTCTGCGAAGCATAAGGTAGGCCGGTCAACTCTGTGATCGCCAAGGCGTCCATATCTGCCCTCAGCCCCACCGCCGGCCCATTTTTTCCGACCGTGGCCACCAGTCCGTGTCCGCCAATCCCCGTGACGACGGGCAGACCGATTTCGGTCAGCCGCCCAGCCATAAAGGCGGCAGTCTGCTCTTCGGCGCAGGACAGTTCCGGATGGCGGTGCAGGTGGTGACGCATCTCGACCAGCCGATTTAGGTCTTGTGACGACAGCATAGTGCCTCCATGGATTTTCTTGTCCAAGTTATACAGATCGGTATAACCCGAACAAGCCCGATGAGATGCCATGCCCCTGTCCGCCTATTACCCCCTTTGCGACGCCATAGCTCTTCTCTTGCAGCCGCAAGCCGAAGTCGTGTTGCACGACCTCGCAACTGAAACGGTGGCGCATATCGCCAACCCCTTTTCGCACCGCGAGGTGGGCGAGCCTTCATTGTTGCACGAGATCGACTTTCGTCCCGAAGTCGCGCTGATAGGCCCCTATGAAAAGGTGAACTTCGATGGCCGTCGACTCAAATCGGTCAGCGCGGTGCTGCGCGAGGACGGGCGGGCGGTGGGGGTGATCTGCATCAACCTTGACGTGACACATCTGCAATCTGCAATCGAATTGCTGACAGCCCTGACCCGCGTGCCCCCGGGGGTTGGGCGGCCTGCCGTGCTTTTCCAAGAGGATTGGCACGAGCGTATCAACCAGTATGTCCATGCTTGGACCGCGCGGAACGGTGTCGTGATCACCGACCTCAGCCGGGCGCAAAAGCTACAGTTGGTGGGCGAGCTTGCTGCGGACGGTGCCTTTGGCGGAAAGCACGCGGCGGCCTATGTCTCGCGCGTGTTGCAGATGAGCCGGGCCAGCGTTTACAACTACTTGCGCGCCGCCAAAGGCGAGGAGGGCTAGATGGATCTGCAGACCGAGGGCATCGAAGGAACGGTGGTAACTTTCGCAGGCGGCAGCCTGCATGAGGCCGCGTTGGTGGTTCTAACTGCCGAGGTCGCAGGCGAGTGGCTTGTGGTGACAAATCGCAGCCCCTTCCACCCGGTCAGCCTGTCTTGGCCAGATCAACCCGGCGATCGCGGCTGGCTGATCTGCGGCACCAATCGCTCAAGGGTTCTGGACTGCCGCGAGGGGCTTTTGAACCAGCGAACCGGGGTTCTGTCGGTTGGCGACGCGGCGCGCGCTTTGAAGCGATCAGACCCCGAACTGACCTCAGTCGTGCTGCATGTGACCGACGCTGCCCCTACGACCAAGGCCGTGACTCTGGAGGTCGACGCAACCTTTCGCGCCGCCTTGTCGCTGCAACACACTGGGGTCCACCTCGCGGCGCTGGTGTTGAACAAGGTCGCGGCAGGCTTTTGGGGCAAAGACCCGCAAGACCCCGATAGCCTTGGCGCCCCGAACCTCGACAAGGCGGCGGTGACGTGCTCCCTGATCAGCGAAGAGGCCTCGATCGATCACTACCGGCTTGGAAAATCGCTGCGGAAAAAAGGGTTTGATGCGGCGGGTTTCCTTGCAGACCTGCCCGCGCGCGCCACTGAAATGAACGAGGCGCTGCAGGGACTGTTGGGAACCCCGGCCCCTATCCACATCTCCCCACCAGAGGGTCCCCTTGCCGATCGCCGCCTTTGGTCAACCCGCCTCAACGGGGCTGATATCGCCATGCCTTGCGGCGGCACCCACCTGACGGACCTCACGGAATTGACTGAGATCATGGTTTCTATGGATCCGACCGAGGACGGCTTCGTCATGCGCACATGCAGTATTTCCACGGCCAGCCGCAGAGACTGAGTGAGATGCTGGATGGCCACAGGGCTGAACTGCCCGAAGGCGAACTCGCGGACATAGGTCTTGTCTGAGGTCAGCCCCTTGCCGGCAACCAATGTTCGCAAAGGCGCAATTGTTCTGCGACAACATAGGCAGTCCTAAGTCCGCTATGGGCCGAAAGACTCGCTCTGTGCTCTTGAGATTGTCGGCGTCGCGGCATTAACCTGACCGGCCGGTTTGCGCTGTGGAGTGTGCGTTAGCGCGCTACGCAGCAACCTGAATTGTAGGTTCTTCAACGCATCGTGCCCCCGCAACCAAAAAAATGTAACAAAAATATCAATTGCATATGCCTCCCGCACCGGGGGCTTCGTCATTTGGCTTTCAGAACAATTGCCACGTCCGCTGCCGCGTTCACTTGTCGCTTGACGATGACCGAAGCGGAAGTTCGCCATAAACAAGAGCCAGAAAGCTGACGGTAGGTGGCGGAATCCATCCGCGCTGCATGAGCGTTAGCTCATCCGCAAGCGATTGTTGGTGCCTAGTTATCCAACTACGGGTCCCCTCGGACCGAATGACCTCGGAACTTGGACCCCGACCCACCCCCGCGGGGGCTG
Source organism: Allotabrizicola aquatica (SeqCode) (assembly GCF_965194375.1). Classification (GTDB taxonomy): domain Bacteria; phylum Pseudomonadota; class Alphaproteobacteria; order Rhodobacterales; family Rhodobacteraceae; genus Tabrizicola_A; species Tabrizicola_A aquatica. Next base: position 206,243 of record NZ_CBDAEL010000001.1, read on the forward strand.
AAACGGCCCTGCCTTCCACAGGAACGGCTATGTAACGTGGTTTAGAAAAGGCTAACAAAGGCCACTCTGTTCGATTGGAAGAACCCGCCCCTGCGGTTGGTAACTCATTCCCTCCGCCATCACGTACAATTTCGAATAACTCCGCTGGAGCACGCACTATTCTGCAGGGTCCGGCAAATATGACCGGATACAGGCGGGCAAAAGCTGCCTCTGTCCCCGTGGCAACCATGTCATTGACGAACAAGCTCACAGGTCTGCAAAAGGTCAGATGCCGTTACCCAAGCGCGCCCTTGAGATGTGATGGTTCTTCAAGCAAAGTGGATTGGGCAAGCTATAATGACGTCCCTGGATGTCGCATGGCACCCCTTTTCCAATGGCAGAACACCCGATGAGCACACTCCTCCAAACCGATGCACTGGACTTGGCCGCTCGGATCGCCAGACGAGACCTCTCCGTGCGTGAGGCGACGGAGTCTGCGATTGCGTCCATTGAAAGGCAAAACCCAACGCTTAATGCGGTTGTGGCTGAGCGGTTTGATGCCGCGCGGGCTGAGGCGGACGAGATGGACCGCGACCGACCCGAACAGCTACCGCCGCTTTGGGGCGTGCCGTTCCTGCTTAAGGATGTGAACCTGTATTCGTCCGTGCTGCCCACCCGCTTCGCCTCGCGCTTCTTTGCGAGTGCGCAGCCAAGAGGTGACAGCACGATGGTTCGCCGTTGGCGCGAGGGTGGGCTTGTCGTTCTGGGTACGACAAACACACCAGAGTTCGCGGGCGATTTCACGACCGAGCCGTTGTTCTACGGGACATGCCGAAATCCGTGGAACGTCGGGGTAACGGTCGGTGGCTCCAGCGGCGGTGCGGGTGCTGCCGTCGCCAGCGGCATGGTCCCCTTGGCGCACGGCACCGATCTGGGCGGATCGATCCGCATCCCTGCCGCCTGCTGCGGGGTGTTCGGATTTAAACCCTCGGTCGGGTTAAATCCGTTAGGGCCGTGGTGGGACGAAATCGCTGGAGGTCTGGATTCCGATCACGTCCTGACCCGGTCCGTGCGCGACAGTGCTGCGGCACTCGATCTGACCGCAGGTCCGGACTGTGGGACGCGGAACGGACGTCTGGCACCAACGGGTGGCTTTCTGAAGGGATTGGACACAGCGACTGGTCCTTTGCGTATCGGATTGGCGACGAAGAATGCTTACCGGCAGTCCGCTGGTGCCGCGCAAGTTGCGGCGGCCAAGAAGGTGGCCCACCTCCTAGACGCGATGGGGCATGTCGTGGTGCCCTATGAGTTCCCGGTTGAAGCGCAGTTTGGCGCGTGGTTTGACTCGCTCTGGATCGTCGAAGTCCTTCATCTGGTGGAGGAACGCGCGCGCGAGCTTGGGCGCCAACCCGAACGCCACGAACTGGAGCCGATGACTTGGGCCTATATCGAGCAGGCAAGGCGGCTTTCCGCCCTTGATCTGATGGAAGCCCGCCTGAACATGACCACGGTGGCGCAGGCGATTGGACGTTCGATGAGTGAGATCGATTTGGTACTGACGCCCGCATTGGGCGAGGATCCTGCCCCGCTGAACACTCTGACCTTTGCAGCCTGCGGGTCAGAGCTCCAGACGTGGGTTGAACGGGGCTATCGCTTTGCCCCCTTCGCGACGCCGGCCAATCTTGCCGGGCAGCCCTCGGCGGTTTTGCCGGTTTCCCTGACTGCGTCTGGCTTACCGGTGGCTGTACAGATAACCGGTCGGCCCGGCGCGGATGCGCTTGTCCTGCGCCTGTCCAAAGCGCTGGAGGACGCGATCGGATGGGCTGGGTTGCCTGAGTGACCAACCAGAGAAATCGGCTGGGAAGAGGACGCGGGCGCAAGTAAGCGACCACTTTGATGCTAACATCCAATCGAGTGTCAGCGAGAAAGTTAACTCTTTTAGGAATCCTTTTCTTGATCTAGCTTTCGGCAAGATTCTGGACACCCTGGGGAGCAAGAAATGACAACTGAAGTAATGAAGCTAAGCCGCCGGAGCCTGCTGACAGTGAGCGCCGCGCTGACGCTTGGCGGGCTTTTGCCGCTGCGCGCCAATGCCGCCGGACCGATCAAGATGGCGGGCATCTATACGGTTCCGGTCGAGCAGCAATGGGTCAGCCGCATCCATCAGGCCGCTGAAGCCGCCAAGGCGGCAGGGGCCGTTGACTATGTCTACACCGAAAACGTGGCCAACACCGACTATGCCCGCGTCATGCGCGAGTATTGCGAACAGGGCATGCAGCTCATCGTCGGCGAAATCTTTGGCGCCGAGCAAGAGGCCCGCGAAGTGTGTGCCGAATATCCGGGCGTGGCCTTCCTTCTGGGGTCGTCCTTCATGCCGGACGAGGCCGCGAACCCGAACCTTGCGGTGTTCGACAACTACATTCAGGACGCCTCGTATCTGTCCGGCATCATCGCTGGGGCGATGACCAAGACTGGCAGCATCGGTATGGTCGGTGGCTTCCCGATTCCCGAAGTGAACCGCCTGATGAACGCCTTTATGGCGGGCGTCCGCGAAACCCGGCCTGATGCCAAGTTCCAAGTGTCGTTCATCGGGTCGTGGTTCGATCCACCCAAGGCTAAGGAAACTGCCTTTGCCATGATCGAGGCTGGTGCTGACCTGCTTTACGCAGAGCGCTTTGGCGTGTCGGATGCGGCTAAGGAAAAGGGCGTTCTGGCCATCGGCAACGTGATCGACACACAAGCTGATTACCCCGACACGGTGGTTGCCTCGGCACTTTGGCACTTTGAACCGACGCTGAACGCTGCGATTGAGGCGATCAACGGCGGGGCCTTTAAGGCCGCGAACTATGGCGAGTATTCCTTCATGAAGGTGGGCGGTTGCTCTCTGGCGCCGCTCGGCACTTTTGAAGGCAAGGTTCCGGCCGATGTGATGGCTATAGTTACCGCCAAAGAAGCCGCGATTAAGGACGGCAGCTTTACCGTCGCCATTGACGACAACGAGCCGAAGTCGTCGTGAGCCAAGCCAATCTGGGGGCGGGGGACACTGTCCTCCGCCTCGACAACATCACCAAGCGCTTTGGCGCGCTTGTTGCCAATTCGGGCGTCACCCTTGATCTAAAGCGTGGCGAAGTCGTTGCCCTTTTGGGCGAAAACGGCGCGGGTAAGACCACGCTGATGAACATCCTATTTGGTCATTATCAGGCTGATGAAGGTCGCGTCGAAGTGTTCGGCCAGACCCTGCCGCCCGGCAATCCTCGCGCCGCATTGGCGGCAGGGGTTGGCATGGTGCACCAGCATTTCACGCTGGCGGATAATTTGTCGGTGCTGGACAATATAACCTTGGGCACGGAAAGCCTGTGGTCACGCGGCAAGGGTCGCGCTGTGGCGCGGGCACGGATCGCCGCGCTTTCGTCCGAGTTTGGGCTTGCCGTCGACCCCGATGCGCGGGTGGGCAGCCTTTCGGTGGGTGAACGGCAGCGGATCGAAATCCTCAAGGCGCTCTATCGTGAGGCCCGCATTCTGATCCTTGATGAGCCAACCGCCGTTCTGACCCCGCAGGAAACAGATGCGCTGTTTGACACGCTGCGCAAGGCGATCGCCTTGGGCCTGTCGATCATCTTCATCAGTCACAAGCTGCATGAGGTCATGGCGATTGCCGACCGCTGCGTCGTGCTGCGTCATGGAAAGGTGGTCGGGCAGGTCGAGACCCACGCGACGGACCGAGCTGCTTTGGCAGCCCTGATGGTCGGCAGCGCGGTTGCCTTGCCAAAAGCAGAAACCCGAGCCGCTGGCCCGGTTCTGATGCGGATTTCTAAGGTGACGACGCGGGCCAAGGGGACCGCCACTGGCCTGTCTGATCTGTCGCTGGACCTCTGCGCGGGTCAGATTGTCGGTTTGGCCGGAGTGTCGGGCAACGGGCAGGCGGCGCTGGCTGATCTGATTTCAGGCCTTTTGCGTCCCGATCAGGGCCGGATCGAGATTGACGGGGCTGAACCCGCTGCTTGGTCGCCGCGTCAGGCGGTGAACCACCAGATCGCCCGCATCCCGGAAGATCGGCACAAGACCGGCACGATTTCCGATTTCAACCTAACCGAAAATGCGGTGCTAGAAGCCTATTCCCGCCCCCCCTTTAGCCGGCATGGCTGGATGAACTGGCCTGCGGCGCAAGGCTTTGCCAAGGATGTCATCGCCAAATACGACGTGCGCTGTCAGGGGGTGTTGCAACGCATCCGGCTTTTGTCGGGTGGCAATATGCAAAAGCTGATCCTTGGCCGGGTGCTCGAGCCGGGTCCTAAGATTATCCTTGCCAATCAACCAGTCCGGGGTCTGGACGTGGGGGCGATTGCCTATGTCCAGTCGCGCCTGATCGCTGCGCGCGATGCGGGTGCGGCGGTTTTACTGATTTCTGAGGATTTGGACGAAATACAGAGCCTTTCCGATGTCATCCACGTCATCAGCGAAGGCCGCTTGTCACCGGGTTTTGCCCGTGGCTCCAAGACGGCGGCTGAGTTGGGACTGTGGATGGCGGGGCAAGGGTTTAGGGCAGGTGACCATGCGGCTTGAGCCGATCCCGAACCCGACACTTGCACGCCGGTTGGGCCTGCCCGCTGCCGCGCTGGCGGCGACGGTCGTCGTTGCCAGCCTGCTGGCGCTGTTGGCCGGGGCCAATCCTTTTGCGGTTCTGGGTCAGATCGTCACCGGGGCGGTCGGGTCGAAGTTTGCGCTTCTGGAAACCCTGAACCGGGCAACGCCGCTGATCTTCACCGGTCTGGCGGTGGCTGTGGCTTTCAAGGCCAAGCTGTGGAACATCGGTGCCGAGGCGCAGCTTTATGCTGGCGCCATCGTGGCGGTGCTCTTGGGCACCGGGGCCGTGCCGTCGCCCTTTGTGCTGCCGGTGACGGCGGTGTTTGCGATGCTGGCGGGGGCGCTTGTGCTCCTTGGCCCGGCCTTGCTGAAAACCCGGCTAGGCGTGGACGAGGTCGTAACGACGCTGTTGTTCAATTTCATCATGCTCTTGTTCGTCAGCTATCTTCTTGAAGGCCCGATGAAAGACCCCATGGGCATGGGCTGGCCCAAATCTGAGGCCTTGCTGAAAGAGGCGCGTCTGCCCCGCATTGCAGAAGGTCTGCGGCTCCATTGGGGCTTTGTGCTGGCCATGATTGCCGCCGTGGTGGTCTGCGTTATCGAACGGCGCACCAGTTTCGGTTTTGAGATGCGGGCAGTGGGGTCAAACTTTGGCGCGGCACGGTTTGCCGGGGTGCCGGTCAACCGCGTGCTGATCCAGACCGCGCTCTTGTCGGGCGGTCTTGCGGCCCTTGCCGGTTGGTCTGAAGTTGCGGGTCTCAAGGGCCACCTCAGCCAAGACCTGTCGCCGGGCTTTGGCTATACTGGGATCATCGTCGCCATGCTGGCGCTGTTGAACCCGCTTGCGGTGATAGGGACGGCGATCTTTGTGGCCGGTATCTTCGTAGGGTCCGATGCGATGAGCCGTGCCGCCGGGGTGCCGACCTATATCGCCGATATGCTGCTGGCTTCGGCGCTGTTGTTCATGGTCCTGGCGATCCTTCTGACCAAGATGCGGGTGGTGCGAGGATGAGCGATATTCTTGAAATCCTGCTGTCTGCCAGTTTCTGGGCAGCCGTGATCCGCATCGCCGCGCCCTTGGTGCTGGCAACCATGGGTGAGTTGATCTGCGAACGCGCAGGCGTGCTGAACCTTGGGATCGAGGGGATCATGGTCATCGGCGCCTTCACCGGATGGCTGGCCGTTTACCAAGGCATGCCCCTGTGGGGCGGTGTCGGGGTGGCAATGGCGGCGGGGATGATGTTCGGGCTGCTTCACGCCACGCTGACGGTGCCATTTGGCCTGTCTCAGCATGTGGTCGGCCTTGGCGTGACCTTGCTGGCCACGTCGACAAGCTCCTTTGCCTACCGTTTGGCCCTGCCCGAAGTGACCAGCCCGCCGAAAATCGAACCCTTTCAGCCACTGGACCTGCCGATCCTGTCTGATCTGCCCTTCTTGGGCGAAGTGTTTTTCACCCAGACGGCCTTCACGTGGTTTGCCTTTGGCAGTGCGGTTCTTGTCGCCCTCGTGCTGTTCCGCACCCCCTTGGGTCTTGCCGTTCGCGCCGCGGGAGAGAACCCGTCGGCGGTTGAGGCACAAGGTTTGTCGGTCACCGGACTGCGGATGGGCGCGGTGATCTTTGGCTCTGGCCTGATGGCAATGGGCGGGGCGTTCCTGACCTTGTCGGCCTTTTCCTCCTTCTTCTTTGAGATGGTCAATGGCCGGGGCTGGATCTGCGTCGCGCTTGTGGTTTTTGGCGCGTGGATGCCCGGAAAGGCCGTGCTGGGGGCGATCCTCTTCGCCGCCTTTGACGCGCTGCAAATCCGGCTGCAACAGACGCCGCTTGGGGCAGATCTGCCCTATCAGGTCTTTCTGATGGCACCCTATGTGCTGTCTATTCTGGCGCTTATCCTGATGTCGCGCCGTGCCGAAGTGCCCGCCGCCTTGATGACGCCCTACAACAAAGGGGAACGCTGATGTTCGATCTTCTGATCAAGGGTGGCACGCTGCCCGATGGGACCATTTCCGATATCGGGATCAAAGGCGACCGGATTTCGGCCGTAGGGCGGCTGGATGGTCCTGCGGTAAAGGTGATCGACGCGACCGGCGATCTGGTCTCACCCCCGTTTATCGATCCGCATTTTCACATGGACGCGGTGCTGTCCTATGGTCTGCCTCGGATCAACGCCTCGGGCACGCTCTTGGAAGGCATCGGCCTTTGGGGCGAATTGCGTGAGACGGCGACAGTGGATGAGATGGTTGAGCGCGCTCTGCGCTATTGCGACTGGGCGGTCAGCATGGGGCTTCTCGCGATCCGCACCCATGTTGATACGACCCCCGACCACTTGCGCGGGGTCGAAGCGATGCTGGAAGTGAAGCGCCGCGTTGCCCCTTATCTCGACCTGCAATTGGTGGCCTTTCCGCAGGACGGCCTCTACCGCACCCCAACCGGACGGCAGAACGTGGTCCGGGCCTTGGATATGGGCGTGGACGTGGTCGGCGGCATCCCGCATTTCGAACGCACGATGGAGGAGGGCGCTGACTCCTTGCGCGATCTTGCCCGGATGGCTGCCGAGCGGGGGTTGATGTGGGACGTCCATTGTGACGAAACCGATGATCCCATGTCGCGCCACGTTGAAACCATGGCGCGCGAGGTGACACGACATGGTCTGGGCGGTCGTGCGGCGGGCAGTCATCTGACCAGCATGCATTCGATGGACAATTACTATGTCTCGAAATTGCTGCCGCTGATTGCGGAATCCGGGATGACGGCCATTCCGAACCCCTTGATCAACATCACACTGCAAGGCCGCCACGACAGCTATCCCAAGCGGCGCGGTTTGACGCGGGTGAAAGAGATGCAGGCGATGGGCATCACCGTTGGCTGGGGGCAGGACTGCGTGCTGGACCCCTGGTATTCGCTGGGCACCGCCGACATGCTAGACGTGGCCTTCATGGGCCTGCATGTCGCGCAGATGACCCACCCCGCCGAGATGGCCCGTTGCTTTACCATGGTTACCGAATGCAATGCCGCGATCATGGGATTGCAGCACTATGGGCTGAAGGTCGGCGATCAGGCCAGTCTCGTGGTGCTGGACGCCTCGAATCCGATCGAGGCGCTGCGGCTGCGCCCTGACCGGCTGGCGGTGGTGTCGAAGGGACGTGTTGTGGCCGAACGCCACCGCAACGACTGCCGCCTTGATCTGGCTTCCCGGCCTCAGTCTGTCCGGCGCAGGCTGTGATGGAGCGCTGCAGCCACCTGTAACTCCCTGAAGAGATTAGGGCGCAGTTCGTCTGCGCCGGGGCGTTAGGCACTTGAACTGCAACTCGCCTAAACGTTGGCTAGGAGCCTTCGGCAACCGCAGCCTTGCGCTGCAGGACGGCCGCGAAGAAGCCATCGGTGCCATGGCGCGCGGGCGTCAACGACAGGTAATCGCTGTCGGCCGCAGCCGTGAGATGAGGTGCCGCCTCACTCAGTGGCACGACATGAAAGGTGGGATGTGCGGCGAGGAATGCAGCCACCTGCGCTTCGTTTTCCTCAGGCAGCATTGAGCAGGTGGCATAGACAAGCCGACCCCCCGGTTTGACCAGACGGGCCGCACTGGTCAGGATCCGGCCTTGCAAGGCCAGAAGGTTGTCCAACCCCAAATCCGGTGCGCGCCAGCGGGCATCGGGGTTGCGCCGCCATGTGCCTGTGCCGCTACAGGGCGCATCGACCAGGACGCGGTCAAAACGGCCCTTGTGGCGCTTGACCCAGCGATCGGTTTCGCTGGCCAAAAGCCGGGTCTCTCCATTGTGCAGGCCTGCACGGCGAAGGCGTTCGGCGCAGCGCTTTAGGCGGGCTTCGTTGACATCGCAGGCAACGACATGGCCCTTGTTGTTCATGTCGCTGGCGATGGCCAGCGTCTTGCCCCCGGCCCCGGCGCAGAAATCAACCACCTGCTCTCCGGGTCGGGCTCCGACCAGCAGCGCGACAAGCTGGGAACCCTCATCCTGAATTTCGATCTCGCTGGTCTTTAGCCCCTTCAGCCTAGCAAGGGAGAGGCGTTCTTTCACCCGGATGCCATGAGGCGCAAGACCTGTGGCCTCGGCCTCGAGGCCAAGGGCTCTCAGGTCTTTCAACACAGTCTGCCGCGTCGATGTGACGGGATTGACCCGCAGGTCCAGAGGCGGCGGCGTCAGGGTCGCCGCCATTTCCGCCAAGAACCCCTCTCCAAAGCGCCGCTGAAGGGCCGGGAGCGCCCAGTCCGGACATTCAACGCGCACCTCAACGGGCATGTCGGGATGCATCATCGTGCAGCCCCGGAGCTTGACCAGCACCGCGTATTCGTCGTCCGACAGGGCGGAGGGCGCGAATTTGGTGCCATCGAAAAGGCCTTTGACCTGATCAGGAGCCTTGCCTTCCGCAAGGATAAGCCAGGCCAGCAGCCGGGTTCGTGGAAGGTCACTGTATCCCTGGCGCGCCAGCCACCAGCCAAGTCGGGCGCGATGGCGAAGAAGCGCATAGAGCAGCTCAAGCACGATCCCACGATCCCGGTCGTCGATGTCGCGCCGGCTCCGAAAGAAGGCAGATGTGACCGCATCGACAGGGCGCCCTGCGCCCTCGACGTCACACAGCAGATCAAGCGTGGTTTGCAGGCGAGCAGTGGGGATCACGATCAGATGGTCAATTTGCTTGAGCGATAGGACAGGCGCGAACGGGTTGCTGGGCTCTGTTCGCACCGACGCCCAGCTCCCAGATGCCTTGTGGCACGGTTGGCGGTTTACCGGGAAGATCAGATTTTGAAAACGGGCATTTAGGGGTGTTGGCAGACGAACCTTTGCTGAGTCGATCAAGAAGCGAGGACGGGCGAACTTAGATTGAGGTGATTGAGCTACTCCCCGAAAATCGGACAGTGACGGAAGCTACGATCTGACGTCTGCTGGTCTCCAAGAACGAGGAGATCAGAACATTAAGAAACGCAGGAACCATGACGCGGCGTTCAAGGCGCGTGTTGCGTTAGAGGCGCTGAAAGGCGAGCGCACAGTGTCGGAGCTGGCAGCCGAATATGGTGTGCATCCGACGATGATCCATCAGTGGAAAAAGGCTCTGTTGGACGGCGCGGCGGAGATCTTCGAGCGGGGCGGCAAGAGAGCGCCCGAGATCGACGAGGACACGGTGCGGTCGCTGCATGCAAAGATCGGGGAGCTGGCTGTGGCCAACGATTTTTTGTCACGAAAGCTCAAGCCTTGGATCGGCAAGTGAGGCGCGGGATGATTGACAAGAACCACCCAAGTCTGTCGGCCGGGGCGCAGTGCCGCCTGCTGTCGATCTCGCGGTCGTCGTTTTACTACGAACTGATGGGCGAGACGGCCATGAACCTCGACCTCATGGTGAAGATCGACAAGCAGTTCCTCGAGACGCCGTTTTATGGGGTCCAGCAGATGACATGGCACTTGCGGAACGATGGGCATGTCGTGAACTCCAAGCGCATTCGTCGACTGATGCGGCTTATGCGCTTGATGCCGATCTACCAGAAGCCTGATACCAGCCGACCAGCGAAGGGCCACAAGACCTACCCCTATCTGCTGGGCGGGCTACGGGTGGAGCGGCCCAATCAGGTCTGGTGTGCTGACATCACCTACATCCCGATGCGCCGTGGCTTCCTCTATCTGGTCGCCATCATGGACTGGTATACCCGCAAGGTGCTGGCCTGGCGGATATCCAACACGCTGGAAGCCGACTTCTGCGTGGAGGCTTTGAACGAGGCGATCCATAAGTTCGGCCCGCCCGAGATCATGAACACGGATCAGGGCAGCCAGTTCACGTCCTTCGTCTGGACTGACAGGCTGAAACGGGTTGGCACCCGGATCTCTATGGACGGCAAAGGGCGCTGCATCGACAACATCTTCATCGAGCGCCTGTGGCGGTCCCTGAAGTATGAATGCGTCTATCTGCACGCCTGGGAAACCGGATCGCAGGCACGGGTCGGCATCGGGCGCTGGATCACCTTCTACAACCACCAACGCCCTCACACTGCCCATGGCGGCCAACCGCCCGCCGTGGTCTACTTTAACCGCATTGAAACCGATCAGCAGGTGCAGGCAGTAGCTTAAACAACCCGGAAAGCTGTCCAAGAGTTGGGGAGTAGCTCAGTTTGCACTCTCTCTCGCGAGCGATCCACACACTCAATTCACTGCAAGAGGAAGTGCTGTGCGCGCGGGTTGGTGCCGATGGGGTGCAAATGCTTGGTACCTTAAAGGTTCCTTTAGAACGAAGATGCACCTAGGTATGCGGCATCGTAAACCTTGAGTTTGACCGTATGCATCACAGCTTGGACGTCGCATGAGGGTTGCGTCTTGTGATCACGCCATGATTCAACAGCTCTATTCGCTTTACGACAAGTTGGGTATTTGAAGTTGGTGACACTCACTGTATCAGTTAGCTAAATCAGTGGCGGGACGTTGAAGATCTAGAGCGCGCGCAAGGTCTCGATCCGTAAGTCATTGACAAAATGTATAAAAAATGGCCCCGTAGCTCAACGGATAGAGCGTCCCCCTCCTAAGGGGAAGGTTGCAGGTTCAAGTCCTGCCGGGGTCGCCACCCAAGAACCGCGAGGCCAAGATGGTGCGTGCTTCCGCCGTGCAAGAGTTTCTGAATGCCGCTGAAACCGGCTTGAAACGGGTGACAGGCCCGGGGGCAGACGTGGTGCAGCAGGTTGTAGCGCGGTGGAAAGACCCGCGACCAAGCCATGCGCAACCGGTGCGGCTTCCGGTCTGCGACTGGATCGTACCGGCGCTGGCAACCCAAGATGGCCCTTTGGCACGCAGCTTTGCCCGGATTGAAGGGCAGTTGTCATGGGGGCGGCGCAAGACTGCAGACCCGGCGAACCTCGCATTTTGGGATGGTCATGCGAACGCAGTGATCTTGGGTCCAGGCGGGTTGGAAGAGCGCAACGATTTGTGGGTAGGCGTCACCGTCATGGCGCCCGGTGTGCTTTATCCCGACCACGACCACGCGCCGGCCGAGGTCTATCTGCCCCTGTCGGCTGGCGAGTGGTGGAATGCCGAAATGCCATGGACTGATCCGGGCCATGGCGGGTTCATTTATAACCCGCCCGGCATCTTGCATGCGATGCGGGCGGGTCCTGCGCCGTTTTTGGCGCTGTGGTTTCTGCCGCTTTAGGCGTCCAGATTCTCCACGCTCAGCGCGTTGGCCTGAATGAACTCACGCCGTGGTTCGACCACATCCCCCATCAGCTTGGAGAAGATGTCGTCGGCATCGGCCAGATCGTCGATCTTCACCTGCAAGAGGGTCCGCGCTTCGGGGTCGAGCGTGGTTTCCCACAGCTGTTCGGGGTTCATTTCGCCCAGACCCTTGTAGCGTTGCAGGGTCAGACCCTTTTCGCCCTCGGCCAGAATCGATTTCAACAGGTCAATCGGGCCATAAACCATCTGCTCGCGGTCCTTGCGAACCAGACGGCCCGGGGTGGCGTAGACGTCACGATGTTGGCTGGCCAGATTGGCCAACCGCCGCGCCTCGCCCGAGCGCAGGACCGCGCCGTCCAGCGTGCGCAACTCCTCAACCCCGCGCAGAATGCGGCTGAGGCGGATGCCATGATCTTGCGTGATGCGGCCGTTCCAGCCTTTTTCATATTCCACCGCCACCAGATTAAGCCGCGCAGCCACAGCATCGGCCACCGCCTGTAGATCGGCGTCAGCACGGCCTGCATCAAAGGCTCCTGCCAAGGCGGCTTGCTCCAAGATCGGGCGCGGATAATGGGTGGGGAAGCTGTCCAGCGCCTTGCGGAACGCGCGGGCCGCTTCGACGATACGGGCAAGGTCAGCCCCGGCAATCTCCTCGCCGGTCTGCAGACGCAGAACCGCGCCCTCAATGCCCATCTCGACCAGATAATCCTCAAGCGCGGCTTGATCTTTCAGGTAAACCTCGGACTTGCCGCGCGCGACCTTATAGAGCGGAGGCTGGGCGATATAGAGATAGCCACCCTCAATCAACTCGGGCATTTGGCGGAAGAAGAAGGTCAGCAACAGCGTCCGGATATGCGCACCGTCCACGTCGGCGTCGGTCATGATGACGACCTTGTGGTAGCGCAGCTTGCCGATGTTGAACTCATCGCGGCCAATCCCGGTGCCAAGGGCCGTGATCAGCGTGCCGATTTCCTGACTGCCCAACATCCGGTCAAAACGCGCGCGTTCCACGTTCAGGATTTTGCCGCGCAGGGGCAAAACCGCCTGATTGCTGCGCGAGCGGCCTTGCTTGGCCGACCCGCCCGCCGAGTCACCCTCGACAAGGAAGATCTCGGACTTCGACGGATCGCGCTCCTGACAATCGGCCAGCTTGCCGGGCAGGGACGCCACATCCAGTGCCGTCTTGCGGCGCGTCAATTCGCGCGCCTTGCGGGCGGCCTCGCGGGCCATCGCGGCCTCAATGATCTTGCCGACGATGACCTTGGCGTTGGCAGGGTTTTCCTCAAACCATTCCGCCAGCTTTTCGTTCACCAGATTTTCCACCGCCGGGCGCACTTCGGACGAGACCAGCTTATCCTTGGTCTGGCTGGAAAACTTCGGATCCGGCACTTTGACCGACAAGACGCAGGTCAGCCCTTCGCGCGCATCATCGCCGGTAAAGTCGATCTTTTCCTTCTTCGCGATGCCGCTTGTCTGGGCATAGGCGTTGATCGTGCGTGTCAGCGCACCACGGAACCCGGCCAAATGTGTGCCGCCATCGCGCTGCGGGATGTTGTTGGTAAAGGGCAGGACCATCTCGTTGTAGCTGTCGTTCCACCACATCGCGACTTCCACGGTGATGCCCGCACGCTCGCCGATCATGTAGATCGGTTCGGCCATGATCGACGATTTCGACCGGTCAATGTATTTCACGAATTCGCGCACGCCGCCTTCGTAGAACAGCTCGGTGTGGAGCGGTTCCGCCGGGCGCTCATCCTCGATGAGGATCCGCACACCCGAGTTCAGGAAGGCCAGTTCGCGCAGCCGGTGTTCCAGCGTCTTGAAGCTGTAATCCAGGTTGGAGAACGTGCCATCGGGGATATTGGTCTTGGCGCTTGCCAGAAAGCGCACCTCAGTGCCGCGCATGCCGGGGGCTGGGCCCACCTCATGCACATGCGCCACGCAGTCGCCATGTTCGAACCGGGCACGGTATTCGATGTCATTGCGCCAAACCCGCAGCTCCAGCCACTCCGACAGCGCGTTCACCACCGACACGCCCACGCCATGCAAACCGCCCGACACTTTATAGGCATTGCCGCTGTCATCGGTGTTGTTGAATTTGCCGCCCGCGTGCAGCTGGGTCATGATGACCTCGGCCGCTGAAACGCCCTCTTCCTTGTGCATGTCCACGGGGATCCCACGACCGTTGTCGCGCACCGAGACGCTGCTGTCGGCGTGGATTTTCACGGTCACGGCAGTGGCATGGCCAGCCAGCGCCTCGTCAATGCCGTTGTCGACAACCTCATAGACCATGTGATGCAGGCCCGACCCATCGTCGGTGTCACCAATATACATGCCGGGGCGCTTACGAACTGCTTCTAACCCCTTGAGAACTTTAATCGAATCGGCGCCGTAGCTTTCCGGCTTTTTGGGCTCTTCGGCCATGTGGTCTGCATCCCTTGAATTGTCCGCGACTTATAGCGGTTCAGGGGGGCAATGTCACGTCTTGGACACAAGATTTGGTGGTCAAAGGAAGGGAATAACCAAAGCCACGCCAATCAGCAAAACGCCGGAAAATACGTTCAGCCGCCGCACGGCTTCGGGGCTTTGCAACAGTTGCCGGGCGCGGTCGAGAAAGAGCGCCAGCACCAGATTGCCGGCCATCGGGATCAGTGCGGAGACTGAGATGATCAGCGCTGTGTCCACCGCCGTCAGCGTGCCAAGGGTGAAGAACCCGGGCAGCGCACCCATGTAGAACAAGATGGCCTTCGGGTTGCCAATGACCGCGGCCAAGCCCACGGAAAACCCGGCCCAGATGCCGGGCTTGGTCAGCCGACTGTCGGCCCCGCCCAGACTGCCCGATTTGCGGATGAGCATCACGCCCATCGCAAGGAAAATCACCGCCGCCGCCCAGCGCAGCAACGACAGGATGTCGCCGTAAGCGCTCTCCACCCAAGAAAGGCCTAAGATCGCCAGTAAGGGCCAGATCAGATCCCCCAAGGCCACGCCCACGGCCAAAGGCCAGGCCGCCGCCATGCCCCCCGACAAGGCGCGAGCCAGCAAGGCCACCCAGACCGGGCCGGGAACCGCCCAAAGCCCCGCCATGCCAAGGGCATAAAGGCCCAGTTCCACCCACGAGATCGTCATTCTGCAATCCTAGACATTCCATGGTCATCACTGACCGTCACCACAGACCCCCGATCGCCCATCGCCTCAAACAGCGCGGCCTCGGTGCCGGTCATGATCGCCTGCGCCCCCAAGGCGCAGATCTCGTCATAAAGCGCGGCGCGCCGGGAAATGTCCAGATGCGCTGCCACCTCGTCCAACAAGATCACCGGGGCGCGGCCCAGATCTGCCGCCAAGGCCCGGGCGTTGGCCAAGATCAGGCTGATGAGCAGCGCTTTCTGCTCGCCAGTTGAACACTGCCCCGCCTCGGCCCCCTTGGAGGCGTAGATGGCGCGCAGATCGCTGCGGTGCGGCCCTTGCAGCGTGCGGCCTGCGGCCATGTCGCGCCGCCGCCCCTCAGCCAAGGCCAGCGCCAGATCCTCAATCGGCAGATCCGGCTCTCCATCCGGCCCGGTCAGCGAAAGCTCTGCCCGGGGAAAGGCCGATCCCCCGTCTTGGGCCTCGGCCAGTCGGGCCAGCGCCGCTTGCCGATTGGCCACAAGGGCGGTGCCCGCCTCCACCATCTGTGCCTCGAGCGCGCCATACCAGCGCGCATCGCTCACCTGATCCTTCAGCAACCGATTGCGGTCGCGCATCGCCTTTTCATAGGCCAACGTCACGTCGGCATGATCGGGCATGAAAGACAGGGCAATCCGGTCAAGGAACCGCCTGCGCCCCTCGGCCGCTTCGATCCACAGCCGGTCCATCGCGGGCACCAGCCACAAGATCCGCAGGATCCGCCCCAAACTCGTCTGCGGCGCAGGCTTGCCGTCAATCCGCAGACTGCGCGGCTCGCCGGGTTCGGCCCCCGTCTCAATGTCATGATGCGCCGCAATTCCCGCGACACGGGCGCTGATCTTCCAGCCAACCGCCTCGGGCCGCCGCGCCAGATCCTCCGCCGCCGCGCGCCGCAAGCCACGACCGGGCGACAACAGAGACACCGCTTCCAGAATGTTGGTTTTGCCCGCGCCGTTCGGCCCTACCAAAGCCACAGGCCGACCATCAAACACCAGCCGCGCCGCCTTATGGCTGCGGAAATGCGATAGGGTCAGCGATGATATGGCAAGCCCACTCAACGCAAACCCCTTTCATCTTGGCAGAAATACTCTGGGGTCCGGGGGGAACCCCCGGGGCCGGTCACACGCGCATCGGCATCACGACATAGACCGCGCTCATGTCATTGCCTTCGCGCATCAAGGTCGGATCACCGGATGAGTTGAACAGGAACACCGCGTTCTCGCGGTCCACTTGGCTCGCGATTTCCAACAGGTACTTGGCGTTAAAGCCAATCTCCAGCCGCTCATCAGCATAGGCCACGGCCAGTTCTTCCTCGGCGGCCCCAGAATCAGGGGCGTTGACCGACAGCACCAGACGGTCCTCATCCAAAGACAGCTTCACCGCGCGCGACCGTTCCGAGGACACCGTGGCCACGCGGTCAACGGCCTTGGCAAATTCGGTTGCGTCCACTTCCAGCCGCCGGGTGTTTCCGGTGGGGATCACGCGGGTGTAATCGGGGAAGGTGCCATCGATGACCTTTGAGGTCAGCATGATGGCGGGTGTGGCAAAGCGCACTTTAGTCTCGCTGATCGAGACCGCGATCTGCGCTTCATCGTCATCCAACAGCTTGCGCAATTCGTTCACCGTCTTGCGCGGCACGATCACGCCGGGCATACCGGCTGCCCCTTCGGGCAAGGGCGCGTCAATCCGGGCCAGACGGTGGCCATCGGTGGCCACGCAGCGCAGGACGGGCCCCGTGTCACCATTGGCGGTGTGCATATAGACCCCGTTTAGGTAATAGCGGGTCTCCTCGGTCGAGATGGCAAATTTCGCCTTGTCGAACAGCCGCCGCAGCACTGCCGCCGGCGCCGAGAAATTCGATGAATATTCCGAGCTTGCCATCACTGGAAAGTCTTCGCGCGGCAGCGTCGCCAGATTAAAGCTCGACCGACCGGCCGTGATGGCCAAACGGCCCGAGGCGGCGTCTTCGGTCAGATTGACCAGCGCCCCATCCGGCAGTTTGCGCACAATCTCATGCAGCATCACCGCCGAGACGGTGGTGGCCCCCGCCCGTTCCACCATGGCGGCGGCACGGTCAACCACTTCGATATCCAGATCGGTCGCGCGGAAGGACACCTGCGCGCCCTCAGCCTCGATCAGGACGTTGGCGAGGATCGGGATCGTGTTGCGGCGCTCCACCACCGACTGGGCCTGTGCCAGCGCTTTCAACAGCGTGCCGCGTTCAATCGAGAGCTTCATTCCTACCATCCCTTCGCCACCCTGTCACAAGGGACAAGGGACCGATCCGGCAAGCGCCGGTTACATGCGTTTTCGTGACATTGCTGGGCTTTGTTCGGCCCGTCAAGGGCCCGCCGCGATCAGCCCTGCAACAGCCGTTTCAAGAGGTTGAGATCGTCGTTCAACTGGCTGTCGGTGGCCATCAGTTCCTCGATCTTTTTCACACCATGCATGATGGTCGTGTGATCGCGCCCCCCAAAGCGGCGGCCAATTTCCGGCAGGCTGCGCGGGGTCAGCTGTTTGGCCAGATACATCGCCACCTGACGAGGCCGCGCGATATTACGCAGCCGCTTGGGGCCGATCATGTCGGACAGGCGGATGTTGTAATGCTCGGCCACCTTGCGCTGAATTTCTTCAATCGTCAGCTTGCGGTCCGAGGCGCGCAGAATATCGGCCAGGCAGTCTTGAGCCAATTCCAGCGTGATTTCGCGCCCCACCAGAGAGGCAAAGGCAAAGAGGCGCGTCAGAGCGCCTTCCAGCACGCGGACATTCGTGGTGATGCGATGCGCCAAGAAGTCCAAAACGCCTTGGGCGATTTGCAGGCCGGGATATTGCTGGCGGTAGAATTCTGCCTTTTGCTGCAAGATCCCAAGACGCAATTCGTAATCCGTCGGATGCAGGTCGACGACCAAACCGCATTGCAGGCGGCTTTTGATACGATCCTCAAGATCCTTGATCTCACCCGGCGCGCGGTCGGCGGAAATCACGATCTGTTTATTCTGATCAACCAGCGCGTTGAAGGTGTGGAAAAACTCTTCCTGCGTGCTGTCCTTGCCGGCGATGAACTGCACATCATCGACCATCAAGACATCGACCGAGCGGAAGATCTCTTTGAAATCCATGATCTGCTTGTCGCGCAGGGCTTGGACAAAGCGATACATGAACTGTTCTGCCGACAGGTAGAGAACCCGCAGATCGGGTTGGCGTGCGTTCAGCTCATGGGCGATTGCATGCATCAGGTGGGTCTTACCCAGACCCACGCCGCCATAGAGGAACAGCGGGTTGAAGGTGACCGGTCCGCCCTCTGCCACCCGGCGGGCGGCGGCATGCGCAAGCTCGTTGGGCTTGCCCACAACAAAGCTGTCAAAGGTAAAGCGGGCATCCAGCGCGGCGCCGGGCAGGTCATCGTCTGCCCCCGACCGACGCTGGGCAAGCTTGGGACGCGCCTTCACAGGGGCCGCTACATTGCGCGGTGCCGGAGCACTGGCGGACGGCACAAAAAACTCAAGCCGCGAGACTTCTTGGCCCGAGGCATTCAGATGCTTGAGAATGTGATCCGAGAAATTCCGCGACACCCAGTCGCCAAAAAAGCTGGTGGGAACTTCGAAGCGGGCCAAGGACCCACGCAACTCCGCAAGACGAATCGGTTCGATCCAAGTTGTGTAGTTGTTGCGGCCAACGCGCTTGATCAGGTCTTCGCGCAGCTTGCCCCAGGCCTCGTTTGTCATTCGTCTTCCGTCCCCGGCCTTTCCGGATAAAGTCCGGCGGCACTCTGATATTGTTGTTTCACCATTCACAGCGAAACCAAACCACACAGGGCTGAAGGGAACGACAGGCTTGCCCGACAAGGCAGACCTAACGCATGGCACACAGCTACACCATAAAGCCACAAGAAACCCCTCTGGCGCTATATGGTTTTACTTTCTTCAGGCTGCGCAAGCAGCAGACTGATTAACGCAATGATCTTGAACGACTTTTCTTTAGTCTTTTCATGATTGACCACAGCAAGGCAGGTAAAGCCGGGGTCAGCATGTCGTCCAAGGTTGCGTCATGTTCCCCAAGTGGTCGTGAATCGCATCCTCAAGCTAGCAACCTGCATTGATGGGGCGCAACTGATCTATGCACTTGACAGGGTTTGGCCTGCGCGAATCCCCTCGGCTGTGCAAAACGGCAACGCAGGTCTGGGTGAGGCCCTGAAAAGCGCAAACCCGGAGGTTGTATCCGGGCATGAAAAAGGGGCGCTTCCCCAAGGAAGCACCCCTTCAAACCGAGAATCGGTTAGCCTCAGATCAGGCCTTCGGCGCAGCCAGCGCTTTGACGCGCGAGGTCAGGCGCGACATTTTGCGCGAGGCGGTGTTCTTGTGCAGAACGCCCTTGGTAACGCCGCGCATCAGTTCGGGCTGGGCTGCGGCCAACGCGGTGGCAGCAGCATCAGCGTTGCCCGACGTCAGGGCTTCTTCGACTTTGCGAAGGAAGGTGCGGATCCGCGAGCGGCGGGCTTTGTTGACGTCCTGACGGGCCTCGGCCTGACGGGCGCGCTTTTTGGACTGGGCGGTATTTGCCATGGGCTGAACTCTCTTAGGTCTTGTGTCTATCTGATCGCACGAAAACCCCGAAGACCCCTTCCGATATAAAGGGAATCGTTCACGCCTATAGCGGGCCCACGCGCATGTGGGGCGGCAGTTAGCCCCCCCGGCCGGCAAATGCAACCAAAATCAGCGGTCGCGGAATTGCGGCTGGCGCTTTTCGATAAAGGCGGCCATGCCTTCCTTTTGATCTTCGGTGGCAAAGGCCGCATGGAAGGCGCGGCGTTCGAACAAAAGCCCCTCGCGCAGCGTGGTTTCCAGCGCGCGATTGACCGATTCTTTAACGGTCATGGTGATGACCGCCGATTTTTCGGCAATCTTGGCGGCGCATTTCATCACTTCGTCGCGCAACTGGGCGGCGGGAACCACACGGCTGACCAGCCCCGCACGCTCGGCCTCGACCGCATCCATGAAGCGGCCGGTCAGGTTCATGTCCATTGCCTTGGCCTTGCCCACAAGGCGCGTCAAACGCTGGGTTCCGCCCATACCGGCAACGATTCCAAGGTTAATCTCAGGTTGGCCAAATTTCGCGGTATCGGCGGCAATGATGAAATCGCACATCATGGCCAGCTCGCAGCCACCCCCAAGGCAGTACCCGGCGACAGCGGCAATCACAGGTTTGCGGGTGCGGGCAATCGCTTCGGCCTCGGGTCCGAAGAGATCGTCAAAATACACATCCACATAGGATTTCTCGGCCATTTCCCGCACATCTGCCCCGGCGGCAAAGGCCTTGTCAGACCCTGTCACCACAATGCAGCGGATCTTGTCGTTTCGGTCGGCGGCGGTGATGGCATCTGCCAGTTCCGACATCAGCTTGATGTTCAGCGCGTTCATCGCGTCGGGACGATTCAGTCGGATGAGGCAGGTGTAGTCTTCGATTTCGACAATCAGGGTTTCATAGGCCATGGCAGTGGCTCCTGTGGTTTGTTGCGCGGACTCCTATCAGTAACGCGGGCGTTATCAAGTCACCTCTGGCAGGTGGGGCAGTGAAAGGACGAACGGCCAGATTGCACGGTGCGAGCGATCAGGCTTTTGCAACCCGGGGTCACGCAGGCCTCACCTTCGCGGTCATAGACACGGAAGGTGTGCTGAAAATATCCAAGCTCGCCATCGGCTTGGCGGTAATCGCGCAGCGAGGATCCTCCGGCGGCAATCGCCTCGGACAGCACATCGCGGATGATCGGCACAAGGCGGGCCACCTCTCGCGGTGTAACATCACCGGCCAGCCGCAGTGGGCTGATCTGTGCCCGGAAAAGCACTTCGCAGACATAGATATTGCCCAGACCCGCGACGTTGTGCTGGTCAAGAAGCGCTGACTTGATTGGCGTGCCGCGCCCCTTCAGCCGGGCTGCGAGATGTGCCTCATGAAAATCATTGCCCAAGGGTTCCGGACCTATCACTGCCAAGAGCGGATGGCTCTCTGCGGTCGCGGTGGGCAAAAGATCCATCGCGCCAAAGCGGCGTGCGTCGTTGAAGGTGACGCGCGCACCGCCCTCCATGTCCAGCACCACATGATCATGCTTGGCGGGCGCTGGGTGGTGGTGATGAAACTGGCCCAGTTGCGCCCCTGAAATCAGCATCCGACCCGACATGCCAAGGTGGATCAGCAGGGTTTCCTCTGTGGACAGGTCGGCCAGAATATACTTGGACCGCCGCCGCAGCCGCATCACCTGCGCGCCGGTCAGCCGTTCGGCCATGCGCGGCGGGAAGGGCCAGCGCAGATCAGGCCGGTTCACCGCCGCCTGTTCAATGCGTTTGCCCTCCATCACGGGCAAAAGCCCCATTCGGACGGTTTCAACCTCGGGAAGTTCAGGCATGCGACCTCGTGCCGGCATTGAGGGTTTGGGGCTTCCCCCCTATAAGGTGCGCAACCTCACGGAAGGCAAGACCCGATGACCGCGCCGAAAACCGACGATAGCACGACCCATTTCGGTTTCCAGACCGTCCCCGAGGGCGAAAAGGCGGGCATGGTGCATGGTGTGTTCAGCCGGGTCGCGTCGAAATATGACGTGATGAATGACCTGATGAGCATGGGCATCCACCGGGTCTGGAAAGACGCCATGATGGATTGGCTGGCCCCACGGCCCGGCCAGCGGCTGTTGGATGTGGCGGGGGGCACAGGGGATGTCGCGTTTCGGTTCCTGAAACGCGCGCCGGGGGCGGCGGCGGTGGTCTGTGACATGACCGAGCCGATGCTGATTGAGGGCCGCAAGCGCGCCGAGGCCGAGCAGATGGCCAGCAGTCTGGATTGGGTGGTCGGCGACGCGATGGCTCTGCCGTTTGAGGACAATTCCTTTGACGTCTACACCATCAGTTTCGGCATTCGGAACGTGGTTCGGGTGCAAGATGCGCTGAAGGAAGCTTACCGCGTGCTGAAACCCGGTGGGCGGCTCATGGTGCTGGAATTCAGCCAGATTCCGAATGAGTTGATGCAGAAAGCCTATGATCTTTATTCCTTCAACGTCATTCCGGTGATGGGGCAGATCGTGGCGAATGACCGCGACAGCTATCAGTATTTGGTCGAATCCATTCGCAAGTTTCCCGATCAGGAAACCTTCCTTGCCATGATCCGGGCGGCCGGTTTCTCCCAAGCCAAATATCGCAACCTGACCATGGGCATTGCGGCACTTCATTCAGGCTGGAAGATCTGATGCGGGGTCCGCACAATATCTGGCGGCTGATCCGCACCGGTGCCACGTTTGAGCGCAGCGGGGCGATGGATGTGGTGCTTGAGGCGCTTGAGGCGCCTGCCCGCCTGCGCTTTGCGGCCTGGCTTTTGGGCTGGCCGTTCAAGTGGCTGGGACTGCGGGGGGATCCGGCCTTGCCACCTGTCACCCGTGCGCTGACGGCGCTGGGCCCGGCCTACATCAAGTTCGGACAAATCCTGTCGACCCGGCCTGATATCGTGGGCGAAGATCTGGCCGAGCAGCTGAAGTACCTGCAGGACAAACTTCCACCATTCTCAATGGAAGAGGCCCGCGCCATGGTCGCTTCCGAGCTGGGCGCTCCGGTTGAGACGCTGTTTTCTGAGTTCTCTGACCCTGTCGCGGCGGCGTCCATTGCGCAGGTGCACCATGCCCGAGTGATGGCGACTGACGTTGAAGTGGCCGTTAAGGTGCTGCGCCCCGGGATTGAACGGGCGTTTCGCCGGGACCTTGACGCGTTCTACTTGGCGGCCCGCACCATTGAATATCTTGCCCCCTTCTCGCGCCGCCTGCGTCCTGTGGATGTGATCGCCCATTTCGAAGGCGTGGTGATGGGCGAGTTGGACCTGCGGCTGGAAGCGTCGGCTGCGTCAGAGTTTGCCGAGAACACCAAGACCGACGAAGGGTTTCAGGTTCCTGTGCCGATCTGGGGATTGTCTGGGCGCCGTGTGATGACGCTGGGCTGGGCCGAAGGCATTTCCCTGTCCGACAATGCCGCGATTGATGCCGCCGGACACGACCGGGTGGCCTTGGGCGCGCGGGTCTTATCGTTGTTTCTTAGCCATGCGCTGCGCGATGGGCTGTTTCATGGCGACATGCATCAGGGCAACCTGAAAGTGGCGGCCAATGGCGATATCATCGCCTATGACTTCGGCATCATGGGGCGGATCGACGAATACACCCGACGGGTCTATGCCGAGATTCTCTATGGCTTTATCCGCCGCGATTATCGCCGCGTGGCCGAGGTGCATTTCGAGGCAGGTTATGTGCCCGCCAACCGCGACATCGACGAATTTGCCCGCGCGCTGCGCGCCGTGGGTGAGCCGATTTTCGGGATCGAGGCCAGCCGGGTTTCCATGGCGCGGCTGCTGTCGTTCCTGTTCGAAGTGACTGAGCGCTTTGGCATGGAAACGCGGACCGAGCTGATCCACCTGCAGCGCACCATGGTCGTGGTCGAAGGTGTGGCGCGGTCTTTGGACCCGCATATCAACATCTGGCAGGTCGCAAAGCCGGTGGTCGAAGGCTATATCAGTCGCAATCTTGGCCCGCTGGCACTGCTGCGGGATTTGGCGCAGACCGCGCGGGTGCTGGCCCGGTTTGGCCCGCGCCTTCCGCATCTGGTGGAGGCGGCACTGATCGCACAGGCCGATGCGCCGCCGCCGATGAAGCCACCCCGCACACGGCGCAGGCTGGCACAGGCGGCGTTGGCGATTGTGCTTCTGGCTGGCGGCTTTTGGTTGGGACGCCTTTTGTAACCGCAAAGCACGCGCAGGTCAGGGTGATTGCGTTGCCTGAGTCGGCACGCGCAACGCGGTGATGAACGAGGACGGCACTTCGACCCCGCCTTCCAGAACCAATGTCGCCCCGGTCGGCCCATTGCGCGCCTCAATGATGCGGGCATAGGATTCCACCGGGCTTTCTCCCAGCCGTGTTTCGCCCGAAAAGCTTTCCAGTGACAGCGTATAGCGCCCGTTTGGCAGTGGATCGCCCGCCGCATCGCCGCCAAGCCAATCATAAAGCGCCGGCGTGGTTGGCACCTCCTCGCGTGAGACAAGCGCACCCGAGGCGTTGCGCACCACCAAAACGGCGCGATCGGCGCCAACGGCAGGCGACAGCTGCATGGTCACCGGGTCGCCGTCCATCCAGACCGGCGCATTCGCGCGCGCCTCTTGCCCGACCCAGCCGGCAAGCTGCGACATGCCCAAGACCGCCATTTGGCTGCCAAGGCTGGCTAGAAGGTCATTCGTGCGCATCTGCTGTTCAACACCAGAAAAGGTGGCCAGTTGCGTGGCATAATCGGCTGACTCGATCGGGTTCAGCGGATCTTGGTTTTGCATCTGCGCGGTGAGCATCTTGAGAAACGTGTCGAAGTCTGACGAGATGCGTTGTTTGGGCGCAAGGTTCTGGGCTGCAGCGCCGGGTGCGGTGGTGAGTGCCGTTGTGGTCATGGTCTGTGATCCTAAAGACGAAGGTTAAGGCCGGTGACGGCGAGTGTCGGCTGATGAACGGGCGCTGAGCGGTCAAGCGGCGTTGGGGCGGGGTCGTCGTCTTGCGTTTTCGTCCAACCCTCTTTGGACGGCGCGGATTGCCCTTCGGCCCAAGAGCCAAAGGACAAGGTCCCTGCCTGCACCCCTGCTTGCCGCAACTCGGCCAGAAGGTCGGGCAGGTGTCGGCGGATCAATTCCAAAGTCTCTGACCGTTCTGCCGATACGGTGATCGCCAGCCCCGCCCCTTCGGGCCGCATGTCGAAGTGCACCCGGCCCAACGTTTCGGGTGTCAGCGTCAGCTCAATTCGGCCGGGCGCGTCGGCGGCAAGACGCACCAGCGCCGCGCTGGCCTGTTGCATTGGGGTTTGCGGTGGCGCGGGTGTTGTGGTCCCGATTTGGCCTGCAGGCGCTGCGCCGGGCGTGTTGATTTGGGCGCCGGGTTGTAGCGCGACGGCAAGATCACTTGGTTGGGCGGGTTGATCGCTGACCATAGGAGTGATTTTGCCGGCCACTTCAGCGATGGGCGCGGGCAGAGCTGTTGCCGGCTCTCTTGCAGTTGGATCTGTCAAAATCGCCGGCTTCTCGGCAGGCAGCGGCGCATATGCAGGTACGGTATCGGCTGTGAAGGCGGCGGCGGGCGCGCCTGGCAGCAGCAGACCGGGCGAATCAATGCCCAAGGCTGGGGTCGCTGTCAGCCGTAGGCTATGCTCATGCACCGAAGGGTGGCGCTGGCGGATAGGGGTTGATGCTCCGTCATCGACCTCATTCGGAGCTGCGTTGGATTTGGGCGAGGCGGCGAAAGGCTGGCCCGGCAATTCAACGCGAAGAGAGGCCACAATGGCCGGCATGGGCTGCGGCGTGTAGCGCGGGTCCAGCTTTGCTGTGGCACTTTCAGATAGGTCCGCCAACAAGGGGGCCGCTTTGGTGTCCGGCATGGTAGGCGAGACCCCTGTTTTGCCAAGACCTTCGGGATTGAGCGGCGCGCTGGGGCGTACGGCAGCGTCGGCCAGAGGCAGGGTGTTGTCCACGGCGCGCTGCGTGCCACTCTGCAAACTCTGAAGGATTCCCGGCGCAATGTCAGGCGTTTGCAAGGACGCTGCCGTCGGATCAGACAGCAGCAAGCGGGGGGCATCTGCCAATTCTTGGCCGAAGCTGGCGCCCGACCCAAGCTCTTGCGGTGCTTGGCCTGCGCTTAGCAGCGCAGCGCTTTTCTGCGTGGTTAGTTCTGTGGCACCCATGGGAGGGCGTTGACTGGGGATATCCTCAAGTATCACGCTGGCCAAAGCTGTTCGGTCAGGCACAAACCAAGCCACCGCCAGCAAGATCGATGGATCAACACCAAGGTCGTCGTTTGGCACAAGCGCTGGGGACGCGGTTTGTGTTGCAGGGTCGGTTGACCCAAGTGCATCGACAAAAAAATCGGCCTCAGCTTCGGAGGTTTGCCCATCCGGAACCTCCAAACCTTTGCCAAAGGCAAATGGCGTGGGTCTGACAGACGTAATGTCTGGCGGGGCGCTAAGCATGTGGTCTCCGACTTCTGCCGATACCGCCTTGTTATCGCCTGACGTCGGTTACCGGCTGTTTACCGCCAACCCCCATAGTCAGGAAAATTGAACACAAACGAGGCTGAGATGATTCCACCGCTGTCACTGCCCGCCCCCCCGCCTGAATTTCTTGGCCAAACACAGGCCGTGCTGATGCAAAAGGCCAAAGAGCTTGAGACGGCTTTTTTGTCAGAAATGCTGTCTTTTTCCGGTCTTGGAACGGTCTCGACCGAGTTTGGGGGCGGTGTTGGCGAAGACCAGTTCGCCTCTTTCCTCCGCCAAGAGCAGGCGCGGCTGATGGTTGAACGTGGCGGCATCGGGCTGGCCCACACAATCTTCGAATCGCTTGTCTCGCAGTCAGGGGCGGCCAAGAATGACACCGCTTGATACGCTTTTGGAGGATATGGCCCTGCAGGTGCGACGGGCGGATTTCTCTGCCCTCGCCCGATTGACCCCGCAGCTTGAGACGGCCCTTGCCGGGCTTGGTGGCACAGTTGACACGGCGGTGATGGGCCGATTGCAGCGCAAGGCTGAAGAGAATGCCCTGCTTTTGGATGCCGCACGGCGGGGGCTGCGCGCCGCGCGCCGCAGGCTGGAGGAAACCCGGCGCGTGGGGGCTGGCTTGCAAACCTACGATGGCAAAGGCCGCCGCTCTGAGATCAATCCCGACGGCCCGACTGCCGGGCGGTTCTAGCGAAGCCAGTTTTTGTCAAATACCGCGCAGTTCGTGGGCCATTGTTAGGGCTCTGTTAGCAGATCCCAGCCTTCAATCGCCTTGCATCCCATGAGGGGATGGCGCGCCGGGAAGATTGCCCGCCGCAGCGGCCAGAAGGTCTTTGAAGCCTTGGCGTCCAGCCGGGGCGCAACCCGTCTTGCGCAAAGCGCAGGCAGCTCGCAAAGGAAAAGGACATGTCGTCCATTCTTACCAATACCAGTGCCATGGTCGCGCTGCAGACCATGAAAAGTATCAATGCCAACCTGAACCGCACCCAGCAGGAAATCTCGACCGGCAAGACCGTTGCAACAGCCAAGGATAACGCCACGGTCTGGATGACCTTGGCGTTCGAGGAATAGGCGCGCTGGGTCTGGATCAGTTGCGTCAGCTCGGCGGCGACGTCCGTGGCCGATTCCTCGCGCGAATAGCCGACGGTTGATCCGGTGGGTCCATCACCCGCGTCCCACAGGTAGAAGGGGCCCGAGGCCGGCGAGATCTGGTAGGTTTGGTTGTTGCGCGCGATCAGGCCATTCGGGTTTGGCACATCGACCACGGGAAGCTGATAGATGCGCCGGGTAAAGCCCTGGTCATAAACCGCATACAGAAACCCCTTCTCGTCCACCTCGACCGAGGAGAGCGTGGCGACTGTGGTGCCATTCTTGGAAATCGCGACCGGGGAGAAGGTGCTGGCCAGCTGGGTCATGCCATTGGCCTCACCGATCTCACCAATATCCAGCGAAATGCTGCCGCCGCCCACTGTCAGCGCGATTTGTCCGGTGGCCGGGTCGTAACTGCCGCCAGAGGTGGCGGTCACAGTGGCTAAGGTGCCGCCGCCCACCTGCGTGTCGTTAAAGGTCAGCACATATTCCCCCACAAGCGCGCCGCCCGAGGCGCTGTCGCGCACCTGCATTGTCCAGGTGTTCGACGACCCGGTGGCGGGGATGGTGGGGGTGAAGGTGAATTCTAATGCCTCAGACGTGCCGAGGTTGCCGAAATACTCCACCGTCAGGTTATGGGGCGACCCCGCCGATCCGGCAGCACTTTCCGAGGCTGGCAGATTGACGCCCAAACGCATCTGCGAGGTGGGGTTGCCGACATATTGGTTGGCATTGATGCGAACCGGTTCAAGCGACGCCATCGTGTCGCGCGGATAGGTGTTCAGGCTGCCGTCGGGGTTGGCGGGCCAGCCCATCAGAACCTGCCCGGTTGCTGTGCGCAGAACCCCGTCAGAATCGGCGCGGAAAGAACCTGTTGTCACCAGAGATATCGGAAACCCGCCTGAGGAGGATGCCACAGCGCTTGCGTCGGTGACGGCAAGAAACCCGCGTCCGTCGATGGCCAGATCGGTGGAATTGGTCGTTGCAATCAGAGGGCCGCGATCATCAATCAGGCGGAAGTTCGTCGTGCGCACCCCGCCCGCAGAATAGCTGGTGTTCGAATTGCCGTGAATCACCACTGAATGAAAATCGGTCTGCGCCCGCTTATAGCCAAAGGTGGCCGAGTTGGCGATGTTGTCGGAGATGGTGGCCAGCCGGTTCGCATTCGCGTTCAGCCCGGCCACCCCCGCATTCAGCGAGGAGGAAATTGTCATCGATGGCGCCTTTCTGCAGCTTCGACTTCAGGTGAGGCCCAACCTGCGGCAGCCGTGTTAAGATCGACCTAACAGCTAAAATTCGCGGCGTTTGCCGTTAGCGGTTGCGGCGTAAGAGGACGATCTCGATCCGATTGTTGCGCAGCGCGGTCGGATCGGCAGTGGCTGGTTTGCGGTTGGCGTGGCCCGTGACGCGGGCGATGCGGTTGGTGGGCAGCTTGTGGTGTTCCAAAAGCTCACGCAGGACCTGCGCCCGCTGGGTAGACAGATCCCATGTCGGGTCTTGGCGCAGCGTCACGGGATAGCTGCGGACATGGCCGTTAACGGCAATCTCATTGGTGGCGAGGCCAAGGACATCAGAAAGCAGCATGGCGATTTCTTTGGTCACTGCGGTCGGGGTGGCGGTTTCCATGGCAAACAGCGGCGCGTCTTCCAGGTCGAAGATCTCGACCACCAGACCCTCATCTGTGATGCGGGTCACGACGTGGCGGAGCAGGCGCTCCATTGTCATGCTCTCGCCACCCTTGGCGGTCAGGGCCTGTTCCACCTCGGCCAAGGCTTCGTTATCGGCCGTTGTCCCGCCTTCGGCTTCGGCGTTGCCGGATTCGCCACGCGCCTGAGCGGATTCGGTGGGATGGGCGGCGGTGGCGCCGGTGCCGTTCTGGGCCAGCGTATTTTCGGTAAAGGTGCTGTCGCCACCAAAGGCGCCGTCCCCCCCGCCCGAGACGCGGTTCACCGGGATCGTCGGATTGAAGTAATCTGCAATCCCTTTGCGTTGTTTTTCCGTTGTCGCGTTCAGCAGCCACATCAGCATGAAGAAGGCCATCATGGCCGTGACAAAGTCAGCATAGGCGACTTTCCAGGCACCCCCATGATGCCCGCCACCCTGCACGATCTTCTTCCGCTTGATGATGACTGGCGCGGCATTCCCCTGCCCGGCCATTCACACACCCATGTTTTCACACCCGGGATCAGGTCTAGCGGATCAGGGTTGAGGCCGGGTTAAGGCCCGGCATTTTAGGGAATTTGGCCGCGTTATGGCGTTTCAGCGTTCGCGCAGCGCCTCGTTCGCTTTGTAAAGCGGCTTGGTCAGATAGGTCAGGATCGTCTTGCCGCCGGTCTGCAATTCCACCTCGGCTTGCATGCCCGGACGGATTTCCAGCGATTTCTGGCGCTCGGTGAACTGGCCGCGGTCCACGGCCAGCGTCACCTTGTAATGCGCCTCGGCGTCGGGGTTGCGGGCGTGTTCGTCCTTGAAGGTGTCGGCCGAAACAAAGGTCACGGTGCCCTTGAGGCTGCCGAAAATCGTGTAGTCGTAGGCCGAAAGCTTGACAGTGGCGGTCTGACCCATGCGGACGGCAGCAATGTCGCGGGGTTTGACCTTGGCCTCGACGAACAGCTCTTCGCCCAGAGGAATGATCTGAAGGATCTCTTCACCAGGGCGTACCACGCCACCAATGGTGGTGACCGATAGCTTGTTGACCACGCCGTGCAAGGGGGCCCGCAGGGTGGTGCGCGACAGCTGGTCTTGCGACAACTTGCGCTGCTGTCGCAGCGAGGCCAATTCGCCCTGGGTCTTTGAATAATCGGTCGCGCGTTCCTTTTCAGAGGTGGTGATCGCCTCGCTCAGCTTGTTCTTGGCGTCGGAATGGGCCTTCTTGGCGCGTGTCAACTCGATCAGCGGGGCGATTTCGCGGTCAAACATGCGCTGGATCAGCTCCAGTTCCTTGGCGGTCTGTTCGGCCACGGCCTCAGTCCCCTCGACGCGGGCCTGATATTCGGTCAGCCGCGCGGACAGAAGCGCGCGCTCCGACGCCGCAATGGCGGGCACGCGGGCGTCCAGATCAGGCGGCAGGTCAAAATTGGCCTCGCCTGCCATCTCGGCCTCAAGCCGCAGGCGGCGGATTTCAAGCGCCGCGATCTGGTCGTCCAATTCGTCCACAGTGGCCTGATACTGGGTGCCGTAAAGCCGGGCGAGAATCTGGCCGTCCTCGACAATATCGCCTTCGGCAACGTTCAGTTCGGCCAGAATGCCGCCTTCAAGGTTCTGAATGATCTGCGGGCGTGAGGACGAGACAACCTGCCCCGGCGCGCGCACGATTTCGTCCACCCAAGCAAAGGCGGCCCAGATGATGAAGATGACAAGAGTCGCGGCGATGGCCCAGATCACAACGCTGGGGCCCCGGCTACGCCCGACAAGTTCGTCTTCATAATCCAGTGCGGTCATCCCTTGGCTCCTACCTGAGCCTTGGCCAGATGGGCCAGAACCTGATCGCGGGGGCCGTCCACGGCGAGTTTGCCGTTTTGCAAGATCAGCGTGCGGCTGGTCAGTTGCAGGATCGGCACGCGGTGGGTGGCGATGATGGCGGTGCGGCCTTGCAGCCAAGTGCCAAGCCGGGACACAAGGGTGTTTTCAAGCGTTTGGTCCAGCGCCGACGTGGGCTCGTCCAGAAGCGCCACCGCCGGGTCTTGCAGCCAGATGCGCGCCCAGCCGATGGATTGGCGCTGGCCGACCGAAAGGCCCTCGCCCATTTCCTTGATCTCCAGATCCAGCCCGCGCGGATGGTTGCGCACAAAGGGGCCAAGGCCTGAGAAATCCAGCGCGTCGAACAGCCGGGCGTCGTCGCGTTCAAGTTGGGTAAGGTTCAGGTTGTCGCGCAGCGTGCCGGCAAACAGGCGCACATCCTGACCAAGATAGCCAACGCTGCGGCGCAGATCGCGGGGGTGCAGCTGGTCGATGTCCACGCCGTCCAAGAGGATGCGGCCCTTGCCGGGTTCATAAAGCCCGGCCAGAACCCGCAAGAGGGTGGATTTGCCCGACCCATTGGCCCCAAGCACCGCCACGTGCTGGCCTTGGGGAATGGCGAGGGCGCCAATCTCGACGATCGGGGCGGATTGCGCGTCATAGCGGAATTCCAGATTGCGCAGCTCATAGGCACCTGCAAGGCGGCTGCGGCGCAGGTAGTGACGGCCTTCCTCTTCATGCTGGCGCGCGTTGGCGATGGCGTCGAGCCCTTCGAGCGCGGATTTGACATTGGTTCATTTTGCCAGGGTGGAAGATAGTCCGGCCAGTGGGCCAAGGGTTCGCCCGGTCAGGATGCCGATGGCGATGATGGTGCCGACGGTGAAGTCGCCGACAAAGACAAGGAAGGCCCCGAAGATCACCGCCACGACATAGGTTGCCTGCTGCACGGCAGCGGCCCAATAGCCCAGAATGGCAGTGATCTTGCGCTGATCGGCCGAGTTGGCGGCAGAAAGTGCGGTCAACTCGTTCCAGATGCGCTTGATGCGATCTTCGCCGCGCTGGGTGGTGACAGTTTCGGCCTCGAAAACCGCCTCATAGAGCAGGCGCGAGGATTTCTGGCTGGCACCTTGGCTGGCGGCGGTCAGCGCCATCATCTTCTTTTGCAACAGAAAACCCGGGAGCACCATCAAGATGCCACCGATCACAAGGACCCAGACCAGATTGCCGCCGATCGAGGCGACGAGGGCAAGGAAGATCAAGATAAAGGGCAAGTCAGCCAGCGTGCCGATTGTAGACGAGGTGAAAAACTCGCGCACCGAAGAGAATTCGCGCATGGCGGTGAAAACCTGGCTGGGCGATGTCTGCCCGGGCCCGGTTTTCATGCCCAAAAGCTTGCCCATCAGGCGGCTTTGCATCGTCAACTCGACGCGTTTGCCTGTGATGTCCATCAGGCCAGAGCGGGCGAGTTTCAACGCCCCTTCCAGCCCGATGGCCAAAAGCGCACCAAGGGCGAGAACCCAAAGCGTAGCCTGAGATTGATAGGGGATCACGCGGTCATAGACCTGCATGGAAAAGAGCGATACTGACACCGCCAGAAGGTTCGCCACAAGGCTGGCGGCGGCGACTTCAAGCATCTGGCGGCGGTAATGCTGCAGTTCCGACCAGAACCAATGGCGCTTGCGGGCGCTGACCTCGTGGCGCTTTTCCAGCTCGGCCAGCGTGATCTTGGCGCGCAGGATGCGCCCGGTAAAGACCTGCGAAAAGTCCGATGCCGGGACTTCGGCGCGCATGTCTGGGCAGGTGGTGTCGTAGATCTGCACACAAGTATCGTCGCGCGACAGGACCAGCACGATCTGGCCCGAGGTCATTTCGGCCAAGGCGGGCAGGTGGCGCTCGTTCAGCGTCCCGACCCCTTCGAGCGTGGCCGCCAACCCGCAAGCCCCAAGGGCTGCGGAGAGGTCTGCCAAGCCAAGCGCGCCCGTTGTCGGGTCGGGCTGCAAGGATTCGACAAGATCTGCAACGGCCAGATCATGGCCGATCAGCCCGGCATAGACCGAGGCCAGTTGCGCGCGAGCCAGCGCGCGGTTGCTGTGGCGCGGTGTGCTGGGGCGGTCTGGGGCGGCGGGCCGTAGGGCGGGCCCGCGGCTGGTGGCGTTCATCTCGAAGGCAACAACCTTATCCGTCACAGCCGTGCCCCATCCACAAGCAGGCCGCGGTCGCGGGCGATTTCAATTTCGAGCAAAGCGATTTCGTACTGCAGCGCCACTTGATCGCGCTCCAGTCTGGCGAAGCTGTCATATTGGCTGACAAGTTCCAGCAGGCTGCGGCGGCCGACTTTGTACTGCTCGACAAACAGCGACAGGTTGCTTTCGGTCTGGGCCACCACTGTGGCGCCCTGTGCCATACGGCTTTCCAACTGGGCGATCTGGCGTTCCAGCGCGACGATGCGCCGTTCGGCGCTCTCGGCCGCCTCGGCGCTGCGGCGGGCGACGACATCGGCGGTGGCGTCAAGCGCGGCAAACTCCGCGCGCGTGCCCATGCCCAAAAGCCCCGATCCACCAAGCCGCAGGCCGGGGGTCAAGCCATCGCCCGTCAGGTCAGCATTGGCGCTGAGACCGGGCAAGAGCCCCGCCCTTGCGATGTGGCTTTCGGCGATGCTGCGTTCACCCTCGCCGCGGGTTTTGACGACTGAAAGCGGTTCACTGCGATGGCCTCGCACGGCAAGCCGATCAATCCCGCGCAGCCCGGCAAGCCCCGGTGCTGACATGGCGTTCAACTCGGCCATGGCCGAGATTTCGGCCTCGCGGTCGGTGGCGGCAGTGGCCTGCATTTCGGCAAGATGCTGCGCGATGATCTGCTGTTCGGTGTTGTCGGACATGCCGCCGCTGACGCGCTGACGCATCACCTCGGCAAAGCCCTCCATGCGGCCATAGGCTTTGGTCGACAGCGCCCCTTGGGCACGGGCGCGCTCGGCGCGGATGTAATGCGTCAGGCCTTCATAGATGCGCTGATTGATATCGGTCGACAGCGTGACGGCGGCCACTTCGACATCGGCGGCGGCATAGGCGCGTTCGGCCTTGCGTCGGCCGTGATCAAACAGCGCCTGTTCCAGCAACAGGCCCGCCGCCAGCCCGTTCAGCGAGGTCAAGCTGACCGTGGGGCCAAGCTTGGGCCACCAGTTCTTGGCTCGCGCCTCGGACCGCAGCCGCGCGATGCGCAATTCAGCCGCGGCAGTGCCGGAATCGGCCTTGAGAACCGCATCAGCGACCCGGGCATAGGCCCCGCCGGGCGGCAGGACTGACCGGCGGGCTTGCAGATCGGAAATCAGGGCAGATCCACCCTCGGCGGGACTGTCCACCCCCCCCCGCGCCAGCCCCGCTGGGGTCTGGTTGGCACGGCTGGCAAAGCCGCCCTCTGCGCCGCTGAACCCGACGCAGCCCCCCAAAAGGACGGCCGTCAGGGCAAGCGCGGCCAGTGTCCGGGCAGGGGGTCTGCTCCCCGCGCCGGACCCGATGATGCGGTCCATGGGCATGATGCCTGTCTCCGCCGGCGATCAGACGCCGGTTGCGTTGACTTGGATGTCCTCGTCGATCAGCACCGAAGGCCCGTTGGCACCCAGCGTGTAAAGCTTGAAGCCGTCTGGAGCATTCGCGACGCTGGTGACACCCGAGATATTGACGATGTCATCGGTTCCACCCACCACGGTCAGTTGCTTGTCCGCCCCAGTCAGCGCCAGAACCTGTGCGGGCGTGATCGTCAGGTTGGCATCTGCTGCCGACAGGTCGATCGTGCCGAAGTCAAAGGTCTGCAGCCCGCTGCGCGACAGGTCCACCACCACTTCGCCGGTGGTGTTGCGCAGGTAAAGCGTGCTGGACTCGTTGCCTGCCGCATCCTCGTTGTTGATGACAAGGTAGGTGCCATCAGGGATAGCCGCACCGAACATGGCCCAGTTGGCGTTCACGGTTTGGCCGCCGACCTCTACCGTGCCCCTGAACTCGGACGCCGGGGTGATTTCAGTTGCCGTGCCCGCCGCGTTGACGGTGCGATAGGTGTAATCATCGGCCGAGACAGCGGTGGCGATACCGATCAGCTGGTTGCCCATCCCCGCATCGCCGACGCGCACCGGGTCTGCCGGAGCGACGGTGTCGACCCGGACGGTTTCAGCGTCCAGATGGCGGACGTTGCCGACCCAATCCCGGGCCGAGACTTGCACGGTGACTGGGATGTCATTGCCTTCGGGCAAGCGATTGTTCGGAACGGTGATGCTCCAAGTGCCGTTGGCGGTGGCGGTCGTCTCGATCGGAGCGCCGTTGTTGACGCGGACCCAGACCGTTGAGTTGGCCTCCACCGTGCCGGTGAGGGTCACCCCTGCGGCGGCCTCGGCGGCGTTGATGTAGCCATCGCCGCCAATTTGGCCGCCCCCACGGGTCAGCGGGGTGACGATGCGGTCAATCGCGACGTTCTGGGTTAGGGTGCTGGACAGGTTGTCATATTGGTCACGGGCGGTCGCCGTGACTTGCACGGAGGTCTGGCCCGCCGGGATGGCTGAGGCCGGAACGGTGGCCGTCCAGACCCCGTTCGCGCCGACGGTCACGGCACTGGCGGGCAGAGTCATATCGCCCCATTTCACGGTGACAGTGGAGCCGGGTTCGACAGTGCCGGTGATGGTGACGCCGTTCAGCGCCTCCATCGCGTTGACCGCGTCGGCGCCGGCTGCAAGGCTTGTTAGGTCATCCACCGCAGTCAGGCGGAAGTTTTGCACCTCGGTGTCGATCTGGATCGTGTGGCTGGTGGTGGCCGTGTTGCCAGCGGTGTCTGTCGCTTGCACCTGCACCGTGCCGGTGCGGGTGGTGAGGCCAAAGTTGGCAAAGGCAAAGGGGGCAGTCCAAGCGCCGTCGCCATTGGCGGTGACAGTGATGGATTGGCCTTCGAACGTGACTTTCACCGTCGCCCCCGGATCCGCAGTGCCGGTCAGGTTGAAGCTGCGGCTTTCCGACAGGGTCATGCGATCGTCGCCGCCGATCTGCCCGGCGGTCACATCCACCTCGGCTAGGGTGTCGATGGCGATGGTCTGGTTCAGCACCGTCTTGTTGCCCAGCGCGTCGGTGGCCGTGATGACGGCGGGCAGTTCGTAATACTGTCCAGCCGCGATCTGGGTTTTGGCAAAGGTGACCGACCATTGGCCGTTTTGGCCGACTGTGGTGGTTTGTGTGTGACCGTTGATGACCACCTTGATCTCGGCGCCCACCTCCCCTGTGCCGCCAAGGCTGACGCCATTGGCATATTCTGCAAGGTTTTCAATGTCGTTCTGCGTGGTCGTGCCAAAGCTGGTCTGCACGGCCGGGGGCGTCATATCGATGATGAAACCCGGTCCGGTCAGGTTGTGCGTCACGCCATTGGGTTGGCTCACCACCACCGAGGCGGTGTGTGACCCATCACCGGGCAACCCGTCAGAGGGGTAGGTCACCGACCAAGTGCCGTTCGGTCGGATTGTCGTCTCTTCGATCACCCCGCCAATCGTCACCTTGACCCGATCGCCAGGCTCGCCCGTGCCGGTCACGGTGATTGAGGGGTTGGTGGTGTTGGTCGTTAACGGATCGGCGTCTTGGGCGTCAACGGTCGGCGGGCGGCGCGTGTCGTCGCCGTCATCATCGCCGTCATCGTCGTCATCGCCGCCAGTGTCGTCGTCATCATCATCGCCGCCGCCGTCACCGCCCGTGCCGCCGCCGTTGCTTCCGCCGCCGCCGCCACCGCCGCCGATCACGGCCGCGCCGCCAACAACTGCCGCTGCGGCACCAAGGCCACCGGCGCCGCCCATCAGGCCGGGCACCAAAGCTGCCATACCGGCGGGCTCGTCCGAGGCACCAACGGCCCCCGCGACGCCATCAGCATCCGCAAAGCGCAGATCATCGAGTGGGCTCCACTTATCCCAGCCTTGCACCGCGCCGTATTCGGCAAAGAGCGCGCCATCGCCGGTGTTCGAAATCAGAACCTCGGTGATGGTGCCGTTGTCAGACAGGTAAAGCTTGTTTTGGCCTGCGGCGGCTTCGTCGAAGTAGCCCGAAAGCAGGATGCTGCGCCCATCGGCAAGCTGGATGACAAGGTCATTGCCCTGCTTTTCATACCCAATGATTGAGGCCCTGGACAGGTTCAGCGAGATGCTGTCGCCCGAACCGACCTGAATGAAATTGCCCTGACCCTCACCAGCCACGCTGCCAAGTTGGGAACCGCCCGCAAAATCGCGGACAGCGAAATCAATCGCTGCAACCATAATACCACTCCGCCTCAAGACCGAACTGATGTGCCCGGCATATTGTTATGGGCCCGTCTTTTGCGGGCCGCTTGGCACGATCAATATTCGGGAACGAACACAATTTCTAGTATTGACTGCGAAAAAGCTCACATTTAGTCACATTTAGTCAGAAACATGGTAAATATTATGGCTTTTCGGCGACAGTTGGCCACGTGAACCCCTGCCTAGGTCCTTGGTCAGATGGCGCGGTTGGAAGGCGTACTTCGAGGGTCGGGGCAGGCTGTCACGCCCAATTGGGGTGCCGGAGGTGATTTCTGCTTTACTGACCCGGCGTTTCGGGCTTTTTCAGCGGTATGGCTGGACAGACAGAGACATTGATCGAAACGATCTTGCAGTGGATCGACATCGGGCGGTTGAAGCCGGGCGATCTGATCGACGATGCCGCACTGGTCGCCGAGTTCTCGGTGTCCCGCACCCCGGTGCGCGAGGCGCTTTTGCAGCTTGAGGCGGTTGGCCTGATCCGCCGCCATCCCCGCAAAGGGGCTACGCTGTTTCGGCCCACGCTGGAAGAGTTCCTCGCCATTCTGGAGGTGCACGCCAAACTTGAAGGGCAGGCGGCAGGTCTGGCGGCAAGGCGGCTGTCCACCGGATGGGCCGCACGGCTTGAGGCAGCGGTTCTGGCCTGCGAGGCCCATGCGGCTGAAAAGGGCGATTCCGATCCAGACGGCTATTATCAGTTGAACCTGCGATTTCACGAAACCGTGGCGCTGGCGGCAGGCAACCCGTTCCTGACCGAAATGATCAAGACCAATGCGCGCAAGCTTTTGGCCTATTACCGAGCGCGCTATCACTATGCGGGGGCCATCGCCCAATCGGCCCGCGAACACCGCGCGATCGCCCAACTGATCGAGGCGCGTGATGCGGACGCGGCCGAGGCGCTGATGCAGCGCCATGTGCAGTTCGATCAGATCACCGCGATGGATCTGTTGGCGGCGCTGTCGTGATCGCGTGCCACTCCAAAGGTCTTGAACCGTTGCGCAGCGGCTGGCCGAGGACGCCTCCGGCGGGAGTATTTGGGCCAAGATGAAATTGGGGTGAAAAAAGCTGGGCAGGCCGATCTTGTGCGGTCAACTGCCGATCGGCTGCGCGCGGGCTTTTAAGGCCTGCAGCCAGGCCAGCCCATGCACGGTGGCGCGGGCGGGTCGGTATTCGGCGGCGATCCAGCCGTTATAGCCCATGGCGTCAACCTCGGAGCAAAGGCCGGTCAAATCGAACCCGCCGCCGCCCGGTTCGTTGCGGCTGGGAAAGCCGGCGATCTGGATATGGGAGACCTGCGCTTTATGACGGTCCCAGACCGCTTGAGCCTGCCCTTCGATCCGGGCGGCGTGCCACAGGTCAAACTGCAGACCGACCTGCGCCAAGCCCAGATCATCCAGAATTCGCGCGGCCTGATCGAAGTCGTTTAGGAAATACCCCGGCATGTCATCGGGGTTCAGCGGTTCGATCACCAGCCGCTGATCTGGTGCTTGCGCCGCTGCCCAAGCGAGGTTCTCGACGAACACCTGTTCGGCCTGCGGCCCCTTGGCCACCCCCGCCATCACATGGAGCCGTGCTGCCCCCAGCCGGTTGGCCAGATCGGCGCCGCGCAGAAAGCTGTCGCGAAACCGTGTTTCCTGTCCCGGCACAGCGGCAAAGCCGCGGTCCCCCGAGACCCAATCCCCCGGCGGGGTGTTCACCAGCGCCAAGGGCAGCCCGGCCAGCGCCGTTTGCCAATCGGTCACCGCATGGTCATAGGGAAACAAAACCTCGACCCCGTCAAACCCGGCCTGTGCCGCCAGCCCCGGCCGATCCAGCATCGGAACTTCGGTAAAGAGCATGGTCAGGTTGGCGGCAAAACGGGGCATTCAATACAAATCCGCAGATGGGATGACAGGAAAGAATCGACCCGAGGACCAGAGGCCAAACCAGCCCTGCCCGTCAACCGTTTCATGGGTGCCGAGATCAATCAGACGGTAAAAGGATTTGCGGTCGATGCGCGCCCAAAGCCCGCGGCGCACGTGGACATAGGGCGAGGGCTCACCCGTTGTCGCGTCACGCTCGACCCGAATCGGGTTGTCGGCCCCGGCCACCACCTTATCTTCGGTTTTGGTGAAAAAGGTCAGGGTCTGGTCTTTGCCAGCGCCCTCTACCTCAAAATCTACGGCATGCAGCGGCGCATCCTCGACCACGATGCCGACCTTTTCCACCGGGGTGACGAGATAATACTTGCCGTCTTCCAGTTTGAGGATCGTTGAGAAGAGTTTCACCATCGGTGCGCGCCCAATCGGGGTGCCTTGGTAGAACCAGGTCCCGTCCCGCGCGATGCGCATGTCGATGTCGCCGCAGAAATCCGGGCTCCACAGATGCACCGGCGGTGGCCCCTTTTTGGCGACGCCCGACACCGCCGACATTAGCCCGTCGGCGGAGGGTTTCACGATGAATTGTGCATCTTCGGCTTTTGCCATTTGTGCCCGGCCCTATGTTGCGGTCATATGCACATATAAACGCTTGCGGAGGAATGTCATGGCCGAACCCCAAACTCAGGTTGCCGGGCTGGTTGCCGAGATCGAAGCCTTGGGCAGCAGGCTGGGCGAGGCCCGTGCCTCGGTTGCGCGGCGGTTCATTGGGCAGGAGACGGTGGTCGATCAGGTTCTGGCGGCCATGCTTTGCGGGGGCCATGCGCTCTTGGTCGGTTTGCCGGGGCTGGGCAAGACCATGCTGGTCGATACGCTCTCTACTGTGATGGGCCTGAAGTCGAACCGCATCCAGTTCACGCCCGATCTGATGCCGGCCGATATTCTGGGCTCGGAAGTGTTGGAAACTGCCGCCGATGGCAGCCGCAGCTTTCGCTTTCTGGAAGGTCCGGTCTTTTGCCAGCTTTTGATGGCCGATGAGATCAACCGCGCCAGCCCGCGCACGCAATCGGCGTTGTTGCAGGCGATGCAGGAAAAAGAGGTGACGATTGCCGGGCAGCATCGCCCGCTGGGCCGTCCGTTCCATGTGTTGGCCACGCAAAACCCCATCGAGCAGGAGGGCACCTATCCCTTGCCCGAAGCGCAGTTGGACCGGTTTTTGTTGCAGGTGAATGTTGATTACCCCACCCGTGCTGCGGAACGGGAGATCCTTTTGGCCACCACTGGTGCAACCGAGGCGGCCGCCCATGCGGTGTTTGATGCCGAAGGGCTTTTGGCGGCGCAGTCGGTCTTGCGGCGGATGCCGGTCGGCGATGCGGTGGTGGAGGCGATTTTGGATCTGGTGCGCGCCTGTCGTCCGGGTGAGCCGGAGGGCGCGGATCTGGCCGGATCTTTGGCTTGGGGGCCGGGGCCGCGGGCGGCGCAAGCCTTGATGCTGACGGTCCGGGCGCGGGCGCTTTTGGACGGTCGGCTTGCGCCGTCAATCGCTGATGTGGCTGCTATGGCGCGCCCCGTGTTGGAGCACCGGATGGCGCTTTCCTTTGCCGCACGGGCGCGGGGGGAAACCCTGACCGGGTTGATTGACCGCGTGACCACCCGCACCTTGCGCCTTGAGGCCGCCGCTTGACACTGGCCGCCGACCCAAAAGCACCCTTGCGCGCCGAGGCTGAGCTTCTTGGCCAGTCTTTGCCCGCGCTTTTGGCCGAGGCCGAGATGCTGGCGCAGACGGTGATGCTGGGCGAACACGGTCGCAAGCGGGCGGGGCAGGGCGACGAGTTCTGGCAGTATCGCGCCGCCCATGCGGGGGATAGTGCGCGGGCGATTGACTGGCGCCGCTCGGCACGGGCTGACACGCCGTTTGTGCGTGAGCGTGAATGGCAAGCCGCGCAATCGGTGACGCTGTGGGCTGACCCCTCGCGCAGCATGGGGTTTTCAGGCGATGCCGCGCGGCCGACCAAGGGCGGGCGGGCCAAGGTATTGGCGCTGGCCTTGGGGATTTTGCTGTTGAAGGGCGGCGAGCGGGTGGGGCTGGCAGGCCAGCCGCCGCGCCCCGGCCGGGCGCAGATTGTCACCTTGGCCAATGGCTTGGCCGAGGGGGCCGAGGATTATGGTCTGCCCGATGCCAGTGGCCTTGTTTCCCATGGTCGGGCCGTGTTCCTGTCCGATTTTCTGGGGCCGCTCGAGGGGTTGGAAACCGCGCTGGCCTTTGCTGCCGATCGCGGGGTGCGCGGGGTCTTGGTGCAAATCCTTGATCCGGCGGAGGAGGAATTTCCTTTCTCAGGCCGCACAGTGTTTCAATCCATGGGCGGCAGTCTCAGCCATGAAACCCAAAGCGCCGCTGCCCTGCGCGAGCGGTATCTGGCGCGGCTCGCGGAGCGCAAGGATCGTCTGACCGCCCTGTCGCGCGCCGTGGGCTGGCATTGCGCCTGCCACCACAGCGGCGATCCGGCACAATCGGCGCTCCTCTGGGCCTATCAGGCGCTGGCGGGGGGCAAGCGATGACCTTTGGTCCCCTGGCCTTTGCCGCGCCCGGGCTTCTTTTGGCGCTGATCGCGCTGCCGATCCTGTGGCTGTTGCTGCGGGCCATTCCGCCTGCCCCCATTCGCCGCCGCTTTCCGGCTGTCGCCTTGATGCTGGGGCTGAAGGATGAGGATCGCCAAGCCGACAAGACGCCGTGGTGGTTGTTGCTGCTCAGGATGCTCGCGGTGGCGGCGGCGATCATTGGCTTTGCCGGGCCGGTTCTGAACCCCGATGCACGCCAGCCGGGCACCGGGCCTTTGCTGGTGCTTTTGGATGGCAGTTGGGCCGATGCCCGCGATTGGCCGCGCGCCCAAGCCCGCGCGGCGGCGGCTTTGGAAGAGGCCGCGCGCGCGGGGCGTCCCGCCGCCGTTGCGCGCCTGTCCGATGCGCCGCAGCCAATTGTGTTTTCCAACCCGACCGAGTGGCAGGGCCGACTGGCCGCGCTGCAGCCCGCGCCATGGGCGCCGGATCTTGAGCCTTGGACGGCTGTGCTGCCCGAAGGCGGATTTGACACGCTGTGGCTGTCAGATGGGCTGGACCATCCGGGCCGGGCCGAGCTTGCGGCCGAGCTTGCTGCGCGCGGTCAGGTGACCGCCGCGCTGTCGCCCCGTCCCGCCTATGGCCTGCGCCCCGCAACGCTGGCCGAGGGAAAAATCACCCTGACCGCCCTCCGCCTGCCAGATGCCGCCGGGGCCGAGTTGGAGGTCACCGCCCATGGTCCCGATCCGGCTGGGATTGACCGTGAGTTGGGCCGCGCGCGGCTGGTCTTTGCCCCCGGCAGCGGTGAGGCGGCGACCGAGTTGGATGTGCCGCCCGAATTGCGCAACCGGATCAACCGCTTTGCCCTTTTGGGCCAGCGCAGCGCGGGTGCGGTGGTGCTGACCGATGACAGTCTGAAACGCCGCAAGATCGCCGTGATCGACAACAGCGCCGACCGCGAGGGGCTGCAACTGTTGTCGCCGACCCATTACCTGCGCCAAGCACTGATGCCGGTGGCCGACCTAGTCGACGGCACCTTGACCGATATTCTGCCCGCCAAGCCCGATGTCATCATCCTCGCCGATGTCGCCCGCCTGACAGAGGCGGAAGAGGATGGCATTCTGGATTGGCTGGATGGCGGCGGGCTTTTGCTGCGCTTTGCTGGGCCGCGTCTGGCGGCCAGCGATCTGGCGCGCAGCGAAGAGGACCCGCTGATGCCGGTGCGCCTGCGCGAAGGCGGTCGGTCGGTGGGCGGCACCATGAGTTGGGGCGAGCCGAAGCCCTTGGCTGACTTTGCCGAGGAAAGCCCGTTTCATGGCTTGACCATTCCGGCGGATGTCACCGTCTCGCAGCAGGTTTTGGCCCAGCCCGACCCCGAACTTGGCGCGCGCACCATTGCTGCCTTGGCCGATGGCACACCGCTGGTGACCCGCAAAGCGGTGGGCGCGGGGCAGGTGGTGCTGGTGCATGTCACCGCCAATGTCGAATGGTCGAACCTGCCCCTGTCGGGGTTGTTCATGCAAATGCTGGAGCGGCTGGCGGTCTCGGCCCGCATCGGTGGCAGCGAAGGCGCGGTTGAGGGGCTGCTCTGGACGCCTGAGCGGCGGATGGACGGCTATGGCGATCTGGCCGAGCCGGGTGATCTGGGGGGCGTGGCTGGGGATGCGCTGGCCACAGCGCTGGTGGGCGGGCCGCGTGCTGATGCGCCGCCGGGCCTTTACCGCCATGAAGATCGGCTGGTGGCGCTGAACACATTGCCGCCCACGGCGACGCTGACCCCGGCCGCATGGCCTGCGGGCACCGCGATTGAAGGTCTGGGCGCGGCCCGCGCGCAGGCGCTGGGCGGTTGGCTTTTGGCGGCGGCTTTGGCGCTTTTGGTGGTGGATATTCTGGCCTCGGCCTTTGTGTCAGGGCGGATGCCGCGCTGGTCGCGGGCGGCGGCTGTGGTGCTGTTGGCGCTTGCGCTGCCTGTGCCGCAGGCGGGGGCACAAACCACCCCAGACCCCGCCTCCGATGCACGCGGGATTGAGGCGACGCGCGGGGTTGTGCTCGCACATGTGCTGACTGGCAATGCCGCTTTGGACGAAACCGCGGCCGCCGGTTTGCGGGGCCTTGGCGATCAGCTGTGGCTGCGCACCTCGGTCGAGCCCGAGCCGCCGATGGGCGTCAACCTTGAAACTGATGAATTGGGCTTTTTCCCCTTCCTATATTGGCCGATCACTCCTGATCAGCCCATCCCGTCAACCCGCGCCTATGGCAAGCTGAACGCCTTTTTGCGCACCGGGGGCATGATCCTCTTTGACACCCGCGATGCGGATATCGCGGGGTTGGGTGGGCTGACGCCCGAGGCCGAGATGCTGCAGCTTTTAGCCTCGGGTCTTGACGTGCCGCCTTTGGACATCTTGCCCGAAGACCACGTGCTGACCCGCACCTTCTATCTGTTGCAGGAATTTCCCGGCCGCCACACCAGCCCCGATCTTTGGGTCGAAGCCCCACCGCCTGACGCGGAAACCGCCGAGGGGATGCCGTTTCGCAACCTCAACGATGGGGTGACGCCGGTGATCATTGGCGGCAATGACTGGGCTGTGGCTTGGGCGGTCGATGGCGCAGGGGCGGCGATCTATCCGGTTGGTCGCGGTCTTGCGGGCCAAGACCAGCGCGAGTTGGCGTATCGCTTTGGCATCAACGTGGTGATGCATGTGCTGACCGGCAATTACAAATCCGATCAGGTCCATGTCCCGGCGCTCTTGGAGAGGTTGGGCGAATGAGCCGCACAGTGATCTTTGATCCCTTGGTGCCGCTGCCCTTGATCTGGGCGCTGGCGGCGGTGGCCGTGGTCCTGTTGGCCTTTGCCATCTGGCGCGGCTTGCGTGGATGGCCCTTACGTGGACTGGCGATGCTGGCCTTGGGGCTGGCGCTGGTGAATCCGTCCTTGCAGGAAGAGAACCGCAAGCCTTTGTCCGACATCATCCTTGCCGTGGTCGATGACAGCGCGAGCCAGCGCCTTTCAGACCGCCCCGCCCAAACCGAAGCGGCGCTGGCGAGCCTGTCAGCTGCGGTGGCCGCGCTGGAGAACACCGAACTGCGCGTGATCCGCTTTGCGGATGGGGCCAAAGATGCGGGCAGTCTGGCCATGACCGCGCTGGCCGAGGTGATTGCCGCCGAGCCGCGTGCGCGGATTGCCGGTGCGGTGATCATCACCGACGGGCAGGTGCATGATGCGGGCCTTGCCCCCAGCCTGCCTGCACCGCTGCATGTGCTGTTGACCGGGCGCGCCACCGATTGGGACCGTCGCCTTGTCATCACCGATGCCCCGGCCTTTGCTATCATCGGCGAGGAGTTCACGCTGAAGCTGCGCATCGAAGATCAGGGCGCAGCCCCCGCCTTGGGCCCTGAGGCCGAGATCACCATTGCCGTGGATGCCGA
Organism: Allotabrizicola aquatica (SeqCode); assembly: GCF_965194375.1. Classification (GTDB taxonomy): domain Bacteria; phylum Pseudomonadota; class Alphaproteobacteria; order Rhodobacterales; family Rhodobacteraceae; genus Tabrizicola_A; species Tabrizicola_A aquatica. The sequence goes on from NZ_CBDAEL010000001.1 coordinate 250,855, forward strand.
GGATCCGGTGACCTTCTCGGTGCCGGTCAACACCGATCTGGAACTGCCGGTGACCCTGCCGCATGGCGGACAAAACGTGCTGCATTTCTCGCTGGCCCCGGTGGAGGGCGAGTTGACCGACCGCAACAACGCCGCCGTGGTGCAGATCAACGGCGTGCGCGATCGGCTGCGGGTGCTCTTGGTCTCGGGTGAGCCGCATGCGGGCGAACGGGTTTGGCGCAACCTGTTGAAGTCAGACGCGGCGGTGGATCTGGTGCATTTCACCATTCTGCGCCCGCCGGAAAAGCAAGATGGCGTGCCGGTGGATGAATTGGCGCTGATTGCCTTCCCAACGCGGGAACTTTTCGTTGAAAAGATTGACGAATTTGATCTCATCATCTTTGACCGCTACCGGATGCGGGGCATCTTGCCGATGGAGTACATCGACAACGTGGTGTCCTATGTCCGTGGCGGCGGCACCGTTCTGGTGGCCGCTGGCCCCGAGTTTGGTGCGGTGGACAGCCTGTGGCGATCACCTTTGGCAGAAATTCTGCCCGTTGCACCCACCGCTCAGGTGATTGAAGAACCCTTCCGCCCCGCGCTGACCGAGCTTGGCCGCCGCCATCCGGTGACCGAGGGACTGGAGGCGCTGGCGCCCGAGGGGGGCTGGGGCCGCTGGTTCCGGCTGGCCGAGGTGGAACTTTTGCGCGGACAGGTGGCAATGTCTGGGCCGGGGGATCGGCCTTTGCTGGTGCTCGACCGGGTGGACGAGGGCCGGATCGCGGTTCTGGCGTCAGACCATGCTTGGCTCTGGGGCCGGGGGTTTGAAGGCGGCGGGCCGCAGTTGGAACTGATGAAACGGCTGGCGCATTGGATGCTGAAAGAGCCGGAACTGGAAGAAGAGGCGCTGATGGCCGCCTCCAATGGCGATGTGCTGACGCTGACCCGCCGCACGATCAAGGAAGAACCGCCCGGCGTGCTGACGATCACCGCGCCGGATGGGACGGTGACCGAGTTGAATCTGGCGCAGCTTTCGCCCGGTCGGTTCCAGATCGACTGGCAGGCGCCGATGGTCGGGCTTTATCGGCTGGAGCAGGATGATCTGACGCGGGTGGTCGCCGTTGGCCCTTCTGCTCCGCGTGAGTTTGTCGAAACGCTGGCCTCGCCCGTCCTTCTACAGCCGGTGGTCGACACGGTGCAGGGCGGGATGCCGCGGCTGGAAGAGGGGTTCCCGGCCTTGCGCGCGGTGCGCGAAGGCCGCCCAGCGGCTGGGCGCGGCTGGCTGGGCTATACCCCGCGCGGGGCCTATGTGACCGAAGACCTGCGCATCTCGCCCTTGGTGCCGGGCTGGCTGGTGCTGCTTCTGGCCGCAGGGCTTGCGGTGGCGGCGTGGCTTGCCGAAGGGCGCAGACGGATCACGGCGGGCTGAGGGGGGGCTGACTGACCGCCGCATCCACGTGACCCCTTAGGCGTGATCCCCCGCAACACAGGCCGCAATGCGTCCTGCCAAGACGTGCAATGCCACCCCACATCGAGAGAGGGGCGGCATGCTCAATATTCTGAAACGCCCTTGCTCAGGCGTTGACGTCAATCACCGCCCGGCCTTTGACCTTGCCCGCCAAGATGTCGACACCAAGCTGCGGCAGATCGCCAAGGCCATGCAAGCCGACCATCGCCTCAAGCTTGTCTTTCGGCATGTCGCGCGCGATGCGGTCCCAAGCGGTGACGCGGCGCGCATAGGGTTGCAGCACCGAATCGATGCCCAAGATGTTCACGCCGCGCAACAGGAAGGGCACGACTGACGCGGGCAGGTTTGCGCCCCCGGCCAGACCGACCGAAGCGATGGAACCGCCAGATTTCAGCTGCCCCAGCACACGCGCCATCATCGGCCCGCCGACCGCATCAATGCAGCCCGCCCATGTCTCAGATTCCAAGGGGCGCTTGACGGTTTCGTTGATCGTCTCACGCGGGACAATCTGGGTGGCGCCAAGGTCGCGCAGATAGGCCTCGGTTTCAGGCCGACCGGTGACCGCGGCCACCTCATAGCCTGCCGCCGCCAAAAGCGCGACCGCAACCGAACCCACGCCCCCTGCCGCGCCCGTCACCAGAACCGGGCCATTGCCGGGTTTCAGCCCGTGATCTTCCAGCGCCAGAATGGCCAGCATCGAGGTGAAGCCTGCGGTCCCCACGGCCATCGCCTGCTTCGTGGTCAGCCCAGCGGGCAAGGGCACCAGCCAATCAGCCTTGACCCGCGCCTTTTGCGCATAGCCGCCCCAATGGCTTTCCCCTACGCGCCAGCCGGTCAACACCACCTTGTCGCCGGGGCGATAGCGCGGATCGTCAGAGCTTTCGACCGTGCCCGCGAAATCAATGCCGGGCACATGCGGATAGCTGCGCACCAAACCACCCCCGGTGCCCAGGCAGAGCCCGTCCTTGTAGTTCACCGTCGAATACTCGACCGCGACCACGACATCGCCCGCCGGCAGATCGCCGACCTCAAGCGAGGTCACCGCCGGATGGGTTGCCCCGGATTCGTCTTTGGTCACCACCAGTGCTTTGAACATCTGCCTGCTCCTGTTTTCTGTCGGCTGCCATGTTCCACGGCGCAGCAACCAGTTGCAAGTCACTATGGCCTGAAGCGCTGTGCTCCTCGGTCACTTGACCCCGGCCTGCCGTTCATGGCCTATGATCGCCCATGGCCGCGCGCAAGAAACCTGAACCCGAAGCAGACCTGCCGAAGCCGCCGCTTTTGCGGCGGATCCGGCTGTGGCTTTGGCGCGGGCTAGTTGGTGTGGCGGCGTTTTATGGCGTGCTGATCGTTCTGTTCAGCTTTGTGCCGCCGCCGATCAACATCTATCAGGCGCAAGAGGCGTGGCGGCTGGGCGGTATTGAGAAGGACTGGGTGAGCTGGGACGAGATTGCCCCGGTTATGGCGCGGTCAGTGGTGGCGGCGGAGGATGCCAATTACTGCCTGCACTGGGGCTTTGACATGGCGGCCATCCGTGAAGCGATTGAAGAGGGCGGCGCGCGCGGGGCCTCAACCCTGTCGCAGCAGGTGGTCAAGAACACCTTCCTGTGGCATGGCCGCAGCTATCTGCGCAAAGCGATGGAGGCGGCGATCACCCCGGTGATCGAACTTCTGTGGTCCAAACAACGTATTTTGGAGGTGTATCTGAACACCGCCGAGTTTGCCGAGGGCGTCTTTGGGGTGCAGGCGGCGGCGCAGCATCATTTTGGCGTCGATGCAGCCGATCTGTCAGCGCTGCAAGCTGCGCGTTTGGCTGCCGTCTTGCCCAACCCCAAAGACCGCAGTGCGAGCGAGCCTTCGAGCTTTGTGCGCAAGCGCACCCGGGCGATCCTGTCGGGGGCCGAGACGATTGACGTCGACGGGCGGGCAGGCTGTTTTCAATAGGCCAGCTGTTTTCAATAGCCCAGTTGCAACTGCCGCCAAGGGCGCTATTGAGAAGCATCCCCTTTTTCAGGCCCCTCTCCGATGATCCGTCTCTATCACTTCCCCCTCTCGCCCTTCTGCCGCAAGGTTCGCCTGACGCTGGCCGAAAAGAAGCTTGAGGTCGAGTTGGTGGAAGAGCGCTATTGGGAGCCAAGCCCCGATTTCTTGCGCCGCAATCCGGCTGGCAAGGTGCCGATCCTGCGCATGGACCAAAAGGTCATGAGCGAAAGCCAGGCGATCTGCGAATATCTGGACGAGGCGATCCCGACGCCCGCGCTGATGCCGCGCGATGCGGACACCCGCTATGAAGTGCGGCGGATTTGTGCGTGGTTTGATGACAAGTTCCATGCCGAGGTCACCTCGAAGCTCTTGTATGAGCGGGTGAACAAGAAGGTGATGGGCCACGGCTATCCGGATTCCAAGAACGTGAAATCCGGGGCGGGGCGGATCAAGTATCATCTGGATTACATGGCCTGGCTTTTGGATCAGCGCCGCTGGCTTGCGGGCAATGAGATGACACTGGCCGACTTTACCGCCGCCGCGCATCTGTCGTGTCTGGATTACATCTCGGACGTCGATTGGAACCGCAATGCAACGGTGAAGGACTGGTACGCCAAGATCAAATCGCGCCCGTCGTTCCGCACGCTTTTGGCCGATCAGATCCCGGGCTTTCCGCCACCCGCCCATTATGCCGACTTGGATTTCTGATCCCAGCCCCGGGGGCCAGCCCCCGGACCCCCGGGATATTTTTGCCGCATTGAAGGCAAGGCTGGTTCGTCAATCCGAGGCCGAAGGGTTTTCCAAACTGCGCATCTGTGCACCCGATGCGGTGCCTGAGGCAGCCGCGCGGCTGCGCGCGTTTCTGGCGGATGGGCGACAGGGGCAGATGGGCTGGATGGCCGAACGTGAGGACTGGCGCGGCAATCCGGGGGCGCTCTGGCCTGAGGCGCGGTCGGTCATCATGCTGGCCGAGGTCTACACGCCGGAAAGCGATCCGATGGCCGGGCTGTCCGAGCGCGACCGCGGGGTGGTGAGCGTTTATGCCCAAGGCAAGGATTATCATGATCTGGTGAAGCGGCGGCTGAAGCGGTTGGGGCGCTGGTTGCTTGACGCGCAGGGTGGCGAGATCAAGGTTTTTGTCGATACAGCCCCCGTTATGGAAAAGCCTTTAGGGCAGGCGGCTGGCTTGGGCTGGCAAGGCAAGCACACCAATCTTTTGGCGCGCGATCTGGGCAGTTGGTTCTTTCTGGGCGCGATTTTCACCACGCTGGACTTGCCCAAGGATGCGCCCGAGGTCAGTCATTGCGGCACTTGCACGGCCTGTCTGGATGCCTGCCCGACAGCGGCTTTCCCTGCGCCTTACCAGTTGGACGCGCGGCGCTGCATTTCTTATCTGACCATTGAGCACAAAGGCCCGGTTGATGAGGCATTGCGCGCCTTGATGGGCAACCGGATTTACGGCTGCGATGATTGTCTGGCCGTCTGCCCATGGAACAAGTTTGCCGCCGCCGCGCGCGACATCGGCTACCAGCCGAAGGTCGGTTTGCCGGAACTGGCCGAACTGGCTGCTTTGGACGATGCCGCCTTTCGCGCGCGCTTTGCCGGCAGCCCGATCAAGCGGATTGGGCGGGATCGGATGGTGCGCAATGTGCTTTATGCCATTGGCAATTCGGGCCTGCCGGGTTTGTTGCTCGCCGCCCGCGCCTGTCTGGATGACCCCGATCCCGCCGTCGCCGATGCCGCACTTTGGGCGGTGAACCGCCTGCAACGGTAGGCGGATCGGCGGTGTTTCGGGTTTTGCATAAACTTCATTTTTGCTGTGGGCGATTCTGGCCTAGTCTGTCCGCTCACCGTGTCGCACCAACCTAAGGGAGACGGCCATGTCCAAGCATCTTGCCGACCATCGCACCGCACCCAGCGGGGGGCGGGTCAAAGCCTTTGTCACCATTGCGCGCCGGAGCAGCGGGCAGGTCTGGCAGGCCCTGTGGAAACGCCCGGTCGAGCGGGCCGCAGACAATCAGCGCCTTGTGCACTATATCCGCATCGAAAAAGGCCATGAGGCCTAGGGGCACCTCCGACGAGAAGCCGGAGGCGCCCGAGGAGGCTTAGGCGCGCACCAGCTGTTCGTAACTGGCTGCGACACGCTGTGTCAGGTCGCCCACCACAAAGTTGTAATCGCCAATCTGGCCCACGGGCGTCACCTCGGCGGCGGTGCCGGTCAGCCAGCACTGTTCGAACCCTTCCAGCTCTTCGGGCAGGATGTGGCGTTCATGGACCTTGATCTGCATGTCGCGCAGCATGCCGATCACGGTCTGGCGGGTAATGCCGTTCAGGATGCAATCGGGTTTTGGCGTATGCACCTCGCCATCCTTGACGAAGAAGATATTGGCCCCTGTCGCCTCGGCCACATAGCCGCGATAGTCCATCATCATGGCGTCCGAGCAGCCCTTCGCCTCGGCCGCATGTTTCGACATGGTGCAGATCATGTAAAGCCCGGCAGCCTTGGCCGCATGGGGGATGGTCTCGGGCGAGGGGCGCTTCCACTTGGCAATGTCGAGTTTCGCGCCGCGCGTTTTGGCGTCGCCGTAGTAATTGCCCCAGGACCAGCAAGCCACCGCCATACGGATCGGGTTGCGCTTGGCAGCCACGCCCATGTCTTCGCCCACTCCGCGCCAAGCCAGCGCACGCACGTAAGCGTCGGTCAGACCATTAGCCTTCAGAACGGCCTCTTTGGCGGCGTTGATCTCGGCCACCGAATAGGGCAGCGGCATGTCCAGAAGTTCGCCCGACATGCGCAGGCGCTCGGAATGCTCAGTCGATTTGAAGATCTTGCCGTTATAGCAACGCTCGCCTTCGAACACGGCGCTGGCGTAATGCATCGCATGGGTCAGGATATGGACATTGGCGCTGCGCCATTCGACCAGTTTGCCATCCATCCAGATAAAGCCATCACGATCATCATAGCCAGCCATTCCCGCCTCCATTTGCGAATATTGCGCAGTATTGGTCCGTTTCGGACATAATATTGCGCTAAACCGCCGAATCGCTAGCGTTTGTGACTTGGAATGTCAACAAGCCTGACGTAAATTCAGCCCGAAAGGGAGGCGCCGATGGCCGAGCCGAACACCGGGGGCGAAAGCCTGCTGTTTTTGACAGATGAGCAGGTGCGTAAGGGCATCGAGGCGATGTTCTTTGCCTATCGCGGCTTTACGGCTGATCCTGACCGCATCCTTGAGACGATGGATTATGGCCGCGCCCATCACCGCGCTGTGCATTTCATCCACCGCAGCCCCGGCACCACGGTGGGCAATCTTTTGGCCATTCTGGGGGTGACCAAGCAATCGCTGAACCGGGTGCTGCGGGCGCTCTTTGACGATGGTTTGGTTGAGGCGCGGGTTGGCAAACGCGACAAGCGCGAACGGCATCTGTACCTTACCGAGAAGGGCCGGGCCTTGGAGCGGGCGCTGTCCGATGCCCAACGGGCGCGCATGCGCGCCGCCTATCGGGCAGCCGGGCCGCAGGCGGTGCAGGGCTTTCGCGCTGTGCTTGAAGCGATGATGGACCCCGAGATGCGCAGGCAGTATCAAAGCCTGAAAGAGGGCAGTGTATGAGTGAACCACAGGCACATCTTCTGGTCGCCGATGATGACGAACGCATCCGTGGCCTGTTGCAGAAATTCCTGATCCGCAACGGGTTTTTGGTGACCACCGCCCGCGATGCGGCCCAAGCCCGGCGGCTGTTGTCGGGGCTGGAGTTCGACATGCTGATCCTTGACGTGATGATGCCGGGCGAGGATGGCATCAGCCTGACGCGCGATCTGCGCGGCCAGATGTCGGTGCCGATCTTGCTGCTGACCGCCAAGGGCGAAACCCAAAACCGGATCGAAGGGCTGGAGGCGGGGGCGGATGATTACCTTGTCAAACCCTTTGAACCGAAAGAGCTTTTGCTGCGCATCAATGCCATTTTGCGCCGGGTGCCGCAGGCCAAGGCCGCCACGCAGGCCCCGAAGATCCTGCAGCTTGGGGCGGTGCGTTATGATGTCGACCGGGGTGAGTTGTGGCGCGGGGCCGATCTGGTGAAGCTGACCTCGACCGAGGCGCAGTTGATGCGCGCCTTCGCCGCCCAACCGGGCCAGCCGATCAGCCGAGACAAGCTGGTGGGCGACAGCCCGGCAGAGGACAGCGCGGGGCAAGAGCGGGCAGTCGATGTGCAGATCACCCGCCTGCGCCGCAAGATCGAGGATGACCCGAAACGCCCGCGTTTCCTGCAAACTGTGCGGGGTGAGGGTTACATGTTGCAGCCCGGTTGATGGCGCAGCTTTTCACCAGCCCCGCCTTTGCAGGCCACGTCACGCCCCCCGGCCACCCCGAACGGGTGGACCGCCTGCGCGCGGTTGGGGCCGGGTTGCAAGGGCTGACGCTGACCCGACCTGAGGCGCCATTGGCGCCTTTGGATGAGGTGACGCGCTGCCATCCGCGCGCCTATGTCGATCGGGTGGCCGCGGCGGTGCCAAGCGACGGTTGGGCGCAGATGGACGGCGATACCTACCTGTCGCCCGGCAGTTTGACGGCGGCCTTGCACGCTGTGGGCGGGGCCTGTGCAGCGGTCGATGCGGTGCTGACCGGGGCCGACACCACCGCCTTTGTCGCCTGCCGCCCGCCGGGCCACCATGCCGAAACTGCAACGGCCATGGGCTTTTGCCTGTTCGGCACCGTGGCCATTGCCGCCAAACGCGCGCTCGATCATCACGGCCTGTCGCGCGTGGCGATCGTCGATTTCGACGTGCATCACGGCAATGGCACGCAAGATCTGATGTGGGATGAGCCGCGCTGCCTTTTCGCCTCCTCCCACCAGATGCCGCTTTACCCCGGCACCGGCAGCCCGCGCGAAGTGGGGGCACATGGCCAGATCGTCAACGCCCCTTTGCCCGAAGGGTCGGGCGGGGCGCGGATGCGGCAGGTCTATGACACGGTGATCTTCCCCCGCCTTGTGGCATGGCAGCCCGAGTTGATCCTCATTTCAGCTGGGTTTGACGCCCATGCCGATGATCCTTTGGCGGGCCTTGAATGGCAGGCCGATGACTACGCATGGCTGACCCGCCGCATCTGCGACATTGCCGCCGATTGCGCTGGCGGGCGGGTGGTATCCTGTCTTGAGGGCGGCTATGATCTGGGCGCGCTGACGGAATCCGTCGCCGCGCATGTGGGTGTTCTGGCATCGTAGATAAACTGGGCAGGGATGATGACCGACAAAGCCGTATCCGAGATGAGTTTCGAAGAGGCCATGGCCGCTTTGGAGCAGGTTGTGACCCAGTTGGAACGCGGCGAGGTCGCGTTGGAACAGTCCATCGCTCTTTATGAAAAGGGCGCTGCGTTGAAGGCGCATTGCGCGGCCAAGCTGAAGGCGGCCGAGGAAAAGGTAGAGCTGATCCGCGCCGCCGAGGGTCGCGCCGTGGGCACCACACCGGTGGAGGGGCTGTGACCTTTTCCGCCCAACTGGCCGCCGATGCGCTGGCCATTCAGGCCCGGCTGGATGCGGCAATGGCGGGCTTTGGTGATACGCCCGTTGTGCAGGCCATGCGCTATGCCGCCAATGGTGGCAAACGCCTGCGCGGCTTTCTCGTGCTGGAATCGGCGCGGATGCTTGGCCTTTCCGCCAACCATGGCCTCAGCGCTGCGGCGGCGGTCGAGGCGCTGCACGCCTATTCGCTGGTGCATGACGACATGCCCTGCATGGACGATGACGCCCTGCGCCGGGGCCTGCCCACGGTGCATGTGAAATGGGATGAGGCGACGGCGGTTCTGGCAGGCGATGCCTTGCAAACGCTGGCCTTTGAGTTGCTGGCCGACCCCGCGCTGGGGTCTGGTGAGACCCGGATTGCCTTGGTCGCAGGCCTTGCGCGGGCCAGTGGCGCGCAAGGCATGGTTCTTGGGCAGGCGCTGGACATTGCCGCTGAAACCGCCGCGCGTCCCCTGACGCTCGAGGAGATCACCGCGCTGCAAGCAGGCAAGACCGGCGCGCTCATTCGCTTTTCCGCCGAGGCGGGGGCTATTCTGGCCGGGGCCGATCCGGCCCCCTTGCGCCGCTATGCAACCGCGCTGGGTCTCGCGTTTCAGATCTGGGATGATGTCTTGGACGTCACCGGCGATGCTGCCTTGACCGGCAAGGCCGTGGGCAAGGATGCCGCAGCCGGCAAGGCCACCTTTGTCTCGCTTTTGGGCCTTGAACCGGCCAAGGCACGCGCCAAATCCCTGATAGACGAGGCGGAAGCCGCGCTGTCCGGCTATGGCCCTGCCGCGCAAAACTTGATCGACTGCGCGCGTTTCGTTATTGCGCGGGAAAATTGAACAGGAAGCATTATGGCCGACCGTCCTCTTACCCCTCTTCTTGACCGGGTCGCGCTGCCTGCCGACATGAAAGGTCTGAGCGACCGCGAGCTGCGGCAATTGGCCGATGAGCTGCGGACCGAGACGATTTCGGCCGTTTCGGTGACGGGCGGCCATCTGGGGGCGGGGCTTGGCGTGGTGGAACTGACGGTGGCGCTGCATGCCGTGTTCAGCGCTCCGCGTGATAAGATCATCTGGGACGTGGGCCACCAGTGCTATCCGCACAAAATTCTGACCGGGCGGCGCGACCGCATCCGCACGCTGCGCACCGAAGGCGGGTTGTCGGGGTTCACCAAACGGTCTGAGTCTCCTTACGATCCCTTTGGCGCGGCCCATTCCTCCACCTCGATCTCTGCGGCCTTGGGCTTTACCATGGCGGCTGATCTCGGCGGCGATCCGGGCGATGCGGTGGCGGTGATCGGCGATGGGTCGATGTCGGCGGGCATGGCGTTTGAGGCGATGAACAACGCGGGCCACCTGAAAAAGCGGATGTTTGTCATTCTGAACGACAATGAAATGTCGATCGCCCCGCCGGTCGGGGCCCTTTCCAGCTATCTGTCGCGGCTGTATGCCGGTGAGCCGTTCCAAGAGCTGAAATCGGCGGCCAAAAGCCTAGCCGGCCTCTTGCCCGAACCCTTTGCAGAAGGCGCGCGCCGGGCCAAGGAATTGGTCAAGGGCATGGCTGTGGGTGGCACCCTCTTTGAAGAGCTGGGCTTTTCCTATGTTGGCCCGATTGATGGCCATGATCTTGACCAGCTTTTGCCGGTCCTGCGCACCGCCCATGCCCGCGCCACGGGGCCAATGCTGATCCATGTGCTGACCAAAAAGGGCAAGGGCTATGCCCCCGCGGAAAACTCGCCCGACCGTGGCCATGCCCGCGCCAAGTTTGATGTGGTGACGGGCGAGCAGAAAAAGGCCCCCTCCAACGCGCCGTCCTACACCAAGGTCTTTGCCGAAGCCCTGATCGCCGAGGCCGAGGTGGACCCCAAGATCGTCGCCGTCACCGCCGCCATGCCCGATGGCACGGGGCTGGACATCTTTGGCGGGCGGTTCCCCAAGCGCACCTTTGATGTGGGCATTGCCGAACAGCACGCGGTCACCTTCTGCGCGGGCCTCGCCGCCGGTGGGATGAAGCCGTTCTGCACGATTTATTCGACTTTCCTGCAGCGCGGGTACGATCAGGTCGTGCATGACGTGGCGATCCAACGCCTGCCCGTGCGCTTTGCCATCGACCGGGCCGGTCTGGTCGGCGCTGATGGGGCGACCCATGCCGGGTCGTTCGATGTGGCGTTTCTTGCCAACCTGCCCGGCTTTGTCGTCATGGCCGCCGCCGATGAGGCCGAGCTGATGCACATGGTCGCCACCGCCGCCGCGCATAATGACGGGCCGATTGCGTTCCGCTATCCGCGGGGCGAGGGGATGGGGGTCGATCTGCCGCGCAAGGGCACGCCCTTGGAGATTGGCAAAGGCCGCATGATCCGCCAAGGGTCGCGGGTGGCGATCCTGTCCTTTGGAACCCGGCTGGGTGAGGTTCTGAAAGCCGCCGAATCTCTGGCGGCCAAGGGTCTGACACCCACCATCGCCGACGCCCGCTTTGCCAAGCCCTTGGACCGCGAGTTGATCTTGCGGCTGGCGCAGGATCATGAGGCGCTGATCACGGTGGAAGAGGGCGCGATTGGCGGCTTTGGCAGCCATGTGGCGCAGCTTTTGGCAGATGAGGGGGTGTTTGACCGGGGGCTGAAATACCGCTCCATGGTTTTGCCCGACACCTTCATCGATCACGCCTCACCCGAGGCGATGTATCGCGCAGCCGGCATGAACGCGCCCGAGATCGAGGCGAAGGTGCTCGAAGTGCTGGGCGTGGCGACGGTGGGCAGAAGGGCCTAAGGGCTTTCGGCCGCCATGGCCCATGCGCTGTGGGTCAAGGCCACGGCGGCAAGGCCCGGCCTTGGGTGGCCGGGAAAGCCTGTGCCAAAGCGGCGCACCAAATCCTGATAGCTAGGCCCGACCTGCGAGCCTTTGCATAAAACCTCGCCGGTTTCGGGGTCGATCAGGTGCAGCCCGCCACCTGCTGGGACATACTGCAAGCCACGCGCCCGCAGCGCGGCCTGCATCTGGCCCCAGCTGTGTGATGCATAAAGCGCCTCTGCGACGAGAAGCCGAAAGCGCCCGAGGAGTTGCTCGTCGATGACGTCGTCACGCCTCGCCGCACGTCGCTCCACGCACTGCACCTCCAGCCGCACCAGGTCGCGCAGCACGGCACCGGGGGGTTCATCGCGGCTTTGACAGGCTGCAAGAAAGCGCAGCCAAAGCTGGGGGTCACAGGGGAAGGGGGCGTGATGGGTCATGCCCTGAGCCTGCCGCGACAAGGTTAACGAATCGCCAAAGAAAAGCCCCGCCAAAGCGGGGCCTTCGTTGAATATCGCGTCAGACACTGCGGCCGTCGGCCTTTAGCCTTTTTTCAGGCAGCGGCTGCCAAGCACTTCGGCGATCTGCACCGCGTTCAGCGCGGCACCCTTGCGCAGGTTGTCCGACACGCACCACAGGCTGATGCCGTTATCAACGGTGCTGTCTTGGCGCACGCGGCTGATATAGGTGGCATAGTCACCCACACATTCCACCGGGGTGATGTAGCCGCCTGCTTCACGCTTATCGATGAGCATGACGCCGGGGGCTTCGCGCAGGATGTCTTGCGCTTCCTGCCAATCCAGCGGGTCTTCAAACTCGATGTTGATCGCTTCGGAATGGCCGACAAAGACCGGCACGCGCACACAAGTGGCAGTGACCTTGATCTTGGGGTCGAGGATCTTCTTCGTTTCGGCCACCATCTTCCACTCTTCCTTGGTCGAGCCGTCGTCCAGGAACACATCGATATGGGGGATCACGTTAAAGGCGATCTGCTTGGAGAACTTCTTCGGGGCCACTTCTTGGCCCGGGACATACATGCCCTTGGTCTGATCCCACAGCTCGTCAATGCCTTCTTTGCCGGCACCCGAGACGGATTGATAGGTCGCCACCACCACCCGCTTGATCCGGGCGCGGTCGTGCAGAGGCTTGAGCGCGACGACCATCTGCGCGGTCGAGCAGTTGGGGTTGGCGATGATCATCTTGTTCGTGTACTGATCCACCGCTTCGGCGTTCACTTCGGGCACCACCAGCGGGATTTGCGGATCATAGCGGTAGAGCGAGGAGTTATCGATCACCACGCAGCCTGCGGCGGCGGCCTTGGGTGCGTAAATCTTGGTCGCCTCGGACCCCACCGCGAACAGGGCGATGTCCCAGCCGGTGAAATCAAAGGTGTCCAGGTCTTTGGTTTTCAGAGTCTTGTCGCCAAAGCTAACCTCAGTGCCGAGAGATTTGCGCGACGCAAGCGCCACAATCTCATCAACCGGGAACTCGCGCTCGGCGAGGATGTTCAGCATTTCGCGGCCCACGTTACCCGTGGCACCCGCGACGACGACCTTATAGCCCATCTTGGGTATCTCCAAATTTCGTCCCAGACCGTTCAGGGACGGGGTCTGTTAGCGCACAGCGTAGCAAAGGAAAAGAAGGAAATCCGAGAGGGACGTTTGCAGCAAGACCAAGGCTATAACCAAACATGCTCTGACGCTGGCAACAGGCTTTGCGTTATCGAGCTTTCACCGTTTTGTCCGAGGATCAGCTGCGATGTAAGAACCTGTGGCCCGCCAAGCCGCATGATCGCGCTTTTCATCACCTCGTGCCCGTATTGTGATAGGGGTACTTTAGTTCGGTGGTGATGCACAACCTCGGGCACTCGAAGTCCAAGCTTCGACGCGACAAAGCTGATCGATCCCTCGCGCTCGATGTCGACGATTAAAATGTTGTTTTTACGATAAAAATACCTCAAGACGCGCTCGTGGTACGCGCTGCGCCGCAAGGCTTGACCCACCAAAAGTGATGAGTTAACCAAATAATTGGGCACCGCAGAGCCTTCCCTTAGCAGATGATTGGCAAGGCTTTTCATGTAGCTTCCCAGTGGGCGGCAGTTCAAAATGAACACTGCGTTAGGAAAGGTGGAATCATAACGCTCAAACGGGCGGTAATCACCCCGATCTGAAAAGCAGTCATAGTCGGCAACAGGCCAATTCCCTGCACTGTGCAGCGATGTTAGGCCATTCGCTTCGAACAATGCGTGAAGCGACGATGTCCCTGATTTGGCAGGGCCAAGACAGAAGAGTTTTCTCGCTCCTGTTTCACCCTTCGAGCGGAGCAGGAAGTCCAGTCGGTTCCTTAGCCTTACAAGAGCGTACTCAAGGGTGTAAACGTCGAAATTCTCTAACATCCGTGTTGCCCCGATATATGGTTACGCTCCAATAGCGATCAAGCGTCGGTAAAGCGCAACCAGTGCCTCGGCCTCAAGCTGCAGGCTGTGGTGGCAAAGCACTTGGGTGCGCGGAGTTGCAGCCGCAAGGCGGACGGGATTGTCAATCCATCCTGCAATGGCGTTACACAGGGCCGTCGAATCGCCAGGAGGCACAAGACTGCCGTTTGTCTCGGAAATCATGGTATCGTAAGCACCTACATCCGCGGCGACACAAGGAATGTTGCATGACATTGCTTCGAGAGGGGTAAGGCCAAAGCCTTCACGGCGGCCAGGGGCGAGAAACAGGTCAAGCGACTGGTAAAGAGGGACAATGTCTGTCCAATTTTTTTCGCCCAGAAACTGGATTCGGTCTGTAAGGCCAGCGCGAGCAATCTTGATTTGCTGATGCGTAAAGAAGGCGCGCTCTTTATTGGTAACTTTGCCTGCAAAGATTAGATGAAGGTTCGGACGGCTGGGCATCAACTCCAGCGCGGCCTCAACCGCCAGATCGACGCCTTTCTCAGCTCTGATGCGGCCAAAACAGCCCATAATGATGGCATCTTGGGGCAGGTCGAACCGCCGACGCGCCGCGGCGCGATCACCGGGGTGAAACGTCTCGACATCCACTCCATGCGGGATCACCTGCACGGCGCTGCGCACGAAAGGCGCTATCTTCGGCGTGGTCGCAACAACGGCATCCATTCGGGCAACAAGCGCATGGGTCAATGCGCCGTGTTCGCGCTGTTCGGCCGAGGTGTAGACCAGACGCAACTTACGCAAAAGGACGTCCCGCAGCAGAATGCCAACCAGCATTTCCAGATTTCGGCGGGCGTGAAACACACGCCAGCGACTGTTTCGCAGCAACGCGACCCTCCACAGCGGCGCGTGCGGCAGATGGGAAGGCAACCCAGGGCCCGTTGTGACGATGCTTATCAGGCGCGCTTGAAAGGGGATCAGCCTGACAATGGTCGCGGTTACGCCAGAAAGCCTGCGTTTGAAGTTCGGGACGATGACTTCGATTTCTTGTGCCATCCTTTAATCCGTCCGGTCTTTTGAAAGCAGGTAAACGGCCAGCCCCACCACAACCAACCCGGCATAAAACGCAAACAACGCGGGATATAGGGTAGAGGGTGGAGCCGAATTGACAAGGCCCTCGGCAGGCGTCAGCGCAGTATGAATCCGCCCCGTGATGATTTGCATCAACCCCGCCCCGCCAATGCCAAAGAGGTTGATCAGGCTCACCCCCCGCCCCGTCAGATGCGGTGGCAAAAAGGCGCGTCCATGGGCCATGACCATCGGGAAGGAGGCGCCAAAGAACCCCACCCCAGCCAGAAGGGCGATGGTGACCCATGTATCGTTGGACGCCTGCGCATAAAGGCCGAACAGGCAGGCGACCATCAGCGCATTGCCTCCGAAAACCAGCCATTTTCGGGTGCCCAGAATGCGGTCCAAGGGGCCATAGGCGAAGTTACCCGCGACCATGGCCAGACCCATGATGAGCGTCACCGTCCCGATCCGCGCGGCATCGGCGCCAAAGACATCGGCATACCAAGGGCCGGCCCAAAGGCCACGGATCCCAGCGGCCGGCGCATAGCAGGCCGTCATCATGATAAGAACAGGCCAAAGCGCGGGCATCTTCAGCAGATCAAGCAGCGAGCCCTTCGCGTCAGTCACCACCCGCTCTGGATCACGCACCAAGATATAGATCGCCGCCGCTGCAGCCAGCGTGATCGCGGCCAGCCCCCAAACCGTGCCGCGCCACCCCCATGCGTCCACCGCCCAGCTGAGCGGCAGCGAGGCCCCGATGTTGCCAAGGCTGCCGATACCAATAACCATCCCCGCCAATGTGCCAAACACCGCAGGCGCATAGGTGCGCGCGAAGATATAATAGCTTGCCATCAGCACCGACGAGCAGCCGATCCCGATCAGCACCATGGCCAGCGTGATGTGCAAGGGCGAGGTTGCAGCGGCGAACACCGCCGCCCCGGCTGCCCCAACGGCCAGCAAAACCGCCGTGGTGCGACGCGGGCCGATCTTGTCCAAAGCCCAGCCAGCCGGGATCTGCATCAAGGCAAAGGATAGGAACCACCAGCCCGAGGCTTGGGCCAAAGCCTCGGCATTCGCCTGCAGATCCACGGCCAAAATGGGGGCCAGCACGGCCAGAAAAGCGCGGTAGAACTGGCTGAGAACATAGGCGAGGGTCAGGGCCGCAATACCGATGCGCATGGCGTCTCCAAACGGGCAATCCGGCGGAACCTGTCAGGGGATGCGACCGGGGTCAATGGCGAGAGAGGAGGCTTTTCAGGCCGGTTTGGCGGCCCAAGGCTTTTCGCGAATGGGCAGATGGACAAGGGCGGAAAACGCCCCAACGCCGACGCCGATCCACCAAACCAGCGTGTAATCGCCGGTGATGTCGAACATCTTGCCGCCCAGCCAGACGCCCAAGAACCCACCGATCTGATGGCTTAGAAACACAAAGCCATAAAGCGTGCCCATATAGCGGATGCCGTAGATATGGGCGACCAAACCGCTGGTCAGCGGCACGGTGGCCAGCCACAAGGCCCCCATGACGGCCGAGAAGATCAAGACCGAGGCGGGCGTGATCGGCAAGAGGATGAACACCGCCGCCGCAATGGTGCGTCCGGTGTAGATACCGGCCAGAAGGTATTTCTTGCTATAGCGCTTGCCCAGCCACCCTGCAGTCAGCGTGCCCACGATGTTGAAAAGCCCGATCACAGAAATCGACACCGCGCCCAAGGCGGAAGTGGTGGTGATGCCAAGTCCTGCCAGCATGCCACCGCCATCAATCGCGCCGCAGAAATCGGTGATAAAGGCGGGGAAATGCGCCGTGATAAAGGCCAGCTGATAGCCGCAGCTGAAAAAGCCTAAGAATATCAATGTGTAGGTTGGATCCTTGAAGGCGCGCACCAAGACGGTGCCAAGGCTCTCCTCCAACTCGGCCTTGGTGGCGGCTTTGCCGGTCGAAAGAAAGGGCAGGGCCGCAAGGCTGGCCACGATGACGACGGCGAAGATCACAAAGACGGTTTGCCACGGGTAGGATTGCAACAAGATCTCGGCCACCGGCGCACCGAAGACCTGCCCTGCCGACCCCGCCGCCGTGGCGATGCCCAAGGACATCGAGCGGTTCTCGGCACTGGTCGCGCGCCCGACGACTGCGAGCACAACGCCAAAGCCGGTGCCCGCGATGCCAAAGCCGATGAGGATGTTCAAAAGCTGATGCTGGCCGGGGGTGATGGCATAGGAGGAAAGGACAAGGCCCAAGGCATAAAGGAACGCGCCTGCCACAATCGCCTTGCGGTCGCCAAAGCGTTCGGCCATGGCGCCGAACATCGGTTGGCCGATCCCCCATGCAAGGTTCTGGATGGCGATTGCCAAGGAGAACTCGGCCCTTGGCCAGCCGAATTCGCTGCCGACCGGAATCTGGAACACCCCGAAACTGGCGCGAATGGCGAAGGATAGCATCAGGATGACGCAGCCCGCCACCAGAACGGGGGTCATGATCGAGGCGTTCTGGTGAGGGGATGTGGTCATCTGGCAGGGCTCCGGTGTTGGCGGCGAACCTGCTTGGCGGCGGGCAGATGGTCAAACGGAATCTTGCGCATGTTACAAACAAGGGGGCGGATGGGCCGCTTTGATGTGACCTTGCTAAGCCTGACGCGCCCTTGTCTCGCACAAGCAAGAGATTGGTTCTGCGTGGTTTTTCACCACCTCGGCGGTGCAGGAAAGGCGGTCCATTTGGCGGGCTAGGGTGATGTCGAGCATCGAGAGGCCTGCGCAGTCGTGGGTGATCAGCGTCACATCGACGATGTTGAAGCGGTTGGTCCATTCGGGGTGATGGTTGGCTTTTTCTGCGGCCAAAGCGCAGCGGGTCATGAAGCCCCAGGCTTCTGAAAAGCTGCGGAACTTCCAGACTTTGCGGATCGCGTCGCGGCCCGGCACCGCGCCCCAGCCGGTTTCGCCCAAGGGCGGCAGATGCTCTTGCCGTTCGTCGGTGGTCAGCGATTGGGCGGTCATCTGGGGGTCTCCAAATTGGTTTCTGGCCCGTCTGGTCTGCGTCTGGCGCGCGTCTGGCGGGCGTATGGCATCTGTCGGGACATCAGTCCCGCCTTCAATCCTCGGTCTCGACCTTGCGGAAGGGGCCGTAGGCGGTGAGAATTTCCATCTCTTCGCCCACCGCGCGGCGTTCCTGATCCAGATAGCGCGCGACCGCCTTGGCAAATCCCGGATCGGCAATCCAGTGCAGCGAATGCACCGCGCTGGGCAGATAGCCGCGTGCGAGTTTGTGTTCGCCCTGCGCGCCTGCTTCGACCCGCGACAGGCCGTGGGCAATCGCCCAGTCGATGGCCTGATAGTAGCACAGTTCAAAATGCAGGCAGGGATAATCGGCCACGCAGCCCCAATAGCGGCCATAAAGCGTCTCGCGCCCGATGAAGTTGAGCGCGCCTGCCACGGGACGGTCCCCATCAAAGGCCAGAACCAACAGCGCATCGTCGCGCATCGTGGCCTGCACCGCGTCAAAGAAGGCGCGGGTCAGATAGGGCGTGCCCCATTTGCGGTTGCCGGTGTCTTGGTAAAAGAGCCAGAACGCATCCCAATGGGCCGGTTCAATCTGATCGCCCGTCAGCGCGCGGATGGTCAGGCCATGGGCGCGGGCGGTTTCGCGTTCCTTGCGGATCATCTTGCGCTTGCGGCTGGAAAGCTGGGCGAGGAAATCGTCAAAGCGGGCGTAGCCGTGGTTTTCCCAATGGAACTGCTGGGTGATGCGGTGAAGCGTCCCCTCAAACCCGGTCAGGGCCTGCGCCTCATCCTCGGTGCAAAAGGTGACATGCAGCGACGAGAGACCATTTTTCTGCGTGACGCCGATGGCCGCCTGCATCAGCGCGGCGCGGTGGGCCGGATCGCCCAGAAAGCGCCGTCCGGTGGCCGGGGTGAAGGGCACGGCGACCTGAAGCTTGGGGTAGTAGCGCCCGCCCGCGCGGGCATAGGCCTCGGCCCAGCCGTGGTCGAAGATGTATTCGCCCTGTGAGTGGCCTTTCACATAAAGCGGCATCGCCGCCACCACCCGACCTTGGTCGCGCAGGACCAAGGGCCGTGCTTGCCAGCCTGTGCCTTCACCCGTGGAGCCGGAGGCTTCGAGCGCGGCCAGAAAACGATGGGTGGTGAAGGGGTCAATAGGGCGACCCGTGGCCGCCTCGGGGCAGGCGAGCGCGTCCCAGTCCTGCGCCGAGATCGCGGCCATGCTGTCGAGAAGTTCAGCCGTATCCGTCACGCCAGCCCCCGAGGATCATTGGTGCTGAAGGATGGGGCCGGTCGGGCGAAGGTCAAGCCGGGTTCTGGGCAAGATACCCCTCGAAGGTGACGTTGTCGGCGATCTGGCGTGCCTTCGCCTCGTCCTTAGCGGATTTGATCGTCCATGTCAGGATGGCGGCCCCCTTGGCCTTGAGCGCGGCCACGCGGGGGCGGGCCAGATCGGCGGCCTCATGGCTGATGAAGGAGGCACCAACCCGGTCGTAATCGGCGATTTCGCGCAACTCGTCACAGCGCTCGGGCGAAAGCGGCGCCCAGCCTTCGTAGTCATAAGCTGCCGTGGTGATGCCGCGCGGGATGTTGGGGGCAAGGCGCGCCATATTGGCCACGGCATGGGGGTTGAAGGACATGACCGCCACTGGCCCGGTATAGCCTTGCAGGTCGCGCGCCACCGCCGCCTCAAGCCGACCGTCGGTTTCGGCCATGCGGTCGGTCTGGTCTTTGATTTCGATCAGCAAGGGCACGCGCCCGGCCACGATGTCCAGCACCTGTGGCAGTGTCGGGATGGTGTCGGTGCTGTGGCGCAGGGTGATGCGGCCTAGGTCGGCGGCGGTGTAGTCTTTGACAAAGCCGGTCGCCTCGGTCAGCCGCTCCATCCATTCGTCATGGAACACCACGGCCTGACCGTCGCTGGTACCTTGCACATCGATTTCAATCGCATAGCCCGCCTCGACCGCCGCGCGAATGGCGGCGGGAGAGTTTTCGGGCCGCCCCGCGCTGCGATCATGCAGGGCGCGGTGCGCGATGGGGCGGCGCAGGAGATCAGCGGGAAGGGGCATTGTCGGGGTTCTACGCCGGGCGGATCTGGAAGATGGCTTCGATTTCCACCGCGACGCCCAAGGGCAGCGAGGCCGCCGAGATCGCCGAGCGCGCGTGCCGTCCAGCATCGCCCAGAACGGCCACCATGAAATCGGACGCGCCGTTGATGACCTTGGGCTGGTCGATGAATTCGGGGGTGGAGCTGACAAAGCCCACCAGTTTCACGGCCCGCACCACCCGGTCAAGATCGCCGCCGCAGGCGTTTTTCACCTGTGCCAGAATCGAGATGGCGCAGGTTTTGGCCGCCTCGGCCCCGGCGGTGACGTCCATGTCAGCGCCAAGGCGTCCTTTGATCAGGCCGCCCGCGTTCTGGCTGATCTGGCCCGAGACATGCACCAGATCGCCCACGACCACGAAGGGCACGTAATTGGCGGCAGGGGCTGGGGCGTTGGGCAGGGTGACGCCAAGTTCGGCAAGGCGGGCTTCGATGGTGGACATGGGGACCTCGTGTTCAGAGTTTGGCGGCAGGCTAGCGAGGGGGGCGGGCGGGGGCAAGCCCGGTTTGGTCCCTGCTCAGTGCTTGTCCCTGCCCGCGCCAAGGGGTAGTTTCGCCCAAAGCCACCGGCCCAGTTACAGGAGGTCACATGACCCAACGCCTTCATCTCGTCTTTGGCGGGGAATTGGTCACTCCGGAAAAGAACGTGTTCCGCGATGTGAACGACATTCATATCGTCGGCATGTTCCCCGATTATGCCAGCGCCTATGCAGCGTGGAAGGCGGAGGCGCATCGCACGGTGGATAATGCCCATATGCGCTATTACATCGCCCATATTCACCGGCTGCGCGATGAGGCGGCGTCGGGGTCGACGACGGAAGAGCTGGGCGCGTGACGCGATAACCCATGGCCCTTTCGCTTGGACGGCGCCTTTACAACCTGACAGGACGCCGCGAGGCGGTGGGGGAGGGTGCGTTTGCGCCGCGCCCGGAGGGTCGGCTGATTTGGCTGCATGCCCCAAGGGAAGGGGCGTTGCAGGGCCTGACGCATCTGGCCAATAAACTGGCTGATGAGGATGGGATTGCGACGCTGGTGACGGGCCCGCGTGAGGCGGGGCTGATGCCTGCGCCTGCCGATCAGCCTGCCGATGTGCGGGCGTTTCTGGGCCATTGGAAGCCCGATGCGATTGTGCTGGCGGATGGGGAAATTCGCCCGGCGCTGTTGTTCGAGGCTGAGGCGCGCGGCATTCCAGCAATGGTGGTGGATGGCCGGGAGCCAAGCCTTGTGCGGGGCCGGGATGGTTGGTTTCCGGGGCTGATGCGGGGCGCGGTGCAAAGCCTGCGCCATGTCTTCGCGCTGGATGAGGCGGCGGCGCAGAGCTATCGCAAGGCCGGGGCGGCGCAGGTGGATGTGCTGGGTCGGATGGAGGCGGTGTCGGCGGCGCTGGCCTGCCACGAGGGGGAGCGCGCCGCTTTGGCCGAGCTGCTGAAGGCCCGGCCGATCTGGCTGGCGGCGGCTGTGCCGCAGGCCGAAGAGGCCGCCGTGATCGCCGCCCATCGCGCGGCCCTGCGCCTTTCGCATCGGTTGTTGCTGATCTTGGTGCCCGAGCAGGCCGCCCGCGCCGAGGCCTTGGCGGCCGAGCTTGAGGCGATGGAGGGTTGGATCGTCGCGCGGCGGGCGGTGGATGAAGAACCGGACAGTGAGACCGCCGTCTACCTGCCGGACAGCGCCGAGGAATACGGGCTGTGGTATCGGCTGGCCCCGGTCACCTATATCGGCGGCAGTCTGGCGGGGGAGGGGGCGCTGCGCAACCCGTTGGAGCCTGCCGCGCTGGGGTCGGCCATCATCTATGGGCCGCGTCCGGGGCCTTATGGCACGGTCTTTGGCCGTCTGGGTGCCGCACGCGCGGCGCGGGCGGTGGGATCGGCCAACGATCTGGCCGAGGCGCTGGGTGATCTTTTGGCCCCGGACCGCGCCGCGCTTGCGGCACAGGCGGCGTGGACTGTGGCGTCAGACGGGGCGGAGGTCACGGAAAAGGTGCTTCTTCGCCTGCGCCAGTTGATCGGGGCCACCTGATGCGCCCGCCTGCCTTTTGGTTCACCCCGCCTGAGCGCCCCGGATGGATGGCACGGCTTTTGGCGCCCTTGGGCTGGGCCTATGGCGCGGCCACTGCGCGGCGTTTGCGGCAGCCCGGATATCGCGCGGGCGTGCCGGTGATCTGCATCGGCAATCTGAACGCGGGCGGCACGGGCAAGACCCCGACCGCCATGGCGCTGATTGGTCGGCTGTTGGCGCGGGGGGCTGGCGTGCATGTGGTCAGCCGGGGCTATGGCGGGTCGCTGACCGGGCCGGTGCAGGTGGACCCCGCGCGGCACACGGCGGCAGAGGTCGGGGATGAGCCGCTCTTGCTGGCCGCCTTTGCGCCGACTTGGGTGGCGCGTGACCGCGCCGCAGGCGTGCGGGCGGCCGAGGCGGCGGGGGCTGGTGTGATTGTGCTGGACGACGGGTTTCAGAACCCGTCTGTCCTGAAGGATCTGTCGCTGGTGGTGGTCGATGCCGAACAAGGGTTCGGAAATGGCCGCTGCCTGCCCGCAGGCCCGCTGCGTGAGCCGGTGGCGGCGGGTCTGGCGCGGGCTGATCTGGTCTTGGCCATTGGCCCGGATGCCGCGCAGGCGGGTTTTGTGGCTGAGTGGGGCAAGGCACTGCGCCAGCCCTTGTTGACCGGCCATTTGGAGCCCATCGCTATGGGGATCGACTGGACGACCGAGCGGGTGATTGCCTTTGCGGGCATCGGGCGGCCGGAGAAGTTTTTCGCGACGCTGCGGGGACTTGGCGCGGAAATTCTGCGCGCTGAGGCGCTGGACGATCATCAGCCGCTGTCAGACACGCTCATGAAACGGCTGGAGGCCGAGGCGCTGTTGACGGGCGCGCAGCTGGTGACCACCGAAAAGGACGCGGCCCGCTTGCCGCCTGCCTTCCGGTCCTCGGTGCTGTCACTGCCGGTGCGGTTGCATCTGGCGGATTGGGCACCCTTGGATCAGGCGCTGGAGCGGTTGGGGCTTTGAGCTGAACCCTGCCTCTTGTCGAATGTGAACAGCTGTTCAGAAGGGGCGGCTCCCTCCCCCGTGTGGGGAGGGCTGGGGTGGGGGCTAGTCCTGCGGCAGGCCGTCGGTCAGATCGTAGTAATCGCCCTTGTCGGCCACGAAGATATGCCGGGCAAGCTGCCCGCCGCTGGGGTTTGCGATGGACCCGGCCTCTAGCGAAAACTCACCGTCCGTGCCGCGGAAATAGAGGCCCGATCCGCAATCAGTGCAAAAGCCGCGCACACCGCCGCCGGGGCTGACATGGTCGGTGGTTTTGCGCGATTGCCATGTGAGCGAGGCCTCATCCGCGTCAAAGCTGGCGGAGTAATGCCCCGAGGTCTTGCGGCATTGGTGGCAATGGCAGGCCCAAACCTCGCCCATGGGGCCGGGCAGGGTGAACTGATTGGCCCCGCACAGGCAGGCCCCGTGCAGGTGGGTGGCGGTTGAGGCCGCGGGGGGCGGGCCGCCTGCGGGGTCGTAGTAATCGCCCGCATCGTGATTGTGCCAGCTTTCGCCGATGTGCAGGCCGGTGGGTCCGTCAAAGGCCCCGGCGGCGATGGAGATGCGGTCCTCACCGGTGGGTTGCCAGAACAGGAAGGCCCCGCAGCCGCCGCAGAACCCGCGCTGGGCCTGATCGCTGGCGGCATACCAGCGTAGGGTCTCAGAGTGGGTAAGCTGGAAATCCTTGTGCCACGCAAAGGTGGCGGCCCAGAAATGTCCCGATTGCTTGCGGCATTGGCTGCAATGGCAGGCGATGACGTGGCGGTCAGGGGTGGCGTGAAACTGCACCTGTCCGCAGAGGCAGGAGCCGTGAAGCGGGGTGTCGCCCATCAGTCGGCCTGCGCGAAAATCTCGGCCAGAAGCGGGACGAGCCAGTCTTCATCTGCCTTGGTAAAGGCGGCGGGGGTGTCGCTGTCGATGTCAAAGACGCCCAGAAGCTTTCCGGCGGCGTTCCAGACCGGCAGCACGAGTTCGGATTTTGTCGAGGAGGAACAGGCGATATGGTCGGGGAATGCCTCGACATCCGGGACGTTTTGGACCTGCCCCGTGCGCGCGGCGGCGCCGCAGACCCCGCGCGAGAACGGGATGACAAGGCAGCCGTGGCCGCCCTGATAGGGGCCGATCTTCAACAGATCTGGCGCGGTGACGCGGTAGAACCCGGTCCAATCGGCGCAAGGGTGGGCGTGATGCACCTCGCAGACGAAGGTGGCCATGAGGGCCACCGTGTCTGTCTCGCCGTGGCAGAGCGCGCGGATGCTTTGGCTAACGGATTGATAATCCATATCAATACCCTAGCGCGCAGCCGTCTTTGCGCGGGTCGGATGCGCCGACAAGCACGCCATCTTCGCCGATCAGGATGGCCTGCGCGCCACCAATGGGTTCATGCGCGATGGAAACCTGATGCCCCATGGCGGCAAGCTCGGCGCGGACGCTGTCGGAATAGCCGCGCTCCACCAGCATGCCGTCAGCCCCCGAGAAGCAGCGCGGCGCGTCGATGGCGGCCTGTGCGTCCATGCCGTAATCAATCATGTTGGTGACAAAGCGCGCGTGGCCGCAGGGCTGGTAGGCCCCGCCCATGACGCCAAAGGGCATGGTGACGCGGCCGCCCTGTTTCAGCATGCCCGGAATGATGGTGTGCATCGGGCGTTTGCCCGGCGCGGCCTCATTCGGGTGGCCGGGGGTAAGGGTGAAGCCTGCGCCACGGTTTTGGAAGGTGATGCCGAATTTTTCCGATGCGATGCCGGCGCCAAAGCCCCAGAAGATCGAATAGATCAGGCTGACGGCCATACGGTCGCGGTCAACGACGGTGATGTAGATGGTGTCTTTGTGCACCGCTTCGGTCAGCGGTTTGGCCGAAGCCATGGCGCGTTTGGGATCGATCAGCGCGGCGAGTTTGGCCGCGGTGGCGGGCGAGAGCATGTGATCCAGCCGCGCGGCGGGGTCGGCGATAAAGCGGTCGCGGGCGTCATAGGCGAGTTTCGCCGCCTCGGCCTCGATATGGGCGCGCATGGTGCCGAAGGGGTCCATCGCCTTTAGGTCGAATTGGGCGAGGATGTTCAGCATCAGGATCGCCGTCGCGCCCTGACCGTTTGGCGGGTGCTCATAAAGATCGGTGCCCTTGTAGGGGCCGTGGATGGGGGTGGTGTCTTCGCAGGTGACACCGGCCAGGTCTTCCATCGTGTGGCAGCCGCCCATGGCCTGCAGCGAGGCGATCATGTCCTCGGCCACTTCGCCTTCGTAAAAGCCTTTGCGGCCTTCGCGGGCCATGCGGCGCAGAACTTCGGCCTGACCGGGGGCGCGGAAGACTTGGCCGACCCGGGGGGCTTGGTCGTTGATGAGGTAGTGGCGGCGGGCCGCGCCTTGCAGGGCGGGGGCGTCGTCGGCCCAGTCAAAGGCCACGCGGGGGGCGACGGGGATGCCGGTGTCGGCATAGTGGATGGCCGGGGCGACGATGCGATCCAGCCCCAGCTTGCCGTGGCGGTCCGAGAGGCGGCAGAACGCCTCCATCGCGCCGGGCAGGGTGACGGGGTCAGCGCCGCGCAGGGGCATGGCGGTGAGGCCACGGGCGCGCAAGGCGTCGGCCGAGGTGCCCGCAGGGGCGCGGCCTGAACCGTTGAGCGCCAGAATCTCTTCGGAGCCGGCGGGTTTCATCAGCACAAAGCAATCGCCGCCGATGCCGCACATCTGTGGTTCGGCAATGCCCAGCACGAAGGCCCCGGCAAGGGCGGCGTCCACCGCATTGCCTCCGGCTTGCAGGGTGTCGATGGCCACTTTGGCGGCTAAGGGGTGCGAGGTCGCACAGACACCGTTGGTGGCATAGACCGACGAGCGGCCGGGAAGATGAAAGTCGCGCATGAGAAGCCCTCCGAAGATTTGGAAGCTAGGGGGCTTGCGGCATTTTGCCAAGGCCGCGCGAGAATAAAGAAAACCCTGCGCGGGGGTCGCGTCTGGCTGCGCCGCGATCACGACTGGGAAGTGCAGAATTGTTTTGGGAAAGTGCCCCGATGCGACGAACTGGGTGGGGGCTTTGATCCGCCGCACCGGGGGAAGCTTTATGCAGCTACAGGGACTTATATGACGGCAGCGATGGGCGGATTTAGGGGGAAACTATGACCATTGCGCGTCAGAAACTTAAAACTGGAAACAGTCGGTGACTAAGCGTCAGATTGTGTCGCGGGCAGCTGAAATGAGAGCCGGTTGATCCCCTTAGACCGCTGATAGGCCAATCCTGCGGTCAGGCTGCGAATCAAGAACCAGCCGAATCCCCCTTCGGGAAGATCGGCCAGATCCTTGAGCGGTTGAAACTGGCCTTCGGGCAGGCAAAGCCCCGGCATCGGCGCGCCTGTATCGCTTACGGTGCAGTGCAACCCCCCGTCGTGCCGCACAAGCCGCAGGGTGATGTTGCCCGCCTGATCGGCATAGGCATGTTCGACGATGTTGTTCAAAACCTCAGCCAGCACGATTTCTGCGGTGCCGCGAAGGTCATCCTCCTGCGCGGTTTGGCTGGGATTGGTCAAGAGCGGGCTGGCCAAGACCTTTTGCAACGCGCGGCGGACCTGTTCGGGGTGGCTGGGGAAGGTGATCTCAATCTCGCGGTCGGTCTGACCGCTGGCTTGGGACGTCATGGCCAGCCCTTTTGGCCGGTCTTTGGGGCGTGACATGTCAACCTGCATGCCGAAACCCATCTGGCATGCCGTGATGGATGACAAAGATGCTGTCCATCCGCGTCAGGCGGAACACCTTTTGGACGGTGGGGGTCAGGCCCGACAGTTCAAGCTTGCGGTCAGGGGCCAGCGATTTCAGCACGGCCACCACCGCGCCAAGGCCGGAGCTGTCCAGAAAGGCGATGTTCGACATGTCGAACACCACCCGTGGCGCGGCGCTGTTGCCCGTCAGCACGCGCATCTTTTCTTTGAATTGGATCGCGCTGGCCGCGTCGATCCGGTCACCCATGGCGCGGATCACCAACACGCCGCCACGCTCTGTTGCCACAAGCTCCATCTCATTGCCCTTTCCCGAGGTTTGACCCCTTCAGGCTAGGCGCAACAGGTTACGGAAGTGTAAGCCGCTGCCGCGATGTCAGTTCAGTTGGAACTGCAGCGGATAGCGCCCATCCTCGAAATCGCCAAAGAGATCGGGCAGGTCGGGGTGGGTTACGGGTTCGCCGGTGTCGTCAGGAACCAGATTCTGTTCGGAGACATAGGCCACGTAATAGGTTTGGTCGTTTTCCGCCAAGAGATGATAGAAGGGCTGGTTTTTGGCCGGGCGGGCATCTTCGGGGATGGCCTCATACCAGTCTTGGGTGTTGGAAAACATCGCATCGACATCAAAGACCACGCCGCGGAACGGATGTTTCCGGTGCCGCAGGATCTGCCCAAGATGATATTTTGCGTCGGTCTTCAACATGGCCACGGCGTCTCCCATGCGATTTACTAATCGCAGATGCGCCGCCTTGTCCATGCGCCCGAAAGGTCAGGGTGGAAACAGTCTGTGGCGAATAATGCCGAAACTTGGGCCAGAACTTGCCGAAGACATGGCACAGACACACAGAAAACTGATCGGCCTTGGGTGAAGGGGCATTTCCCTGCGCAGAGTTTTCCCCTATCTTGCCGGCAAAACAAGAACGTGAGGGGCAGATGAGCAGAACTCTCCGTGCGGCGATCCTTTTGTTGTTGCTGGCCTCTTGCGGGGGCGGCAATTCATCGGCACCGCGCAACCTGGATGATGCGTGCGCCATTCTGGCGCAGCGACCAAGCTATTGGAAAGCCATGAAGAAGGCTGAACGCAAATGGGGCATCCCGGTTGCCGTGCAGATGGCGTCCATCTATCAAGAATCCAAATTCATCGGCAATGCCCGCACGCCGTACCGCTTTGCGCTGGGCATTATTCCGATGGGGCGGCAATCCTCGGCCTATGGCTACAGTCAGGCCTTGGATGGCACTTGGGAAGAGTATCAAGCGGACGAAGGCGGTCGCGGCGCCAAGCGCAACCGGATCACGGACGCCACCGATTTCATGGGCTGGTATATGCACAATTCGGCCGAGCGGTTGGGCATTTCCAAGACCGATGCCGAGGCGCAGTATCTGGCCTATCACGAGGGCCGCACGGGTTATGCCAACCAGTCCTATCTCGACAAGCCTTGGCTGGTTGAGGTGGCTGCCGAGGTGGGCGCGCGCGCCACGCTTTATGACAGCCAGTTGGCTTATTGCCGGTGATTATGGACCGGTGATCTGGGGTAAGTGATTATGGGCCGCTAGTCGCGCTGCGACCGGCGGCTTTTCTCTTCAACGATGTTGAACAGCGACCCTGCAAGGTTTGATACCGGGGCCAATTCGCCCAGAATGACCGTGGTCTGCTGGCCAAGGTCATCGGTGATGACCCATTGGCGCAGCGCGATCGGGTCGGCGGTGAACACAAGCTCAATTGTGCCGTATTCCGGATGCGCCGGGTCTTGGGCCAGAACGCGGGTGGTGTTCTCAACCTCGGTGTGGCCGACGACCATCTTGGCGCGGGCAAGGTCGATTTCGGGCGCCAAGATCAGGCTCAAGGGTGTGCGCTTCAGCGGGTATTCTTCGGGCGGTTGGTTCGATTTGCTGTCGAAAATCGCCACCGTATCGGCAGAAGCCAGCACAAGGCTTTTGTCGGGGGGCGCATATTCAAACCGCACCCGGCCGGGGCGTTTGATGAAGATCTTGCCCAAGGAGACGGTGCCGTCGGAATTCACTTGGGTGAAGTCGGATTGCACGGTGGCCAGCCGGTTGAGATAGGCCGACAGGTCCCCCAGCGCGATCTTCTCCGCAAAGGCGGGGGCGGAAAGCGCCAGAAGGGCGATCGGGGCGAGAAGGGCGCGCAACATGCTCATAGCGGCGATATAGGCCATCGCGCAGCGCTGTGCATCCCCCTGCGCGATCAACTGGCGGAGAGGTGCCGAAGGCGTGAACCTGGCCTGTGCCGGATCAGGACGGGCGAAAGCCCTTTGGGTGCAAAGAGTTGCGCTCAATGCGCCTCGGCCCAGGTGCGGCCTGTGCCTGCCTCGACCGTCAAGGGTACTTTGAGGTGAACGACAGGCTGGTTCGCGCCCTCCATCGTGGCGCGGGCGGCGGCAATCAGCGCGGCCTCGGCACCAGCCTCGACCTCGAACAAGAGTTCGTCATGGACCTGCAAGAGCATGCGGGCGGGCAGGCCGGCGATGGCGTCCGGCATGCGGATCATGGCGCGGCGGATGACGTCGGCGGCGGTGCCTTGGATCGGCGCGTTGATGGCGGCACGCTTGGCAAAGCCCGCGCCGGGGCCTTTGGCGTTGATCTCGGGGGTGTGGATTTTCCGGCCAAACAGGGTTTGCACATAGCCGTGGCTTTGGGCGAATTTGACCGTCTCGGCCATGTATTCCTTGATGCCGGGGAAGCGTTCGAAATAGCGGTCGATAAAGCCCTGCGCCTCGGCCCGCGCGATCCGCAGGTTACGCGCCAGACCAAAGCCGGAAATGCCGTAGATGACGCCAAAGTTGATCGCCTTGGCGCGGCGGCGGATGTCGGAGGTCATCTGGTCCAAGGGCACGTTGAACATTTCCGACGCGGTCATGGCGTGAATGTCGATGCCGTCGCGGAAGGCCTGCTGCAGGGCCGGGATATCGGCGACATGGGCGAGGATGCGCAGTTCGATCTGTGAGTAATCGAGCGACACAAGAACCTTGCCCGGAGGGGCCACGAACGCCTCGCGGATGCGGCGGCCCTCTTCGGTGCGCACGGGGATGTTTTGCAGGTTCGGATCGGTCGAGGCCAGACGTCCGGTGTTGGCCCCGGCGATGGAATAGCTGGTGTGAACGCGGCCGGTGTCGGGGTTGATCGCCTCTTGCAGCGCATCGGTGTAGGTGGATTTCAGCTTGGAAATCTGCCGCCAGTCCAGCACCTTGGCCGCCAATTGCGCCGCCTTTGGCTGGCTGTCTTGCAGCGTGGTGATGTCTTCCAGAATGTCGGCCCCGGTGGCATAGGCCCCGGTTTTGCCTTTTTCGCCGCCCGGCACGCCCATGCGGTCAAAGAGCACCTCGCCCAATTGCTTGGGGCTGCCGACGTTGAACTTCTCCCCCGCAATCTCTTGAATCTCATCCTCATATTGGGCGAGTTTCTGGGCAAAGGCGTTGGACATGCGCGAGAGCACATCGCGGTCCACCTGAATGCCCGCCATTTCCATCTCGGCCAGCACGGGGACCAAGGGGCGTTCCAGCGTTTCATAGACCGTGGTCACCTGCGCGCGGTGCAGCTGGGGTTTGAACAACTCCCACAGGCGCAGGGTGATGTCGGCGTCTTCGGCGGCGTATTTCACCGCATCGTCGATGCCCACCCGGTCAAAGGTGATCTGCGATTTACCGCTGCCCAAGAGCGATTTGATCGGGATGGGCTGATGGCCCAGATACTGCTCGGAGAGCGCATCCATGCCGTGGGAATTCAGGCCCGCATGCATGGCATAGGACAGCAGCATCGTGTCGTCCAAGGGGGCGATGCGGATGCCGTGGCGGGCAAAGATCTTCCAGTCATATTTCATGTTCTGGCCGATTTTCAGGACCGCAGGATCCTCGAGCACCGGCTTTAGCGCGGCAAGGGCCTGATCCATCGGCATCTGGCCCGGCACCAGATCGGTGGAGCCAAAAAGATCGCCGCCGCCCTGTTTGTGGCCAAGGGGGATATAGGCGGCGTGGCCTGCATCAACGCAAAGCGAGATGCCCACCAATTCGGCCTGCATCTCGTCTAGGCTGGTGGTTTCGGTGTCCACCGCCACATGGCCCACGGCGTTGATGCGGTCGATCCACGCGGTCAGCGCGGCCATGTCGCGGATGCAGGCATAGCCCGCGTGGTCAAAAGGCTTTTGCGGCACCACGGGGGCGGCATCATGCGCGCCTTCGACATGCATGCCTCGGGCGGTGTCCATCTCGGGCGCGTCGATCTTCAGCCGCTCTGCCACCCGTTTGGTTAGGGTGCGGAATTCCATCTCATTGAGGAAGCCCATCACCGCCTCGGGCTCGGGGTCTTTCAGCTCAAGGCTGTCCAAGGCGACATCCAAGGGCATATCGCCATCGAGCTGCACCAGACGGCGCGAGATGCGGATCTGTTCGGCATTGTCGAGCAAAGCCTCACGCCGCTTGGGCTGCTTGATCTCGCCCGCGCGGGCCAAGAGCGTATCCAGATCGCCGTATTCCTGGATCAGCAGGGCGGCGGTTTTCAACCCGATCCCCGGCGCGCCCGGCACGTTGTCGACCGAATCCCCGGCCAAGGATTGGACATCCACCACCCGGTTGGGCGCGACGCCGAACTTTTCGAACACCTCATCCAGCCCGATGCGCTTGTTCTTCATCGGGTCGAGCATATCAACGCCGTCACCGACCAGCTGCATCAGGTCCTTATCCGACGAGATAATCGTTACCGTCCCCCCGGCATCGCGCGCCCGCGCCGCCAAGGTGGCGATGATGTCATCGGCCTCATAGCCTTCGACCTCAATGCAGGGCACGTTAAAGGCGCGGGTGGCTTGACGGGTAAAGGCAAACTGCGGGCGCAGATCCTCGGGCAATTCGGGGCGATTGGCCTTGTAGGCGGGGTAAATGTCGTTGCGAAAGGTCTTGGAACCTGCGTCAAAGATCACCGCAATATGGGTGGGCGCTTCTTTGCGGGCATGGGTCAATTCGCCCCAGAGAAGGTTGCAAAACCCCGCCACCGCGCCCACCGGCATGCCGTCAGATTTGCGCGTCAGCGGCGGCAGCGCGTGATAGGCGCGGAAGATGAAGGCCGACCCATCGATCAGATGCAGATGATTGCCCTTGCCGAATGCCATGATCCGCCCCCGTTGTTTTCAGATATGCGGCACAAAAAGGCGGCGCGCCTTGGTCGGGCCTCCGACCAGAAGGGTCACGCTGCGCGATTAATGGTCGTCGTGCGCGTGGTCGCGGTCAATCACGAACCGCTTGTCGCAATAGCCGCATTCGACAAATCCGGTGTCGTCCGGAATGGTCAGCCAGACGCGCGGATGGCCCAAAGCGCCCTCACCCCCATCGCAGGCCACTTTCCATGTGGTGACGGTCTGGGTCTCGGGGGCGGTGCTCGACATGTCTGGAACCTCTGGTCTGAATTAGCCCCATTCTAACCGCGCCGCCCGGGTGGCGACAAGAGCACAACCGGTCTTTCATCTTGGTCTAAATACTCCCGCCGGAGGCTCCTGTGGCCAGCGCCGAGCGCCTCCGGCGGGAGTATTTCAAAAGGCGCAAATCGCAGGGCTTCGGCTTGGCTGGCTGGGGTTGGCGCAGACATGTGTCGGTCAGGCCATGGCGGTGTCTGCGCGGGCGCTGAGGCGTTCGTCGCGCAATTCATGCAAGGCCTTGGCCGCGATCTCAAAGGAACGCAGGCGCGCTGTGGGGTCGTGGATCATCCCGCTGATGATCAGCTCGTCCGGTTGGTAGCGTGTCAGGATCGCGCGCAGATGTGTCTTGACGGTCTGGGGCGCCCCGATGGCGGAGCAGGACAGCGCGGCCTGCACCTCGGCCATGACGGGTGCGGGGATTTCGGACAGATCATGCGTCGGCTCGGGCAGTTTGCCCGGTCTGCCGGTTCTGAGCCGCGCGAAGGCGAGGATCTGGGACGAGCGCAGGAAGGCCGCCTCGGCATCGGTTTCGGCGGCGCAGACACCGGCCGCGATCATGACATGGGGTTGGTCAAGATGGGCTGAGGGGCGAAAGCCGCGGCGGTAGATCTTGATGGCCTCTTCCAGCATGGCGGGCGCGAAATGGGAGGCAAAGGCGAAGGGCAGGCCCAGCCATGCCGCCAACTGCGCGCCATAAAGGCTGGAGCCGAGGATCCAGACCGGAACATGGGTGCCGGCACCGGGAATGGCGCGCACCCGCGCGGCTTCGGTCCCGTCGCCAAGATAGCCGATCAGTTCCTGCACATCGGTTGGAAAGCTGTCCTCGGGTGCCATGTGGCGGCGCAGTGCGCGGGCCGTGGCCATGTCGCTGCCCGGCGCGCGGCCAAGGCCAAGGTCGATGCGGCCGGGAAAGAGCGTGGCCAGCGTGCCGAAGTTTTCCGCCACCGTCAGCGGGGCGTGGTTGGGCAGCATGATCCCGCCCGCGCCGACGCGGATTGACCGAGTGGCCGCCGCGACATGGCCGATCACCACCGCCGTTGCGGCGCTGGCAATGCCGGGCATGTTGTGATGTTCGGCCAGCCAAAAGCGGTGATAGCCCAACCGCTCGGCCGCGCGTGCCAGATCGGCGCTGGCGGCCAGTGCATCGGCGGCGGTCTTGCCCTCGGGGATGGGTGAGAGGTCGAGAAGCGAGAAATGCTGCATCATGGGGGCTCCCTTGCGGGTGACGCTACGCGTGTGGCGGCGTCAGGCCAAGGGGTCGCGTGCCCTGTGCGCCCATTCTGGGTGATGGCAGTGCTGAAAACAGCCCTGTCGGGGCTGTCACAAGGTACCAAGATTGGGAGGAAATGGCGGACCCGGAGCGATTCGAACGCCCGACCCTCAGATTCGTAGTCTGATGCTCTATCCAGCTGAGCTACGGGTCCATCGTGGCGCTGCGTTTAGCTGCGCCGGTATGGCTTTGCAAGGGCAATTCGGCATCATTTGCGCGAATAACCTGTGGCTTGGCCGGGTTGATCGGGCGTGGCGGTGAGGGGGGCGTGATGCAGCCCAAGGTGGCAAGGCGGGTCTGATCCTTTAGCGCCAAGGCAGGTTGGGCATGGCACGACAGGCGGGCTGGTGTGTGGTGCAAGGATCAGGCTTGTCCGGTTGATTTTGGCAGGTGGATCAGGAATTCCGTGCCCTCGGCGTCGCTGCGGGCAAGCTCCAGACTGCCGCCATGGCCGCGGATAAGTTCGGCGGCGATGGCAAGGCCAAGCCCGGTGCCGCCTTTGCGCGCGCCGCCTTGAAAGGCCTCGAACAGGTGTTCGCGGGCCTTGGGCGGCAAGCCGGGGCCGGTGTCTCCGACGCGGATTCGCCAGTCATCCGCCGTCTCAATGGCCGAAATCTCGATGGTGCCGCCCGCGCCTGTGGCCTCGATGGCCTGTCGGGCGTTGCGGATCAGGTTGGACAGCACGCGATACAGCTGTTCGGCGTCGGCCATCACCCGCATCCCGGTGGGCACGTCGATCAGCAGCGCCACATCGCCATTGGCGACCAGACCTTCGGCCTCGGCCACATCGGTGGCCAGTGCCGCCAGATCGATGGGCACCAGAACCGGGGCGCGTTCTTCGGCCTTGCCGAAGTGCAGGGTCGACTCGCAGAGCGCCACGGCCCGGCTGATCGACCCCAGAAGCTTGGGCGCGGCCCGCGCGGTCATCGGGTCGGCGCTGCCTTCCAGCCGGTCGGCGAAGAGTTGCGCCGAGGTCAGGATGTTGCGCAGATCGTGGCTGATCTTGGCCACGGCACCGCCCAACTGTGCCAGCCGTTCCTTTTGCCGCAAGCTGCCCGTCAATTGGCGCTGCATGGCCTGCATCGCCTCTTCCGCCGCGCGCAGTTCTTCAACCTGTGCCGAGGGCGCGATGACAAGGCGGGCATCTTCAGGGGCGGCGGCATAGGCCGCCATGTGCTGCGACACCCGGCGGATCGGCAAGACGATCAGCCGCTGCACGGCCAGAAACAGCAAGAAGGCCGTCACGATGGAAATCAGCGCCGACAGAAGCAGGATTCGCAGCCCGTAGTCCAGCATCGCCTCGCGCATCGGCACGGCGTCCATGGTGATTTCGATCAGCGATCCGGCGTCCTGCACCGGATTGCCGATGACGCGGATGATATCATCCTTGGGATCAAAGAGGCACACCAGCGCATCGCGGATCAATTCCCACGGCCCTGCATCGCGCAGGTCATAGGTGGCTGAAATCGGCGCGGGCAAGGGCGAGGACAGCACCAGTTGCCGCACCTCATCGCGCCGCAAGACGACGTTATAGACCTCGGCATTGGCCAAAAGCTCGGTCTCAAGTTCGGGCGTTACCATGTCGGAGGCGGCCAATTGGGCCAGTGAGGCGATCTGCGCCTTTTCCAGCCGCAGGATCATGAAATCGGCGCGATACCGCGCGATCGAGGGGACAAAGATCAGCACCTCGGCCAGCATGACAAAAGCGACGGTCAACATCAGGAACCGCCCCGAGAGGGTGTTCAGGAACCTGCCCCTCTTTGCTGTCACGCTGCGCTCCATCCTTTGTGCTTGGCCACCCTGCGAGGCGGGCATGGCCCCCGGATCAGGGCACGAACCGCTGCACCAGCCGCACCACCCGCTTGAGTGCAGGATTATCAAAGAGTTTGGCCGAGAAATAGGCCCCAGACGCGCGCTTGGCGGTTTCCCCCAAGGTTGGATAGGGCAGCACCAGACCGGCGAGTGTGCCAAGTTTGACCCGTGCCGCGATGGCCAGCGCCCAGAACCCGATCAACTCGCCTGCCTGCGGCCCAACGATAGAAGCGCCCACCGGGCGGCCCTTGACCACCATCACCTTGACCAGTCCCTTGCCCTTGCGCTCGGCAATGGCGCGGTCGTTGCCGCCGAACTCGGCGCGAAGGACGGTCAAGCGGTCGCCATGGGCGGCGCGGGCCTCGGCCTCGGTCAGGCCGACCTGCGCCAGTTCCGGCTCGGTATAGGTCACCCAAGGGGCCGAAGGCGCGGCCTTGGCTGGCAGGCCCAACAGGATCTGGCGGATCAACACCCCGGCATGGGCCGCTGCGACATGGGTGAATTGCAGGCCGCCCGCCACATCACCCATGGCATAGACACGCCGATTGGACACCGAGCGCAGATTGGCCCCCACGGTGATGCCGGTCCGGCTGTGGGTGATGCCGCCCGCCTCAAGGTTCAGCCGCTCAATCGCGGGCTTGCGCCCGGCGGCGACCAGAAGATGCGAGCCGGTCAGCACAAGCCCGTCGGCCAGCACCGCCTCGACCCCTTCGGACACCCGGCGCAGGCGGACCACGCCCTGACCTTCGATGATCTCTACCCCTTCGGCGCGCAGGGAGGCCAGAACCACCGCCGCGCAATCCGGATCATCGCGGCCAAGCGCGCGGGCGGCCTCGATCACCGTCACGCGGCAGCCCAACCGCCGATGCGCCTGCGCCATTTCCATTCCGATGGGGCCGCCACCCAGAATCAGCAGATGGTTAGGACGGTCTCGCAGGGCAAAGATCGTCTCGTTGGTCAGATAGGGCACCTCCTCGATGCCCGGAATCGGCGGGATCGCGGCGTGCGAGCCGGTGGCAATCACGAACCGCCGCGCCCGGATCAGGGTTTGGCCCGCCTGCACCTCACGCGGGCTGGTGAAGCGCGCCCAATCGCGCAGGACGGTGACGCCCAGCCCTTCGAAGCGCTCTTGGCTGTCATGCGGGGCGATGCTGGCGATGATGCCTGCGACATGGTCTTTCACGGCGGCAAAGTCGATTGTGGGCTCTACCGGCGCAATACCGAAGGCCGCACCGCTGCGCATGGCTTGCGCCGCCTTGCCCGCCGCCAGAAGCGCCTTTGACGGCACGCAGCCGGTGTTCAGGCAATCGCCGCCCATCTCACCGCCTTCCACCAGCACCACACGGGCGCCCATCTGCGCGGCACCTGCCGCAAGCGACAGCCCGCCAGACCCGGCACCGATCACACAAAGATCAGGGGTCAAAATCTGCATTGTCACGCCTCCTTGCGCCGCAGCGCCTTGATCACCATCGGCAGGGCCGACAGGGCCGCCAAGCCCAAAAGCGGCAGCAAGACAGGCGAGGTGAAGATGATGGACAGGTCAGGCGCTTCGCCCCGGGCGAACACCTCGCCCAAGCCTGCGCCGACTGAGGTAAACACCAAAGCTCCGGGCACAATGCCGACGGCAGTCGTCACGGCAAAGGGCAAAAGCCGGATGCCCGCAAAGGCTGGAATCAGATTGGCGATGAAAAACGGCACCACGGGGACCAGCCGCATCATCAGAAGGACCGACCACTGGTTGGCCTGCAACCCGTCTTGTAGCCGCGCGACGGCCCCGCCGCGCGCGGAAATCTTACTGGCGACATCGGCCCCCAGCCCGGCCCGGGCTGCCAGAAACACCAAGACCGCGCCAATGCTCGCCGCCAGAACATTGTAAAGCGTGCCGGGAAACAGGCCGAAGAGAAAGCCGCCCGCTAAGGTGGCAATCGTCGCTCCGGGCAGTGACAGGGCAACAATCGCGGCATAGGCGGCGATAAAGCCTAGGCTCGCCAAAAGGTAATGCGCATCGCGAAAGGCCAAAAGCGCTTCGCGGTGGCGGGCCAAGGCGTCAAAGGTCAGGACATCGCGAAAGGCAAAGGCCCCGATCACGGCCGCGCCCAGAATCAGGGCCAGTGGCAGATGTCTTAAGGCAGAGGGCGGGCGTTTGGATGGGGTGCTGGTCATGGCCGCACCATGCGCCAAGCGGGTAGGTCAAGGCCAGAGACCTCACGCGTGGTTGATCCGATGCGAGCCAAACGGTGGGTTTTCGGGGGATTTGTGACAGTCTACAAAGGCCGGACCCGCGTAACGCGGTGACAGCGCCCGGAAATGTTGCAGAATTCCTACGAAAGCCGCGTTGACAGCCGCGGCGCGCCTGCGTAAAGACCGGGCTTCAAGTTACCGCCCTCGAATCTGGAAAGGTTCGGGCACCCGTCTTATGGAGAGCCGCGATGAAGCGCACTTACCAACCGTCGAACCTGGTCCGCAAGCGCCGCCACGGTTTCCGCGCCCGCATGGCCACCAAAGGCGGCCGTCTGGTGCTGGCCGCTCGCCGCGCCAAGGGCCGTCACAAGCTGTCGGCTTGATCCCTGCGGCCTCTCATCGGGGCCTCGGTATGGATAAGATCATGACACCGCCGGAGATGCAGGGCCAAGGCAGCGATGCCACAACGCCCGGAGCCTCTCCGGCGGTTTCGCTTTGCATCGTGACATTGCAAAACCGGCCTGATTTCTTGCGCGCGGCCTCGGCCTTGCGGCAGGCGACGGGCGGGTTTTTGGTGCAGGCGCGCGAGCGCAAGGATGACAAAGCCTTGGTGCGCGTCGGCTTTACCGCCTCAAAGAAGATCGGCAATGCCGTGGCGCGCAACCGCGCCAAGCGCCGCCTGCGGGAAGTGGCGCGCGCGATCTTGCCAACGGGGGCGCGCGCAGGCTGGGATTATGTGCTGGTGGCCAAGCCCGGCGTCACGACGCTGCGCGATTACGCGCTTTTGCTGGCCGATTTGCGCGGCGCCTTGGGCCGCCTCCACAAACCATGACGCCGCTGGCCCATTTGGCCGCCTTGCCGGTGCGGGCCTATCGGCTGCTGCTGAGCCCGTGGGTCGGGCACGGCTGCCGGTTCCAGCCCACCTGCTCGGCCTATGCGCTGGATGCGCTGGAGCGGCACGGCGGGCTGAAGGGCAGCTATCTGGCCGCCCATCGCATTTGCCGGTGCCACCCTTGGGGCGGGCAGGGCTATGACCCGGTGCCGGGTGCGGACCCCGAGTTCGACAAGACCCGCCGACCCTGACCACGCCCCAAGCGGGTGCGCCTATTCCCCGCTATTCTCCGCGCGGGAAGCGTTTGTTTTCTTCCAGCACGTTCAAATCCATGTGGTTGCGCATGTAGCGCTCGGAGGCGAGTTTCAGCGGCTGGTGATCCCACGGGTAATAGGCCCCGTTGCGCAGCGCCTCATACACCACCCAGCGCCGGGCTTGGGATTGGCGCACTTCGGCGTCATAGGCGGCCAAGTCCCAACGGGCCTGCGCGAGGGTCTGGAAATGCGCCAGAACCTCGGCCACGCGCGGGTCACCTGCCAGATTTGTCGTCTCTTCGGGGTCAGCCGCCACATCAAACAGCATGTCGGGATCGGCCGGGCAGTGGATGTATTTCCACGCGCCTTGCCGCAGGCACACCATGGGCGTGATCGTTCCTTCGGCGGCGTATTCCATGGCGACGGGGCTGGTGCGTTCGGTCCCTTTGGCCAAGGGGACCAAGGATTCGCCATCGGTCCAAGGCATCACCGCCTCCATCGATATGCCCGCCAGATCGCACAGCGTCGGGGTCAGGTCGATGGTGGAGACCGGGGTGGTGACAAGGCCGGGCGTCAGGCCGGGGGCCGAGATCATCAGGGGCACGCGGGCGGAGCCTTCGAAGAAGTTCATCTTGAACCACAGCCCCTTGCGGCCCAGCATCTCGCCGTGATCCGACACGAAAACGATGATCGCCTCTTGGCGGCTGGCCTCCAAGACGGCCAGAATCTCGCCGATCTTGTCGTCGATATACGAGATATTGGCGAAATAGCCTTGGCGTGAGCGGCGGATATGGTCGGGCGTCACCTCCATCCCGCGCCAGTCGCAGGCGTCCATCAGGCGCTTGGAATGGGGGTCCATATCTTCATAGGCAAGGGCCGGGGGTGGCTGTAACTCAGGCACGCCTTCGTAAAGGCCCCAGTATTTCTTGCGCGCCACGAAGGGGTCATGCGGATGGGTAAAGCTTGCGGTCAGGCACCAGGGGCGCGGGTCAAGGCCGCGCGACAGATCGTAGAGCTTTTGCACCGCCTGATGGCAGACGTCGTCATCATATTCCAACTGGTTGGTGATCTCGGCCACGCCCGCGCCGGTGACAGAGCCCATGTTGTGATACCACCAGTCAATCCGCTCGCCGGGCTTGCGGTAATCGGGCGTCCAGCCGAAATCGGCGGGGTAGATGTCGGTGGTCAGCCGTTCTTCGAACCCGTGGAGCTGGTCGGGGCCGACGAAATGCATCTTACCCGACAGCGCCGTGTAATAGCCCGCGCGGCGCAGGTGGTGGGCATAGGTCGGGATGTCGCTCGCGAACTCGGCGGCGTTGTCATAGACCCGCGTGCGCCGAGGCAAGGCGCCTGACATAAAGGCGGCGCGGGCGGGGGCGCAAAGCGGCGAGGCGGTGTAGCTGTTGGCGAATCGCACCGACTGCGTGGCCAGTTTTTTCAGGTTTGGCGCATGCAAGAAATCGGCGGGGCCATCCTCAAACAAGGTGCCGGTCAGCTGGTCTACCATCAGGATCAGGATATTGGGGCGTTTGGTCATCTGGGCCTCGCAGTCGGTTTTCCAATGGGTGCAGCGGCTTGATCGGGCGGGCAAGCGGGTTTTTTGTCGTGCAGCGCGCCTGTGTCGCAATTGTCGGTAGAAGCGGCGAATTCGTTGCGCGTTTTGCGATTTTCCATTGCCTCATAGCACCGGGGAGAACTGCCATGACCATTCGTTCTGACTTTCCGCATCAGGTGATTGAAACGCCGGATATGCGCATAGTGCTGTCGGATGGCTGCCGCCTTTCGGCGCGGGTCTGGATGCCGGAGGATGCGGCGAGCAATCCGGTCCCGGCAGTTTTGGAGTATATCCCCTACCGCAAGCGCGACGGAACCTTGCCGCGCGATGAGATGATGCATCCCTATTTCGCCGGTCACGGCTATGCCGCCGTACGGGTGGACATGCGCGGTTGTGGCGACAGCGAAGGGCTGATCGACGACGAGTACACCGAGCAGGAACTGCGAGATGCCGAGGAGGTGATCGCTTGGCTTGCCGCCCAGCCTTGGTGCAGCGGCGCTGTCGGGATGATGGGCAAAAGCTGGGGTGGGTTTAACTGCCTGCAAACGGCGTTCCGTCAGCCGCCCGCGCTGAAGGCCGTCGTCTCGGTCTGTGCCACGACCGACCGCTTTGCCGATGACATCCATTACAAGGGCGGTTGCCTGTTGGGCGAGAATTTTGGCTGGGGGGCGGTGATGCTGTCCTATTCCAGCCGCCCCGCCGATCCGGCCTTGCGCCCTGACTGGCGGGCCGATTGGCTGGCCCGGCTGGAGGCCGAGCCGTGGCTCGCGCCGCGCTGGGCGGGCCATCAGGCGCGTGACGCCTATTGGAAGCACGGGTCCGTCTGC
Organism: Allotabrizicola aquatica (SeqCode); assembly: GCF_965194375.1. Lineage (GTDB taxonomy): Bacteria > Pseudomonadota > Alphaproteobacteria > Rhodobacterales > Rhodobacteraceae > Tabrizicola_A > Tabrizicola_A aquatica. Next base: position 292,017 of record NZ_CBDAEL010000001.1, read on the forward strand.
GAGGATTATGCCCGCATGACCATTCCGGTGCAGATCTGGGGCGGTTGGGCGGACAATTACATGAACACGGTCGCCGCCTTGGTGGCCAATGTGCCCGCGCCGGTGAAGGGCATCGTTGGCCCGTGGGTGCACCAATACCCGCACACCGCCGTGCCCGCGCCCCGGGTCGGGTTCTTGCAAGAGGCGCTGCGCTGGTGGGATCGCTGGTTGAAAGGCGTGGCCAACGGGGCCGAAGATGACCCGGCTTACCGGGTTTACCGTCTGGACAGCGAGGCCCCGAACGCCAGCCCCGCGGATCGCGCCGGGCAGTGGGTGGCCGAGGCCGTCTGGCCCAGCACGCAGGTGCAACAAGAGCGGTGGCATTTGGCCCAAGCGCCGGGGGTTTCACACCCCCGGGCCCCCGTGGGATATTTGGACCGCATTGAAGGCGGGATCAGGGCCGAGATCGCAACGCCGCAGCATCTGGGGATGCATACGGGCGAGTTTTTCCCGATGGGGCTGAATGCCGAAATGCCGGGTGATCAGGCCAGCGATGATGCGCTGTCGGTCTGTTTTGACGGGCCGGTGCTGGAGGCGCCGCTGGATCTGCTTGGTGCGGCGCGGTTGTCGCTGCGGTTGTCTTCCGATGCGCCTTTGGGCTTTGTCGTGGCGCGGCTGTGCGATGTGGGGCCGGATGGTGCTTCGGTGCGCATTGCCCATGGGATGCTGAACCTGTGTCACCGTGACAGCATGGAAAACCCTGCGCCCCTGGTGCCGGGGCAGGTGGTTGAGGTCGCGTTCAACATTGACCAGATGGCCTATCGGCTGGCCCCCGGTCACCGCCTGCGACTGGCGCTGTCCAACAGCTATTGGCCCTTTGTCTGGCCCTCGCCCGAGGCGGGTCGTTTGACGCTTTTGGGGGGCAGTCTGGATCTGCCGGTGCATCAGGGTGGTGCAGGGGACTGGGTGCCGCCGCCGGCCGAACATGCCACGCCGTGGAAACATAAGGTGCTGCGCCAAGGCCAGACCACGCGCAAGATCGAGAGTGATCTGATCTCGGGCAAAGTGTCCTTGGCGATCCGCGATGATCTGGGGGACGCCGAAAACCTGACCCATGGCCTGCGCACGGGCGAGACGATGACGGAACTTTGGGAGATTCATCCGGCGGATCCCTTGTCGGCCCGGGCGGTCCACACCTGGGAGCAGCGCCTGTCGCGCGGGGATTGGCGCGTGCGCACCGAGGCTTGGGCCGAGATGACTGCCACCGCCAGCCATCTGCGTCTGAAGGCGCGTTTGCAGGCGTTTGAGGGGGATGACTTGGTGTTCGAGCGCAGCTTTGTTGAAGAGGTGGCGCGCCGGTTTGTGTGAGGGCGGCAGGTGGCAAGAATCGTTGCCATCCCGTTTTCTTCGCGGTTTAAAGGTTTCAAACAAAAACAAGGCCCCGGCAGATCTGGGCCGCAGCAGGGAGACTACGATGTCCGATCAACTTGACCAGATGATTGCACGTGTCCGCAAAGGCGCCATGACCCGCCGCGAATTCGTCGGTCGTACCACGGCGATGGGTGTTTCTGCCGGTTTGGCAGGGGCTTTGTTCACCAAGGCTGCCCATGCTGATGAGCCCAAGAAGGGCGGCGTGCTGCGTGTGGGCATGACAGGGGGCGAAAGCACCAACACGCTGGACCCCGCACTGTCGGCCTCGCCGAACCCCTACATGATCTTGCGCACTTGGGGCGAGACCCTCGTGGATGTCGACCCGTCGGGCGAGCTTAACATGCGTCTGGCCGAGGAAGTGTCGTCGAACGCCGATGCAACCGAGTGGAAGTTCAAAATCCGTCAGGGCGTTGAATTCCACGGTGGTGGCACTGTGACCGCCGAAGACGTGGTCGCCACGCTGAAGCGCCACACCGATGAGAAATCCCAGTCGGGCGCCTTGGGCATTGTGCAGGGCATTTCCGAGATGTCGGCCGAAGGCGACATGGTCACCCTGAAGCTGGCCTCGGCCAATGCCGACTTGCCGTTCCTGATTGGTGACTATCACCTGATCATTCAGCCCGGCGGTGGTGTGGACAATCCGGCCGCTGGTATCGGCACGGGTGCCTATAAGGTCACCTCGTATGAGCCGGGCGTCATCGCCACGTTCGAGCGTAACCCGAACTATTGGGACAGCTCGCGCGGTCATGCGGATGGCGTTGAAATCCTGACCATCAACGACGACACCGCCCGCACCGCGGCGATCCAGGCGGGTCAGGTTCACATGATCGACCGCGTTGATCCCAAGATCGTGGAGCTGTTGAAATCCACGCCGGAAGTCATTGTCGAGCGCGCCTCGGGCCCGGGCCACTATGTCTTCATCATGCATTGCGACAAGGCGCCCTTTGACAACAACGACCTGCGGATGGCGCTGAAGATGGCGATCAACCGTCAGGAGTTGGTGGACAAGGTTCTGGGCGGCTATGGCTCGCGCGGCAACGACTTCCCGATCAATGCGGCCTACCCGATGTTCGACGACACCATCGCGCAGCGCGAGTATGACGCGGCGGCGGCGGCTGACTTCTACAAGAAGTCCGGCCATGATGGCTCGCCCATCGTGTTGCAGGTTGCGCCGGGTGCCTTCCCGGGTGCCGTCGACGCGGCCAACCTCTTTGCCGCTTCGGCCAATGCCGCAGGCATTCCGCTGAGCATCAAGGTTGAGCCTGATGACGGCTACTGGTCGAACGTCTGGAACGTCGCACCCTTCTGCGCCTCGTATTGGGGTGGCCGTCCGGTGCAGGACCAGATGTATTCGACTGCCTATCTGTCGACCGCTGAATGGAACGACACCCGTTTCGTCAACGCCAAGTTTGACGAGCTTTTGGTCGCGGCACGCGGCGAACTGGACGCCGCCAAGCGCAAAGGCTTGTATTCGGAAATGGCCCATCTTCTGCGCGACGAGGGCGGCCTGATCGCTCCGATGTTCAACGACTGGGTCGAAGGCCGTCGCGCCGAAGTTGGCGGTTGGGTTGCCGACCCGACTGGCACCATGATGGGGGGCACCGCAATGTCCAAATGCTGGCTCAACGCATGATCTGACTTAACGATTGAGAAAAATGGCTGCAGGCTGCGAAAGTGGCCTGCAGGTCAAATCAAAAAAAACGCAGGGAGATACCACAATGACTGACCAACTGGATCTGATGATTTCGCGGGTTCGCAAGGGTGCAATGACGCGCCGCGAATTCGTGGGTCGCACCACCGCCATGGGCCTCTCGGCCGGTCTGGCCGGTGCGCTGTTCACCAAGGCTGCCCATGCCGAAGAGCCCAAAAAGGGCGGCATTCTGCGCGCGGGCGTCACCGGCGGCGAAAGCACCAACTCGCTGGACCCGGCACTGGCGGCCTCGGACGTGCCCTACATGATCAACCGCACCTGGGGTGAAACCCTGGTCGACGTGGACGCTAATGGCGCCGTCGAAATGCGGATTGCCGAGGAAGTGTCCTCGAACGCTGATGCGACCGAGTGGAAGTTCAAGATCCGCGCAGGCGTGGAATACCACGGCGGCGGCACCGTCACCGCGGATGACGTGGTTGCTACGCTGAAGCGCCACACCGATGAAAAATCCCAGTCGGGTGCGCTTGGCATTGTGCAGGGCATTTCTGAGATGTCGGCCGAAGGTGACATGGTCACCCTGAAGATGGTCTCGGCGAATGCCGACCTTCCCTTCCTGATTGCCGACTATCACCTGAGCATCCAGCCGGGCGGCGGCGTTGACAATCCGGCAGCCGGCAACGGTACGGGCGCTTACAAGGTCACCTCGAGCGAGCCGGGCGTGATCACCACGTTTGAGCGTTTTGCGAACTACTGGGATTCGTCGCGCGGCCATGCCGACGGGGTCGAGATCCTGACGATCAACGACGACACCGCACGGACCGCTGCCATCCAGTCTGGTCAGGTTCACATGATCAACCGCGTGGATCCGAAGATCGTCGCTCTGCTGGCTGGCAATACCGATGTCGCGATCGAGCAGGTTGGTGGCCCGGGCCACTATGTGTTCATCATGCATTGCGACAAGGCGCCCTTTGACAACAACGACCTGCGGATGGCGCTGAAGATGTCGATCAACCGTCAGGAGTTGGTGGACAAGGTTCTGGGCGGCTTTGGCTCGCGCGGGAACGACTTCCCGATCAACGGCGCCTATCCGCTGTTCGACGAAACCATCGCGCAGCGTGAGTACGACGCGGCCGCAGCTGCAGACTTCTACAAGAAGTCCGGCCATGATGGCTCGCCCATCGTGTTGCAGGTTGCTCCGGGTGCGTTCCCGGGTGCTGTGGATGCGGCCAACCTCTTTGCCGCCTCGGCCAATGCTGCTGGCATCCCGCTGTCGATCAAGCTGGAGCCCGATGACGGCTACTGGTCGAACGTCTGGAACGTTGCCCCGTTCTGCGCCTCGTATTGGGGTGGCCGTCCGGTGCAGGACCAGATGTACACCACCGCCTATCTTTCCACCGCCGAGTGGAACGACACCAAGTTCAAGAACGCCAAGTTCGACGAACTGCTGTTGGCGGCCAAGGGCGAACTGGACGCGGCCAAGCGCAAGGGCATCTACTCGGAAATGGCTCATATCCTGCGCGACGAAGGCGGCTTGATCTGCCCGATGTTCAACGACTGGGTCGAAGGCCGTCGCGCCGAAGTGGGTGGCTGGATCGCCGATCCGCAGGGCACGCTGATGAACGGCACCGCGCTGAACAAGTGCTGGCTGAACGCCTGATCGCGGGAATAACGTGCATCCCGTCTTGAAATTGGTGGTCCAGCGCATTGCGCTGGGCCTCCTTTTGCTCCTCGCGGTTTCCGCCGTGATCTTCCTGGGCGTTGAGGCGCTGCCGGGGGACACGGCGCAAGCCATTCTTGGACAGTCCGCCACGCCCGTGGCGCTGGAAAACCTGCGGGCCGAAATGGGCCTCGACCGCCCCCCGCTGGAGCGGTATTTCAGCTGGCTTGGCGGCGTCCTGACCGGTGATCTTGGTACCGCCTTGTCCAACAAGGCCGATATCGCGCAGTCGATCAGCACGCGTTTGGGCAACACGCTCTTTTTGGCCGCCGCCGCCGCCGTCATCGCTGTGCCGCTGGCCATTCTTCTGGGCATCGTCGCCGCCCGCTATGTTGGCCGCTGGCCGGACAAGCTGATCTCGGCCGTGACCTTGACCACCATCAGCCTGCCCGAGTTTGTGGCGGCCTATTTTGTCATTTTCCTGCTGACGCAGGTGTTCCCGATCTTCCAGCCGGTGTCGATGGTTCTGCCGGGCATGGGGTTTTGGGACAAGCTGCAGGCGGTCGCGCTGCCGGTGATCGTGCTGGTCATGGTGGTGCTTGCGCACATGATGCGCATGACCCGTGCGGCGATCCTGAACGTCATGCAATCGGCCTATGTTGAAACCGCCGAACTGAAGGGCCTTGGCCCGATGCAAGTGGTCTGGCGCCATGCCTTGCCGAATGCCATCGCGCCGGTGGTTTCGGTGGTGATGCTGAACCTTGCCTATCTGGTGGTCGGCGTCGTCGTGGTTGAGGTGGTCTTCAGCTACAACGCCCTTGGCAAATACCTCGTCGATCATGTGACCAAGCGAGACCTTCCCGTCGTGCAAGCGGTGGGGCTGATCTTCGCGGCGGTCTATATCTTCCTGAACATGGCAGCCGATATCATCTCGATTTTGGCCAACCCGCGCCTGAGGCACCCGAAATGAGGATACCATTCTCTGCCCTTCTGGGGCTGGTGCTGACCGGTGGCTTCCTGTTCATCGCCGTTTTCGCCCAAGTCATCGCACCCTATCCGATCGACAGCACTGTCGGCGGTGTGTGGGATGGACCCTCGGCCACGCACTGGCTGGGCACCGATACCATCGGCCGCGACATCTTCTCGCGCCTGATCTATGGCGCGCAGATCACCATCTTTGTCGCCCTTGCCTCCTCGATCCTGTCGTTCTCGCTGGGCTCTTTCCTGGGCTTTTTTGCTGCCGTGCGCGGCGGCTGGGTGGACCAGCTTCTGTCCCGCATCGTTGACCTTGTCATGGCCGTGCCCTCGCTCATCGTGGCGCTTGTCATGCTCTCGGTCCTGCCCTTGAATCTGACCGTCCTCATCCTTGTGATTGGCGTCTTGGACAGCACCCGCGTCTTCCGGCTCAGCCGCGCCGTCGCCGTCGACATTTCGGTCATGGACTATATTGAGGCCGCGCGTCTGCGCGGTGAAAAACAAAGCTGGATCATCTTCCGTGAGATTCTGCCCAATGCGCTTTCGCCCTTGGTGGCCGAGTTCGGGTTGCGCTTTATCTTCGCGGTGCTCTTCATCTCGACGCTGTCTTTCCTTGGCCTCGGCATCCAGCCGCCGCTGACCGATTGGGGTGGCATGGTGGGCGAAAACAAGGGTGGCCTTGTCTATGGCAAATCCGCCGCTCTTGTTCCGGCTGCGGCCATCGCGCTCTTGGCCATCTCGGTGAACCTTGTGGCCGACTGGATCTTGTCGCGCACCTCCAGCTTGAAAGGAGGCCGCGGTGGCTGAGCCTTTGTTGTCGTTCAAGAACCTGAAGATCGAAGCAACCGCCTATCCGCCGGGCGAACCGCCGCGCCATCTGGTGTTGGTGGATGGGGTCTCGGTCTCAGTTGAAAAGGGCAAGGTCCTTGGCCTGATTGGCGAGTCCGGTGCGGGCAAATCCACCATTGGTCTCTCGGCCATGGCCTTTGGGCGGGGTGGTGTGCGCCTGACCGGGGGTGAGATTACGCTCAACGGTCGCGATATCCGCACGGCCGACGCGGGCGCGTTGCGAAGCCTGCGCGGCAAAGAAGTCACCTATGTCGCCCAATCCGCTGCTGCGTCGTTCAATCCGGCAAAACGGCTGATGGAACAGGTGATCGAAACCTCGGTCAGCCATGGGGTGATGACCAAGGCCGAGGCTGAGGCCCGCGCGGTGTCGCTGTTCCGCCAGCTGTCTCTGCCCAATCCCGAAACTATTGGCGATCGTTATCCGCACCAGGTTTCCGGCGGGCAATTGCAGCGCGTGATGACGGCGATGGCGCTCTGCCCCAAGCCGGATCTGGTGATCTTTGACGAACCCACCACCGCCTTGGACGTGACGACGCAGATCGACGTGCTGGCCTCGATCAAGCGCGCCATCCGCGAAACCGGGGTGGCAGCACTTTACATCACCCACGACCTCGCGGTCGTGGCGCAGGTGGCCGATCACATCCTCGTCTTGCGTCATGGCAAGATGGTGGAATACGGCACCACCGACCAGATCATCAACACCCCGCGCGAAGCCTATACGCAGGCGCTGGTGTCGGTCCGCTCGATCGATCACGCGGAAAAGGCTCCGGCGCCTGCTGTGCTGACAGTGCAGAATGTTACCGCGCGCTACAAAGGCACCAATTTCGACGTCTTGAAAAACGTGACCGTCGATGTCGCCCCCGGCCAAACCCTCGCCATCGTCGGCGAAAGCGGCTCGGGCAAATCGACGCTGGCGCGCGCCATCACCGGGCTGCTGCCGCCCTCGGCGGGCCGCATCCAGTTCGCGGGCCGCACGCTCTCGGCTGACCTTGCAGGCCGCAGCAAGGATGATCTGCGCGAATTGCAGATGATCTACCAAATGGCTGACGTGGCGATGAACCCGCGCCAGACCGTCGGCACCATCATCGGCCGTCCGCTTGAGTTTTACTTCGGCCTGACGGGTGAGGCCAAGCGCCAGCGGATTCAGGAGCTGCTTGACCAGATCGAAATGGGCGCCGGTTTTGCCGACCGCTACCCGGCTGAACTCTCCGGCGGGCAAAAGCAGCGCGTCTGCATCGCGCGGGCGCTGGCGGCCAAGCCCAAGCTCATTATCTGCGATGAGGTGACAAGCGCGCTTGATCCTCTCGTGGCTGACGGCATCCTCAAGCTCCTCCTCGATCTTCAGGCGCGTGAGAATGTGGCCTACCTCTTCATCACCCATGACCTTGCGACGGTGCGCGCCATCGCCGACAAGATCGCCGTGATGTTCAAGGGCGAGGTGGTGCGCTATGGCCAGAAATCCGACGTTCTCGCCCCGCCCTTTGACGATTACACCGACCTTCTGCTCTCCTCGGTCCCGGAAATGGAACTGGGCTGGCTGGAAAAGGTGATCGCCTCCCGCAAGATGGAAAGCGCCGGTAACTGATTTCATCTTGGCCTAAATACTCCCGCCGGAGGCACCGCCGGTGCCGCCCGCAACAAGGTGTCAGACCATGACCAAACTCTTGCTTATCATCCTTGACGGCGTGCCCTACCGCAACTGGCGGCGGCTCTTTGGCAATCTCGAAGGCTGGGTTGCGAATGGCGATGCCACGGTGCACCGCATCCGTGCGGTGCTGCCTTCGACCTCGGCCTCGTGCTATGCCTCGATCCACACCGGTGTGCCGCCGCAGGTCCACCGGGTCTGGGGCAATGAGGCGGTTTACCGGCTTGAGCAGCCGGATGTATTTTCCGAAACCACCAAGGCCGGGCTGAAAACCGGGGCGGTGACGCACAGCTTCTGGTCGGAATTCTTCAACCGTGCGCCGTTCGATGTTGTGCGCGACATCGAATACGATGAGCCGGGCGGCCCCATCACCCATGGCCGGTTCCACACCATGACGGGCTATGGCAACATCAACCAGATGACGCCTTCGGATGTCGATCTTTTCGCCACGCTCACCCGGCTCTGCGAGGTGCATGGCATCGATTACGGCATCCTGCACACCTGCACCTTGGACAGCATGGGCCACCGTTTCTATCACGACTGTGAAGAAATGGATAACGCCTGCTACATGATGGACGCGATGCTTGCCCCGTTCCTGCAGCGCTGGCGTGACAAGGGCTATGAGGTGATCGTCACCGCCGACCATGGGCAGGACGAGCGCGGCCATCACGGCGGCACGGGCGAATTGCAGCAGGACGCGGCGTTTTACTATTTTGGCGACAGCGAGATGCCCGCCAAGGATGTGGTCTTGGACCAGCTGGCGCTAGCGCCGTCCATCCTCACCCGCCTTGGCGTGCCAGTGCCTGCCACGATGAAAGCGAAACCCTTCTTCACCGCCTGACCTCCTCGCGCGGCTTCGCCGTCTCGTCGTCCGAGGAGCGGCGAAGCTGACGACGAGGATCAGCTGGCGTAGCTGTCGCCGCTTTCGTCCAGCATTGCCTTGATCTCACGCAGATGCGCCTCGGCAAAGCCCGGATAGGCCTCCCATTCCCGCGCGGTCTTTTCGGCCACCGCATCAGGCAACACCCGCAGGGGCTGGCCGGTCTGCAGGGCGCGTATATAGGTCTCGGCGGCGCGTTCGAAATAGTAAAGCCGGTTGAAGGCCTCGGCCACGGTCTGCCCGACGACCAGCACCCCATGGTTGCCCATCACCATCGTGGTGACCTTGGGGTCCGACAACATCGACGCGCAGCGCGCGCCTTCTTCTTCAAACGCCATGCCGCCATAGTGGTCATCCACCACATGGCGGCCAAAGAACATCGCGCTGTTCTGGTCAATCGCCGGAAGGCGGCTGTCGGCTAGACTGGCCAGCACAGTGGCGTGGATCGAATGGATGTGCAGCACGCAGCGCGCATGGGGCAGGGCGCGGTGAATGCTGCCGTGCAACCCCCAAGCCGTTGGGTCCGGTGCATCGGGGCGGTTCATCGTTGCGGGGTCATTCGCGTCGATTTCCACCAAGGAACTGGCGGTGATCCGGCTGAAATGCCGCCCGTTGGGGTTGATGAGAAACTTTGATCCATCGGCGTTCACCGCCAATGAGAAATGGTTCGCCACCGCCTCGTGCATGTTCAGCCGCGCCGTCCAGCGGAAGGCAGCGGCCATGTCGGTGCGTTCGGCCCAATGCGACAGGTTGGGGGTCAGATTGGCGGTTGGGGCATTCATGATGCATCTCCTTCAAAAGGCCAGCGGCCAGCAGCAAAGGCGGAGATCGTCTCGACGATCCGGGTGAAACTTGCCGCCGCGCGCGGCACGCTGGCGCGGGCGCGCAGGTAGCCATGCACAAGGCCGCGCTCCTCGACCCACTGCGCCTGCCCGCCCGCTGCGCGGATCTTGGCGGCATAATCGCGCGCATCATCGGCCAAGGGGTCGCATTGCGCCCCGATGGTCAGCGTCGGCGGCAGGCCCGCGAAATGGGTGTCGCGCAGTGGATAGACCGTGGCGTCATCCTCGGGCGGTGGGCCGCCGTGGCGGATGTCTTTGTAAAAAAGCACATCATCGCGGGTCAGCATCGGGGCATAGGCGTGGGTGATATAGCTGCCCGCGTTCACATCGCCGCCCAGACCGGGATAGATCAGCACCTGACCCAGGATCGCCACACCGCTGCCGCGCAGCGCATGGGCGGCGGCCGCGGCCAGATTGGCCCCTGCGCTGTCTCCGGCCAAAACGACCGGCCCTTTTGTTGCCAAAGCCCGAGCAACGCCGCAGGCATCGTCAAAGGCGGCCGGGTGCAGATGTTCCGGTGACAGCCGGTAATCCACCGCCACCACCGTCAACCCGGTGCGGGCGCGGATCTCGGCGCAGACGTCGTCATGGCTGTGCAGCCCGCCCACCACATAGCCGCCGCCGTGCAGATAGATCACCACAGGATCGGCGCCGGGATAAACTCGGCACGGCACTCCGGCCACCGCCTCATCGCGTGCGGTCACGCCGGGCGGATAGCCCTGAAAGAACACCCGGCACATGCGATCATAGATCGCGCGCTGATCCGCAATCGTCAGCGAGGCGGTGTCCGGGGGGTAGGCGGCATTGGTTGCCTCGATGAAGCCCCAGGTCGGGGCGTCGATAAGGCTTTGGTAATCAGCGGCTGTCATGCTGGTGTCCAAGACTCATGCCGATCGGGTTGATCGGCCTGTTGCCATCATGGCGACAATGCCGGAACGCGGCAATGGCCAAGCACTGGCCGTCAATTACCCCAGAACCGCCGGGAATTGTGCCAATTTTGGGCACAATTAACCGTTAACCAATGGCTAAGGGCAACAAAAGGACCACCGAGATGACGCTCTTCAATGCAGCTGATCCATTTTCGGCCACCATCGTTGGCTTTGGCGTCCAGACTTTGTTGGTCTCGTCCGAGCCAACCCATGGACCAGTTTCGCGCAGGCTTTCGGGCATGGGCTGCCAGATTGAGGTCTGCGACGAACTCTATTTCGCGATTGATCGTGTGCTTGATGGCCCGCAGGACTTCGAACTGATCGTGATCGATTGTGACAGCATCGGTGGTCTGGCGCAGGGTCGGCGGGCGCATATGCTGCTGAAGGCGACGGGACGCTGCCTTCCGGTGATCCTGGTCAGCAGCGAGTGTGCCGAGCAGACCTTCCCCTTCAACCGCTATGACGCGACCGAGTTGCGCGCACCGCTGAGCGCGGTGTCGCTGCGGGTCGGGTTTGAACATGCGCTGCAAGAGCGGCTTTTGATGGCGCGCGCCAGCTGAAAAAAGGGGCGCGCCGTGGCCCGCCCCTGATCTGCCCCGGCCCTTAGGCCAGTGCCAGATTGATCGCCGATTCGCGGCCGTCGCGGCCTGCCTCGATGTCAAAGGTCACCGCCTGACCATCCTTCAAGCTGCGCAGCCCGGCACGCTCCAAGGCGGTGATGTGGACGAACACGTCCTTTTTGCCGCCCTCAGGGGCGATAAAGCCGTAGCCTTTGGTTTCATTGAACCATTTCACGGTGCCCTTGGCCATCGTGACTCTCCTGTCTTACTGCCGCTCGCGTCAGTGCAGCGGCCCGGCCTTGTCAGCTTTTGGTCGAATGCTGTGGCCGAAAACGGAAACAGGGATCGAGGGCAGATAACGTAGCCCCGAGGATATGGGGACGCCGATAAGGACGATCAAGGGTTTGGCAGGCTCAGGCGTGTTCGGCCCGCAACTCGCGCTGCGGGTGCTGCGCCGACGTTGCCAGTGCAATCAGGCAGAGGGTGATTGCCGACCCGATCACAGGCCAGAGGCCAAGCGCCAAAAGCCAGCCCGCGTCCAAAGCGATCAGCGCCAACAAGGTCGAGAGGAAACCCGACAGGCCCCCGAAGATCACCGCAACACTTGCCATCATGGCCTCCCTTGCTCCGACGATCCTGTGTCAGACTCAATTTGGGCAGGACGGTGGCGAAAGCGGGGTCAGTTTGTGCCCCGTTCAGAATCTGCGCCGTGCGCGCAAGGCGGCCCCGATGGTGCCATCGTCGAGATAATCCAACTCGCCCCCAACCGGCACGCCTTGGGCGAGGCTGGTGATCTGCGCGCTGGTGCCGGTCAGCGCATCGGCGATGTAATGCGCGGTCGTCTGACCATCCACCGTGGCGTTCAGCGCCAGAATCACCTCGCGCACGCCCTCGTCGGTCACCCGCGCGGCAAGCCGCGGGATGCCCAATTCATCGGGCCCCACCGCATCCAACGCTGAAAGTGTGCCACCCAAAACGTGATAGCGCCCTTTGAAGGCCTGACCCCGCTCCATCGCCCAAAGATCGGCGACATCCTCGACCACGCAAATCTCACCGGTGGCGCGGGCGGGGTCGGCGCAGATCGGGCAGATGTCGGCGGTGCCGATATTGCCGCACACCGTGCAATCGCGGGCGTTCAGCGCCACTGTGGCCATGGCTTGCGCCAAAGGTGCCATCAACTGCCCGCGCTTTTTCAAGAGCGCCAGCACCGCGCGGCGGGCCGAGCGCGGCCCAAGTCCCGGCAGTCGCGCCATAAGCTCGATCAGCGCTTCGATGTCGCGGGTGCCTTCCATCGGTTAAAACGGCAGCTTGAAATCGGGGGGCAGGCCAAGCCCTTGCGTCAGCTTGGACATTTCCGTCTGCGTGCGGGCCTGCGCTTTGGCTTGCGCGTCGTTCAGCGCGGCAAGGATCAGATCTTCGATCACTTCCTTTTCTGACGGGACCAGAATGGAGGGGTCAATATCCAGCCCGGTGATCTGGCCCTTGGCCGTGGCGCGCGCCTTGACCAATCCGGCCCCGGCTTCGCCGACCACCACGATGCGGCCCAGCTCTTCCTGCAGCTCGCCCACCTTGGCCTGCGCCTCTTGGGCCATTTTCATCATCTTGGCCATATCGCCAAGCCCGCCCAAACCCTTCAGCATCTGGTCACCTCTTTTGTCTCGCCCACAAGATATGCGCAGGGGGCGGCGGGATCAAATTTCTTCGAAGACATTTGCACATCTTTTCGAAAAGATGTGGCGCGCACCTTCAGGCATCCTCGAACGGGTCCCATTCGTCTTCCACCTCGGGCAGGGCTTCGGCCTGTGCGGCGGCGGCCATGGCCTCGGGCGTGCGGATGTCGGCGATCTTGGCGCCGGGGAAAGCCGCCATCACCGCCTGCACCAAGGGGTTGGTCAGCGCCTCGGCCCGGGCTGCGTTTTCCTCGGCGTCGCGGTCCTCGGCCAGCGTCGCCGCCCCGCCCTCATTGACCACCGAGATGCCCCAGCGCGCGCCGGTCCAGCCTTGCAAGCGCTGTGACAGGCGCGCGGCTAGGTCGGGGCGGGCCAAGGGGCTGGGCTGAAATTCAATCCGGCCGGGGGCATAGCGCACGAGGCGCACCCCATCCTCCACCTCTTTCAAAAGAAGCATGTCGCGCTTTTCGCGGATCAGATCGACCACATGCTGAAAGCTCGGCAAGATCAGCGCCGGGGCCTCGGCCAAGGCGGTGGCCTGCCCGCCCATCATGGTTGGCCCGCGTGTTGGGCTCTGTGCCGCCGCCATCATGGGCCGATGCACCGTGCCGCCATAACTGCCCCCCGCAGGGGCGCCGCCCGCCACACCGCCCCCCACACCGCCACCGGGTGAGAGCGGCGGGGCAGGTTGCGATTGCAGCTTTTTCACCAGCGTTTCGGGGTCGGGCAGGTCGGCCACATGGGTCAGCCGGATCACCGCCATTTCGGCCGCCATCATGGCGTTGGGGGCCAGCGCCACCTCTTCAATGGCCTTCAGCAGCATCTGCCACATCCGGCTGAGCGCCCTCATGGGCAAGGCGGTGGCCATCTCTAGCCCGCGCGTGCGTTCTTCGGGCGGGGTGGTCGGGTCTTCTGCGGCGGCGGGGGTGATCTTGATGACCGAAATCCAATGCGTGATCTCGGCCAGGTCGCGCAACACTGCCATCGGATCGGCCCCGTCGGCATATTGCGCCGAAATCTCGGCCAAGGCTTCGGGCGCGGCCCCCCTCATGATCATGTCAAACAGATCCAGCACCCGGCCCCGGTCGGCCAGCCCTAGCATGGCGCGCACCTGATCGGCGCTGGTCTCGCCCGCACCATTCGAAATCGCCTGATCCAGAAGGCTGGTCGCATCGCGAGCGGACCCTTCGGCGGCGCGGGTGATCAGCGCCAAGGCCCCTTCGGAAATCTGCGCGCCTTCCCCTGCGGCAATGCGCGACAAAAGCGCCATCATCACCTCGGGCTCGATCCGTTTCAGATCAAACCGCTGGCAGCGCGACAGAACGGTGACCGGGACTTTGCGAATTTCGGTGGTGGCGAAGATGAATTTCACATGGGCGGGCGGTTCCTCCAGCGTTTTCAACAGCGCGTTGAAGGCGGCGGTCGACAGCATGTGCACTTCGTCGATGATATAGACTTTGAACCGCGCCGAGGCGGCACGATAATGAACGGAATCAATGATTTCGCGGATGTCGCCCACCCCGGTGCGGCTGGCCGCGTCCATCTCCATCACATCAACATGGCGGCCCTCGGCAATGGCGCGGCAGGGCTCACACTGGCCACAAGGCTCGGTCGTGGGGCCGCCGGTGCCATCGGGGCCGACGCAGTTCAGCCCCTTGGCGATGATGCGCGCGGTCGTCGTCTTGCCGGTGCCACGGATGCCGGTCATGATGAAGGCATGGGCGATCCGGTCGGCAGCAAAGGCGTTTTTCAGTGTGCGAACCATCGCCTCTTGGCCGACCAAATCGGCAAAGGTTTCGGGGCGGTATTTCCGCGCCAGAACCTGATAGGCTTGCGCCGAGGCGGGATTTGCGGCGTCTGTCATCATGCCTCGCGGGATTCGTGCGGGGCCAAGACTAGGCGCTTGGGGGGCTAAGGTAAACTGGCGATGCAGGTGGCAGAAATTGCGGTGGCGGGTGGGGCGCTGGGCCTCAGCCCAATGCCGGGGCGGACGGGGGATTATGCGGGCGATCTGGCGGTGGTGCTCGATTGGCAGCCCAGCCTTGTGCTGACGCTGGCCGAAACGGGTGAGCTGGCCGCGCGCGGGGCGGCGGGGCTGCCCGCCGATCTGGCGGCGGCGGGGGTGGGCTGGCTGCATCTGCCGATCCCCGATTTCGGCACGCCCCCGGCCGCTTTGCGTGCCATCTGGCCCGAAACCTCGGCCCGGCTGCGCGGCAGCCCGCGCCTTTTGGTGCATTGCATGGGCGGGTGCGGGCGGTCGGGCATGATTGCCCTGCGCCTGATGATCGAGGCGGGCGAGGCGCCGGAACCCGCGCTGACCCGCCTGCGCGACGCCCGGCCTTGTGCCGTGGAAACCAAGGCCCAGATGCGCTGGGCGTTTGGGGCTTGAACCCGGCCGCAATCGGCGCGACCTGTCAGGAAACATAGGAGCATTCCATGGCCCGCATCGCGATTCTCACCGTCTCAGACCGCGCCGCGCGTGGGGACTACGAAGACCGGGGCGGTCCGGCCTGCGAAGACTGGCTGCGTGGGGTCATCACCACGCCCATCGAGATTTTGCGCCGCATTACCCCCGACGGGCGCGCCGAAGTGGCCGGGGCGTTGATCGATCTGGCTGACACATGGGGGGCCGATCTGATCCTTGCCACCGGCGGCACCGGCCCCTCCCCGCGCGATCAGACGCCCGAGGCGATGGCCGATGTCATCCGTTTTGACCTGCCCGGCTTTGGCGAGTCGATGCGCGCGGCAAATGGCAAGGTCGTGGCGACCGCCATCCTGTCACGCCAAGGCGCGGGCGTGCGGGGGCGCACACTGATCATCACATTGCCCGGCAGCCCCAATGCAATTTCCACCAGCCTTGAGGCCGTGTTTGCCGCCGTGCCCTATTGCCTTGACCTGATCGGCGCAGCCCGAATTGAAACCGACCCCGCCATTATCAAGGCCCATCGCCCCAAAGGCGCATAGTCGCCGCCCCCGGGGTTCCACCCCGGACCCCGGAGTATTTCAAAAGGCGCAAATCCAAAGGCGCGCGGGCTCTTGGATTTGCGCCTTTCCAAATACTCATCTTTGCGCCCTTAGGCCCCCAGACCCTCAGACTTCAGAAGTTGCACCCCATTGATCTGCCAGCCTTCGGGTGTTTCAATCATCTGGTAGTCCAGCATATGGGTGCGGCCCATCTGGTCGGTGATCATCACGCGTTGCCACAGCAGGCCTGACACCTCACGCAGCTCCAGCATCTTCACGGCACCGGGGCGGTGGACCATGGGGTATCCTTCGCTCACCATCCGGCCAAAGTTTTCGGGGCTGCCGAAGATGCCTTTTATGTTGGGCGAGGCAAAGGTGAAGGCGGTGGCGAAGTCATCGGCCTGAAAGGCCTGAAGCTGGCGTTCGATGGTGGATTGAATGGGGGCGTCCTGCGCGGTGGCAGGAAAGGCGAGAAACAGACAGGCAAGCAAGGCGCGCATGAAAACCTCCCTCTGATGAGAGGAAAACATAGCGCGGTTACCAAAAAGGAAAGGACCGGGGCGCTGATGGCCCCGGCCCCGTTAGATTAGGCCTTGGCGATCAGGGCACCGGACAGCCCTTTGTCGATCAGCGCGATGGATTCCTCGACCCCGTAAAGCGCGATGAAGCCGCCAAAGCGCGGGCCGTCGGAGGCGCCCAAAAGCACCTCATACAGCGCTTTGAACCAGTCGCGGAGCGGTTCAAACCCGTGGTCTTTGCCGACGGCGAAGACCATGGATTGCAGCGCCTCATCATCAAGGCCGCCATCCCATGCCGCAAGCCGGGCGCGCAGGTCTTCCATTGCCGCACGCTCAAGGTCGGTCGGCAGGCGGAACACGCGGGTGGGGGCGATCTTGTCGGCGAAATAGCGCACGGCAAAGCCTGCGGCGGCGTCAAGATCGGGATTGCCTTCCGGCGAGGCCTCGGGCGCATAGCGTTTGATAAAGCCCCACAGCCCCTTGGCGTCCTTGGCCCCGGCCACGGAGGCCAAGTTCAGCAGCATCGAGAACGGCACCACCATTTTCGATTCCGGGGGCTGCCCGTGGTGAATATGCCAGACCGGGTTGTTCACTTGGCCCGCCATATCCTGCGTGGGGTAGGCGCGCAGTTGCTGGTGGTATTCGTCCACCGCGCGCGGGATCACATCGAAATGCATCCGCTTGGCGGTTTTCGGCTTTTGATACATGAAGTAAGACAGGCTTTCGGTGGCCGCGTAGGTGAGCCATTCGTCGATGGTCAGGCCATTGCCTTTCGACTTCGAAATCTTCTGGCCCTGATCGTCGAGGAACAGCTCATAGGTCATGTGGTTCGGTTTGCGCCCGCCCAAGACCTCGCAGATTCCGTCGTAGATTGGCGTGTTGGTCGAGTGGTCTTTGCCATACATTTCAAAGTCCACATCCAGCGCCGCCCAGCGGGCGCCGAAATCGGGCTTCCATTGCAGTTTGACATGGCCGCCGGTGACCGGAAGCGTCCATTCGCGGCCGGTCTCATCATCGAAGGTGATGGTGTGGTTCTTGGCGTCGACGTGCTTCATCGGCACATAGAGGACCCGGCCGGTTTCGGGGTGGATCGGCAGGAAGCAGGAATAGGTTTGCTGACGTTCATCGCGCAGGGACGCCAGCATGATTTTCATGATGGCGTCATAGCGTTCGGTGGCCAGCCGCAGGGTGTCATCGAAACGGCCGGATTTGTAGAATTCGGTCGCGGAGATGAATTCATATTCAAAGCCGAAGGTGTCCAGAAACCGGCGCAGCATGGCGTTGTTGTGGTGGCCGAAGCTTTCAAACTGCTCATAAGGGTCGGGCACCGAGGTGAGCGGCTTTTGCATGTGCTGGCGCAGCATCTCTTGCTGGGGCACGTTTTCGGGCACTTTGCGCATGCCGTCGACATCGTCGGAAAAGCAGATCAGGCGCGTCGGGATGTCCGAGATCACCTCAAACGCGCGGCGGATCATGGTGGTGCGGGCCACCTCGCCGAAGGTGCCGATATGGGGCAGACCCGAGGGGCCATAGCCGGTTTCAAACAGCACATAACCTTTTTCGGGGTCTTTCTTTTCATAGCGTTTGAGAACGGCGCGCGCTTCTTCGAAGGGCCAGGCTTTCGACGTCATCGCGGCATCACGGAGCGCGGTCATGGTCAGTTCCTCAAGCGCCGCCGAAACCCCATGTCTGGCGGACATCTGTGCCATATTGCCATGGGGGCGGGCCGTCAATAATCTCGCCGCAGATGCAAAGGGATTTGGACATGTCTGAAACGGCGCCGATGTCGGCACAAGATGCGTTGATTGCGGTGATGGTGGCGGCTTCGGCCAGCGATCAGAACATCCGCACGGCCGAGTTGGTGGCCATTCAGCGCATGGTCAACCACATGCCAGTGTTCGCCGATTATGACGCTGACCGGATCCGGCGGGTTAGCCAGATTGTGTTTGATTTGTTTGAAGAAGAGGACGGGTTGGATGCCTTGTTTGGTCTGATCCGTGCCGCCTTGCCTGAGCGGTTGAATGAGACTGCCTATGCCTTGGCCTGTGATGTGGTGACTGCGGATGGCAATCACAGTCAGGTTGAGTTGCAAATGCTGGAAGAGGTGCGTGAGGAATTGGAGATTGATCGGCTGCATGCGGCGGCGATCGAGTGGGGGGCGCGGGTGCGTCATATGACGCCCTGATCTGACCGGTTTTCGTTTATCATCCGTGGGTTGGCGCGTCTGGCCTGTGTCGGGTTCGCGTCTGGGATGCGTCTGGCATCCGTCCCGACATTCGGTGGCACGGGCAAAAGGTGAAAAAGCCCCCCGCGCGGGGGGCTTTGGGGGGCCGTCAGGCGGGTTTTAATCCACGGGCCCCTACTTCTCGCCGCCCGGGCGCGGGGGCAGGCCGTTCATCAGATCGCGCGCTTGTTGCACCCAGTCTTCGCGCGTCACGCGGCCTTTGAAGCCTTCGAGGTTGTCGTCCACCCAAGCGATCTCTTTTTCGGTCCAACTGGCGATCTGGTCGAAGTGGTAAAAGCCGAGCTTGTTGCACAGCGCTTCAAGCTTGGGGCCGACGCCTTTGATGAGTTTCAGATCATCCGGCTTGCCGCCGCGCGCCTTGGTCAGGCCTTTGGGTTTGTCGGCGGCTTTGGGGGCGGCAGAGGCGGTTTTGTCAGAATCGGGTTTTGAAGCTGGCGCGGGGCTGGCGGCTTTGGCCGCCTTTGCCTGTGCGGGCTTGGCTGCGGCCGAAGGTGCTTGGCCATTCGAGGCTGCCGCCTTCGGGGCCGCCTGTGTCACGACCGCTGCCGCGCTGACGCTGGCGGCGGCGGCGTTGGCCGCCATGGCACGTTCGGCCTTTGCCGCGCTTTCGCTGGCGGTGGCTTTGGCGGCTGACAGATCGCCCTCAAGCGCGGTGATGCGGGCGGTTTGATCGCGGCCTTTGGCGTTGCAGGCGTCAAGTGCGGCGCGCAGGCGGTCGGCCTCGCCTGCATCTTCGGGGGTGCGGCGGCCCCAGATAAACCAGCCTGCAAGCAGGCCCAAAAGCGCGGCGAGCAGCAAGAGCAGCCAGATCTCGCCCATGAGAAACCCCCAACGTTGAAACATCATTTACTCTCTCCCTATGCGGTCTTGGTCATTCTGACCATTGAATCGTGGTGCGGCGGTTCGCGGCGCGGCCTGCGTCGGTGCCGTTGTCGGCGATCGGCTGGGCGTCGCCAAAGCCCAAGGCCTTGAGCGATGCCGCCGGAACGCCGCGGTCCATCATCTCGCGCCGCACGGCGATGGCGCGGCGTTGGCTGAGGCCAAGGTTTGACACCTGATCGCCGACATTGTCGGTATGACCGCCGATGACGGCCTTGAGCCCGGCCTCTTCGGCACAGGGCGCCATGACGGCGGCGAGGTCATTGATGATGGCCAAGGCTGAGGCATCCAGTTGATCGGATCCGGTGACAAAGGTGATGGTGCCTTTGGTCAGCACCTCTTCGGCGGCGGATTGGCAGCCTTGCAGGCCAAGGTCGATGTCGGGCACGGCCAACCAATAGCCGCCCATGAAGCGTTCATCGGTGCCGGTGGCGGCATTGTTGCGCCGCGCGCCGTTTTCGCCAGTGGCGGTGGCGGTTTCAACGGTGACGGCCACACCGGGCAGGCTGGCGGTCAGGGCGGATTGGAGCGCCTCGGCGTCCACCCCGCCTTGCACGCCGAGGCGCAGGCTTTGGCCTTCGGGGGTGAATGCGTAGGCCAGGGTTTCGATCTGGCCTATCCAGTCTTTCAGGCCAGCAAAGATCCCGGCATCGGCAGGTTCGCCCATCAGGGCGGTGGTGGCCGTGCCGCCGATGCTGGGAAGGCCCATCGCGGCGGCCACGGCGGATAGATCCAGCCCTTTGGGCAGCTTTCCAGCGGCGGTGGCGCCTGTGGTGGCGGTGTAGCCCAGTGTCCAAGCCGCAGGTGTCCCATCGTCCAAGAGGGTAAGTTCGGTGCTGGCAGAGCCTGCGGGAAGCCCGGCGAGGGCGGCTTTGACCGCATCCGCCTCAACCGGGGTTGCGGCGGTGCCGGTCAGGGTCAGTTGGGCATCGGTCAGCGTCAGGTGCCCGTCGCTCAGGGGCGCAAGGGCGGCCAGCCCGGCAGAAGCCAGATCGCCCCAGCCCTGCGGCGCTCCGGAGGCAAGCGTCAGGGCGGCGGCACCTTCGCCCAAGGTCGTCGCCAGATTGGCGCGCAAGGCTTCGGTCGGGACATGGCCGGTTGCGGTCAGCCCAGCTGCGGTCTTGGTCACCGAGAGGGTGAAGGGGCTGACAGTTTCCAGCACCGTCAGGTCTTGGGTCACCACCCGGCGGGCGGGCAGACCGTCAAGCGCGGCCATCAGCGCGTCAGCCTCGGCCTTGCTGTCGGCAATGCCGCTGAGGTGGATGTCGCGGCCTGAGACCGTGGCGGTCGCGCCGTGGATCGAGGGGGCAACGGCCGTTTCGGCCAATTGGCGGACATGATCTTGGATGCGGGGGCCGTGGTGGCCATGCGCCCACCAGCCCAACCCCAAGAGACCCAAGCCAAGCACGGCGATCCCGATGCCTTTGCTCATGGACAAACCCTCCACCCTTACCCAACGCGGGCTAGGATGGCTGTCGAAAGATCAAGGATCAAGCAGAAGTTTGCGTATGGGTCTCTAAAGTGCGGGCGCGGTCAGCCCGGCGCGGGCTGCGCCGTCGATCAGATCGCGGGCCAGATGGTGGGCCCAGCGGCCCGTGGCCTGCCCGACATCGGGCACCTGCACCACGGTGCAGCCCGCCCGATGCGCTGCCTCGGCCCCGGTTTCGCTGTCCTCGAACGCCAAGCAGCGGGTGGGGGAGACCCCCAGCCGCTCGGCTGCCAGAAGGTAAGGCTGGGGCGCGGGTTTGGGTGAGGTGACATCGGCCAGCGTCACAACGGCGTCGAAGTAGAGGTGCAGGCCCGTCAGGCGCAGTTTGTGATGCGCCTCGTCATGGCCGGAGGAGGTGACGAGCGCCATGGGGCGATGGCGGGCGGAGAGGAGTTCCAGCGCGCCGGGTTTCAGCGGCAGGCCGCGGTCGATCTCAGCGGCGAAGGCGCGGTGCCAGTGATGCTGCAGCTCGTTTTGGTTCAGCGTGGGGTGGGCGGCGGAAATGATGACGGCGGCGCTGGGCAGATCGACCCCGACAAGGCGCTGCATGAAGCGCTGGTCAACTGGGTGGCCCAAGGCGGCAAAGGCGGCCATGCCGGTGGCCATGGCAACGGTTTCGGTGTCGATCAAGGTGCCGTCGAGATCAAAGAGCAGGGCGTCATAGGGCATGGCAGATCCGCCTTCAGGGGTGGTCTTGGCGGGAGTAGCCGATCACAGGCGCAGACGAAAGCGCAGAAAGCCTGTGGGTTGGAGGCCAAGCGGTTCAAGCGGGGCGATGCTGTCGGCATGGGTTAGCGCGCCGGGGCCGGTGTCGAAGATCACCGAGGTGCCGGGCATGGGGGCAAAGCGCCAGTGCGGCTGGGGGGTTGGGCGCAGGGGGGGTGCGGTGCGGATATGGTCGTGCAGGACATCGCGCATGGGGCGGGCGTCTTCGGCCACGATATCGGGCGGATGGGTGCCGGCAAAGCCTGCGCCTCCGCCGGCGCGGTAGCTGTTGGTGACCAGAACAAAGCGGTCGGCGGGCTGCACCAGCTGGCCTTGGTGGCGCAGGTCTTGGATGCGCTGGGCCTTGGGCGCGATGATATGGCCAAAGGCGTCATGGCAGGCGGTTTGCGACAGATCGATCGTGTAGCTGAGCCCGTGGATCATGTCGAAGTTGTGCGAGGGGAAGCCGGGGTCGATCAAGGTGGCATCGGTGCTGCCGGGGGTCACTTGGTGGAATAGGCTGACCGAGCGTTCCAGCCAGCGCGCCAGATCCGCCCCGGTCATGCGCAGGGCGACGGGGCTGTTGGGGTGCATGTAAAGATCGGCGATGTGGCGGGCGGTGAGGGGGCCGGGCGGGATGTCGATGTAGTTCGACGGCCCGGCCCGACCGCCCGCCTTGAAGGGTGCGGCGGCGACGAGGAGGGGCCAGGCGGCTTCGGGCTTATCTTTGAGCAGGCGGCGCATATTGGCTGCTTGTGCTTCGGCCAGAAGGTCTTGGACCGGGGCCCAGCCGATGAGCGCGAAGTAGGAGTGCAAGGGCTTGGCGGTGAGGCCGACGGGCTGGTTGGCGGCGGCGCGCATGCTGGCCATGTCGTGTTCCACCAGTGCGGCAAGATGGGGGTCGGGTATGACCAGCGGTTGCAGCCGACCGAGCGGGCCGACCCTGCGGGCGACGGGGCGCAGGCTGGTGTCGCAGCGGTCCACCTGCCAGCCCTGCGCGGTGCGGCAGAGGGCGAGGTCAAGCACCCCGAGGTGTGAGCCGTAGAAGCCCGGCATGACGAGGGGGGCGGTTAAGGTGCGGGCGGGGTGGTCTGTGTCATACGGCGCGCCCGGTTCCGGGACGGGCGGGAAAAGTTGGTGGGTGTGACCGGCCACCACGGCATCAATCCCGGCGATCTGGGCCAGCCTGTCGGAGATGGTCTCATCCCCGCCGCTGTGCGGGTCGGTGCTGCCCTCGGCGCCAATTCCGGAATGGGAGAGGGCGATGACCAGATCCGCCCCCGCCCGGCGCAAGCGCGGCACGGCGGTACGGGCGCTTTCGAGGATGGCGCGCACGGCGAGTTTGCCGGTGAGGTGATGACGTTCCCAAACTGTGGTTTGGGGCGGCACGAAGCCAAGGATGCCCACCACCAATTCACGTGGAGTGCCGTTTTGGTCCCACAACTGGCGGCGCAAGAGGATTTGGCGCGGTGCGAAGGGTCTCCGCTGTCCGGTGGGGCCAAGACGGTCAAGATTGGTGCAGACCGTGGCAAAGCGCGCTTGGCGTAGGGCGTGGCGCAACAGGTCCAGCCCTTGGCTGAATTCGTGGTTGCCCAAGGTCACCGCGTCATAGCCCAGATGGTTCATGGCTGCGATCATCGGGTGGATGGGCTTGCCTTGGTCTTTCTTGCGGCGAGGGCCAGAGCGGGCCGCCTGTGCCACATGGTCGGCCAGCGGGCTGCCGTTCAGGAAATCGCCATTGTCCAGCAAGAGGCTGCCCGGCACCTCGGCGCGCGCTTGGGCGATCAGGCTGGCAATTTGGGCCAGCCCCCGGTCTGGCGCGGGGCGGTCGGCCAGATCATCCCAAGGCAGGATGTGGCCGTGCAGGTCGGTGGTGGCCAGAATTCGCAAGGTAACGCGGGGGTGCGGCGCGGCGGCGTCCGGGGTGGGGACATTGGAGGAAACGCGCAAATCATCGCTCACGGCGGTCTCCGCGATGGGTCAAGGCTGTTTGACCTTTCATGCCGGTTCCTTGCGAGTGCCGCTGCCCGGCCAAAGGGTCAGAGCAGGGCGCGGGTCTTGCCTGTTTTGGACTGTATAGTGCGTGGGTTCTGTAAACCAAGGAAAATTCCCGTTTTGGTTGTATTTTATGTCAATCAGTCGCCTAACTTGGGGGCTGTGCGGTGTTCCGCAAGAAAAGTCGCCCCATCCTGCGCGGGTGCAAATTGCGTTCTTCCCCGCGCTCATGCCAGATAGCCCGCCGGCAGGGTGACCCGCCGGGCGACTGTGGGACAGGAGGGCGCGGCATGCGCGGGGGCGAAGAGGTGACCTTTGGCACATCGGGGCTGGACCGGGCGGCGGCCCTGCGTGGCCAGCCGGAGGTATTGGCCGGGTTGCAGGCACAGGGGCGGGTTTTGCCGGTTTGGCGCGGCAAGCCTTTGTTTCGTGCCGAGGGCGCGCTGGGATGGGTGCCTGCCGATCACAAGGTTTTGGCCGATGCGGCCCCCTTGGTCTTTCTGGGGTTGGAGGAGGATGGGCAGGCGAGCTTTGCCGCCGATCTGTCCAACTGGGAGCCGGAGAGCGGGTCAGGGGCGGAGCAATCGTTCTTTGACCAAAGCCGCCAGCCTCATCCGGCCCTTGATGCGTCGATGGCCTTTGAGGATTTGCGCAATGCGATGATGCGGCTGTCGCCGCGCGATGCGGAGTTGGCGGCCACGGCGCGCGCGCTGGTGCATTGGCACCGCAGCCACGGCTTTTGCGCCGCCTGCGGCGCGGCGTCGGCGGTGGAGCAGGCGGGGTGGCAGCGCAAGTGCCCGGCTTGTGGTGCGCATCATTTCCCGCGCACTGATCCGGTGGTCATCATGCTCATCACCAAGGGAAACCGCGTGCTTTTGGGGCGCAATGCGGTATGGCCCGAGGGGATGTATTCCCTGCTGGCCGGATTTGTGGAGCCGGGCGAAACCGTTGAGGCCGCTGTGCGCCGTGAGGTGTTGGAGGAGGCGGGCGTGCCTGTGGGGCCGGTGCGCTATCTGGCCAGCCAGCCTTGGCCGTTTCCCGCGAGCCTGATGCTGGGTTGTCACGGCGAGGCGCTGGATGAGGCGATCACCGTGGACCCCAGCGAGTTGGAAGATGCGCTTTGGCTGGACCGCCAAGCGGTGTTGCAGGTGTTTTCGGGCCGCCATCCCGTGGTGCGCCCACCGCGAAAGGGTGCGATTGCGGAATTTCTTCTGCGCAACTGGCTTGCGGATCGGCTGGATTAACCCCAAGTTCTTCGGAAGGACTTTTCAGGCGCGACAGGTGTGTCGCGCCACAGCTCATTTTCAGCGGATAGGCACAGCATGAAACTTGCCAGCAAGAAAGACGTTGAGGCCCCTATTGCGACTGTCTGGGCCGCCCTTGTCGATTTCGAAACCTGGGAACGGGCCGCGATGCGCCGCGGGGTTGAGGTGGCGCGCACCGATCAATTGCGCGCGCCCGGCGTGGGCATGTCGTGGCACGCGCGGTTTTCCTATCGCGGCAAGCAGCGCAAGGTGGATCTGTCACTGACCGAAATGGCCGCACCGGGGGCGGTGGGGTTCTACCTTGTCTCGCCCGCGGTTGAGTCGACGACGCGGATTGAGCTGATGGAGATGAGCGCCAAGCGCACGCGGATGCATGTCACGACCGAGATCAAGCCCCGGTCGCTGGGGGCGCGGCTGTTCTTGCAATCGCTGCGGCTGGCGCGGGCCAAGGTGGACCGTCGGTTTGATGCTCGGATCGCGCAATTCGCGACCGAGTTGGAAGCGCGCAGCAAGCCGCCCGCGCGGCAGGCCGGGGCCTAGCCGCGCACGCGGTCGGACGGATAGACACCCAGAATCTGTATCTGGGTGGTGAAATAGGCCAGTTCCTCAAGCGCCAGTTTCACGTTGGCGTCTTCGGGGTGTCCTTCGATGTCGGCGTAAAACTCGGTCGCTGTGAAGGTGCCGCCGACCATGTAGCTTTCCAGCTTGGTCATGTTGACGCCATTGGTGGCAAAGCCGCCCATGGCCTTATAAAGCGCCGCCGGAATGTTGCGGACGCGGAAGGTGAAGGTCGTAACCATGCGATCCGCCCGGCGGGAATGATCGGCGTGGCGCGACATCACCAGAAAGCGGGTGGTGTTGTTCTTGTGATCTTCGATATGGCGGGCCAGCACGTCGAGGCCGTAGATCTCGGCGGCCAGTTCGCTGGCCAGAGCGGCGCGGGTTTTGTCGCCGCCTTCGGCCACTTCGCGGGCCGCGCGGGCGTTGTCAGAGCTGACATGACCCTTGATGCCGTGCTCTTTCAGGAAGCCAGCGCATTGCGGCAAGATCACCACATGGCCGTGCGCCTCGGTCACATCGGCCAGTTTGGCACCCTTGACGCCCAAGAGGTTGACATGGACGCGCACGAACGCCTCATCCACGATGTGCAGACCGGCCTTGGGCAAGAGCGAGTGGACATCGGCCACCCGGCCATAGGTGGAATTTTCCACCGCCAGCATGCCCAGATCGACCGCGCCGGAGCGAGTCATCTCGACCACATCTTCAAAGGTTTGGCAGGGAACCGGGGTGAAATCTGGCCGCGCTTGGGCGCAGGCTTGATGCGAATAGGCTCCAAGTTCCCCTTGGAAAGCGATGCGACCCGACATTTTGGCAGGCTCCCATGACGATTTGGCCCGATTAGGGCGATTGGTCGCGCATGTACACCTTGAAACCGATGGGGGGAAGCGGGTAGATAGCGCGCAATCCAGCCCAGAGGAAGGCGAGACATGTTCGATACGATGACCTTGACCAAAGTGACCGGAGCCATTTGCGGCTCGCTTCTGGTTTATCTTTTCGCCACTTGGGCCTCGGACGAGCTTTACGCCACCGCCCCCGCCGCCCATGGCGATGAGGAAGTGGCGCAAGCCTATACGATTGACACCGGTGCCGAAGAGGCCAGCACTGAAGTCGCCGAAGAAGGCCCGGCCTTCGCGGATCTTTATGCTGCCGCCGATGCAGCCGCGGGCGAAAAGGTGTTTGGCAAGTGCAAAGCTTGCCACAAGCTGGATGGCTCGGACGGCACTGGCCCGCATCTGAACGGCATTGTGGGCAAGGCCAAGGCCGCCTCGGCTGGGTTTGGCTATTCCGACGCTCTGTTGGCGATGGCCTCGGACGTCTGGTCGCCGGAAAACCTCGATGCGTTCTTGCTGAACCCCAAGGGTTATGCGCCGGGCACCAAGATGTCCTTTGCCGGTCTGCCCAAGGGCGAAGAGCGTGCGAACCTCATCAAGTATCTTGAAGCCAATCCCTGATCTGGGACTGCTTTATGCCGCGATAGGCCGCCTTCGGGCGGCCTTTTTCGTTTCCGCCCCCGCGCTTCACGCATTCGCGCCTTGTTAGGGGGCAGGGTGCAGACTAGATTCGCCCCCAAGCGCCCCGAAACAGGGGTGAAGCTGAACACTGTGCAGGCAAGGGAGGCATCAAAGATGGCAAGAAACCGGGTGCAACACGACGTCGCAACGGCAACGGTAGGCCCCGATCTGCGGGCGATTGTGACTGCTGGCCTCGTGGGTCTGGCCGCGACGCTTTGGGCCGTTCAAAGCCGCGCGGCCGATCAGCCGGTGATCGTGGCGCATGGCATTTCCACCTTTGGCGCGCTGAAGCTTCCCGCTGATTTCCCGCATCTGCCCTATGTGAACCCGAACGCCCCGAAGGGTGGCGAGATCAGCCAATGGGCGCCGGGCACGTTTGATTCTGTGAACCCCTATACCATCAAGGGCGCTCCGGTGGCGCTGGGCCAAATCTTTTACGAATCCATCCTGTCGGGCACCGCTGATGAGGTGGGCGCGGCCTATTGCAAACTGTGCGAGACGATGGAGTATCCTGAGGACCGCTCTTGGGTGATTTTCAACCTGCGGAAAGATGTCACCTTTTCCGACGGCAGCCCGATGACCGCCGAGGATGTGGTGTTCAGCTATGAGCTCTTCCGTGACAAGGGGATTGCCGAGTTCCGGTCGGTGTTCAACGAAAAGTTCCAGTCGGTTGAGGCGCTGGACCCTTACCGGGTGAAGTTCACCTTCACCCCCGGCACCGCCTTTCGCGACATGCCGGCCCAAGCGGGCGGCCTGACCATCATCTCCAAGGCCGATTACACCACCAACGCGCGCGATCTTGAGGAAAGCAGCCTGACGCCCTTCCTCGGCACCGGGCCTTATATGCTGGACAGCATCCGCCCCGGCCAGCAGGTGGTGTACAAGCGGGATGAAGATTATTGGGGCGCTGATCACCCCTTGGCCCTTGGGCACAACAATTTCGACCGCATCCGCATTGAGTATTTCGGCGATGATGCGGCGGCGCTCGAAGGGTTCAAGTCGGGCGTCTATACCTTCCGCAATGAGAACTCGTCGAAGAACTGGGCGACCGCCTATGACTTTCCGGGCGTGACCAATGGGCAGATCATCAAGGCGACGCTGCCTTCGGGGTCGATCGCCTCGGGTCAGGCGTTTTTGTTCAACCTGCGGCGCGAGAAGTTCCAAGACCCAAGGGTGCGCGAAGCCATCGGGCTGATGTTCAACTTTGAATGGTCGAACCAGACGCTGTTCTATGGGCTTTATGACCGCATCAACTCGATCTGGGAAAACACCGCCATGGCGGCGAAAGGTCCGGCGAGCCCCGAGGAGACAGCGGTTTTGCAACCGCTGATCGACGAGGGGCTGTTGCCCGCGACGATCCTGACGGATGAGGCGGTGATGGGGGCCGTGTCCACCGTGGAGAGCGCGATGGACCGCAAGAACCTGCGCGCGGCTTCGGCCTTGCTGGACGAAGCGGGCTGGACCGTGGGCGAGGGCGGGATGCGCCGCAACGCCAAGGGCGAGGTCTTGAAGGTGGAATTCATCGAGGACAGCCCCGCCTTTGAGCGTATCATCAGCCCCTATGTGGAAAACCTGCGCGCCTTGGGCGTGGATGCCCAGTTGGTGATGGTGGATTCTGCCCAATTGGTGCAGCGGGTCGACCCGCCGAGTTTTGATTTCGACATCATCGTCGGCAATGCGGTGAATGGCGGCTATGAGCCGGGCGCGGAGCTCAAGCAGGCTTGGGCGACGGTGACCAAGGACAATTCCAGCCGCAACCGCATGGGCTTTGCCCATCCGGCGGTGGACAAGCTGTTGGACAAGGTGGAGGCCGCCAAGACCCGCGAAGAGCTGGATGTGGTGGTGCAGGCCTTGGACCGGGTGCTGCGGGCCGAGAAGATCTGGGTGCCGCAGTGGTATAAGGCGACCCATACCGTGGCCTATTTCGACATGTATGAGCATCCCGAAACCCTGCCGCCCTATTCGCGGGGCGAGTTGGAATTCTGGTGGCACAACCCCGACAAAGAGGCCGCCCTGCGCGCGGCCGGCGCGCTGAAGTAACCGATGGGCGGATATATCCTTCGTCGTTTGTTTCTGGTGATCCCGACCTTGTTCGGGATCATGCTGATCAACTTTGCCCTCACCCAGTTTGTGCCGGGCGGCCCGTTTGACCAGATCGAGGCCAAGCTGGAAGGCGGCGGCGATGCGATTGAGGCGGTGACGGGGGCGAGTGGCGAGGATCCGGGTGCGAGTGGCGACAGCGGCTATGTCGGCGCGCGCGGTTTGCCGCCGGAGTTTCGTGCGAAGCTGGAGGTGGAGTTCGGCTTTGCCCGCTTTATCTGCCCCGAGGGTTATGAGGGCAGCCTGACGGAGCAGGCGCAGGAGTGCGAAAAGGAAATGATCCCGGCGTGGGAGCGTTTCACCATCATGATGGGCAAATTCCTGCGCTTTGACTTTGGGGAAAGCTATTTCCGGTCTGCCAGTGTGACCGATCTGATTATCGAGAAGATGCCGGTGTCGATCACGCTGGGGCTGTGGTCGACGCTGATCGCTTACCTCATTTCCATCCCCCTTGGCATTCGCAAGGCGGTGCGCGACGGGTCGGCGTTTGACAGTTGGACCTCTGGCATCATCATCGCGGCCTATGCCATTCCGGGGCTGTTGTTTGCCATTTTGCTTTTGGTGCTGTTTGCGGGCGGGTCTTATTGGAAGATCTTCCCCTTGCGTGGGCTGACCAGCCCCGGTTGGGAAGAGATGTCGATGATGGGCAAGGTGCTGGATTACCTGTGGCACATCACCTTGCCGGTGGTGGCCAGCACGATTTCGTCTTTTGCCACGCTGACGCTTTTGACGAAGAACAGCTTTCTGGATGAGGTCAAGAAACACTATGTCATGACCGCCCGCGCCAAGGGGTTGTCGGAGCGGCAGGTGCTTTATGGCCATGTGTTCCGCAATGCGATGCTGATCGTGATCGCGGGGTTTCCGGCGCTGTTTGTGTCGGTGTTCTTTGGCGGGTCGATCATCATCGAGACGATCTTCAGCTTGGATGGGTTGGGCCAGTTGGGGTTCAAATCGGCGGTGGAGCGGGATTATCCGGTGATTTTCGGCACGCTCTTTGCCTTTGGCCTGATTGGCCTTGTCGTCGGTATCCTGTCGGATCTGATGTATGTCTGGGTTGACCCCCGGATTGATTTTGAGCGGAGGCAGTGATGCGGCTGTCGCCCCTGAACCAACGCCGCTGGCGCAACTTTACGGCCAATCGGCGTGCCTATTGGTCGATGATCCTGTTCGCCGTGCTGTTTGGCCTGACGCTGTTTGCCGAGGTCTTGGCCAATGACAAGCCGCTGTTGGTCAGCTACCGGGGCGAGATGCACACGCCTTTCTTGCGGTTTTACTCCGAGCAGGAGTTCGGCGGCGATTTCCAAACCGAGGCGAATTACAAATCGACCGAGGTGCAGTGTCTGATCGTGACAGGCGGGCTTTTGGAATGTTTTGATGACCCTGTAGGCATCACGGCGGCGGTCGAGGCGGGCAGTTTTGACACCACGGCCGATGGCTTTGCCGAAGGCTGGATCGTCTGGGCGCCGATCCCTTATTCTTACAACACGATCAACGATCTGGGCGGCAAGGCTGCGCCGTCGGCGCCAGATGCCCAGCACTGGCTGGGCACGGATGATGCCAGCCGCGATGTGCTGGCGCGGGTGATTTACGGGTTCCGCCTGTCGGTCGCGTTCGCGCTGATGGTCACCGCGCTGACCTCGGTGATCGGCATCGCGGCGGGGGCGGTGCAGGGCTATTTCGGCGGGCGGGTGGACCTGGTTTTCCAGCGGTTTCTGGAAATCTGGGCCGGCATTCCGATGCTTTATGTCATCATCATCATCTTTGCGGTTTGGGACCGAAGTTTCTGGCTGTTGGTTGCGATCATGGTGGCCTTTGGCTGGACCGGGCTGATCGGTGTGGTCAGGGCCGAATTCCTGCGGGCACGGAATTTTGAATATGTGCGCGCGGCCCGCGCCTTGGGCGTGCCGGACCGCACGATCATTTTCCGCCATGTGCTGCCGAATGCGATGGTGGCGACGCTGACGATGATGCCTTTTATCGTGACCGGCACCATCGGGTCTTTGGCGGCGCTCGACTATCTGGGATTTGGTCTGCCGCCGGAATTGCCCTCGCTCGGGCAATTGTCGCGGCAGGCGCAGCAGAATTTGCAGATGCCGTCCTTGGCCTTTGTCACCTTCTTTACCTTTGCCATCATGCTCTCGCTTCTGGTCTTTAT
This sequence comes from Allotabrizicola aquatica (SeqCode), assembly GCF_965194375.1. Lineage (GTDB taxonomy): Bacteria > Pseudomonadota > Alphaproteobacteria > Rhodobacterales > Rhodobacteraceae > Tabrizicola_A > Tabrizicola_A aquatica. Next base: position 323,472 of record NZ_CBDAEL010000001.1, read on the forward strand.
CTTTGAAGGCGTGCGCGATGCCTTTGACCCGAGGAAAACCTTCCAATGACGGTGGTTCTGAATGTCGAAGGGCTGAATGTCAGCTTCCGTCAGGATGGCCGGGTGATCCCGGCGGTTCGGGGGGTGTCGTTCACGGTGTCCAAGGGGGAAACCGTGGCCTTGGTGGGCGAAAGCGGGTCGGGCAAGTCCGTCACCGCGCTGTCCACCGTGGGGCTGTTGTCGGACAATGCGATTGTGGACGGGTCGGTCACTTACCTTGGCAGCCAGATGATCGGCGCGAGCGAGCGGGATTTGCGCCGGGTGCGGGGCAATGACATCAGCTTTATCTTCCAAGAGCCGATGACCAGCCTGAACCCTTTGCACACGATTGAGCGGCAGATTTGCGAAAGCCTGTCGTTGCATCAGGCGTTGGAGGGTGAGGCCGCGCGGGAGCGGGCGCTGGCGCTTCTTTTGAAGGTCGGCATCCGCAATGCCGAGGAACGGCTGACCGCCTATCCGCACCAGTTGTCCGGCGGGCAGCGCCAGCGGGTGATGATTGCGATGGCGCTGGCCAATGGGCCGGAGCTCTTGATCGCCGATGAGCCAACCACCGCGCTGGATGTGACGGTGCAGGCGCAGATTTTGGACCTGTTGGCCGAGTTGAAGGCGGCTGAGGGGCTGTCGATGCTGTTCATCACCCATGATCTGGGCATCGTGCGGCGTATTGCCGACCGGGTTTGCGTGATGAAGGGCGGCGAGATTGTGGAGGCCGGGCCAACGGCTGAGGTGTTCGCCAACCCCCAGCACCCCTATACCCAGACGCTTTTGGCCGCCGAGGCCAAGGGTCGCCCAGACCCTGTTGCGGCGGATGCCGCCGAGATCATCCGCGCCGATCATCTGCGGGTGTGGTTCCCGATCCAGAAAGGGTTTTTGCGCAAGACCGTCGGCCATGTGAAGGCGGTGAATGACGCGAACCTGTCGGTGCGGGCGGGTGAGACGTTGGGGATTGTGGGCGAAAGCGGGTCGGGCAAGACCACGATTGCGCTGGCGCTGTTGCGGCTGATCCCGTCTGAGGGGCGGATCGACCTTTTGGGCCAAGAGATCAGTGGCCTGCAAGGCCGCGCGCTGCGCGGTATCAGGCGCGATTTGCAGATTGTGTTCCAAGACCCTTTTGGCAGCCTGTCGCCGCGCATGACGGCAGAAGAAATCATCGCCGAGGGTCTGGGCATTCACGGGTTGGAGCCGGGCCGGGATCGGCGCGAGATGGTGGCTGAGATCATGACCGAGGTGGGGTTGGACCCCGCCACCATGACCCGCTATCCGCATGAGTTTTCGGGCGGCCAGCGCCAGCGTATTGCCATTGCCCGCGCCATGATCTTGCGGCCGAAACTGGTGGTTCTGGACGAGCCGACAAGTGCGCTGGATATGACTGTGCAGGTGCAGATTGTTGAGTTGCTGCGCGACTTACAGCGCAAATGGGGGCTGGCCTATGTTTTCATCAGCCACGATTTGCGCGTTGTCAGGGCCTTGTCACACAAGGTCATGGTGATGAAGGATGGCGATATTGTCGAGGCGGGCACGGGCGAGGCCCTGTTTGCCGCCCCACAAAGTGATTACACGCGCGCCCTTTTTGCGGCCGCCTTTGGGGAGACTGTATGAAGGTTCTTTTTGTTCACCAGAATTTTCCCGGCCAATTTTTACATCTTGCCCCAGAACTAACGCGCCGCGGCCATGAGGTGCGGATGCTGACCGATGCCGCCAACAAGCGCATATTCGCGACCGAGGGGTTTCGCTATAAGTTCGACGCCGCGCCCGTTGACTCTGCCGCCACGCGGCTGGGGCGCAATTACACCACCATGTCTGACCGGGGTGTCGTGGTCGCGCGTGCCTGCCTGCAACTGCGGGAAAAAGGCTATGTGCCGGATGTGATCTTTGGCCATTCTGGCTGGGGTGAGACGCTGTTTTTGAAAGAGGTTTGGCCTGAGGCCAAGCTGATCGTCTATGCCGAGTTCTATTATCGCGGGCGCGGCGCGGATGTGGGGTTTGATCCGGAATTCAGCGCGCAAAACTTCGATCAGGTGATGATCGCGCAGGGGCGCACCGCGCATCTGGGCCAAGCGCTGTTGCATGCCGATGCTGGGCTGTCGCCGACCAAGTGGCAGGCGTCCACCTATCCGGCGGCGCTGCGTGAGCGGATCAAGGTGATCTTTGACGGCGTGGATACGGCGGTGATGCGCCCAGACGATCAGGCGCAGGTGACCTTGCCGAACGGGCAGGTCGTGAAGGCGGGGGATGAGGTTCTGACCTTTGTGAACCGCAATCTGGAACCTTACCGGGGCTATCACATCTTTATGCGCGCGCTGCCGGCGGTGATGAAAGAGCGCCCCGACGCTCAGGTCGTGATCGTCGGCGGCGATGAGGTGAGCTATGGCGCGGCGCCCAAGGGGGCGAAGGGGTGGAAAGACACCTTCCTGAACGAGGTGAAGGATCAGCTGGATCTGAGCCGCGTGCATTTCATGGGCAAGGTGCCTTACCCGACCTTTGTGAGCCTGATGCAGGTAAGCCGCGCACATGCCTATCTGACCTATCCCTTCGTCTTGTCGTGGTCGATGCTGGAAAGCATGGCGGCGGGCGCGCATGTGGTGGGGTCGGATACTGCACCCGTGCGGGAATTGATCCGCGATGGCGAGAACGGCACGCTGGTGGATTTCTTTGACGTCAAGGGCTGGTCGAAGGCGCTGACCAAGGCGCTGGCGCGACCCGAGACGTTCTTGGACCTGCGCCGGGCGGCGCGGCAGACCATTCTGGAGGGCTATGACCTGCGGTCGATCTGCTTGCCGGCGATGGTGGAATATGTGGAGGGTTTCGGGCCGAAGTGAGGGGTGGTTTGAGCCCTTTGCGGACGTCAGTCCGCACCTTATTTCTTGCCCGGAATCAAGGCGCGAATGCGCCGCCGGGCCGCGCCCGACCTCCCCCTGGGAGGGCGCGTCTGCAACGGGTGCCAGCAGAAATTCGGGGAAAGAAGTTGAACCATAAAGCGCCTAGAACTGGTGTTGGCGCGTCCTCCCGAGGTCGGGCGCGGCCCTTCGTTCGGCTCTATGGCAAAGGGTGCTTCGTCCCGCAAAGCAGACCCTAATGCCCCCTCCCCCCTAAATCGCCGCTGAATGCTGTGCCTTGGTCTGGTCATAGGCGTCAAAGGCGCGGGCGATCATGCGGGTCAGGGGTTTCGCCTGAGGCAGGATGGTCAGCCCGTCCGTATCCAGTTTCACCATGCCGGAAAAGCCGTCGGCGGCGGTGCGCAGCATGGCCTCCAGCCGTTCGGGTGTCACATCGAACCCGGCCAAAATTTCCGCCCGGTCAACGCGGAAATCGCACATCAGCGCCTCGATGATCCGGGCGCGCATCACGTCTTCGCCGGTGAAGACATGGCCGCGATGGGTGGCAAACCCGCCGTCGCGGATTGCGCGGGTGTAATCGGCGGTGCCGCTGACATTTTGGGCAAAGCCTTGGGGGAAGCGGCTGATCGAGGAGGCGCCAAGCCCTACCAGAACCGGGGCGGTGTCGTCGGTGTAGCCTTGGAAATTCCGTCGCAGTGTGCCCGCGCGGGCCGCCTTGGCCATGCTGTCGGTTGGCCGCGCGAAATGGTCGATGCCGATTTCGTCGTAGCCGTCCCAAGTGAACAGTTGCCGCGCGGTTTCAAACAGCGCCAGCCGCTCTTGCGGGGTGGGCATGGCATTCGACGGGATCATCTGCTGGCGGCGGCTCATCCATGGGACATGGGCATAGCCGTAAAGCGCCACGCGGTCTGGGTTCAGGGTGAGCAGTTTTTGCACCGAATCCGCGATGCGGGCGCTGGTCTGGAACGGCAGGCCATAAAGGATATCGGCATTCAGGCTGGTGATCCCGCGGTCGCGGATCATGTCGGCGACCTGCTTTGTCAGCTCATAGCTTTGCTCGCGCCCGATGGTTTTCTGAATCTCGGGGTCAAAATCCTGCACCCCGATCGAGGCGCGGGTCATGCCCGCAGCGGCCAAGGCATCGAGCCGGGCAGCGTCGATTTCGTTGGGGTCAATCTCAACCGAAAACTCGGCCCCTTCGGCCATGGGGACGGCATCGAACACCGCGTCGGCCAGTTCGCGCATCGAGTCGGGTGCCAAAAGCGTGGGCGTGCCACCGCCCCAATGCAGACGGCTGAGCCGCACCCCGCGCGGCAAATGCCGCTTCAAAAGCGCGATTTCCGTTTTCAGAACTTTGGCATAGGCCAGAACCGGCGCATCTGACGAGGTGCCTTGCGTCCGGCAGGCGCAGAACCAGCACAATCGCCGGCAAAACGGCACATGCAGGTAGAGCGAAATCTCGCTGCCTGCCGGGATCGCTTCGATCCAATGGGCAAAGGTTTTGGGGCCCACCCCGCCCGCAAAATGCGGTGCCGTCGGGTAAGAGGTGTATCTTGGCACGCGGGCGTCAAAAAGCCCCAGCCGCATCAGTTGCGATTGTACGGTCATTGGGTTAGCCTAATCGCGTATAGACCGCACCGCTTTGACGCAGATCAACTGGATTATTGCCTGCATGCCGCAACCGGACCTTCACACCCTGTCCCCAGACTGCGAATCCTGCCCGATCCGCCACCGCGCGGTCTGCGCCCGCTGTGAAACGGATGAGTTGGTCAGGCTGGAGCAGATCAAATACTACCGCAGCTATCAGGCGGGCCAGACCGTGATCTGGTCGGGCGACCGGATGGATTTTGTCGCCTCGGTCGTGACCGGGATCGCCACGCTGACCCAGACCATGGAGGATGGCCGTCGCCAGATGGTGGGCCTGCTGCTGCCCTCCGATTTTGTGGGCCGTCCGGGGCGGCAGTCTGCCGCCTATGATGTGACGGCGGCGACCGATCTGGTGATGTGCTGTTTCCGCAAGAAGCCCTTTGAAGAGCTGATGATCCAGACCCCCCATATCGCGCAGCGCCTGTTGGAGATGACGCTGGACGAGTTGGACGCGGCGCGGGAATGGATGCTGCTGTTGGGCCGCAAGACGGCGCGGGAAAAGATCGCCTCGCTGCTGTCGATCATCGCGCGGCGGGATGCCAGCCTGAAGCTGCGGTCGGCCACGGGCCATGTGACCTTTGATTTGCCGCTGACGCGCGAGGAGATGGCCGATTATCTGGGCCTGACGCTGGAAACCGTCAGCCGCCAGATGAGCGCGCTGAAACGCGACGGCGTCATCGGGCTGGAGGGCAAGCGCCACATCATGGTGCCGGATTTCGACAAGCTGGTTGAAGAGGCCGGAGACGACAGCGATGGGGGCTTTCTGGTCTGACCGCTTTGGTGTGACCCACCCCCCGCAACAAAAAGGCGCCCCGCAGGGCGCCTTTGTTTTACTTGAACGCGCAGCCGCTTTTGATGCCCATCATCCGAAAGACCGAGGCTGCCGGGCAGAACCCTGTCATCGAGGACTGGATGAGGTTCGCGCCGATGAAGATGGTGAACCACATGAAATAAGGGCTGACGAGCTGGGTGAGGATCACCGACGCCAGCACCATAAAGCCAGCGAACAGGGTGACGGAACGATCAAGGTTCATGAGAGTCTCCAAAACGAAGGGCTAAGATTGGATTGTGACCTAACACGCTCTCTTATTAAATTCAATAGTTGGAATTTGATCGGGCGGATCCCCGCAACCTGAGGCGTCTATGCGCGCGGTCAACGCGCCGCCGCAAGGTTGCGCGCCTTCACCCTTCCCCCCGCGCGTGGCTTCCGCTACGAATTACGCCATGACATGGAACCTGCCCAACGCCCTGACTGTGCTGCGCCTTTTGGCGGCCCCCGGCGTTGCGGTGATGTTTTTGTATTTTCACCGCCCTTGGGCTGATTGGTTTGCGCTGTCGCTGTTCATTCTGGCCGCGGTCACCGATTGGTTTGACGGCTATCTCGCGCGGTTGTGGAAGCAGGAATCCAAGTTCGGCGCGATGATGGATCCGATTGCCGACAAGGCGATGGTGGTGATCGCGATCATGGTGATCACCGGGTATAACGGCATGAATCCATGGCTGATTTTGCCCGCTACCGTGATCTTGTTCCGCGAGGTGTTTGTGTCGGGTTTGCGCGAATATCTGGGGGCATCGGCCGGGACGTTAAAGGTTACGAAACTGGCAAAGTGGAAAACCACCGCGCAGATGGTGGCGATTGCGGTGATGTTCTTGGGCACGGGGCTGGAATATCTGAACGGGGTGGCCATGCAGGGCATGACGCCTGCGGAATATGCCAGTGCTGTCAGTGCCGGTCTGGCCGACCCGATCCGCGCCTGTGGCAAGCGCGATTGCGCGTCTTTGGCGGGGGATGTTGGGTTGGTGTTGATTTGGGTGGCGGCGGCGCTGACCGCCTATACGGGCCTTGATTATTTCCGCAAAGCGCAGCCCTTCCTGAGGGATGAGAAATGATCGATGTGCTCTACTTCGCCTGGCTGCGTGAGCGCATTGGCACCAACCGGGAACGGGTGACGACGTCTGCCGCCACGGTCGCCGATCTGGTGGCCGAGTTGGAGGCGCGTTCGGAAGGTCATGCGTTGGCTTTTGCCGACAAAACCAGCCTGCGTGTCGCGGTGGACCAAGAGCTTGCGGGCTTTTCCGCGCCCCTGACCGGGGTGCGTGAAGTGGCCTTTTTCCCGCCGATGACAGGGGGCTGAGATGCGGCTTTCCGTGCAAGAGGCGGCCTTTGATCTGGGGGCCGAGGCCAACCGCTTTTCCCATGATTTGAAGGGTGTCGGCGCGGTTGTGACCTTTAGCGGGTTGGTGCGTGACAACGGCGGGCAGCTGACCGCGATGGAGATTGAGCACTATCCCGGCATGACCGAAAAGGCGATTTCGGCGATCATGGAAGAGGCCGTGGCGCGGTGGTCTTTGGCGGATGCTTTGGTCATTCACCGCTATGGCGTTTTGCGCAGTGGAGAGCCGATCATGATGGTTGCCACGGCGGCCTCGCACCGGGCGGATGCCTTTGCGGCGGCGGAGTTTTTGATGGACTACCTCAAATCCCGCGCGCCGTTTTGGAAGAAAGAAATCAGTGCCAACGGGGCTGATTGGGTGGCGGCGAAGGACAGCGACGAGGCGGCTTTGACCCGCTGGTAGGCGGTAAAGCGCAAACTGGGAGGGCCGTTGCATGCAGGATATCACGCATCTTCCGATGGGTCTGATGTGGCAAATGCCGATCCCGGTGGCCTGTTCTTTGGCGGTGGCGGCAAAAGGGTTGGCTGTCAGTTGTGGGCAGTGCCCGTTGGACACCAAGGGGCAGGTGCTGCATCCCGGCGATGCGGGGGCGCAGGCGGGGTTGGTGGCGGGGATGGTGCAAGGGGTGCTGTCGCACTTGCCGGGGCATTATCCTGCGATTCTCGTGGTTTATCATGATGCTGCGGACGAGTCCGAGGTCTTGGAGCCTTTGCGAGGGGTGTTTCCGGATGCGGTGCTTTTGCCGGTTCGGTTGCCGCATTTCTACTATCCGGGCATGCGGATTGAGGTGGATCTTTATGCCCTTGCCACACCCCCGGTGATCCAGCAAACCCTTGGTTTATCACGGATTTCTGGTGGTCCGGTAGAGCTGGTTGCCTTGCGTGCGGGCGATATGGCGGGGGCGGTGGGGCTTTTGGCGGGGTTGGACCCTTCGTGGCTTTTGTCGGCGCAGTGGTTTGCGGCTGATCCGGCACCTCATGATTGGCACCCGGATCCGGCTGCTCGGGTGGTTTTGCCGCGGGATGCTGGGGTGTCGGCGGTGCTGACTTTGGCACCCGGTCCGGTGCAGGTGTCGCAGACGCCGGGTGGGGCGATCAAACGGACAAGTGGTTGTTTTGTTTGGATCTCTGCCCAAGGCCACCGGGCCGATCTGGCCGCGGCGGCGCATCAGGCGATGGACGCTTTGGCGCTGGATCGCCAACAAAACTTGACGATTTTGAAGGCCACGACCCATTACGTCGGGGGTTCGGGGCCGGAGGATTTGCACGGCAATCTGGCCGTTCGCCATGCTCGTTTTCCCATGCCCGGCCCGGCCTCGACCGGGGTTCCGGTGGCGGGATTGGCGGGGGGCAGCTTGGCCATTGATATGCTGGGGATTGTGGGCTGACCCGTCCCGCCGCCGTCCCGCGCCCGTCTGGCCTGCGTCTGGCATCCGTCCCGACAGGGCGTTCGGGGCGGTAACGGGGCGTCAACCCGGCCCGTGGCAGGATCGGCCATCGCCCACGGCCAGAGGTCTGCCATGCCCACCAAAGCCCAAACCGACTTTGCCTTTCACCAACTTGGCCAAGTGCTGCGCGATCTGGAAACCGATCTGCGCTGGAAGCTGGACGGGTCCGTCCGCATCCCGGCCGAATGGCACGACATCGCCCAGTCCCGCGAACAGCCGCTGAAATCGAAGATCACGCTGCGGGTGGATCAGGACGTCGCCCGGTTCTTCCGCGCCATGGGGCAGGGGCACCTGACGCGGATGAACGCCGTGCTGCGGGCCTTTATGCTCGCCCGTCTGGCCGAGGTGGTGAAGGCCGAGGCCCGCTATGAGATGACGCCGAAAGAGGTGGAACACCGCGTGCGGGATGAGATCTTTGCGGTGATCCGGGCGCAGGAGGCGGCAAAAGAAGCCGCCGAGGCGCGGCTGGCGGGCAAGGCGGTGGAGACCGCGCGGCTGAAGGCGATCAAGGCGACTTGGGAGGGGAAGGTGGGGTGAGGGGGGGATTCACCACAAATGCCTTTGCGATCTACAACTCTTAGAATGATCATGTGTAGCTCCCAGAGCAAGAAAATTTGCGCTAAGTTATCGTCAAGATATTGAAAAAATATATAAAATTAGGAATTCACGTTGCAACCTTTCCGTGCGTTAATCATGATGACAAGCCAATTTCCCTAATCTATGTTCGTACCATGAGTAAGAGTGAAAAGACCCGACTTTGCGCCGAAATAGATGAGTTCCTGAGCGCGAAGAAGAGCCTCAGCGGGCTCCAGCCAGTATGGAGACCTAATGGGAGACAGGATCAGTTAGACGCTAAGTGGCCGATCGAAGAGGAAGGTGGGGTCTCCAGAGCCCATTTGGCGTTCCGCTACAACCGTGTTTCGACAGATCAGCCAAGCGTTTCCCTGATCTACGAACGCAAGAAAGTGTGTCGTATCGATGTGAAACCACCTGAGGAATACGACGGCAATCCCCCTCAAGCTAGAAGCTTTGGGCTTCCAGCAAGGGTCTATGGAACGCACATTCATCGTTGGGAACACAACAGGGAGTATGTGTTGAATTCCTTGCCACCAGATGAATGGGAGATTCCCATCAAGGCGCCAATTTCACAGTTAACTCAAATGTTTGGGCATCTTCTGGCTTTGATTTGTAACGAATGTCGGATAGACTTTACTCCTGAGCAGCGGGACCTGAACCCGCCCTCTAGAGAGGACCTCTTTCAATGACAGCCCTATGCAAGATTATTCTTGAAAGCACTTCGTCGCTTTGGGCGTGTATGGAAACCACGAACGGTGCGAGAGTTCGTACGACTTGTGTTTTCCCTTCGTTCGAGCCTGTTTTCGTATATGTCGCCAAGCTTGGGGATGGCTTCGTTGTCCATGATGCCGGAGAGGCAATGGCCATCATAATGTCCCATGGCCAAGCTGGAGATGCTGCGAAGAGGACTATACGTTCTGAGTGCAAGAGGTTCGACGTAGCCTTCAGCGAAAGACGCATTTCGCTGAAGATCGATGCTGCAGAGTGGCTCGAGACAGCGATTGTCGCGGTTGCTAACACAGCAGCGACGGCAGCAAGAAATGCACTCAAGGATAACAACATCAAAGCCGAGCGTGACTTGGCCGACGTGATCTTTCACCTTCTTGAACCTAAGCTTGCAAAGGGAACAATCACCAAGGACTTCCCTTTTCTGGGGGAGAGCGGTCGCCGTTATAGATTTGACTTGGCGATCCAAGGAAAAGAGCAACTGACGCTAATTGAAATAGTCTCGCGCCATGCGAACTCGGTAAACTCAAAATACGTTGCGCTTGCAGACGTGCCCTCAGACGCTGCGGTGAAGAAAATCGTTGCCCACAACAATGACCTGTCGCAAGAGGACATCTTGCTTCTACAGAACGTAGCGACAGTTGCCGGGCCAAATGGTGTGATGGATCTTGTGGCAGGACGCCTAACAAAACACTGAGCACATGCTAAGCTCTCTCAGATTTCTCAATGCCCTGTCTCTGCTTGCCAACATCGGCCCCCCTTCCCCAGCCCCTCCCCACGAGGGGGAGGGGAGGCGCTTTTGCTTGGGAGGGGAGGTGCGGGGGGTGATGGCTTGTGCGGCGCCTGTCGCGGTCGCTTTGCCTTCCTTCCTTGACTCCCCCGCCGTTTCCCCCTATCCGCACCCTTGAATTCCCCGGAGGCCCATGCTTCCGGTCCTTGGCCCTGTGCGAAGGATCGCCATCTGCCAGCGCGTTGCGCCCGCAGGTGTCGTTTCGCTTTGGGCTTGGGAACACCCCTCCGCCGCCCCCTTGTTGGGGCTGAACCGTCAAAAGGATGCGCTGATGTTTGAGAGCCTTTCCGAACGCCTTGGGTCGGTCTTTGACAAGCTGACCAAGGCTGGCGCCTTGAGTGAGGCCGATGTTGATGCGGCGCTGCGCGAGGTTCGGACGGCGCTCCTTGAGGCCGATGTCTCGTTGCCGGTTGCGCGGGATTTCATCAAGGCGGTGAAGGTCAAGGCCACGGGGCAGGCGGTGACCAAGTCGATCACGCCGGGCCAGCAGGTGGTGAAGATCGTTCACGACGAGTTGGTGCATGTGCTGGCGGGCGACGGTGCGCCGGATGCGTTGAAGATCGACAACCCGCCGAGTGCGATCTTGATGGTGGGTTTGCAGGGGTCGGGGAAAACCACGACGACGGCGAAGCTCGCCAAGCGGTTGAAGGAAAAGAACGGCAAGAAGGTGTTGTTGGCGTCTTTGGACACCAACCGTCCGGCCGCGATGGAGCAGTTGGCGATTTTGGCGGGTCAGGTGGGCGTTGACAGCCTGCCGATCGTCAAGGGCGAGACTGCGGTGCAGATCGCCAAGCGGGCGAAAACTCAGGCCACGTTGGGTGGTTATGATGTGCTCTTCTTGGATACCGCGGGACGTCTGCACATTGACGAAGTGCTGATGGATGAGGTGCAGGCGGTGCGCGATATTGCGCAGCCGCGTGAGACCTTGTTGGTGGTGGATGGTCTGACCGGTCAGGACGCCGTGAATGTGGCGACCGAGTTTGACGGCAAGGTTGGCATTACCGGCGTTGTCCTGACGCGGATGGATGGCGACGGGCGCGGCGGTGCGGCGCTGTCGATGCGGGCTGTGACGGGCAAGCCTATTCGGTTTGTCGGTCTGGGCGAGAAAATGGACGCCATCGAGACCTTTGAGGCCGAGCGTGTGGCGGGCCGGATTCTGGGGATGGGCGATATTGTCGCCTTGGTCGAGAAGGCGCGTGAGACCTTTGAGGCCGAGCAGGCCGAGCGGATGGCCAAGCGCTTCGCCAAGGGTCTCTTTAACATGAACGACATGCGCGGCCAGCTTGAGCAGATGGTCAAGATGGGCGGGATGCAGGGGTTGATGGGGATGTTGCCCGGCATGGGCAATATGGCCAAGCAGGCCGAGGCGGCGGGTCTGAACGACAAGATGCTGCAGCGCCAGATCGCGTTGATCAACTCGATGACCAAGAAAGAGCGGGCCAATCCAGACCTGCTGGCGGCGAGCCGGAAGAAGCGGATCGCCAAGGGCGCGGGGCTTGAAGTGTCGGAGTTGAACAAGCTGATGAAACAGCATCAGCAGATGGCCGACATGATGAAGAAGATGGGCAAGGGTGGCATGATGAAGCAAGCCATCAAGCAGATGATGGGCAAAGGCGGCCTGCCCGACCCGTCCAAGATGTCGCCCGACGAATTGGCTGCGGCCGCCAAGGGCATGAAAGAGGGCATGGGCATGGGCGGCGGCTTCCCCGGCATGCCGCGCGGGATGACGCTGCCGGCGGGCCTTTCGGGGATGATGAAGAAGAAATGATCGCCCCCACCCTGCAGACAGGCCGTTTGACGCTGCGCATGCCCGTGCTGCAAGATTTCCAGCACCGGGCGGCGTTCTATGCGTCGGACCGGTCGGTGTGGGAGGGTGGTCCCTTGTCGCGCACTGCGGCATGGCGGGTTTGGGCGTCTGAGGTCGGGCAGTGGCCGCTGATGGGCTATGGGCCGTTCTCGGTCGAGGAAAACGGCGGCTATGTCGGCGAGGTGGGCATCTATCACGCCGCCGAATATCCCGAGCCGGAGCTGGGCTGGTTTGTGGTGCCCGAGGCTGAGGGCCGCGGCATTGCCGCCGAGGCTGCACGCGCCGTGATGGCTTGGGTGCGTGGGGCCTTTGGTTGGGATGAGATCACCAATATCATCGACGGGGGCAACGCGCGGTCCATTGCGCTCGGCCTGCGGCTGGGCGGTCGGATTGACGCGAGCCGTCCGGGGATTGACCCCGGCGATGTGGTGATCGTGCATGACCTGCGCGCCGCGGCGGGTGGGTTTTCAATGACAGATCGGGGGGCTGCATGACCCTCTCGCGCCTTGCGCCCACGCTTTACCTTTCTTGCCACACCGGAGAGCCGCAATGACCGATACCAGCACGCGTGCTGCCGAGGTGTTGAAAGAGCATCGCCAGTCGATCGACCGGCTGGATGCCATTTTGGTTTACACGCTGGCCGAGCGGTTCAAGCGCACACAAGCGGTGGGCAAGCTGAAGGCCGAGCATGACTTGCCGCCTTCGGACCCGAACCGCGAGGCGCATCAGATGGCACGGCTGGAACAGCTGGCCCGCGAGGCCGACCTTGATCCCGACCTCGCCAAGAAATTCCTGACCTTCATCATCGGTGAAGTCATCAGGCATCACGAGAAACTGCAGAAATAACCAACCCCGGCGGCGATGCCGCCAAACGAACAACCCAAAGGAGACTACCCTATGTCGTTGAAAATCCGTCTGGCCCGTGGTGGCAGCAAAAAGCGTCCGCACTATGCCATCGTCGCCACCGACAGCCGTATGCCGCGCGACGGCCGTTTCTTGGAAAAGCTGGGCACCTATAACCCGATGCTGGCCAAGGACGACGAGCACCGCGTTGTGATGAACCTTGACCGCATCAAGGCCCTGTTGGCCACCGGCGCCCAGCCGACTGACCGCGTTGCCCGCTTCTTGGAATCGGCTGGCGTTCTGGCCAAGAAAGCCCGTTCGAACCCGAAGACCGGCACCCCCGGCAAAGCCATGGCTGAGCGCGCTGCCAAGAAGGCCGCACGTTCCGAAGCTCCGGCTTCTGAATAAGCCTTGTTTTCGATCATCCCCGGATTGGGTCTGATCCGCCGGTCCATCACGATTGCGCTCTGTGCCGCGTCGTTTTGGGCCGGTGTCCAGTTCGCCGGGTCCACGCAGGCGGGTGCCTGTGCGGCGGCCGGTGGGCAGTTTGACCCACGTGGATTTTGCACCAATGCGGCCCCTTTGCCATGAGGGGCCGCGTTTTCAGCCGTGATCCATCAGCCCTGACAGGTGAGGCATGACCTATGAGCAGTGAGCGGATCTGTGTTGGCGCGATCACCGGGGCCTTTGGGGTGGCCGGAGAGGTGCGGTTGAAGTCGTTTTGCGCCGACCCCACCGCGATTGCCGATTATGGCCCTTTGTACACCGAAGATGGCAGCCGCAGTTTTGTGGTCAAGCTGACGCGCCCGGTGGCCGGTGGCCTTGGCGCGCGCGTCACGGGCATCAAGACCAAGGAAGAGGCCGACGCGCTGCGCGGCACCGAGCTTTATGTCGATCGCACCCGGCTGCCTTCGTTGCCGGATGACGAGTTTTATCATTCTGATCTGATTGGCTTGCAGGCGGTGGACACGGGCGGGGTTATGCTTGGCTCGGTTGTCGCGGTGCACAATCATGGGGCCGGGGATATTTTGGAAATCACCGGGCCGGGGCGCAAGACTGCCCTGATGCTGCCCTTTACGATGGCGGCGGTGCCGACAGTTGATCTGGCTGCGGGCCGGGTGGTGGTGGACCTGCCGGAGGGGCTGGACTAACGCCCCGCCCCGCGCCACGATGGCGGCGCATTGGTTTAGGGGTTTGGCATGCAGGCACGCTTGCGGTTGCTGAAAGGGGCGACGGCGCTTTTGTATTTTGGGCCGCTTTTGGCCGGAGTAGCCGGGTTTGGCTGGCACGTTGTTCCTTTGTTTGTTGGAATTTTTCTGCTGTGGCTGTTTATTCTGCGCCCCCAGCAATGGCCGCGCACACTGGTCGATTGGTCGCGCCCTGAGGCGCTGATTGCGCTGTTGACCCAAAGCCTTGTGCAGCTTTTGCTGGTGGCGGTCAGTCTGGGGATTGGCCGGGGGATTGGCGGGGTTTTGGGGGTGATGCCTGCCATTCCGTTGATGCTGCCGGTGGCGGTGTCCTTCCTGTCCATTCCGCTCGCGCGGATGATCTGGGACCCGTGGCGGGCTGACACGGGTGAGGTTGTTCTGGACGAGGCGCTGGCGCGGCTGGAGGCTGAGGAGGACCCGGCCCCGGCTGACGATCTGAAGCGTCGGACCGAGGTTGCGGCGCGGATGGTGGCGGCGTTGGATCGTCTGCCCGCCGAGGCGGCGCCCGAGCTTTTGGCCGATCATCTGCATGCGATGGCGAACCTGACCTCGCATGAGGCGCTGCGGGTGGCGTTGATGGACCCGATCTATGACGGATCGGCCACAGCGGTGGTGCGCCGCGCGGCGGCGGTGCATGCGACCGACCCTCCGGTGGTGGATTTGCTGCAAGGCTCGACCTATCCGATGGCGGTGTTTCGGGCGCTTACGGATGGGGCGACGCTGGCGCTCTTTGCCGCGCGCTGTGCGTATTTGGTGGCGCAGAAGCCGGATCGGCTGGCCGATTGCCCGGATCCGGAAGATGTGATGGCGCTGGCGGCCCGTGTGCCGGGGGCTGCGGCCGAGTTGGCGGCCTTGGCCAAGGCTTTGACGCGGGCGAAGGCGGCGATGGCCAAGCCGGGGGCGCTGGCCAACGGGGGGCAGTCTTAGCATGCGGATCGTGTTGCATGCGGGGTTTCACAAGACGGGCACCACCAGCCTGCAGGTGACGCTGGATGCGCACCGCGCGGCGCTGGCCGGGTTTGCCCATTTCGAGACCCCGCAGGGCACGCCGCATCTGTCGCGCGCGGCCGAGGCGGCGCGGGGGTTCTGTCTGACGGTGGATGCGCGCGCGCTGGCGCAGGGGATGCGGGATTGGGTGGCGCGGTTGCCGCCCTTGGAGGGACGGCATCTGGTGGTGTCGTCCGAAGATCTGGTGGGCCATATCCCGGGGCGGTTTGGGGTGGTGGACTATCGCGCCGCGGTCATTACGGTGCCGGCTGCCGTGGCGGCCTTGGCCGCGCGGTTTCCGGGGGCGGAGGTGGGGGTGGTTCTGACCACCCGCGCGGCGGGGCCTTGGCTGCGGTCGGTGCACTGGCAGTTGGCGCTGCATCCGGAGATGATGCTGAAACAGCGGCGGTTTTGCAAAGAGTTCGCCCCGGCCGCCGATTTTGACGCGGTGATCGCGCCTTTGCGCGCGGCTTTGCAGGGCAGGGCGGAGGTGCATGTCGCGCCGATGGAACACCTGCTGGGCCAGCGGTTGGCCTTTGTGGATGCGATTTACGACCTTATCGAGATGCCCGACGCGCTGCGGCAGGGGTTGGCGCCGACGGGCGCGCACAAGCGCCGCTCGGTCGAGGGGTTGGCGGATCCGTTTGTCATGCTGAACCGCGCCAAGCTGCCGCCCGAGGAGTTGGAGCAGGCGAAAATGGCGATGCGCGGCGTGATGCGGATGCTGGCGGGGGAGGAGGGCTGATCGCCCCTTTCGCCCCCGTGCCGGGACGGGTAGAACCGCGCATGACCCTTTCAGCCGCGAGCCGCGCATGAGCGAGACACCCGACAAGCCGAAATCCCATGGCCGGTTGCAGATCAGCGCCAGCCTGAAGCCGCGTGTCTTGATGGAAGAGCCGCTTTTGCTGAAGGGCGCTTGGGTGGCCAAGATTGTCACGCTGTTTCCCGATGCCTTTCCGGGGGCTTTGGGCCTGTCGTTGACGGGCAAGGCGCTGGAGATGGGGCGCTGGCGGTTGGAGGCGATTGATCTGCGGGGCTTTGGTCTTGGCAAGCATCGCAATGTCGATGACACCCCAGCGGGGGGCGGCGCGGGGATGGTTTTGCGCGCCGATGTGGTGGATGCCGCGTTGCGGGTGGCCGCCGATGGCACCCCGCGCGACCGGGCGCGTTGGCCGGTGGTCTATCTGTCGCCGCGCGGCAAACCGTTTGATCAGGCGACCGCGCGCACATGGGCGGCGGCGGATGGGATTACGCTGTTGTGTGGTCGGTTTGAAGGCGTGGATCAGCGGGTGCTGGACCATTGGGACATTGAAGAGGTGTCCTTGGGGGATTTCGTGCTGACCGGCGGCGAGATTGCCGCACAGGCGATGCTGGATGCGACCGTGCGGCTGATCCCCGGCGTTTTGGGCAATGCCGAAAGCATTGAAGAGGAAAGCCATTCCCACGGGCTGTTGGAGCATCCGCAATACACCCGCCCGCAAGAGTGGGAGGGCCGCGAGATTCCGGCGGT
Source organism: Allotabrizicola aquatica (SeqCode) (assembly GCF_965194375.1). Classification (GTDB taxonomy): domain Bacteria; phylum Pseudomonadota; class Alphaproteobacteria; order Rhodobacterales; family Rhodobacteraceae; genus Tabrizicola_A; species Tabrizicola_A aquatica. The sequence goes on from NZ_CBDAEL010000001.1 coordinate 340,064, forward strand.
GCTGACCGGGGGCGACCATGGCAAGATCGCCAAGTGGCGCCGCGCCGAGGCCGAGAAGCTGACGCAGGAGCGGCGGCCGGATTTGTGGGACAAGCGGCGGGGGTAACGCGCCGGGTCACGCGTCGGGCACGTCGTGCGCTCCTCCTGGGGCCGCACCGACGCGTGCACGACGTGCGCGAGGAGGTGTGTCAGCTGTCCGCCTCAAACAGATCCGCCTGCCACCACGGTCCGCGCGCCACGAGGCTGGCCCAAGCGGTCGCGGCGCGGGACTGGGGGGCGCCGATGTCGGTGGTGTCGTCATGGCCAAGGGCGCGGGCGGTCTCAGAGTCGCTGACCTCGCCCAGATCGTCCTGCATGGCGCGCAGATCGGCCAGAAACAGGTCTGACGGGGCCTCGGGCCAGAGGTCTTGGAAGAATTCGCTAAGGTAGCGCAGGGCCTTGAGGTCTTTGCGCAGGTCGTGCTGCGCGCGGGCCGACATTTGCAGCAGATCGGCGCCGTTTGACAGCGCCTCGGCCCAAGCGCGGTCCAGCGCCAGTGCGGCCAGGACGGTCATCGGACCCTCGCGCAGCGTGCGGGCCTTCTTACCGGTTTGGCGCCAGCGTTTGCCGCTGAAGCGCTTTTGCACCCAGTCGCGAAACCCGGCGGCCTTTTTGCGCTTGAGCGCCTTGCGGCCCTTTTGGCGTTGGTGGGCGGCATGGGTGGCGGATTTTGCGGCGCGGTCGGTCTCGGCAAAGCGCGCGGCCATCACATCCGCGTCGCGGATCGCCCCCAAGACACGAAAGAGCGCGCGGCTGCGGTCGTGCAGGGCGTCGGAGAGGTCATCGTCGAGGATCGGTGCGAAGGCGTCGAGAAGGGTCCGAAACCGGCGCAGGGCGACGCGGGCCTTGTGGACGGGGTCGGCGCTGTCGTCGGCCATGAGGAGGGTCAGGTTGGCTTCCACCGCAGCGGTCAGGCTGTCGGCAAGATGCAGCAAAGCCGCAGTCGGGGGCATGTCTTGCGGGATGGTGATGTGGTCTGCAGCGGCAAGCACGATGGTCTCCGGCGTCGGGGGGCGGGACCGCTGCGCGGCCCGTGAACGCCGCGTAGGCTAGGGGTGCCATGTAACGGTGCAATGACGGGCCGCAGGCGGGCGGCATTTGGGGGGCGGTGGGCGGCGCGGTTCTGCTTGACCCCCGCCCCCCGTTTCCCTATACGCCGCCTGTCCGGGGCTTTTGCCCATCGGATGCGATTCCCTATGCCTGTTTCCGGTTCCTTCCACCGGCCAAGGGCACTGGGCGCGCGACAAGACACGGCATGCGGCATCTCTGGCGGGCTTACGGATGTAGGGACCCGATCGAAGACCAGAAGCTCTGACGCGGCATCACCTCTGTGGGCATACCACGGGCATATGGAGACAGGCATGAACCTGATCGAACAACTCGAAGCCGAGCAGATCGCTGCGCTTGGCAAGAAAATTCCGGATTTCAAAGCCGGGGATACCGTGAAAGTCGGTTACAAAGTGACCGAAGGCACGCGTTCGCGCGTGCAGAACTACGAAGGCGTCGTGATCGGCCGCAAGGGCGGCTTGACCATCTCGGCCTCGTTCACGGTTCGCAAGATTTCGTTTGGCGAAGGCGTGGAACGTGTGTTCCCGCTCTATTCGACCAACATCGACAGCATCGAAGTGGTGCGTCGCGGTAAGGTGCGTCGCGCCAAGCTGTACTATCTGCGCGCGCGTCGCGGCAAATCGGCCCGTATCGCCGAAGTCACCAACTACAAAGAAAAAGCTGAGTGAGGAGAGGCGCCATGAGAGACGGTATTCACCCCGACTATCACTTCATCGAAGTGAAAATGACCGACGGCACCACCTTCCGCACCAAGACCACTTGGGGCAAGGAAGGCGAGACGATGTCGCTCGACATCGATCCGCTGTCGCACCCCGCTTGGACCGGCCAGACCGCCAAGCTGATGGACACCGGCGGCCGTGTGTCGAAGTTCAAGAACAAATACGCCGGTCTGGGCTTCTAAGCCGGACTGCCGCGAAGATTGGGGGGCGCCTTTGGGCGCCCCTTTTCGTTTGTGGCCGTTGCTTTGGCGGCGGGTGCTGGGCGGGCATGATCTTTGAGCCCTTGCGTTGGCAGGCTTCCTTCGCTAGCCGAGGCGTCCTAGGATTTGAGGGTGCCCCATGTGGGGGCTGTGTTAGGGGGTGCCTGCCATGGCGCATATCATCGTTGTCGGGAACGAAAAGGGTGGGTCGGGCAAATCGACCACCTCGATGCATGTCGCCACGGCGCTGGCGCGTCTGGGGTTTCGGGTGGGCGGGCTGGATCTGGATCTGCGGCAGAAAAGCTTTGGCCGCTATGTCGAGAACCGCGTGGCCTATCTGAAGCGGGCGGGGTTGGACCTGCCAAGCCCAAGCTACAGCGATCTGCCCGAGTTGGCGCCTGAGGCTTTGCAGGAGGGCGAAAACGCCTTTGACGCGCGGCTCTCGGCTGCGGTGGCAGCGTTGGAGGCGGTGAGCGATTTCATCATCATCGATTGCCCCGGCAGCCATACCCGGCTGAGTCAGGTCGCCCATTCGCTGGCCGATACGCTGATCACGCCCTTGAACGACAGTTTCGTGGATTTTGACCTTTTGGCGCGGGTGGATCCGGAGACTGGTAAGGTCAAAGGTCCGTCGATCTATGCCGAAATGGTGTGGAATGCGCGGCAGTTGCGGGCGCAGGCGGGGTTGAAGCCGATTGACTGGATCGTGCTGCGCAACCGTTTGGGCGCGCAGGCCATGCACAACAAGCGCAAGGTGGGGGCGGCCTTGGAAGACCTGTCGCGCCGGATCGGCTTTCGCGTAGTGCCGGGCTTTGCCGAGCGGGTGATCTTCCGCGAGCTGTTCCCGCGCGGGCTGACGGTGTTGGACTTGAAGGACACGGGCGTGGACCAGATGAACCTGTCCAACGTGGCCGCAAGGCAAGAGGTGCGCGAGCTTATGAAGTCGCTGCGCCTGCCGAATGTGACGGTCGACTTTTAAAGGTCAGTCCCAGACTGCGCGCCCGCGCCTCGCGGGTGCCGATGCGGGTGAGGCGCAGATCGAAGAGATCGGCGGCCTCCGGCTTTTGGGCGAAAAGCCCGAACTGGGCAAGGAAAGGGATCAGCTTGGCCATGTGGGGCCCTCCGGTCTTGCAGTGTGATGGCGTGATCCTGAGCCGCGGGCCCGGCAAGAGCATGGCCGCTTTGCGGTGAATTGCGGCGCAGCGAGCAGGATCTGGAAACAATGGGTTTCCAAAGCGGCTTGAAGGCTTGCCGCTTGGCATGGCAGAACCAAGGCCGGCCAATCCGGGGGTTTTGATGGCAAATCCGCTTTATGACACGCTTTTTGCACCGCTTGCGGCGCGGCGCACGGTGTTGATGCAGCTGCCGGATGGCCGGGAGATCACTGGGGCTGCGTTTCACGACCGCATCGCGCAGGCGGCGCGGGGCCTGCAAGCTGCGGGGGTGCGGTCGGGGGATCGGGTGGCGGTGCAGATTGCCAAATCGCCCGAAGCCTTGGCGATTTATGCCGCGACCGTGTCGATCGGGGCGGTGTTCTTGCCGTTGAACACGGCCTATACGCCGGAGGAGATTGGCTATTTTCTGGGCAATGCCGGGCCATCGTTGTTTCTGTCCGACCCTGCGCGCGCGGCGGCGATGGCGAGCGTGGCCACGGCGCATGGCGTGGAGATCGAGACGCTGGATGGCGCGGGATCGGGCAGTTTTGCCGACCGGATGGCCGCGCAGCCCACGACCTTTGCCCCGGTGGACCGCGCGCCAGGGGATCTGGCGGCGATCCTGTACACGTCGGGGACCACGGGGCGGTCAAAGGGGGCGATGCTGAGCCATGACAACTTGTTGTCGAATGCAAAGGTCTTGGCCGATCTTTGGCGCTTCACCGAGCGCGATGTGCTGTTGCACGCGCTGCCGATCTTTCACACCCACGGGCTGTTTGTGGCGAGCAACGTCAGCCTGCTGACGGGGGGGCAGATGATTTTCCTGCCCGGCTTTGATCTGGAGCAGGTGCTGGCCGCGCTGCCGCGTGCCACGGCGATGATGGGCGTGCCGACCTTTTACACCCGGCTGTTGGACGATGCGCGGTTCAGCCGTGCGTTGGTGGCGCATATGCGGTTGTTCGTGTCGGGATCGGCCCCGCTGTTGGCCGAAACCCATGTGGCCTTTGAGGCGCGCACGGGGCACCGGATTTTGGAACGCTATGGTATGACGGAAACCAACATGAACACCTCGAACCCCTATGAGGGCGAGCGGCGGGCGGGGACGGTGGGGTTCCCGCTGCCGGGGGTGGAGCTGCGGATCATGGGGGAGGGGGCGCCGGTCGCGCCCGGTGAGGTGGGCGGCATCGAGGTGCGGGGCCCGAATGTGTTTGCGGGCTATTGGCAGATGCCGGAAAAGACCGCTGAAGAGTTGCGGGCGGATGGGTGGTTCATCACCGGCGATCTGGGGCGAATTGACGGCGATGGCTATGTGCAGATCGTGGGGCGTGCCAAGGATCTGGTGATCACAGGCGGGTTCAATGTCTATCCGATTGAGGTTGAAATGGCGCTGGATGACCAGCCCGGCGTGTTGGAAAGCGCGGTGATCGGGTTGCCGCATCCGGATTTCGGCGAGGCGGTGTTTGCGGTTTTGGTGGCCAAGACGGGCGCGGTCTTGGAGCCTGCCACGGTGCTCGCGGGGTTGAAGGAGCGGTTGGCCAAGTTCAAGCAACCCAAGGCCGCGGTGGTGCTGGAGGCGCTGCCGCGCAATGCCATGGGCAAGGTGCAAAAGGCGGAACTGCGCAAGACCTATGCGGGGTGGTTTCAGGGCTAAGCCGCGCCTCCTCGGGCGCCTTCGGCTTCTCGTCGGGGGCGACGTCCCCGCTGCGGTAAGGGGGGCTGTCTGCCCCCCTCGCGCGTCCCGCGCTCACCCCCCGAGAGTATTTTCGCCAAGATGAAACTCGGGTTCGACAAGTTCGGTTTCGAGGAATTTCTCGAAAGCGTCGAGGTCGACGGGTTCGAACTGGCCAAAGCCCTGCATCCAGACGCTTGCGGCGCGCAGGGCGTCGGGTTCGAGTTTGCACCAGATCACGCGGCCGCGCTTTTCGCGGCTGATAAGCCCGGCCTCGGCGAGGATGCCGAGGTGTTTTGAGATGGCGGCGAGCGAGATGTCGAAAGGCTCGGCCACATCGGTGACGGCCATGTCATCTTCCAAGAGCATGGCCAGAATGGCCCGGCGCGTGGGGTCTGCAAGGGCGGCAAAGGTGGTGTCAAGCGAAGGGGCCATGGGGGACTATTGCGATGGGTGGCCGCAATCGTCAACCGGATGGTTGAATGACGCCTTTGGCTCCGGAACGGGCTGCGTGCTTGGGCTGCGGGGTGCGGCGGATTGTAAAATCAAGTATTTTCAAGGGCCTATAGGGTCTTTCGGGGCTGTTTTGGCGTCTTGACTCAGGGCGTTGGCTTTCGTAGTTGTCCTGCAACTTCTCTGGAGGCGTTTTGCCATGGTGTCAGAGGCTGACCGCGCACGACTTGAGGCGCTGGAAAAGCGGATCGCCGAGGCGAAGAAGGCGGTGGATCCACCGCGCAGCGCCGAGGGAGATAAGTATTCGCAGGCCCAGTTGGCATGGCGGATGGTGATTGAGCTGGTGGCCGGTCTCGCGATCGGCTTTGGCATCGGATACGGGCTGGACCACCTGTTTGGGACCATGCCGATTTTTCTGGTGCTGTTCATCTTCGCGGGCTTGGCGGCGGGTATCAAAACCATGCTGCGCTCGGCGAAGGAAGTAGAGATGCGACGGGCCGCGAAGGCGGCTGAAGAAGGGGAAGACGGACGTGGCAACTGAGAGCGCAGCACAGGGCGAAAGCCTGGTTTTCCACCCGCTGGACCAGTTCAAGATCACCCGGTTGTTTGGCGAAGGCCCGATCGAGTGGTATACCCCCACCAACACCACCCTGTGGATGGCCTTGGCCGTGATCACGATCTTCGCGATCTTCGTCTTGGGGTCCAAGGGCCGCGCCCTGATCCCGACGCGGATGCAGTCGGTCGGCGAGTTGGCTTATGGCTTTGTCTACAAGATGGTTGAGGATGTGGCGGGCCATGACGGGGCCAAGTACTTCCCGTTGATCATGACGCTCTTTATATTTATCCTGACCGCGAACTTCCTTGGCCTGATCCCGGGTTCGTTCACACCCACAAGCCATATCGCTGTGACGGCGGTCTTGGGCTTTGGCTTCTTCATCTTCGTGACCATTCTGGGCTTTGCCAAAAACGGCATGCACTTTCTGGGTCTGTTCTGGATGTCGGATGCGCCCTTGGTGCTGCGCCCGATCATTGCTGTGATCGAGGTCATCTCGTACTTCGTGCGCCCTGTGAGCCACTCGATCCGTCTTGCGGGCAACATCATGGCTGGTCACGCGGTGATCAAGGTGTTCGCAGCCTTTGCGCCTTTGGTCCTGATTTCCACGGGCATCGGCCTTGTGGTCACCCCGATTTCAATTCTGGCAATCACGGCGATCTATGCGCTGGAAGTGCTGGTGGCCTTTATCCAGGCCTACGTGTTCACCATTCTCGCCTGCGTCTATCTGAAAGACGCGCTCCATCCGGGGCACTGATCCGCAGGCCGGACTATCAAACTGACTATTCCATCGTAAGGAGAAGACACATGGAACTCGAAGCAGCAGCCGCAATGGGCAAATTCATCGGTGCCGGTCTGGCCGCCATTGGTTCGGGCGCAGCCGCCATCGGTGTTGGCAATGTTGCCGGCAACTTCCTGGCGGGCGCGCTGCGCAATCCGTCGGCCGCTGGTTCGCAAACCGCGACCCTCTTCATCGGTCTGGCCTTCGCCGAAGCTCTGGGGATCTTCTCGTTCCTCGTCGCGCTTCTGCTGATGTTCGCAGTCTAATCTGACCTTCGCATCCTTACGGTCAGGGATGTAGAGCGACCCGCTTTGCATCCCTGAAACTCCCAAAGGGTCCGACGGAGGACATGAGACATGGCGACCGAAACGACAGCCACTGATGTGGCGCATGGGGCCGCGAAGACCGCGGAGGCTGGTATGCCTCAGCTGGATTTCTCGACCTTCCCCAACCAGATTTTCTGGCTTCTGGTCACGCTGGTCGTGATCTACCTTGTGCTGTCGCGCGTTGCGCTGCCGCGCATCGGTGGGGTTTTGGCCGAACGCAAAGGCACGATCACCAATGATCTGGCTGCGGCTGAAGAGCTGAAGCAGAGCGCTGTGGGGGCTGAAAAGGCCTACAACGACGCGCTGATTGCGGCCCGCGCCGAGGCGGCGAAGATCGTGGCAGCGGCGAAGGCGGACATCCAGAAAGATCTGGACAAGGCTTTGGCCAAGGCCGACGCAGAGATCGCCGCCAAATCGGCTGAGTCCGAAAAGCGGATTGGCGAAATTCGCGCCGGTGCGATGGATGCTGTCACCGAAGTGGCCCGCGACACCGCCAAGGAATTGGTGGCCGTTCTGGGCGGCAAGGCTGACGCAAAGGCTGTGACTGCAGCCGTGACCGCCGCGTTGAAAGGGTAAGGCTATGAAACATCTGATCCTTCCCTTCGCCCTGTTGAGCGCCAGCCCCGCCTTTGCAGCCGGTGGCCCGTTCTTCTCGCTGTGGAACTCGAACTTTGTGGTTCTGCTGGCCTTCCTCGTGTTCATCGGCATTTTGCTGCGGGCCAAGGTCCCGGCCATGCTGACCGGCATGCTGGATGCGCGCGCCAACCAGATCAAGGCTGAGCTGGACGAGGCCCGCGCGCTGCGTGAAGAGGCGCGTGCGCTTTTGGCGTCTTACGAGAAGAAGCAAAAAGAAGTGCAGGCGCAGTCTGAGCGCATCGTGGCGGCTGCCAAGGATGAGGCGATGGCTGCGGCGAAGCAGGCCAAGGATGATCTGAAAGTCTCGATCGCGCGCCGGCTGGCCGCGGCTGAGGACCAGATTGCCAGCGCCGAGGCGTCGGCCCTGCGTCAGGTGCGCGAGCGCGCTGTGTCGGTGGCTGTGGCTGCCGCGGCAGAGGTGCTGGCCAAGCAAAGCACCGCTGAAGCTGCAGCTGCGTCGATCGACGAGGCGATTGCACAGGTTGAGGCCAAGCTGCACTAAGCAGGCCGACCCTATCACGACATCAACCCCGGGCCGCGCCCGGGGTTTTTTATTGCCGATTTTTCTCGTGTTGCAGGCGCTGGCGGGCGATGGCCTCGTTCCGGGCGGCTTTGATTTGGTCGACCATGGCCTGTTTCACATAGTCCATATGCACCTCGACCGCCGCGCGGGCGGCTTGCGGGTTACGCGATTGCACGCCGCTGTTGATGGCGCGGTGCTGGTCCAAGAGCATGTCGCGGGTCAGGCGGTTCTTGAACATCATCTGGCGATTGTAGAACACGCCTTGGCGCAAAAGGTCATACATCGACCGCATCATGTGCAGCATGACGATGTTGTGGCTGGCCTCGATGATCGCCATGTGGAAATTCGCGTCCAGTTCGGCCTCGTCGGTCGGGTCGCGCTTTTGATGGGCGGCTTCCATTTTGTGGAAGATGGTGTCGATGACTTCCAGATCGGTATCAGAGCCGAAATGGGCGGCGCGTTCGGCGGCAAGACCTTCAAGGTCGCGGCGGAAGGCGACATAGTCGAAGACCGCGTCTTCGTGGGTTGAGAACAGATCAATGAGCGCGGGTGAAAAGGCCGAGCCCAGCACGTCGGCAACAAAGACCCCAGCGTTGGGTTTTGCCGTAAGAAGGCCCCGGTCCTGCAATTCGGCAATGGCTTCGCGCAGGCTGGGGCGTGAGACACCGAGCCGGTCCGACAGTTCACGTTCTGAGGGCAGGCGTTCGCCGGGGCGCAGGATGCCGCGCAGGATCAGGAGTTCCACTTGGTGGACCACGCTCTGCGAGAGCTTTTCCGCTTCGATCTTCTGGAACGGCATGGTTTCCTCCGGCAATTGGTTCAAACATATTACCAATTTCGGGGAGACATCAATCAAGAAGGGCCGGAGGTTTCCCCTCCGGCCCAAAATTTTTCTGACAGGCGACGTGTGCCCGGTTTCGTTCGTCAGGTTTAGTTCGTCAGGTTAGTTCGTGGGGCGGATGATGATTTCCACCCGGCGGTTCATCGCGCGGCCGCCTTCGGTTTGGTTGGTGGCAATGGGGGCATCTTCGCCGCGCCCGATGGTGGCGATCCGCCCCGCCGGCACGCCCGAAGCGCGCAGGACATCGGCCACGGCAAAGGCACGGCGCTGCGACAGGTCTTGGTTGTAGGCGGCCTCGCCCACGTTGTCGGTGTGGCCGACCACTTCGATGGTGGAGTTGGGGTAGCGGATCAGGCTGGTTGCCACGGCGCGCAGGTCATAGGTCAGATTGCCCGAGAGCGTGGCGCTGTCGGTGGCAAACAAGAGGTCTTGCGGCATGTTCACCACAAGATAGCCGCCCATATTGGTGACCGAGATATTGGAGTTGAGCGAGCTGCGCAGTTCGGCCGCCTGACGGTCAAGGTCCGAGCCGATGGCGGCACCGGTGGCGGCCCCAACAGCGCCGCCAAGAATCGCGCCCGTCAGCTCATCGCCGTCACCGGACACCGCAACACCGGCCATGGCGCCCAGCATCCCGCCGATGATCGCACCGTTCTTGGTGCGGGCGTTCGGGTCTTCGGGATAGGCGTTGGGGTCCACGCAGGCGGACAGGGTCAGCGCGCCAAGGGCGGCGAGAATCATCGGGGTCTTCAGGGTCATGGTCATGCCTCATCCAGCAGGTTACGGCGTCTGCCGCCTTGGCCTGTCTATAGCAGGGCTGGCCGTGCTATCCCATAGCAGCCCTAGGTTGATGCGGATTCTTGCCCATCACATCCCCGTGGGTGCGGTGTCGCGGGCGTCTTCGCGCGCGCCTTCCCAAGCCAGAATGGCGCGTTTCACCGGCAGGCCCCAGTGATAGCCGCCTAATGCGCCAGATTTGCGCAAGGCCCGGTGGCAAGGGATCAGAAAGCTGATCGGGTTGCGCCCGACAGCGGTGCCGACCGCGCGCACCGCCTTGTCATGGCCGATGGCCCCGGCGATTTGCGAATAGCTGGTGACATGGCCCGAGGGGACTTGCAAAAGCGCCTCCCAGACCTTGATCTGAAACGGTGCGCCAATGAGGTGGAGCGCGGTTTGCCCGCCGCCAAAGGCCGCCTGCGCCAAAGGCGCGATGGCGGCATCGTCGCGCTGAAACTGCGCGGCGGGCCAGCGGCGCATCAGGTCTTCGGTCGCGGGTTCGCGCCCCATCTCGGCGGCAAAGCCCATGCCGCAGATGCCCCGGTCGGTGGCCATGACCACCGCTTCGCCAAAGGGCGAGGGGGCAAGGCCCCAGCGGATGGTGAGGCCAGCGCCGCCTTTGGCGTAATCTCCGGGGCTCATCGCTTCCCATGTGACGAAAAGATCATGGAGACGCCCGGCCCCCGAAAGCCCGGTGTCATGGGCGGTGTCGAGGACGCTGAAGCGCCGGGCCAGAAGATCGCGGGCATGGTCGAGGGCGAGGTATTGCTGATAGCGTTTCGGGCTGACGCCGACCCATTGGCTGAACACGCGCTGGAAATGCGCTGGCGACAGGCCGATGCGGGCGGCCAGATCTTCAAGCGAAAGACCGGGGCCGGCGGCATCAATCTCGCGCAGGGCGCGGGCGATGGTGGCGTAGTGGTAGCTGGGGCTTTGGTCGGTCATGGCGCTCTCCTTGATGCCACCTTAGGGGCAGGCGCGCGGCTGTGCGACCCGGAACTTGCGGGTAAATCTGGCGATGACCGACGCGCAAGCGAGGGAAGAGCGTTGCAGGCAGACCGCGCGATGGTGCATAGAACGCCCATGGCCAAGCAGCTTTCCTATCCCGCGATGCAGCGCATCTTTGCCCGGTTCCAAGAGTTGGAGCCGGATTCGAAGGGCGAGTTGAACCATGTGAACGCCTTTACCCTTGTGGTCGCGGTGGCGCTGTCGGCGCAGGCGACCGATGTGGGGGTGAACAAGGCCACGGCGCGGCTGTTTGAGATTGCCGACACGCCCGAAAAGATGCTGGCCTTGGGCGAAGAGGGGCTGATTGAGCATATCAAGACGATTGGCCTCTTTCGCAACAAGGCCAAGAACGTCATCAAACTGTGTCAGATGCTGATTGACGAGTATGGCGGTCAGGTGCCGTCCTCGCGGGCCGCGTTGCAGCGCTTGCCCGGCGTGGGGCGCAAGACGGCGAATGTGGTGTTGAACATGTGGTTCCATTATCCGGCGCAGGCGGTGGACACCCATATCCTGCGGATCGGCAACCGCACCGGCATTGCCGTGGGCCGCGATGAGTTGGCCATTGAGCGCGCCATTGAAGACCACGTGCCCGCCGAATATCAGCAACACGCGCATCACTGGCTTATCTTGCATGGCCGCTATATCTGCGTGGCGCGCAAACCCAAATGCGGCATCTGCCCCATTCGCGATGACTGCCAGTTCGAGGACAAGACCGTATGAAGAAGTATCAAGTTGTGGGCATCGGCAATGCGATTGTCGATGTGATTACGCAGGCCGATGAGTCCTTCCTTGAGATGATGGGCATCGAAAAGGGCATCATGCAGCTGGTCGAGCGCGAGCGGGGCGAGATCCTCTATGCCGCGATGAAAGACCGGGTGCAGGCGCCGGGGGGGTCGGTGGCCAATACCTTGGCGGGTTTGGGCAACTTGGGCCTGAAAACCGCGTTTATCGGCCGGGTGCATGATGACACTTTGGGCCGGTTCTATGCCGAGGGCATGGCCGAGGATGGCACCGATTTTGTGAACCCTCCGGTGGCGGGGGGGGAATTGCCGACCTCGCGGTCGATGATCTTTGTGTCCAAGGATGGTGAGCGGTCGATGAACACCTATCTGGGGATTTCCTCGGAACTCGGTCCGCAGGATGTGTCGGACGCGGTGGCCGGGGATACGGATTATCTCTTCCTTGAGGGCTATCTTTACGACAAGCCCAAGGGGAAAGAGGCGTTTGAGCGGGCGGCGAAGCTTTGCCAGAAAACCGGTGGCCGCGCCGGGATCGCGCTGTCGGACCCGTTCTGCGTGGACCGTCACCGGGATGACTTCCGCCGGTTGGTCAAGGATCTGGATTATGTGATCGGCAATGAGCACGAATGGTCGAGCCTCTATCAAACCGATCTGGAGGCGGCGCTGGCCCAAGCCGTGCAGGATGCGGGGCTTGTGGTTTGCACGCGGTCGGGCGATGAGGTGATCTTGGCGCGCGGGTCGGACCGCGCCGTGGTGCCGGTGCGCCGCGTCGTGCCAGTGGATGCGACGGGCGCGGGCGATCAGTTTGCGGCAGGCTTTATCTACGGCATGGCGACGGGGCAGGGTTTGGAGCAAGCTGGTCTTATGGGCTGTGTGGCGGCGGCTGAGGTCATCAGCCACTATGGCGCGCGGCCCGAGACCGATCTGAAGGCGCTGTTCCGGGCGCAGGGACTTTTGTAAGGGGCGACACGATGGATTACGCAGCAGCGAACAACCCGATTTCGGCGGGCAAGCAGCCCAAGCACAAGGTTGGCAAAAAGGGCCTTGGGGCCGAGAAAAGCCCCAGCGGTGGCCGGGCCAGCAAAGAAGAGCTTTTGGCACGCATGAAGGCGGCGGCTGAGGCCAAGAAGAAGGGCTGATTGATCGGGTTTGGTGGCCCTCTTTTGGGGGATTTCCCCCCACCCCCAGCCCCTCCCCACGAGGGGGAGGGGAGGCGATTGGGGCTGCTGTGACGGTTTCCGGTGACGTGGCGTTGTTAGGGCTTAGCGTTACAGGGCCCAGCGATACAGAACCCGCGCCTCCGTCCTCCCCTGTGGGGGTGGGAGGGGGAGGGGGCTAGCCGCGCAGGCGCCAGGCCTTGAGCGCCTCGCCTGGCAGGATCGCCGCGCAGGCGACATAGCGCGGCACCAGTCGGCGCGGTGCGGTGACGGCGCGCCAGAGCCATTCCATCGCAATCTCGCGCACCCAGCGCGGCGCGCGGGTCTGGCGGCCTGAGATGAAATCCAGCCCTGCCCCAATGGAGGCAAAGCCGACATTCGGGGCCAGATCGCGGCCCAAAGCGGCGAAATGCTCTTGCTTGGGTGAGCCGAGGGCAACGAGGCACAAGCCCACATCGCGGGCGGCAAGTTCGGCCAGAATGCGGCGGGCTTCATCGCCCTTGGGGTCGAAATCCATCTGCGGCGCGTGGCGCATCACCACCACAAGGCCGGGGATGTCGCGCATCAACTGCTCGGCCGAGGCGGCCAGCGTTTCCTCGGTGCTGCCGACCATCGCCACGCTGCGCCCAGCACGGGCGGCGACCGTGAGCATCGGGCGCACCATGTCGGAGCCTTGCACCAGCCCCACCGGCCGGCGGGCCAGCCGCGAGAGCCAGACAATCGGATTGCCATCGGCGCAGATCATCTCATGCCGGGCATAGGCGGAGTGATACTCGGGCAGGCGGTGCAGTTTGACGATGTGATCCAGGTTGATCGTGGCGAGCGCAAAGCCTTGGCGCGCGCGAAGGCGCTGGTCGAGCGCGGTCATCAACGCCTGTGGCGTGGGAATGTTGACGGGGATCACCGCCGGGCCGATCTGAAAATGCACGTCAAAATACCTGAAACGCCGAATTCTGTCGTCATAGCACAGGGATCGCCCCTCTGCCGAGGGTGAAGTTTGGCGGCTGTGGGGGCTACGATGCTTTTGACCGCTAGCCCGGCCTGCCTTGGTTTGCCCGCATTTCAAGGCTAGCATGGCGCGTGACCGCGCCGATTTTGGCGTGGGATTGATCATGCCATTTTGAAAGCCAAGCCCTTTGCCGAGCCCCAATATCATTGCCTATCTCGTGCTGGCGCTGTGGCCCTTTGTGTTTTGGCAGCTCTGGCGGCGGCTGGATCCGGGCCGGGCGCTGATCTGGACGATCTTGGGCGGGTATCTCTTGTTGCCGCCGCTGACCGCGTTCAACTTTCCGCTGATCCCGGATCTCGACAAGATGTCGGTGCCCAATCTGATGGCGCTGGCCTGTGCGCTGTGGCTGGTGAAGGACAAGATCAGCTTTGTCCCGCACAGCCCCATCGGCAAGGCGTTGATTGTGGCCTATGTGCTGTCGCCCTTTGGCACGGTTTTGACCAACACCGACCCGCTGATCTTTCGCGCGGCGATGATCAACGGGATGCGGATTTATGACAGTCTGGCCTCGATCGCCTATCAGCTGATCGCGCTGTTGCCGTTCTTTCTGGCGCGGCGCTATCTGGGCACGCCCGAGGGGATGCGCGCCATTCTGGCGGCCTTGGTGGCGGCGGGGCTGGCCTATTCGGTGCCGATGCTGATTGAGGTGGTGATGAGCCCGCAGATGAACGTCTGGGTGTACGGGTTCTTCCAGCATGATTTCTGGCAGACGGTGCGCTATGGCGGCTATCGCCCGGTGGTGTTCTTGCCGCATGGGCTTTGGGTGGCGTTTTTCGCCTTTATGGCACTGGCGGCGGCGGTGACCCTTTTTCGCCACGTCGCGCCCGAGGCGCGGCCGAAGGCGCTGGTCGTCATGCTGTATCTCGCTGCGATGCTGGTCTTGTGCCGCAGTGCCGGACCCTTGGTTTATGCGCTGGGGATGGTGCCGCTGATCTTGCTGGTTCCGGTGCGGCTGCAGCTGGTGATCGCGGCGGGCTTGGCGGTGTTGGTGGTGACCTATCCGGTGTTGCGCGGGGCGCATCTGGTGCCGATTGACCATATTTTGGCCTTTGCCGACACCCTGTCGCCCGAGCGGGCCTATTCTCTGCGGTTCCGCATTGAGAATGAGGAAATCCTTTTGGCCCGCGCGCAAGAGCGGCCTTGGTTTGGTTGGGGCGGCTATGGTCGGGCTTTTACGCATGATCCGATTACCGGGCGGCAGTTGAACATTGCCGATGGGGCATGGGTGATCTTGATGGGCACCTATGGGTGGGTCGGCTATGTGGCCGAGTTTGGGCTGTTTGCCCTGCCGCTGGTGTTGTTGGGCCGTGAGGCGTTGCGCCAGCCCAAGGCCACGCTCTCGCCTTGGGTGGGGGCGGTGGCGCTGATCCTTGGGGCCAATATGATCGATCTCTTGCCCAATGCGACGCAGATTCCGTTCACATGGCTGATGGCCGGGGCGCTGTTGGGCGAGGCAGAGCGGTTGGCGCGCGCCCGGCGGGCTGCTGACGCCGAGCTGCGGCGCGACCGGAACAACGCCGCCAAACCGCTGCGGACGGTGATCTGATGCGGGTGGATATCGGGGTTTTTGCGCACAACGAGGCCAAGGGCATTGCTGATATGGTGGCACAGCTTTTGGCGCAGGATTTCCGCGGGCTGGAGGCGCGGATCTTGGTTCTGGCCAATGGCTGCACGGATGCGACCGCCGATCTGGCGCTGGCGGCGGGGGTGGAGGTGGCGGATTTGGCCGAGGGCGGCAAGTCGCGCACCTGGAACCGCTTTGTGCATGATCTGGCGCGGGATGCGGCCGAGGTGCTGATCTTTGTCGATGCCGATATCGCGTTTACAGCACCCGATTGTCTGAAGCGGTTGGCGCTGGGGCTGGTGGCAAGGCCGGAGCTTTGGGTGCTGAACAGCCAGCCGGTGAAGGACATTGTCGCCCGGCCCGAGGGGTTGGGGGTCTTGGACAAGATCATTGCGGCGGCGGGTGGGGGTTTGGACGATTGGAAAACCGCGATCTGCGGCCAGCTTTACGCCATGCCCGCCGCGCGGGCGCGGCGGTTTCATTTGCCCATCGGTCTGCCGGTGGAGGATGGGTTTTTGCGTGCGATGGTCCTCACCGATGCGCTGACCGGGCCAGAGGATTTCGGCCGGATCGACGGGCTGGACGGGCTGTCGCATCTCTACGCCAGCGAGCGGCGGATTGCGGCGCTGATCCGGCATCAGACGCGGATTGTGATCGGATCGGCCATCAACTTTGCCGCCTTTGAGGCCTTGCGCGCACTTCCCGAAGAGGCAAGACGCCCGGCGCTGGCGCGGGCGGCGGCCGATGAGGGGTGGTTGACGCGGGCCATGCGTGCGCGGCTGCCAAGCTGGCCCTTTGGCTATGTGCCGCTGCATTTCCTGACCAAGCGGCTTCAGCGGCTTTGGTCCCATCCGCGCGATCTTTTGCGGCCTAAGCGGGTTTTTGTCGCTGTCTTGGGCTTTGGCTTTGACGCGATTGTTTACGTTTTGGCGCAGTATCGTATGGCGCGCGGCACAGGGGCGGGGCACTGGTAGGCCGTTTCGCCTTTTTTCCCTGCCGATTTCTGGCGAAGCCATGGCGAAAATGGGGCATTGTCCCGAAGCCATGCACTTTCCAGATCCCCCTCGGCTTTGGGTAGGAGACGTGCCGCAATTCTGCTAAATTTAAGATGTTTTGATGAAGCTCTTAGGGTCGCGCTTTTTTCAGGTTGGACATTGAATGACGGTGGATGAACGCTTGGCCGGTGTCGCTGACACGGATATTGCCGTTGTGGGCATGGCCGCGCATGTGCCGGGGGCGGGCGATATTGCCGCCTATTGGGCCAATCTGGCCGCAGGGGTGGAGTCGATCCGGGTTCTGTCGGAGGACGATCTTCTGGCCGCGGGCGAGAGCCCGGCGCGCAGTGCCAAGCCGAACTATGTGCCTGCCGCCGCCGTGCTGGAAGGGTTTGAGACCTTTGATGCCGAGTTCTTCGGCTTTTCCCCAAAAGAAGCGGCGATCCTTGATCCGCAGCACCGGCAGTTTCTGGAGGTGGCGTGGGAGGCTTTGGAAAACGCCGCCCATCCGCCCGAGAATTTCAAGGGCGCGATTGGGGTTTATGCCGGCTGCGGCATGGGGTCGTATTTCTATTTCAACCTGTGTTCGAACCCTGATCTGGTCGATCAGACCGGCATGTTCTTGTTGCGCCATACCGGGAACGACAAGGATTTTCTGGCCACGCGGGTGAGCCATATCTTTGATCTGAAGGGGCCAAGCATCAACGTGCAGACGGCCTGTTCGACCAGTTTGGTCGCCGTGCATTATGCCGCGCAGGCGCTTTTGAATGGCGAATGTGACATGGCGCTGGCCGGGGGTGTCACCATCGAATTGCCCCATGCGCGGGGCTATCTGTTCACCGAGGGCGAGATCCTGTCGCCCGATGGGCATTGCCACGCCTTTGACCACCGCGCGCAAGGGACGGTGTTCGGGTCGGGTGCGGGCTGTGTGGTGTTGCGCCGCGCCAAGGATGCGATCCGCGATGGGGATCATATCTGGGCGATCATCAAGGGATCCGCCGTCAACAACGACGGCGCGGCCAAGGCCGGGTATCTGGCGCCTTCGGTGGACGGGCAGGCGCGCTGCATCGCCGAGGCGCAGGCTGTGGCGGGGGTGAATGCCGAGAGCGTGAGTTATGTCGAATGTCACGGCACGGGCACCTATCTCGGCGATCCGATTGAGGTGGCGGCGTTAAGCCAAGCCTTCCGCGAGACGACGGATGCGGTGGGGTCTTGCCGGATTGGGTCGGTGAAAACCAACATCGGGCATCTGGATACGGCGGCCGGGGTGGCAAGCCTGATCAAGGTGGCCTTGCAACTGCATCACCGGAAACTCGCGCCGTCTTTGGGCTATGAGGCGCCGAATCCGGCGATTGATTTTGCAAGCTCTCCCTTCCGGGTGAATGATCGGCTGACCGACTGGCAGGCCCCTGTCTTGCGGGCGGGGGTGAACTCGCTTGGCGTTGGCGGCACCAATGCCCATGCCGTGCTTGAGGAGGCGCCGCCCCGTGCGGCGTCGGAGGAGAGCGTCTTTCCCTTCCAGCCCTTGGTGATTTCGGCCAAGTCGAAGGCGGCGCTGGAGGGCCAAGCCGTGCGGCTGGCCGCGCATTTGCGCGCGCACCCTGAACAGCCTTTGGCCGATGTGGCCTATACCTTGAAGGAAGGCCGCCGCGCCTTTGAAAAGCGCCGGGTGGTGGTGGCGGGAAGTCCTGAGGAGGCGGCAGCCCTGTTGGAAGGGGCCGATGCGCGGCGGGTGTTCAATCATGATTACCTTGGGGACAGTCCCGAGGTGGTGTTCATGTTCCCCGGTGGCGGCGCGCAATACGCCGGCATGGCGCGGGATTTGTATGAAACCGAACCCGTCTTTGCCGATTGGATGGACAAGGGTCTGGCGGTGTTGGAGCCGCAGTTGGATTACGACATCCGTGCGCTGTGGCTTCCGCCCAAGGTCGCTGAGGCGGCGGCGCATGAGGCTTTGAAAAAGCCCTCCGTGCAACTGCCGCTGATCATGATCACCGAATATGCGCTGGCGAAGCTTTACGAAAGCTGGGGGGTTACGCCTGCGGCATTGGTCGGCCATTCGATGGGGGAAAACACCGCTGCGGCCTTGGCGGGGGTGATGAGTTTTGAAGAGTGCATTGGGCTTGTGCTGTTGCGCGGGTTGCTTTTCGACACCATCGCGCCGGGTGGGATGCTGTCGGTGCCCTTGGCGGAGGGGGATTTGCGGCCCCTGATGACGGGGGACCTCGACATGGCATCGGTCAATGCGCCGGGCTTGTGTGTGGTCTCTGGCCCTGATGCGGCATTGAAGAACTTGGCGGAAAGGCTGGCGGCGGAGGGGGTTGAGACGCAGAGGGTGGCCATCGACATCGCCGCCCATTCCCGGATGCTGGAGCCGATCTTGGGGCGGTTTGGCGATTATCTGCGTAGGGTCCGGCTGAACCCGCCAAGCCTGCCGATCATCTCGAACACGACCGGGGTGGAACTGACGGCGGCGGAGGCGATGGACCCGGAGTATTGGGTGCAGCATCTGCGCAATACGGTGAATTTTCAGCCCTGCATGGCGACGCTCATGGCGACAAGCCCGCGCGTCTTTGTGGAGATGGGCCCCGGTCGGCCGCTCTCGTCACTCGCGCAGGCCAATGGGGTGGCGGCGGGTCAGGTCATTGCGGCGCTGCGCCACCCGGAACAGGCGATGGCCGATGATGCTTGGCACATCGGCACGATCGCGCGGCTTTGGGCCTGTGGTGTGGCGGTGGATTGGGCGCAGATCTGGGGCGGCGCGCGGCGCAACCGCGTGGTGCTGCCGAGCTATGCGTTCCAGCGCAAACCCTATTTCATCGAGCCGGGCAAGGCGGCGACGACGGAAGCGCAACCCTTGCCTGCACGCCTTGAGGACATGGCGCAATGGGGTTGGAAGCCGCATTGGAAGCCGGTCTCGGCGGGGTTCGAGGCCGCCGATCTGGCCGAGGCGGCGCGGCAAAACTGGCTGATTTTCTTGGATGATCAGGGGGTGGGGGCGGCCACCGCTGCTGCCTTGCGCGAGGCTGGGCATGAGGTGCGCTGTGTTCGGGCCGGGGATGCTTTTGGCCGCGAGGGGCAGGATTATGTGCTGGCCCCCGAGCGGGGCCGTGAGGGCTATGATGCGCTCATCCGCGATCTGGTGGCCCATGGCCATTCGCCCACCCGCATTGCCCATTTCTGGGGTGTCACGCGGGGGGAAAGCTTCCGCCCGGGGTCGTCGTTCCTGCACCGCAATCTGGAGCAGGGCTTCTATTCGCTGTTGTTCCTCGCCCAAGCCATGGCCGAGGAAAACCTGCCCCGGCCTATTCATCTGACCGCCTTTACCACCGGGGCGGCGCAGGTGAAGGGCGAGGTGCTGGCCTATCCGGAGAAGGCGACGCTTCTGGGGCCGATGCGGGTGATCCCGCGTGAAGTGCCGGGGGTGACGGTGAGCCTGTGTGATCTGGAATTGCCGCCCGCGCCGCGCCGGGGCGTATCGGATGTGTCCGACGTGACCGCCCGCGTGTTGGAGGAATTGTGCCAAGACCCCGGCGAACGGGTGGCCGCCCTGCGCGGTGCGCGGCGCTATGAGCAGGGCATCAAAGCGCAGGCCTTGCCCGAGGCGGGCTTTGCCCTGCCCGATGGGGCGCATGTGCTGATCACGGGCGGTTTTGGCGGCATTGGCCTGACGGTGGCCGAAGATTTGATCCGCCGCTTTGGCGCGAAGATCACGCTGATTGCCCGCCGCGCCCTGCCAGAGCGCGCGACCTGGGGCCGCTATCTGGCCGCGCATGACCCCGCCGATCCGATTAGCCGCCGCATCTTGGCGCTGCAACGGCTGGAGGCTTTGGGGGGCCAAGTGATGGTCGCCCCGGCGGATGTCTGCAACATGGAGGATATGGTGCAGGCGGTGGCGGCGGGGGTGGCGCGCTTTGGCCGGGTGCAGGCGGTGATCCATGCGGCGGGGGTGGTGGATGATGGGCCGTTGATGCTCAAAACCCCGGCGGAGGTGGAGGAGGTCTTTGCCCCGAAGCTGCATGGCACGCAGGTGTTGCACCGGCTGTTTCCGGATGGGTCGATTGATCTGATGGTGGTGTTCTCCTCGACCTCGACGGTGACAGGGCCGGCGGGGCAGATCGATTATGTGGCGGCGAATGAGTATCTGAACGCCTTTGCCAAATCGCGCGCCGGGGGCAAGACTAAGGTGGTTGCGCTGAACTGGGGGATTTGGACCGGGGTTGGCATGGCGGCGGAGGCTTTGGCCGATCGCACGGGCCGTGTGGCGGCGCCGATGGTGCTCGTGGATGCGCCCATGCTGGATGAGGCGGGGTTTGACGGGGCGGGCAACCGGATGTTTGCCGCGACCTATGGGATGGATCGTTGGGTGCTGGACGGGCATCGCACCAAGGCGGGTCAGGCGCTGATCCCCGGCACGGGCTATCTGGAGATTGCTGCCGAGGCCATGCGGGCGCAGGGCGAGGTGGGCGCGTTTGAACTGCGCGATCTGTATTTCTTCCGTCCGCTGGCTGTGGCGGATGGTGACGCGCGCGGTGTCAGGGCCAAGCTGATCCGCAGCGAGGAAGGCTATGGGTTTGAACTGCGGTCCGAGGCGGTTGCCAAGGGTCGGAGCGGCTGGCAGCTCCATGCCCAAGCGCGGGTGGTGCCGATTGCGGCCAATGCGAAGCGGCTGGATGTGGCAGCGATTGCGGCGCGTTTGCCTGCGCCCGAATCGGGCGAGGGGTTGGTCAGCCCGCAAGAGGCGCATCTGAGGTTTGGCCCGCGCTGGCGCGTCTTACGGTCGCGCGCGACGGGCGAGGCGGAGGGGCTGGCGACGCTGGCGCTGCCTGCGCCGTTCTGGGCCGAGGCGGGGGTGTGGCTGTTGCACCCCGCGCTGATGGATTTGGCGACCGGCTGGGCGATGGGGCTGATCAAGGGCTATCGGCCCGATCATCTGTGGGTGCCGGTATCTTACGGGTTGGTGCGGGTCTTGCGCCCCTTACCTGGTGAGATTTTCAGCCATGTCGTCAGTGCCGCCGACAACCGCGCCGAGGGGGCGACGGCGACCTTCAACGTCACTCTTGCCACGCCCGAGGGCGAGGTCTGTGTCGAGATTGACGGCTTCTCGATCCGCCGTCTGGAGGGGGCCTTGTCCTTTCCCCCGCCCGACCCGCGTGAGGTGGCGTTTGACGAGGGCCCGGCGCAGGCAAAACCCCCGTCGCCCGCCGAAGAGCGTTTGATGCATGCCTTTGCCCTAGGCATCCGGCCGGATGAGGGCGCGGAGGCGTTTTCGCGTGCCGTGGCGCTGGGGCAATCGCAGATCATCGTGTCGTCGCTGGATCTGCCCGCGCTGGTGCGCCAGACCGCCGAGGCGGAGGCGGCGAAGTCGGAGGGGCAGTCTTTCGAGCGGCCCGATCTGGACACCGCCTATGTCGCGCCGCGCAGCGATATTGAGCGCACGCTGGTGGGGTTCTGGCAGGACCTTTTGGGTGTGGGCCAAGTGGGGGTAGAGGACAGTTTCTTTGATCTTGGCGGCCACAGCCTGATTGCAGTGCGCCTGTTTGCGATGGTCAAGAAGGCATATCGCTTGGATTTCCCGATCTCGATCTTGTTCGAGGCGCCGACGGTGGCCGCCTGTGCGGCGCTGATTGCCGCCGAGGTGGGGGATCTGGGCGATGCCGCGACCCCAGACAAACCCGCCGCTCCGGTGCGGCGGTTCACCCATCTGGTGCCGATGCATCAGGGCGAGGGCGGGCCGCGTCAGCCGTTTTTCCTTGTCGCGGGCATGTTCGGCAATGTGCTGAACCTGCGGCATCTGGCGCAACTTTTGGGCGGAGATCGGCCGTTTTATGGCCTGCAAGCGCGCGGGCTTTTGGGCGATCAGGCCCCGCATCAGACCCTGCCCGAAGCGGCGGCGGATTACATTGCGGAGATGCGGCAGGTGCAGCCGCAGGGTCCCTATATGCTGGGCGGGTTTTCGGGCGGCGGGCTGACCGCGTGGGAGATGGCGCGGCAGTTGGTCGAGGCGGGCGAGGCGGTGTCGGTGCTGGTGCTTTTGGACACGCCCTTGCCGATGCGGCCGGGCCTGAGCCGGGCGGACAAGGCGGCTATCAAATGGGCAGAACTGCGCGCCGGGGGGCCAGGGTTTCTGGCGACATGGGCGCGCAATCGCTGGGCCTGGGAGATGCAAAAGCGCCGCGCCAAGGCGGATGCGGCGAGCCCCGTGCAGTTTCACAATGCTGCGATTGAGGCGGCCTTCCGTCAGGCGATTGCGGTCTATGCCATGCCGCTGCGGCATGGCCCGACGGTGCTCTTCCGCCCGCCGTTGGACCGCAAGTGGCCGGTGACGGGCGGCAAATGGGTGTCCTCGGCCAAGGAATATGTGTTTGAGGACAATGATCTGACCCGGTTCGCGCCGGGGTTGGAGGTGATCGAGGTGCCGGGCGATCATGACAGCATGGTGCTAGAGCCGAATGTGCGGGTTATGGCGGCCAAGCTGAAGGCGGTGATTGCGCGGGTTGAGGGGGACAAGAGCAATGTCGTGCCCCTCGCCACGGCGGCGGAGTAGGCCATGGCGCGTGTGTTGACCGTCATTTTGAACTGGCGCACGCCCGCGATGACGCTGCGCGCGGTGGAGGCGGCCTTGGCGGCGCTGGAGGGAATCGACGGCGCGGTGGTGGTCGTTGACAATGACTCGGGCGATGGGTCGTTCGAGCGGTTGACGGCAGAGGTGGCGTCGCGGGGTTGGGACGCGGGCCCGCATCAGGTGCGCGTGCTGCAATCGGGGCACAATGGCGGCTTTGGGGCGGGCAACAATTTTGGCATCCGCGCGGGTCTGCCCGATGGGGCGAGGCCGGATTACGTCTATATCCTGAATTCCGATGCCTTCCCCGCGCCGGGGGCCATTCGGGCGCTGGTGGATCATCTGGAAAGCCACCCCGCAACCGGGTTTGCGGGCAGTTTCATTCATGGTCCCGATGGCGAGCCGCACCGCACGGCCTTTCGCTTTCCCTCGATCCTGGGCGAGTTTGAGCAGAACATCCGCTTTGGCCCCGTGTCGCGGCTTTTGGCGCGCCATATCGTGGCGCAGCCTTTGCCGCAGGCGACGGCACGCGTGGATTGGCTGGCTGGGGCCAGCATGATGATGCGGATGGATGTGTTGGACAGGATTGGTCTCTTTGATGAAACCTTTTTCCTGTATTTTGAGGAAACCGATCTTTGTCGCCGTGCCGCCCACGCCGGTTGGCCCACGGATTATGTGGTGGAAAGCCGGGTGGCGCATATCGGGTCGGTCTCGACGGGCATGAAAACCTGGGGCCGCATCCCGCAGTTCTGGCTGGACAGCCGGTTGCATTACTATGTGAAAAACCACGGGGCGGCTTACGCCTTGGCCGCCACGTTGGCCACGGTGGCGGGGGGTGCCTTGTGGCGCGCGCGGCTGTTGATTGATCGCAAGGACCGGGGCGATCCGCCGGGGTATTTGCGGGATCTGACCGTGCATGGGCTGCGCGCCATGATGCGGCCCCTTTTTCCGGGCAAGAAACCGCGAGCCAAGACCCGCCCCATCGCCTGAGGGCCGCCGCGCATCAGGCGCGGGAAGGAGTGCCAGATGACCGTGTTTTCTGTGTTGCTGATCGGCAATGAAAGCCTGACCCGTGAATGTGGGCAGGTTCTGCTGGACCGGGGCCACCGGATTGCGGCGGTGGTGACGCGCAATGCGGATGTGCGCACATGGGCGCGGGGCGCGGGCCTGCGGGTGGAGGCGGCGGGCGACTGGGCGGCGCTGGCGGGGCTGTCTGTCGATTGGCTGTTGTCGGTGGCGAACTTGGCGGTGATCCCGGGTGACGTGCTGGCGATGGCGCGCAAAGGGGCGGTTAATTTTCACGACGGGCCTTTGCCGCGCCACGCCGGTTTGAATGCCCCGGTTTGGGCGATTTTGGCGGGTGAGGCGCGGCATGGCATCACCTGGCATCTGATCGAGGGCGGGGTGGATGAGGGCGATATTCTGGAGCAGCGGCTCTTTGACATTGCGCCGAATGAGACCGCGGTGACGCTGAACACGCGGTGTTTCGAGGCGGGGATGGAAAGCTTCCCGGCGCTGGTGGACCAGTTGGAAACTGGGCTGCGGCGTGTGAAGCAGGACCTTACGCTGCGGTCCTTGCATCTGCGCCATGATCGCCCCGCTGCGATGGGGCGGATTGATTTTGCCAAGCCCGCCGAGGAGGTGGTGCGGCTGGTGCGGGCCTTGGACCATGGGCGCTATTGGAACCCCTTGTCCACCGCCAAGATCGCCACAGCGGACCGGGTTCTGAACGTCGGTTCTGCCGAACTGGCTGAGGGCGCGGGGGTGCCGGGTGCGGTGCTGTCGGCCACGGCTGAGGGGCTGGTGGTGGCGTGTGGCGTGGGGGCGGTGCGGTTGAACCGTTTGACCTGTCAGGTGAAGGGCGGGGCGGTCTGCCCGTCCAGCATTGCCGACCCTCTGTTGCCTGCCTTGACCGAGGGTGCGGCGCTGACGGCGGCGCTGGCCGCTGTGGTGCCGGGCGAGGCGGCATTGCGCCGGGCCTTGCAGCGGTTGAACCCGGCGCAGGTGTCGGGGGCTGGGGCGGCTGCCGTGGCGCATTGGCAGAGCCTGCCTGTGTCGGGTGATCTGGCGAGCCTTGCGCTGGCCGTGGCCCGGGCGCTGGGCCAGCCCAGCGTTGACCTTGCCTTGGGCGGTACAGGTCTGCCGGGCTATCTGAGCGATTGGGTGCCGGTGACGGTGACCACCGAGGGCACGATTGCCGAGGCCAAGGCGCGGGTTGTCGCGGCGTTGGCCAAGGCCGAGGCGCCGCCGTCTTTCCCGCTGGATCTGATGACGCGGGACTCTGCGCTGATGGGGCTGAGCGTGCCGCAGGTGGCCTTGGGCCGCGCGCCGCATCCGGGCAGCGTGGTGACGCTGGCGGAGGGCGCTTTGCACTATGACGCCGCGCGGCTGGCCGAACCGCAGGCCAAGGCTTTGGCCGCGCGCATTGCCCATGTGGCGGCGGAGCTTGCCCGCCTGCCGGGGGATACGCTGGTGCAGGAGGTTTCGGCCCTGACTGAGGCGGAGCGTACCCATGTGCTGCACGGGGTGAATGCCACTTTGGCCCCGCGTGCGCCCACAACGATACATCAGGCGTTTGAGGCGCAGGTGGGCCGCACGCCCGATACCGTCGCGCTGGTCTGTGAGGGCCAAAGCCTGACCTATGCGGCGCTGAATGCCCGGGCCAATAAGGTGGCGCATGTGCTTATGGGCATGGGCGTAACCCCCGGCACGCTGGTGGGGCTGTGCACAAGGCGCAGTCTGGATCTGGTGGTAGGGGCTTTGGCGATTCACAAGGCGGGCGGGGCTTATGTGCCGATGGACCCGGCCTATCCGGCCGATCGGATTGCGCTGTTTATTGAGGATTCGGCCTGCCCGGTGGTGGTGACCCAATCGGGTATCGCCCTGCCGCCGCATGGCGCGCAGGTGTTGGAGTTGGACACCGACGGGCGGATCCCGTCAGCCCCCGACACCAACCCCGAGACGGGCGTCAGCCCGGCGGATCTTGCCTATATGATCTATACCTCAGGATCGACCGGCCGGCCCAAGGGTGTGATGGTCGAACATCGCAACGTGGCCAATTTCTTTATCGGGATGGATCAGCGGATTGGCCCGGAACCGGGGGTTTGGCTGGCGGTCACCTCGCTGTCCTTCGACATTTCGGTGTTGGAGCTGTTCTGGACCTTGGCGCGCGGGTTCAAGGTGGTGATCTCGTCCGATGAAAACCGGGCCTTGGTGTCATCGGGGCGGATTGCCAGCGCCCAGAAGATGGAGTTCTCGCTCTATTACTGGGGCAATGATGATGGGCAGGGGCCGAAGAAGTATGAGCTTTTGCTGGAAGGCGCGCGCTTTGCCGACAGTCACGGCTTCTGCGCCGTCTGGACGCCGGAGCGGCATTTTCACGCCTTTGGCGGGCCTTATCCGAACCCATCCGTGACCGGGGCCGCCGTGGCGGCGGTGACGAAGAACCTCGCGGTGCGCGCAGGCTCTTGTGTGGTGCCTTTGCACCATCCGGCCCGGATTGCCGAAGAATGGGCGGTCATTGACAACCTGACCAACGGGCGGGCGGGGATTGCGGTGGCAAGTGGCTGGCATCCCGATGATTTCGTGCTGCGCCCGGAAAACACGCCGCCCGCCAACCGCGATGCGATGTTTGCCGCCGCCGATCAGGTCCGGCGGCTTTGGCGTGGTGAGACGGTGGAGTTTCCCACCGCAACGGGCAGCTTCGGTGTGGTCAGCCAGCCGCGTCCTGTGTCGAAAGAGCTGCCGATCTGGGTGACGACCGCTGGAAACCCCGCCACATGGCGCGAGGCGGGGGAGATTGGGGCGAATGTGCTGACCCACCTACTTGGCCAGACGATCGACGAGGTGGCGGGCAAGATTGCCATCTATCACGAGGCCTTGCGCAAGGCGGGGCATGATCCGGCCAAGTTCACCGTGACCTTGATGCTGCACACATTCGTGGGCCGCGACCGTGAACAGGTGCGGCGTACAGCCGAGGGGCCGATGAAGACATATCTTGGCGCGGCGGCCAATCTGGTGAAGCAATATGCTTGGGCCTTTCCGGCCTTTAAGCGCCCGCCGGGGGTGACGGACCCGATGCAGATCGACACGCGGCAGCTGTCGGCGGAGGAGACGGAGGCGATCCTTGATTTTGCCTTCCAGCGGTATTTTGAGGAGTCGGGGCTGTTTGGCACGGTTGAAGATGCGCTGCAGCGGGTGGAGGCGTTGAAGCGCATCGGTGTGACCGAGGTGGCCTGTCTGGTGGACTATGGCATCGCACCCGAGAAGGTGCTGGAGGGGCTGTATCCCTTGGCCGAGGTGGTCAAGCGCGCCAATGCGGGGGGCGGCGTGGAGGAGGGGGATTTCTCCATCGCCGCCCAAATCCTTCGCCATGGGGTGACGCATCTGCAATGCACCCCGTCGATGGCGCGGATGATTGTGATGAACGACGAGGCGCGTAGGTCGCTGTCAGGGGTGAACACGCTGATGATCGGGGGTGAGGCGCTGCCGGGAGCTTTGGTGGCCGACTTGCGCCGTGCCACGTCGGCGCGGATTTTGAACATGTATGGGCCGACGGAAACCACGATCTGGTCGTCGGTGAATGAGGTGGGCGAGGTCGAGCCGATTGCCAATATCGGCACGGCTTTGGCCAATCAGCAGGTTTATGTGCTGGATGATGACTTGGCCCCGGTGCCGCCGGGCACGGCGGGGGCGTTGTGGATTGGCGGTGATGGGGTGACGCGCGGCTATTGGCAGCGGCCGGATCTGACGGAGGAGCGGTTCAAGGCGGATCCGTTTGTCACCGCGGATCGCGCTTGCCCTTGGGGCGCGCGGATGTACCGCACCGGTGATCTGGTGCGGCTGCGCGAGGATGGGCGGCTGGATTTCTTAGGCCGGGCCGATTTTCAGGTGAAACTGCGCGGCTATCGCATTGAGCTTGGCGAGATTGAGGCGGTGCTCGAGGCGCAACCCAGGGTGACGCAGGCGGTGGTTCTGGCGCGGGAAGACAGCCCCGGCGATTTGCGGCTGGTGGCCTATATTGTCGGCGCAGCGCAGGAGGCGGGCTTGCGGGCCGAACTGGCGGCGGTGCTGCCGGAGCATATGATGCCTGCGCATTTCGTGACGCTGGACGCCTTCCCCCTGACGCCGAACCGAAAGGTGGACCGCAAGGCGCTGCCTGCGCCCCATGCGGCCCCGGTGACCGAGGTGTTTGTGGCGCCGCAAAGCGATATCGAGGCGCAGTTGGCGGCGATCTGGGGGCGGATCTTGGGGGTGCCGAAAGTGGGGGCCAAGGACAATTTCTTTGCGCTGGGCGGGCATAGCCTGTTGGCCGTGCAGGCGCATCGTGAGATTCGTGAGGCCTTGGGGGTGGCGAAGCTGTCGATCACCGACATCTTCCGCTTTCCGACGTTGCAGGCCTTGGCCAAGCACTTGGATGACAGGCCAAACCCGCCCCCTGCGCTTGCGGCGGCCCCGGTCAATGACCGGGCCGAGGCGCGGTCGGATGCGATGGCGCGGCGCATGGCGATGCGGGCACGGCGTGAGGCGGTCTGATATGCCGCTTCTCGCCGCCCCTCATCGTCGCCCGGGCGGGCGCTCTTCGGGGCGGTTAAATCCTATATCTGAAAGAATCGTTTTGCCGTCTGCTTTCGGCGGCAGAAAAACCGTGCAACGGCGCGCAGCTTTGCTACCAATTCAAGCAGGGCGACACCCTGTCGCGGCGTTGCGGGGAGGCAAAGCCATGAAAAAACTGATCGCAATGATCTGCGTGGTCAGCTGGGCTGGGTTTTGGGCCTTTGGTTATTTGGCGCTGTCGGCCCAAGATTTTGACAGCGGGCAGGTGATGCTGGCAGCACTGTTGGCCTTTGTCGGCATGGTCAGCGGTGTCTTTGCCTATATGTGGCTGGCGCGCACCTACCCGGACGACTATCGCCGCGCTACACCGAGCGCGTGATCCCGCCATCCACCCGCAGGTTTTGCCCGGTGATGTAGCCTGAGGCGTCCGAGGCGAGGAAGCTGACGGTTCCGGCGATTTCCTCGACCCGGCCATAGCGGCCCATGGGGATGCGGGCGCGGAACTCTTCCTTTTCGGGCAGGGAGTTGATGAAGCCCGGAAGCAGGTTGTTGATGCGGATGCCTTTGGGGGCGTATTTGTCGGCGTAAAGCTTGGTGAAGGCCGAGAGCCCCGCGCGTGCGACGCCCGAGGTGGGGAAGGCCGGGTCGGGCTCGAACGTGGCAAAGGTGGTGATGTTGATGATCGACCCGCCGGTGCCTTGGGCTTCCATGATCGGTGTCACGGCGCGGATGGGGCGGACGGCAGAGAGGAAATAGATGTCGATGCCCTGATGCCAGCCCTCATCGGTGATGTCGAGAAGGGCGGCGCGGGGGCCGTGGCCTGCGGAGTTGACCAAGACATCGATGCGGCCAAAGCGGGCCATGGTGGCATCAACCAGACGCTGCACATCGTCGTTCGACTGGTTTGATCCGGTGATGCCGACGCCGCCAAGTTCGGTGGCCAAAGCCTCACCCTTGCCGGAGGAGGACAGGATGGCCACGGCAAAGCCATCGGCCGCCAGACGCCGTGCAGCCGCCGCCCCCATGCCAGAGCCGCCTGCCGTGATGACCGCAACCTTTTGCATTTCCGCCCCCATGGTGATTGTCTGGGTGAACGGTGGCACGGGGGCGGGTCCGTCGCAAGGGATCATGCGGGGGCGGCCGGGGTGCGGTAAACAGGGAGAGGGGCCATGCGGCAGGGCAAGCGCAATCTGATCACCGATGTCGCGGGGCTGCGTGTGGGCCATGCGGTGGATGCGGGTTTGCGGTCGGGCTGTTCGGTGTTGGTGGGGGATCGGCCGTTTACGGCGGCTGTCCATGTGATGGGCGGGGCGCCTGGTACACGGGAGACGGATTTGCTCGCCCCCGACAGGCTGGTGCAAGAGGTGGATGCGCTTGTGCTGTCGGGCGGGTCGGCCTTTGGTCTGGATGCCTGTTCCGGGGTGGCGGATGGGTTGCGCGCCATGGGGCGCG
This sequence comes from Allotabrizicola aquatica (SeqCode), assembly GCF_965194375.1. GTDB lineage: Bacteria > Pseudomonadota > Alphaproteobacteria > Rhodobacterales > Rhodobacteraceae > Tabrizicola_A > Tabrizicola_A aquatica. The sequence continues at coordinate 369,846 of NZ_CBDAEL010000001.1, forward strand.
GCTTTGCGGTGGGCGATCAGCGGGTGCCGATTGTGCCGGGGGCGATCTTGTTTGATCTGTTGAACGGTGGCGACAAGGGGTGGCAGCGCAATCCTTATGCCGATTTGGGTCTGGCGGCCTTCCGTGCGGCGGGGGCGGAGTTTGACTTGGGCAGCGCCGGGGCCGGTTATGGCGCGCTGACGGGGCGGTGGAAGGGCGGGCTTGGTAGCGCCTCCGCCGTTTTGGAGAGCGGGATCACGGTGGGGGCGCTGGTGGCCGTCAATGCGCTCGGCTCGGCCACCATCGGCGAGGGCCCGGGGTTCTGGGCGCATCCGTTCGAGCTTGGGGGTGAGTTTGGCGGGTTGAGGGCCGCTGGCCGTTATGATGCTGCAGCGGAACCGGAGCCAATGAAGCGGATGGGGGAGGCCACGACGATTGCGATTGTCGCCACCGATGCGCGGTTGACCCAAGCCGAGTGTCTGCGGCTGGCGACGGCGGCGCAGGATGGGATGGCGCGGGCCTTGGTGCCGTCACATACGCCCTTGGATGGCGATCTGGTCTTTGCCGCCGCGACAGGGGAGCGGGTGATGGCTGATCCCTTGCGCGATACGTTCCAGATGGGCCATGCGGCGGCAAGTTGCCTTGCCCGCGCGATTGCGCGCGCGGTTTATGAGGCGAGCCCGATGCCGGGGGACAGACAGCCCGCTTGGGCGCGGGTGTACGGGCGGCGCTAGGTTAGCTGGACAAGCCGCCCGCCAGATCGGGCATGTCGAGCGCCGAGAAGCCGTAATGGCGCAGCCAGCGCAGGTCGGATTCAAAGAACGCCCGCAGGTCGGGGATGCCGTATTTCAGCATGGCGATGCGGTCGATGCCCATGCCGAAGGCAAAGCCCTGCCATTCATCGGGATTGACGCCTGCCGCAGCCAGCACTTTGGGGTGCACCATGCCGGAGCCGAGAATTTCCATCCACTTGTCACCCTCGCCGATGCGAAGCTGGCCGCCGACGTTGGAATAGCGGATGTCCACTTCGGCCGAAGGTTCGGTGAAGGGGAAATGCGAGGCGCGGAAGCGCAGTTCGACCTTGTCCACCTCGAAGAAGGCGCGGCAAAACTCTTCGAGCGTCCATTTCAGGTTGGCCATCGAGATATCGCGGTCAATCGCCAGACCTTCGACCTGATGGAACATCGGGGTGTGGGTCTGGTCCATGTCCATGCGGTAGACGCGGCCCGGGGCGATAACGCGGATGGGGGCGCCCTGTTCGGTCATGGCGCGGATTTGCACGGGGCTGGTGTGGGTGCGCAGGACGTGGGGCGGGCGGTCGTCGCCGGCGTCGCGGTGCATGAAGAAGGTGTCATGTTCCTGCCGGGCAGGGTGTTCCGGCGGGATGTTCAGCGCGTCGAAGTTATACCAGTCGCTCTCCACCTGCGGGCCTTCTGCGACGGCAAAGCCCATGTCGGCGAAGATCGCCGTCAGTTCTTCCATCACCTGAGACACCGGGTGGATGGTGCCGCGGGGCCGGGGGCGGCCGGGGAGCGTGACATCCAGCCATTCTTCGCGCAGGCGGGCATCAAGGGCGGCATCGCCAAGGGCCATTTTCTTGGCACGCAGGGCGGCGTCGATCTCATCCTTCAGGACGTTCAGCATGGCACCGGCGGCTTTGCGCTGGTCGGGGTCCATCTTGCCAAGACCGGCCATCAGCGCGGAAATCTCGCCCTTCTTGCCAAGGGCGGCGACGCGCAATTCTTCCAGCGCGGCCTCGTCAGAGACGGTGGCAACCGCTGTCAGATATTTGGCCTTCAGATCGTCAAGCCCGTCCATCACGCGCCTCCTTTGAATGGCATTGGTGCTAGCGGGAAGGTTCCGCCGATGCAAGAGGCCGAAAGGGGCGTTTTGGGGACGGTGGATCAGGCCGCCCGGCGCAAGGCGGCGGCGATCAGATGCGGGCGATTGGCGTGAAAGCTGTAGGCCGATGGCACGATCCCGCGTTTCAGCCCGCAGGCGGGCAGGGGAAGGGGCGCTTCGGCGGTGAAGAGCGTTTCGATGGTGGCCTGATCGTCGGGCATCACCGGCAGCCGGGCTTCGGCCTGCGACAGCGAGAGGCGTTGGTGCAAATCAATGCAGAAGGCGCGGGCGGCGGTGTCATCCATCGCGGGCGGGGCATAGATGTGCAAGCCCGCTTTCAGCGCGCGGGCCAGAAGGAGGAGGCCGGTCGCGCGGTCCATGTCGGGTTGCCGCACGATCCAGTGGGCGGCCAACAGCACGTCGATGGTGGCGTTCGGGTCGTCAAATTCGACACCGCGGGCAAAGGCATGCCAGACCTTGGGGCCTTGGGTTTCCATCCAGGCTTTCAGGCCATTGGGCAGGGGAAGGGCGCCCGTTTGTTCACTCTTACGCATCACATGACCTCCTATGGGTTCATGACTGCAGTGGTTGTGGACAAAGGCGGCACAATTGCGGTGGATTGGGGGAATTTTCGCAACAATGGGGCCGTGGCGGCCCGTTTGTCTTGCTGCGGCTGGGGCCGTGGGCCGCCTAAGCCCGTGACCGCGATCACGCGATCTGACGACTGTGTCACTGCGCTGAAACAATGGCATCTGGCCCAGACCGCCCTGCGTTTCGCTCAGGACGAGGCAATGATGCCGGTCGTTTTTCAGCAGGGAGTGCATTATGAAATTGAAGCTTACCTTGGCCATGCTGGCCTTTTCGACAACCGCCGCGCAGGCGGACTCCATCACCGCTATCGCGGCGGCGGATGAGCGGTTCTCTACACTTGTGGCGGCGGTTACCGCTGCGGGTCTGGCCGAGACGCTGGCGGGTCCCGGTCATTTCACCGTGTTCGCCCCGGTCAATGATGCCTTTGCCGCCCTGCCTGCGGGCACGGTTGAAACCCTGTTGAAGCCCGAGAACAAAGGGCAGTTGACCGATATTCTGCTGTATCACGTCGATGACCGCAATTTGCCCGCCGCCGCTATTCCAGCCGGGTCCAACTATTTCAAGCCGATGCTGACCAGCCAGCGGCTGTGCATCACGGCAGGCGCTGATGGTGTGACGATTGCCGACGGCACGGGCGAGGTGGCCAATGTGATCATCGCCGATATTAAGGCCGACAATGGTGTGATCCATGTGATCGACAAAGTGCTGCTGCCGGGCAAGCGCCCTGCCTGCCACTAAGCGGGCGGCTACGGATCAAAGCGCCCATCAGAATGGGATCTGGTGGGCGCCTCTATGTTCTCGTTTCCGTGGATGGCCCGGGTTTAGGAGCCGTCGGCGGCCATCAGCGCCTTGATCAAGGCTTGGGCGTCGGGGCTGTCCCAATGGGCGTCACCGATCAGGCGGCCGACTTCGTGGCCTTCGGGGTTGACGATCACCGTGACCGGCAGGCCCATGACGCCCATGGACCGGGCGAGTTCGGATTTCGGATCGCGCAGGTTTTCAAGGTTCGCAATGGCGGCCTCGGTGAAGAAGCGGTCAATCGCGATGGGGTCGTTGCGCCCGGTTGCCAAGGGCACGACCGCAATCTCGGGCATGGCGGCTTGCAACCGATCCAGCGCGGGCATTTCCTCGCGGCAGGGGGGGCACCATGTGGCCCAGAAGTTCAGGACCACCCATTTGCCCTGAAACTCGGCCATCGCGCGCGGGGCGTCGGCCATGTCGATCAGGGCGGCGTCTGGAAGGGGGGCGGGGTCGGACAGGACCATTTTGGCCATGTCGCCCGTCATAAAGGCCGACATATCAGCGTGGGCCGGATTTGCACCAAGCATCAAGGCCGTATAAAGCACCGCAAGAGCGTTTCGCATTCTTCCCCCAACAGGCCAGATCATGACCCAATCCAAAGACACCGCCGCGAACACCATGTGGGGTGGGCGCTTTGCCTCGGGCCCCGATGCCATCATGACGGCGATCAACGCCTCGATCGGCGTTGACCAGCGGCTTTATGCGCAGGACATTGCCGGATCGCGCGCCCATGCCGCCATGTTGGCCGCGCAAGGTATCATTAGCGATAGCGATGCGGCGGCGATTGGGGAAGGGCTGCTCACGGTCTTGTCAGAGATCGAGGGGGGGAAGTTTACCTTTTCGACCGCGCTGGAGGATATTCACCTGAACGTAGAAAGCCGGTTGACCGAGATTGTCGGTGAGGCGGGCAAGCGGTTGCACACGGGCCGCAGCCGCAACGATCAGGTGGCGGTGGATTTCCGGCTCTGGGTGCGCGACCAATGCGATGCGGCGATTGTGGGGCTGACCGAATTGATGCGGGCGTTCTTGGCGCAGGCCGAGGCGGGGGCTGATTGGGTGATGCCGGGCTTTACCCATTTGCAGACCGCCCAGCCGGTGACATGGGGGCATCATATGCTGGCCTATGTCGAGATGTTCGCCCGCGACCGCAGCCGGTTTGAGGATGCGCGCAAGCGGATGAATGAGTGCCCCTTGGGCGCGGCGGCTTTGGCGGGGACGTCTTTCCCGATTGATCGCCATGCCACGGCCAAGGCGCTGGGCTTTGACCGGCCGACGGCGAACAGCCTTGATTCGGTCTCTGACCGCGATTTTGCGCTGGAGTTTCTGGCGGCCAGCAGCATTTGCGCCATGCACCTGAGCCGCTTTGCTGAGGAATTGGTGATCTGGTCCAGCGCCCAGTTCCGCTTTGTGCGGCTCTCGGACAAGTGGACGACGGGCAGTTCCATCATGCCGCAAAAGAAGAACCCCGATGCGGCCGAGTTGCTGCGCGCCAAGCTTGGGCGGATCTTGGGGGCGACGGTGGCCTTGTTCACCATCATGAAGGGTCTGGCGCTAACCTATTCCAAGGACATGCAAGAGGACAAAGAACAGACCTTTGACGCCGCCGACACGCTGATGCTGGGGTTGGCGGCGATGACGGGGATGGTCAGCGACATGACCGCCAACCGCGATGTGCTGCGGGCGGCGGCGGCGAGCGGGTTTTCCACCGCGACCGACCTGGCCGATTGGCTGGTGCGCCGCTTGGGCCTGCCGTTCCGCGATGCCCACCATGTCACGGGCACGCTGGTGGCGATGGCGGAAAAGGCCGGGATTGACCTGCCCGACCTGAGCCTCGCGCAGATGCAAGGCGTGCATGCGGGCATCACGGCCGAGGTGTTTGAGGTGTTGGGCGTTGATAATTCGGTGCGCTCGCGCATGTCATATGGCGGAACCTCGCCGGTGCGGGTGGCCGAACAGGTGGCGCGCTGGAAGGCGGCGCTGGGCTGAGGCAGGATTGTGGCCGGAACGATGTGACTTTAGTTTAAGCCGCGGCATGCGGCCCTGACGCGGATATGAAAAGACTTGTGCGCGGTGTTTGATAGGCTATCGATCAAGCCATGGATTTGGCCGATTTTCCCGGTTCTGCTCGGACGACAAGGATCACCATGAAACCCGTTTCCGCATTTATTCTGCTTGTCACGCTGGCCGCTTGCGGTGCCGATGGTCTGCCCGAAGCCCCGACGGCGCTGTCGTCCTCCGGCTCTGGGATTACGGTGACGGGCTGCGCCTCGGCGGGCGTGACGATGGGTGCCCCCTCGACCGATGGCCCCGTGCGCTGCTGATTGCGGCGCGGGCGGCTTCTGCTATATCCGGGCGTGACAACTTTGGGGCGGCACGCGCATGGATCATTTCATCTATAAATCCGGCATTCTTTATGCCGAGGATGTGGCGATCCCCGATATCGCCGCTTCGGTGGGCACGCCGTTTTATGTCTATTCCGCGGCGACCCTGACACGGCATTATCGGCTGTTCACCGAGGCGCTGTCGCCCTTGCCGCATCAGGTGTGCTTTGCGATCAAGTCGCTGTCCAACATCGCGGTGTTGAAACTGCTGGGTGATCTGGGCGCGGGGATGGATGTGGTGTCGGGCGGCGAATACCGCCGGGCCAAAGCGGCGGGTGTGCCGGGGGATCGGATCGTGTTTTCCGGCGTGGGCAAGACCCGCGAAGAGATGCGGCTGGCCTTGGAGGGCGGAATTCGCCAATTCAATCTGGAATCCGAGCCCGAGATGCGGGCCTTGTCCGAGGTGGCGACGTCGATGGGTGTCGTGGCGCCTGTGACGGTGCGGGTGAACCCCGATGTCGACGCCAAGACCCATGAAAAGATTGCCACCGGCAAATCGGACAACAAGTTCGGCATCCCGATTTCCCGCGCGTCTGAAGTTTACGGCGAAATTGCCCGTCTGCCCGGCCTAAAGGTGGTGGGGATTGATGTGCATATCGGCAGCCAGCTGACCGATCTGGCCCCCTTTGAAGAGGCCTTCCGCAAGGTGGCGCAATTGACTGAAACCCTGCGCGCTGAGGGTCATACGATTGACCGGCTGGATCTGGGCGGCGGTCTTGGGATTCCCTACACGAGGTCCAATGAAGCGCCGCCCTTGCCCACCGATTATGGCGCGCTGATCAAGCGGACCGTCGGCCATCTGGGCTGTGAGATTGAGATTGAGCCTGGGCGGCTGATTTCCGGCAATGCCGGGATTTTGGTGGCGGGCGTGATCTATGTGAAACAGGGCGAGGGACGGGATTTCCTGATCCTTGATGCCGCGATGAATGATCTGGTGCGCCCGTCTATGTATGGCGCGCATCATGACATCGTGCCGGTGATTGAACCGTCGGCGGGTGGGCCCTCGGCGGGCTATGATGTGGTCGGCCCGGTGTGCGAAACCGGCGATACCTTTGCCAAGGGGCGCGGCTTGCCCACGTTGGCCGAGGGGGAATTGGTGGCATTTCGCTCGGCAGGCGCTTATGGTGCTGTCATGGCCAGCGAATACAACACGCGGCCGCTGATTCCAGAAGTTCTGGTGCAGGGCGATCACTTCGCCGTCATCCGGGCGCGACCGACATTTGACGAAATCCTTGCACGCGATACCATCCCAGAATGGTTGTAACCCGGCGGAGGGCCTCACGCACCGAATGGATGACCGCGCGAAAGCCACGCTGAGACAAATCGAGACCCCGCTGCGGCTGACGCTGGTGGGGCTTTGGGCTGAGCGGTTGGTGCGGGCGTTCTGGCCGCTGTGGACGCTGGCGATTGCGGTTTTGGCGGCATTGGCCTTTGGGTTGCAGGATCATCTGCCTCTGGAGGCGCTGTGGTTTGGCGCGGTCTCGGCGTTGGTGGGTTTGGTCTGGGCTGGGGTTCACGGGCTGCGCGCGTTTCGCAGGCCGACCCGGGTGGAGGCCATGGCGCGGCTGGACAGCCGCTTGGCCGGTCAGCCCTTTGCGGCTTTGCAGGATACTCAAGCGATTGGCGCGCAGGACCCCGCCTCACAGGCGGTGTGGGCCGCGCATTTGGCACGGATGGCCGAGCGGGCGAAAGGCGCAAAGCCGGTTGAGCCGGATCTGAAGCTGGCGGCGCGGGACCCTTTTGCGCTGCGCTATCTGGCGCTGACGGCGCTGGTGATGGCGCTGATCTTTGGGTCGGTCTGGCGGCTGGGGTCGGTGTCGGCACTGGCACCGGGCGGCGGGGCCACCGCGCTGGCCGAGGGGCCGACGTGGGAGGGCTGGCTGAAGCCGCCCGCCTATACGGGAAAGCCGACGCTTTATCTCAACGACCAGACCGCCGCCGCGCTGGAACTGCCCACGGGCACCAAGCTGCAACTGCGGTTCTATGGTGAGCCGGGCAATCTGATTTTGGCGGAAACCGTGTCGGGACGAACCGAGGCGGTGCCTGCCTCGGAGCCTGTGCAGGATTTCGTGCTGGTGCAAAGCGGCAAGCTCGCGATCGAAGGACCGGGTGGGCGGAAGTGGGTGATTACCCTGACCCCTGATCGCGCCCCCACCATCACCGCCGAAGGTGAGATTGACCGCGAGCGCGGCGGGCGGTTCAAGCAGCAGTTCAAGGTCAGCGATGACTATGGCATCACGCGCGGTCAGGTGACCATTGCGCTGTATCTGGACAAGGTGGACCGCCGCTTTGGTCTGGCCGCCGATCCGGCTGACGTGGCCCCGGTGGTGCTGGACCTGCCCTTGCCGCGCAAGGGCGACCGCGAGGAGTTTGTCGGCACGCTGGTGGATGATCTGTCGCAATCGGTTCTGGCCAATCTGCCGGTGACGCTGACCTTTGCCGCAAGCGATGCCGCAGGCCAGGATGGGGTTTCAGCGCCGGTGGCCGTGACGCTGCCGGGCAAGCGGTTCTTTGACCCGGTTGCGGCGGCCCTGATCGAGATGCGGCGTGATCTGATGTGGGCGCGCGGCAATGGCCCGCGCACGGTGCAGGTCTTGCGCGCCATCACCCATGCGCCGGAAACGGTGATCACCAACGAAAAGGCGTGGCTGCGGCTGCGGGTGGCCATGCGGCGGCTGGAGGCGGAGGCGGCAAGCCTTTCCCCCGAGCTGCGCGACGAGGTGGCCGAAGAGCTGTGGCAGATTGCGCTGATGGTGGAAGAGGGCGATCTGAACGACGCCAAGGAACGGCTCAAGCGCGCGCAGGACCGGCTGGCCGAGGCGATCCGGCGCGGGGCGAGCCCGGAGGAAATTCAAGAGCTGATGGATGAGATGCGGCAGGCCATGGATGATTACATGGACCAGTTGGCCGAAAACATGGAAGAGCGCACGCCCGAAGAGCAATCGGCCGATGGCGGGGCGACCATGACCGAAGATCAGCTTCAGGAAATGCTCGAGCGGCTGCAGCAGTTGATGGAAGAGGGCAAGACCGCCGAGGCGGCGGAGTTGTTGGCGCAGATCCAAGAGATGATGGAAAACATGCGCATGGTGCAGCAGGACGGGCAGGGCGAGGGCCGGGGCAGCCGTGGCCAGCAGGCGATGCGCGATCTGGGCGAGACGATGCGCGGCCAGCAGGGCCTGTCGGATGATGCGTTCCGCGACATGCAGCGCGGACGGCAGGGAGAAGCGCTGGGCGAGGGCCAAGACGGCGAGCCTGGCGAAGGCCAAGAGGGCGGGCAAAGCCTTGCCGAGCGGCAAGAGGATTTGCGCCGCCAGTTGGAACAGCTGGAGCGCGAGGGCAATCTGCCCGGCGCTGGCAACGAGGCCGGCGAGGCCGGGCGGCAGCGGCTGGAAGATGCGCGCCGTGCGATGCGCGAGGCCGAAGAGGCGCTGCGCGATCAGGATCTGCCCGGCGCGCTGGACCGTCAGGCCGAGGCACTTGAGGCGCTGCGCGAGGGCATCCGCGATCTGGGCGAGGCGATGGCGCAGGACAATCGTCAAGAGGGCGAGGCGCAGGGTGGCCGTCAGGCCAACCGCGAGGATCCGGCAGGCCGCGACCCCTTGGGTCGCCAGCAGGGCAACAGCCTGCGGATCGGGTCGGATGACAACCTTCTGAGTGATGAAGATGTCTATCGCCGGGCTGAGGAATTGCTGGACGAAATCCGCCGCCGGTCGGGCGATCTGAACCGGCCGGAAGGCGAGCGTGATTATCTGAAGCGGTTGCTCGAATCGTTCTGACACTCGCGGCTGGGGCCAAGCGGGCCTTAGCCGTGGGGCGACAGCAGCACAGCCTGAGCCGCCGATCCAAGGCGGTTCACGACGGTGATGAACAGCAGCGCCGTCATGCCCATGATGAGGCACAGCCTGACCACCGAGAGGCGTTTGCGATTCTGAGGTGTTGTCAGCATTGGGTCCATGACCCGGTTCTACACGCTATGGTGCGCTGAATTGAGGCAAATCAGACCGGTTATCCGCGACAGCCTGTTTCCCATCCGGAAACCGCGTGCCCAATGCGACCGCCAATGCGCCCCCGGTGCTTCCCCTTGGCCAGACTTTGCGCTAATCCGGGCGCTAAGCTGCGAATGACCGACCTAAAGGGCCCTGTGCGATGAAATTCACCTTGTCTTGGCTGAAAGATCACCTTGAGACGACAGCGTCTTTGGACGAGATCCTCTATGCGCTGACCGATCTTGGGCTTGAGGTCGAAGAGGTGGTGAATCCGGTGGCGAAACTGGCCCCTTTCACCATCGCCAAGGTTCTGGAGGCCACGCAGCACCCCGACGCCGACCGGTTGCGCGTCTGCCGCGTGATGACGGATGAGGGCGAAAAGCAGATCGTCTGCGGAGCACCCAATGCGCGGGCCGGGATCACCGTGGTTCTGTGCAAGCCGGGCGATTATGTGCCGGGCATTGATGTGACCTTGGGCGTTGGCAAGATTCGCGGCGTGGAAAGCCACGGGATGATGGCCTCCGAGCGTGAATTGGAGCTGTCGGACGAGCACAACGGCATTATCGAACTTGCCTCGGGTGAGGTGGGCGAAAAGTTCACCGATTGGCTGGCCGCGAACCGTCCTGCGGTTTGTGACCCAGTGATCGAAGTAAAGATCACCCCGAACCGCCCCGACGCCTTGGGCGTCCGGGGGATCGCGCGCGATCTGGCGGCGCGGGGGCTGGGTGTGTTGAAGCCTTTGGCCGTGCCGAGCATCAAGGGCGGCTTTGCCAGCCCGGTGTCGGTGCAGATTGAGGCCGAACTGAAAGCCAAGGGCTGCCCGCATTTCGCAGGCCGAACCATTCGCGGCGTGAAGAACGGCCCCTCACCCGATTGGCTGCAAGCGCGGCTCAAGGCGATTGGGCTGCGCCCGATCTCGACCTTGGTCGATATCACCAACTATTTCACCTTTGGCCTGAACCGCCCCTTGCACGTCTTTGACGTGGCCAAGGTGCAGGGCGGGGCCTTGCGGGTGCATGCTGCGGCGGGTGGCGAGGCGTTTCTGGCGCTGGATGGCAAGACCTATACCTTTCGGCCTGGGATGATGGCGATTTCGGATGCGGCGGGCGTCGAAAGCCTGGCCGGGATCATGGGCGGCGAACATTCGGGCTGCACCGAGGAGACCACCGAGGTGTTCTTGGAAAGCGCGTTTTGGGATCCGATCACCATTGCCGCCACGGGCCGGGCGCTGAAGATCAACTCGGACGCGCGCTATCGCTTTGAGCGCGGGGTTGATCCAGCGTTCTCGTTGCCGGGGCTGGATCTGGCGACGCAGATGATCTTGGATCTGTGCGGCGGCGAGGCTTCGGATCTCGCGGTTGATGGGGCCGCACCCGATACTTCGCGCGCCTATAAGCTGAACCCGGCGCGGGTGATCAGCCTTGTCGGCATGGACATCTCCGAGGCCGAACAGCGCCAGACGCTGACGGCGCTGGGGTTCACGCTGAACGGCAATATGGCCACCCCGCCTTCGTGGCGGCCCGATGTACTGGGCGAGGCGGATCTGGTGGAAGAGGTGGCGCGTGTGGCCAGCTTGACCAAGCTGGAAGGCAAGCCCTTGCGCCGCATGGTGCCGGGCGTGCCGCGCCCGATCCTGACGCCGTTGCAGGTGCGCGAACGCACCGCGCGGCGCACGATTGCGGCGCTCGGGTATAATGAATGCGTCACCTACAGCTTCATCGATGAGGCAGCGGCCAAGCTCTTTGGCGGCGGCACCGATGCGGTGCGGGTGGACAACCCGATTTCGTCCGAGATGAGCCATCTGCGCCCGGACCTTCTGCCGGGCCTTTTGCGGGCTGCGGCGCGCAATCAGGCGCGCGGGTTCATGGACCTTGCGCTGGCCGAGATCGGCCCCGCCTTCCACGGCGGTGAGCCGGGCGAGCAGCATTTGCAAGCGGCAGGCCTGTTGGTCGGCGCCTCTGCCGCGCGGGACCCGCACGGCTCGCGTCGCCCGGTGGATGTGTTTGACGTCAAGGCTGATGTCGAGGCGGTGCTGGCCGCCCTCGGCGCGCCCGCCCGCGTGCAGATCAGCCGCAAGCTGGCCGCCTGGTTCCATCCGGGTCGGTCGGGGGCGATTGGTCTGGGGCCGAATGTGATGGCCAGCTTTGGCGAGGTTCACCCCAAGGTGCTGGCCGAGATGGGCGTCAAAGGCCCGGCCATGGCCTTTACCGTTCTGGTCGCCAATGTGCCCTATCCCAAGGTGAAAACCCCGACCCGCCCTGCGCTGGCGATTTCCGATCTGCAGGCGGTGGACCGCGATTTCGCCTTTGTTGTCGACAAGGGGGTTGACGTGCTGACCGCCGTCAACGCGGCTCAGGGGGCTGACAAGGCGCTGATCGAAAGCGTGCGGGTGTTTGACCAGTTCACCGGCGAGAAGGCCGAGGCGCAGATGGGGGCGGGCAAAAAATCCATCGCGCTGACGGTGCGGCTGCAACCGGTGGACAAGACGCTGACCGAAGCCGAGATCGAGGCGGTTTCGGCCAAGATTATCGAAAAGGTCGCCAAGGCCACCGGCGGGGCCTTGCGCGGTTAACGCCGCGTCGACCTCGTCGCGCGCAACGTCACGTTTGCCTTTCCATGGGGCAGGCTTAGGCTGGTCCCATGGAGTTTGACTATATCATCTGTGGTGGTGGGTCGGCCGGATGCGTGCTGGCCGCGCGACTGACCGAAGACCCCGCCGTGACGGTCTGCCTGATCGAGGCCGGCGGCATGGGCCGCGATATCTTCATCCGCGCGCCTGCCCTTGTGGCGGCGATGGTGTCGGGCCGCCCGCCCATCCACAACTGGGCCTTGCAGACCACGCCACAACCGGGCCTGAACGGGCGGCGGGGCTTTCAGCCAAGGGGCAAGGCGCTGGGGGGCTCCTCGGCCATCAACGCCATGCTTTATGTGCGCGGCCATCCGTCGGATTATGACGGCTGGGCGGATCTGGGGGCTGAGGGGTGGGATTGGGCCTCGGTACTGCCCTATTTCCTGAAATCCGAAGGCAACGCCCGCCCCGGCCCGCTGCATGGGGCGGACGGCCCCTTGCAGGTGGGCGATCAGCGCTTCCCCCGCCCGATCAGCCGCGCCTTTGTGCAGGCGATGGGCAATGTGCAGGTGCCGGAAAACCCCGATTTCAACGGCCCGACGCAGGAAGGTGCCGGGCTTTATCAGGTCACGCAGTTCCATTCCGGCCCAAGGAAAGGCGAGCGTTGCTCGGCTGCCGCCGCCCATCTGCACCCCGCGCTGACCCGCCCAAACCTCACGGTCCTGACCCGCACGCGGGCCGAGAAGATCACCTTCGACGGCAAACGTGCCACGGGCGTGATCGTGAAGCGCGGCCTGGCCCGGCGCGCCCTGACGGCCCGACATGAGGTGATCGTGGCCCAAGGCACCTTTGGCTCGCCTCAGCTTTTGATGCTTTCGGGCATTGGCCCGGCGGATCACTTACGCCAACATGGGCTGCCGGTGATCCATGATTTGCCGGGTGTGGGCCAGAACCTGCAAGACCATCTCGACTATACGATCAGCCACCACTCCTTGCGCCGTGACACCGTGGGGCTGAACCCGCGCGGGCTGATGCGGCTGGCCAAGGCGGGCCTGCACTGGCGCAAAACCGGCGAGGGGCTCTTTGCCTCGCCCATGGCCGAGGGCGGGGCCTTCTTCCGCTCCACCCCCGATCAGCCGCGCCCCGATTTGCAAATTCATTTTGTGGTGGGCATTGTCGACCAACACATGCGCCACCTGCATCTGGCCGACGGCTTTTCCGCCCATGTCTGCGTGCTGCGGCCCAAGTCGCGGGGCACTGTCGCGCTGCACTCGGCCAACCCCGGCGATGCGCCCTTGATCGATCCGGCCTTCCTCAGCCACCCCGAGGACCTAGCCGTTCTCATGCAAGGCGCGCGGATCACCGAGGCGATGCTCGAAAGCCCCGCCCTTGCCCCTTGGAAAGGCAAACGGCTTTACCCGCATGACGGCTCGGACACAGGGCTTGAGGCGGCGATCCGTGCCCATGCTGACACGATCTATCATCCGGTTGGCACCTGCCGCATGGGGCAAGACGCGCTGGCGGTGACCGATCCCAGCTTGCGCGTCCATGGCCTGCAAGGCCTGCGCGTGGTGGATGCCAGCGTCATGCCGGCGCTCATCGGTGGCAACACCAACGCCCCCACACTCATGATCGCCGAAAAAGCCGCAGACCTGATCCGCAATCGCTGACCCGGTCTTTCATCTTGGCCCAAATACTCCCCGCGGAGCGTCCGACGGCGCCGCCAGCGCAACGCTGAATGACGGCGCTTGGGGAAAATTCTTCTGTCAAGAATTTTCCACCCCGCAGCAGGGCTATTTCCTGGCGCGCCCGCGGTTAAACCAGGCCTTGATCCGGCCGACAAATCCGGTCGCCTTGGCCTCGACCCCGTCCCATGTCTCGCCCATTTCGGCGGCCACGGGTTCCACCGAGCGTTCCCAGAACTGCGCCCAGATCCGGCGGATCATGAAGATCGCAAAGAGCAAAAATGCGATGACGACGATCGACACATAGGGGATCACCCGTTCATCGGGGCTCTCTGCCTCACGCACCGAGACGGCGTTGGGATAGATCGACAGGATCGGCAGGCGCCAGCCGTAATGGGTGACCATCACCCATTTCGGGGATGCGGCATCAGATTTCAAATTGCCCGCCTCGGCCTGCAGGTTGGAACTGTCGTATTTGAAATAGGGCGGCCAGATCCAGCCGGTGTCTTCGTTGCGGTACACCATCACATCGCCATCGGGATAGGCCGCTTCGATAAACCGGATGTCGCGGGTGGTACCGCTTTCGGCGGTACCGGTATCGGGCGAGGCATAGGCCCATGCGTTCTCAGAGCCGATGGTGGTGAGCCGGTTGTAGGTGCCGGTGATCTTGACGATGTCATGCTGCGGCAACGTGTAATGCAGGAACCCCAGCGCCAGAAGCCCCGCCACAATCCGCAAGGTCCATTTCGTTTTGGTCCACATGGCGACCCCCTTTACTGATGGTTCACGGCATAGGCCGTTGCCAAAACGACCGCCATGGGAATGATATAGACCAAGACGATCAGCTTGCGCCGTAGGCTGTGGCGATATGCGTTAAGCCCTGCCTTGATATAGGCATCGCGCTCTGAACTTTCAGCCCCCAGGTTGTCTGGGTCGCTGTCCCAGTCTTTTTCCAGCTTTTCGCGCCTGACGGAGCGGGAATAGATCGAGACGATGACATAAACCACGCTCAACAGAACAAAGGCCAGAACCGCCGCGCGCAGCAACCCGATCATCGCCGTCCTCCTGCCGCGCCCCAAGGTCCAACATCGCGCGACGGGCGGGGCGTGGGCCGGTCGTGGCTGTCCATGGCGGGTTCAGGGCCAAACAGCGCCTCGCGCGCGCCTTGGGCATCCACCTTGTATTCGCGTTCCAGAAAATCAACCACCCAGTGCCGCTTGCGGTCAGACCAGCGGGCATAATGGGCGTAGAACAGCTCCTTATGGGTGATGAACATCTGGCGCACGTCCATCGGGGCCAGCTCGGACAAGAGCATATTCACCAGATCGCGGTTTTTGCCGGGGCTGGCGCGAAGCGTGTAGAAATAGCAGGCGTGTTCCGAGGTGATGCGCGGCCATGGCCCGGCCCCTTCAACCCAGCGCAAAAGCGCGGCCAGCCCCAGAAACTCATCAGGCAGCGCATCGCCCAAGCGATAGGCGATCTTGCGCAGTTCGGTGCGGCGCGCGTCGCCAATGTCGATCTTCAGGGTTTCGGCCGCCTCAACCAGAATGAAATCCATCTTCTGGCGCAAGATGCCGGCGGCATCCAAGCCGCGCGCCTGTACGATGGGCTCCACCAGGCCATTGCGGTCCAGCCATTCGGCAATCTGGTTGCGCCGGGTGATGTCCATCACCGGGGAAATCGGCAAGGTCCCAAGGGTGTCGCGCGGCTGGGTGCTGATGACACCGGGCGCGCGCAGGTCTTGAAAGATGTAAAGCCCGCCGAAATGGCTCGTCCAGAAGTTTGGCTGTGAGAAGGTCATGGCGGGCAAAGCCACCGGCACCCTCGTGATATCGCCGGTTTTGCGCGCAAGCTGGATCATCTCGGCGATCAGCGCCTCATCGCGCCAGCCGTCGGGTTCGGCGCGAAAGCGGGTGATAAGGTCGGCGAGCTTTTCGGCATCGGCGACATGGCCGCCGATGGTGTCGGCCTCGACCGTGACCTGTTTCATCTCAAGCAGGCACGCGGCGGTGGAGACCTCATAGACCGAGCCTTGCAACTCCCCACAGACCGCATCGCGGGCGGTGAGGGCGAACAACTGCGCCTCATTGGCCTCGATGAACTGCTGGAGGATGCCGCGCGCGGTGGAGAATTTCATGTTGAGCAGCGGCGCGGTCTTTTGGCTCGTGGTTAGCAAGATGAACTGCCGGTTCGCCCCGCTGGGGTTAAGATAGCCCGGATCGTTGAACTCGTCCCCGATCTCGGGGGAATAGCCCGACAGGTCGATGTGGAAATCGGTGAGTTGGGTGGTCTTGCCCGTCAGATGCTTCAGCGCGCGGTTGTACCGCTCGATCAGGGCCGGGGAGGAGACCTCGATCAGGTTGCCGAACATGAGGCCAGCGGAGATGAGGCGGTTCATGGGGTGGCTCCTTTGGCAAAGGCCCCGCACCCCATCCCTCCCCACGAGGGGGAGAGGGCCGCGTTGGGCGTCGGGCGGGCGATATGGCATGAGACTCCTCCCCTCCCCCTTGTGGGGAGGGGCTGGGGGTGGGGGGCTGCGCGATTTGCCATTAAGAAACTCTCTGTCATTCCAAACCACCTTCCAAGGCATCAAGCACCAGCTGCATGACACCTTCAAGGTTGCCATCCACATCGCTGTTCCAGACCCGCAAGACTGTGAAGCCTTGACCCTGAAACCACGCATCCCACCCTGTGTCTTCGGCGCCGCCGTGCTGACCGCCATCAACTTCGATCACCAACCGCCGCCCAAAATCCACGAAATCCGCATTGAAGCGGCCAACTGGCGCCTGCCTGCGGAAATGAAGCCCAAGGCGATGGTTCAGGTCGCGCAACTGCATCCAGACTTTGCGCTCCTGCGGTGGCATCTCGGTCCGCAGGCGGCGGGCGTTTGCGCGGGTTTGGGGGGCGATATCAGTCATTTAGCGATGGCCCCCCACCCCCAGCCCCTCCCCACGAGGGGGAGGGGAGGTGCGCGGTGAATGAGGTTGTGCGCTTGGTCCAAAGGGGCCCCCTCCCCCTTGTGGGGAGGGATGGGGTGGGGGCTCTGGGCATGCTCACCCCTTCCCCTCCAAATACCGCCGTTTCGCCTCTTCCTGCCGACCAAACTCCCGCACCATGCCTTCAATCGCCACCTCGTCCGACTTGTCGGAATAGCGGAACTCACTGTCCGCGTAGCGGTTGATCTCCTGCACCACCATCTCAACCGTGATCGGTTGCATCAAGCCCCGGATCATCGCCAGTTTGTCGTCGTAGGGTTTGAAGAGGAACAGATCGGGGTTCTCCATCCAGATGTCAGGCAGGTCGAAATCCATCGCCCGCACCTTGACTGCATCGGTGATGTTCTTGATCGCGCGGCCCGTGAACCGGGGGTCGGCCTCTTGGATGGCCTTCAGGTAAGCCCCCAGTTTGGCAATCGTGTCCAAGGGGCCAATCTGACCCGCCACCCGGTCCCAGACCGTGACCAGCCCCGGCTCATGTGGGCGGGCGTGGCCTTCAAAGCTGGCTGCGACGGCCTTTTTGATCTCTTGGGCGGCAAAAAGATCATGCGCGCCAAGGGGGATTTGGTGGTTCTTGCCCAGAAGGAGCGACAGGATATCGACGTAATCCTCGCGCGTTTGCGGGCCATCGACCAAAAACCGCGCCCCGGCGCGTTGGCGCAGCGCATCGTCGACATTCTCGGGGAAGTTCGAAAACATCCCAAAGGTGCAATTGCCGCGCACCACGGTGCCCGCCCCGGCAAAGGCCTGCATAAAAACCGCCGTCACCTCTTGCTGGCCCGCGCTGGATTGGCGGTCGCCGCGCTTGCCGGCCACTTGGTCAATGTCGTCAATGGTGCCAAAGCCGATGACCGTGGGGTCAAGCACAGTGTCGATAAACGCCTTGGCGTTCTGGCCGGATTTGCCCTGATAGCTGTCGATCTGGTCGATGGAAAAGTTCTGATAGCGGAACGGGTAGCCTGCGACCTTGCAATAGTCATTCAGCATTCCGGCCATCATCTGGATGAGGGTCGTCTTACCCGTGCCGGGTTTGCCATCGCCCATGAAGGTGAAGATAAAGCCGCCCAGTTCGGCAAAGGGGTTGAGGCGGCGGTCAAAGTCATAGGCCATCAGCATCTTGGCCAAGCGCATGGATTGGTATTTGGCAATGTGATTGCCTACCACCTCATGCGGTTTCTTGAACTGCATGGTGATCGCACCGCCCTTGGTCGCGCGGGCGGGTTTGAAGCCGTTGATCGCCAGGCCGTCTGCCTCGACCTTCCACGCTGAGCCGGTAAATGCCGCCGTGCCGCCTGCGGTCTGGGCGCGCAAGCTGACCTTGGCCATCAGCGCTTCGGCAAAGGCGGCGAGGGTGGCCACAAGCCGGGTTTCATCGGTCGCAAAGAGGGCGATGTCCTGATCCAACTCCCACAGGGCGCCTTGCAGGGCGAGCGGGGCGTTGTCGGTCAAAACCTCCTCCACCTCGCCGATCTCGACGGTGGTGGAGCCCAGATGCGGGGCAAGGAGAAAGGCGGTGGCATTGGCAAAGGTGTAAAGCACTGCCAAAGCCTCGCCGGCCAGAAGATCGGTGAACTCGGCCCGACGCGCTTCGGGCAGGCGGCCCTCGAGATTGGCCTTCTTCAGCTCGGCCAGACCCGATTGGGCTGCAAAGGCCTCGTCAAGGGCCAAGGCAATCGCCACCCCGCGCCGCAGCGCATGAAGGGCGCTGGCCTGCAATGGCGACAAGAGCCCGTCGCCCAAGGCCTCGACCCGCTCATAAAGCCGCACCCCGCCCGGCCGCGCCGTGGACCGCGCCGCCATGCCGGGGATGGTCGAGCGAAACCGTGGCCGCGCGCCGATGCCGGGCGAGCGTTCTTCGGTAGCCACTGGGGCCAAAGCCTTGGCCAGCCGCGGCGCATGGTCAAAGCCTGAAATCAGGCTAAGCGCTGCCTCGTACTGCGCCTTGATCGCTTCTTCCCGCAGTTCCATTGTGTCGCGCGTGGTCATCTCTCATTCTCCAAAACCTATGTCTTTTGCCCAGCCTTCGCCTCCGGCGGGAGTATTTGGGGCAAGATGAAACGGCGGATTTTCATCTTGGCAGAAATACTCCGGGGGACCGGGGGCTGGCCCCCGGGGCTTGGCCCAATCACACGGCCGGGATGATGCGCCCGCCTGCGCCGACGACGAATTTGCGATAAGGGCGCAGGCCGGGGGCGTTGACCTCGACCAGCGCTTGAAACACCTGTTCGGGCAGGATCACCATGCGTTCGGTAGCGCTGGTGCCGGTGTCGATGCCGTGGAGCGGATCGAGCTTCCAGATCTGGCGGTTGGCGGTGGAGAACCAGCCGTCTTTCACCTCTTCCTCGCGGTCTGACACCAGATCTTCGACCGTCCAGACCAGCGCCCAGTCAAGCCCATCGGGCGCTTGGGCGGCCTTGAGCACATCCGAGATCGGCCCTGATTGCAGGGTGAAGTCATGGCTGTGCATCGGCCCCAGCGTGATGCGGCGCAGGCGTTTGGGGTGGATTGCTTCGAAATCCTTGTCAAAGCCTTGGGCCATGGTCAGCAGTTTCAGCCCGCCCAAGGATTGCGCCATCAGGCCCTGTTGCACCAAGGGCCAGCGCCGGTCATCGGTGGGCAAGGGGGTGCGGCCGGAATCCTGAACGTCGAACAGATAGACCACGGGCAGATTGGTCTGGGCATCCCAGACCGCCCAGTGAATGAGGATGTGGCGCCGCGCGCCGACATCGGCGATGAACTGCGCCTGCGGGTCATTGCGGGCCCAGAAGAGGCCCCCGGCGGCCAGCGCTTCGTAGTAAAGTCGCTGCGAAAGCGCGAATTGCAGCGCGGTTGGCGTGGTCAGGTCACTGACGATCTGGCGCACCATGCGGTCTTTCAACTCGGCCTCGGAGGCCATCCCGGCCAGATGCTTGGCGACCTGTGCGGCATCAAGCGCCATGGTCATCAGTTCCTGCGCTACCGGAAAGCCGGAGTCGTGGCGGTCAAAGGTCAGGCGCGGGGCGGTGTCGCTGCGCCCGGTCATGAGGTATTTGTGGCTGAGGGCTGCGAAGGTTGTATTCAGCCCAGCCAGATACCGGCCAAGGATCCGCGCTTCGGTGCGGGTCAGCTTGCCCTCGGCCTCAACCTCGCCCGCCACGCGGCCCAGATGTCCGGTGATCCGGTCAAACTTGGCAAAGTAGCGCCGGGCGATGGCGGTGTCGTAAAGCTGGGCATGGTCTGAGACCAGCGCCTCTTTGAGGTCGGCCACGGCTTAACCCCCGTAGGCGTTCTTGTCGTGTTTCTCGACGATCTTGGCAAAGCGGCGGGCAAAGCGTTCGTCCGCCTCGGCTTTTTGCTCCAAGATCTGGCGGGCAAAGACCATATGACCTTCGTGTGCCTCAAGCATGCCGGCCATTTTGTCGTTGGTGGCAGCCCCGATCGCGGCCATTGCGGCCTGCGCCTCTTGGTCGGTTTTCACGCCGATTTCATTGATGCGGTGGGCCACATCTTGTTGCTGGGCGGTCTTGAGGCTGGAGGTCAGCGCGTCATAAAGCACCACGCGCTGTTTGGTGTCGGTTTGCAATTTGTTGATCAGCACCAATTGCGTGGCGGCCTGATTGGTCAGGCTGTCCACCCAGGTTTTGCCCTTTTCGATATAGCGTTCCAGCGTCTGGCTTTTGGCCAATTGCACCTGTTCGTCCTGCACCAGTGCGTTGTAACGTGCGTTCAACTCGGCCAGATCGGTTTCGAGTTTGGTGCGGGCAGCCGCGTCTTGTTCGACGGAAATCTTGTTTTCAAGCTCGATGATCTTGGGGTCCATCGCGGTGATCTCGGCGCGCGTGGCCTCCAACGCTGTCACTGCGCCTTCGCGCTGGGACAGCGTGTCGCCAAGGTTCACTTCCACCCGCGATTTTTGGGTGTTGAGCAGGTCCAACTGGCCTTGCAAGAGGCGCACGATCACGTCGGATTTGGCGATCAGGTCTTGCAGCTTGTCGTCAATCGAGGCGGTGCGGAGCCGTTCTTGCCGCATCGATTCCGATTTGGCGGAGGAGAAGATGCCGACAAAGCTTTCCATGCCCGTCTTGGAGCGCATCTCATCGAAGTCTTTGGAAAAGCCCGCTGTGACGTCATCCAGCCCCATGATCAACTCGGCGATGTTGGCGTTCATCACCTCGGTGTGCTTGTTCACATCGTCGAGCGTGGCGTTTTCCACATCAATCGACAGGCCCTGATCGAGCTTGGTGCGGGCCGTTTCAATCTGGGCGGTTACGGCGGAAATCTTGGCCTGCGCCTCGGCAACCTGTTTCTGGCTTTCCTGAATCTGCGCGTCGAAATCGGCCATCTTGCTCTCCGTGTGACTGGGTCCAGAGGCTGATGTAATGATCTTTCACATCAATACATCCCCGTCTGGCGGGGAAACTGAAAAAATTGGGTGTGGGCCCAAAGGCTGGACCTGAATGAATGGGTTATCCTTGCCCAAACCGGGCGCGGTCGCAATGTCGTTGTGGGGCCGGGCGGGCGTTAGACCGGGATATTGTCGATCAGCCGCACGCCATCGAGCCATGCCGCGGCCAGCATGCGGCGGGGGCGGCGCACGTCGTCGGATGGCATCAGCGTTTCGGCGTCGCGCAGTTCGATGTATTCCACCCGTTCAAACCCCGCCGCGCGGACCTTTTCGGCGGCCTCGCGAATGGCCATGCGGTCGGATTGCCCGGCCCGGATGTCATCGGCGGCGGCGGTGATGGCGGTGTAAAGCACATGCGCAACCGCGCGGCCCTGATCCGTCAGCCGCACATTGCGCGAGGACATGGCCAGACCGTCCGCCTCGCGGATGGTTTCGCAGCCGACCACGGTGACGGGCAGGTTCAGATCGCGCACCAGCCGCAGAACGACCTGCAACTGTTGCCAGTCTTTCTGCCCGAAATAGCCGCGATGGGCTTCGGTCATGCCGAAAAGCTTGGTCACCACGGTGGCCACGCCGTCAAAATGCCCCGGTCGCATCCGCCCCTCAAGCGGTTCAGAGACACCGCCCACGGAAACGGTGGTCATATAGCCGTCGGGGTAAACCTCCTCGGGTGAGGGGATAAAGACCGCATCGACGCCGACGCTGTTCAAAAGCGCCACGTCCGCCTCTTCGGTGCGGGGGTATTTCTTCAGGTCCTCGGGGTTGGTGAACTGTTTGGGGTTCACAAAGATCGTGGTGATGACGCGGTGGCATTCCACCTTGCCGCGCCGGGCGAGGGAGAGGTGACCGTCATGCAAGGCCCCCATGGTGGGGACCACGCCCACGATCTCGCCTGCTGCGCGCCATGCGCGCACGAGGGTGCGCAGCTCGGCCACCGTACGGATCACTTTGGTCAAGATGTCGGGCCTTTCGCGGGCAGCACGTCGGGGAAGCCGTGTTCATCGGCCGGGAAGGCGCGGGCGCGAACTTCGGCGGCATAGGCAGCGATGGCCTCATCTGCGGTGTGGCCCAGTTCGGCGTAGCGTTTGACGAATTTCGGGCGGAATTCGGTGAAGAGGCCGAGCATGTCGTCGATCACCAGAACCTGCCCGTCACAATCTGCCCCAGCCCCGATGCCGATGGTGGGGATGTCCAGCGCCTTGGTGATGCGCCCTGCAAGGCCCATCGGGACCTTTTCCAAGACCACCGAGAACGCCCCGGCGGCCTGCACGGCCAGCGCGTCTTGCATCACGCGGTCAGCCTCATCGTCGCGGCCCACGACCTTGTAGCCGCCAAGGGTGTTCACCGCCTGCGGCGTCAGACCGATATGGGCCATCACCGGCACGCCGCGTTTGGTGAGAAAAGCGATGGTCTCGGCCATATGCGCGCCACCTTCCAGCTTGACCGCAGGCGCCCCGGTTTCGGCCATCAGTCGGGCGGCGTTCCGGTAGGCTTGCGCGGGGCCTTCCTCATAGCTGCCAAAGGGCATGTCGATGACCACCATCGCCTTTTGGCACCCCCGCACAACCGAGCGGCCGTGAAGGATCATCATCTCCATCGTGACGCCAAGGGTGGAGGGCATCCCGTGCAGGACCATGCCAAGGGAATCGCCCACCAGCGCGATGTCGCAATGCGCATCAACCAGCCGGGCCATCGGGGTGGTGTAGGCGGTCAGAACGACAAGGGGCGTGCTGCCCTTGCGGGCGCGGATGTCGGGCGGCAGCACGGGGCGGAGGGGGGAGGTGGCGCTCATCGTCGGCTCCGGGCCTTTTGGAGATTCTGCCTGCTATTCAGGCACAGCCGCGCGGGGTTCGCAACATAATTGCGCTGCAACGCGGCGAAAGCCGGTGCTTGACCTGCGCCGCCGCAACAGCCTTTCTGTGCCAAACAGCCAGTGGAGGGATCATGCTGCTTGTGGAAGGTATCAGTCAGGACGGGATCACGCCCGAGGTCACGCGCCCCGATCCGGGAAAGGTTGTGTCGGGCGATCCGGTGCATTCGACCTGGTCGCGGGAGGACCGGGACGGGCTTTACTGCGGCATGTGGCAGACCACGCCGGGCAAGTGGCGGATCAGTTATGCCGAGTGGGAATACATCTATATCCACTCCGGCCATTCCATCCTGACCGACCAGCATGGCACGGTGACCCATCTGAAGGCGGGTGATCGGTTCATTATCCGCCCTGGGTTTGACGGGACATGGGACTGTGTGGAAACCACGCTGAAGGATTATGTGATCGTTGAGTGACGGGGGGATTTGCCCCGTCGCGCCGTGAAAGAACAAGGCCCGGAGCATGCTCCGGGCCTTTGTCTTGATGGGGCTGTCCAAGAGAGGACTTAGCCTTCGGCCTCTTCCAAGGCCGGGCAATCCTTTTCTGCGATGCCCTTGCGCTTACAGTCGGCCAAACGCTTTTTCTCGGCCCGCTCTGCCGCCTTGGCGGCTTTTTCGGCCTCGAGGGCGGCCAGCGCTTCGGCTTTGGCTTTTTCCTTGGCGGCAAGCGCCTCGGCTTTGGCTTTCTCTTTGGCGGCCAGAGCTTCGGCTTTTGCCTTTTCTTTGGCCGCTTTTTCGTCGGCCTTGGCGCGTTCTTCGGGGGTCATCGCGGCATAACGGGCCTTTTCCTCGGCCTCTTTTGCTGCAGCTTCAGCCGCGGCCTTGGCCTCGGCGGCCTCCTGCTCGGCGCGCGCGATAATGTCCAATTCCTTTTGGGCAATCGATTCGGGCGTCTCAGGCACGGCAAGGCCCCAAGCGTCATCCATATGGGCCCCTTCAAGCTCAAGGCTTTCGGCCTGCGAGCGCACCTTTACGCGGGCGCCCATTTTGACTTGGTCATAAAGGTGAATGGCGTCTTGGTTGTACAGACGGATGCAGCCTGCGCTGGTGGCATGGCCGATGGTGGCGTTTTGAATGGTGCCGTGGATGCGGAACATGGTGTCGCGACCGTCGCGATACAGATACATCGCCCGCGCGCCCAAGGGGTTGTCCAGCCCGCCCTTCATGCCGCCAGCAAATTCGGCGTACAGATCAGGCCGGGTGCTGACCATGTTCGCGGTGGGCTGCCACGCGGGCCATTCTTCCTTGCGCGAGATCACGCCCGAACCCCGGAACGAAAGGCCCTCACGCCCCACGGCGATCGCATAGCGCATCGCACGGCCATTTTCCTGCACATGGTAGAGTTTGCGCGCGAAGGTATCGACCACGATGGTGCCCGGCTTTTCCGAGCCGTTGTACGCAACCTCAGTCCGTTCACGCCCGCCCGTCAGATGCCGCGCTTCGACCGCCTCGATCATGAACCCGCCGTCTTCAACCGCCTCATAGCCGGGGACGACCTGTGGGGTCGCAGTTTCGACAGAGGGGGAGGTGGCGCAGGCCGACAGGCCAAGAACAGCGCCAAGCGCCAAAAAACGAAGAATCGGGGTCATACTACATCTCGGGAAAGGGCAACTCGGGCACAAAAGCCGCCCCCTGCGCCTTGCGTCAAGGGGTTGAGCGCGGTTGCAAAAAGAAAAGCCGGGGGCGTTGCGGCGATGGCGAGGGGTTTGTCGCCTTGCAACCGCCGCGCGCAGTGGGGCAGGCGCGCATGATGTGGGTCTTGGTGTTTGGTGTCATGTCGTGGGCCGGATATGGTGGGATCCTCTTGTTTCAGAGCAAGTTGCGGTTTGGGTGGTAAAGGAAAAGGGCCGGGAGGTTCCCCCCGGCCCTCGTAGGTTTGCTCGGTCGTTCGCTGCTGAAAACGCTCCACTGGAGCGTTTTCCCGCTGGCCGCTAGGCCAGCGGCGCTGCCTGCCTGCCCTCGCAGGTTTGCTCGGGCGTTCGCCCCTCAAAACGCTCCACTGGAGCGTTTTGACCCCGGCCAAGGCCGGGGTCGGGTCTCACCCTACAATATTGAACTCAGGCCCGTAGGGATACTTGGTGATATCCTCGTTGCCGTCCTCGGTGATGACCAGAATGTCATGCTCGCGGTAGCCGCCCGCACCCGGCTGACCTTCGGGGATGGTCAGCATCGGTTCCATCGAGATCACCATGCCCGGCTCCAGCACCGTGTCGATGTCCTCACGCAGTTCCAGACCGGCTTCGCGGCCGTAGTAATGCGACAGGATCCCGAAGGAGTGGCCATAGCCGAAGGTGCGGTACTGCAACACCTGATGCTCTTCGAAGAAGGTGTTCAGCTTGTGGGTCACCTCGGCGCAAGAGACGCCGGGCTTGAGCAAGCTCATCCCATATTCATGGGCGGCGACGTTGATGTCCCAGATGCGGCGCGAGGCGGCGTCGCATTCCTTGACGAACATCGTGCGTTCCAAGGCGGTGTAATAGCCCGAGATCATCGGGAAGGTGTTCAGCGACAGTATATCACCGCGCTGCAACTTGCGGGCGGTGACCGGGTTGTGCGCGCCATCGGTGTTGATGCCCGACTGGAACCACACCCAAGTGTCGCGGTATTCTGCATCGGGGAAACGCTTGGCGATTTCGAGTTCCATCGCGTCACGGCCTGCCATGGCGATGTCGATCTCGCGCGCGCCTTCCTTCACCGCCTCGCGGATGGCAAAGCCGCCCACGTCGGCCACGTTGGCACCGTGGCGGATCAGCTCGATTTCAGCGGCGGATTTGTGCATGCGCTGCTGCATGACGGCGACCGAGATATCGACGCCCTTTTTCGGCTTAAGGAAGGCGTTCAGCTTTTCGGACTGCACCAGCGTCAAGTGATCCGCCTCGCAGCCGATGACTTTGTTTTCACCCGTGACCGACAGAACCGCGCGCCAGTAGTTGTCGCGCTGCCAGTCGGTGTAGGTGATGCTGTCGCCGTGGCTGCGGCGCCACGGCTGGGCGGCGTCGATGCCCGCTGAAATGGTCACGCATTCGGTGCGGGTGACCACAAGGCCGTAGGGGCGGCCAAAGGAGCAGTAGAGAAAGCCCGAGTAATAGGCGATCGAGTGCATCGAGGTGAAAACGCAGGCGTCAACGCCATGCACTTCCATGATCTCGCGCAGGCCCGCGATGCGGGCGTCATATTCGGATGTGGCAAAGGGCAGAACCCGGTCGCCTTGGTGGAAACGGTATTGTTGCGGACGTTCCGTCATAACAGACCTCATCAAAGGGGTCTGGATCGCATCGTCCAAGACCCCGAAAGGTCCCGGCGTACAGGACTGTGGCAAGCCATGCTTGCAAGCAGCGGGGGGTGCCCCTGGGACGACGCCATCGCCCCGGCTCGGGCGAGAAGATAGCGAAGGGGGGCGTGGCTGTCTATGGGGTCGTCTGGTGGGTCGTCTGGTGGGTCCCCTGGGGGCTTGGCGTGGCGCGGGCGGGGTTGGGCCCCGCCCGCAGCGCAGTGTCGGATCAGTCCGAATGGCCGTGGCCCGCGCGGCCGATCATCAGCGTGCCATCAAAGCTATCAAAGCGCTGGATGGCCTCGGTCCCCAAGGGGTCTTCGGCAGCGCGTGCGGCGACCAGCAGGGTTTCGGCATCCGCCGGTGTCAGCCCAAGGCCTTGCAGCGTGGCGGGCAGCATCAGCCCGGCACCCGAGCAAAGCTCAACAAACCAGCCCTCGGCGTCCTTGCGCAGAAAGGCCCGACCGCCGCGCCCGTCTTGCGACCAACTGGCGATGGCCACATCGCCTTGCACGGTGATCGGTGCCACGGTCAGCGGGGATTCGGGGGTGTCGAACTGCGCCTTCAACAGCGCTTCGATGTCGGTGGGGTCATCGCCCGTCATGGCAGGCGCAGCAGCACCATGCCCGTCGCAATGACCGTGGCCGTCACCATGCCCTTCGGCGCTGGCGGTTTCCGTGCTGGCCTCGGCGCCCATCGCGGAATGGTCCATGGTGGAATGATCGACCCCACCCGGCGGATCGATGGCAAATTCCATCTCAACCCGGCCTGCCTTTTCAAAGATCAAGACGCCCGGCACCATCTGGCCTTCGGTCAGCTCTTGGGTCAGGCCCATCAACATGATGTGATAGCCGCCGGACTCTAGCACCACCGTGTCATTGGCGGGAATGTCGATGCCCTCGACATGGGTCATGCTGGCCACGCCGTCGGCATTGACCTCTGTCTTGTGCAGCATGGCGCTTTGGGCAACCGGGGTTTCCACGCCGATCAGGCGGTCGGCCTCATCACCAGCGTTGGAAATGCCCATATACCCCGCCGCCGCCATGGCGGAGCTGGCAGGTTGGGGAATGTTGGGATGGATGATTTCAAGATCGCCCACGGTAACGCCATGGGCGTGCACCGGATGCGCCAGAAGCAGAGCGGCCATAAGGCCTAGAAAATGGGTCATTTGCGGTCCTTTGGTGGAAAGGTGCGCGCGCCATGGGGCGGCACCTGGTTGGATCAGGTTTTCACAGGTGAAACGAGATCACGCCAAAGGGGGGGCACGCAGGCCGCGCGCGGGGTCAAGCACCGCACGCACGGCGCGGCTTTCGCGCGGGGCGACGACTTGGGCAACAAAGGCCAGATCGGCGTTGCGCAGGGTCAGGGTGGTGGTGGGTAGATCGGCGCCGCCCGCAATCTGGCAGGCCGGGCAATCGCCGTGATCGGGGAGCCCGTCGCCATCAAGATCGCCGCAGAGATCGGCGATGTCGCCGCCCGCCAAGGCATAGGCGGCCAGCGCTGCATCATCAGTGCTGGGCATACGATGCGCAAAGCCCGTTGCCACAAGGGCCACGGTCAGCGCGGCCACAAGAACCAGCCGCTGCAGAGAAAGAACCGCATAACGCATCATGACGGTTAGATGCCCCAAGTTCTGCTGGGCGACAACTGTTTTTCGCGCGCCACTCAGGGCGGCTTGTCGCAGGGGGTGGGATAGGGAAAGATTGGTGCAGCGATGAAGGGCAACGATCATGACGGCAATGAAACTGCGGATCCTGTTTGACGGGGCGATGATGGGCCCCGGCAAGGCCGAGCTTTTGGCACGGATCCGCGAGACCGGGTCTATCGCGGCGGCGGGGCGGCAGATGGAGATGAGCTACAAGCGCGCATGGTCCTTGGTCGAGGAAATGAACGCGGCCTTTGCTGATCCTTTGGTCGCCCGCGTGCGGGGCGGGCAGGGTGGCGGTGGCGCGCAACTGACCGAGGCGGGGGGCGAAGTGCTGGCGCTCTATCATGAGGCGCTGCGATTGGCGGAGGCCGCAGCCGCCGCCCCCATCGCCGCACTTGAGGCGCGGCTGCGTGATCGCGCGCCGTCCGATATGGTTGCAGAAAAATAACGCTTGCCGTTTGTAGGCCTGCCTGCTTGATATGTTTCAAAAAACATATCGGAGCCCTCCATGCCCCGCCGCCTTGCCCTTGCCACGCTGATCGCCGCCACCTTGGCGGCCCCTCTGCGTGCCGAGGAGGTTGTGGTCTTTGCCGCCGCCTCTTTGAAAACCGCGCTGGATGAGGTTGCCGCCGAGTTTGAGGCCAGCACTGGCCACAGCGTGACGATCAGCTATGCCGGGTCAAACCAGCTTGCCAAACAGATCATCGAAGGCGCGCCTGCGGATATCTTCCTGTCGGCGGCGGTGAATTGGATGGATGCGGTCGATCAGGCCGGGCTTGTGGTGCCGGGACAGCGGCGTGACCTTCTGGGCAATGATCTGGTGCTGATCGCGCATGGCACGGATGCAAGCCCGGTCGAGATTGGGCCAGAGCTTGATCTGGTGGCACTTTTGGACGGCGGGATGCTGTCGATGGCCATGGTCGATGCCGTGCCCGCAGGCCAATATGGCAAGCAATCGCTGGAGGCGCTGGGCCTTTGGGCCGTGGCGGAACCGCTGGTGGCGCAATCTGAAAACGTGCGGGCGGCCCTTGCGCTGGTGGCGACGGGTGAGGCGCCTTATGGCATTGTCTACGCCTCGGATGCGGTGGCGGGTGACAATGTGACGGTGGTGGGCCAATTCCCCGAGACAAGCCATGCGCCGATCACCTACCCCGCTGCTCTCTTGACCGGGGCGGCCGACGCCGCCGACCGCGCCTTTTTCGATGCCTTGTCGGCGGATGCGGCAGATGCCAAGTTCGCCGCACAGGGTTTCAAGATCCTACACTGACCTGAACCGGACGCGCGCCCCTGATGTTTGACGCCTTATCACCCGAGGAATGGCGCGCGGTGGCCTTGTCGCTGCGCGTGTCGTTTTGGGCGACGCTTTTGAGCCTGCCTTTGGGGATTTTCGTGGCCTATGCGCTGGCGCGTTGGGAGTTTTGGGGCAAGCAGGTGCTGAACGGGCTGGTGCATTTGCCGCTCATCCTGCCGCCTGTGGTGACGGGGTATCTTCTTTTGCTGACCTTCGGGCGCAAGGGCTATGTCGGGCAGTTTCTGGACGAATGGTTCGGCATCGTGCTGGCCTTTCGCTGGACAGGGGCGGTTCTGGCGGCGGCGGTCATGGCCTTTCCGTTGATGGTGCGGGCGATCCGCTTGGCGATTGAGGCGGTGGATCCCAAGCTGGAAGAGGCGGCCAGCACGCTGGGCGCGCCGCGCCTGTGGGTCTTTGCCACGGTGACCTTGCCGCTGATCCTGCCGGGCATTGTCGCAGGCGCCATTCTGGCCTTTGCGAAGGCGATGGGCGAGTTTGGTGCGACGATCACCTTCGTGTCGAACATCCCCGGCCAGACGCAAACCCTGCCTTCGGCGATCTATGCTTTCTTGCAGGTGCCGGGGGGTGATGGGCAGGCGTTTCGGCTGGTTCTGGTGGCCATTGTTGTGGCCATGGCGGCGCTGTTGCTGGCCGAATGGGTCAGCCGCGCCATTGCCAAAAGGATCGCGGGCCAATGACGCTGTCGATCACGCTCTCCCACCGCTTTGGCGATTTCACGCTGGAGGCCGAGTTTGACGCCCCGCCGGGGGTGACGGCGCTGTTTGGTCGGTCAGGCTCGGGCAAGTCGACGGTGGTCAATGCGGTGGCGGGACTGCTCAGGCCGGACACGGGGCGGATTGTGCTGGGGGAGCGGGTGCTGTTCGACAGTGCGGCACGCATCAACCTGCCGCCGCATCGCCGCCGCATGGGCTATGTGTTTCAGGATGCGCGGCTTTTTCCGCATCTGACGGTGCGACAGAACCTGACCTATGGCCGCTGGTTTGCAGGCACAGGTGCTGACTCCGGTGAGTTGGCGCGCATCACCGAGCTTCTGGGTATTGGTGCGCTTCTGGACCGGCGGCCCGGTGCGCTGTCGGGGGGTGAAACGCAGCGTGTGGCGATTGGGCGGGCGATCTTGTCAAACCCGCAGATGTTGCTGATGGATGAGCCCTTGGCCGCGCTGGATGAGGCGCGCAAGGCCGAGATCCTGCCCTATCTGGAACGGCTGCGCGATGAGCTGCGTCTGCCGATCCTTTATGTCAGCCATTCCGTGGCCGAGGTGGTGCGGTTGGCCACCAGCATCGTGCTCTTGGAGGCGGGCCGCGTTATGGCCGCAGGCCCGGCGGCCAAGGTGATGGCCGATCCGGCGATGGCCCCGGTGATGGGGTTGCGTGAGGCAGGCGCGCTGATTTCGGCGACGGTCGCAGCGCATGAGGCTGATGGGCTTAGCCAGCTTGCCAGCGCGGGCGGGCCGATCTGGCTGCCGCGCGTGGGGGCCGCGCCGGGGGCTGTGCTGCGCCTGCGGATTTTGGCGCAGGATGTGATGCTGGCCACCACCCGGCCCGAGGGGATTTCTGCGCTGAACATCCTGACCGCCACGGTCGAGGAGATTCGCCTTGGCGACGGGCCGGGCGCGATTGTGCGACTGCGGATGGGGGATGAGGCGCTCTTGGCGCGCATCACCCGCCGGTCAGTTCAGGCGCTGGGCCTCGGCACGGGGGATCAAGTCTTTGCGGTCTTGAAATCGGTCTCGGTGGCCCAAGACAGCGTGGGGGCCACCGCCGGGGTGGCCCCAGACTGATCGCTAGACGGCTTTGCCCGCGAAATCGGCTGCTGAATGGCGATTTGGCACCTGTTCGGCCTCATCGCCCCAGCTTTTGTTGACCATCCGGCCACGCTTGACCGCAGGCCGCACGTCGATCTTTTCGGCCCAAGC
The DNA here is from genome assembly GCF_965194375.1 of Allotabrizicola aquatica (SeqCode). Classification (GTDB taxonomy): domain Bacteria; phylum Pseudomonadota; class Alphaproteobacteria; order Rhodobacterales; family Rhodobacteraceae; genus Tabrizicola_A; species Tabrizicola_A aquatica. Next base: position 401,075 of record NZ_CBDAEL010000001.1, read on the forward strand.
GACGACGTTCTTATAGGACGTCACGTCCAAGAACTCGGCCGCGTTATAGGCGCGGCCCAGAACCAAACTGCCATACCACGGCCAGATCGCCATATCGGCGATGGAGTAATCTTGCCCCGCCACGAACGGTACCTCGGCCAGACGACGGTCCAATACGTCCAACTGGCGCTTTGTTTCCATCGCATAGCGGTTGATGGGGTATTCGAACTTCTCGGGGGCATAGGCGTAGAAATGGCCAAAGCCTCCGCCGACAAAGGGGGCCGATCCCATCTGCCACATCAGCCAGTTCATGACCTCGGTCCGCTCGGGGCCGGACTTTGGCAGAAAGGCCCCAAACTTTTCAGCCAGATGAATGAGGATCGAGCCGGATTCGAACAGCCGTACGGGCGTGTCGCCGGAGTAATCCATCATCGCCGGGATCTTGGAATTGGGGTTCACCCCCACAAAGCCCGAGCCAAACTGATCGCCGGAAATCTCCAGCAGCCACGCGTCGTAGTCGGCCAGAAGCCCGGCTTCGACCAATTCTTCCAGCATGATGGTGACCTTGACTCCATTCGGCGTGGCCAGCGAGTAGAGCTGCAGGGGATGCTGGCCGCGCGGCAGGTCCTTGTCATGCGTGGCCCCGGCAACGGGGCGGTTGGTCGAGGCAAAGGCCCCGCCATTCGCCTTGTCCCAGACCCAGACCTTTGGGGGCACATAGGGGGTGTCAGCCATGGGTGCAGTCCTTTTCACAAATGATTGGAGCCAAAGCTAGGCCGCAAGGCCCGCCGCTGCAATCCACTGTGTCAGCACTTGTTTGTGCGCTGGCGCACCCCCACATGCATGGAAATGCAAACAGGAGCGAACATGCGTTGTCCGGTTGATAATGAAACCCTTGTGATGTCTGACCGCCATGGCGTTGAGATCGACTATTGCCCGAAATGCCGGGGTGTCTGGCTGGACCGTGGCGAATTGGACAAGATCGTCGAACGTGCCGCTGGTGCAGAGCCGCCTGTGGCGCTGCGTGAACCGGGCCGGGCGCCCGCTCAGCCTGCCGCGCCGACCTATGCTGAGGCCCCTCGCCGCGAAGAACCGCGCCGGGAAGAGCCCCGTCGCCGCCGCGATGATGACGACGATGACTATCACCGCCCGCGCAAGCGCCGGGAAAGCTTTTTGTCGGATATTTTCGACTTTTAACGGCGCACCTGTGGCCCCCCACCCCATCCCTCCCAACAAGGGGGAGGGGGGAGATTGGGGCATGGGTCACGGACTAGGTCGTCTCCCCGCTCTCTTAAGGAGAGGGGCGCCTTAATCAGGCCGCTTCGGCTGGCCGTTTGATCTTTGCCGCCGCGTCCAGCACAAGCGGGCGCAGGCCAGTGCCGCCTGCGTCCAGCACTTCAAACAAGTGGCGACGCATCCGGGGTTCCCAGAAGTCATTGATATGGCTGGACAGGCCCGCCACGCCCTCGTCATGCGGCTTGGATTCCATGAACTTGGCGATCTGGTTGGCCATATAGACCAGCTTGCCATGGGGACCGGAGAAATGGGGGGCGTCATGCGACATGGGCGGCCTCTAAAGCTGCAATGCGATTGGTATGGGTGAACACCTCAAACCCGTCTTTGCGGGCGAGGGCGACGAGGGTGATGCCTGCGGCATCGGCCATATCAACCGCCGCTGCCGTGGGGGCAGAGGCGGCGATGATCATGGGAAAGCCTGCTGCAGCGGCCTTTTGCACCATGTCAATTGAGGTGCGGCAGGTCAGCACCAGCGCGCCTTCAACCGGGGCGGCCTGCGCCAAGGCGCCGATCAGCTTGTCCAGTGCGTTGTGGCGACCCACATCTTCGCGCGAGGTGATGATCCCACCCTCGGCGGCCCAAATGGCCGCAGCATGGGCGGCGCGGGTGATGTCATGCAAGGGCTGATGCGCGGTGAGGTCCGCCATGGCCGACATGATCTGCGCGGGTGTCATCGTAAAGCTGCTGTTGGCCACGCGGCGCGGTGCGCGGTGGGCCTCTTCAAGGCTATCAATCCCACAAAGTCCGCAGCCAACCGGACCCGCCATTGACCGCCGCCGGGCGCTGAGGCGGCTTTCGGCAGGCGATTTCAGCCAGATTTGCAGATCAATGCCCAAAGCGGTTTCGACGATCTCAACGCTGTCGATTTCATCTGGGGTGGCGATGCCTTCGGTCAGGCTGAAGCCATAAGCAAAGTCCACCAGACCCGCCGGGCTGGCCATCATCACGGCCTGGGTGGAGCCGTTGTAGGAAAGTGCCACCGCCACCTCCTCGGGCAGCTCTCGCGAGCCGTCCGAGGCGCGGCCTTGCCCGAAGGCAAGGCGCGGCAGGGGGCGGTGGCTGTTCATCATTCCGCCGCTGCAATCCGGCGTGAGAGGGTGGCTTGGGCGTTGTATTCCTCTTGCCATTCCGAAGGCCCGTTCGAGGGCGCAACCTGCACCGCCGTCACCTTGTATTCCGGGCAATTGGTGGCCCAATCGCTGAAATCGGTGGTGATGACGTTGGCTTGGGTGTAGGGGTGGTGGAAGGTGGTATAGACGACGCCCGGGTTGACCTTGTCGGTCAGCGTCGCGCGCAGGGTGGTTTCACCCGCACGTGAGGCCAGTCGCACCCAATCGCCCTCTTTCACGCCGCGCACTTCGGCGTCGTGGGGGTGGATTTCCAGCACATCTTCGGAATGCCAAGTGCTGTTCGCCGTGCGGCGTGTTTGCGCGCCGACGTTGTACTGCGACAGGATGCGGCCCGTGGTCAGCAGAAGCGGGAAGCGCGGGCCGGTGCGTTCATCGGTGGCGACATATTCGGTGTTGATGAACCGACCTTTGCCGCGCACGAACGCATCGACGTGCATCAAAGGCGTGCCTTGCGGGGCCTTGTCGTTGCAGGGCCACTGGACCGAGCCCATCTCTTCGATCTTGTCATAGCTGACACCGGCGAAGGACGGCGTGGTCATGGCAATCTCTTCCATGATCTGCACCGGGTGGGTGTAGTTCCAGTTGGCGCCCATGGCTTGGGCGAACATCTGGGTGACTTCCCAATCGGCATAGCCCTGCTTCGGGGCCATCACCTTACGCACCATGTTGATCCGGCGCTCGGCGTTGGTGAAGGTGCCGTCCTTTTCCAAGAACGACGAGCCCGGGAAGAACACATGGGCGTAATTCGCGGTCTCGTTCAGGAACAGGTCATGCACGATCACACATTCCATCGCGGCGAGGCCCGCCGTGACGTGTTTGGTGTCCGGGTCGGATTGCAGGATGTCTTCGCCTTGGCAGTAAAGCCCCTTGAAGGTGCCTTCCACGGCGGCATCCAGCATGTTGGGGATGCGCAGGCCCGGCTCATTGTCGATCTTCACGCCCCAAAGGTTTTCATAGATGGCGCGCACATCGTCGTTCTTCACATGGCGGTAACCCGGCAGTTCGTGCGGGAAGGATCCCATGTCGCACGAGCCTTGCACGTTGTTTTGGCCACGCAGCGGGTTCACACCCACGCCCGGACGGCCAATGTTGCCGGTCATCATCGCCAAGTTGGCAATGCCGATCACGGTGGTCGAGCCTTGTGAATGTTCCGTCACGCCCAGACCGTAGTAGATTGAGCCGTTGCCGCCATTGGCATAGGTGCGGGCCGCGGCGCGGACGTCCTCGGCCTTGACGCCGGTCAGGATTTCCACCGCTTCGGGCGAATGGTTCGGGCGGCTGACAAACTCGGCATAGTCCTGGAATTCATCCCAGTCGCAGCGGGTGCGGATGAACTCTTCGTTGTAGAGCTTTTCGGTCACGATCACATGCGCCAGTGCGGTGACCATGGCGACGTTGGTGCCGGGGGTCAGAGCAAGGTGATGGGCGGCGCGGATATGCGGGCTGTCCACCATTTCAGTGCGGCGCGGGTCGATGACGATCAGTTTCGCCCCTTTGCGCAGGCGCTTTTTCAGGCGCGACGCAAAGACCGGGTGGCCCGAGGCGGGGTTGGCCCCGATCACGATGGCCACATCGGTATGTTCTACCGAATCAAAGTCTTGCGTGCCGGCAGAGGTGCCCAAGGTCTGGCCCAAGCCATAGCCGGTGGGCGAATGGCAGACGCGGGCGCAGGTGTCAGTGTTGTTGTTCAGGAACACACCGCGCGTCAGTTTCTGCACCAGATAGGTTTCTTCATTGGTGCAGCGCGACGAGGTGATCACACCCACGGACTTTTGCCCGTATTTGGAAATGATGCCCTTCATGCGGTTCGCGGCGAATTCCATCGCCTCGGCCCAGGATACTTCTTTCCACGGGTCGTTGATGCTGTCGCGGATCATCGGCGACAGGATGCGGTCTTGGTGGGAGGCGTAGCCATAGGCAAAGCGGCCCTTAACGCAGGAATGGCCCCGGTTGGCCTTGCCATGCTTGTAAGGGACCATCCGCACCAGCTCGTCGCCGCGCAGTTCGGCCTTGAACTGGCAGCCGACGCCGCAATAGGCGCAGGTGGTGATGACCGAGCGTTCCGGCGTGCCGATCTCGATGACCGACTTTTCCTGCAAGGTCGCCGTCGGGCAGGCCTGCACGCAGGCGCCGCAGGATACGCAATCCGAGGCCAGCGCATCATCGGTTTTCGCACCGAACGACACACGGCTGTCAAAGCCCCGGCCTTCGATGGTCAGCGCAAAGGTGCCCTGCACCTCTTCACAGGCCCGAACGCAGCGCGAGCAGACGATGCATTTCGCCGGGTCATAGGTGAAGTAGGGGTTGGATTCGTCCTTGGCCTTCCACTGGGGATTGGCCTCGCCCGAGTTGTTCTTGGGGCGGAAGTGCGTGTCGATCGCCTCATAGCGTACATCGCGCAGGCCGACGGCCCCAGCCATGTCCTGCAATTCGCAATCGCCATTGGCCGAGCAGGTCAGGCAATCGAGCGGGTGGTCGGAGATGTAAAGCTCCATCACCCCACGGCGCAGCTCTTTCAGCTTGCCGGTCTGGGTTTTCACCCGGATGCCGGGGGCAACGGGCGTGGTGCAAGAGGCGGGCGTGCCGTTGCGGCCTTCGATTTCCACAAGGCAAAGGCGGCAAGAGCCAAAGGCCTCAAGGTTGTCGGTCGCGCACAGCTTAGGCACCGTGATGCCAATCTCGGCGGCGGCGCGCATGATGGAGGTGCCTTCCGGCACCGTCACATCGAACCCGTCGATGTTCAGCGTGACTGTGGCCGTCGACCGCACATAGGGCGTGCCGAAATCGCGGTCGGACGGGATGATGAAGTCTTTCATCTCAAGCGCCTTTCTTCTGGGCCAACTGATGGGCCACGATGGCATTGGCATGGCCGTGGCCCATGCCGTGTGTGTTTTTCAGGAAGCTGACGATCTGCATATGAGGGAGCGCCAACTTATCTGTGATCTCGTTAAACCAGTGCTGTATCGGCTGGCCGTATTTCTTCTCAATCGAAGGAAAGTAAGAGGCCGGGCCTTGAACCTTTTCGATCATTCCGCCGCTTCCTTCTGGGTCGAGAAGTCATCGGGGAAATGGGTCACAGCCGACATCACCGGATATGGGGTGAACCCGCCCAGCGCGCAGAGCGAGCCGGATTTCATGGTGTTGCACAGATCGGTGAGGATTGGCATGGCGGCGGCATCGCCGCGCTTGATGCGGTTGATGGTTTCCACCCCGCGCACCGCGCCGATGCGGCAGGGCGTGCATTTGCCACAGGATTCGATGGCGCAGAATTCCATGGCAAAGCGCGCCATTTCCAGCATGTCGGCGCTGTCGTCGAAGATCGTGAGGCCAGCGTGGCCGATGAGGCCATCTTTGCCCGCAAATTCTTCATAGCCAAAGGGCGTGTCGAACAGGCTGCGCGGGAAATAGGCGCCCAAGGGCCCGCCCACCTGCACCGCCTTGACCGGGCGACCCGAGGCCGTGCCGCCACCGATCTTGTCCACGATCTCGCCCAAGGTCAGACCGAAGGCGATCTCATACAGCCCGCCATGTTTGACGTTCCCGGCAATCTGCAGCGGGATCGTGCCACGCGAACGGCCAAGGCCGAAGTTCTTGTAATGCTCGGCGCCCTTTTCAAAGATCACCGGAATCGAGGCCAAGGAGATGACGTTGTTCACCACCGTCGGCTTGCCCATGAAGCCTTGCAGCGCGGGCAACGGCGGCTTGGCGCGCACGATGCCGCGCTTGCCTTCAAGGCTGTTCAGAAGGCTGGTTTCCTCGCCGCAGACATAGGCCCCGGCACCAACGCGGATTTCCATGTCAAAGGTCGGGCCTTTGCCCAAGACTTTCGCACCCAAAAGACCCTCGGCGCGGGCGGTCTCGACCGCCTTTTGCATCACGGCAATGGCGACGGGGTATTCCGAGCGCAAGTAAACAAAGCCCTTGGTCGCACCACAAGCGAGACCCGCAATCACCATGCCTTCGATCAGCGTGAAGGGGTCACCTTCCATGAGCATGCGGTCGGCGAAGGTGGCGCTGTCGCCCTCGTCGGCGTTGCAGACGATGTATTTGCGGTCGGCCTTGGCCTCGGAGACGGTTTTCCACTTGATGCCGGTGGGAAAGCCCGCACCACCCCGACCGCGCAGGCCAGAGTTCGTGACCTCAGCCACCATATCGGCCGGGGCCATGCCCAAAGCGCGCTCAAGCCCGGTCAAACCGCCATGAGCGCGGTAATCGGCCAAGGACAAGGGGTCGATCACGCCGACACGGGCAAAGGTCAGGCGCGTCTGCGCCTTGAGCCACGGCAGGTCTTCGGTCAGACCAAGCGCCTTCGGATGCGCGGCCAAATCGCCGAACAGCGCGGGCACATCGGCCAGCGTCATTGGGCCAAAGGCCATACGGCCAGCGGGGGTTTCCACCTCGGCCAAGGGTTCCAGCCAGACCATGCCCCGGCTGCCATTGCGCACCAGCGTCAGATCAACGCCCTTGGTGTGGGCATGGGCGCGGATCGCCTCGGCAATCTCATCGGCCTCAAGGGCGACAGCGGCGCTGTCCAGCGGCAGATAAATCTTCATTTCAGACCCCCGATGATGCTGTCGATCTTGGCCGCATCAACCCGGCCCACGATTTTGCCGTCCACCATTGCGGCGGGCGCGCAGGCGCACAGGCCAAGGCAGAACACCGGCTCCAACGTAACGCGGCCGTCCTTGGTGGTTTCATGCCATTCAATGCCCAGCGCCTTTTGCGCGTGGTCTGCCACGCGGTCGGCCCCCATCGCCTTGCAGGCCTCGGCCCGGCAGAGTTTCAGCACATGCTGACCTGCCGGATTCTCGCGGAAGTCGTGGTAAAAGGACATCACGCCATGAACTTCGGCCTTCGACAGGTTCAAATCCTGCGCGATGATCGGAAGGGCGGCCTGCGGCACATAGCCAAACTCGGCTTGGATGGCGTGCAGGATCGGAAGCAGAGAACCCTCCATCCCCTTGTGGGCGTTCAGGATATCCCCGACGCGGGAGGTGACTTCGACGGAATCAAGCATATGGGCGGCCCTTTTGGTAGCTTCGCCCCTGATACGCCGATTGATAGGGAAATCAATATAGATATCCCGTCATTCGATAGGCCGCGTCTATCGCCGCAGGCGCGTGGCCAGCCGAGCGGACTCTTCGATCAGTGCTTGCAGGACCGGGGTCTGCGGATCGCGACGGGTGGTGATCAGGCCGACCAGATGCTCGGCCTCGGGGTCGACGATGGGAATGGCGACCAAACCCTGACCGGTGAACATCTCGGCCAGCTTCATCGGCACCACCGAGGCCCAGAGGCCCGAACGGACATGGGACACCAGCGCAATGGTGGAATTGCTTTCCACCATGGCCTGCACCTTTGCCCCGGCTTCGGCCAGATGCTGGTTGACGATGCGACGGTTCTGCATGTCTGAGGTCAAGAGACACAAGGGCACCGAGGCCATCTCGTGCCAACTGATCCGGTCGCGCCCGGCAAACTCGGTTCCGGGGGCGCAGAGAAACCGATAAAACTCGGTGTAAAGCGGGGTTTGAAACACTCGGCCCAAGGGTTCGTTGTCCAGATAGGTGATCCCGGCATCCAGCTCGAGGCTTTCAATGCCGTCCAAGATCTCGACCGAGGTGCGCGACAGGATGGTGACGCGCATGTTCGGGTGCCGCGCGGTGAAGGGGCCGGTGAGTTCTGCCACCATCGGTAGCGCGGTGGGAATGACCCCAATGCGCAGATTGCCCGACAGCCCGGCATGGACCGAGCGCATCTCGTCCTTCAGCGCGCGCATGTCGCCCACGATGCGCCGCGCCCAATCCAGCACGCGCTGACCTTCAGGGGTGAGCCCCTGAAACCGACTGCCACGATAGACGAGCTGCACGCCCAACTGATCCTCTAACTGGCGGATCGCGCCGGAGAGGCTGGGTTGCGTCACGCCAACCGCCTCGGCCGCGCGGCCAAAGTGGCGCTCGTTGGCCAAAGCGATGAACATTTCCAGCTTGTCGATCATGGTGCCCAAGGTGGCCCGGCGCTGCGCCCGTGGCAAGGGTGGCAAGATGAGTATTTGGAAAGGCGCAAATCCCATGCGCGCCCGCTCTTGGGTTTGCGCCTGTTGAAATACTCCGGGTATGCCATGGGTTGCGCCCTTGGTTCGAGAAACCCATGGCATGGGGGCGCTGGCCCCCAAGACGGCAGCCCGCGGGGACGGACTCGGGACATATCGCACAGCACCGTTGCGCGACGGGGGTGGACGCCCTACCTGTGAAGCATGAGAAATTTCATCCCCTTTCTGAAACGGCCGCCGCTTGTGCCGGTCATCCGCCTGCAGGGCAACATTGGCACCGGGCGGGGCAGCCTGTCTGACGCCGCTTTGGCGGGTATCATCGACAAGGCGTTCAAGATGAAACCTGCGGCCGTGGCGCTGGCGATCAACTCGCCGGGCGGATCGGCGGTGCAATCCAGCCTGATCGCCGCGCGGATCCGGCGGCTGGCGGATGAAAAGAGCGTCAAGGTGCACGCCTTTGTTGAAGATGTCGCGGCGTCGGGCGGCTATTGGCTGGCCTGCGCGGGCGATGAGATTTGGGTGGATGACAGTTCCATCGTAGGGTCCATCGGCGTGATTTTCGCCAGTTTCGGCTTTCCCGAACTGATGGCGCGTCAGGGGATTGAGCGGCGGGTGGTGACGGCGGGCAAGTCGAAAAGCTTTGCCGATCCTTTCCTGCCGCAAAAGCCCGAGGACATTGACCGGCTGCGCGCCTTGCAAGGACCGATCCATGAGGCCTTTATCGCCCATGTGAAGGCGCGACGTGGCGCGCGGTTGGCCGAGGCGGATCTTTTCAATGCTGATGTCTGGGTGGGCCAGCAAGCGGTAGATCTGGGGCTGGTCGATGGGGTCGCCCATCTGGTGCCCAAGATGAAAGCGCTTTACGGCGACAAGGTGCGGTTGGTGCCTTTGGGCCAAAAGCGCGGACTCTTGGCGCGGTTCGGCCTCAGCTTGGGCGAGGATCTGATGCAATCCGTGGAAGACAGGGCGCTTTGGGCGCGCTATGGCCTTTAACAGCAACTGGGAGCTTTAGATGCTGGTCAAGATTATCCTCGTCTTTCTCTTGGCCATGGCCTTGGTCGGTATGATCGGCAAGGCGCTGTTTCCCGGCAAGATGGGCCGCATCACCCAATTGCGCCGTCGGGGGTTAAAGCCCCCTGTTTGTCCCAAATGCGGGCGCTATATCGTTGGGAAATCAGACTGCGATTGCAAGAAGGCGTGACATGCGGGCATTGGTGACGGGGGCGGGCAAGCGGTTGGGCCGCGAGATGGCGCTGTATCTGGCGCGGCGTGGCTATGATGTGGCGGTGCATTACGCCGCCTCACGCAAAGAGGCCGAAGAGGTGGTGAAAGAGATCACCGCCATGGGTCGGCGCGCTTGTGCGCTGCGGGCTGATCTTCTCATCGAATCTCAGGTGGAAAAGCTGGTGCCGATGGCGGTTCAGGGGCTTGGCGGGCCGCTGACGGTCTTGGTCAACAATGCCTCAATTTTCGAATATGACACGCTGCGCACTGCAAGCCGCAAAAGCTGGGATCGGCATCTGGAATCGAACCTGCGCGCGCCCTTCGTCTTGACGCAGGCCTTTGCCGCCCAAGCCCCGGCGGCCGGGCGCGACGCAGTGGGCGAGCCTGAGTCGAGCGGGCTTGTCATCAACATGATCGACCAGCGCGTGCACAAGCTGACGCCGGAATTCATGACCTATACCATCGCCAAAATGGGCCTTTGGGCGCTCACGCGCACCGCGGCCCAAGCCCTTGCGCCGCAAATCCGTGTGAATGCCATTGGCCCCGGCCCCACCTTGCAGGGCGCGCGGCAAAGCGACAGCCATTTCACCCGACAGCGTGCCGCCACCGTTCTGGGGCGCGGTGCCAACCCTTCCGACATCACGGCGGCGCTTGGGTTTTTCCTCGAGTCACCGGCGGTGACGGGCCAGATGATCGCGGTAGATGGTGGCCAGCATCTGGGCTGGCAGACCCCGGATGTGCTGGGGGTTGAGTAGGCCCCCTCGGTTTGTCTGCGGCGAGTTGTCCACTTTGGCCCCTGCCGTCACAGAGCCGTTACAAAATCTCCTGATTTTTCAGGGATTTGCAAAATGTTAAATAATTTATCATTCAATATCAGTGGCTTATCTATTTGCCTAAAAAATAGGCAAACCGTTCTGGCCCATGTGAAACAAGGCAAATTCCGGCGTCCTGAAAACTTCTCCGCAAACTTATCCACAATCTCGGTGGACTTCTTCCCTCTTGCTCTTGGGTCTTTATCATTGCAGCCAAGAGGCAGAATCAATGCATCGAAGAGGCGCATTTCCGCATGACCGAGACACCCCGCACCGGGCATGAGGTGATCCAAGAGTATCTGCGCACGCTGGACGGAAGTCCGGGGGTGTATCGCATGCTGAATGCGGCCTCTGAGGTGCTTTATGTTGGCAAGGCGCGGAATCTGAAGGCGCGGGTGTCGAACTATGCGCGGCCCACGGGTCATTCGGCGCGGATCGCGCGGATGATCTTTGAAACCACCTCGATGATGTTCCTGACCACGCGGACCGAGCTTGAGGCGCTCTTGTTGGAGCAGAACCTCATCAAGCAGCTGAAGCCGCGCTACAACGTGCTTTTGCGCGATGACAAGTCGTTTCCAAATATCCTGATCAGCCGCGAACATCCCTTTGCCCAGCTTAAGAAACACCGGGGCGCGAAAAAGGAGAAGGGGCGCTACTTTGGCCCCTTTGCCAGTGCCGGCGCAGTCAATCGCACGCTGAACCAGTTGCAGAAGGTGTTTTTGCTGCGCAACTGTTCGGATGCGATGTTTGCCAGCCGCACGCGTCCTTGCCTGCAATACCAGATCAAGCGCTGCGCCGCGCCCTGCGTGGGCCGGGTGGATGAGGCCGCCTATGCGGCGCTGGTCGAGGATGCCGAACGGTTTTTGGATGGCAAATCCACCGCAGTGCAAGCCAATCTGGCGCGTGAGATGGGCGAGGCATCTGCGGCGATGGAGTTTGAACGCGCGGCTGCGCTGCGCGACCGGATCAAGGCGCTGACGCAGGTGCAGCAAAGCCAAGGCATCAACCCCGAAGGCGTGGCTGAGGCCGATGTGGTGGCCGTGCATCTGGATCACGGTCAGGCCTGCGTGCAGGTGTTCTTCATCCGTGCCAACCAGTCTTGGGGCAACCGCGACTTTTACCCCAAAACCGGGGCAGGGGCCGAAGAGCCGGAAATCCTTGAGGCCTTCCTCACCCAGTTTTACGACGATAAGGAACCGCCCCGGCTGGTCCTCTTGTCGCATCCCGTCGAAAACCCCGATCTTGTGGCCGAGGCGCTGTCTATCCGGGCGGGCCGCAAGGTGGAATTGGCAGTGCCTCAGCGCGGCGAAAAGGCAGAGTTGGTGGAAAATGCCGCCCGCAATGCGCGTGAAAGCCTCGCCCGGCGCATGTCAGAAAGCGCAACGCAGAACAAGCTCTTGCAGGGGCTGGCCGATGCCTTTGATTTGGATGCGCCGCCCAACCGGATTGAGGTGTATGACAACGCCCATATCCAAGGATCTGATGCCGTGGGCGGCATGATCGTGGCCGGGGCCGATGGGTTTTTGAAAAGCCAGTATCGCAAGTTCAACATCCGATCAGAGGCCGGGGCCAACAGCGACGACTTCGGCATGATGCGCGAGGTGCTGACGCGGCGGTTCGAGCGATTGCTGAAAGAGGATCCTGACCGCACCTCGGGCATGTGGCCCGATCTGTTGCTGATCGACGGGGGCGCGGGGCAGCTTTCGGCGGTGGCGGGCGTCTTGGCCGAGTTGGGGGTCGAGGATGTGGCACTGATCGGTGTCGCCAAGGGCATTGACCGCGACGCGGGCAAAGAAGAGTTCCACCGCGAGGGTCTGCCCCCCATGGCCCTGCCGCGCAATGATCCGGTGTTATATTTCGTGCAGCGCCTGCGCGACGAGGCCCACCGCTGGGCCAATGGCGCCCACCGCGCCAAGCGGGCCAAGGCGGTTTCGGCCACCCCCTTGGATGAGATTCCGGGCGTTGGAGCGGGGCGCAAGCGCGCCCTATTGGCGCATTTTGGATCGGCCAAGGCGGTCAGCCGCGCCGGTGTGCCCGACCTCATGGCGGTCGAGGGAATTTCGCAAGGGTTGGCCGAGGCGATCCACGGGTTCTTCAACCCCGGTTGATCGCCCGGGCCAAGCCCGCGCTATGCCTGCCGGATCGCCGGATGCTTGGCGGCATCCAGAATATGCCCGGCCCCTTGCAAGACCTGACTGGCGCGGCCCACGATCAACGGGTCGGGCTGGCCGATGGCCGCATGGTCCTTGTTGGGATAGTCGATGGTCGACAGGAAATGCTTCATGCAATTCAGCCGGGCGCGTTTCTTGTCATTGGATTTGACGATCACCCAAGGTGCATCGGCGGTGTCGGTGTAGAAAAACATCGCCTCCTTGGCCTCGGTGTAGTCGTCCCATTTGTCTAAGGATGCCTTGTCGATCGGCGACAGCTTCCACATCTTCAAAGGATCGGTTTCGCGCGCCATAAAGCGGGTGCGCTGCTCCTCGCGGGTGACCGAGAACCAGTATTTGTACAGTCGGATGCCTGAACGGACCAACATCCGTTCAAACTCGGGCGCTTGGCGCATGAATTCCAGATATTCGGCGGGGGAACAAAAGCCCATCACCCGTTCAACCCCCGCGCGGTTGTACCAAGACCGGTCGTAGAACACCATTTCTCCGGCGGTTGGCAGATGGGCGATGTAGCGTTGAAAGAACCACTGGCCCTTTTCCACATCTGACGGCTTGGTCAGGGCGCAGACCCGCGCATAGCGGGGGTTTAGATGCTCCATGAACCGCTTGATCGTGCCGCCCTTGCCGGCGGCATCGCGGCCTTCCATTAGGATGACAAACTTCTGCCCCGTCTCTTGCGCCCAGATTTGCACCTTTAAAAGCTCGGCCTGTAACCTTGCCTTTTCCGCCTCATAGGGCGCGCGGCCCAAAAGGCGGGCATAGGGATATTTGCCGGATTCGAACACCTGTCGAATGGCGCCAGGGCTAATGGCCGGAAACTGGCGCGGGCCGGTCAGCCCCTCGCCCTCACCCGAGACATCGGGGGCGATTATGGGCCCTTGGTCGGCAAGCTGAACGGTGGGCGGCAATGCCTTGGGCACGGGGGGCTGGTCCATGGGCGATTCCTTGCGATGGGGTCCCATAAGCAACGCACGACACAGATTTGCTCCGCCTTGATCCGCGTCAATTCCATGTAGGATGACTGTAGGTTTTCACTCAAAGTGACCCAATGGCCACGGCCAAAGCCCGGGCTTTTGTTTCCCGCAGTGCTGGCCTAGGCTGGCGATCAGGATAGAACAAGACGCAAGGGTTCCCCAGATGCTGACGCTTTACGGCTGCTATCGTTCGCGCGCGACGCGCCCGCTTTGGGCACTGTTTGAAACCGGGATGGCCTTTACCCACCACCCGACCATTCAAGCCTACCGCCTGCCCGACCCGGCTGCCGCCGATGCCCCGGCCAACACCGCCAGCCCTGATTTCCTGAAGGTCAATCCGATGGGCCAGATCCCCGCCATGGTGGACGGCGATCTGGTGCTGACCGAAAGCCTTGCGATCACCCTACATGTCGTGCGCCGCGCCGGTGGGCCGATTGCCCCGGCGAACGATGCCGAGACCGCGTTGATGGAGCAATGGGCGCTCTTTGCCAGCACAGCCATCGAAGGCCCGGCACTCGATATCGCCATGACCATCACCAAAGGGCAGGACAAGACGCCGGAAGGGGCCGCTCTTGTGGCCAAGGCGGCCGAGGTGCTCCGCCGCCCCTTGGCGCGGCTTGAGGCACATCTGGCGGGGCAAGAGTGGCTGGTGGGCGGGCGGTTCACCGTCGCCGACATCATGGCCGAAGAATGCACCCGCTATGCCCAGCCGCACCCGACGCTTTTGGCTGAATACCCCGCCATCAGCGCCTGGATTGCCCGCTGCCAGGCCCGCCCGGCCTTTCAGAAAATGTGGGCGGGGCGGTTGGCGGAACCGGCGTAAGGGCTGGGCGCTGCGGGTTGAATATTTATACACTCCAGTGTATATTCTATCACATATTCACTCCGGAGCGCCGCAATGACCCGCCTTCTGACCCCGCAAATCTGTACCATGACCGAACTGCGGGAGCCGCAAAAGGTTCTGGACCGCGCCGGCGGTAAGCCGGTGGCGATCCTAAAGAACTCGGCCTTGGTTGGCTATCTTGTGCCGGCAGACAGCGTTGCCCAGGTGCCGGAGCATACACCTCTGTCGCGTGAGGCGTTAAAGGACTTGTTGGCCCGTACCCGCGAAACCGCTCAGCCTGTGCTGGACTATTTGCGGGACAAGTAAGGCATGTTCATCCTGAATGTGGACCTTGTGGTGGATATTCACGATGAGGTTTTGAACCCTGGCGAGTTGACGGGTCTGGCCTTGGACAAGTCGCTTGAAGGGGCATTGGCGCGCGTTGAAAATCGCATTGCGTATGGATTGATCGACGATGTTTTTGATCTGGCCGCGGCCTATGCCGTGGCCATCGCTCAGGGCCATTGCATTAATGACGCCAACAAGCGCACGGCATATCGCGCTTTGCAAATCTGCCTTGTGGCCAACGGCGTGCCTGCCCGCTTCACCGCCACCGAAATCGGGCCTGTCATCATCCGCGCTGCCCAGCGGCTGTTGGACGAGGGCGAGTTGGCCGACTGGCTGCGAAAGCACTCCTGACCCCAACATCTTGCGGACACCCCCCGCAAAATGGTCTAATGCTGGCTGACCCAGAAAAAGAGCAGCCCGATGCCCAGTGACCTTTTGTCCGCCAAGGACCAAATCTACGACGCCAGCAGCATCGAGGTGTTGGAGCCGTTAGAGGCCGTTCGCCTGCGCCCCGGCATGTATATCGGCGGGATTGATGAGCGCGCCTATCACCATTTGGCGGCCGAGATTCTGGACAACTCGATGGACGAGGCGGTGGCGGGCCATGCCAGCCGCATCGAGGTGGAGTTGAACGTGGACGGGTCCCTGACCATCCGCGACAACGGGCGCGGCATCCCGGTCGATCCCCACCCGAAGTTTCCAGACAAATCGGCGCTGGAGGTGATCCTGTGCACGCTGCATTCGGGCGGCAAGTTCAACGGCAAGGCGTATGAAACCTCGGGCGGTCTGCATGGCGTTGGCTCCTCGGTTGTGAACGCGCTGTCGGATCTGATGGTGGTTGAGGTTGCCAAGAACAAAGAGCTGTTCCAGCAAAGCTTTTCGCGCGGCAAGCCGCTTGGCCCGATTGAAAAGATCGGCGCGGCCCCGAACCGGCGCGGCACCACGGTGACCTTCCACCCCGACGCGCAGATTTTCGGCAGCCACCAGTTCAAGCCCAGCCGCCTGATGAAAATGGCGCGGTCCAAGGCCTATCTCTTCTCGGGCGTCGAGATTCGCTGGAAATCGCAGATTCCTGACGGCGATATGCCGATGGAGGCCACCTTCCACTTCCCCGGTGGTCTGGCCGACTATCTGTCGGACACGCTCGAGAAAACCACGACCTATGCCGACCGGCCCTTTGCCGGCAAAGTGGGTTTTCAAGAAAAGTTCGGGGTGCCGGGGTCGGTGGAATGGGCGATCAACTGGTCGCCCGTGCGCGATGGGTTTATCCAGTCTTACACCAACACCGTCCCCACCCCGGAAGGCGGCACGCATGAGTTTGGCTTTTGGTCGGCGATCCTGAAGGGCATCAAAGCTTACGGTGAGCTGTCAAAGAACCGCAAGGCCGAGCTGATCACCCGCGATGATATGCTGACCGGCGGCTGTGCGCTGATTTCGGTTTTCATCCGTGAGCCGCAGTTTGTGGGCCAAACCAAGGACCGTCTGGCCACCGAAGAGGCCGCGAAATGGGTCGAAAACGCGGTGCGCGACCACTTTGACAACTGGCTGGTGAGTGATCCGAAATCGGCTGGCGCGATCATGGATTTTCTGGTGCTGCGCGCCGAAGAACGGCTGAAGCGCCGCCAAGAAAAGGAAACCCAGCGCAAGACGGCGACGAAAAAGCTGCGACTCCCGGGCAAGCTGGCCGATTGCAGCGCCAAGAACCGGGAAGGAACAGAGCTGTTCCTCGTCGAAGGTGACAGCGCCGGGGGCTCGGCCAAGGCGGCGCGCAACCGCGAGACGCAGGCTTTGCTGCCGTTGCGGGGTAAAATCCTGAACGTGCTTGGCGCAGCCTCGAACAAGATCGGCGACAACGCCGAAATCCGCGACATCTGCGAGGCGTTGGGCGTGCAGATGGGCACCCGTTTCAAGGTGGATGATCTGCGCTATGACAAGATCATCATCATGACCGACGCCGACGTCGACGGAGCGCACATTGCCAGCTTGCTGATGACCTTTTTCTTCACCCAGATGCGCCCGATGATCGACAAGGGCCATCTCTATCTCGCCTGCCCGCCGCTCTATCGGCTGACCCAAGGGGCCAAGCGGCTTTATGTGGCCGATGATGCCGAGAAAGAGATCTGGCTGAAAAAGGGTCTTGGCGGCAAGGGCAAGATCGACGTGCAGCGGTTTAAGGGGCTGGGCGAGATGGATGCCAAGGACCTGAAAGACACCACGATGAACCCCCTGACCCGCAAGCTGATCCGCGTGTCGATCGACGATGATGAGCCGGGCATGACCGGCGATCTGGTGGAGCGGTTGATGGGCAAGAAGCCGGAACTGCGGTTCCAGTATATTCAGGAAAATGCGAGGTTTGTGGAGGAGTTGGATGTTTGATGAGTGATAAATTCAGCATAACTAAATTTGTTCCCGAACTTTTGAAAGCGCATCCAGAACAGCGATTTACAGCCAGAGAGATTGCGCTTTGGATCATGGAGACTTACCCAAGCGCCACTCAGAACAAGCGTTCAGCTAGTACTGCAAAAAAGATTGCGCTAGACTCAGATGATGCAATGGCCCAGCAGATCGTTGCTGAAATCGGGGCTCAAAGGCCCGCACTTGAGGCAAGATTTCAGGTTCGAACAACCGAAGAGCGCCCTCGAAAGTATTATTTTTCGAATAAGTCCCTTGAGGATGAAGCAGGATCAACTCCTCAACCGAATCAAGCAATTTCTAATGATGCCAAATCGTTAGAAGTTTCGATGACTGGGCAGCGTGAGTCAGATCTCTATCCGGTTTTTTGTGAGTATTTGTGGAATGAGTTCTCTCTCTTGAGTTTGCGGATTGATGAAAAACGATCTGTGAACAATCGTGGTCAAAATGGCAATCGTTGGCTCTTCCCAGATATTGTTGCTCTTGAAGACCTTTCTCGCGGGTGGGATCGAGATGTAGCGGATACGGTAAAGGAGATGGCGGAAACTAAGACTCGGCTTTGGTCTTTCGAGCTCAAGCTGCACATCAATGGTTCGAACGTTCGTGAAACCTTCTTTCAAGCCGTTAGCAACTCATCTTGGGCGGACCAAGGTTACTTGGTCGCAACGGAGATACAAGGTGGTCAGACCCTGAATGAACTTCGAATTCTGTCATCATTACACGGTATTGGGTTGATTAGATTTGATACCATAAATCCAGGTGAAAGCCAGATACTACTGCCTGCAGCCGATAGAAATGCGATTGATTGGGGCACCGTGAATAGATTAGTCGAGCAAAACTCAGACTTCAGAAAATTCGTTAAGCTCGTAAGGCAATTCTATCAGACCGGAGAAGCGCACAGAGCTTTGTGGTTATGAGAAAAAAGGCAACGGTAGGTTCCAGCCGGCCGTTGACCGCGCATTCATTGTGCGCCAATCACACCATAGGGCCGCGCCCGACCTTGGGACGGCGCACCGACGCTGGTTCTAGGCGCTTTATGGTTCCAGTTCTTCCCCAGAATTTCTGCTGGCAACCGTTGCAAACGCGCCCTCCCGGGGGGAGGTCGGGCGCGGCCCGGCGGCGCATTCGCGCCTTGATTCCGGGCAAAGGGGCGCGGGTTGAACCGTTGTCGCGAATTCCAAGTGACCAACGCAACCCGCGCGGCGCTTGTCTTCCCCTGCCCGAACCCCCATCTTGACGCTACAGGCTCCGCCCCGCACATCTTGCGGCCCGCCCCTGATGTCTTGCGTGCCCGCCCGGCACCCTTGGCAGCTTTCCCGGCACAGACAGGAAGCGCGACATGTCCAAGGAAAAGAACAAAGGCAACAAAGAGGCCAAAAAGCCAAAGAAAGAGACCCCCAAGGTCTTGGCCACGGCGAACTCGGGCCAAGCCAAGGATGGCACCACCATCGCAGGCAAGAAGATCAAATAGCCCGCCTGCGGCGAGCCCCCATGCGCGGCTTTTCGCGCCCCGCGTGACCTGCGATCTTTCCGCCCCGGCTTGGCCCATGGTATGCCTTGGCCAAAGCCGGAACACGGGTGGCAGGATGCGGGCGGTCTGGGCAGGTATGGCGGTTCTTGCGGCGCTGGCCTCGCCTGCGCCGGTGCTCGCCCATCCGCATATCTTCATCGACGCCGCCCTTGAGGTGGTCTTTGCCGCCGATGGCCGCGCCGAGGGTGTGCGGGTGCGTTGGACCTATGACGAGTTCTTCTCGCTGACCCTTGTTGCCGAACGCGGGCTCGATCCCGATTTTGACGGCGTGTTGACGTCCGAGGAACTGGTGCAGATGAACGGGTTCGACATGGGCTGGCAGCCCGAGTTTCAGGGCGACACTTATGCGCTTTTGGACGCCGCGCCGCTTGCGCTGTCGCGCCCGATGGATTGGACCGTGGCCTATGAGGGCGGCAAGCTGATCTCGACCCATTTCCGTCGTTTTGATACGCTGGTGGATCTGGGGGCGGGGCCGCTTTTGGTGCAGTCTTACGATCCGGGGTTTTACACGGCCTATACCGTTGCAGATGCCACCGTGACCGGTCGCGACGATTGCACCGTCGACATTTATGAACCCGACCGCGAGGCAGCCGACCAGATCCTGCAAGAGGCCTTGGCTGAATTTGCGGGCGATGAGGCGGCCGAGGCGGATTTCCCGGCTGTCGGGGCCGCCTATGCCGAGGAGGCGCGGGTCAGCTGTGGTGGGTAACATGTCGCGTGCGGTGATGGCGGCGGGGGCGGTGCTGGCTCTGGGTTTGGGGCTTGTGTGGCTGCTGGGCGGGTTTGGCCCCTTGCAGGCGTGGGTGTTGGAGCAACAGCGGCAGGTGCAAAACGCGCTTGCGGGGGCGGTGCGGGCGATCAAAAGCGGGCAGCCGGGGGCGGTTTTGGGCCTGTTGTCGGTGTGCTTTGCTTATGGGTTTCTGCACGCCGCGGGGCCGGGCCATGGCAAGCTGGTGATCGGCGGCTATGGCATGGCGCGGCGGGTGCCCTTTGGGCGGCTTGCCGGGGTCGCGCTGGCCTCGTCGCTGGCGCAGGCCGCGGTGGCGGTGGGGCTGGTTTATGCGGTGGTGGCTTTGTTGGGGCTTGGCCGCAGCGAGGCGGAAGGGCTGGCCGAAGAGGTGATGGCCCCCTTGGGCACGCTTATGGTGGCTGGGGTTGGGCTGTGGCTCGTGTGGCGCGGGGTGGTTGGCTTGCGGGCGCAAGGGGGGGCGCGGCACGCCCATCACCACGTCCATCGACACGGCCACGCCCATCATGACCATGCGCACGCCCCGCACAGCCACGGCGCGGTTTGTGACACTTGCGGCCACGCACATGGCCCAACGGTGGTGGAGGTGCAGCACCTGACCGGCTGGCGCGACACGCTGGCCCTTGTCGCAGGCATCGCAATGCGCCCCTGCTCGGGGGCCTTGTTTCTGTTGATCCTGACATGGCAGCTTGGCATTGGCAGCGCTGGCATCATAGGCACCTTCGCCATGGGGCTTGGCACCGCCATGGTGACCATCGGTGTCGCCGCCATGGCGGTCTGGGCGCGCGAGGGCGCCTTGGCCAGCCTGCCCGGACAGGGTGCCACGCGCTTCTTGCCGTGGTTCGAGATCATCGCGGGCTTGGTCGTTGCTGTGGCGGCCCTGTCGCTGTTGACCGCCGCGCTTTAGCCTGAAAGGCGGGCCATCCTCGCCGCGCAGGGTGCTTGCCGGGGGGCGGTTCTGCCGATAGATCAGGCAGATGCACAAGATTTCCCCCTATCTCTTTCATGCCCGCGCTACCCTGACCTTGGGTCTGCCCTTGATCGGCAGCCATGTGGCGCAGTTCGTCCTGCATTTGACCGATACCGTCATGCTGGGCTGGTATGGGGTTCTGCCCTTGGCGGCGGGGGTCTTGGGCGCGTCCAGCTTTTTCACGATCTTCGTTTTGGGGTCGGGTTTCGCCAAGGCGGTGATGCCCATGGTCGCCTCGGCGAATTCCCAAGGCGATGAGCGGCAGGTGCGCCGTGTGGCGCGGATGGGGCTGTGGCTGTCGATCCTATTTTCGGCGCTGACCTATCCGGTGTTCTGGTGGTCTGGACCCATTCTCTTGGCCTTGGGCCAAGAGGAAGAGGTCTCGGCACTGGCGCAGCAATACCTGCGGATTGCCGGGCTTGGCATGTGCCCCGCGCTTTTGGTGATGGTGCTGAAAAGTTATCTCTCAGCCCTGGAGCGCACGCAGGTCGTGCTGTGGGTCACGGTGGCAGCGGTGCCGTTGAATGTCCTGCTGAACTGGGCCTTGATCTTCGGCAATTTGGGAGCGCCTGAGTTGGGTGTGGCGGGCTCGGCCCTTGCCACCGTGACGGTGCAGATCGTGTCGCTGGGGCTGATTGTGCTTTACGCCGCCCTTTTGCCCGCATTGGCGAAGTATAGTCTCTTCCAACGCTTTTGGCGGCCGGATTGGCCGGGCTTTCGCGCGGTGTTTCGGCTGGGGTGGCCGATGGGCCTGACCGGGCTGGCTGAAAGCGGGCTCTTCCAAGCCTCGGCGCTGATGATGGGCTGGATCGGCACCACCGAGCTTGCCGCCCATGGCATTGCGCTGGAGATCACGGCGCTCGCGTTCATGGTGCATGTGGGACTGTCTAACGCGGTGACAGTGCGGGGCGGGCATGCCTATGGCGCGGCGGATTGGACCGCCTTGCGCCAAGGTGCACTAACCGGCATCGCGCTGTCGTTTGGCATGGCGATGCTGACGGTCTGCCTGTTCCTTTTGGCTCCCGAGGCGCTGATCTGGCCGTTCCTGAACCCCGACGATCCGGCCAGTGCCACGATCATCGTTACGGGAACCGCGCTTTTGGCCTGTGCGGCGCTGTTTCAACTGGCTGATGGCATGCAGGTGATGGCGCTTGGCCTCTTGGCCGGAGCGCAAGATACCAAGGTGCCGATGGTGCTGGCCTCGGTCAGCTATTGGCTGATCGGCATTCCCGCCAGCTATGCGCTGGCCTTCCCCTTGGGCTTTGGCCCGGTCGGGCTGTGGCTGGGGTTGGTGGTGGGGCTGGCGATGGCGGCGATCAGCCTGATGGCGCGGTTTTGGTTGCGGCTGCCGAAGGCATAGGCGCGAGCTACTCCGCCGCCTCGTCCTTCATCAACCGATCTGCCTTCTTGCGGATCAGGACACTGCGCAGGTCATGCATGGCCATCAACAAGGGGTCCGTGACGGCCTCAAGCGCGTCATCGCTGGCCTTTGACTGCGCCCATTGCGTGGTGAAGTTCATATGGTCAATCGCGCGCAGGATGTCATCGACATCGCGCGCGGCCAAAACGGCTTGGCGTTCGGTGATCCAGCCCTCGATCAGCGCAATCTCTTCGGGGCTGAGCGGGCGGTCGCCATGCGGTTTGATCTTGCCGTTGTTGATGTTGACGGTGGCAATCTCTTCCATGTCGATACGGCGCTGGCGGTTTTCGGTATCAACCCGAAACACCACCGCGCCGTTTTCGCGGACCCGAAAATAATAGTCTGGCAAATCGCCCGACATGGCGCCCCTTATTTCAAGCCCGCACAAAAGGTCTGGATGCGCTTGCACGCATCTTCCAATACGCTGTCGGCCGTAGCGTAGCTGACGCGGAAGTTCGGCGAAAGGCCAAAGGCCGCGCCAAAGACCACGGCAACCCCGGTTTCCTCTAGAAGCGCGCTGGCAAAGGCCTCATCATCGGTGATCTTGGTGCCGCCTGCTGATGTCTTGCCGATGCAGCCTGCAATGTCGGGATAGACATAGAACGCGCCCTCAGGCTTGGGGCAGGTAACGCCTTTGGCGGCGTTCAGCATCGACACCACCAGATCGCGGCGGCGCTGGAACAGCTTGCGGTTCGGGGCAAGGAAATCTTGTGGGCCGGTCAGGGCCTCAAGGGCCGCATATTGCGACACCGAGGAGGGGTTCGAGGTGGACTGCGACTGGATCGTGCCCATCGCCTTAATGAGGTGCACCGGGCCGCCGGCATAGCCAATCCGCCAGCCGGTCATGGCGTAAGACTTTGACACGCCGTTGCAGGTGAGGGTGCGGTCATACAGGCCGGGTTCCACTTGTGCCGGTGTGGTGAATTCGAAATCGTCGAACACAAGGTGTTCATACATGTCATCCGACATGATCCAGACATGGGGGTGGCGCATCAGCACATCACAAAGCGCATTCAACTCGGCTCGCGTATAGCCTGCGCCCGTGGGGTTCGAGGGCGAGTTGAAGATGAACCATTTGGTTTTGGGCGTGATCGCCGCCTCAAGCTGTGCTGGGGTCAGTTTGAAATCATGTTCAATGCCACATTCCACCGCTACCGGGGTACCGCCTGCCAAAAGCACCATATCGGGGTAAGACACCCAATAGGGCGCGGGGATGATCACCTCATCGCCCGGGTTACAGGTGGCCATCAGGGCGTTGTACAGAATCTGCTTGCCGCCAGTGCCAACGGTGATCTGGTTCGGCGCGTATTTCAGACCGTTTTCGCGTTCAAACTTGACGCAGATCGCCTTTTTCAGCTCGGGGATACCATCCACCGGGGTATAGCGCGTCTTGCCCTCATCAATCGCGCGCTTGGCCGCCGCGCGGATGTTTTCCGGCGTGTCAAAGTCCGGCTCGCCCGCGCCCAAACCAATGATATCGCGGCCCTGTGCCTTCAACTCGGCCGCCTTGGTGGTGACGGCGATGGTGGGCGAGGGTTTGACACGGGCGAGGGTATCGGACAGGAAGGCCATGAGCGGGCTCCGGGGCTGAAGGGTTCGGCGCTGTCATAGGCTTGGGACAGATTTGGTGCAAGCGGGGTTGGGCATGGAAACGGCTGAGGCAGGGCTGAAACGTATGGCGATGCGGTCATGGCGGCGTGGCACCAAAGAGATGGATCTGGTGCTGGGCCCCTATGCTGATGCCCATCTGGGCACAATGGATGCGCCGACACTCGCGCTTTATGATCGGCTTTTGAATGAAAACGATCAGGATCTTCTGCCTTGGGTTCTGGGCCAGAACCCCGCACCGCAAGAGTTTGCGGCCCTGATCGCCGAAATAGGGGCCTTTGCCCGCACTCGGCTTGGCCGCTGAGAAGTCCCGAGAATTCGCGACGAAACCCGCGCGAGTTTACGTTATGTTTGCGTTTTGTGCGCAGTCTGCCCCAAATTCATGTGGATTTGGAGGCAGACATGTCAATTCATTCCCCGGTTCTGGATGGCTCACAAAAGGCCATGATGCTGGGCTATCTGGACAACCTCGCGCTGGTGGAACGGCTGCACCGGCTTTTGCTGGACGTCATCAAGGATGAGTTTGAGCGGCTTTCGCTTTTGGAGATCAACTCGGTTCAGGCGCTGTTGCTGTTCAACATCGGCGAGAATGAGGTCACCGCGGGCGAGCTGAAATCGCGCGGGTATTATCAGGGCTCGAACGTGTCCTATAATCTGAAAAAACTGGTGGAACTGGGCTATATGCACCACCAACGGTCTGAGATTGACCGCCGGTCAGTGCGGGTGCGGTTGACCGAAAAGGGCCGCCGGGTTCGGGCGCAACTGTCAGATCTTTTCGCCCGCCACGCCGAAGGGCTGGTCAAGCGCGGGCTTGTCGATGCCGCGGGCATGGACCAGATGAACACCGCGCTGAAGCGGATCGAACGCTATTGGACCGAACAGATTCGTTACATCTACTGATCACGACATCAGCTTGGCCACGGCGCGCAGTTCAAACTTCTGGATCTTCCCGGTCGAGGTTTTGGGAAGCTCGGTAAAGACCACATGTTTGGGCGTCTTGAACCCGGCCAGACGCGTGCGGCAATGGGCGATGAGATCGGCTTCGGTGGCGGTTGCGCCCGGCTTCAACTCGACAAAGGCGCACGGCACCTCGCCCCATTTGTCATCGGGCTTGGCCACTACGGCGCACAGGCTGACGGCCGGGTGGTGCATCAGCGCCCCCTCCACCTCGACCGAACTGACATTCTCGCCGCCCGAAATGATGATGTCTTTCGCCCGGTCGGTGATTTTCAAGTATCCATCGGGGTGCTGGAACGCGATATCGCCTGATCGGAACCAGCCGCCCTTGAAGGCCTCGACGGTGGCGGTGGGGTTCTTGTAATAGCCCTTCATCACCAGATTGCCGCGCATGGCGATCTCGCCCAAGTGGATGGCGTCGTGCGGCACGGGGGTGCCGTGGCTGTCATGCACCTCGGCCCCTTCCAGCATGGCCATCGCCACCCCGGTGCGCGCCTTCAGCGCGGCGCGGTCGTCGCCGGTGGTGTCGTCCCACTCGGGCTGCCAGAGGCATTCGGTGGCAGGCCCATAGGTTTCGGTCAGGCCGTAGACTTGGGTGACATTGAAGCCCAAGGGTTCAAAGGCGGCAAGCGTGGCAGCCGGGGGCGGGGCCCCGGCGGTAAACACCTCAACCACATGGGAAAACGCGCGGCGCTCTTCGGGTTTGCAGTTGATGACTGTGTTCAGAACAATCGGCGCGCCGCCGAAATGGGTGACACCTTCATCGGCGATGGCATCATAGATCGCCTTCGCCGTGATGTCGCGACAGCAGACCAACGTGCCGCCCATCATCGGCATCATCCACGTGTGACACCAGCCATTGCAGTGAAAAAGCGGCACGATGGTCAGGTACACCGGGAAGAGCTGCATTCGCCAACCCAGCGCATTGGCGGTGGTGGCCAGATAGGACCCGCGGTGGTGGTAAACCACGCCCTTGGGTCGCCCAGTGGTGCCGGAGGTGTAGTTGATCGCAATGGATTCCCACTCATCCTCGGGCATGATCCAAGGCGCTGACGGGTCGCCCTTGACCAAAAGCGCTTCATAAGTCAGATAGGCGCCTGAGGCGGTAAAGCCATGGTCCACCACCTCGATGATCTCGGGGGCAGTGCCTTCCATCCGGCGGATCGCCTCTTGCGCAAGCGGCAGAAACGCCGTGTCGCACAGCACAATCTTTGCCCCCGCATGGCCAAAGATATAGGCCACGGTGTCGGCATCCAGCCTTGTGTTGATCGTGTTCAACACCGCCCCGCAGGCCGGCACGCCGAAATGCGCCTCGGCTTGGGCGGGGATGTTTGGCAGCAGCGTGGCCACCACATCGCCGGGGCGAATGCCGCGCCCGGCCAATGCGCTGGCCAGTTGGCCGACGCGCGCGGCATAATCGGCATAGCTCAGCCGGGTGGACTTCCACACCACGGCGGTGCGGTTCGCAAACACATCCGCCGCGCGGCGCAGATGCGACAGGGGCGTCAGCGCCACAAAATTCGCCGCAGTCTTCCCAAGTCCGGTTTCATCCGCCAGCCAGCCCATCTTGTCCCCCGGAATGTCGCGATGTGTCGCTTTTCGGCGGGCAGTTTGCGAAGGATCGTCGCAGATGTGAAGGTGAAATGCGAAGGATCAGCCGATGACTGCGACCAAAGACCGAACGCTGATGGCCGCAGGGCTGATTTCCGTCTACGCCTTTGTCATCGGGTTCACCGACAATTACGTGCGCGTGATCGCCGAAGAGGCGGGGCTGTGGCAGTTCCACTTCACCCGGTCGTGCATGACGGCGGTGCTTTTGGGCCTTGGCGTGGCAATCTGGGGCTTTCGTGTGAAACCGCGCAGTTGGCGGGCGGTGGTCGCACGCTCGGCCATTCACGGCTCGGCCATGGTGATTTATTTCGGGGCGTTGGCGTTTCTGGATGTGGCGCTGGTCGCGGCGGGGCTTTTCACCGCGCCAATCTGGGTCCTCTTGATCTCACGCTTCGCCTATGGCCACGCGATCGGGCCAGTGCAGGTGATGGCGGTGGCCTTGGGCTTTGTCGGGGTCATTCTTGTCTTGGGACCCGAGGCGCTGGGCGGCGCATCGATGGCAGCCTTGTTGCCGATCCTTGCCGGAGCGCTGTATGCATTGGGCAATATCGCCACCCGCGAATGGTGCGGCGCGGAAAGCGCGCAGACGCTTTTGGCCGGGTTCTTCGGCGCGCTGGGGATCATCGGGGCGGTTGGCATGGTGGCCTTGACGCTGTTTCCGTTGGAGGTGCCGGTCGGGCCCGACGGGTTCTTACAGCGCGGGCCGGTTTGGGCCTCAGGTGAGTTCTATTTCTGGACCTTCGTGCAAGCGGCAGGCAGCCTGATTGGCGTGGGCTTCATGATCCGCGCCTATCAGATCACCGATGCCAGCCGGGCCTCGGTGCTGGAATATGTCATCCTGCCGGCCAGTGCCTTTTGGACATGGGTCATCTGGGGCAAGGGGCTGGAGCCGCTGGCGGTTTTGGGCATGGTTCTGATCGTAGCGGCGGGCACGCTGATTGCGCTGCGCGCCAAGGCCGAAGAGGCCTAAGCGCCAACCGCTTGCCGCCAATGGCGGCGGCACAGGCTTTGATAGGTCTCATTGCCGCCGATCACCACCTGCTCGCCGTCTTTCAGCGGGCGGCCATCGGGGCCCTTGCGCATCACCATCGTGGCCTTTTTCCCGCAGTGGCAGATGGTGCGCACCTCGCGCATTTCGTCCGCCCAAGCCAACAGTGCGGCCGATCCGGGAAAGAGAGCGCCACGGAAATCCACCCGCAGGCCATAGCACATCACCGGCACGCCCAGATCATCCACGGCGCGGGCCAATTGCCAAACCTGCGCTTTCGACAGGAACTGCGCCTCGTCGATGAACACGCAGGCGATTTTGCCCTCGGCAAAACGGGCCTCCAGCTTGGCGAACATGTCGTCATCGGGCGCAAAGGTATCGGCAGGCTCCCCAATGCCAATGCGGCTGGCGATCCGGCCCTCGCCGGCGCGGTTGTCGAACTGCGCGGTGATGAGATAGGTGTCCATCCCCCCTTCGCGGTAGTTATGCGCCGCCTGCAACAGGAGCGTCGATTTTCCCGCGTTCATGGTGGAATAGTTGAAGTAGAGCTTGGCCATAGCGCGGTTTACCGCAGGCCGCGCCTCGCGCGCAAGGGGAAGCCTAAGGGCTGGAGGAGCGGGCCGCCACAGCGGCCAGAGCGCGAAAGAAGGTGGAGGCGCGCGGCGCCCCTTCAGCCGATCGTCTCGCCCTAAACTGGGCTTTGGAGAGGCAACCTTTCAAGATGCTGAAGGGTCTACCGCGCGGCCATGACGAACACACACCAAAGCCACCCTTTAAAAGAGCAACAGCACGGCAGACCCCCACCTATGCCAGCGCTGGGGGCGCTGGCCACTCGCTACTGTTCCGGGCTTGCCGGAACACCTTTATTCATGACAAACCGTTACCAGCCCATTAATGGGAAAAGAGGTTCTGAATTCCCCGGATCCTGTCCAGATTTGTACTGCAAAGGTTTTGATATGAGTGTTGCCAGCTATTTGAAAAAGCATTGTGAGGCTCTGGTCAAGGATGTGGGCATCGAGGCGGCCTGTGAGATCACCGGCAAATCGAAGGCGACGCTTGGCCGCTATTACTCGGACAATGACGAGCACGGTGATCGGTTCATGCCTGTCGATGTGGTGGCGCAACTCGAAGGCGCGTCCCGGTTTCCGAATGTGACTTCGGCCTTGGCCGATCTGCGGGGGATCACGCTGTCTTATGACGCGGACAAGCGCAATGCGGCCTCAAGCGGGGTCAATCAGGATGTCGTGGCGCTGGCGCAGCGCTTTGCGCTGTTGATGAGCGAGTACAACATGGCGATCAGCGATGGGAAAATCTCGATCAATGAGGCCAAGCGATTGCTGCGCGAAACGCTGGCGCTGCAGCAGGTGCTGCTTGAGATGAAGCTGAACCTTGAAGAAGAGGCGCAATAGGCCGGGGGGGACCCCGGCCTTTGCAGATGTTGTCGCGGTCGGCTTAGGCCTGACGCGGCTTCGGACGCGCGCCATCGCGGCGCGGCGGCTGGCCACCGCCGGCGGGGCGACCTTGCGGCCGGGCGCCGGGTTTCGATGCGGGGCGCGGGCCTGCGGCTTTGGAAACAGGCGGTTGGCTGCCCTTTTTCTGCCCACCGGTGCGGCCACCACCGGGGCGCTGGCCACGGTTCTGTCCCGGTTTCGGGGCTGCGGCCACCATTTCAGCCGACCAAGGCGCACCACCCAGAACCGGGATCGGCTTTTTCAGCACCTTTTCGATGGCGCGCAATTCGTCCATCTCGGCGGGCGCGCAGAAGGCCACGGCAGTGCCTTCGGCCCCGGCACGCGCGGTGCGGCCGATGCGGTGGACATAGTTTTCCGGCACATTCGGCATGTCATAGTTATAGACGTGGCGAACGGTCGGAATATCAATCCCGCGGGCGGCCACGTCGGTGGCGACAAGCACATCCAGCTCACCCGCCTTGAATTCGGAAAGCGTGCGCTCGCGCTGGTTTTGGCTTTTGTTGCCGTGGATGGAACCGGCTTTAAAGCCCCAAGACACCAGCAGTTTCATCAGCTTTTCTGACCCGTGCTTGGTGCGGCCAAAGACCAACGCCTGTTCGGTCGGGTGCTTGCGGAGATATTCTTCCAGAAGCTTGGCCTTGTCGCCCATCGGTATGTAATGCACGCCCTGCACGATCTTTTCGATCGGCTTGCCAGGGGTCGAGACCTGCACGCGCACCGGGTTGTGCAGGTAGGTGTCGGCGATTTCCTCAATATCCTTGGGCATGGTGGCCGAGAACAGCAGGGTCTGGCGACGCTGCGGGATATGCTTGGCGATTTTGCGCAAGGAATGGATAAAGCCCATATCCAGCATGTGATCCGCCTCGTCCAAGACGAGATAGCCGCACTTTTCAAGGCTGACGTTGCCTTGTTCCAAATGGTCGATCAGGCGGCCGGGGGTGGCGACCAGCACATCGGTGCCGCGCGACAGGGCTTGGGCCTGTTTGAAAACCGACGCGCCGCCCACCACCATGGTGACCTTTACGGCGGTGCCCTTGGTGAACACCTCAAGATTGTCTTTGATCTGGATGATCAGCTCACGCGTCGGCGCAAGGATCAGCGCGCGGACGTGTTTCGGCCCCGGCGGGTGGCCAAGGTCAAGGATGCGGTGCAGCAAGGGCAGGCCAAAAGCCGCCGTCTTGCCGGTGCCGGTTTGCGCCAGACCCATCAGGTCGGCGCCTTTCATGATATGGGGAATGGCCTGCGCCTGAATGGGCGTCGGGGTTTTCAGATTGGTCTTTTCCAACGCCTTCAGGATCGAAGGGGAAAGGCCGAGATCGGCAAAAGTGGTCATGGGGTCGTCCGTTCAACAAAAGGCAACCGACACTCGCCCCACCGCGTCTTGCGGGCAGGCCGTGCAGGAGGGGTTACCTTGCGTGAAGGGGGAACCTTGCCCGGCATCCCCTGGTCCTCACGCGGGACGGGATGGGTGGGCTGAGGTGCACATGGGGGTTTTGGCCCAGCAAGTCAACCCTTGTGCAAGATCTGTGTGCCGCATCGCCAATCGTGCCGCCCGATCCAACGGTGCAATCAGGCAAGCAACAGCCCAAGCCCGGCAAAGCTGACCACGCGGGCCTTGAGCCCCGCAAGCTGCCCCAAAAGCAAGATGATCGACGCTGGGACGGCCAGAGCAATCAAAATCGCCAGAATGATGATCCTATCCACCTTGCACCCCTATAGTGTATCTTGGCCTTTCATGCGGACACCCTATGTTTGTCCCGGTGGCGAGGCCAGCCGGGAAGATACTGGGGCAGGGAGAGAGACATGCGTGAAGCGTCGGTGAATGTTCTGGGGGGGACGCTCTTGTCGTGCTCGACCAGCCCGGTGACCGGGTTCTTCCGCAATGGCTGCTGCGACACCGGCCCCGAAGATCGCGGCATGCACACGGTCTGCGCTGTGATGACAGCCGAGTTTCTGGCCTTGTCGAAATACCTCGGAAATGACCTGTCTACGCCGCGCCCGGAATACGGGTTTGTCGGGCTGAAACCGGGCGACAGTTGGTGCCTCTGCGCGGGCCGCTTCTTGCAGGCGCACGAGGAGGGGGCGGCGCCGAAGGTGCATCTGGCGGCAACCCATGTCGAGACGCTGAAGGTGGTGCCACTCGAGGTCTTGCGGCTTTACGCCACTGACTGATCCGCACTCGCCGGTCGCAACACGCCCTCGTCGCGCATCAGGTCCTCGATGAACAGCGACAAAAGCTGTGATCGGCCGCTGACGCCGGCCTTGCGGTAGATGGCGTTGGTCTGTGCCTTGACGGTGCCTTCCGATGTGGCGCGCAAAACGGCGATTTCGGCGGTGGCCAGCCCCTTGATCGCGAAGAGCGCCACATCCTTTTCTGCCGGGGTCAGGCCCCATTCGCCAAAGCGTTCGTCCAAAAGGTTCATGAAGGCCCCCGAGGCGCGGCGGAGCCGCTCTTGGGCTAGATTGCGTTCGCGCATCGTGCGGCGCAGCACCCAGATGCCGAACCCAACCCCGAGCGTCAGACCGGTGGCGGCGGAGAGTTCGAGATACTCGCGCATTTCCCAGCTCAGCGGGGCTGACCAAAGCCCGACATAGGATGAGGCAATGTCGGCCACGAAGAACACCGCCGACAGGACTTGAACCAACAAGACGGCGGCAAGGACCGCTTGCTTGCGCATCAGCCCGGCAACCTGGCAAGGACAAGGTCAGTCATCACCGCCCCCGTCGCCATCGCTGTCACCATCACCCCCGTCGCCATCGTTATCCCCGTCGTCGCCGCCACGCCCACGACCTTTGCCGCCATCGTCATCCCCATCGTCATCGGCGTCGTCATCGCGATTGTCGTCACTGTCGTCGTCCTGACCATCATCGGGATCATCGGCGTCACTGCCGACAATAGAGGGCCCGCTGCTTCCTTGGGCCGATGACCACAGGTCGCGCAGGATCTCTCCGGTGCGGGGGTTCATGATGATCTCACGGGTGCCGGTCTTAGACTTTGCAACGATCCGGGTGCGGCCGAGCATGGTCGAGCTGACGGAGATCTGCCGGTAGCCCTGTTGGCGCAGCTGATCGCGCACGCTGTTCACGTAGTCAGCATGCGCGGGGAAGGCCACAGACGCGGCTGCGGCCGAGGTCAAAAGCAGGAATGATCTGCGCTTCATCAAATGGGCGTTTTTCATAATAGGCTTCTATCATTTCAAAGAATTGTCGGCCCGGCAAGCCCGGGCCGACATCCCGCCAGCCGTCAAGCGCAATGCGGCTGACGTTGGTCAGTCGTCATCGCCGCCATTGTCATCACCGCCGTTGTCATCGCCACCGTCATCGTCGCCGCCATCGTCATCGCCACCGTTGTCGTCGCCACCGTTGTCATCGCCACCGTTGTCATCGCTGCCATTGTCGTCGCTGCCGTTGTCATCGCCGCCGTTGTCGTCGCCACCGTCGTCATCGCCGCCATTATCATCGCCACCGTCGTCATCGCTGCCGTTGTCGTCATCCTGATCATCGTCGCGATCATCATCTTGATCGTCATCCTGATCATCATCGCGGTCATCTTCATCCCGCACGAAGTCGCGATTGCGGTCACGCACGGTCACCCCGGGGCGGATGTCGTCATCGGCATCGGGCGTGCCAAATTCGGTTTCGAGAACCGAGCCGGTGGCGTTGTCATAGACCACTTCCACCTTTTCGTTGTTGCGAATGGCCTCAACCTTGGTTTCGTTGATGCCCCGTGTCACTTCGATGGTGGTATAGCCATCGCCTTGAAAGCGGCTGATCAACCCGTCAGTGTCAATCGCGGCAAAGCCGACGCTGGCGGGAAGGGCGAACATCGCGGCAAGTGCGAAAATGCGTTTCATCTTAAATCTCCTGTTTGGGCCATCGCTGGCGAAATCTGCGCAAAGGCGCTGGGTTTGGTGCGTGAGGCTGACAGGGGGGGTGGCGGGATCTGTCCCGACCAGTCCTGTCAGCCTCGGCCAGATCAGAAGGCACCGGATGGGTCAGACAGGAAATCGGCGCAGGGTTTAGGAGCGGCGGTTTAGGCCAGTTGGAGCATGCGGCTAAACTGCAGTTTAAGACCTTGGTCTGAACAAGGCCGCCATAGGTCGAACCTGCACAGGGCTGTGGTCTGAGGCGTGCGACACCTACAAAGGCGGAGCGTTACGCAGCTGATTCGATATCGGCGGGATTGCTGCGGTCAGCGCCCATCAGATCTTCGATGAACAGAGACAAAAGCTGTGGGCGGCCAGTGACATTGGCCTTGCGGTAGATCGCGGCGGTCTGGGCCTTGATCGTGCCTTCCGAGGTTTCCCGCAGCCGCGCCATCTCGCTCACCGACAGCCCCTTAATCGCAAAGAGTGCGACATCGCGTTCGGCAGCGGTCAGCCCCCATTGGTCGAACCGGGCATTCAACAGATCGACAAAGGCGGCGGAGGCGCGGTCAAGCCGGGCTTCGGCGCGGTTCAGATCGCGCACGGCCCGAAAGACCAGAATGGTGCCAAGGATCAGGCCAAGAAACAGGCCAAGTCCCGCCCCGATTTCCAACAGCTCTCGCGTGCTCCACGACAAGGGCGCCGGGTAAATGCCTAGGGCGGACAGGAGGATATCCAGCACGAAAACCAAGGCGCAAAGCGCTTGCATGAGGAGCAAAAGCCCGAATGCAGCAAGGCGGGTCATGCGGCGCGACCTATGGCTTGGGTGGTAGGGCGGATCATTCTTGCGCCTGCCCGGCAGAGAACCCGGTCATATCCCCGAAGGATTCGCTGACGCTCAGCCCGGGCGCGCTGCCAAAGGTCTCGCTCTGGCCCGGGCTTGCCGCGACGCCGACGCTGGGCTGCGTGGCACCAGCACCGCCGCCGTCCCCAGACCCGTGCAGCGTTCCGGCCATCTCGATCCGAACCGAATAGTCGCGCAGGATTTCGCCCGTGCCGGGGTGGAACACCAACTCGCGGCGGGTGCCATCCCTTTCGGCGATGATGCGCTGACGGCCAAGCCACGTTCGTTCATCTTCAAGGATACGGTAGCCGCGATTGGTCAAGATCGAGAGAATCTGCTCCGAGGGCGTTTGGGCCGTAGCCCTCTTGCCCTTCGTGTCGGCAAGAGCCGGGCCTGCGAGGGTGGCGAGCAGCAAGGTCATCATGGCAGTGATGCGCAACATGTCATGTCTCCGGCCCAAGTTGTGCCGCCGGTCTGGCGGCTTGGGCACATCAACGAAGGAAAGGCTCCGGCCTGCGTGGGAGTGCGGGCCGGAGCCGCGTGGCTATTTGACCTGCCGAAGCAAATGGCTGTTTGCTTCACCGCGGTCGCCGTAATCGCGGTCATTTTCTTGCGACTTTTGGCCAGTATCCCCCGATCCGGACTGTGCCAGCGGGCCAAGATCTATGGCGAGATCCATGACGGGTTCCATGTCGACGATGGGTTCTGGCGGGTCCGTGAGATCGAAGGTCGCTTCGACAGGTGCATCAATCTCGGTGCCGAATTGCATCGAGACATCGGGATCAGAGCCTTCGCCGGTTTCCCCTTCGCGGTCTGCCACCGGGCCACCGTCACCGCCGGTATCGCCGTCTGCAACGGCGCCGCCGTCAGTGCCGATGTCGCTGCCGTCAAGACCCGGATCATTGGGGTCGATGGACATATCAGGATCGCCATCGCCCTGATCGCCATCCCCCTGATCGCCGTCCCCCGGATCACCAACGTCGATTCCGATGGACGCATCAGGGGTATCGCCTGCATCGGCCGTCACGTCTTGGGCCAGCACGGCCGTGGACATAAGCAAACCCGCAAGAACCGAAACACCGGCCCGCATCAGCAGGCGCTTTAACAAAAGATCTTTTTCCACAATCCATTCTCCAACTCGTTGCCTCAACGCCCGGCTGGATGAAAATGATTCGCCGGGTGAATTCACGAAGACAGGACCGCCCCCACAATACCATCTTTCGAAGGTTTGCGTGGGGCGATTGTGGCAGAATAAAGGCAGATAAACAAATGTTTATCAGCAAAATCAAGCAGTTGCTCGGCTGGCGTTAGACCTTCATGTCCACGCCAAGGTGTTTTGCAACCGTGAAGATGTCTTTGTCGCCACGCCCGCACATGTTCATCACGATGATATGGTCCTTGGGCAGAGTCGGCGCGATCTTCATCACATGGGCCAAAGCATGGCTTGGCTCCAGCGCGGGGATGATGCCTTCCAGCTTGCAGCACAGCTGGAACGCCTCCAGCGCTTCGGCATCGGTGATCGAGACGTATTTCGCCCGGCCAATATCATGCAGCCACGAGTGTTCAGGCCCGATGCCGGGATAATCAAGACCGGCCGAGATCGAGAAGCCTTCCAGAATCTGGCCGTCCGGGTCTTGCAGAAGATAGGTCCGGTTGCCATGCAACACGCCCGGACGCCCACCGGTCAGGCTGGCGCAATGCTGCATCCGGTCGTCCACGCCTTTGCCGCCCGCCTCGACGCCGATGATGTTCACCGACGGATCATCGAGGAAGGGGTAGAACAAGCCCATGGCGTTCGACCCGCCACCAATGGCGGCCACGACGGTATCGGGCAGGCGGCCCTTGCCTTCGTGCTCTTCCATCTGCCAGCGCACCTCTTTGCCGATGATCGACTGGAAGTCGCGCACCATGGCCGGATAGGGGTGCGGACCGGCCACCGTGCCGATGCAATAGAAGGTGTCGCGCACATTGGTGACCCAATCGCGCAAGGCATCATTCATCGCGTCTTTCAGCGTGCCACGGCCAGAGGTGACGGGGATCACCTCGGCGCCGAGAAGCTTCATCCGAAACACGTTCGGGGCCTGACGTTCGACGTCATGCGCGCCCATGTAGACGATGCACTGCAACCCGAACTTGGCGCAGACCGTGGCGGTGGCCACGCCGTGCTGGCCCGCGCCGGTTTCGGCGATAATGCGGGTTTTTCCCATGCGGCGGGCGAGGATGATCTGACCCAGCACATTGTTGATCTTGTGCGCGCCGGTGTGGTTCAGCTCGTCACGCTTCATATAGACCTTGGCACCGCCAAGATGGGCGGTCACCCGTTCGGCAAGGTAAAGCGGCGAGGGACGGCCGACGTAGTGCTTCCACAGATAGTCCATCTCGGCCCAGAAGGTCGGGTCGGTCTTGGCATGCTCATAGCGCGCCTCAAGGTCGAGGATCAGCGGCATCAGGGTTTCAGACACAAACCGCCCGCCAAACTGGCCAAAACGCCCAGCCTCATCCGGCCCTGTCATGTAGCTGTTCAACCCGTCCTCGGCCATGGCCCATCTCCCCTGTGACTTGGGATTGGATGTAGCGCCCTTCGTGGCCCGGGGAAAGGGGGGCCGTCTGCCCCCCTCGACGCTTTGCGTCTCACCCCCCGAGGATATTGGGGCCGCATTGAAGGCGGGAAGAGAAGATTAGATCCAGATGCCGCGATTGGTGCCCACGGCGGCGGAAAGGGAGGCATGGCCGTCGCGAGCCAGAAGCGCATCGAGCCCGCGGGCAATGTCGGTGACGAGGGACAGCCCGCCATAGACGAGTGCCGAGTAAAGCTGCACTGCCGAGGCCCCGGCGCGGATCTTGGCATAGGCCTCATCAGCATTTGAGATGCCGCCGACGCCGATCAGCGGCAGTTTGCCGTTCGTCAGATGCGAGAGTTGGGCAAGGACGCGGGTGGATTTCTCAAAGAGCGGCGCGCCAGAAAGCCCGCCCGCCTCATCGCGGTGGGAAGACGCTAGACCCGTGCGCGACAGGGTGGTGTTGGTGGCGATCACCGCATCTATGCCTGAAGCCAGAGCCACCTCGGCCAGTTGCGCCAGCTCATCCGTATTCAGATCAGGCGCGATTTTCAGGAAGATCGGGATCGGGCGGGCTAGGCCCGCGCGGGTTTCCATGACGCCTTGCAGCAGGGCCGACAGGGCTGCCGGGCCTTGCAGATCGCGCAGTTTTTCGGTGTTGGGCGAGGAGACATTCACCGTGGCAAAGTCAACATGCGGGCCGCAGACCGCCAGCACGCGGGCGAAATCGGCGGCGCGGTCGGTGCTGGTTTTGTTGGCCCCAAGGTTCAGACCCACCGGCACTGCGCCGCGCGGATGCGCCGCGAGCCGGGCCGCGATCGCCTCGGCGCCTTCATTGTTAAAGCCAAAGCGGTTGATCACCGCGCGGTCTTCGGTCAGGCGAAAGAGCCGGGGCTTGGGGTTGCCCGGTTGCGGCAGCGGGGTGGCCGCGCCGACCTCGACAAAGCCAAAGCCCGATTGCACCAAGGCGCCGAGCGCAGTGGCGTTCTTGTCGTACCCGGCTGCAAGGCCGATCGGGTTGGGCAGGGTGAGACCGGTGAGCGTCGTCGCCAACCGGCTGGAGCTGAGGGGGCCGGGCCGGGGGGCAAGGCCCGCCCGCAGCGCCAGAAGCGACAGGCCATGGGCGCGTTCGGGATCAAAGCGGTGCAGAAGAGCAAGGCCCAGGCGTTCGGTCGGGGTCAAATTACGCCCTCGGGGAAGATGTGGCCCGCTGCACCCAGCGGCAGGGATTTGTCCCAGACCACTTCGGACAGGCTAAGCGCGCGGTACAGATGCGGGAAGAGCGCCCCGCCGCGCGACGGCTCCCATTTCAGGGCCGGGCCGAGGGTATTGGCCTCGAAGGCGACGAGCACCAGATCGCTGTCGCTGGCAAACCATTTCGCGGCCGTCTCGACCACTTGGGCGGCGGTGGAGAAATGGATGAAGCCATCGGCCAGATCAACGGGCGCGCCGCGGGTCTGGCCTGCGGTGCGGAAGGCATCCCATTCGGGGCGGCGGAAGATCTTGTAGATCAGCATGGGTTTCACCTGCCCCAAGCGGGGGCGGGGGTCAAGCCCGTGCGCATCTGGAGCGGATGCGGTTTTCGCAAGGTGCAAGGCTTGAGCCTGCCCGGCGGGGATGCTATCTAACCCTCAGCGCGGGTGTTGTGTAATGGTAAGACCTTAGCCTTCCAAGCTAAAGACACGGGTTCGATTCCCGTCACCCGCTCCAAATCTTCAATCTTTGGCAATTTGTTATTGGCTTGGGCTTTCTGCTTCGGCTTTGCAGCCGACGCTCGCCCTTCCAGTCCCGCCTATCCCGATCGCATGTGCCTTGTCAGTGGCCCTTTGGGGGGCCTCTGAGAGGTTGCAAGGCGCATGGCGGGCGCTTTCGCCTGTGTCGTGCGGTTGCGGCGCGCGGATTTCGCGGCCGCACGACGATTAAGCGTCACAGGGCAGGTAGGTTTCCGCGAATTCGTCGAGTTTGAGGGCAAGCCCCCCGCCGTCGAGGTCTTTGACCACGGCTTTCGCAGGCCATTCCTCGCCCAGACCGTAGCATTGCAGTGTCAGGAGCCTTGCACCGTCGTCTCTGGCACTCTCCTCCACCACGTCACAGGAGGATTCATAAAAGCCAAGGCTTGCCGCCGTGACCGTCAGGCGGGTGTCGGACAGTTCAAGCTGGCAGGCCTCGGCGGAGACGTCATAGGACTTGTCGCTTTCGCTGGTTTCGGCCCCGGCCATGGTTTCGCAGGCCCAGTCGCTGGCCCGCACATAGCTGCCCTCTTCCAGCATTTGCTGCATGAGATTGTCATAGGCCATGCCAAACATGACCGCGCCGTCTTTGGTGTCCGGTTTGAACTGGGCACCATCAAACTGGAAGATCGGGCGGATGTCTTGTGTCAGCCCAGCATCGGCAAAAAGCGCCGTATCTGTCACGGCGACACAAAGCTCATCTGATGCAAAAACTGCACCGGTGTTTAAAACCAAAGCACCCATCAGGGCCAGTTTGTATGTCATGTGCTGCTCTCCTTGTTTAAGCGCAGTTCTAGGACCTGACGTTCTGCCTGCAAGTGCCCTTCTTGACGTCTCATAAGGAGAAAACGATGGTCCAAGGATTGCCGCCTCGTGAAAGGATTATCGCGCTACGGGCGTATGGGAATAAAGTTCATCAAAAGGCGCGCATATGAGAATTATGCGGCGCGCATCAGTGAAATTACCGGTGTGAAATTGAAAGTGTATCGCCTTTGGAAGGCGACACCCGCCCGTCATTCAGGAAGATTGACTTCATAAAACAAACCAAGTGCAAATCCAGAGTTGATGAGGAAGGCTCTTGCGGGCCCTGAGAACCTTCCTGCGAAACCTGTCTTGATCTCATGGCGCCGAAGGATGCTGGCTGATGCGCGTGCAAGATATTCGACTTCGCACCATGCAGATTTTGGACAAGGGCGACGTCGATGACAAACCCAGCTTATGGTGCGACAGGCTGATCACGCTGGTGATCTTGCTCAGCGTGACCGAGATTATCCTTGAAAGCGTTGACAGCATTGGGGCCGTTTATGGCGCGCAACTGGCGATGTTTGAGACCTTCGCTATCGCGTTCTTCACTTTGGAATTTCTGCTGAGGCTGTGGAGCAACGGATCTCGGCATTCACATTCTGATTGGAAGGGCCGCAAAGACTATATCTTTAGCTTTCATGGCCTTGTGGACATCATTTCAATCCTGCCGTTCTATCTGCAGGTCTTATTCCCCGGCGCGGATCTGCGGGTTTTGCGACTTCTTCGGCTGACCCGGCTTTTGAAACTGTCCCATTATTCCACTGCGATTGAGGACCTCGCGTCCGCAATCTATGCCGAGCGCCGGTCGTTCGGGGCTGTGGTGTACCTGTTGTCAATCGCCATCGTGGCGAGTTCGACCTTGATGTATTACGCTGAAGCGGCGGTACAGCCCGAAAAACTGGCCTCTATTCCGCATGCAATTTACTGGTCAGTGATCACACTGACGACAGTCGGTTATGGCGATATCTCTCCCATCACGCCTGTTGGAAAAGCGATTGCCATTGTGACCGCCTTTTTGGGCATCGCGACCTTGGCAATCTTCAGCGGTATTGTTGCGACGTCCTTTGCCAATCAATTGGCCAGAAAAAAGGTGCTTTATGAACAACAGTTACGAGACGCGCTTTCGGACGGGTTTGTTGAAGAACGCGAAAAGCAACTGTTGACCAAGCTGCAAAGCGAGTTTGGTCTAAGTGATGAGGTGGTCGCCGAGATCTCCAATCAGGTGAAGCGCAGGGAAAGTTAGAAGGCCGCCCGTGCAGTCTTTCGGCATGGCGACATCGTTGCCATACCAAGGCCCGCTTGGCCCCTGTGTCGATGATCCGATAGCCCGCAGCCGCCTTGCGGCTTAAAGGTTGTCTTGCTGCGGCATGCCCAGCACGTGGAAGCCGCAATCGACATGCACAACCTCTCCCGTGGTGCAATTGCCGTAATCGCTGCACAGCCAAACGGCGGTGCCGCCGATCGCCTCCAGCGTGGCATTGGCGCGCATCGGCGCATTGGCCTCGGTGTGGCGGAACGTGGCGCGCGCGCCGCCGATGGCCGCACCGGCCAGGGTTTTCATCGGGCCGGGCGAGATGGCGTTGACACGCACCTGCTGGGGGCCAAGGTCATTGGCCAGATAGCGGGTGGCGCTTTCCAAAGCCGCTTTGGCAACGCCCATCACGTTGTAATTCGGCGTCACACGGTTTGAGCCGCCATAGGTCAGCGTGATCAGTGACCCACCGTTCGGCATCAGCTCCGAGGCCCGGCGGCTGACGTCGATAAAGGAAAAGCAGGAAATCGCCAGCGAATTGCTGAAGTTGCCGCGCGTGGTGTTGATGAACCGGCCGGTCAATTCGTTCTTGTCGGAAAAGGCGATGGCATGGATCAGAAAATCCATCGTGCCCCAGCGGTCTTTCAGCGCGCCAAAGCAGGCCTCAAGGCTGTCGTCATTGGTGACATCGACATCGACCAGAAAATCACTGCCGACCGAAGCGGCAAGGGGTTCCACCCGCTTGCCAAAGGCGTCGCCCTGATAAGAGAAGGCAAGTTCCGCGCCTTCATCCGCCAAGGCCTTGGCAATGCCCCAAGCGATGGAGCGTTCATTCGCCACACCCATGACAAGCCCGCGCTTGCCCTTCATCAGATCGGCCATACTGGCACTCCTGTTAACGAAATCAGCCGAGAGCCGCGATCACCCAAGGTATTTCGACATCACCAAGGTCGCATTGGTGCCGCCAAAGCCAAAGCTGTTGGACAGCACGCTGTCGATCGCAACGCCTTCGCGCAGGCTGGTCACGATTTCCG
Source organism: Allotabrizicola aquatica (SeqCode) (assembly GCF_965194375.1). Taxonomy (GTDB): domain Bacteria; phylum Pseudomonadota; class Alphaproteobacteria; order Rhodobacterales; family Rhodobacteraceae; genus Tabrizicola_A; species Tabrizicola_A aquatica. The sequence goes on from NZ_CBDAEL010000001.1 coordinate 441,686, forward strand.
ACGGGTCAAGGGCGGGGTCCAGCGTGGTGACGTTGGCCGAGGCGGCGATGAAACCTTTGTTCATCATGATCAGCGAATAGATCGCCTCCCACACACCCGCGCCGCCAAGGCAATGACCCGTCAGCGACTTGGTCGAGGCGATGGGCGGCGTGGTGCCTTGGCCAAAGACCCGGCGGATGGCCTCAACCTCGGTCACATCGCCGACCACGGTCGAGGTGCCGTGGCTGTTGATATAGTCAATCTTGCGGCCCTGCGGCAGGGTTGACAGGGCCAGCCGCATCGCGCGCTCGCCGCCTTCACCCGACGGGGCCACCATGTCGTGGCCGTCCGACGTCGCACCATAGCCGGTGACTTCGGCGTAGATCTTGGCGCCGCGGGCCAGAGCGTGGTTAAGTTCTTCCAGAACCACCACACCGCCGCCGCCAGCAATCACGAACCCGTCGCGCGTGGCGTCATAGGTGCGGCTCGCGGTTTCGGGGGCATCGTTATACTTCGACGACATCGCGCCCATCGCATCGAACAGGCACGACAGCGTCCAGTCCAGCTCTTCGCCGCCACCGGCGAACACGATGTCCTGCTTGCCCATCTGGATCAACTCGGTTCCGTTGCCGATGCAATGGGCCGAGGTGGAGCAGGCCGAGGTGATCGAATAGTTCACGCCCTTGATCTTGAACGGGGTCGCAAGGCAGGCCGAGACGGTCGAGGACATGCCCTTGGTCACGCCAAACGGGCCGATCCGCTTTGGGCTGCCCGTTTCGCGCACGATGTTGTGGGCCTTGAAGAAAGACTTGGTCGAAGGCCCACCCGAACCCACGATGATGCCGGTGCGCTCATTCGAAACATCGCTTTCCGACAGGCCGGAATCCTTCACCGCCTGATCCATCGCGATAAAGGTATAGGCCGCCCCATCGCCCATAAAGCGCAGGTCACGCTTGTCGATGTGGTCTTCCAGCACGATGTTGGGCTGGCCGTGAACGCGGCAGCGGAAGCCGTGCTCGGCATATTCGGGGGCAAAGACGATGCCGGATTTGCCGGCGTGGAGCGAGGCTTCGACCTCGGCTGCATTATTGCCGATGGATGAAACGATCCCGATGCCGGTGATGACGACGCGACGCATGGGCGCACTCCTTTTCTTAGGTCGCCGAGAGGGCAACTTTCATGTCGGTGACTTGATAGATGACCTCGCCATCCGCCTCGACGATGCCATTGGCAACGCCCATGGTCAGACGGCGGGTGGTCAGGGCCTTGGTGAAATCGACCTTGTAGGTCAGCATCTTGCGGTCAGGGCGCACCATGCCGGTCAGCTTGACCTCGCCCACACCCAGCGCATAGCCACGCCCCTGCCAGCCGCGCCAGCCAAGGTTAAAGCCGGTCAGCTGCCACAGCCCATCAAGGCCAAGGCAGCCGGGCATGATCGGGTTGCCGGGGAAGTGGCAGTCAAAGAACCAAAGATCAGGCGTGATATCGAATTCGGCCACCACATGGCCCTTGCCATGCAAGCCGCCATCTTCCGAAATCTCGGTGATGCGGTCCATCATCAGCATGGGTGGCGCTGGCAATTGCGCGTTGCCGGGGCCGAACAATTCGCCACGCGCGCATTTCAGAAGGTCTTCCTTGCTGAACGATGTCGGATAAAGGCCCATTCTTGCCCAGTCCCCCAAAGGCTGTTGTTTGCTCCGTGTATCACCCCCAGCGATAGGGAAGCAAGGGCAGGGGCCTGTCCGTTCGCTTTGTCACTGTCGGGCGTCAAGGCTGGGGATTCCAATTGAAATGTCTGCGATATGTCCTTTATAAGGAAGGCATGACCGATCTGATCCCCCATGACCCTGACGCGCGGCTTATCGGCTGGCTTGCCTCTGGCGGCCTGCGGCCGACCCGGCAGCGTCTTGCGTTGGCCGCCCTCTTGGTCGGCGACGGCGAGGACCGTCACGTCACCGCCGAGGGGCTTTACGCCGCCGCGGCTGGCACCGCCGATAAGGTCAGTCTAGCCACCGTCTACAACACCCTGCGCGCCTTTTGTGATGCGGGGCTGATGAATGAGGTGGTTGTAGATGGCTCGCGGTCCTATTTCGATACGCGGCTGGACGACCATCCGCACTTCTATTGGGAAGACAGCGGCACCCTGACCGATGCCCCGGCCAACCAGTTGAAAATCGCCGAACTGCCCGCCGCGCCCGCAGGGGCCGCGATTTCGCGGGTGGATGTGGTGATCCGGCTGAAAAAGCTCTGACGCCTGCGGGCAGTGGCGACATTGCGTCTGGCTCGGTGGGCATCGTTGACCTTCCTACCCCCTTTGACCTTGTTCGCGGCCCTGCCTATAAGGCAGCCCATGAACACAGCCTTTCCGGTCCTTCACCGAATTAGCGGCCCGGCGTCCTGACAGGGCGCCGGGGTGACAAGGCGCATTCGCCGCCTCCAAGGACCGACCGCAATCCCCATTCCCGAAGGACCGCATCCGATGTGCGCCGACACGCCAGACCTTGACGTTGACTACCGTGACACTGTGTTTCTGCCGGAAACCGAGTTTCCCATGCGCGGGGGTCTGCCGCAGCGTGAGCCGGGTTGGCTGGCGCGTTGGGAACAGATCGGCGTCTATGATCGGCTGCGCGAAAAGACCGGGCGCCGCGATTTCACGCTGCATGACGGCCCGCCCTACGCCAACGGCCATCTGCACATCGGCCATGCGCTGAACAAAATCCTGAAGGACATGGTCGTGCGGTCCCAGCAAATGATGGGCCGCGACGCGCGCTATGTGCCGGGGTGGGATTGCCACGGCCTGCCGATCGAATGGAAGATCGAAGAGCAATACCGCGCCAAGGGACTGAACAAGGACGATGTCGATATCGTCGATTTCCGTCAGGAATGCCGCCGCTTTGCCGAAGGCTGGATCGACATCCAGCGCGAGGAATTCAAGCGGCTGGGCATCACCGGAAACTGGGAAAACCCCTATCTAACAATGGATTACCATGCCGAGGCGGTGATCGCCGACGAGTTCATGAAGTTCTTGATGAACGGCTCGCTTTATCAAGGCTCCAAGCCCGTCATGTGGTCGCCGGTCGAAAAGACCGCGCTGGCCGAGGCGGAGGTGGAGTATCACGACCACACGAGCCATATGGTTTGGGTGCGGTTTAAGGTGGTCAAGGGCGATGCGCTCTTCACGAAAACCCACACCGATGTGCTGATTTGGACGACAACACCTTGGACCATCCCGCAGAACCGTGGGGTCAGCTATGGGCCGGGCATTGCCTATGGTCTTTATGAAATCATCGGGCGGCCTGCCGAAAGTACGGCCACCATCGGTCACCGGGTGATCGTTGCCGATGCTTTGGCCGAGGCCGTGTTTGGCCAAGCCAAGCTGGTTGGCCCCGAGATGGTCCGCCGCCTGTGCGATGTGAAGCCTGACGATCTGGCGGGCATGACAATGTCGCACCCCTACGCCGGCATCGAAGGTGGCAATGGCGAATGGGACTTCCCCGTGCCGATGGTCGCGGGCGACCATGTGACGGATGATGCAGGCACGGGCTTTGTCCATACCGCGCCCAGCCATGGCGATGACGACTATCAGATGGGTCTGAAGTACAGCCTTGGCATGACCTATAACGTCGAGGCCGATGGCTCATATCGCACCGATCTGCCCTTGTTCGGCGGCCAGCACATCATCCTGCCCGATGGCAAAGAAGGCCCGGCAAACGTCAGCAATATCAAGGCGCTGGCGGGAGCGGGGGCACTGTTTGCTAAGGGCAAGCTGAAGCATTCCTACCCCCATTCGTGGCGCTCCAAAGCCCCTGTGATCTATCGCAACACGCCGCAGTGGTTCGTCGCGATTGACCGCAAGCTGGACGACGGCATGGGCGCGCATGGCGATACGATCCGCAGCCGCGCGCTGACCTCGATCAACGAGTTGGTCACCTGGACCCCGCAAACGGGGCGCAACCGCCTCTATTCCATGATCGAGGCGCGGCCGGATTGGGTGCTGTCGCGTCAACGCGCTTGGGGCGTGCCGCTGACCTGCTTTACCAAGCTGGGTGCCAAGCCGACGGATGCCGATTTCCTGTTGCGCAACGAGGCCGTCAACGCCCGCATCAAGGCGGCGTTTGAGGCTGAGGGCGCGGATGTTTGGTACGTGGCGGGGTTCAAGGAAAAGATGCTGGATGGCATCGTGAACCCGGCTGAGTACACTCAGATTTTCGACGTGTTGGACGTGTGGTTTGACAGCGGCTCGACCCATGCCTTCGTGTTGCGCGACCGTGAGGATGGCACCGAAGACGGCTTGGCCGATCTATATCTAGAGGGCACCGACCAGCATCGCGGGTGGTTCCATTCCTCGATGTTGCAGGCCTGCGGCACCAAGGGCCGCGCGCCCTATCGGGGGGTGCTGACCCATGGTTTCACGCTGGACGAAAAGGGCATGAAGATGTCCAAGTCCTTGGGAAATACCGTGGCACCGCAAGCGGTTATCGACGAATACGGCGCGGATATCCTGCGTCTGTGGGTGGCGCAGGCTGACTACACGGTGGACCTGCGGATCGGCAAGGAAATCCTGAAAGGGGTGGCTGACAGCTATCGTCGCCTGCGCAACACAATGCGCTATATGTTGGGTGCGCTGGCGGGGTTTGACGAGGCCGAGCGGATCGCGGTTTCGGAGATGCCGGAGAGCGAACGCTTCATCCTGCACCGCTTGGCCGAGTTGGACGCCGAGGTGCGCGAAGGCTATGCCAAATACGACTTCCAAGGCGTGTTCCAAAAGCTGTTCACCTTTGCCACGACCGATCTGAGCGCGGTTTACTTCGACATCCGCAAGGACGTTCTCTACTGCGACGCGCCCGCATCTATGCGCCGCCGGGCCTGCCGGACGGTGATGGATCTGGTCCTCCAGCGGCTGACCGCGTGGCTGGCCCCGGTCTTGGTGTTCACCATGGAAGAGGTCTGGCTAGAACGCTTCCCCGGTGAGGACAGCTCGATCCACCTGAGTGATTTCCCTGAAACGCCAAAGGCTTGGCTGGATCAATCTTTGGCTGATACCTGGACCGGCCTGCGTGATGCCCGCCGCGTGGTGACGGGCGCGTTGGAGGTGCAGCGCACCGCGAAGGTGATCGGTTCCAGTCTTGAAGCCGCGCCGGAGGTGTTTGTTACCCCTGTTTTGGCCAAGCTTTTGGGGTCGGTGAACTTTGCCGAATTGTGCATCACCTCGGGTCTGGTGCTGCGTCAGGGTCCGGCGCCGGAGGGGGCGTTTAGCTTGCCCGATGTGGCGGATGTGGCGGTGGTGTTCCATCCTGCGCAGGGTGAAAAGTGCCAGCGCTGCTGGCAGATTTTGCCGGATGTGGGCACCCACAAACACCCCCACACCTGCAAGCGCTGCAACGACGCTTTGGGGTAAATCGGGCGTCTGGTTGGCGTCTGGTCTGCGTCGGGTTGGTGTATGGCATCTGTCCCGACAGCGTTGGGCGGCCCGGACGCGTGGCCCAACAGGTCCGACAAACCAAAAGGCGCTGATCCGGGGGATCAGCGCCTTTTCTATAAAAAACTTCGCGGGGGCGTCAGGTGCCCCCGCGAAGAGGTCTGCCGTCAGGCAGGGAGACGAAACTCGAAAGGCAGGGCCGGGAAGCTGTGCGCCTTTTGGCGGGCTTCAGCCGGGCCGAGGCCGAGGTGCATGGCTTTAAGGTCGGCCCGCGTCAGGCCGATATCGGCCAAGAGCCGCTCATCGCTGCGATCCAGCAAAAAGCGGGTCGAGCGGCGGGTCTGGAACAGCGACATCAGGCGGGCGAACATGACAAACTCCTATGTATGGGGTGGATATGCGCCTTGCGTTGACATTTTACAAACGAATAGGTTTTATCCCTGACATTGGTAAAACTCATGGATATTTCGGATGAGCGCCCCCCTCGACAGCGATCTGATGCGCAGCTTTCTGGCGGTGGCCGACAGCGGGTCTGTCACCATAGCGGCGGCGCGGTTGTTTCGCACGCAATCGGCGGTGTCGTTGCAGATCAAGCGGTTGGAAGAGAGCCTTGGTCAGCCCCTGTTCACCCGGCAGGCGCGGGGGGTGGACCTGACGCCGCGCGGCGAGCAATTGCTGCCCTATGCGCGCAAGGTGGTGGCGCTGTTGGATCAGGCGGCCATTGCGCTGCGCGAAAAGCCACTGGTCGGGCCGGTGCGCGTGGGCATTCCGGACGAGTATTCGGGCACCGTGTTGCCGCGTGCGCTGGCCGCCTTTGATGAGCGCCATGAGGGCGTGGAGGTGTCGGTGCGGGTGGACCATTCGACCGCGCAGATCAAGGCGCTGGAGGCCGATGAGATCGACCTCGCGGTGATTTATGACTGGGAATATGTGCAGGAGGGCGAGGTGTTGTGCCTTGACCCGACGGTCTGGGTCACCTCGATCACCCATCAGCAGCATTTGCGCCGCCCGGTGCCGGTGGCGGTCTATTTCAAATCGGCCTGGAGCCGGGAGTTTGCCGAAGCCGGGCTGTCGCGTCAGCGGATCGACTGGCGGCCCGCGTGGTCGTGCGACATGGCGGGCGGGTTTCGGGTTGCGGTGCAAAACGGCGTGGCGGTGGCGCCCTTGTCGCGGTCAACGATCCCGGTGGGGTGTCGGGAGTTGTCGGCCGAGGATGGCTTTCCGATTGTCGACTATGCCCGCGTGATTTTGCTGCGCAATCCGCGCGGCACCTCTCCGGCGATTGAGGGGATGGCGGTCATGCTGCGTGAGGCCTTTGCCCCCTTGGGGATGCAGGCCAGCGGGCGGGTGACGGGGGCGGCAAGCGCCAGCCGTCTTTGAGCCTTGCCGCCCCCGGATCGGCCTTGCGGCGGGCTTGCGGTCTTTGTAACGGTTCTGTGACAGACTGGCAGGCAAAGGAAACCGCATGAGTCTTTGGGTCATGCTGGCCGTTCTTGGGGCGGCCTTCCTGCACGCCTTGTGGAATTCGCTTCTGAAGGTTGGCACCTCGCGCATGGGGGCGATGGTGATCTTGTCGATCGGCGAGATCCCGATTGGCCTTGCCGTGGTGATGGCGCGTCCGGCTTTGGATTGGTCGGTCGCCCCGTGGGTGATTGCGGCGGGTTGCGCGCATTTCTTTTACAAGCTGTTCCTGACCTATGCCTATGAGCGTGGCGATTTAAGCCGGGTTTACCCGATTGCCCGCGGTTCGGCCCCGTTGATGGTGGGGCTGGTGTCGCCGTTCTTCCTGCCCGATGTCATCACGCCGGTGGAATTTGCCGGGATTGCCGTACTGGGTTTGGGCATCTTGTTGATGGCGCAGGGGGTCTTTGCCAATGGCGAGAACCGGCGGCTGATCCCTTATGCGCTGTGCTCGGCCTGTGCGACGGCGACCTATACGCTGATCGACGGGCAGGGCGCGCGGGTGTCGGGTGATGCGGTGGCCTATATCGCCTGGGTCTTTGTGGTGGATGGGCTGTTCTTTGCCGGGGGCATGCTGGCGTGGAAAGGGTTGGCGGTGCTGCCGCGCCAGCGCAAGGCCTGGGGCGTGGGGATGATCGCGGCGGCGGCCTCGTACGGGGCCTATGCGGTGAGCGTCTGGGCCATGACCATTGCGCCGATTGCCGTGGTGGCGGCGTTGCGCGAAACCTCGATCCTCTTTGCGGTGATGATCGGCTGGCTGGTCTTTGGCGAGAAGATGACGCGGGGCAAGGCGTTGGCCACGCTGGTCATTGTCGGCGGGGTGATGCTGACGCGGCTTTAGCGCCGCTATTTGAGCCCGCTGCGGGTGCAGCGGTCACGCGTCGCGCAACGAGACGGCGCCCGCCGTACGAGGCGCGGGTGTCAGGAAATTTGCGGGTCAGGAAATTCGCCGGGGCCGGGCGGGGATGATCTGCTGGGCGATGCCTGCACCCACCAGATAGACCGAGGTTGCCACCAGCCCCCAATGCGCCCAGGTGCCTTCGGCAAAGTTCACCCATGCCGCCCAACCGGCGAAGGTGACCCAAGCGATGGACACCGGCAGGGTGACCTCGCGCCAGCGCTCGGTGCGGGTGGGGTGCACGAACTTGAGCGGCAGGAACATGCCCACGGTCAACAGCACCACAATCGCCAAGATCACGCTTTGCGAGGGGGCCACGGCAAAGAGCACAAGCACCACCATGTTCCAGCAGGCCGGAAAGCCCGAGAAGCTTTTGTCCTTGGTTTTCATGCGGGTGTCGGAGAAATAGATTACCGAGCCGTAGCAGATGGCGATGATCACCAGCCACCCGGTCCAGCCTGTCAGCATGCCCGATTTGAACAAGGCATAGGCGGGGATGAACACATAGGTCAGGTAATCGACGATCAGGTCCATCAGGACGCCGTCATAGATCGGGAAATTCTTCGGCGTGTCATAGCGGCGCGCGAGCGGGCCATCAATGCCATCGACTAAAAGCGCCAAGACCAGCCACAGGAACATGGTCTGCCAATTGCCTTCCACGGCGGCGAGCATGGCAAACATCGACAGAACTGCCCCGGTGGCAGTCAGCAAATGAACCGAAAGGGCTTTGATCTTTACATCCATAGGGCCTTTTTGGCCGATCATTGCCGCGTGTCAACCACAAGAGGCAAATTCAGGCCCTTGGGTGCGCTTTTTCATAAACTTCCATCAGCCGCGCGGTGTCGACCGCGGTATAGGCTTGGGTGGTGGAGAGGCTCGCATGGCCCAAAAGCTCTTGGATCGCGCGCAGATCGCCCCCGGCGGACAGAAGATGCGTGGCAAAGCTGTGGCGCAGGGCATGGGGGGTGGCGGTGGCGGGCAGGCCCATTTGCAGGCGGGCCTGCTCCATGACCTTTTGCACAAGGCGCGGGTTCAAGGGGCCGCCGCGCGCGCCGCGAAAGAGGGGCGCATCGGGTGTCAGATCAAAGGGACAAAGGGCGGCATAGCGGGCAATCGCCTGGCCCGTGACGGGCAGGGTCGGGACCAGCCGCTCTTTGCCGCCCTTGCCAAGGATGCGCAGCACATCGGGCAGGGGATGGGCGCGCCCTGTAAGGCCCAAGGCTTCGGAAATCCGCAGGCCCGAGCCATAAAGCAAGGTCACGATCGCCATATCGCGGGCGGCGACCCAATCGCTGCGCGCCTGATCGCCCACCACCTGAATGATGTCTTGCGCCGCCGCTTCCGACAAAGGCCGCGGCAGTTTGCGCCGGTATTTCGGGCCCCGCGCCGAGAGGGTGGCGGTGGCATCGGCCCCGGTCTGATCGGCGACAAAGGCCAGAAAGCCCTTCACCGCCGAAAGCTTGCGCGCGATGGAGCGGGGCGAGATCTCGTGGCCCCTCAGATCGGCCATCCAAGCGCGCAGATCGGCCTGACCGAGCGTGGTCAGCGCGCCAAGCCCCGCTTGGCCGCCCTGATGATGAGAGAGAAAGTCCAGAAACTGGCCCAGATCACGGGCATAGGCGGCCAGCGTGTTGTCAGCCGCCCCTCTCAGCGCGCGCAGATGATCGAGCCAGCGCGTGAGGGCCTCGCGTTGGGCGGCTGAGATCGCCAGCCCGCCGCCCGTCATGACAACCAACGCCGCATGGTGCGTTCAAAGATGCCAGCGAAGAAGGCCAGAAGATCGGTGCCGTGGGTGGGCTTGAACTGATGCGGGTCCTCGGCCCCCAAGACCAACATGCCGGGCAAACGGCCGGTGCCGAAATCGAGCTTCATCAAGGCCTCGGACCGGATCCAGCCCGCGCGGTCGCCATAGATCGCTTCGGATTGCGGCAGGACCTGCCGCAGGACGACGGGGCGCTGCGGCACATTGCGGCCCCCCGTCAGGTAATCAGCGACAAAGCCGGGTGCCGCGATCGACAGCACATCGCCAAGCTTGCGCAGCGCGGGATCTTCGGCCTCTTGCGCCGTCTCCAACACCAGCCGGACGCAATCGACCCGCAGGGTTTGCGCCACATCTGAAGCCATGGTTTTCAGGAAATCTTCAAAGCTCAGCGGGTCCAGCATTTGCAGGATCGCGCGGTGCACCTGATTGGTGCCGGCCAGATTCTCATAAGCGGCGGCGATCACGGTGCGGTGGGTGTCTTCCAACCGGTCCAGCCGGTTTTCCAGCCGCTCCATCGCGATGCCGCGCAGATCGACGACATTGCCCCCCATCAGCCGCTCATTCGCGCCGATGAGCGCATTCATCACATCGCGGTCTTCCAGAAGCGTTTCAGGTTCCGCCAAGATGCGGTCCCGCATGTCCTGATCTATCATCTGTCCCGGGCCTCACAGCCTCGCCCATGGGCGAAGTCTTTTCATTTTCCAACCTTCTATCACGAAGCTTGGGCGCCGCTCTAGTGTCTTTGCGCCACAGCGGCGCGGCTTTGACAGCGCGCGGACGCTCCGCGGGGAGTATTTCAGACCAAGATGAAACGGTTTCATCTTGGCCCAAATACTCCCGCCGGAGGCATCCGACAGGTGGGGCCGCGGGGCCGTTACAGGATTTTCTGACCGGTCTTGGCCCAGTCTTTCATGAACTGCTCCAGCCCCTTGTCGGTCAGCACATGGCTGGCCAGCCCTTTGATAACCGAAGGCGGGGCGGTCATCACATCGGCGCCGATCAGGGCGCATTGGGTGACGTGGTTGGCGGTGCGGATCGAGGCGGCGAGGATCTGGGTGTCAAAGCCGTAGTTGTCATAGATCTGGCGGATGTCGGAGATCAGCTCCAGCCCGTCAAGGTTGATGTCATCGAGGCGCCCGATGAAGGGCGAGATGAAGGTCGCGCCGGCTTTGGCGGCCACCAGCGCCTGATTGGCCGAGAAGCAGAGCGTCACGTTGACCATGAAGCCTTCGCTCGACAGCACCTTGCAGGTTTTCAGGCCGTCCCAGGTCAGCGGCACTTTGACGGCGATATTGGGGGCGATGGCGGCGAGTTTGCGGCCTTCGGCGATCATCTCGTCGGCGGTGAGCGCCACCACTTCGGCCGAAACCGGGCCTTCGACGAAGGAGCAGATCTCTTTGGTCACTTCGATGATGTCGCGGCCTGATTTCAGGATCAGCGAGGGGTTCGTCGTGACGCCGTCCACCATGCCAAGGGCATGCAATTCGCGGATGGCATCGACATCGGCGGTATCGACAAAGAATTTCATGGGGCGGGGTCCTTTGAATGGGTTGTGATGGCGTTGCGGGGGGTTTACCCCAAGTGGGTGGCCAAGGCAAAGGGCGGCAGCGTGGCGGAACGGGTCTATCAGGCAGGCGAGTTGGTGGGGGTTCTGACGACAGAGCCCTTGGGCCGCGTGTTGGACTATAAATCCCCTGAGGGCGGCTGTGGGGACGGCGATTTTGTCGAGGTGCCTTTGGGCCCGCGCCGGGTTCTGGGCGTGGTCTGGGGGCCGGGCGAGGGCAAGTTTGATCCCGCACGCATCCGCCCCGTGGGGCGTGTGCTGGACGCCGCCCCGATGCGGGCCGAGTTGCGCGCCTTTTTGACGCGCGCTGCCGATTACACGCTGACGCCCTTGGCCGCGATGTTGCGGTTGGCCACCCGCGCGCCGGGGTTGGGCGATGCGGTGTCGATGCGCAAGGTCTACCGCCTCGGGGGGCCGGTGCCCAACCAGATGACCGAGGCGCGGTTTCGCGTGGTGGAGGCGCTGCGGCGGTTTGGCAATTCTCCCGTGACCTTGGGGGAATTGGCCGAGGAGGCGGGATGCGGGCCTTCTGTCGTCAAGGGTTTGGTCAAGCTTGGCGTGATTGCCGAGGAGGACACCCCCCGCGATCTGCCCTATCCGCCGCTTGTGCCGCAGCCTGCCACCCATCTGCGGGGCGATCAGGTGGCGGCGGCCGATGCGCTGGTTGGGCAGATCGGTGGGGGTTTTGCGGCCACTTTGCTGAAGGGTGTCACCGGGTCGGGCAAGACCGAGGTGTATCTTGAGGCGGTGGCGGAATGTTTGCGGCGGGGGCAGCAGGCGCTGGTGCTTTTGCCCGAGATTGCCTTAACGGCGGATTTTCTGGCCCGGGTGGAGGCGCGGTTCGGGGCACGGCCTGCGGAATGGCATTCAGGTGTGACGATGACTGAGCGCCGCCGGTTGTGGAAGATGGTGGGCCAAGGGCGCGCGCAGTTTGTGGTGGGGGCGCGGTCTGCGCTGTTCCTGCCCTTCCGCGATCTGGGGTTGATCGTGGTCGATGAGGAGCATGACACCAGTTACAAGCAGGAAGAGGGGGTTCTTTACAACGCGCGCGATATGGCCGTGTTGCGGGCCAATATCCTGGGCTGCCCGATTGTGCTCGCCTCAGCCACGCCCTGTCTTGAGTCTTGGGCCAATGTTGAGGCGGGCAAATATCGCCGTCTGGATCTGGGTGCGCGGTTTGGGGTGGCGGAGCTGCCGCAGATGAAGGCGATTGATATGCGGGCAGAAACCTTGCCCTCGGACCGCTGGATTTCGGCCAAGCTGGCGGCGGAGGTGCAGGCGCGGGTGGCCAAGGGCGAGCAGAGCCTGTTGTTTCTGAACCGTCGCGGCTATGCGCCGATCACGCTCTGCCGGGCGTGCGGGCATCAGGTGGGCTGTGACGATTGCGATGCTCGGATGGTGGAGCATCGGTTCTTGAAGCGGTTGGTGTGCCACCAATGCGGGGCGACGAAGCCAGTGCCGGTGGCCTGCCCGGCTTGCGGGGTGGAGGGGCGGATGGCCGTGGTTGGTCCGGGGGTGGAGCGGCTGGCCGAGGAGGTGGTGGCGCGGTTCCCCGAGGCGCGGCTGGCGGTGTTGTCATCGGACCTCTTTGGCTCAGCCCGGGCGTTGAAAGAGGCGGTGGTGAACATTGCCGAGGGGGGCGCAGATATCATCATCGGCACGCAGATCGTGGCCAAGGGGCACAATTTTCCCTTGCTGACGCTGGTTGGGGTGATTGATGCGGACCTTGGCTTGCAGGGGTCAGACCTGCGGGCGGCGGAGCGGACGTTTCAGCTGATGCGGCAGGTGGCGGGGCGCGCGGGGCGGGCGGACAAGCCGGGCGAGGCGTGGTTGCAGACCCACCAGCCGGAGCATCCGGTTATTCGGGCGATCCTTGGCGGCGACGAAGAGGCGTTTTGGAAGGCCGAGGCGGCGGAGCGCAGGGCGGCGGGGGTGCCGCCCTATGGCCGGATGGCGGGGATCATCCTGTCGTCACCCGATGTGGCGCAGGTGTTTGATTTTGGCACGGAACTCGCCCGCCGCGATGGTCCGTTGCGGCGGGTGGGGGCGCAGGTGTTTGGGCCCGCCCCCGCGCCGATTGCGCGGGTGCGCGGGCGGCATCGGGTGCGGCTCTTGGTCAAGGCGGAGAAGGGTGTGCCGTTGCAGGCGGCCTTGGCGGAATGGGTCGGGCAGTTGAAGCTGCCGAACAATCTGCGGCTGGCGATTGATATCGATCCGCAGAGTTTTTATTGACCGACCCTCCTCGTCGACTTCGTCGCTCGTCGGGGGGGCGAGGAGACGACGAAGTCGTTTGAGGAGAGGCTGGTTTTTGCCCGGCTCAAATTTCTTGGAAAAGAAATTTGTCAAAATCCTTCGAAGGATTTTGTTTCTCGCCTATATCAAGTTGAACACAGACGCCGAACGAGAAGGAGACGTGCGATGTTTTTCGCCAATGCCAGCAAGATGCAGATGGTCCGTCCCGAAAACGCCCTTCCCGGCCGCCCCGACCCCTTGCCGTTGACCGAGCCGCATTTCCTGTCGGGCATCGATCTCAAATCGCCTGTGCCGGCGGGCATGGCTGAGGCGATGTTTGGGATGGGCTGTTTTTGGGGGGTGGAGCGCAAGTTTTGGCAAGAGCCCGGCCTTTGGCTGACCATGGTCGGCTATGCGGGCGGCTTCACGCCGAACCCGACCTATAAGGAAACCTGCACTCAGCTGACCGGCCATAACGAGGTGGTGCGGGTGATCTTTGATCCGGCGGTCACCTCGTATGAGGCGCTGTTGCAGGTGTTTTGGGAAAACCATGATCCGACCCAAGGCATGCGGCAGGGCAATGACATTGGATCGACCTATCGGTCGGGCATCTATTGCTATGGCCCCGAGCAGGCGGCTGCGGCAGAGGCCTCGAAAGAGGTCTATGGCGCGCGGTTGCGGGCGGCGGGGTTGGGGCAGATCACCACGGAAATCATCCCCGTACCGACGTTCTACTATGCCGAGGATTACCATCAGCAATATCTCGCCAAGAACCCCAATGGTTATTGCGGGCTGGCGGGCACCGGGGTGAGCTGTCCGATCGGGCTGGCGGTCTGATTGCTTGACCGGGGCAGGCCAAGAGCCTAAGCCCCGGCCATGCAGCTTCGGAGGCCAAAATGCCCTTGTTCACCGCCCAAACCACTCTTGAAGGTGACGACGCCGCCTTTGCCTTGGCCGAGGCGCTGGAGCGGATGCAGCCTCCGGCCCTGACGGCGGAGTGCTATGATATTGAGGGCATGGCGGGGCTGGTGCAGGTGTCGGCCACCTTTGCCTTGCCGCCGAATGAGGTGATGCTGGCGGTGCTGGCCGAAGCCTTTGGCGCGGCGGCGTTTGAAGTGTCGAGCCTGTCGCAGACCACATGGTCGGCGCTGACCACCTTGCCCGGTGAAGGCCCGGCGCGGGCGCTGGCGGCGGCGTTGGAGCAGTTGGACCCGGCCCCCTATGGCATTGGCGCCTTTGAGATTGAGGACAATTCCGGGCTGTGGGAGGTTGGTCTGTACCTGTCCGACGCGCCTGATCCGCAGGTGTTGAACGCACTTGTCGCGCAGTTCGGCGGCAAGCCTTTCGTGATTTCCGAAGTGCCCGATGTGGATTGGGTGGCCCATGTGCGGCGCGAGTTGGCCCCGGTCGAGGCTGGGCGCTTCTTTGTCTATGGCAGCCATGATGCTGACCGGGTGCCGAGTGATCCGGGCCGGATTCCTTTGCAGATTGAGGCGACGGTGGCCTTTGGCACGGGGCATCACGGCACCACGCTGGGCTGTTTGCGGGCCTTTGATCGGCTGGTTGAACAGGGCATTCGCCCGGCCAAAGTTGTGGACATCGGCGCGGGCACGGCGGTTTTGGCGCTGGCGGCGGCCCGGGTGTTTCCGGATGCGGTCGTCATTGCCTCGGACATTGACGAGGTCGCGGTGGATGTGGCCGAGGCGAATGTCGCGATCAACGGGCTTGAGGGCCGCATCGAATGCCTTGAGGCGGCGGGCTTTGCCCATCCGCGTCTGCATGAGGTCAGCCCCTATGATCTGATCTTCGCCAATATCCTGAAAGGCCCGCTGATTGAGTTGGCACCTGACATGGGCCAGCATTGTGCCAAGGATGGGCTGGTCATCCTGTCGGGCCTTCTGGCGGTGCAGGCTGAGGCGGTGGTTGCGGCCTATAATGTCGCCGGTTTCACGCTGGTGTCGCGCGAGGACATTGGTGAGTGGTCGGCATTGGTGCTGAAACGGAACTGAATTGTTTCTGTCAAATCCGGGGCTTAGGTCCTGCGTCTGCCCCGATTTCGCCACAATCTGACCCCATAAACACCCAAGTGTGGGGCCGTTTTGTGGAGCCGCTGTCATGTATGATGCGAATTTGGTGAACTTCTACAGTCGCGTGGCCGATTATCAGTCCTCCCATGGCAAGGGCTATGGTCACGAGGCCCCCGGAACGCTGGGCCGGTCTGTCACCTATGGCCTGCCGAAGAAACGCTTGCGCCTGCGTCTGATGCCTTTTGTGTTTGTTGCGATGACGGCTTTTGGGCTGAAAGCGGGCATCCTGCATGCGGTGGGGCCTGCGGCCTATCAGGACCGGGTCGCGCAGTTGAGCCAGAGCCCAGGCTTTGATCGCCTGGGCGGCTGGTTGATGCAGGTGGATCCGGTGACGGCCTATGTCGCCGAAAAGATCGCAGTCGCCACTGCGCGCTGAACGCCTGATCTCATAAGGCGCGTCGGGGAGTATGGCCCCGGCATCGGCGGGGCGATGTTCCGGTGAGCGAACCACACATGGCCCCCACCGCAAACAAAAGCCGCCGCCCGAACCCGGGCAGCGGCTTTGTCTATTTCTTCGGTTGATCTGGCCTTAGCGGCCGATCACCTCAATGTCACCACGGCACAGACCGATATCGTCAAGCTCACGGTCTGACAGCTTGGCCAGCGCATTGCGGGTGACGCGAGCGTCATTCCAAGCGGCAAGGGCGGCGGCTTTGTCAGACACAGACTGAACGAAGCGGAAAATAGCAATGGCGCCAAACGGCGCCGCGCGGGACGTCTCATAGGCGGCCATAGCGGGTATCCTTTCACAAACTGCTCTATTGCGAGGCGTTTATTCGCCTTCGATGACGGGTAAATAGCCATGCTGCAGATGCGAAGCAATGGGGGTTCCGGCATGGCCGCAATGCGCGCCGTGCATGGCTCGTGTTCTAAAAAATGTCATAAATTTATGCGCTAAATCGGATTTCACGCGGAAAATGTCGCTGACGCAAACCATGACGTCGTCTTTCTGCGACTGCATAATAGACCTGCTATCGCCGCGCAAGACTGCAATTCATCTTGGCGAATGTTCTCTTTTCGTGCTAATTCGGGCGAAACAGGAAAGAACGGGGCAAGCATGCGCGTTTTGGGAATTGACCCCGGGCTGCGAAACCTTGGCTGGGGTGTGATCGACGTCGCTGGCGCGCGGATCAGCCATGTCGCCAACGGCATTTGCCATTCCGCTCCGGGTGAGGGGGAGGGCGATCTCGCGCTGCGTCTGGTGTCGCTTTACAGCCAGTTGACCGAGGTTCTGCGCCAGTATTCCCCCGAGGCGGCGGCGGTGGAACATACCTTTGTTAACAAGGACGCGGTGGCGACGCTGAAGCTCGGCCAAGCGCGCGGGATTGCGCTGTTGGTGCCGGCGCAGTTTGGGCTGACGGTGGGAGAATATGCCCCGAATGCGGTAAAGAAGGCGATTGTGGGCGTCGGCCATGCCTCCAAGGATCAGGTTGACCACATGGTGCGGCTGCATCTGCCGGGGGTCAAGATTGCCGGGCCGGATGCGGCGGATGCCTTGGCGATTGCGATCTGCCATGCGCATCATCTGCAAAGTGCGGGGCGGTTGCAGGCCGCAGTGAAAAGGGCAGCGGGATGATTGGCAAGATTTCGGGCAGGCTGGATTGGCGCGGCGCGGACCATGTGCTGATTGATGTGCGCGGCGTGGGCTATATCGTGCATGTCTCGGACCGCACCATGGCGGGCCTGCCGGGCTTGGGCGAGGCGGTGTCGCTTTATACCGAGTTGTTGGTGCGCGAGGATCTTTTGCAGCTGTTTGGCTTTCCGACCATGCTGGAAAAGGAATGGCATAAGCTCTTGATGACCGTGCAGGGCGTCGGTGCCAAGGCCGCGATGGCGATCTTGGGCACGCTGGGGCCCGAGGGCGCGGGTCGCGCCATCACGCTGGGTGATGCACGCGCCATTCAGGCCGCGCCCGGCGTGGGGCCGAAACTGGCGCAGCGGGTGATCTTGGAGCTGAAGTCCAAGGCAGGGTCCGTCATGGCGATGGGGGTCAGCCTGTCAGTGACCGCCGAGGCGGATGACAGCGTGATCGAACCGATGGTGCCTGCCCCGGCGAAGAAGCCCGCCAAACCGGCCAGCCCGGCGCCCAGCCAATCACGCGCGGCCTATACGGCCGATGCGCTCTCGGCGCTGATGAACCTTGGCTATGGTCAGGGCGATGCGGCACAGGCGGTGGCGACGGTGGCGGGGGAGGCCCCCGATGCCGACACCGCCGCGCTGATCCGCGCCAGCCTGAAACTGCTGGCTCCGAAAGGCTAAGCGATGACCTCCGACCCCACCTTGCGCCCTGAGAAACTGCCCGAGGATCTCGACCGGGCTTTGCGCCCGCAGATGCTGGAGGAATTCGTCGGCCAAGCCGAGGCGCGGGCGAACCTTGCGGTCTTCATCCAATCGGCGCGGATGCGCGGGGAATCGATGGATCACACGCTGTTCCATGGCCCTCCCGGTTTGGGCAAGACGACGCTGGCGCAGATCATGGCGCGCGAATTGGGGGTGGGGTTTCGCATGACCTCGGGGCCGGTTCTGGCAAAGCCGGGGGATCTTGCGGCGATCCTGACCAATCTGGAACCGCGCGATGTGCTGTTCATCGACGAGATTCACCGCCTGTCGCCGGTGGTGGAAGAGGTGCTCTATCCCGCGATGGAAGATTTCGCGCTGGATCTGGTGATCGGCGAGGGACCGGCGGCGCGCACGGTGCGGATTGATCTGCAGCCCTTTACGCTGGTGGGCGCGACAACGCGGCTGGGCCTGTTGACCACGCCCTTGCGCGACCGCTTTGGCATTCCGACCCGGTTGCAGTTTTACACCGAGGATGAGCTTGACCATATCGTCACCCGTGGCGCGCGGCTTTTGGGGATTGAAAGCGACCCCGCCGGCACCCGCGAAATCGCGAAGCGCGCCCGGGGCACTCCGCGGATTGCGGGGCGCTTGCTGCGTCGGGTGGTGGATTTTGTCACCGTCGAGGGCAATGGCCGCCTGACCCAAGCCATCGCCGACCGCGCGCTGACGCGACTCGGTGTCGATCATCTGGGTCTGGATGGCGGCGACCGGCGCTATATGACGCTTTTGGCCGAAAACTACGGCGGCGGCCCGGTTGGGGTGGAAACCATCGCCGCTGCCTTGTCCGAGGCGCGGGATGCGATTGAAGAGGTGATTGAGCCCTATCTTCTGCAACAAGGTCTGATCCTGCGCACGCCGCGGGGGCGGATGCTGGGGGCGAAGGCCTGGTCGCATCTGGGACTGGCCGCGCCGAAAGGCCCCGGTCAGGGCGAGCTTTTCGAGGGCTGAGCGCCCCGGGCCAGCCAAGTTGGATATTTGTGCCGCATTGAAGGCAAGAGCCGTTCAAGGATTTGCGCCTTTCGAAATACTCCGGGGTCCGGGGCGGCGCCCCGGGGGTGGGCGGGATGCTGGTGCGCGCAGAATATGCCGGCCTTCCTCTTGATGTTTTCAGCCTGTCGCGGCATCGATCCGAGGGCCGCTGGCTGAAGGAGTGCGTGATGACCCCCGATCAGGTGCAAGCCCTGTTCACCCGCAAGGATGGATCCTATTTCTGCGCCCGCTGGGGGCGGCCGATTGTGCCGGTGGTCTTTGGGGTCGATGATGCCACGCTGGCCATCGTCAAGGGCGCGATTGAGGCGGTGGTGGCCTTGGCCGGGCATAAGATGGCCGAGACGGACCCGGAGCTTGGCGCAAACCTCATGGTGTTTTTCCTGCGCGATTGGGCGGAACTGCCTCAGGTGCCGAACCTTGATCGGCTGATCCCGGATCTTGGCCCCTTGTGTGACCGGCTGGCGGCGGCAGAGGCGCATCATTACCGCGCCTTCCGCTTTGACGCCGAGGGCGCGATCAAGGCGGGGTTTGTCTTTGTGCGGATGGAGGGGATGCTCGCGGAGATGCCCGCCGAGACGCTGGCGTTAAACGAGGCGGTGCAGGCCATTTTGGTTTGGGGCGAGGCGGCCTTTGCAGAGCTGTCGCCTTTGGGCCGTGCCGGAGAGCGGGTGATCTTGCGCCCCGAGATTGGCGATGTGATCCGCGCCGCCTATGCGCCGGTGATGCCGCCCGTGGCGCGGGATGGGTCGCATGCCTATCGGTTGGCCGCGCGGCTATGAAAGAGGCCGACCTTTATCCGCCCTTGAAGGCCTTTCTGGAGGCGCAGGGCTATGAGGTGAAGGCCGAAATCGGGGCTTGTGACATCATGGCCCTGCGCGCGGGGGACCCGCCCTTGGTTGTTGAGATGAAGCTGGGCTTCAATCTGAGCCTTGTGTTGCAGGGTGTGGCGCGGCAGGCGTTGTTTGACACCGTGTATCTTGCGGTTGCGGCACCGAAAAAGGGCTGGCCTGCGCGGTATAAGGATATTGTGGCGCTGTGCCGTCGGTTGGGGCTTGGCCTTTTGGTCGTGACGCCGGGGGAGGCGGGGGCTGATCCGGGGTTGGTTGAGGCACATCTGGACCCCGGCCCATATCTTCCCCACCGCAATGCTACCCGCGCGGGGCGGTTGCTGCGTGAGTTTCAGCGCCGGGTGGGCGATCCCAATCAGGGCGGCACGACCGGCATCAAGCGCATGACCGCCTATCGGCAGGATGCGCTGCGCTGTCTGGCGTCTGTGGCCGATGGCCCGCTGAAGGCCGCCGAGGTGGCCAAGCGGGCGGGGGTTGCAAAGGCCGCCGCCTTGATGCGGGCGGATCATTACGGCTGGTTTGACCGGGTGGCCTTGGGCGTTTACGCCCTGTCGCCAAAGGGGCTGGCCGCCCTTGGTGAGAATGCTGATGAGCTTGCCCGGCTGGGCAGCGCAGGCCAAACCTTGAAGGACAGCGCATGACCCATTCTTTTCCCGTTCGCGTCTACTACGAGGACACCGATCTGGCGGGCATCGTCTATTACGCCAATTACCTGAAGTTCATCGAGCGGGGCCGCAGCGAGTGGGTGCGGGGTTGCGGTGTGGATCAGGGGGCGCTTAAGGCGGATCAGGGGATCGTCTTTGCGGTGCGCAAGGTGGATGCGGATTTTTTGAAACCGGCCAAGTTTGATGACCTGTTGCAGGTCACGACTGACCTTGTGGCGCTGGGCGGGGCCAGCATCACGCTGCGCCAAGAGGTTTGGCGGGGCGAGGAGCGGCTCTTCACCGCCCAAGTGGTCTTGGTGTGTCTGCATGACACCGGCAAGCCAGCCCGCCTGTCGCCCCATATTCGCGCGGCGTTGCAGGCCGCGTCGAGCTGACCTGTTCCGCAGGCGACCTTTGGCGCGTGAAGGCCGACACAGATGGGCGCAAAACCGCCATTAACGCAGATGTGTTGGCAATCCCTCTCAAACCTTGCTAGAATCACCCATATCAGGCGGGCGTAGACCCGCGTTAGAAGAGCAGGCGTAATGGAAACGGAAGCCATCGGAATGGCGGCGGAGATTGATTTCTCCATGCTCGCCCTATTTGCACGCGCGACCATCACGGTCAAACTCGTGATGATCGCGCTTTTGGTCATGTCCTTCTGGTCATGGGCCATCATCATCAGAAAGCACCTTATGTTCCGCTCTGCGCGGGCCGAAGCTGCGGTGTTTGACCGGGCCTTCTGGTCGGGTGAGCCTTTGGACGAGCTGTTTGAAAAGATCGGCGGCGACCCTCAGGGCGCGTCGGAGAAGATCTTTTCGGCGGGCATGCTGGAGTGGCGTCGCAGCCACCGGCAGGATGGCGGGCTGATCGCGGGCGCTCAGGCGCGGATTGATCGGGCGATGGATGTTGCCATTGCGCGGGAATCCGAGGCCTTGAACAAGGGTCTGTCGTTCTTGGCCACCACCGGGTCGACTGCGCCCTTTATCGGGTTGTTCGGCACGGTCTGGGGGATCAAGCATTCGTTTGAACAGATCGCCATCAGCCAGAACACCAACCTCGCAGTTGTGGCCCCCGGTATTGCCGAGGCGCTGTTGGCCACCGGTGTCGGCCTGATCGCCGCTATTCCGGCTGTGGTGTTCTACAACAAGCTGAATGCCGACAGTGAGCATATCACGGGCGGCTATGAGGCCTTTGCCGACGAGTTTGCCACCATCCTTTCGCGCCAGTTGGACGCCTGATCCATGGGCGGAGGGGTGATGAAAAAAGCGGGCGGGGGTGGCCGGAGGGGCCGCCGCCGCGGGTCATCCGCCGCGATGAGTGAGATCAACGTCACGCCCTTTGTGGACGTGATGCTGGTGCTTCTCATCATCTTCATGGTGGCGGCACCGATGCTGACAGTGGGGGTGCCGATTGAATTGCCGGACACCGCCGCCAGCGCCATGCCGAATGAGGAAGAAGAACCGCTGACCATCTCGATCACCGCCGATGGGCTGATCTTGTTGCAGACCACCGAAGTGTCAGATGCGGAACTGATCCCCAAGCTGGCCGCGATTGCCGCTGAGCGCACCTCCGACAAGGTGTTTTTGCGCGCCGATGGGGCCTTGGCCTATGAGCGGGTGGCGCAGGTGATGGGCGCTTTGAACGCGGGTGGGTTCAACAACATCGGGTTGGTCACTGATTCTGGTGGTCCGGCGATGGACGGCAGCAACTAAGGCCGCGCGATGAATCTGGGCAGCATTGGCTTGGGCAATATGGACAAGGCCACGACGATTTCCGCCGTCGGCCACCTGGGGGTGATCCTCTGGGCGGTCCTTGGCGGCTGGCTGTTTGCGCCCAAGGATATGCCGCCGATGGAGGTGGCCTCGGTCTCGCTGATGAGCGAGGGCGAGTATCAGGCCATGATGGCGTCAGCCCCAAAGCCTGATCCTGCGGTGGAACCGGCTGAGGCGCCGCCGGTTGTTCAGCCGCCCGAGCCGGTGGATACGGCACTGCCTGAGACTGAAGCCCCGGCCGAGCCGACCCCGGTGGAAGAGGTTTTGCCCGAAGAGGTGCCGGTGGCGCCCGAGGTTCAGCCGGTTGCCGTGCCCGAGCCTGCCCCGCAGGTGGCGGAAGAAGAACAGCTTATCCCCATGCCCGAAAGCACCGAGGCCCCGGCGCCGCGCCCGGCGCAGCGCATCACGGATGTGCCGGTTGAAAGTGAACAAGACACGCCCGAGGTCGCCGAAGAGGCGACGCCCGAGGTATCGGATCAGGCCGAGCCTGATGCCCCGGTGATTGAGACCACCGAGCCTGCCGCCGCGCCTGAGGAAAGTGCCGCGATGGTGTCGCCTGATGCCACCGAAAGTGATGCGCCGGAACTGGCCCCGACGGCTTCGCTTCGTCCGCAGGCGCGCCCCGAGCGGCAGGTCCAGGTTGAGGATGCGCCCGAGCCGGAAGCGCAGGCCACCGAAGAGGCAACCGAGCAGGCCGACGCCGAGGCCGAAGCGATTGCCGCCGCGTTGGCGGAGGCTGCGGCTACCGACACCTCCAGCACCGACACCGGCTTGCCCGAAGGTCCGCCGATGACGGCGGGTGAGAGGGATGGGGTGCGCGTGGCGATCAATTCGTGCTGGAACATCGGCAGCCTGTCGAGTGCCGCGCAGCGGGTGAAACTGGTGATGCGGGTCGAGATGAACGAGGACGGCACGCCGGTCGCCCCGTCGATCCAGATGACCAGCTTTGAAGGCGGCGACGAGGCTGCCGCCCAGCAGGCCTTTGAAGCGGCCAAGCGCGCCGTAGTGCGCGGGGTGCGCGGCTGTGGTGGCAAGCCCGGCTATGAGCTGGACCCCGAGAAATACGGCGAATGGAACGTGATGAACCTGACGTTTGATGCCTCTGGCATGAGGTTGCGATAACATGCAGGTGAACCGCATATTTTTTCCCCTGCCGAAGCGCAAGCTGATGGCACACTCTGCCAAAACCGAGCAGACCCGAGGAACACCCGTGACAAGCGAGGACATGATGAACGCGTTTAAATCCTTTGCCGCCGCCCTGATGATGGGGATTGTCGGCCTTGTCGCGGCACACCCCGCGCAGGCCGAGTTGAACATCGTCATCGACAGTCCGGTGATCGAGCCGATGCCCTTTGCCATTCCGACCTTTGTCGATGAGGGCGGGGCGGGGGATTATGCCACCAATATCAGCCGCGTGGTGGCGGCCGATCTGGCGGGCACGGGCCTTTTCCGCGAAATCCCGGCTGAGGCGCATATCTCGGGCATCAGCGCCTTTGATGCGCCGATTGCCTATAATGACTGGCAGGCGATTAACGCGCAGGCGCTGATTGTGGGGGCCGTGCAGGCCAGTGGCGACCGGATCGTCGTGAAATTCCGCCTGTTTGACGTGTTCACCGGCCAGCCTTTGGGCGAGGGTCTGCAGTTTGCAGGAACCCCCAGCAGCTGGCGGCGCATGGCCCATAAGGTGGCCGATGCGGTTTATAGCCGGATCACGGGCGAAGGCCCCTATTTCGACAGCCGCGTGGTTTATGTTGCCGAAAGCGGGCCGAAGAACCAGCGCCAGAAGCGTTTGGCGGTGATGGATTACGATGGCGCCAATGTCGCCTATTTGACCGACAGCTCGTCCATCGTGCTGGCGCCGCGCTTCTCGCCCTCGGGCGACCGGATCCTGTTCACCTCTTATGCCTCTGGCTTCCCGCAGATTTACATCATGGACGTGGGCAGCCTAGCCGTGCGGTCTTTGGGCGAAATCCCCGGCACCATGACTTTTGCCCCGCGCTTTTCGCCCGATGGCGGCACGGTGGTCTTTAGCCTTGAGCAGGGCGGCAATTCCGACATCTACGCGATGGACGTGAACGGCGGCGGGTTGCGGCAGTTGACCAATGCGCCGTCGATTGAAACCGCGCCGTCGTTCAGCCCGGATGGCAGCCAGATCGTGTTTGAAAGCGACCGCTCGGGCAACCAGCAGCTTTACATCATGTCGGCGGGTGGCGGTGAGGCGGTGCGGATTTCGGGCGGCAAGGGGCGCTATGGCACCCCGGTCTGGAGCCCGCGCGGCGATATGATTGCCTATACCAAGCAAAACGAGGGCCGCTTCCACATTGGCGTGATGCGCACCGATGGCAGCGAAGAGCGGCTGCTGACGGCGTCCTTCCTGGACGAAGGCCCGACTTGGGCCCCGAATGGCCGCGTGGTGATGTTCACCCGCGAAACCGCGGGCGCAGGCGGGCAGGCGCAGTTGTTCTCGGTCGACGTCTCGGGCCGCAACCTAAAGCCGGTGCCGACCGATGGCCCGGCGTCCGACCCGGCTTGGTCGCCGCTTTTGCCGTAACACGGCGGCTCATCGTTGCCCTTTCAGGGCCTCTTCGCGGGTGCCGCCGCCCGGCCTTGCGAAGAGCCCCGAAGGGGACGATGAGCCTGCAAGACACCCGATTCACAGGCGGCAAAGAAGCTGCTAAGATCATTCCCAATCGAGCACCCTAGATCCATAAGGACACCCCACCATGACCCTGATGCCCAAAGCCCTTCTCCTCATCGCCGCCCTTGGTTTGGCGGCCTGTAACAACCCCGACCGCTTTGGTGCGGGCGGTGCCGGTGCCAATGGCGCGGGCGGTTTTGTTGACACCAATGGTCTGGGCGATCCGAACGATCCGACCTCGATCGCCTATTTCAACCAGACCGTGGGCGACCGCGTGCTCTTTGCCGTTGATCAGTCCACCCTGTCGCCCGAAGGCCGCACGGTTCTGGAAGGTCAGTCGCAGTGGCTGGCGGCCAACCCGAACTATGCGATCATCATCGAAGGCCATGCCGACGAGCAGGGCACCCGCGAATACAACTTGGCGCTGGGCGCCCGCCGTGCGGCGGCGGTTCAGCAGTTCCTGATGGCCCAAGGCGTGGCACCTGACCGGATGAAGACCATTTCCTACGGCAAGGAACGCCCGATTGAGGTGTGCTCGGAAGAGGCATGCTACAGCCGCAACCGTCGCGCTGTGACCGTGCTGTCGATGGGCTCGGGGGTCTGATCTGATGTGGCGTTGGCTGGTTCTTTCTGTCGCCCTGCTTGCCCTGCCTGTGCATGCGCAGGACCGGGCGCAGACACTGGCCGACATCAAGGCGGAGCTCGGCCTGTTGATGGCCGAGTTCACCGCGCTGAAATCTGAAACCGTCGCCACTGGGGCGACGGGGGGAAGTCTCGGAGCGGGCGATGCGTTGCAGCGGATGGATGCGATTGAGGCCGAGTTGATGCGGCTGACCTCGCGCGCCGAAGAGATTGAGCTGCGGCTGACCCGCGTGGTCAGCGATGGCACCAACCGGATCGGTGATCTGGAATACCGGTTGTGCGAAGTGACCGAGGGCTGCGATCCGGCCAATCTGCCGGAGACCCCCATGCTGGGCGGGGCTGCGGACGGGGGGGCTGTTGCGCCCACGGAACCGGCGATCAGTGGTGATCCGGCTGTGCCAGCTGATGGCGGACCTGAGCTGGCCATGGGTGAGCAAGCCGACTTTGACCGGGCCAAGGAGGTGCTCGCTCAGGGTGACTTTCGCGGCGCCGCTGACCTCTTTGCGACCTTTGCCCAATCCTATCCTGGCGGGCCCTTAAGCCAAGAGGCCGCTTTCCTGCGGGGCGAGGCGCTGGTGCAAGTGGCCGATACGGCGGGCGCGGCGCGGGCTTATCTCGACGCGTTTTCGGGCAAGCCGGACGGGCCGTTTGCGGCTGAGTCGCTGTTGAAGCTGGGGCAGGCGCTGGGCGATCTGGGGCAGGTTCCCGATGCCTGCGTGACCTTGGCCGAAGTGCCGGTGCGCTTTCCCGGCACCATTCATGCCACCAACGCCGATCTGTCGCGGCAGGGGCTGGGGTGTCAGTAGATCACAGCCAATGGCTGGCCGCGCAGGGGGATGATGCGCCTTTGTTGAGGAGGGCCTTGGCTGCGGGTTGCGCGGCTGGGGCGCGTCCTGCAGGCCTTGGTGTGGCAGTGTCTGGCGGCAGTGACAGCATGGCGATGCTGCATCTGATGGCGCGCGCCGCGCGTGAGGCAGGCTGGGCGTTGAAGGCCGTGACAGTGGATCACCGCCTGCGGCGCGAGGCGGCGGAAGAAGCGGCCTTTGTTGGGCGAACCTGTGCAGGGCTTATGGTGCCGCATGAGGTTTTGGTCTGGGAGCATGGCGATGTGCCCGGCAATCTGATGCAAGCGGCGCGTGAGGCACGGTACGGGTTGATGGCCGCTTGGGCCAAGCGCCAAGGCCTGGGTGTCGTGACGCTGGCCCATACCGCCGACGATCAGGCTGAAACCTTTCTGATGGGTCTGTCGCGCGCGGCTGGGCTGGATGGGCTGAGCGGCATGCGGCCAGAGTTCGCGATTGATGGGGTTGCGTTTCGCAGGCCGTTTCTGTCGCAGACCCGCGCCGAGTTGCGGGCCTATCTGACCCGGCACAATCTGCCGTGGATTGACGATCCATCGAATGACAATGACCGCTTTACCCGCATCAAGGCGCGGCGTGCGCTGCAGGCGCTGGGGCCGTTGGGGATCAGCGTGGGCGAGCTTTCGGCTGTCATCAGCAACCTTTCGGCGGTGCAGGGCTTGGTGCAGCATGCGGTGGCGGTCGCCGCCCAAGAGGCGGTGGCCGAGGTGGCAGGGGCGTTGCGGGTTGAGGGGCGCGCCTTTGGGGCGCTGCATCCTGAAACTAGGCGGCGGTTGTTGATTGCGGCGATCCGTTGGGTCAGCGGCGCGCACCATCCGCCACGGGAGGCCAAGCTTGCGGGGCTGGAGCGGGCGCTGAGCCTTGGCAAGGATGCCACCTTGGGCGGGGTGCGGTTTCGCTGGCGGGATCAGGCCTGTTGGGTCAGCCGAGAGGCGCGCGCCTGTGGCGGGCCGGTGCCCGCCGGGCAGGTCTGGGACGGGCGTTGGCACCTGACGGGAAAGGTGGGCGAGGTGCGGGCGCTTGGTCCCGAAGGGTTGCGCCAATGTCCCGATTGGCGGGCCACGGGCCTGCCCCGGCAGGTGCTGGAGGTGACACCGGGCCTATGGCAGGGGGCGCTTTTGCAGGCCGCCCCATGCGCGATCTTTGGCCGAGAGGCTGCGACATGCGCGCCCTCCTTTAAGGAATTTATCTTATCTCATTGAACCCGGCAGACTTATCTCTATTTTAAGCAAGTCCGCCGAAGTTGCCTCATGAGGGGCTTTGGCCCCAAAACCGGAGTATCTTCGTGGGTAACGCACGAAACATCGCCTTCTGGGTTGTTCTGTTTCTTCTGATCTTGGCGCTTTTCAACGCCTTTGGTGGGAACCAGTCGACCACGGCTTCGCGCACGGTCTCTTATTCAGAATTCATCCAGCGGGTGGATGCGGGTGAGGTGGCCAGCGCCACCATTGACGGCGAGCGTGTGGTTGCGACCGACACCACCGGCAACCGCTTTGCCACCGTGGCCCCGAATGACCCCAAGCTGACCGAACGGCTGATCGACAAGGGCGTCGAGGTGCGGGCTGAACCGCAGCAGTCGTCGGGCTTTATGAGCCTGTTGTCGCTGTGGCTGCCCTTTATCGTGCTGATCGGCATCTGGATTTTCTTTATGAACCGGATGCAGGGCGGCGGCAAAGGCGGAGCGATGGGCTTTGGCAAATCGAAGGCCAAGCTCTTGACCGAAAAGAATGGCCGCGTGACCTTTGACGATGTGGCCGGGATTGATGAGGCCAAGGAAGAGCTTGAGGAGATTGTGGAATTCCTGCGCAATCCGCAGAAATTCTCGCGTCTTGGCGGCAAGATTCCGAAAGGCGCTTTGCTGGTTGGCCCGCCCGGCACGGGTAAAACCCTCTTGGCCCGCGCCATTGCGGGTGAGGCGGGGGTTCCGTTTTTTACCATCTCGGGGTCTGATTTCGTGGAAATGTTTGTCGGCGTCGGCGCAAGCCGCGTGCGCGACATGTTCGAGCAGGCCAAGAAAAACGCGCCTTGCATCGTGTTCATCGACGAAATTGACGCTGTGGGCCGGGCGCGTGGCGTTGGCATGGGCGGCGGCAATGACGAGCGCGAGCAGACGCTGAACCAGCTTTTGGTTGAGATGGACGGGTTTGAGGCGAATGACGGTGTGATCATCGTCGCCGCCACCAACCGCAAAGACGTGCTGGACCCTGCGCTGCTGCGCCCCGGCCGTTTTGACCGCCAGATCCATGTGCCGAATCCGGACATCAAGGGCCGTGAGAAGATTCTGTCGGTACACGCCCGCAAAGTGCCTTCGGGCCCGGACGTTGACCTGCGGGTGATTGCGCGCGGCACGCCGGGGTTCTCGGGTGCGGATCTTGCCAACCTTGTGAACGAGGCCGCGCTGATCGCCGCCCGCCTTGGCCGCCGCTTTGTCGCCATGGCCGATTTCGAATCGGCCAAGGACAAGGTGATGATGGGGGCCGAGCGTCGGTCGATGGTGCTGACGCAAGAGCAGAAAGAACACACCGCCTATCACGAGGCGGGCCACGCGATTGTGGGCATGGCGCTGCCGAAATGTGACCCGGTCTATAAGGCCACGATCATTCCGCGCGGTGGGGCCTTGGGCATGGTGGTATCTTTGCCCGAGATTGACCGGCTGAACTGGCACAAGGATGAGTGCAAGCAGAAGATCGCCATGACCATGGCCGGCAAGGCCGCCGAGATCATCAAATGGGGTGAAGAAGGCGTGTCGAATGGCCCGTCTGGCGACATTCAGCAAGCCAGCGCTTTGGCGCGTGCGATGGTGCTGCGCTGGGGTATGTCGGATGCGGTCGGCAACATCGACTATGCTGAGGCGCATGAGGGCTATCAGGGCAAGACCGCTGGGCTTTCGGTGTCGGCTGAAACCAAGATGCTGATTGAATCCGAGGTCAAGCGCCTGATCGACGAAGGCTATGACACCGCGCGCGGTATCTTGCTGGAGCAGTCTGACCAGTTCGAACGTCTGGCCAAGGGTCTGTTGGAATATGAGACCCTGACCGGCGATGAGATCAAGCGGGTGATCGCGGGTGACAAGCCCAGTTCTGATGATGATGCCGCCCCGCCTGCCGCCGGTGGCGGCGAGGGTGTGGTGTCGATCCCGAAGACCCGGCCGCGCAAGCCGAAAGCTGCGCCCGATCCGTCGCCCGAGCCTTTGGCGTGATTGGGTAGAACCACCATCGCCCCGAGGCCACGCCATGGCCTCGGGGTTTTTCTTTGTGTGGGCGCGGCTCTGCGCCCCTGATCTGACAGGAGCCGTCATGAGCGCGCTGAAACCCACCCAGTTCATTGGTCGCATTGTTTGGCTGGGCTGCGTTCCCGACCGCGCAGCGGCGCTGGAAAGCCAAAGCCAGCCCGGCCTGATGACCACCTTCGCCGGACCCGAGGGGGAGGCCCATGGCGGGCTGACCCGCCCGGCCTGCAGCCGGGTTAAGGCGCTTTACAAAAGCAACACCGAAATTCGCAACACCCGGCAGTTGACGCTGTTGTCGGCCGAAGATCTGGCGGCCACGGCGGCGGCGATGGGTTTGGCAGAACTTGATCCCGCGCTGGTGGGGGCGACGATGGTGATCGAAGGTATCCCTGATTTCAGCCATCTCCCGCCCTCGTCCCGGCTGCAAGGGGCCAGTGGCGCGACCTTGGTGATCGATATGAACAACCGCCCCTGCACCTTGCCCGCCCGGCCGATTGAGGGCCAGCATCCCGGCTTTGGCAAACGCTATAAGACGGCGGCGAAAGGTCGACGCGGTGTCACGGCTTGGGTGGAGCGGGAGGGCCGCTTTGCCTTGGGCGACACCATTCGCCTGCATATTCCCGACCAGCCGGTCTGGGCGCATCTGGACGCCGCCCGCGCGGGGTAAGCGCAGTCGTGCGGCAGGCAGGACTGTGTCTGATCCAGATTAGAACGGCCCCGCCCCCGACGCGGGGCCTTTTGCTTTTCGCGGCACGCCGCTAGGCTTTCTCTCAGCGCAACGGATCGGTGCAGCGGATGATCACGGCATATCGGGCAGAGAATGGCAGGCTGGTCCGGATCGAGGGGGCCGATCTGGCTGGGGCCGTCTGGATCGACATGGAGTCGCCGGTTGCCGAGGAGGAGCAGGCGGTTGAGGCGGCGCTGAAGATCAACATCCCGACCCACGACGACATGCAAGAGATCGAGCATTCGTCGCGGCTGTATCAGGAAGGTGCGGCGCATTTCCTGACCGCGCAGATACTGGCCACGCGGTCCGAAAAGCTGACCGAAATCGGTCCTGTGACCTTTGTCCTTTTGCCAGACTGTTTGGTGACGGTGCATTACCACCATCCCGGCTCGCTTGACTTCTTCGCCGGTTGGGCCGCGCGGCACGATCTGGGCGGAACCTCGGGGCTGCAAACGCTGCTGTCGCTGGTCGATACCGTGGTGGATCGGCTGGCCGATATTCTGGAAGCCGAGGCCCGCAAGCTGGACGCACTGTCCACCACGATCTTTGAGGCGCACCGCCCGTCGGGCAAGACCGAGAAACTGGCGGTGGTCTTGCAAAGGATCGGGCGGGCGGAGGATCTGAACAGCAAGACAGCCGAAAGCCTGAGCACGCTGCAACGGCTGACGACCTATCAATCCCTGCTGGTGAGCGGATCCAAGGCCACGAAAGCGGCGGACGGGGTGCGGATGAAAACCCTGATGCGCGATATCCAATCGCTGCAGGAAACTGCGCAGAAGCAAAACCAGAAGATCCTGTTTTTGCTGGAATCCACGCTGGGGGTCATCAACATCCGGCAGTCGGATATCATCAAGATCTTCTCGGTCGTGGCCTTTGTGTTCCTGCCGCCCACGCTGATTGCCAGCGTCTACGGCATGAACTTTGAGCATATGCCCGAGTTGACATGGGCTTGGGGCTATCCGATGGCGATTGGCCTGATGGTGGCGTCGGCGGTCGTGCCTTGGCTGATCTTTCGCTGGAAGAAATTGCTCTGACGGGCCTGCAAAGGGCCACAACGAAGAGACGTTCCGATGGTGGCCTCTGAGGTGTCTCCCTTGTCCCCACCAAGGTTTCCGCCGGGCTCATCTCGCTGGGCGCGCGGCGTTTGAAAGACGGTGCCCTCTCCCCTGATCTGGCTTTGACCGACCCTTGGCTTTTCCCCTGCGCGTGGCGTCAGGTTTCCCATCGGAAACACCCTCTGGCGAAAACCGTGCGGGACATGTCGGAAAACGCCCGTCCAAAGCCCGACTTGCCCGTTATCACGTCGGAAACGGGATAGTTTGCCCCCTGGGAGATTAAAATGGCCTTCAAAACCGACATCGAGATCGCGCGCGAAGCGAAGAAGAAGAACATCATGGAGATCGGGGCCAAGCTGGGCATCCCGGCCGAAAGCCTGCTGCCCTATGGGCATGACAAGGCCAAGGTGAGCCAAGAGTTCATCAAGAGCCTTGCGGGCAAGAAGGATGGCAAGCTGATCCTTGTCACCGCGATCAACCCCACCCCGGCGGGTGAAGGCAAGACCACCACCACCGTGGGTCTGGGCGACGGTCTGAACCGCATCGGCAAGAAGGCCGTGGTTTGTATCCGCGAAGCCTCGCTTGGCCCGAACTTCGGGATGAAGGGCGGCGCTGCAGGCGGCGGTATGGCGCAGGTTGTGCCGATGGAAGAGATGAACCTTCACTTCACCGGCGACTTCCACGCCATTACTTCTGCCCACAACCTGCTGTCGGCGATGATCGACAACCACATCTATTGGGGCAATGAGCTGGCCATCGACGAGCGTCGTATCGTCTGGCGCCGCGTGATGGACATGAACGACCGCGCGCTGCGCGATATCGTTGTGAACCTGGGCGGTGTGGCCAACGGCTTCCCGCGTCAGACCGGGTTCGACATCACCGTGGCCTCGGAAGTCATGGCGATCCTGTGCCTGTCGAATGACCTTGAAGACCTGCAAAAGCGTCTGGGTGACATCGTTGTTGCCTATACCCGCGAGAAAAAGGCGATCTACGCCCGCGACATCAAGGCTGACGGCGCGATGACCGTCCTCTTGAAAGACGCGATGCAGCCGAACATCGTGCAGACCTTGGAAAACAACCCTGCCTTCGTGCATGGCGGCCCGTTCGCCAACATCGCGCATGGCTGCAACTCGGTCATCGCGACCAAGACCGCGCTGAAGCTGGGTGAGTATGTTGTCACCGAAGCTGGTTTCGGTGCTGACCTTGGTGCGGAAAAGTTCTTTGACATCAAGTGCCGCAAGGCCGGGCTGAAGCCTTCGGCTGCCGTGATCGTGGCGACTGTGCGCGCGATGAAGATGAACGGCGGCGTGGCCAAGGCTGACTTGGGTGCCGAGAACGTGGCTGCCGTCCAGAAGGGCTGCCCCAACCTTGGCCGTCACATCGCCAACGTGAAGTCGTTCGGTGTGCCGGTTGTTGTGGCGATCAACCACTTCTACTCGGACACCGATGCCGAAGTGGCAGCTGTGAAGGCCTATGTGGCCGAGCAGGGCGCTGAGGCGATCTTGTGCAAGCATTGGGCAAACGGCTCGGCCGGGATCGAAGAGCTGTCGCACAAGGTTGTGCAGCTGGCAGAATCGGGCGCGGCCAACTTTGCGCCGCTCTATCCCGATGAAATGCCGCTGTTCCAGAAGCTGGAAACCATCGCCAAGCGCATCTACCATGCGGATGACGTGATTGCCGACAAGTCGATCCGTGATCAGCTGAAGACGTGGGAAGCCGCTGGCTATGGCCATCTGCCGATCTGCGTGGCCAAGACCCAGTACTCGTTCACCACCGACCCGACCGTGCGCGGTGCGCCGACCGGCCATTCGGTTCCGGTGCGCGAAGTGCGGCTTTCGGCAGGTGCGGGCTTTATCGTTGCCATCTGCGGTGAGATCATGACCATGCCGGGCCTGCCCAAGGTTCCGTCGGCCGAAGTGATCCGCCTGAACGACGAAGGCAACGTCGAAGGCCTGTTCTGATCGCGACCTTGTTGCCTTGAACTTCTGGGCGTGGGAGCATACCTCACGCCCAATTCATGGAAGGACAGGCGATGAAGGCCCCGCAGGATTGCCACGACATGACCGAACTTCGCGCGGCGATTGACGCGTTGGATGCCGGGATCGTGGCGCAGCTGACGGCGCGCGCGGGCTATATTGACCGCGCGATCCAGCTAAAGCAGGGAAACGGCCTGCCTGCCCGGATTGATGTGCGGGTGGAAGAGGTGGTCGCCAAGGTGCGCGCCGAAGCCGCGCGGCAGTCTTTGGACCCTGAGTTGGTGGAAGATCTTTGGCGCAGGATCATTGAGTGGTCGATCGCGCGCGAAGACGCAAAGCTTGGGGCCTCGCGCCCCTGACAGGGTGACATGACGGCGACGATTATTGACGGTAAAGCGATAGCCGCGCGGATGCGCGATGAGACGCGCGAAGAGGCGCAGGCTTTGGCCGCTGCAGGTTGGGCGCCGCGTTTGGTCTCGATTTCCGTGGGCGATGTGGCGGCGGCCGAGCTTTATGTCCGCAATCAGCAGAAATCGGCGGAAGCGGCAGGCGTGGCCTTTGAGGCGCGCAATTACCCCGAGGCGATCAGCCTTGAGCAATTGACCGGCGTTCTGGCAGGTCTGAACGCCGATCCCCGCGTGAATGGCATCATCATCCAGCGCCCCTTGCCCGCCCATATCCCGGTGAAGGCGCTGCAAAAGGCTGTGCATCCGATGAAGGATGTCGAAGGGATGCACCCCGCGTCGATCGGCAACATCGTGTACAACGATCTGACCCTTGGCCCCTGCACGGCGGTGGCGGCGGTGGAGATCTTGAAAACCCTGCCCCTGCGGATGGAGGGTTTGGACGTCTGCGTGATTGGTCACAGCGAGATTGTCGGCAAGCCGATTGCCTTTCTGATGATGGGTCTGGGCGCGACGGTGACGGTCTGCCACCACATGACGCGGCAGGTGGCCGTGCATTCCCGTGCGGCGGATGCGGTCTTTGTGGCGGTGGGCAAGCCCGGGCTGGTGACGGGCGAGATGCTGAAACCGGGGGCGGCGCTGATCGACATCGGGATCAATCGGGTGGACGGCAGAACCGTGGGGGACGCCGATTTTGACAGTTGCGCCGCTGTGGCGGGCTGGATCACGCCAGTGCCCGGCGGGGTTGGCCCGGTGACGGTTTTGACGCTGATGAAGAACGCCGTGCTCGCGACGCGGATGCAGATGGAACATTATCGCAGCGCCTTTGCGGCGGCGGTGTAAGGGAGAGATGAGATGACGGCCAAGGTGATCGACGGCAAAGCATTCGCTGCCAATGTGCGCGCTCAGGTGCAGGCCCATGTGGCCAAGCTGCGCGAGGAGAAGGGTATTCAGCCCGGTCTGGCCGTGGTGCTGGTGGGTGAGGATCCAGCTTCCAAGGTTTATGTGAAGAACAAGCATGCCTCGACGATCGAGGTCGGAATGGCCTCTTTCGAACATCGGCTGCCCGCCGAGACGTCAGAGGCCGACCTGTTGGCGCTGGTGAAATCGCTGAACGCGGATCCGAAAGTTCACGGCATTCTCGTGCAGTTGCCACTGCCGGCTCATCTGAATTCAGAGCTGATCATCAACACGATTGATCCGGCCAAGGACGTTGACGGGTTCCACATTTCGAACGTTGGCCTTCTGGGAACCGGGCAAAAGTCGATGGTGCCCTGCACGCCGCTTGGCTGCTTGATGATGCTGCGCGATCATCATGGTAAGCTCGCCGGGCTGAATGCTGTGGTCGTGGGGCGGTCGAACATTGTTGGTAAGCCGATGGCGCAGCTGTTGCTGGGCGACAGCTGCACGGTGACCATCGCGCACAGCCGCACCAAGGATCTGGCGGCGGTCTGCCGCGGGGCGGATATTCTGGTGGCGGCCGTGGGCCGTCCGGAAATGCTGACCGGCGAGTATGTGAAGCCCGGCGCCACCGTGATCGACGTGGGCATCAACCGCATTGAACGCGACGGCAAGGCCAAGCTGGTGGGCGATGTGCATTACGACAGCGCCGCCGCTGTGGCAGGTGCGATCACGCCCGTGCCGGGCGGTGTGGGTCCGATGACCATTGCCTGCCTTTTGGCCAATACCCTGACCGCCTGCTGCCGCGCCAACGGTTTGGCCGAGCCTGAGGGCCTGACAGCCTAACGGCCGCCCACCCGGCGGTTTCGCCACAGCGCGCCCAACGCCTCCGGATTGATCAGAGTCGGATTCTCCGATATCTGGCAAAAAGGTGGTGTTTGGGTTCGGGGTTCGCATGTTGTCGTTCCGCAGGGAACTTCTGGCAGAGTTAAGGTCGCCTGTGCCGTTGGTGGCATGGTTGTGCCTGTCAGTTGTGGTGTCGATCATGGGGCCTTTTGGCAGCTATGGCGCGCTGACGTTGAGTGAGCGCGCCCTGTTCTGGACACCGCTTTTGGGCTTGGGCGTCGTGGTTGGCACCGCGATCAGAACCCTTGTTTCATGCCGTTTTTGGCCAGCGCCCAGCCTGAAAGCAAGCCTGCTGATCGCGGGTTTG
Source organism: Allotabrizicola aquatica (SeqCode) (assembly GCF_965194375.1). GTDB lineage: Bacteria > Pseudomonadota > Alphaproteobacteria > Rhodobacterales > Rhodobacteraceae > Tabrizicola_A > Tabrizicola_A aquatica. The sequence goes on from NZ_CBDAEL010000001.1 coordinate 477,329, forward strand.
AATGCGATTGTGCTGGCGCCGGCGCTTTATGCCCTCATCGTTCTGGTGGTGGCGGACAAGGTTCACGCCCATGTGCAAGGTGCCGAAATTGCGGTTCTGATCGCGTCGGTCTCACTGGGGATTTGCGCGTTGCGGATTGCAGTGAGCGGTGAGCCGAGCCAGACCGACACCGTGGGATCCGGCCCTGCGCCGCGGCTTTTGCGGCGGTTGGATCCTGCGATCTGTGGCGAGATTTGGGCAATCTCGGTGCGTGACCATTATGTGGATGTGCAGACGAGTGGCGGCAAGACCAGCCTGTTGATGCGGTTTTCCGATGCGATGGATGAGGTGGAGGATCACCTTGGCGCGCAGGTGCATCGGTCGCATTGGGTGGCATGGGGGGCTGTGACCACCGTCTGCCGTGAGGGCGGCAAGTTGGTGTTGCAGTTGCAAAGCGGTCAGCAGATTCCGGTGAGCCGCAACCACCGCGCCAAGGTGGACGCCCGGTTTCCGCCCGTGCCCGGTCTTAAGGCCGCCGAACAGCAGGGCGCGGCATAGGGATGGCGAGACATTTGTCGGGCAGCGTCAGGATCGCCCGCGCATCCGGCCCCATCAGCCCCTGAAGGGCGGCATCCTCGGCCCAGAGCCCGCCGGTGAAGGTGCCATAGGCGGGCAGAATTGCCCGCGTATCGTCGCACAGAAACGCCCGCCACGCTTTGCCCGCCAGCCGCGCCTTGGGGTGGTAGTGGCCCGAGATTTCATGGCCCGGCCCGCCGCCGATGTGGCGAAAGGTCAGCCCGTCGCGGGTGAGTTCCGCCAGATGGCTGCCGCCCAGATCGGTGGGGCCTGCGTCATGGTTGCCCTCGATCCAGATCCAGTCGCGCCCGGCCATGAGGCGGATGAGCCAAAGGCGGTCATCGGCGTCCATTCCCTCGGCGGCGGCGAGATCGTCAAAACTGTCGCCAAGGCAGACCACCACTCGCGCGCCGGTCGCTTCAAGATCAGCCTCAAGCCGCAGGAGCGTGGCGCGGGTCTCATAGGGGGGCAAGAGCGCGCCGCCGCGCCGCGCGAGGCGTTCGGATTTGCCGAAATGCAGGTCTGAGACGCACAAAAGCCGCTCCGCCGCCCAATGCAGCGCGCCGGAGGGCAGGGCGGTCAATCGCGCGGGGCCAAGGGTGAGGTCATAGCTCATGGCGCGGGTGTGCCCGGCTTGGGGCGGAAAATCAATCCAGACCCGCCGCGCGCAACAGGGCGCGGGCGGCATCCTCGGCCAGCCGTTCGCGGCCTTTGCCATCGACCGGGATTTTGCTGGGTTCCAGAAACAAGGGCGCGGCAAGGGGCGAGACGCGGGAGAGCCGCCGGGTGTCGATCCGGCCTTGGACGCGGGCCAGCATCTCTTCCAGCCGGGAGAAGTCGATCAAGCCGCGCATCGCCTCTTCGCGGGTCAGCCGCAGGAGGAGGTGGTCGGGGTCATGGCGGACCAGCGTGTCATAGAGGATGTCCGAGGAGAACGTGGCCTGCCGCCCGGATTTGCGGCGGCCTTGGTGGCTGCGTTCGATCAGGCCCGCCACGATGGCGACGTTGCGGAAGGTGCGTTTCATCACGGCGTTGCCCGAAAGCCAGCCCTCCAGCCCGTCGCGCAGGTCTGTCAGATCGAGCAGCGGGGCCGCGTCGAGGACCGGCTCCAGCCCCCAGATCAGCGTGGCATAGTCGGTGGCGACAAAGCCCAAGGGGGCAAGACCCGCCTCTTCCATCCGTTTCGTCAGCAAGAGGCCAAGGGTCTGTTGGGCGTTGCGGCCCGCAAAGCCGTAGACGCACAGATGCTCGCGCCCGTCTTGTGGGAAGCTTTCGGCCAGCAGGCGGTTGGGCTCTGGCAGGCGCGAGACCTCGCGTTGCAGGGCTAGCCATTCGGCGGTGTGGCGCGGCAGGTCTGGCCAGCGGTCTTGTTGGAAAATTTCAAGAATCCGGGCGGAAAGCAGGGTGGATGTGGCGAATTTTGTGCCATTAAACACAGCGACCTTGGGATCGCGCGCCGCAGCGCGGCTGACCTCAACGGTCATTTCGTGCAGGCTTTCATAGCGCACCACCTGCCCGCCGATCAGAAAGGTGTCGCCGGGCGACAGGGTGGCGGCGAAGGATTCCTCCACCTCGCCCAAGGGAGTGCCAAAGCGGCCCAGTCGCACCTTCAGCGTTTCGATGTCGATGATGGTGCCAAGATTCTGGCGGATCACGGCGGCGCTGCGGGGGTCGCGCAAGGACCACAGCCCGCCGCGCTGCATCAGCCGCTGCCAGCGGTCATAGGCGCGCAGTGCATAGCCGCCGGTGGCGACGAAATTCAGGCAGTCGTCGAACTCGGGGCGGGTGAGGGCGGCGTAGGGGCCAGCGGTGGTGACCTCGGCGTACAGGGTGGCGGCGTCAAAGGGGGCGGCGCAGGCGGTGGCGAGGATGTGCTGGCAGAGCACATCGCGCGGGCCGGGGCCGCGCGGCTCGCCGTCCAGCGTATGGGCGCGGGCGGCTTCCATCGCGGCTTGGCATTCCACCACCTCAAAGCGGTTGGCGGGCACCAAAAGCGCCTTGGAGGGCGCGTTGTAGCGGTGGTTGGCGCGGCCGATGCGCTGGACAAGGCGTTTGATGTTCTTTGGCGCGCCGACCTGAATGACCAGATCGACCGCGCCCCAGTCGATGCCCAGATCAAGCGACCCGGTGCAGACCACGGCGCGCAGGGCACCCGAGACCATCGCCGCCTCGACCCGTTCGCGCTGTTCGCGGGACAGCGAGCCGTGGTGGATGCCGATCGGCAGGTCTTCGCTGTTGGCCAGCCACAGGTGGTGGAAAAAGATTTCGGCCTGCGCGCGGGTGTTGTGAAAGATCAGCGTGGTCTGGTGGCGGGTGATCTGGTTCAGGATTTCCGGGATGGCGTAGCGCCCGCCGCCCCCCGCCCAAGGCGGCGGTGTGGCGGTGTCGAGCATGGTGATGTCGGGGTCTGGGCCGGGATCGGCGGTCAGGATCTGGGTGCCCGCGCCCAGATAGGCGGCGAGGGCCGGGGCATCTTCGACCGTGGCCGAGAGGCCCACGCGGCGCAGGCCGGGCGAGAGGGTTTCCAGCCGGGAGAGTGCGAGCATCAACTGATCGCCGCGCTTGCTTTCGGCGAGTGCGTGAAGTTCGTCCACCACGACGCGCTGGAGCCCGGCAAAGATGCGCGGGGCGTCTTCATAGCTGAGCAAAAGCGCGAGGCTTTCGGGGGTGGTGAGCAGGATATGCGGCGGGTCGGCGCGCTGGCGGCGGCGTTGGGTGTAGGTGGTGTCGCCAGTGCGGTCTTCGATCCGGATGGGGAGGTTGGCCCCTTCGACCGGGCGGCGCAGGTTGCGGCGGATGTCGGCGGCGAGCGCCTTGAGCGGCGAGATGTAAAGGGTGTGGAGGCCCTGATGCCCGCCCGCGAGTTCGGCCAGCGAGGGCAGAAACCCCGCCAGCGTTTTGCCGCCCCCGGTGGGCGCGATGAGCAAGGTGGAGCGTGCCGCCCCGCGCGCCAGCATCTCGTGCTGATGGGGGTGCAGGGTCCAGCTTTGGGCGGCGAACCAGTTTGACAGGGTGGGGGGCAGGGTCATGGGCCATAGATAGCCTGTGCAGGGCGGACCGCAACTCCTCGTCGGTCTGCGACCGCGCGTCGTGGGGGGCCTTGGGGCATGGGCAACGAGCGGTCGAAGACCGACGAGGCGCGTCGCTGGTTTGCTTGCGTTGCCGCGCGGGGCAGCCTAAGGCTTCGGCCCATGAAACTGATGTTCCTTGGCGATGTGATGGGCCGCGCGGGTCGTGCGGCTGTCACCGAATTCCTGCCCGCCCTGCGCACGCGTTGGGGGTTGGATTTTGTCGTCGTGAATGGCGAGAACGCGAGCCAAGGCGCGGGGCTGACCACGGAACATGCGAGGTTGCTCCTGCAAGCCGGGGCCGATTGCATCACCCTTGGGGATCATGCCTTTGACCAAAAGGACATGATGCAGTTTGCAGAAACCGAACATCGCATCATTCGGCCGCTCAACTTCTCCAAGGTGGCGCCGGGGCGCGGCTACAAAATTTTCGACGCCACGTCGGGGCGCAAGGTTTTGGTGGCGCAGGTCTTGGGGCAGGTCTTTATGAAGCGGCCCTTTGATGATCCGTTCTCGGCCACCGAGGCGATTTTCAAGACCCACCGGCTGGGCGCATCGGTGCAAGCCGCCATTTTGGATGTGCACGCCGAGGCGACATCCGAGAAAATGGCGATGGGTCATTGGTGTGACGGGCAAGCCAGCCTTGTCGTCGGCACCCACACCCATGTGCCGACCGCCGACCATATGATTCTGCCCGGCGGCACTGCCTATCTGACCGATGCCGGGATGTGCGGCGATTACAACTCGGTCATTGGCATGGAAAAGATGGAGCCGTTGCGCCGCTTTATCACCGGCATGTCGCAGGCCCGCTTTGAACCCGCGAGTGGCCCGGCCACGCTGTCGGGCGTTTACGTCGAAACCGATGACCGCACCGGAAAGGCCACCCGCATTGTGCCGGTGCGTCAGGGCGGACGACTGGAGCCTGTTGGGCCATGACCTTTGCATCCCTTGCCACGGGCAAGACACCCTCGCGCGCGGGCTATGCGATTATTCTGGCGCTGATCGGCATTGGCTGGGGGTCGACCCAGCCCCTGGGCAAGATTGCCGCCTCGACCGGGCATCCGCCCTTTGGGCTGATCTTCTGGCAGCTTGTGGTCTGCGTTCTGGTGTTGGGGGCCCTGACCCTTGTGCGCGGCAAGCGCTTGCCCTTGCACCGCAAGGCGCTGGAGTTTTACGTGGTGGTGGCCTTTTTGGGCACGCTGATCCCGAACTACACCTTCTATGTCTCGGTGGCGCGCCTGCCCTCGGGCATCATGTCGATCATCATCGCCACCATCCCGCTGATGGCCTTTCCCATTGCGATGGCGCTGGGATTGGACCGCTTTAGCCTGCGGCGGATGATTGGGATTCTGCTGGGCCTGTCGGGGGTTTTGCTGATTGTGCTGCCGCAAACCAGCCTGCCGGATCGGGCGATGGTGGCGTTTTTGCCCATCGCCATGATTGGCCCGTTCTTTTACGCGCTGGAAAACACCTATGTCGCTGCGCGCGGCACCCAAGGGATGGATGCGATTCAGGCGATGTTCGGTGCGTCCATCGCCGGGCTGGTGTTCTGCGCGCCGGTCATGCTGGCCATGGGCCATTGGTTCCCGATGCCCCTAAAGCCCGGTCTGGCGGAATGGGCGTTGATCGCCTCATCGGCCCTGCATGCCCTGCTGTATGCCAGCTTTGTCTGGCTTGCGGCGCGGGCTGGGTCGGTCTTTGCCTCGCAATCGGCCTATTTCACCACGGCCTCGGGGATCGTCTGGGCCATGGTGCTGTTGGGCGAGCGGTTCTCGCCTTGGGTTTGGGCGGCGGCGGCGGTTATGCTCTGCGGCTTGGCGCTTGTTGCGCCGCGTGAGCGGCCCTCCGCTTAACTCGACTAAGTTAGTAGATATTATATTCCCATGATGCGGGAGTCGCGCTAAGGTTGCCGTCCAGACCGGAGGCATCCATGATCGGACTTGACCTGAGCCAAGGCGCGCAAGCGGTGATCGCGCTGTTGATCCTGTGCGGCATGTTCGTGATGTTCCTGCGCGAAACCTATGCGGTTGAGGTGGTGGCGATTGGTGGTGCCACGCTGATGCTGATCCTTGGCATTTTGCCGATGGAGAGTGTCGGCTCGGTTCTGTCGAACAACGCGCCTTGGACGATTGCGGCGATGTTCATCATCGTGGGTGCCTTGGTGCGGACGGGGGTTTTGGAAACCGTCGGCCAACTGGCCGCCCGCAAGGCCGAGGCGCATCCTGCCTTGACCTTGGTGACCTTGGGCCTTGGGGTCACGCTGGCCTCGGCCTTTGTCAACAACACCCCCTTGGTGGTGGTGATGCTGCCGATTTTCATGCAGCTGGCCAAACAGCTGCAGATGTCGCCGTCCAAGCTGCTGATCCCCTTGTCTTACATGACCATTCTGGGTGGCACGGTGACGATGATCGGCACTTCGACCAATCTTGTGGTGGATGGCGTGGCACGCGCCCAAGGGCTGGAGCCGTTCGGGATCTTTGAGCTGACGCCCGTGGGCCTGATCGTGGCGGCGGCGGGGCTGGCTTATCTGGCGTTTTTCGCCAAACGCTTGTTGCCGGATCGTGACTCGATGTCGGCGCTGTTGTCGGACCGTAAGGGGATGAAGTTCTTTACCGAAGTGGCCATTCCCGAAGGGTCGGCCTTTATCGGCAAGAACCCGGGTGAGGTTGACCTCTTTTCGCGCGGGGGGGCGCGGGTGATTGACGTGCTGCGCGGGGATCTTTCGTTGCGCCGCGACATGGCGGGGGTGGTGCTGGTCGAGGGTGATCGTGTGGTGCTGCGCACGCCGATGGCCGAGCTTTTGGGGCTGAAGGACCACAAACAGTTGCGGCAGGTGGATGAGCTGTCGTCGGTGCAGACCGCCACGGTGGAGGTCTTGATCACTCCGGGCTGTCTGATGGTGGGGCGCAGTCTTGGCCAGATGCGCTTGCGGCGGCGCTATGGGGTTTATCCTTTGGCGGTGCATCGGCGGAATCAGAACATCGGGCGGCAGTTGGATGATCTGGTGGTGCAGGTGGGTGATACCTTGCTGTTGGAGGGCGCGCCGTCCGATATTCAGCGGTTGGCGGCGGATATGGATATGGTCGATGTCTCGCATCCCTCTGAGCGCCCCTATCGGCGCAAGCATGCGCCCATTGTGGTGGTGGTGCTGGTGGCGGTGGTGATCGGGGCGGCGCTGAACATTGCGCCGATCCAATATCTGGCCTTTGTCGGCGTGGGGATCGTGCTCTTGACCCGGGCGATTGACGGCGATGAGGCGCTGGCCTCGGTCGATGGGCGGCTGATGGCGCTGATCTTCGGGATGCTAGGGGTTGGGGCCGGGTTGGAGCATTCCGGCGCGGTGGAGCGGGTCGTGGAGTTTGTCGCGCCCTTTATGCAAGGCATGGCGCCGTGGCTCTTGGTGCTGTCCGTCTATGCGCTGACTTCGTTTCTGACCGAGGTGGTGTCGAACAACGCGGTCGCGGTCATCGTGACGCCGATTGTCATTCAGCTGGCCCATACGCTGGGCGTCGATCCGCGCCCCTTGGTCATTGTGGTGATGATCGGCGCCTCGGCCAGCTTTGCCACGCCGATTGGCTATCAGACCAACACGCTGGTTTACGGCCCCGGCGGCTATACCTTTATGGACTTCATCCGTTTTGGTGTGCCGATCAACGTGATCTCGGCGGTGGTCGTGACCATTGCGGTGCCGCTCTTGTATGACCTTTAGGGTGCGGGGGTTGCCGCCGGGGGGGCGGCTGGTGTAGACGACCCCATCACCGAGATTACCGGAGTTTGAGGTCATGGCTGGCCATTCCAAATGGGCGAACATTCAGCATCGTAAAGGCAAGCAGGACAAGCTGCGCTCGAAGATGTTTTCCAAGCTGTCGAAGGAAATCACCGTCGCGGCGAAGATGGGCGATCCTGACCCCGACAAGAACCCGCGTCTGCGTCTGGCCGTGAAGGCCGCCAAGGCGGTGTCTATGCCGAAAGACGTGATCGACCGCGCGATCAAGAAGTCATCGGGTGGCGATGCGGCGGATTACACCGAGATCCGTTATGAAGGGTACGGGGTGAACGGGATTGCGATCATCGTAGAGGCGATGACGGATAACCTGAACCGCACCGCGTCGAACGTACGCAGCTATTTTTCGAAGTGCGGCGGCAATCTGGGGCAGACCGGGTCGGTTTCCCACGGCTTTGACCGGGTGGGCGAGATCTCCTATCCCGCCAGCGCCGGATCGGCCGATGATGTCATGATGGCCGCGCTGGATGCGGGGGCGGATGACGTGGAATCCGATGAGGAGGGCCACTGGATTTACTGTCAGGTGGAAAGCCTATCGGAAGTCTCTGACGCTTTGGAAAAGGCGCTGGGGGAATCTGAAGAATCCAAGATCATCTTCAAGCCGCAGACCCGCACCGATGTGGATCTGGACACGGCGCAAAAGCTGATGCGGTTGATCGACATGCTGGAAGAGGATGACGACGTGCAGTCGGTCACCCATAACTTCGATATGTCTGATGAGGTTGCGGCCCAACTGGGCTGAACCTGCTTCGATAAGGTTGAACAGGCGCGCCCCACCCGGCGCGCCTTTTTCATGTCTGCCGCCTCCCCTCCCCCTTTGTGGGGAGGGGCTGGGGGTGGGGGGTGCGTCAGGACTGCCGGTTCGGCAAGATCCACAGCCCCAAGGCCATGGCCGCCGCCGCCATTGACAGGCCGGCGGCATAGATCAGGCCCGGCCCGCCGACGCCGAGAAGAGCGGCACCAACAGACGGGGCGGCGGCGGAGGCGAGGATGGGCGACACCGCCACCGCGCCGGAAATGGTGCCAAAGCCGCGACGGCCCAGATGGTCGGCCACCAGCATGGGCCGCAGGTTGGACAAAAGCCCCGCACCTGCGCCTTGCAGCATGGCAAAGACGAAGATCAGTGCGGGAAGCCAGCCCGCCACCCACAGGATCACGCCTGCGACGAGGACAGAGGCCAGCGACCAGAGGCTCGCGCGCGCGTTGGATAGCCGCGAGGCAAAGATCAACAGGACCGCGCGTCCGGCCACTTGGGAGGGACCGATGCAGGCCGCTGCAATCGTGGCCATGGCGACGCTGGCGCCGCGGTCTTGGAACAGCATCAGGATAAAGGTCAGAAGAATCCCGTGGTTCAGCCAGACCAGCGCGAAGATGGCTGAAATGCCCCAAAAGGCCGGGCGGCGCAGCGCATCGTGCAGCGCTCCGGGTTCGGGCGGGCTGCGGCGCGGGGCCTCGGCGCGCTCCATGCGGCGCAGGGTGCGCACGGCCCAGGCGTTGACGGGAACCGCGCCCAGAAGGATCAGAAGGCCAAAGCCGATCAGCGCGCCTTGGGCCCCGAAATTGTGCGCCATCAGCGCGCCTAAGGGAAAGGTGACCGTGCCGGAAAAGCCCGCGACCAAGGTTACGCGGGTGATGGCAAGGCGGGCATCGTCGCCCAGGCGGCGTGTCAGGAAGGCAAAGCAGGTTTCATAGAGGCAGGTGGCCTGCACTGCGCCGAGAAGCGCCCAGATCAGCAGCCACCAGACAAGGCTTGGTGCCCAGCCAAGGGCCGCCACGCCAAGGGCGGCAAGGATCGGGGTATAGGTCAGCATCTCGCCGCCCCAGCCCCTGTCAACCCAGCGCCCGGTAAAGGGGGTGAGGGCGGCCATCACCAGAAAGCCCAAGGTCGGCCCGGCGGCGAGTTCGGCGGCGGTCCAGCCGGTCTCGGCCAGAAGATCGGGCAGGATGGCCGGGAAGGCGTAATAGACCCCGGCATAGGTAAGCGTCTGGCCGACGGCCAGCGCCCAGACCGGGGCGTTGGCGCGGCTCACAGCCCGTAGAGGCCAGCGAATTTGGCCTCCAGATAGTCGAGAAGCGGGCCTTCGTGGGGATCAAAGCCGCAGGCATGGGCGATGGTGTCGCGGGGCGTGCGCAGCCCCCCGTGGCGTTGCAGGGTCTCGCGCAGCCAACCGGTCGCGGCAGAGGTGTCGCCCTTGGCCAGTTGGTCGTCAAGATCCGGCACGGCCTTGCGCAGCGCCTGATTGAGGCAGCCGGCATAGACATTGCCCAAGGTATAGGTCGGGAAATAGCCAAAGAGCCCGCAAGACCAATGCACATCCTGCAGCATGCCATGGGCCGGGCGGTCGACGGCGACGCCGAAATCGGCCTTGAAACGGTCATTCCAGGCGGCCTCAAGGTCTTTGACCGCAAGGTCACCCCGGATCAGCGCGCGTTCGAGATCAAAGCGCATCATGATGTGCAGGTTGTAATGCACCTCATCGGCCTCGGTGCGGATAAAGCCGGGCTGCACGCGGTTGACGGCGGCGTAGAAGGCTTCGGCGTTGGGCATGTCAAAGGCGCCAAAGCGGTCGTGCATCTGGGCGAACATCCAGCCGGTGAATGCGCGGCTGCGGCCAATCTGGTTTTCATAAATCCGGCTTTGGCTTTCGTGGACACCCATCGAGCAGCCGTGGCCGATCGGGGTCATGGCGTAATCAGGGTCGATGGCCAGCTCATAGCTGGAATGGCCGACCTCGTGGATGGTGGAGTAAAAGCAGTTGAAGGGGTCAGTTTCCACCACGCGGGTGGTGATCCGGCTGTCGCTGCCACCGCCCGAGGAGAAGGGATGCACCGCAAGGTCGATGCGGCCGCGCGACCAATCATAGCCAAAGGCGGTGGCCAGATCACGGGACATGCGGAGTTGGCTGTCGGTGGAGAAATGGCCGACGAGCGGGGCCGGGGCCGGGTGGGCCAGCACAGCCTCACGCAGGGCCACGAGACGCGGGCGCATCCGGTCAAACATCGCGCCCAAGCTTTCGGCGGTGGCGCCGGGTTCATAGTCATCGATCAACGCGTCATAAAGATCGCCGCCCGTGGCCAGCGCGGCGGCCTCTTCGCGCTTCAAGGCCAGCACTTCGGAGAGGGTGGGCAGGAAGGCCGACACGTCATCGCGCGCGCGGGCCTCGGCCCAGATGCCTTGGGCGACGGATGTCAGCCGCGCCAGTGCCTCGGCCAGATCGGCGGGAACCTTGGTGGTGCGGTCATAGCTGCGGCGGATCAGGCGCAGTTGCGCGGCCCCGGCTGGGTCGGGGGCCTCAGCCGCCTCCAGCCAGTTGGCGATGCGCGGATCGGTGCGCCGCGCGTGGAGGACCCCCTCCATCGCCGCCATTTCCTCGCCGCGCTGATCGGCAGCGCCGCGCGGCATCATGGTTTCCTGATCCCAGCCCAGCCGTTCGGCCACTAAGGACAGCGCCTCGGTCTGGCGCTGGAAGGCCATGAGATCGGCGAAGGCGGTGGTGTTGGTCATGCTGTGCCCTTTGCGATGGACCCTGCGACCGGATAAACCGACAGGTGCCGCGCCCGGATGATGAGAACCCACAAGATCACCGCGCCAATCTGGTGGGTGATGGCGATGTGCATATGCGCTGCCGTCAGGACGGTGATGATGCCAAGGACCATCTGCGCCACCAACATGGCCATGACGGCATGAAAGGCCCCGCGTGTGGCGGCATGGGCCGAGTGCCGCCCGCGCAGCCAGACGACGATGCCGAAGGCAAAGAGAAGATAGCCCGCCATCCGGTGCATGAACTGCACCAGCCCCGGGTTTTCAAAGAAGGCATGCCAGACCCCGCCACCGCCCGGCACATAGAAGGCGTCCGCCGGGAAGAACTGGCCGTTCATGTCGGGCCAAGTGGGAAAGCCGCGCCCGGCGTCAATGCCCGCGACCAAGGCCCCCAGCAGGATTTGCAGGAAGGCGAAATGCATGAGCCCGGTGGACAGGCCCACCAGCTTGCGCTCTGAATTGCGCCGCGCCTGTATCAGGTTGGTCTCGGATCGGCCCAAGAGGAACACATACCACGCGATCAGGCCAAGGATGACAAAGGCCAGCCCCAGATGGGTGGCCAGCCGGTAGGACTTCACATCCACCTGCTCGCCCACCAGCCCCGATGACACCATCCACCAGCCGATGGCCCCTTGCAGCCCCCCGAGCGCACCAAGGCCCAACAGCCGCCCCGTCCAGCCCGGTGGAATGGCGCGGGCGACGAGGAAGCCGACAAAGCCCACCGCCCAAACCAGCCCCACCACGCGGCCCAACTGCCGATGCGCCCATTCCCACCAGAAGATGACCTTGAAGGCCTCCATCGACATCTGGCTGTTTTGCAGCTGGTATTCCGGGGTGGCCTTGTATTTGTCGAACTCGGTGACCCAATCGGCCTCAGAGAGCGGCGGGATGGCGCCGGTGACGGGCTTCCATTCGGTGATCGACAGGCCAGAGTCGGTCAGCCGGGTCAGGCCGCCCACGGCGATCATCATGGCGACCAAGAGGAACAGCGTCACGAGCCATGCCCGGATGCCGCGCCGCGCGCCCTTGTTGCCTTCGATCAGCCCACCCTGCGGGGCCGCCTGTGCGGTTGCCCCAACCTCTTCAAACAGCTTGCGCTTTTCGGCCATGCCCGTCCCCTTCACGTCTTGGGCAGAGTCTAGGCCCGCCGCGAGGGGCCTTCAAGGGCTGGTGCCGCGAAACCACAGATTGCCCTGCGTCATTCCGCCCCGGATCGGGCAAGGGCGTGCGCGATCAGCGGAAACGGCGCAACAGATCCAACGACGGCTCGCCGGTCACGGGCAGGCCAGAGGCCTGCTGATAGGCCGAGATGGCCGCCTTGGTCTTGGTGCCGATCACCCCGTCGGTGCCGCCGGTGTCATAGCCCGCATCGGTCAGCGCGTGTTGCAGCGCTTGGCGGTCGGCCATGGTCATGCCGGTTTGGTCCGGGCCCCAATCGGCCTGCACAGCCGGACGGCCCAATAGCCTGTCGGACAGGTGGCCGACGCCGATCGCATAGCTTTCGGCATTGTTATAACGCAGGATGACGTTAAAATTCTGGGTCTGAAGGAAAGCTGGGCCGCCGACGCCCTTCGGCGCGATGATCGACCCGCCCTCGGGCACCGCGCCGCCGGTGGCCGAGGTGACGCCAAGGGCGGCCCATTCGCCCGCTGACTTGCCCTTGCCGCGCCCCAGAAGGGCTGGGTTAAAGTCTGATGGCAGCCACACTTCACCGCCCCAAGGCAGGCCGCGCTGCCAGCCGGAATTCTTAAGATAGGCGGCGGTAGAGGCGAGGGAATCGGTTGGATCCTCGCTCCATATGTCGCGCTTGCCATCGCCGGTGAAATCAACGGCATAGGCCAGATAGGAGGTCGGGATAAACTGGGTGTGGCCCATCGCCCCGGCCCAAGACCCGGTCATCCCGCGCGCCGAGACATCGCCATTGGCGATGATCTTCAGGGCCGCAATCAACTGGCTTTCAAAGAACGCGCCGCGCCGCCCGTCATAGGCCAGCGTGGCCAGCGCCGACACCACGGGCACATTGCCGCGCCTTGTGCCGTAAAAGCTTTCCAGCCCCCAGACGGCGGTCACCACATGGGCCTCGACCCCATAGCGCGCCTCGATCCGCGACAGGACGGCCCCATATTGGCGCAGCTTGTCTTGGCCCATGGTCACGCGTTCGGGCTTGGCGGCGATGGCGAGGTAATCTTCCAGTGTGCGGGTGAACTCTGTCTGGTTGCGGTCACGCTCCACCACATCGGGCAGAAAGCCGGCCGATCCCATCGCGTCACTGATCACCCCGGCCGGGATGCCGCGCGCTGCGGCGCGGGCGCGAAACCCCGCGACCCAAGCGTCAAACCCAGCATTGGGCACCGGGCGCATCACGGTTTCGGCCTGTGCGGCCCCAACCGGCCCGCGCCCGCCCCCACCAACGCAAGCCGACAGCCCCGCCGCGATCAACCCCATCACCGTTACCCGCCGCGTCACTACCCGCATCACTCGCCCCATACCCGTGGTCCTTCGTCTGACCCTATCGCAGAACCCAAACAGTTTGAATCGAATTTGGTTTCATCTTGGCCCAAATACTCAAATCCGCCGATAGGGCCGGGCGCGCGGGTGCAAGCTGGGTTGTGCGCTTAATCGCCTTGCTGGCGCAGTTTATAGGCGATCTGGCGCAGCATGCCGTGAAAGGTTTGCACCTCGGCCCGCGTCAGGTTCAGCCGCGCCCACATGTTGCGCAGGTTGAGCCGCATGCCGGCGGACTTGGTGGGGGGAAAGAAAAAGCCCGCCGCGTCCAGCCGCTCTTCGAAATGATCGCCGAGCTTTTCCACCTCTTCGCGGTTGGCAAACTCGGTGCGGGCCAGCATCATGATTTCGGGTGGCACGTCGATCTGTTGGCGGCCCCATTCATAGGCGACCAACAGCGCGCATTGGCCAAGGTTGAGACTGGAGAAATCGGGGTTTGTCGGCACGGTGACGATGACATTGGCCAGCGCCACATCGTCGTTTTCCAGCCCTGTCCGTTCGGGGCCAAAGAGAATGCCCACCTTCTTGCCCGCCGCCGCCATCTCGCGCACCATCTGCATCGCGCGTTCGGGCGTGACCACGGGTTTGACCATCTCACGCTTGAGCCCGGTCGTGGCAAAGACGAAATCGCAGTCCGCAATGGCACGCGGAACGTCAGGGAAAATCCCGGCCGCGTCCAGCACGCGGCCCGCGCCCGAGGCAAGGGCGTTTGCCTTCGGGTTGGGCCAGCCGTCGCGCGGCTCGACGATCCGCATCCGGTCTAGCCCGAAGTTCAGCATGGCCCGCGCGGTCGCCCCGATGTTCTCGCCCATTTGCGGGCGCACCAGAATGAAGGCGGGCTGGATCGGCGCCGGAATTGTCGTCTGGCTTTTGGCTTCGGTCATGGGCGGCGCCTTTGTGCGGGATTTTCCCGCCAGATACGCCATCTGCCCCCCTCTTGGAAGGCCAGCCCCCGATAGCCAAGCCGAAAAAAGGCTGATAAGCCGGGCGGATGCCGAAGGAGCCTGACATGTCCGCCACCCCCGCCGTTGAAGATCGTCCGCAGATCACGCTGATCACCCCGCCCGCCTTTGAGCTGGAGGTGTTTCCCGACCAGCTGGCGCGGGTGCTGGACGGGGTCGAGGTGGCCTGCGTGCGGTTGGCGCTGGCGACCAAGGATGAGGAGATGATCCTGCGCGCGGGTGATGCCTGCCGCTTGGTCGCGCATGAGCGGGACGTGGCGATTGTCATTGAAAACCATGTGCTTATGGTCGAACGTCTGGGTCTTGACGGCGTGCATCTGACCGATGGCGCGCGGTCGGTGCGCAAGGTCCGCAAGGATCTTGGGGCCGATGCGATTGTGGGGGCCTTTTGCGGCACCTCGCGCCATGAGGGCATGAGCGCGGGCGAGGCTGGGGCCGATTATGCCGCCTTTGGCCCCTTGGGCGAAACCGCGCTCGGCAAGGGCGAGCGGGTGGAGTTTGATTTGTTCGAATGGTGGAGCCAGGTGATCGAGGTGCCCTCGATCGCCGAAGGCGCGCTGACGGCCGAGTTGGTCGCGAAATTCGGCCCCGTCACCGATTTCTTCGGGGTTGGCGAAGAAATCTGGGGCGCAGAGGATCCGGCGGCGGCGCTGAAGGCGTTGATGGCCCCCTTGGGCTGACACCCCTCGAGGAGAAGCCGCAGGCGCCCGACGAGAGCTTCGGCAGATCAGCCTTCGGCCAAGGGATGGCTCGTGCGGATCACGCGCTCGCAATGCGCGGCCAATTCTTTGCGGCTGGGAAAGGCGTCCACCGGCACTTCGGGGTGGAAGATCACCTCGACCCGGCCCTGCCGCCGCGCCGCCAGTGTGAGCAGCAGATGCGGGCCAAATTCCATATTGCCCCACCAGCCGTAAAAGCGCGGGTCCTTCTCGGGCGGGGCGTGATAGACCACGGTCACCGGCTGAATGAACAAGACCCGGTCCAGCCCGTGGGTGTAAAACGCCTGAAACAGCGAGGATTTGAACGGCAGGACGCGGATCGCGTCGGTGCTGGTACCTTCGGGGAAAAAGCAGAGGCGGTGACCGGCGCGCAGTCGCGCCTCGAACACCTCTTGCTGGGCTTTCGCCTCGGTGCCCTTGCGGTTGATAAACACCGTGCCGGTCGCCCGAGCCAGCCATCCGATGGCAGGCCATGAGGCCACTTCGGATTTTGACACGAAATAGATGCGCTGGGCCGCGTTCAGCGCGAAGATATCCAGCCATGACGCATGGTTGGCCACCACCGCACCCTTTTGGCGCATCGGTTGGCCCCGCACGATGATCGGCATGCGCAGGATGACAAAGGCCGCGCGGCAGACGAATTGCGTGATGAAGGGGGTGATGGGCCGTTGTTGCCCGAACAGCGGCCGTTCGATCAGCCGCAAGAGCAAGAGAAGCAAAAGGCCGCCATAGGTCACGGCGCCCAGCGTCAACCCGCGCAGCGCCACCAACGCCCAGCCAAGAAGCCCGGGCTT
This sequence comes from Allotabrizicola aquatica (SeqCode), assembly GCF_965194375.1. GTDB lineage: Bacteria > Pseudomonadota > Alphaproteobacteria > Rhodobacterales > Rhodobacteraceae > Tabrizicola_A > Tabrizicola_A aquatica. The sequence goes on from NZ_CBDAEL010000001.1 coordinate 493,257, forward strand.
TGCAACCACGATCGGTGCGTCACGCCAGTCCGTCATGCCGTGTGCCTCACGCTCGATCGCCCTGCTTGCGGATCCAGAAGGCGCGGTGCTTGTCGCTCATCCGTGCGGTGTCAAGCACGAGGCAGACGTCTGTGGTGTTGAAGGCGTGATCGACAAAGGCGCCCTGGCCGACAAATCCGCCCAGCCGCAGATAGGCGCGGATCAGCGCCGGGGTGCCGGCCACGGCGGCGCGGCGGTCAAGCTGATCGGCGGGGATGATGTCCATCGCCACGGCATGGGGCGGCAGGGCGCGGACTTGCAGCTCGGGCGGGGCAATGTGGTGATGGGCGAGATAGGACAAGGGCTGTGCCAGTGCCGCCACATCGGTGCCGTGGAACGAGGCGGCCCCGAACAGAATTTCGATATCGCGTTCCAGCACATAGGCGGCCAGCGCGCTCCACAGTTGCAGCATGGCGCTGCCGCCGCGATAGGCCGGATGCACGCAAGACCGCCCCAGTTCCACCAGCTTGCGCCCGGTGGATTTCAACGCGCTGAGGTCATATTCGCTTTCGGAATAGAAGCGACCGGCGCTGAGCATCCGGTCCGAGGGCAAAAGCCGGTAAGCCCCCACCACATCATCGAGATGCGTCGCATCGCGGCGGGTGTCGATCAGAAGAAGGTGGTCGAAATGCGGGTCAAACGCGTCGATTTCCAAAAGCCGGTCATGGTCGATCAGGGGGCCATTGGCGCCCAGTTCCTGCACGAAGACTCGATAGCGCAGCCGCTGCGCGGCGCGCAGATCGCGGTCGTCACGGGCAAGCCGCAAGACAAAGGCGCTGTCGTCGTCCGTCATTCCTGCTTTTTTCCTGCCCCGATCGGCTTCGGTTCTAGAACCGGGCTGCGTGCAATGCAACTGCGGCTGCCGGTCAGAGTGGCTGGTGCGACAAATGCAATCCAAGGTTGCATTAAGGTCTTCTTAACCCAATACTGGCTTAAAGGCCGAAAACGGGGACCAGATCGATCTGGTTCAGGTCAATCACCTGTTTTCCGGCGTGTTCGAAGTTCACGGTAACGCGGTTGCCTATGTTGGATTGCACCTGACCAAGGCCCCAATCGGGCTGGGCGGGGTGCCGCACCAACATGCCGGGTTCCAAAAGTGCTGCCATCTCAGGTCTCCGCCCGTAAGAAAGGTTGCCCCGATGCATGATAAGTCTGACATCTCTGCCTTGCTGGGGTCGCGCATCTGTCATGATCTTATCAGCCCGATCGGGGCCATCGGCAATGGGGTGGAGCTGTTGATGATGGACGGGCTGGCGCAGGGGCCCGAGATGACGCTGGTGGCCGAAAGCGTGGCCCATGCCAATGCGCGCATCCGGTTTTTCCGCGTGGCCTTTGGGCAGACATCCAAGGATCAGCGCATTGGCGCGGCTGAGGTGACGGGGATTTTGGCCGATATGGCGCGCGGCACGCGCGTGATGGTGGACTGGACTTCGCCTGCCGATCTGTCGCGGCGCGAATGCAAGTTGGCGTTTCAGTGCATCCTGTGCCTCGAAACGGCACTCGGCCAAGGTGGGCGCATCGCGGTGGACCGGGGGGAAAGCCGCTGGACGCTGACCGGGTCGGCGCCGCGGCTGCGGATTGACCCTGAGCTGTGGGAGGCGCTGTCAAACCCGGCGGCAGCACCCGAGATTGGCCCCGGGCAAGTGCAATTCCTGCTGGTGCCCGAGGAGGTGGCCCGCCAGCATCGCCGCTTGACGGTGGAGATCAGCGGGCAGGAGATTCGGCTTACGTTCTGATCGTGCCGTCGCCGGTGACAAGGTATTTGAAGCTGCACAGCTGTTCGGCCCCAACCGGCCCGCGCGCATGCAGTTTGCCCGTGGCAATGCCGATTTCGCCGCCCATGCCAAATTCGCCGCCATCGGCGAACTGAGTGGAGGCGTTGCGCATCAGGATGGCGCTGTCGAGCCGTTCGAAAAACCGCGCGGCGGTGGCGTCGTTTTCGGTCAGGATCGCCTCGGTGTGGTTGGAGCCATAGCGGCGGATATGGGCGATGGCGGCATCGACCCCGTCGACCAGCTTGGCGGCGATGATCTTGTCGAGAAACTCGCGGCCAAAATCGTCGGGGGCGGCCTGCACCGTGCCGGGGATTTTCAGAAGCTCACCCTCGGTGCGCACTTCGACCCCGGCGGCCAAGAGGTCCTCGATCAGCATCGCGCCGTGCTTGGTGTAGAACTGCCAGTCGATCAGCAGACATTCGGCGGCACCGCAAATGCCGGTGCGGCGGGTTTTGGCGTTCAGAACCACGCGGCGTGCCTTTTCAAGATCAGCGTCGCGGTCGGCGTAGATGTGGCAGATGCCCTCAAGATGGGCAAAGACCGGCACGCGGGCCTCGGCTTGCACAAGGCCCACCAGACCCTTGCCGCCGCGCGGCACAATCACATCGATATAGGCCGTGGCGCGCAGCATTTCGGTCACCATGGCGCGGTCGCGGGTGGGGATCAGCTGGATCGCGGCTTCGGGCAGACCGGCCTCGCGCAGGCCCTGCTGCATGCAGGCGTGCAACGCCTCGGAGGAGTGGAAGCTTTCGCTGCCACCGCGCAGGATCACGGCATTGCCGGCCTTAAGGCACAAGGCCCCGGCATCCGCGGTGACATTGGGGCGCGATTCATAAATCACGCCCACCACGCCCAAGGGGGTGGCAACGCGTTGAATATGAAGCCCATTCGGGCGCGTCCATTGGTCCAGAACCCGGCCCACCGGATCGCGCTGTTCGGCCACCTGACGCAAGCCATCGACAATGCCGCGCAGGCGCGTCTCGTTCAGCATCAGCCGGTCGAGCATGGCGGGCGACAGGCCCTTGTCGCGGCCGAAATCCATGTCGAGCACATTGGCATCGAGGATCTCGTCCCGCCGCGCCCAGACCGCCGCCGCGGCCGCCTGCAAGGCCGCCGCCTTGCGTTCAGATGAGGCATAGGCCAGCTCCGCCGCCGCCGCGCGGGCGCGGGTGCCGATTTCGGTCATCAGGTCGGACTGTTCGCTCATCTTCATCCCCTCCCGAAACCGGAGTTTGACCCAAACTCCGCCCCGGAAAATCTGCAATTTTCCGAACCGATTTCTGTAAAGAAATCGGTGTCTCAGATCACCATATCGTCGCGATGCACCAAGGCCGAGCGGCCCTGATAGCCCAAGATCGCCTCGATATCGCCCGTCCGATGTCCGGCAATCGCGCGGGCCTCGGTGGCGGTATAGCGCACCAGACCCTTGCCCAAAACATCGCCCTCTGGCGACAGGATCGCCACCGGATCACCGCGACCAAAGCTGCCGGTGACCTCTGTAACGCCCGCCGGAAGCAGGCTTTTGCCCGCCTTCAGCGCCGTCACGGCCCCTGCGTCCAGCCGCAGTTCGCCGCGCGGCTTCATGGCGTTGATCCAGCGTTTGCGCGCGGCTTGCGGGTCGCCTTTGGGCAGGAACCACGTCCGGTTGGCCCCCCGCGCCAGCGCCTGCAAGGGGCGCGGGGTGGATCCTTCCATGATCGCCATGGCGCAGCCCCCGGCTACGGCGGTTTTCGCCGCCAGAAGCTTGGTCTTCATGCCGCCCTTGGACATGCCCGAAATCGGATCGCCCGCCATCGCCTCGATCTCGGGCGTGATCTTGGTGACAAGGTCAAACCGCTCGGCCGTCGGGTCTTCTTTCGGATTGGCCGAATAGAAGCCGTCCACATCTGACAACAGGATCAGCTGATCCGCCCCGACGGTGACCGCGATTTGCGCGGCGAGCCGGTCGTTGTCGCCAAAGCGGATCTCGTCGGTGGCCACGGTGTCGTTTTCATTGACGATCGGCACCACGCCCAGACCCAGCAGCGTTTCCATCGTGGCGCGGGAGTTGAGATAACGGCGGCGGTCCTCGGTATCCTCCAGCGTCACCAGAACCTGGCCGGTGGTGATGCCATGCGGTTGCAGCACCTCTTCATAGGCGCGCGCGAGACGGATTTGGCCCACGGCGGCGGCAGCCTGCGATTGCTCCAGCGTCAGCGGGCCATCCCCCAGCGCCAGCACCTTGCGGCCAAGCGCGATCGAGCCCGACGACACCAGCACCACATCGGTGCCGCGCAGCTTGGCCTCGGCCACATCCATGGCCAAAGCCGACAGCCAGCCCTGTTTCAACCCGGTCATGCGGTCAACCAGCAAGGCCGAACCGATCTTGATGACCAGTCGCTTCGCCGCCGTCACATCGGGGGCAATCAGGGGCATTACGGCTGCCACGGTCCTGTCTCCACTTGCGGGGCCTCACCTTCGATGGTGGCGTAAATCACGCGCAACACGTCCTGCACGCCCCGCCCTGCGACGCCCGAAATCACATGCACCGGCCCGCCTGAGGCCTTTTCCAAGGCGCGGCGGCGGTCGGAAATCTGCTTGGCATCCATCGCGTCCACCTTGTTCAGCGCCAAGATGCGGGGCTTGTCGCCCAGAACGTCGGAATAGGCCTCCAACTCATGCACGATGGTGCGGTAATCCTTGGTGACGCTGGAGGATGTGCCATCGACCAGATGCAACAACACCTTGCAGCGTTCGACATGGGCGAGGAACTGGATGCCAAGGCCCCGCCCTTCGCTGGCGCCTTCGATCAGGCCGGGGATATCGGCCATGACGAATTCCTTGCCATCCACCCCGACGACGCCAAGGTTCGGCACCAGTGTGGTAAAGGGGTAGTCCGCAATCTTGGGCCGGGCGTTCGAGACGGCCGCCAGAAAGGTGGATTTGCCGGCATTGGGCAGGCCCAAAAGCCCGGCATCCGCAATCAGCTTCAGCCGCAGCCAGATGGTGCGCTCCACGCCTTCTTGCCCCGGATTGGCCCGGTTCGGCGCGCGGTTGGTGGCGGATTTGAACTGCAGGTTGCCCCAGCCCCCATTGCCGCCCTTGGCAATACAGACCCGCTGGCCCGGCTCGGTCAGATCGGCAATCACGGTTTCCTCGTCCTCATCGATGATTTCGGTGCCCAAGGGCACCTTCATCACGACGTCATCGCCGGTCTTGCCGGTTTTCTGGCTGCCCATGCCGGGCTGGCCGGATTTGGCAAAGAAATGTTGCTGATAGCGATAGTCGATGAGCGTGTTCAGCCCCTCGACCGCCTCGACCCAGACCGAACCGCCATGGCCGCCGTCGCCGCCATCAGGCCCGCCGAATTCGACGAACTTCTCGCGCCGGAACGACACGCAGCCCGCCCCACCGCCGCCCGAGCGGATATAGACTTTGGCAAGGTCGAGGAACTTCATCGCATCATCTTTCGTTTGGCTCGCCCGACAGGCGATAGAGGACAAAGGCGCAAGGCTCAAGCACTTCGCGTGCAGGTCTTGCGCCTTTCCAAATACTCATCTTTACACCATCCGCTCCGTGCGCCCCCTTGGCCAGATGGCCAGCGAAGAGGCGCGTCAGCGCAACGATGAGCGTTACATCTTGCGGATATAGGTCCAGGTCGGCACACGGGCATTGCGGGCGACCGAAAAGGTTTCGGCGTCGCCCAGATATTCAAAGCCGCAATTGGTCAGCACGCGGGCCGAGCCGGGGTTGTCTTGAAACACCTCGGCAAAGTAGGTGCGGTCGTTCAAGGGATTGGCCGCGACCAGCGCGCGCACGGCGTCCGAGGCAATTCCGGTGTTCCACATCTGCGGGGCAACCCAAAACCCGACCTCTGACTGGCCGCGATCCATCGGCTTCAGGCTGATCACGCCCAAAAGCTCGGACAGGCCCGAGGCCGAGCCGTCCATCGCCCAGATCGTGCCGCGGCTGTCGCCTGCCATGGCCCGGGCGATAAAGGCTTCGACCGCGCCCGGCGGCAGCGGGTGGGGAATCGTGCGCGTGGCCTCGGCCACCCGCTTGTCCCCGGCATAAAGTTCACACAGACCGGAATCCGAGGGGCGCAAGGGGCGCAGCCCGAACCGCCCGGCGGCAATGCTGTCGGCGGGGGCAATGGGCCGGTCAAAGGTCATGGCGTCTCTCCGTGAAAGCGCAGGTCCCGTCCGAAGGCGGGCGACAGGATGAATATGGGGCGCCAGCTGTGTCATATCAGCCCTCGCTTGTGATGAAATGGGGGGTCTTGGTGGCCTGATCGGCCCCCAGCGCGCGGACAAATGTTTGCAAAGCCGCCCCGGTCAGCCGAAGGCGATTGGCCTCGGCAAGGGCGGCGTCGAAGTGAGGTCCTTGGGAAAGGCCAAGGTCTAAAAGATCCTGTCGTGTCACGGTCATTTGCATCGTTTCCTGCGTGACGGTTGTGGTGGGTTGCCCCACCCTGTCTGACCGGTTCCGTCCGCGCCCTGATCTGGAAAACGAGACGGGGGACCGGCTTTGTCGCCGATCCCCCGTTGATGTTTCAAGCTTGGGTGTTCGGCTTACTCGGCGGCCTCGGCGGTCGGCAGCACCGAAATAAAGGTGCGGCCTTTGAAGCCTTTCTTGAACGTCACCTTGCCTTCGACAACGGCGAAGATGGTGTGGTCGCGGCCCATGCCAACGCCCGCGCCCGGGAACCATTCGGTGCCGCGCTGACGAACGATGATATTGCCCGGAATGGCCGCTTGGCCGCCGAACAGTTTTACGCCCAAACGACGGCCCGCGGAGTCGCGGCCGTTGCGAGAGGAGCCGCCTGCCTTTTTATGTGCCATGGGGGAGTTCTCCTCTTACTTGGTTTCGTGCGCGGCGCGGCGCGCATCGGCGGTGCCGATTGCAGCCTTGACGCCCGACTTGTCAGCACCGGCTGCCATGATCTCGGACACGCGAACCAGCGTCCACTTTTGACGGTGGCCCTTGGTGCGCTGCGACGAGTGCTTACGGCGACGCTTCACAAAGTGAATGGTCTTTTCGCCCTTGATGTTGTCGATGACATCGGCCTGAACCGCTGCACCTGCCACCATCGGAGCGCCGACGGTGACTTTCTCACCGCCAACCATCAGAATTTCGTTGAACTGGACTTTGTCTCCAGCAACGGCGTCAATCAGTTCGACGCGCAGGACGTCGCCCGCACGAACGGTATACTGTTTGCCACCGGTCTTGATGACCGCAAACATGGGTCGTTCCTTCTTTGTCAGCCGCGCCCTGTGGCCCCCCGGATTTTGCAATCATCGGGTGTTCGTGGGTTTCCCCGCCTCGGACAGCGCGCCCCTCTCGGGACGTCATGAAAATTGCCCGGACAGATTCGCACCTGTCCGGGATACGGGCTTATCGGGGGATTGGCGCGTTCTGTCAAGCGCGACCGCGTCTCCTCGTGCGCGTTCCGCTTCTCGTCGAGGCCCCACGACGCACGCCGAAGCCGGCGAGGCGTGTCATTTGGAGAACCCCGGCTTTTGTCCCCATTCATAGGCGTGGCGGATCATGTCCGCCAGATCTGGGTAGCGCGGCTTCCAGCCCAAGACCTCAACCGCCCGGGTCGAGCCTGACACCAGCGCCGCTGCATCGCCCGCCCGGCGCGGGCCTTCGACGACCGGCACGGTGCGGTTCGTGACGGCGGTGGAGGCGGCAATCACCTCGCGCACCGAAAAGCCGCGGCCGGAACCGAGGTTGAATTCGGCATTGCCCTTGCCGTCCAAAAGCCAGCCAAGGCCCAGCACATGGGCATCCACGAGGTCTGACACATGCACATAGTCGCGCAGGCAGGTGCCGTCTGGCGTGGGATAATCGGTGCCATGTAGTGTCAGTGCCGAGCGGCGGCCTTCGATGGCGTCCAGCATCAGGGGGATCAGATGGGTTTCCGGCCGGTGCTGTTCGCCCAAATCCCCCTCGGGGTCGGCCCCTGCCACGTTGAAATAGCGAAAGATCACCCGGTTCAGCCCGTGGGAGGCAGAGAAGTTGTTCAGCATATCTTCGATGGCGCGTTTTGAGGCGCCATAGGCATTGATCGGGCGCTGGACGCTGTGTTCGTCCAGCAGGACGCCGTCCTGATCGCCATAGGTGGCGCAGGTTGAGGAGAACACAAAGTTCAGACATCCCGCATCGAGCGCCGCCTCGATGAGGTTCAGCGCCGAGCCGATGTTCCCGCGCCAGTAGCGGCCCGGATCGGTCATGCTGTCGCCCACCAAAGACAGAGCGGCAAAGTGCATCACTGCGACGGGGCGATGGCGGGCAAAGGCCGCGTCGAGATCGGCGCGGTTCATCAGATCGCCTTGGACGAGGGGGCCGAACTTTACCGCTTCGGCCCAGCCGGTGGAGAGATTGTCGAAGGCCACGGGCTGAAATCCCGCCTGCGCCAGCGCTTTGCAGGCATGGGCGCCAATATAGCCCGCGCCGCCGGTGACCAATACAGTCTGCATAATGGGGTCGTCCTGAAATCAATTGCCTTGTTCTTGGCGCAAACCGGGCCAAGGGCGCAAGTTGAAAGCGGGGTCAAAACAGAAAGTCAGCATCTGTCAGCGCTAGGCTGCCACCGCCCGCGCGGGTGATGGTCAGGGTTTCGGTGCCATAGCTGACCACCGCGCCGGTGGGGGTGGCGGTGATCTGGAGCGCCATGGCGGTATAGATGCGCCCCCAGTCCGACACATCCAGCTTATCCGTTCCGGCCTGAAAATCGCCAATCCGGTCGGGGCTGTCATCGCGGCCAAAGACAAAGACATCGGCCCCCGTACCGCCGAAAAGAAGGTCATTGCCGCCGCCGTCGTGCAGAAAATCATCGCCTGTGCCGCCTTGCAGCGTGTCGGCAGTTGCGCTGCCGATCAGGCGGTCATCCCGCGCGCTGCCGGTGGTGGTGCCGCCCTGTGCGGTGATTATGCCGCCAAGATCGGCCAGTGGGATGGCAAAGTGATGGATGCGGTCGCCGCGCGCGTCGGTCAACAGGATCTGCGCGGCGGTGCCGATCACTGTCACCTCGATGCCGGTGACATTGGCAAGACCCGCCCCGGTTTCCAGCGCCTGCGACAGCATGTGCGACAGCCGTCCGTCGGGCAAAAGTTCAACCACCGACAGGCCCGCGTCGGTGCCAGCGGCGACCACAAAGACGCGGCCGGCATAGGTGAACATGTCCAAGGCGGCGACATGGTCGAAGCGGGTGCTGCGGTCGTCGATTATGTGATCGTGCACGAAGAGCACGCCCATCTCGTTGACGCGCAGCACGCTGAGCGAGGAGGAAAGGGTACCCGCGACCACGACATATTGCGTGCCGCCGATCTGGGCGGTTTGCAGGGCTGAAGGACCGCCCACGGGCAACCCATCGGCCGCGCCCAGCGCATCGACGAAGCTGGCCGAGCCGTCGGCCTCGATTTCAAAAAGGCTGATCCCGTTCTCCAAGGCCGAGGCGGTGAGAAGAAAGCTGCGCCCAGCCACTTCGACGCTGGTCAGGGCAGTGACATCGCCGAGATAGGATTTGGCACTGTCCGAGAGGCTGGAAAGCAGCGTGACCGTCCCGGTTTGGGTGATGGAAAACAGCTTGAGCCCCGGTTCGTTGCGCTGGGCGATCACGGCGATATCGGTCGCGCCGCGTTCCAGAATTTCCATGGCGGTGACGCCAAAGAGGAAGCCTTGATCGGTCTGCGTGCCATTGGTCAGCCCCGGTTGTCCGGTGGGGCCAAGGGTGGCATGGCGCAAAAGCCCTTCATGGCTGGAAAACACATAGATGCGGTCTGCGCCGGGCATGTCTTGCACCACAAGATCACCCCCGGTGCTGTGGCCGATCTGAGGGTCTGTGGGCGCGGGTGGGGGTGGGCTGGTGCCTTCGGCAAGGGTCAGCGAGGACAGGCGGTTGTCGGCGCGCGCGGCATACAGGAGCCGCACATAGCCGCCGCTTTCCACCACCGCCAGCCCATCGGCGATGTGGTCAAACCATTGGCCGAGCGCGGTATAGGACGTCACCGACTGAAGTTGCACCTGTGCTGCCCCCTGCCAGACCATTGTGCCCAAGACTGGTGGGCAGGGTCGGCCATGGCTGGGGCCGGGGCGGTGACGGGTTTTGGGCGGGATGGCGACCTTTCGGAAAAGTTAAAGGGAAATGCGTTTGATTGAGGGGCGCGGCGGCGGGCGGATTTAACGCCTCGTTCACCCGGCGCGGGGCATCCTTGGCGCCGGGGACGTGTGTGGATGGTGGAATGTCTGAGGTCAGCGGAAATGGCACCGCCATGTCCGGGCTGGGCGGCTCGGCGGGTTACGGGGAGATCATGCTGTCGCGGGCTGATGATGCGAGCCTGCAGGTCAATGTTAGCGCGGTCTTTGAGGACGGCTTTCAGTTTGGCGCGACGCCGTATGCCGCCAGCAGCCTTTTTGTCAGCACCAATGGCTTGGTGAGTTTTGGCGCAGCGGTGAATGGGGTGCAGGGCAGTCTGGCGGCCATTGCGCGGCCCTTCATCGCGGCGTTTCATGGCGATGTGGACACGCGGCTGGATGGTGAGGGGCCGGAAAGTGGGTCGGTCTGGGTGGATATTGACCCGGTGGCCGATGTCGTCAGCATCACCTGGCAGGAGGTGGGGTTTTACCGCCGCAATGCCAGCGTGACCAACACCTTTCAGCTGCAGCTTTACGATCAGGGCGAGGACGGGATCGACATTGTCCTGCGCTATGAAAGCATTGGCTGGACGACGGGCGATCTGGAGGGGGGCTGGCAGGGGCTGGGCGGTGATCCGGCACTGATTGGCTGGCGGCTGGGGGCCTCGGGGGCTGTGAATGGCCACGGGGCCTCGGGGCAGGAGGGGCGGCTTTTGGCGTTGCCCGATCAGCTTGGCAATACCGGGGTCGCGGGGCTTTGGGTGTATCGCTATGTGCCGCCGCGGGTGGTCAATGGCACCAGTGCAGGTGACACCTTGGCCGGGGGGCTGGGCGAGGATTTGCTTTACGGCGGCGCGGGCGAGGATGTGTTCCTCGGCTCGGCTGGGGCCGATGGGTTTTTTGGCGGCACCGGGTTCGACACGGTGAGCTATGCCGCCTCAGTGGGGCCGGTGACGGTCAATCTGGCGCTGCCCTCGGCCAACCGGGGCGCGGATGCGGCGGGTGATAGCTATGCGTCGGTGGAGGGGGTGATCGGGTCTGGCTTTGGCGATGCGATCACCGGGGATGCGGGCAGCAACCTGTTGCGCGGTGAGGCGGGGGCCGACACGCTGCGCGGCGGGGCGGGCAATGACACGCTTTACGGCGGGCTCGGCGATGACGTGTTCATGGCCGGGGCGGGGGCTGATCTTTACATCGGCGGCAGCGGTCTTGACCGGGTGGACTATAGCGAGGCCACGGGGGCGGTTCGGGTGGATCTTGTGTCGCCCGGGGCAAACAGCGGTCTGGCGGCGGGTGATGTGCTGCGCGAGATCGAGATGGTCAGCGGATCGGGTCACGATGACACTTTGATCGGCGATCATCTGGTGAATTGGCTTTATGGCGGGTCTGGCCAAGACCAGCTGGTGGGGCGCGGTGGGGCGGATCTCCTTTATGGCGGGCTCGGCAATGACATCTTGATCGGCGGTAGCTGGGCGGACACGTTCTTTGGCGGCAGCGGGCGGGATCTGGTGTCTTATTCCAACTCGAGAAGCGCCATTCGGGCCGATCTCGCGACGCCTTCGGCCCATCGCGGCACTGATGCGCTGGGCGACCGCTTTAGCAGTGTCGAGGATCTTCTGGGCAGCCCTTACAATGACACACTGTCGGGGGATGCGGCCACCAACCGGCTTTACGGCGGGTCAGGCCATGACCAGATCTTTGGCCGCGACGGCAATGACACGCTGTATGGCGGGGTCGGCAATGATGTGCTGGTGGGCGGGCGCGGGTCGGATCTTTTCTTTGGCGGCAGCGGGCGGGATGTTGCCAGCCACTCCGGGGCGCGTGCGGCCGTTGGGGCTGATCTGACGCGCCATGATCGCAACTTTGGCGATGCGCGGGGTGACCGCTATGTCGAGATCGAGGATCTGGGCGGCACAAATTACCATGACAGGTTGGGGGGCAATGCAGCGAGCAATCGGCTCTCGGGCGGGGCGGGCAATGACACGCTGCAAGGCTATGGCGGGGCGGATCTGCTGTATGGCGGCGCAGGGTTTGATCTGGCCAGCTATGCCAATGCCGCGCGCGGCGTTTTGGCCAGCCTTGCCCAGCCTTTGGCCAACACGGGTGACGCGCGCGGTGACCGCTATTCCAGCGTCGAGGGATTGCAGGGTTCGGCCCATGGCGATGACCTGCGCGGCACCAGCGCGGCCAATCTTTTGCAAGGCCTTGGCGGCAATGACACGCTGATGGGGGCTGCGGGACAGGACAGCTTGCAAGGCGGCAGTGGGGCCGACCTTTTGAACGGCGGCAGCGGGATTGATCTTGCCAGCTATGCCGATGCGACGGTGGGGGTCGCGGTCTCGCTCGCGTCGCCTGCGGCGAACACCGGAGATGCGCGGGGGGATCGCTATGTCAGCATCGAGGGGCTGATCGGGTCGCATCACGCGGATACCTTGATGGGCAGTGCGGCGGTGGATTGGATTTATGGCGGGGCGGGCCATGATCTGCTGATCGGAGGCTGGGGCCATGGCAGGCTCTATGGTGGATCCGGAAATGACGTCTTGCGGGGCGGCGCGCGGGCCGATCATCTGGAGGGCGGGTCGGGGTTTGACTGGGCCGACTACACCATCGACCGCGCGGGCGTGACCGTCGATCTGGCCAATCCGGCCGTCAACACCGGGGATGCCAAGGGCGACCGCTATGTCAGCATTGAGGGTCTGCGCGGGTCGCCGTTTGGCGACAGGCTGTATGGCGATACCCGCAGCAACGGGATCGAGGGCGGTGGCGGCAACGACTGGCTGTTTGGCCGCGATGGCAATGATCGGCTGGACGGCGGTGCGGGGATCGACCGGCTGTCGGGCGGGCGCGGGGCTGACACGTTTGTGCTCCGCCACTTGTCCGAGGCAGGGGATGTCATTTTGGATTATGACCCAGCCGAAGGGGACGCGCTGGCGATCACAGTGGCTGGGCTGCAGCGGGCGGATCTGGCTGTGCGCGTGCAGGCGGTGGCCGGGCAGGGGGCGGCGGGCACCCCCGAAGCGTTGATCCTGCATCGCCCCAGCGGGCAGGTCTTGTTCACGCTGGTCGATGCCGGACGGCTGGACGACATTTTCCTTCGGATCGGATCGGTCAGTTACGATCTGCTGTGAGGCAGGGTGTATCTTCCACAAATTCGCCACATTGGCTGGCTAGCCCTTCTTTAGGTGGACGGGGGGTGTGCCTGTCTTGTGGTGGCAAAGCAGATGACCAGTGTGACGCCTTTGATCTTGTGCGGCGGGTCGGGCACGCGGCTTTGGCCCTTGTCGCGCAAGAGTTATCCAAAGCAATTCAGTGCCTTGAATGGTCAGGACAGCCTGTTTCAACAGGCGGCCACGCGCCTTTCTGGGCCGGGGTTCGACCGTCCGGTGGTGGTGACCAACAGCGAGTTTCGCTTTATCGTGGTTGAACAATTGGCGGCGGCGGGGATTGATCCCGGTGCGGTGCTGATCGAACCTTCGGGCCGCAACACCGCCCCGGCCATTCTGGCGGCTGGGCTGCAGATTGCCGCGCGCGACCCGCAGACGCTGATCCTTGTCGCGCCGTCGGACCATGTGGTGCCCAAGGCCGAGGCGTTTCGTGCGGCGGTCAAGGCTGCGGCCCCGGCGGCGATGGCCGGGCGGATTGTGACTTTTGGTATCCGGCCGGACCGGGCGGAAACCGGCTATGGTTGGCTCGAGCTTTCGGCCCCTCCGCGTGACGACCAGACCCAGCCCCTGCGCCGCTTCGTCGAAAAGCCCGATGCGGCGCGGGCCGAGGCGATGCTGGCGGCGGGCACCTTTTTGTGGAACGCGGGGATTTTCCTGTTTTCGGCGCAAACGCTTTTGGAAGGCTTTGCCACCCATGCGCCCGATCTGATTGGCCCCGTAGCCGATGCGGTGGAACTGGCCGAGCCGGATTTGGGCTTTTTGCGGCTGGCGGCTGACCCTTGGGCCAAGGCGCGCGATATCTCGATTGACTATGCGGTGATGGAAAAGGCGGCCAATCTGGATGTGCTGCCGTTCTCGGCCGGCTGGTCTGATCTGGGCGATTGGGACGCGGTTTGGCGCGAGACCGGCACGCGCGATGCGGCGGGAAATGTGACCCATGGGGACGCGGTGAGCATCGGCTGCACGGGCAGTCTTTTGCGGGCGGAAAGCGCGGGGCAGGTCGTGGTGGGAATTGGCTTGCAGGACATGATCGCGGTTGCGATGCCCGATGCCGTGCTGGTCGCGCCCCGCAACCGGGCGCAGGATGTGAAGCAGGCGGTGGCGGTGTTGAAAGAGACCAAGGCCCGGCAGGCTGAGCATTTTCCCCGCGACCATCGGCCTTGGGGTTGGTTTGAGACGCTCGCGCTGTCAGACCGCTTTCAGGTGAAACGCATTGTGGTCAAGCCGGGGGCGGCGCTGTCGTTGCAAAGCCATGTCCACCGGGCGGAACATTGGATCGTGGTCTGCGGCACCGCGCGGGTGACGGTGGGCAACCGGGTGTCACTGGTGAGCGAAAACCAGTCGGTGTTCATCCCCTTGGGCGAAAAACACCGTCTGGAAAACCCCGGCAAACTGCCGATGGTGCTGATCGAGGTGCAGACCGGGGCCTATTTGGGCGAGGATGACATCGTGCGATATGAGGATGTCTATGCGCGGGGGCAGGGGGCGAAGGGGTAGGGTCATTGCCCATGGTTTGCATGCAGCATCGATGTGCTTTGGAGCTCAACCCCCTCATTATTCAGACCGGTGCAATGGTCCGATCTTGACTATCTCATTCCCCGTTGGTTATGGATAATCCATAACCGTGGAGCTATGAAAATTGAACCATCATGAAACGGACACTTTATTCAAGTCGCTTGCCGATCCAACGCGACGGCGGCTGTTCGAGCATCTGTGCATGGAGGGCGAAAAGTCTGTCAGAGCGTTGACTGATAGAGCGGGTTTCTCACAACCCGCCGTATCAAAGCATCTGGCTGTTCTCAAGGAAGCCGGGCTAGTCACGGGGCAGCAACGTGGGCGCGAAACGCATTATGCCGCTCGAGCTGATGGCCTCCGTGTGTTGGTTGATTGGATGGACCATATGACAAGGTTCTGGGAAACCAAATTTGACAGGCTCGGTGATCTGTTGAAGCGGATGGACCAATGACGGGCGCGGATAGACAGACCCGTTCGGTTGTTGTCGAACGTGAATTTGCGTATCCGCCCGAACGGGTCTGGCGCGCGTTGACCCAGCCCGAGTTGCTCGCGGACTGGCTGATGCAGAGTAACTTTCAATTGGTGATTGGTCATGCCTTCTCGTTCTCGGCGGAGTGGGGTCCAATCGACTGCCGTGTGGAGGAAATCAAGCAACACAAGAAGCTCTCGTACACCTGGAGTGCCTTCGATGTCGCAACAGTGGTTACCTTCACACTGGAGCCGACCAGCGCTGGCACCTTGCTGAGAATGGAGCAAAGTGGGTTCCGTTTGAATCAGAAACAAGCCCTTGGCGGGGCGAAAGGTGGGTGGAGCGCATTCTTCGAAAACCTTCAAGGCACGCTAGACAAACCATGAGGTATCTGCTTTGAAAATCAGCAATTTCGCCCGTCAGTTCCATCGCTGGATGTCGATCATCTTTACCCTACTCGTGATTGCGGTCTTCGTGATTAGCACCAGGCCCGCGCCCCCGGAATGGGCCTTCTACATGCCGCTTCCCGCGCTCGCGCTGATGCTGCTTAGCGGCCTCTACCTCTTCGCCCTGCACTATGTTCGGAAAGCTAACGCATGATTACGGATGTCGAGGATTTCTTCACAAAGGGATGCGGGCGCTGCGACCGCTTCGACTCGCCCGAATGCTCTACTAAGCTTTGGTCCGAAGGTCTGGCGAAGCTCCGCGCCATCTGTCTGTCGGCTGATCTGAAAGAAGAGCTCAGATGGGGGCAACCCTGCTATCGCCATGCGGGCCGAAACATCGCCATCCTCGGTGCCTATAAAGACAAGTTCGTCCTTGGTTTCTTCAATGCTGCCCTGATGAAAGATCCGGAAGGCGTGCTGGAAAGACCGGGACCGAACACGCAGCATGCAGATACGATCTACTTCAAGCAAACAGTTCAGGTCGCGGCCTTGGAAAAGACTATCCGCGCCTATTTGGACGAGGCGAAGTGCTACGCGAAGGAAGGCAAGACACCGCCGAAGAACTCCTCGACACCTGAGCTGCCGGAAGAGCTTGCAAATGCGCTCGATAGTGATCCAGAACTAGCAGAGGCGTTTCATGCTCTGACACCCGGGCGGCAACGCAGCTACGTAATCAATCTGAGTGGTGCGAAGAAACCAGAGACACGCATGGCCCGGATTGAGCAGTTTCGTGACAAGATCATCGATGGCAAGGGTGCCAACGAACGCTAGTAAGCAGTCATTGGTCAAATGAAGGTTTCGTCCGCACACCCGCCCTCCTAACTTAGCTAGCACATAGGACAACGCAGCCAACAGGCGGCAGCTGAGGCCTTTGGCCCCTACCGCCCAATCCCCACATAAACCTCAAACCCGCCCTCTTTCGCCTCTTCCTCGGAGTAGACGTTGCGAAGGTCGGCCATGCGGGCGATCTCCATTTTCTTGGCCATCTTGGTCAGATCCAGCGCGCGGAATTCGTTCCATTCGGTCAGGATCACCACCAGATGCGCGCCTTGGGCGGCCTGATAGGGGTTTTCCACCCATTTGACACCCGGCAAGAGCGCCTCGCCTTCGTGGCGGCCTTGGGGGTCCACCACCTTGACCCGCGCGCCTGCGCCCACAAGCGCGGGCACGATGGTGAGCGAGGGGGCGTCGCGCATGTCGTCGGTGTTGGGTTTGAAGGTGACGCCCAGAACCGCGATGGTCTTGCCGTTGAGGACCCCGTCGCAGAGGTCTTCGATCTTGTCGATCATCCGGCGCTTGATTTCCTCATTCACCTTAATGACGGTCTCGGTGATCTGCATCGGCACGGCATGTTCTTGGCCAATGCGGGCCAAGGCTTTGGTATCTTTGGGGAAACATGAACCGCCATAGCCGGGACCTGCGTGCAGGAACTTGTTGCCGATGCGCCCGTCCATACCCATGCCCTTGGCCACATCTTTGACATCTGCCCCGACGCGTTCGCACAGGGCGGCGATTTCGTTGATGAAGGTGATCTTGGTGGCCAGAAAGGCGTTGGCGGCGTATTTGATCATCTCGGCACTTTCCAGCCCCGTGTAGACGATCGGAAAATCGCGCAAGAAGAGGGGGCGATAGATGTCGCCCATCACCTTGCGGGCGCGCTTGCTTTCGACGCCGACCACAACCCGGTCGGGGCGCATGAAGTCATCAATCGCCGCCCCTTCGCGCAGGAATTCGGGGTTGGAGGCGACATCGAAGTCCGCGTTCGGGTTGGCGGCCAGCACGGCCTCGGCCACCTTGCGGTTGGTGCCGACGGGCACGGTCGATTTGGTGACGATCACGGCATAGCCAGTCAGCGCGCGGCCGATTTCGGCGGCGGCGGCCATGACATAGGTGAGGTCCGCATGCCCGTCACCGCGCCGGGTGGGGGTGCCGACGGCGATGAACACTGCATCCGCCCCTGCGACCGCCTGCGCCAGATCCAGAGTGAACGACAGCCGTCCAGCGGCGACGTTTTTGGCCATCAGATCTTCCAGACCCGGCTCGAAGATCGGAATTTGCCCGGCGCAGAGCCGATCAATCTTGCAAGGGTCCTTGTCGACGCAGATCACCTCATGGCCGAAATCCGAAAAGCAGACCCCAGAGACAAGGCCGACATAGCCAGTGCCAATCATTGCAATCTTCATCTGCCTGACCTTCAGAAAATGTCTTTTTAAAAATGTCTTATCCCGCCCTGACACATAGATCGGACGGGTTCTGCCTGTGTAGGCAGACTGCAAAAACAAGTCAATTTCCGGGCAAGGTTGTGCGCTGTCCGGGGCATTGGGGGGCGGCTATTGATGGGCCTTATGCCATGCGCAGCCAGATCGCGGTGGCCACGGCGGCGTTGATCTCAGCCGAGCTGTAGGTCCATGTGGCGGGGGCGGCGGTGGTGAAGGTCACCGTGCGGCGCAGGGTTTTGCGGGCGGTTGTGACCATGGCGGTGCCACCGTTGATGTCGGGCGTCGCCTGCAACGCCCAAGCCGACAGCGAAGCAGTCGCAGAATGGCGCACCCCGAGCCAATAGGTACGCCCGCGATAGAGCGTCAGGCTGGCGGTCAGCACCTTGTTGCCAAGGGTCGACAGATCCGCCGTGCTGGTTTCCAGCAACAGGCTGCCCGGCGTGCCGTTCGGCAGCGCGTCATAGACCACCAGCTTGCACAGGGCCCCTGCGACGGCTGTCGTGCAGTTCACGCCCAAGGCATTCGCCTCCAGATCGGCGCCGGGGATAAAGGGAAAAACGTCAATCCGCCCGGCCGCGCCGCTGAGCACCGTCGTCGCCCCGCCGCTGCCCATGGTGGTCGACATGTATTCGCCGGTCGGTGGCACAAGGCAGGGGATATCGGCCTGTTCATCAATCGCCCGGCTTTGCCCAGCGATGCGCGCCATCAGTTGGCCGCGGGTGCTGTCGTGCCAGAGATGCCCGTTGGCCGGGCTGGCCGGTGGGCTGGACTGCCCGGTCAAGAGCACCGGACGGAACAGCTCGACCCCGGCGGTGGTCGCGCTGACCTCTAGCGCGGTGGTGTAGCTGGTGCCGTTGCTGGAGACTTTCAGGGCGAAGTTGTTGTTGCCCAGCGTGCCAATTTCGGCCCGTCCGGAGAAGTCGGTCTGGAATAGGATGGCGGCGGTCTGGGCGGTGCTGGCCTTGTTCAGCTTCATCTGATGACCGGCACCGGCATGGTTGAACAGTGAAGCGGCTGAGGCGACGGACAGCCGGTTGGTGGCGTCCGAGGTGGCAGAGACACCGATTTCGTCCACGGACAGCACCGTTGGGATCGTGGCGCCCGAAGGGGCAACCCACGCGCTGCCCGTAAAGGTGAGTTCCGCCGTCTCGGCGGTCACCCAAGCGCGCCAGCCGGTCAGCGGGGTGACAAACTGCCAAGCCCCGTCGAGCCAGAGCGCGATCTTGCCAGCCTGACCCGCCCAAGCCCCGGTGGGGGCGGCGGCGATAATGTGGCGTTGGCCTTCGACCGGGCCGGGGGGCGGCGCGGTGCGGGTACGGTCGGCGACTGTCAGCTGCACCAACAGGTCCAACTGCATCAGCGCCTCGTTATGGGTGACATGCTTTTGCGCCTGCGAGGCCTGCAAGAGCGGTAGGGACAGGATCGGGGAAAGGTCTGACATGAAAGCCTCCGCGGGGATCGTCTGGGGGGAACATCTTGCGGCGAAGGCTAGGGAAAGGGGCTTAACGCGGGCTTCCGGGGCGCGCGCAGGGGTGCTGTGGGGCGCAACAGCTTAGGTTTCAGCGGTCGGGGCGGGGGTGGCGCGTTCGCGCCATGTTACCCAGCTGATCGCGCCGATGATCAGCCCGCCGCCGAGGATGACCCAGATATCCACCGGCTCATGGAAGAAGAGGCTGCCCATCAGCGCGGCCCAGACAAGGTTCAGGAAAGTGACGGGCTGTGTCACGGTCAAAGGGGCCACGCTGAAGGCGCGCGACATCAGGTAGTGGCCCAGCGTGGCCAGTAGCGCCACCAGCGCCAGCCCGGCCAGATGCCAGCCCGGCACCGGCCGCCAATCCAACAGCGCCAGTGGCAAGAGGCCCAGCGTGACGGTGAAGGTCAGCATGGCCACCACCACCGAGGCAGAGACAAAGCCACTGAGTTTCTTGGCGTAAAGATAGCTTCCGGCAAAGCAGGTTGCCGCCGCCATCTGGCCCAGATGGCCGATGCCGACAGGCTCCAGCCCCGGGCGCAGGACGATCAACGTGCCGATCAGCGCAAACCCCACCGCAAGCATACGCCGCCACGTCAGCCCCTCGCCCAGAAGCAGTGCGCCGGCCAAGAGGAGGATGACCGGGGAGAGATAGCCAATCGCGGTGACATGGGCCAAGGGGATGCGGGCCATGGCAAAGAACCAAAAGACGACCGCCGCCGTGTGCACCACACCGCGCCATGCGAGGAGTGGCAGGGCGCCGGGGGGCAAGCCCTGCCGCAGCAGGCTGGGCAGCATGGGCAGGAAAAAGAGCACGCCAAAGGCGTAGCGGATGAAGGCTGACTGGGCGGCGGGCAAATCGGTGCCCAAGGCCCGCACGGTGGCATTGACCCCGACAAAGGCAAGACCGGACCCGACCATCCATGCCACCCCTTGAAGGGGCCGTTGTGTTGCTGCCGTGGTCACCATGATGGGCGGAGGTAAGGGCTTTCAGCCGCCAAAGGCAAGCCCTGCCGCGATGGCCCACATGGTGGCTCCAATCACCAGTTCAAGCACCACCCAAGCGCGGGGGCTGGCGAAGATGGGCGCAAGAAGCCGCGCGCCAAAGCCGAGGGCGGAAAAGAAGGTAAAGCTGCCAAGCGCCGCACCGATGCCGAAGGACGTTTGATGTGGGGCGTATTGCGCCGAGATCGACCCGATCAGCGCCACGGTGTCCAAATAGACATGCGGGTTTGCCCAGGTCAGCACGAGACAGGTGCCGAGCACCGACCCGAGCGAGGCGGCAGGCCCTTCGCCGGGTGCCAAGGATTCCCCACCCTGCAGCGCCGCGCGAAACCGCAGCGCGCCATAGGCCAGCAGAAACGCCACGCCCCCCCAACGCATGGCGTCGCCCAGCCAAGGCAAGGCTTTGGAGGCCGCCGAAAACCCCGCCACCCCGGCGGCGATCAGGATCGCGTCGGAGATGGCGCAGACTGCGACCACCCAAGCCACATGCTCGCGCCGCAGGCCTTGGCGCAGGACAAAGGCGTTTTGCGCGCCGATGGCGAGGATAAGGCTGATGGCGACAAGCCAGCCCTGAAGGGCGGTTTCAAACATGGGACAGCTCCTGCAAGGCGGTCATGGCATCATGGCGGCGGGTCCATGGCACGAAGATGTGGTCGTGGTGAAAGCCCGCCACCACATTGGCGCTGATCCCGCGATCGGCCAGCGCTTGGGCAAAGGCAGCGGTCAGACCGACGGCGGCAAGGTCAGAATGAACGGTCAGGCTGATGCGCGCCCATTCGGCCCCGGCATTCACCCCGGCGGCTTGCAAGGCGGCGTGGGGGGCGATGACGGTCGGGCCTTCATCCTCGGCCACGGTGGCAAAGGTGCCGGGGACGGGGGTTTCGGTGACGGCATAACCATAGGGGGCGGGATGCAGGACCGGCTCCATGGTGGACAG
This sequence comes from Allotabrizicola aquatica (SeqCode), assembly GCF_965194375.1. Taxonomy (GTDB): domain Bacteria; phylum Pseudomonadota; class Alphaproteobacteria; order Rhodobacterales; family Rhodobacteraceae; genus Tabrizicola_A; species Tabrizicola_A aquatica. Next base: position 514,415 of record NZ_CBDAEL010000001.1, read on the forward strand.
CAACTGCTGCAGGTCGGTGATGGCGGGCATGGGATCCTCGGGTTTTGGCTTGGCTAGCAGGGGGCAGAGGTTTAATGAAATTAAAACTCCTGACATTGGATTAGCTGCGCTTATGTTTGACCCCGATCAGCTTGCTGCCCTTGCCGCCGTACATCGCCGGGGGTCGTTTGATTTGGCGGCGGCAGAGTTGCATGTGACCCCATCGGCGATCTCGCAGCGGATCAAGGGGTTGGAGGATCAGGCGGGCACGTTGTTGATCTTGCGCGCTAGCCCCTGCCGGGCCACGCCCGCCGGGTTGCGGATGATCCGGCACCATGATGAGGTGGTGCTTTTGGAGCGCACTTTGGCCGCTGATCTGCCGCGCCTGTCGCCGCGCCCGGCGACGCTGCGCATCGCGGTCAATGCCGACAGTCTGGCCACTTGGGTCATTCCCGCGCTGGCCGAGGTGGAGGGGTTTCTGTTCGATCTGGTGATCGATGATCAGGATGTGAGCCAAGATTGGTTGAAACGGGGTGAGGTGCAGGGCGCCATCACCTCACATGCCCGTGCGCCGCAGGGCTGCGACAGTGTGGGCCTTGGCTGGCTGCGCTATCGCGCGACCGCTTCGCCCGCCTATCTGGCGCGGTGGATGCCCGAGGGGGCGACGGCGGAAGCCTTGATGCAGGCCCCGGCGCTGACCTTTTCGGACAAGGACCGACTGCAAGAGCAATGGGTGGACCGCCAGATCGGCGGACGGGCCAAGCGGGCGGCCTTTCCGTCGCATCGGCTGGCGTCCAGTCAGGGCTTTGTGGATGCCTGTCTTGCGGGTTTGGGCTGGGGTCTGAACCCCGAGGCGCTGGTGGCCGGGCATATCGCGGCGGGGCGGCTGGTTGATCTGTCGCCTGAGGCCCCGTTGGATGTGCCGTTACATTGGCAGTTTGCCCGGCTGACCGCGCCGGCCACCGCGCCGCTGACGCGGGCCTTGCGTGCGGCGGCGGGGCGGGTTCTGGTGCCTTTTGCGGGCTAGGCGGGCCTAGTCTTAGCCCCAGTTCGGTTTGCGCTTTTCCAAGAAGGCGCAGATGCCCTCATCAGTGTCGGCGTCCAGCATGTTTTCGACCATGACGCGCCCGGCAAAGGCATAGGCCTCGGCGGTTGTCAGGCCAAGCTGGGTGTAGAAGGCGGATTTGCCCAAACGGGTGGCGATCGAAAGCTTGGCCGCGACGGTTTCGGCCAGCTTGCGGGTTTCAGACTCAAGCTCTTCGGGGGCGGTGACGCGGTTGACCAGACCGATTTCGCGCGCACGCTCGGCCGAGACGAATTCGCCAGTGGAGAGCATTTCGAAAGCAACGGCAGGGGGCACTTTGCGGGTCAATGCCACCATGGGGGTGGAGCAGAAGAGCCCAATGTTCACACCGTTGGCGCCAAAGCGAGTGCCTTCGCTGGCCACCACCATGTCGCAGGTGGCGGCCAGTTGGCAGCCCGCAGCGGTGGCGATGGTGTGCACTTGCGCGATGGTGACTTGGGGCAGGGCCTGCAACGAAAGCATCATCGCCGAGCAGGTGGAAAACAGCCGCTGGTAACAGGCCGCGCCCTTGTCGGCGTCGCTGCGGTGGGATTGCATTTCCTTTAGGTCATGCCCGGCGCAAAACGCCTTGCCTGCGCCTTTCAGCACCACAACCCGGATCGACCGATCAACCGCCAGCCGGGCGATTTCGGCCGAGAGCGCGGCCAGCATCGCATCAGACAGCGCATTGTAATTGGCCGGGCTGTTCAGTGTCAGCGTGGCGATATGGCCTGCGTCTTCGCGCAGTAAGAGCGTGTCGGTCATTGCGTTCCCCCGGTTTCGTCGCCAGCTTAGGCGGGGATGATGTCGGGGGAAAGTATGGAATTGCAAATGGATGCCGCCGCGTTGCAGGGGTTTCTGGCCCGAGATTTCGGGCAAGTGGCGGCGGATTTTGTGGTGGAGCGGGCCGATGCGGCTGGCGTTTGCCTGCGGCTGAGGGTGGCCGAGAGGCATCTGCGCCCCGGTGGCACGGTGTCTGGTCCTGCGATGTTCGGGCTTGCCGATGTGGCGATGTATCTGGCGATCCTGTCGCGGATCGGGCCGGTCGCCTTGGCTGTGACGACCAATTGCAGCATAGATTTCATGCGCAAGCCTGCTGCCGGGCGCGATGTGCGCGCCGAAGCCCGGGTCTTGAAGCTGGGCAAGACACTGGCCGTGGGCGATGTGCTGTTGTTCAGTGACGGACAGGCCGAGCCTGTGGCTCGGGCGGGTCTGACCTATGCCATTCCGCCCGAGAAGGGCTAAGACGATCAGTCCTTGTTGCGGTAAAAGCGGCCTTCGATCTGGGCACCGCTTTCGATGACAAGGCGGGAATAGCCGATATCAGCCTTCACCTCGGCCGAGGCGCGCAGGGTAAAGCCTTGGCTGGCAACGCGGCCATCATGTCGGCCTTTGATTTCGACCTCTTCTGCCGAAATGTCGCCGGTCATGCGGCCATCATTGCCGATCAACAGGGTGTGGGCAGAGACGGTGCCATCCACTTCGCCCAGAAGTTCAACGCTGCCGGTGGACCGGACGTCGCCGGTGATCTTGAGATCAGCGGCGAGGATCGAGCGGCTGTTGCTGGGCGCGCCGGTGGCGGGCCGGGGCGGGGCAGAGGTGGGATCTGTGGTCTTGGAAAACATCGGCGGCTCCTTGGCGTCGCAGGCAAGCATAAGGACCGATGGCGGTGCAAGGGTCAAGTCTGGCCGTCGCGCGGGGCGCGAAATGGGCTGGAAGCGACGTGGGAAGGGCGCAGAAAGCCTGACAAGTGGCCGATGATCGGATCAAATGCGCCGAGGAATCGGGCGAAGGGAAGACCGGGGATGACTACAGATGCGTTTTTCAAACCGGTATCGGGTTTTGACCTGCCGCGATTCGCAGGGGTGCCTACCTTTATGCGCCTGCCGCACGTGCCGTTCGACCATCCGCGTTTTGGCGAGGTGCAAATTGGGTTGATTGGCGCGCCTTGGGATGGCGGCACGACGAACCGTCCCGGCCCGCGCCACGGTCCGCGCCAATTGCGCGATCTGTCCACCATGATCCGGGCGCAGAACGGGGCGACCTGGGTCGCGCCCTTTGATCTGGCGCGCTGCGCCGATCTGGGGGATGTGGCACCGAACCCCGGCGATCTGATGGACAGTATGGCGCGGATGGAGGCGTTCTATACGCGCGTGGTCGAGGCTGGCATTCTTCCCCTGACCGGGGGCGGGGACCATTTGTGTTCTCTGCCCATCCTGCGGGCGGTGGCCAAGAAGCGCCCGGTGGGCATGATCCAGTTCGACAGCCATACCGATCTGAACGACATCTATTTCGGCACCAGCCGCTATAACCACGGCACGCCGTTCCGTCGGGCGGTGGAGGAGGGGTTGATCGACCCCAAGCGCTATGTGCTCATCGGTATTCGCGGCACGGCTTATGGCCGCGAGGATTGGGACTTTGCGGCGGCCAATGGTATTCGCATCATCCCGATCGCCGACTTCCACGCGCGCGGGGCTGACGATGTGATGGCCGAGGCGCGCGAGATCGTGGGCACCGGGCCGGTTTACGTGACCTATGACATCGATTTCGTCGACCCGACCTTTGCGCCGGGCACGGGCACGCCCGAAGTGGGCGGGCCGAACAGTTGGCAGGCCTTGCAGGTGGCGCGGGGCCTCAGGGGGTTAAACGTGGTGGGGGCGGATCTGGTTGAGGTCTCGCCGCCCTTCGACCCCAGCGGCGGCACGGCCTGGCTGGGGATTTCGCTGATGTTCGAGATGCTGTGTGTGATGGCCGAGCGGATCGGTGACTGAGAGGTTGGAGTGGGGGCCAGCCCGTCGCCAGTGGTTCTTGAACCAATGGCGCGCCAATGGTGCCCCCCCCCGGAGTATTTTTGCCAAGATGAAAGGGCGGGCCGATGGCTGCTGAGATGATCGTTGTGAATGCCAAGGTTCTGACGATGGACCTGAACAAACCTCGGGCCGAGGCTGTGGCTTTGGGCGGGGGCAAAGTGCTGGCCGTGGGGAGCCGGGCCGAGGTTGAGGCCTTGGCGGGTCCGGGGTGCCGGGTGATTGACGCAAGTGGGCGCACGGTGATGCCGGGCTTTGTCGAAAGCCATCTGCATCTGGTGCTGGGCGGCGCTGAGCTGGTTCAGCTGCAACTGGGTGGGTTGTATGGCTTTGACGCGCTGAAGGCGGCGTTCTTGGGCTATGCGGCCGAAAACGCGCAGCGCGCGCTGTTGATGGCCCAAGGCGCGGCCTATGAGATTTTGGACCATCCGGTGACGCGCCATGATCTGGACCGCATCATCGCCGACCGTCCGATCGCCATGATGTCGCCCGACCATCACACGGTCTGGGCCAATACGGCGGCCTTGACGGCGGCGGGTCTGTTGCACGGGGCCGAAATGCCGCCCGGTCATTTTGTGGTGATGGGCGACGACGGCACCGCCACCGGCGAGTTGCGCGAGTTTGAGGCTTTTGGGCCGGTCTTGGCGCTGGGTGGTGAGGCACATCTGCAGCTGGGCATCGCCACGGGCGGCGAGCCCACCCCGTGGCCGGATGCTGCGATGCGGGCGGCTGACAAGGATAAGGTGGCCGCAGGTTTGGCGCATTGTGCGTCGCATGGTATCACAAGCATGGTGAACATGGACGGAAACCGGTACACCTGCGTGCTGCTGAAAGAGATGGCAGACGAGGGGCGTCTGACCGCGCGGGTCGTGGTGCCCTTCCATATGAAGCCTCATATGGACTTGGCCGAACTGGACCGCGCCAGCGCCATGGCATCGGAGTTCACCGGCGATTGGGTGCGTTCGGGCTTTGTGAAGATGTTCATGGACGGCGTGGTCGACAGCCGCACCGCCTATATGCTGAACGCCTATCCCGGCACCATGGAGCGCGCTGAGCCTCTGTTCGAGTTGGAGCGGTTCAAGGATCTGTGCACCGAGATTGATCGGCGTGGATTGCAGATTGCGGTGCATTCCATTGGCGATGCGGCGGTGCGCCAGACGATCGACGGCTATGAAGCGGCGCAACAGCGCAATGGCAAACGCGACAGCCGGCATCGGATTGAGCATATCGAACTGATCGACCGGGCCGATGTGCCGCGTCTGGGCGCGCTGGGTATCACGGCCAGCGTACAGCCTCCGCACCCGCCCGGTGCGATGGATTTTCCAATGTCGTCGATGGAGACGGTGTTCCACAAGGCGCGCTGGCGCGACGCCTATCTGTGGAAGACGCTGCGCGACCATGGGGCGCCCTTGGCCTTTGCCAGCGACTGGCCGGTGACTGATGTCTCGGTGATGCGGGGCATTCAGGCGGCAATGACCCGCAAGCCTTATGAAGGAGCTGGTGACGAGCGTGTCAGCCTGATGGACACGCTCTATGCCTATACGGCGGGTGGCGCCTGGGCGGGGCATCTGGACGGGCTGACCGGACGTCTGACACCGGGGTTGGCCGCGGATCTGGTGATGATCGACGGCGACATCGAGACGATCCCGGCAGAGCAGATTGGCCAGACCGGGATTGCCCTGACCGTGTCGGGCGGTCGGATCACCCACCAAGGGCCGGGATTCGCGGACTGAACCG
>NZ_CBDAEL010000001.1:525000-543626 GCF_965194375.1 Allotabrizicola aquatica (SeqCode)
CAAGTCTGACAAGACGAGCAGAGACGAAAGTCGGTCATAGTGATCCGGTGGTCCCAAGTGGGAGGGCCATCGCTCAACGGATAAAAGGTACGCTGGGGATAACAGGCTGATGATGCCCAAGAGTCCATATCGACGGCATCGTTTGGCACCTCGATGTCGGCTCATCTCATCCTGGGGCTGGAGCAGGTCCCAAGGGTATGGCTGTTCGCCATTTAAAGAGGTACGTGAGCTGGGTTTAGAACGTCGTGAGACAGTTCGGTCCCTATCTGCCGTGGGTGTAGGAGACTTGAGAAGAGTTGCCCCTAGTACGAGAGGACCGGGGTGAACGAACCACTGGTGGACCAGTTATCGTGCCAACGGTAGTGCTGGGTAGCTATGTTCGGACAGGATAAACGCTGAAGGCATCTAAGCGTGAAGCCCCCTTCAAAACAAGGTCTCCCTTGAGAGCCGTGGAAGACCACCACGTCGATAGGCCGGAGGTGTAAGTGCAGCAATGCATTCAGCTGACCGGTACTAATTGCTCGATAGGCTTGATTTGATCCAGTAACAGCCAGACAAAGGCCTTACGGACAATCAAAAGCAAACACATGGCTGCAAATCGAAACCCGATTGCAGCCTAGACTTGGAACAACACTGATGTTTGCCCCTTCCTTAATAGGAAGTCAGGCATGTCTCTTCTTCGGTTTGGTGGCTATAGCACGAGCAAAACACCCGATCCCTTCCCGAACTCGGCAGTTAAGTGCCGTCGCGCCAATGGTACTGCGTCTTAAGACGTGGGAGAGTAGGTCACCGCCAAACCTAAAAAGAGACAACTCTCAATAAACGATCTCAAGAAACAAAACCCTTCCAAACATATCCCCGGAAGGCTCGGACGCGGGGTGGAGCAGCCCGGTAGCTCGTCAGGCTCATAACCTGAAGGCCGCAGGTTCAAATCCTGCCCCCGCAACCAAAATTTTTATAAGCAAAAACAATCACATATGCCTCCCACACGGGAGGCTTCGTTGTTCATGGCCACAAGAAATTGCCGCGTCCATTGCCGCGTTGGGATGTTGCTTGACGATGGCCGAAAATGCAGTTCGCCATAAACAACGGCCATCAAGCAGCCGTGAGGGGGTTGCCCTGATCCCCGCCAGATGAGCGTTCGGCCGTTAATGCGTGTTTGTTGGTGCCTGGTTATCCAATTACGGGTCCCTTCGGGCCAAATGACATCGGCCCTTGGACCCCGCCCCCCCCCCGGGGGGGGGCTGAAACGGCCCCCGCCTTCCTGAAAGACAGCTACAGATGCTAGATCGACAAATTCAGAGGCGGGCAATTCGGTTCAGTTGGAAGAACCCGCCCCCGCGGTTCGCAACCCAGTCGCTCCGCCATTGCGCAGAATTGCGAATAACCACGCTAGAGCCCGCTCCATTCCGCAGGGTCCGACAAAGGTGAAAAGATACAGAGGGTTGAAAACTGCCTCTGTTCCGCTGGTAACCACGCCGATTGACGAACAACCTTCGCAGGTTTGCGAAAAGTCAGATGCCGGTACTACAAGAATGAATACAAAACGCCGATCCCCCTAGCCCCTGTCAAAGCCTATGTTTTCAACGTTGTGGCCCCACGCTGCTTTGTGGCCACCCAGTGTGCATTGCCGACATTTGACGCCACTATGACCACCCTCGGCCTGTGAGAAGCTATCTCGAAAGCGTCAATGTTTTCTGATCGGTAAACGACCCATCCACCGATCTTCATGAAGATGGGACCTGTCGTATCGCATCTCGATCTTTCAAGAGGGTGGGGCGACATCCGCCGGCGATACGCTCGATCTGACTAGTTGAAATGGTAAATGCGCATGTTGTTTGCGCTTTTGTGGCCCTCGCTCAAATTCTGACTCAGATAGGGAAAGTTGGGCGACACAAATTCGAAGTGGGCCTAAGTCAAGGTCGGACTTGGACAGCTCCGCGCTGAAAGTCGTCTATCATGCGTCTCAGCTCGGTTGGTGCAACGACCTCCACCTGGTCGCCCCATTGGTAGAGATGCCAGATCATTTCGATCCAGCCTGAAGCCACAAATTCGACGCGCAAGCTTCCATCGGGCTCCTCGCTAATTGTCTGCGACGGATGAAACTCGAACTCTCGCGCGACGGCTGCTGCGCTAGGCTTAAACCGCCAGACGACTTGCCCATACTCAGCTTCAGTGTGGAAAGAGCCAAAGGCCCGAGCCGAAAAAGAGTTCAGATCAAAATCCGGGTCACGGGTGAATGATTGCCCCGTTACGTTTGCGCTTCTGATGCGGTCGATCCGGTATCTACGATAACTTCGTCCATTTTCGATATCTCTCGCCACCAGATACTGCCGCGTCCCCATCAGCAGTCCGTACGGCTCGACCCTTCGGGCCCTAGGTTCAGTATCCCGAGCACCCATATATGTCATTTCTAGTGAAAACGGTGCTTTAATCCCCGCAGCAATCGCGCCCATGACGTTAGGCGATACCTTGGCTTTTGGCCCTGGGCGACAAGCAAATCCCTGCGCCTCCAACATTGCAGCTGCATCTGCCTCCGCGCGCCGCGCATGTGTTGACGGCATGCTGGCTAGCAGCCTGTCACGCAAGGAGGAAAGTGCCCTTACGTCGAGTTCGGCGCTATCGCGTTGCGCGCGACGTATCGCCATATCCAATGCTGCCAATTCGCTGTCGCGCACGCCTTGCATGCGGGTCATTGTCATATCGCTGATCTTCCACCAGCGCCGTCGTTCACTATCGGTGGAGCAAGTATAAGAAGGGAATGCTTCCTCAAATTCCCGGATCATGCGTTGGGCCGTTCTCTGGTTGACACCGAAGACATCGCATACATCGTTTAGGCTTACGCCTCGGTAACGTGAGCCCGCCATTTCCGCCAAGCGCAACAACTCTTGAGCTTTTCTAAATGCCATCGCCCGCTCCACGTCAGCTTCTGACGCCCACAGTAATATATTGTCTCTTTATAGACGAGTCGGGATTCGAATCGAGAGCGGCATGGTCATTCAGGCACTTTCGATACGCACTTCGATTGTATTTCTCCGCCATTTTTGGCGCATATCTTGGAACAGGGGCACTGAAGTCGTGAATAAGAAATCTGCTTACGAAGACGTTGAGGACTTGGTGCGGTCATTGAAGAACATGATCACGGTGCTGATAGACCTGTTTCCGGAAGGTAACGGTGAAACATTTGACGAGGATGCATATTTGACAATTCTAGAAAAAGCTCAAGATGATGCAAAAGCGCTTATGATATTAGTGCAAAAAATGAATCATTGATGAGCCGGGTTGGAGGTGTTGTCAGAGAAACTTGGGTTGCCGCGGGGCAGGGTGGGCCGCTAGCCTAGTTGGATGACCAATCGCTCACCCTTTCGCTACTTCAAGACGAGCCCAGAGATCATCCGCCTGACGGTGGTGCTGTACATCCTCTTCCCGCTGTCGCTGCGCAATGTCGAAGACCTCCGCCCTGCAGGCGCATGACGATGTCGTCGGGCTGTACCTTATGGGTGCACATGCGCAAATCCCGATCGAGGTTGCGCGTTTGTTGAAGGCTACCTCAGGTCGCGTCACGATCGCGCATGAACGCACAGCGTCGACCGAGAACGCACTGCGCCAGGGTCTGATCGATGCGGTGATCCATCAAGACCCTGGGCATCTTGTCCGCAGCGCGGTTCGAATTCTACGCGCAAAATGCGAAAACAGGGCCCTTCTTGCCTCTCAGGAACGGATCCGGATCGAAGTCCTAATTGCCGAAAACCTATGACACTTGACCTTTCCGTCGAAGCCCTGCGCCGTACTCTGACGACTCGCAACGCTGCACTGGGGCTGGTTCACCATTCCGACCGCGGATCGTTGGACGGCCCCTGATGCGCAATCTGGAATTTTGACGAGTATTTGCCGAAAGTAGTCATGTCTACGGCCTGTTTTGCGCGGCATAGCCGCTGGCCCAGATGAAATCCGCAGACCAGTTCCCAATCAAAATTACGTGCTCGATTTGGCGCCTTGCCCCCTGGGGTGTCCTGCTCCCCGGTTCGACCGGTTTGTCATCTTTCATCAGCCTCGACGTATTCAGTTTCGCCAGTCTCGTGCCATCACGCGGCCCGGGCGGCGAAGACCTCGTTCCGTCGTAAGATCGCCCAGGCGATGCGAGCGGTCTTGTTGGCTTGGGCGACTGCAGCAGCCTTCGCCCGCTTGCGCTCCTTGAGCCCCACCAGCCAAGCTTTGCCGGAATCTCCCTGTCGGGCAAATCGCATGACGGCACTGGCACCAGAGACCAGCAGCCGACGGATATAGCCATCGCCTTCTGTGCTGATGCCCACCTGCCGATCCTTGCCGCCAATGGAATTTGCTCTCGGCGTGAGCCCAAGCCAGGCGGGCTGAATAGCCTGTACTGCCTCCGTTCGCGGGTCGAATATTGAACGCCAGTTCTGCAAGTATAGATCACGCATCGGCGCGCTTACTTTGGGGTAGAACTGCCCCTTCGTGAGGGTTCGCTTGGGCGGCAGCTAAGGGCAGATCGCGTTTATTCGTTGTCCCAAACACGACGCCTGTCTGTTCCACCCACGGCAACGCGGCGCTCTTGGTGAGCTACATAACCGCAACGGCTGTGACTTCCCGTCCAAACACCAGCCGTTTCAGCACCTCGGGCGCCAGATAGGCCAGACGCAGCTGGCGGCTGACGTGGAGTTCCGCCAATTCAACGTCAATGCTAAACTTCTGTCGGGCGTTCAGCCCTTCAGTTTTTCGATCATCAAATTGATGAGCCGCTTCGCGCGGGTTGATCTTGGCCCGGTTTCGTAACGACTGCTTATCCAATAGCTGCATCCTGTCGCGACCTCGCTTCCTGCGACGGCCCTCAGACGTTTTGACGCAAGTAAGTCCGACGCATTCACCACACTGATCAAGGCGAAGAGGTCGGATGTCGGGAGCATCTCGGCCGCGAGATGTTCGGCCGAGACTGACGGCCCTTTTATCTTGGCATCCGACATTGACAAACCCAACTGCATGGCCCAGTCGCGCCAACTATATTCGCCCCAGTTGCGACCCCTCTGATGAGCGATGTGCAGCAATCTGCTGTCGAGGACATCCTGCATGTTGCCACGATCTGCAGCAAAGAACGGATGTTCTGGTCTAGCGATTGCAGCGCATCGATCATCGAAGAGAAGCGTCCATCCCGGACCCTCTGGGCGATGCGCGGCATGGACGATCGTTACATCGGAGGGGCCATGCAAAAGGGGATCATGGGTTGGGTCGATCACCAAATCCGTTTCGGGAAACCGTTTCTCCAGCATCGGGATACGCGGTATCAACCAGAGCACAGCGAAAGAGTAGGAGGCCGTGATGCGAAGTTCACCCGACGGCCCATCCTGAAGAAGTTCGTCGGCTAGGCGGATGCGTTGAAAGGCATCTCCTAAGGTGAGAGTGATGGCGCGGCCAGTTTCTGTCGGCTCAAAGCGGTTGCCGGACCTGTAGACTAGAGGCGCGCGGCAGCGGGCCTCTAGGTCGCGGAGCCGATGGCTGATGGCGGCAGGCGTGACGCAGAGTTCGCGGGCTGCGGAAGAGAGTGAGCCGGTGCGAAGAACTGCCTCCAGTGCGCGCAGACCGGTCATTGAAGGCGCGTTACGCATCGAAGTCCCCTCTTTTACTTCAGGTAAAAGCTGTAGGTCGAACTTGTCAATTGGCGCGTTGCGGGGGGGGTGCCAGTTTGGTTCCACCTCGCAGCACGAGTGTACTGCCTCCCAACTCATCCAGCCAAGGAAAGCCCGCCATGACCCAGAACATGACTGAGACCCGAAAGAGACTGTTCGAGGCTCTTACTCGCTCCGCCTCCGAAGGCAGGATCGACCGGCGTGAGTTCCTTGCCCTTTCCAGCGTGCTTGGGCTTGGGGCCGCGGCGGGCCTGACAGGCTGGTCCGACCCGGCGTATGCCCAGGCACCCAAGCGCGGCGGTGTTCTACGGGTAGGCCAGCAAGTGCTGGCAATCAATGACCCACGGGTTTACGACTGGCCACAAAAGTCCAATGTTGCCCGGCAATTCTGCGAACCTTTGGTGCGTTGGCAACCCGACGGCAGCTTCACGCCCTCGCTTCTGGAAAGCTGGGAGGTGTCGGACGATGCGAAGACCTACACACTCAAGGTGCGCCAAAACGCAACCTGGACGAATGGTGATGCGTTCACCGCCGATGACGTGATTTTCAACATCCGCCGGATGGCCGATGCCAATGTCGAGGGCAATTCGATGGCCGCACGCCTGGCGGCGCTGCGGGACGGCGACGCCAAGACGGCGGCCGAGGACGCGGTGGCGAAGCTGGATGATTTCACGGTACAATTAAACCTGCGCACTCCCGACATAACGCTGATCCCGAGCTTCGGCGATTACCCCGCGCTTTGCGTTCATCCGTCTTTCCCGGACGGCGGCGATCTGGCACAGGCCCCGATCGGTACGGGCGCATTTGAGCTTGTGTCGTTTGAGGTCGGGGTGAAGGCCGTGCTTAAACGGCGCGAAAATGGCGCCTGGTGGGGTGGCGAGGCGCTTCTTGATGGGATCGAGTTCTTGGATCTGGGGACGGACGAATCCGCGTTCCTTGCGGCCTTCTCGGGCGGCGAGATCGACATGAATGATGACACCAGCGCAGATTTTGCCCAGATCAATGACAATGCAGGGCTGGTTCGGGAAACTGCCGTGACCGCGACGACAGTGGTGGCACGCATGAATACGCAGGCTGCCCCTTTCTCTGATCAGAAGGTCCGGCAGGCGATCCAGCTTGCCGTCGACAATGCTGTTGTACTGGAACTGGGAGCGGCCGGTTTGGGATCGGTGGCCGAAAACCACCATGTAGCACCTGTGCATCCCGAATATGCCCAGATCGCAAAAGTGCTTCATGATCCGACCAAAGCCATGGCCATGTTGACCGAAGCAGGCCAGGCTGAAACAGAGATCGAGCTTATCTCGCTTGATGAAGGGTTGATGGCCACGACATCGGATGCCATCGCAGGCCAGTTGCGCGACGCAGGCATCAAAGTTAAACGGACAGTCCTTCCTGGATCGACATTTTGGGATGGTTGGACAAAGTACCCATTCTCAACCACTTCATGGGGTGCACGGCCTTTGGGTGTGCAGATCTATGCTTTGGCCTACCGCACGGGCGAAGCATGGAACGAAAGTGCACATTCGAACCCGGATTTTGATGCCAAGCTGGACGAAGCGTTGGGAATTTTCGATCCTGACAAGCGGCGCCCATTGATGGCCGAGATGGAGAAGATGCTGCAGGACAGTGGCGTGATCATCCAGCCCTACTGGAGCCAGTTGATTATGCATCGGGTTGAGGCCGTGCGGGGATATCAGCGCCATCCTTTGCGCGAGATGCACTTAGAAGCTGTCTGGCTGGACCGCTGAAAGACACCGACCCCTTGCATACCATGTGCGTGCAAGGGGCAATCTGCTGCCGGGCTTCTAGTCCCATCAGGACCATGTCATGAAGATCAGATCTATCCGTGCGACGCCGGTCAACATCCCGCTACGCGCACCTTATCGGTTCAGCTATGGATCAACCGGATCGCTAACCAAGACCGTAATCGAGCTCTTGACCGAAGATGGCGTGATTGGGTTGGGAGAATGCGCCGACGGCGACCGCGCGGGGGATGTGGGGCGCATGGCTGAGCGGATGATTGGCCGCGACATCCGCGACATAGGCCCAGCCGCAAAGGCTTGCGTTCCGGGCATGTCCTACACGCCTTGGGACAATGTGACGGCCCATCGCCGGGTCTTCGCTGGCATAGAGATGGCGATGTGGGATGCCCGCGCCCGCACCGAAAACCAGCCGCTCTTCAGGCTTCTGGGCGGTGCAGTCAGGCATGAGATCGAACTGACCGAATATTTCGGTTATCGACTCCCCGGCGTGGACGAACCGGGCGAAGCCAGCCCAGCGGATATTGCTCGTTTCTGTGCCAGGATGATCGAGCATCATGATGCGCGCATTTTTGAAGGTAAGGTCGGCACGGTGAGTTTTGACGAAGAGTTACGCATGGTCGCCGAGGTTCGTGCGGCCATCGGCACACGTTCGATGCAGCTAGATGCCAATGGTATCTGGACCCTGCCTGTTGCTCGCCAAGCCCTGCGCCGGCTCATGCCCTTTGAGATCACCTGGTTCGAGGAGCCCTGCGAAAGTTATGAGGAGATGGCGGCGCTGCGTCAGCATTTCGACTGCTCGTTCTCGACCCATATCGTCGATCTAACTAAGGCAGCGCGTCTGGGTTGCCCTGATGCCATTGTGACAAACATCAACGAATTGGGCGGCATCCGCGGCGCGACAGACTTCGTCGCCTCTTGCGCAGCGATGGGTGTCGGGTTCCGCTTTCACTCAGGCGAGACTGGAGTCGGCTCGGCCGCCTATCTGCATCTAAGTGCCGCCCTTGAACATGTGCGCGGGGCCAGTCAGACCCTCTTCCGTTGGTATGCCGATGACGTGATCGAAGGTGGCCCCTTCGTGCCAAAATCTGGCGTTGTGCGCGTGCCTGAAGGGCCCGGCCTTGGCGTGACACTGGATCCGGTGGCGCTGAAGCGCTGCCATGAACGTTACTTGGCTGAAGGCCGTTTCCCCGCTGGGGCTTCGGCCCCGCCCGGTTCAACCTATGGCAGCACCTTCCGAAAGAGATAAGCACCAACATGACCCTAAGGCTTTCGCTTAATGCTGTCGAAACTCTCGCCAATGACTGTCTAACGGGCTGCGGTGCCTCACCGTTGCAAGCAGCAGCGGTCTCCCGATCGATCCGCGACGCTGAGGCCGAGGGCACGCGCGGCATCGGTCTTGGCTATCTGCCCTGGTATTGCGGCCATCTTAAGGTCGGCAAGATTGCTGGGTTGGCCGTGCCTGTACTTGACCTACCTGCACCCGGCGTGGTGCGGGTGGATGCGGCCGACGGGTTTTCCCACCCCGCCTATGAGGCGGGCGAGGCGGCGCTGATTGCCGCGGCTCGATCACAAGGTATTGCCACGCTATGGGTTACCAACGCCTATGCCTGCGGGGTCCTAGGCTATTTCACCGCACGGCTCGCGCGGCAAGGGCTCGTGGCACTGATGTTTGCCAATGCCTCGTCGACTATGGCGCCTTGGGGTGGCAAGACACCCTTTTTTGGCACCAACCCATGGTCCATGGCCGCTCCACGCAAAGGCGCCCCTCTGATCCTTGATTCTTCCTCCTCGGCCACCGCCTACGTCAACCTTGCGAATGCTGCTGCCAAGGGCGAGCAAATCCCGCCGCATTGGGCGCTTGACGCCGAAGGGCAGAGTACAACTGATGCACAGGCGGCACTTTCGGGCAGCATCGCCCCGGCTGGCGGACACAAAGGTGGTGCGCTGGCGCTTATGGTCGAGATTTTGGCCGCTGGTCTGACTGGTGCGCATTTTTCACATGAAGCGACATCGCTCGGTGATGATGTTGGCGGTCCGCCCCGGCTAGGCCAAACTCTGATCGCGATCAACCCTGGCCAAACCGGGTTTGCCGCGCGGATCGACGGGCTTTTGGCAGATATGGCCGCCCAGCCTGGTGTCCGCATTCCAGGCGACCGACGCCACGCCCATCGTGCAAGGGCGGAAGCAGATGGTGTGATCGTGGATGACATCCTGTTAGGTCAGATGCGTGCTTTGGGGACAAAATCGTGATCCGACTGGTTGCTGCTTTTCCGATGTACAACCGACCAGAGCTGCGCCCAGCTTTCGATGCGCTCTGGGCCGCAACCCGCGATGGATTGCGTGTGGCGGGCTTGCAGGATGTACCGGATGCGCTTACCGTAGTGGAGGATGGTCTGCTTGCCTTTTGGAAACGGCCAGACCTTCTGTTAAGCCAGACCTGCGGCTATCCATTCAGGCACTTCCTTAAGAACAGCGTGACCCTTGTCGCTACGCCTGATTTCGGGCTGGATGATTGTCCGCCGGGGTATTACCGTAGTGCACTGATCGTACGCCGCGATGATCCGAGGCAAAGTCTGGCCGAGTTCCAAGGTGCAAAGATTGCCTGCAACGACCTGTATTCCCAGTCCGGATACGCCGCTCCTTTCGTGGCCGCTCAGGAGGCGGGCTTAACCTTCGGGGCGGTTCAGATCAGCGGAGCGCATGTTGCCTCTGCGCGAATGGTGGCGGAAGGGGAGGCTGATATTGCCGGACTAGACGCGGTTTCGTGGCGGCACATGTTGCGCTTCGACCCATGGACCAGTGGCCTGCGCGTGCTGAGTTGGACCCAGCCGTCGCCGGGCCTGCCATTTATTACCGCCTTCGCGCCTCTTGCCCCGACGATAAACACTTGTCTTGCCGCAGCACTGAGATCTCTTCCGAAGGCATTACGACAAGATCTGTCGATGGTTGATCTGGCTATGATTGACCGGCAAGGCTACCTCACAGTGCCCGACCCAAAGCGCGCAAGTGGTGCGAAACTTTCAACGTAGAGCCTTCTGGGTTTCTGGCGTTGTCAGAGGAACTTGCCATGAGGCGATCCGGGCGCATGGCTAGACTAACATCTTGACCAATCGTCCCCATTCCCACGGCTTCAAAGTGAGCCAAGAGATTATCCATCAGAGGAGCCCGGCAGTTGATCCTTTCACCGTTCGCTTCCTTCCAGCCGGTCTCCAAGCGCCGCCCCCACCTGCTCCTGCCAAGCCGCGCCCACCAGAAAACACGGATCATACAAGCTTACTGATGAGGCCTCGCGCCCGCAGGTCAACCGCCTCAGTACCTTCGGCGCGAGAAAGGCCAAACGGCACCGATGTCAGCCAAGTTTTTAGCCTTGCGGAATGCGCTTGTTAGCTGGCTGTGATATTCGTCGGTCGTTACGTCACCTTCTACCCACGTCTCAGACAGACCAAGAGGATCCCAAGAACCGAAACCGATCAGTCGCAATTGCGGAACCAAGGCCAGCATGTCGGGTTTCATCGGTTTGCCGCCCTAATTCGGAAATCATAAATGACGCCGTCCTCCATGTGTGCCAGCACAGTTGCAGCTTCGGACAGCGGTCCTGCGTTCCGCCGAGTTGCCATGTCGGGCTCCATACCGGGGGATTTGGCGTAGAAATGATGCATGAGCCCGACCTTCTGCAGACCCAGACCTTCCGCCAGGGCGGTCAACACGTCGATCCAGTAGGTGCCATCCTCGTTCGGCGGGTTGCGCGCAGGGCGGGCTGCAGCGTGGTCCTTGTCGGCAATGGCACGGGCAATTCGCGCCGCCGACCAGCCCTTGCGGCGGTAGCGCGCAATATCTGCCGCAACTTCATCATCGGTGCTGTCACCGCGCGGCAAGATACTGCCGAGGTAAGTGCCGCAATCGCACGGCACACGAGTCAGCCAGTATTCCTGCTCATCAGACGCAATGCACGCGCGCAGACCGGGGGTGTTGACCCTCTCAGCACGACGAGTGTGGCCGCGCTTGTCCCGCGTCGCAAGAATGGCATTCATCCGATTAAGGTCATCGGTCGCAGCGATCAAAGTGATGAAGGTGCACATCGCTTTACTCCGAACCAGGTCCGGTCAGGCTCAGCACGATATTCCGGTCCGACCCGCTCATGTCACCTTGTCCCGAACGGCTATCATGTCCGGCGCACCTGCCAGACTGGCCACGATTTCGTTCATATCGACAGGCTCCCACGGCATCGGGCTGTCGCCAGTATTCGGGAAGGGGTGCGTTGCATAATCTTCGACCAACTTGAGCAGGCCGTTGCGCCCGACGCGGGCTGTCCATACACTAAATCCCTGCAGACCTGTCAGGCGTTCACCCGCATCGGCCATGGCCAGGAGCAAGCTGTTCCAACCTGCGGGGTTGTCCGTTCCCGATATACCAAACAGGGTCTCAAGGCGCGCAACCTCCTGCGGGTCAGGCCACCCTACCATGCAGCGGAACAGCACCGCGCAGGGCAATTGTGCAAGCGGCTTTGCGCCCGAAAGCGGCAAGACGGCAAAGGGTGTGTGCCACACAAGGATTGGCTGGCGATACCGCCTTGGGGCCTCGCGCAGGTCATCCTGGCTGGCAGGACGGTCGGTCACGAGCCCAGTAATCTCGAGAAGAAGAATTCCCTTTCGGTCACTGCCGATGTGGATTGCATGACCAAAGCGTCCATCCGGCAATGCGAAAGCAAAGCCGTGCCCAGCCTTTATTCCAGTCCTGGATGCAAATGTCTGGGCCTGGATGTTGCGACCCCGGTCCGTGTTGTCACTGAGCGCATCGTTCAACCATAGGCCATACCCGTCATATGCGACGCCATGCTCCTGCGTACACGCCTCCATCCTCGCTGTGGCGACATCAACATCGTCTTCTTCCCTCAGAACTTCACGCAGCAAAAGGCCGTCCGGGACCTGTGTGACCGCGATCCCCGCGGGCAGATCGGCAGCAAAGTGCTCTAGTCGCTCTCGCGTGCCATAGATTACATGTTCGATCTGGGTGGACATGGCGGGTCAGCTTCCGACCGGGGGCTGCGCGACTTCCTCGAACACGCGCACGCTGTCGATCCGCAGGATCACCTTGCCACCATCGGCACGACGCATCGCGGCGAATTGGCTGAGGGACCAACCTTCCTCGACGCCTGTCTTCACAAGACCCTCAAACTGCAAGGCCGGCAGGCGCTGACCGGAGGAGAGCGAGACGTCGTAATAGCGCCCTTCCTCGAACAGGGCCTTGGCAGACAGCACTTGAAGACCAGCTTGTTGAGGCCCAAGGCGGGGCAGCCACTTGAAGTAAAGTGACAGCCCCATGACCAGCGCGCCGATGCAGGCCGAAACGACAACCGCTTGGCCGATAAAAAGGACAAAATCTGACATTTCCATCACTTTACAATCTTTGGCTCCGGTGACTTAGGTTCGATCAAAGCTTCGATCAAGATAATGCATGCCGATAGGTGAAAGCGGGTCGATCGCCGCTTCTGGAAAATGATAGAGTAAGATGCACAGCATCTGTCGATTTGCTCAGCGCCGCCCCCGTCGATCTCGCCCTTCACTCGCCAATGGCCCGCCCCAACTGCTCTCCCCAAGCCGTCCCCGCCAGAAAACACAGATCGTACAGACTGACCGCCGAAGCCTCGCGCCCGCAGGTGAGGCGCTTCATCACCTCGGGGGCCAGATAGGCCAGCCGCAACTGCCGGCTGACATGGCGTTCGGCCATTCCCACGGTTTTGGCTAGCTCATGGATTGTGGTCAATTTTGCTGCTCAAATCGGGGGCGATGTGACCACAAACAGTTTGAGGCTGATGATGTCGCGCAACGGACGCGATATCCGTGCGATCGCGGTTTGATCCATGTCAATATTTTGACACACAAAGCTGTGTAATGAGCCAATTGGGTCACTAAATGGGCATTCTTGACCTGCACTGTGCACTCTAAGCTTGGTTGCTTAGATACAAGGACTTTCTCAAGAGGATTTTTCGGCATGGTCTATCCAGTCATTCCAACGAACAACGCAGCCGTCGACGCTGTGGCTTTGGTTACAGGAAAGATAGATGGCTCGCTCGACATCAGCGAAGAGCAAAAGGCCTCGATTGCAGCATTCATCCTCGCGCACCGCCGACAGGACATCCTTTTTCTGAGTAACAAATCCGCAGGCCACCCCAACCTGCTCGGCGCGCTGCTAGACGCTGGGGTCTTGGGATGGGCTGGGGGAAAAGCTGGGTACACGGTCAATCCGCAGTTCAGGGCGCGCTTCGGATTGACGTTTTCGACGGTTGAGGATGGTTCACTCCATTCACACCCTGTGAGCAGATCAGGGCTTTGGTATCGAAACCGTATGTCCACGCGTTTTCTCTACTGGGAGGACGTGGTTTCTCTAGAGTTTACACCAGCGTTCTTTGTTTCACCCGTCGACTTTATCTCGACAGTTTCCGCCTTCAGGGATGGCTATCGACCCTCAGGGACCTTCCAACGATGCTATTACCCGCCCGATGTTGCAGAAGCACAGGTGTTCCTAGATGCAGTCCTGGCTGACGCCCAATCAGCAGGCATTGCGCTCGCCCAGATTGCTGATGGCCTTGTTTGTGCCGATCCAGTCGCTGTTAGAGACCACTTTGATGCCCATGCTGCCAAAAGGTACAACAGGGAAGGCGTGGGGTTTTCTATCGCGACAAAGGACAGGCAGGGGCGGGTTTCGCAGTGTTTGGGGCATTACTGACTGCACTGACTTCATCGACCCTGAAGTGGATCTGCGGTTTACATGCTGCACATGGGCAGTGTCAGATGAACTTCCGTTGCCCGGTGAGCCAGTCGTCTCTACATTCCTCTGATGACTGTTGATTTTCATCCAGAACTGCGCCGTTTAGGCGGATAATTTTCACTGAGAACTGAGCCATGTGAACCTTTCCCCAAAGCGGTGAGCGGCGGGGGCAACGGAGTGATCCACATGGGACTATTGAACATCATCCGACGGATGCATTTGCGGCAGAAGCTGTCGATCCGCGAGATCGCGCCACCGCCAGCTCCACACGCGCCCGATAGTGCCAGAACTGCATTTCCCGGTGTTCGACTTAACTCGATGACTTAAGGCCCAAGGCCCGTGGTCCACGCGCCTCGAACCTCGAACCTCGAACCTCGAACCTCGAAACTTGAGCCGCGAACCAAGAACCACGCCCCTCGCATCTCGATGCATTTGTGTTATAGTATAACACTCATTACTTGGGGGCCAAATGAAGTTCACAAAAGGCAACATCATCGGTAACGCCACACGCTTCGGGCCTGACTGGCAAGGCAAGCGCTGTGGAGCAAGGACCAAGGGCGGAGACCCATGCCAACGCCCCGCAGTGGCCCGTACAGGGCGCTGCCCCAATCATGGGGGCAAGAGCACCGGACCACGGACCGAGGAGGGGATTGCCCGCATCGTTGCGGCCAAGACCACGCACGGGCGGTTGACAAAGGAGGCTCGCGCTGAGGCCAAAGCACGGGCCAAGGTGGGGCGGCAGGTGAGGGGTGATCTCAGGGAGATCGAGCGTTGGGCCTTGGACCACGGACTCCTTGAGAGGGATTGGCGGGACAAGTTCGTCTAGTTCAAGTGCAATCGTCCCTCGTTTGATGCGGGTAATCGGATCGATGCCGACTGAACGCCACATCGCCAGCGCCGCAGGGTCGAGCTGTCTTGTGTCCCGCATCTGAACCGCCCCCTGCGCGGGACGACGGACTTCGAGCTCGGAGAGGCGTCGATGCAGGGAAGTTAACATAGCTAGTATAACAGCAGATTTCGGCGCGCTGAACAATTTCACCGCACACTAGGCCTCAGCCAACCAGAGCGCACCATAGGCCACTTCATAATGGCTTGTGGTCGTCTTCTTGGTGCGGATCATGATCAGCTCCGACTGTTCTTTAAGGGACGCTAGTATCTTAGCGCGCTTCTTTTCAGGCGGGTTACCCGCCGCAGTCCAGATCGCCATGTTGAGTGGCGTCCACTCGCGCCGAGTCATGGTGAGCTGTCGGTGGATTGCAAGGATGAGGGGCAGTGCCGTCTCACATCCACCCTCTACACACGCAAGGATCACACTAAGCGGGATCGCAGGGATGAAGTGCTTTGTCCTGCCGGTCTTGGGCTTAGCTGTCGCCTCTGGCAGGGTGAACTCGTCTGGGATGGCGAACTTGGCAAAGATGTCATCAGCCATTCTGACCTACTCTCTCTATTATACGGATATGGATATAGGCCCCAAGGACCCCCTGAATTTGGGGGGTCCCACCCCCCGCATTCGGGGGGGCGGTTGGATCATGGAGCCGCTGCCTCTGCCGCAGATAGCAGGGCCATCACTTTGGCGAAGAACTTGCCGTCGTCCTTGTCATCGACATAGCGGTCGGGGCTGCGGACGATCTTGATGTCCGACCTGCAACGTTTGCCCTTTCCTAGAACAATCTCGGAGGCGTCGCCCATAATCTGGGCCAAGCGTTGGGCCTGTGCCTCGATCTCGTCGGCCGGCCCTTCGAGCAGCAAGGCGTCGTGGACAGGTGCGCAAATCATCAAGCCTGCCTCAATCGCCATCGAGACCGCCAAGCGCATCATTTCTGCGCCGTGGGCCTGCATCGGCCAGTTCAAAATTGACCGGGTATTGATTTCCACACCGCTGTTAGGAGGGAAGTGGATGCGCCAACCGAAGACTGTCTCGAGGGGATAACCCAGGAGACAGTGCGTGACATTCGCCTCAGCCCAAGCCCAAAAGACATGGTAGGTCGCCCGATGCAGGCGCAAGAGTTCCCGAGCCCGGTCAACATGAATACCGGACTTGGCAGCAATACCCGCCGCCGACATCCCATAGTTCACGCCAAGGACAATGCTCTTGCACTGATCTCGCTCTGTCGGATGGCTTGCCTTGGTGGCCCCCTGCGGTGCAATGCCTGCCTGTATCGCAAAGCCGATGTAGGGATCGCCGCCTTCATAGGCCTGCCAGAGCCGCACGTCGCCCGACATGGCGCCGGCAATCGCCAACTCCTGCGATGACCAGTCGACATAGGCCAAGGCGCGCCCCGCTTCCGGCTTGATCAGGTGCCGGATCCAGCGCGAGGGGCCGAAGATGAACTCGGTCGTCGAGGGCTGGTTGCGTGAGGTCTTTGCGCTGAAGGCGGACAGCAGGGTGCGACAACGGCCATCCGGGCCGACGCTCAACTTGTTCAGGCGCAATTGGCCGAGGGTCGTGCGCAATTCGTGGAGGGCGCGCAACTCTGGGTGGGCCTTGGCCTGATCGCGGAACGTGTCCTCGTCCAAGAGCAACTTACCCGTCTGCGCGCGCGGCCACGCAATGCTGTGCTTCGCCAGATAGCTTTCAAAACGCCGCTCCACAAAGCGCGTCCCGTCATAGACGCCGTAGTCTACATCCACGGCGGCAATCAGGCGGGCTTTGATCGCATCCCAGTTGGCGATCAGCCGGTCCAAGAGCGCCACATCGATCGGCACGCCATTGTTTTCGACGACGCCGAGTGCTGCCATGTAGCGCCCGCGCAGAAAGGCCTGTCCCAGTTGAACCTCCCCCTGTCCAAAGAGGGGCAGCAGACGCGGCAGGAGCCGCACCAGAGCATCAACATCGCTTTCGCAGTACGACAGGATAGCCTCACGTTCCGTATCGCTCCACGGGCCGCCTGACATGATGAGCGTGCGCATCGCCTCCTTGTCCTCGCCGCCGATCGACGGCAGACCGAAGTACAGGAGTGCGCCGATCAGACCATTCCCGTGCAGTGGGATGCGCCCATTGGTGATGCGGCGGAAATCTGCAAAGAGGTCAAGCACGCGGCGGGGCGGCGGCCAGCCCAGTGCATCAAAGCAGCTGGTTTCTGCGCTTGCGTAGTAGGCGACGAAGATTTCATCATCGCCACATTTGAACGGACAGTGCACGAGCTCGTCGCCCCAAAGGTGCAGAGCCTTGCCCGTGATCAAGCACTTGGCAACCATGCAAACCACGAGTGGTTTGTGGCCCCGAAGGGCCACAAACTCAAAATCAATACACCAGACGTGCCGGTAACCGTAGGCTTCGAATACCTCCATGATTTACGCCCTCCCGAGAAGGCGCCGGATCACGGGGTGCTCAAGGCTGTCGATCAAGCGCCCATTGCCGAAGGCGATCGCAAGCAGCTCTTGCAACTTCTTATCTGGCCAGACGGGGTCTGCCGCCGCAGATTGGGCAACGTGCACGTCATAGCACTGAGCGCTCATATTGGCGGTCAGGCGAACCCAAGCCGTCTCGGCCCGTTCTGCTGCTGTGCGGGCCGTCAAGTTCCATGTATTGTCCGCGCGGTCGTTCGGAGGCAACGGGACCGGCCAGAAAAACGGCGTTCCTTGCTGCGTCACAGCGAGACGAAGTTCGACGAGCTTGACCTCACCAGGTACTTGTTCTGCTACAGCCGGTGTCACCGCGTAGATTTCCTGTTCTTCCTTGAGGTCGAGCAACGCCATCGGAATACGAAGGGCTGGGTTGTCGTTCACCCTAACAAAGGCCTGCTTGGATGGCTTCTTGACGTTCATGACCAGTAGGAGCTTTTCAGCCCCCACGCCGGTTGCCATAGCGCCGCTGATCCGCAGAGCCTCCGGGGCAAACGGGTTCGGGGGGGTTTTGGTTTCGTCGGTCATGATCAGCGCACCCCCATGCGGTCGTTGAGCCACTGCTCGACTTCGGCCCGAACCCAGCCGACCCGGTTCGCGCCGATACGGATACGCTTGGGGAACTGGCCGACATCCTCCAGCCGCCGAATGTGGTTCAAGCTATAGGGGACGATTTCCGCCAGTTCGCTTCCGCGAACAAGCGTCGGGACGGTCTTGTTGTGTTCCATGATGCACCTCCTGTGTTGATGGGCACAGAGGATGGCTTATCGGCGGTGACTGTTAATGCTCACGCTGGTTTCATTAACTGCTCGAACTAACCAATAGTGCGTTTGGCGGACGTTTCGCCCAGGGCTAGGGCTGCCGGCAACAGCAGTTCGAATGGTGATTTTGCAGCGTCTGCTCTCGAGATACTCTTTGCGAGATCGATCATATCGTAAAACAGGCTTAACTCTGGCGCAGACTGAGCTACTCCCCGAAAATCGGACAGTGACGGAAGCTACGATCTGACGTCTGCTGGTCTCCAAGAACGAGGAGATCAGAACATGAAGAAACGCAGGAACCATGACGCGGCGTTCAAGGCGCGTGTTGCGTTAGAGGCGCTGAAAGG
>NZ_CBDAEL010000002.1:0-525182 GCF_965194375.1 Allotabrizicola aquatica (SeqCode)
AGCGCCTCTAACGCAACACGCGCCTTGAACGCCGCGTCATGGTTCCTGCGTTTCTTCATGTTCTGATCTCCTCGTTCTTGGAGACCAGCAGACGTCAGATCGTAGCTTCCGTCACTGTCCGATTTTCGGGGAGTAGCTCAGCCATCAGCTTCACTGGTTAGGCATAATGCAGAGCTCGCATCATCTTGCGCTCGGTTTTTCTGGTGGAATTGCTCCGAACATGCGCTGAATTTCATTTGGGATCTATTTCTAACTTAGGATAAGAAATATTCACGTATGTGAATTTAAATCTCCTGTGACAGCAGGATTGCTAAAGTGCAAGCGTCGATCATGTTTTCCCGAACTTTCATTTTTCCAATTTCTAGCCGGCTTTGTGTTGCTCGGATCGAATTGCCGTTTCAGCCCTCCCGTTCTTAAGGCCCAAGAACCGAGGTCCTTTGGCCCCAAGGGACCCGTACGTGGCTGCATTATGTCACGAGCAAAGCCCAACGAGGTGCACGAATGAAATTCATGCTGGCTGCTTGGCTTGATCTAGCATCTGTGGCTGTCCCTCAATAAGGCGGGGGCCGTTTCAGCCCCCCCCCGGGGGTGGGCCGGGGTCCAAGGACCAAGGTTTTTTGGCCCGAAGGGACCCGAGGTTGGATAACCAGGCACCAACAATCGCTTGCGGATGAGAGTAGTTCATTCGCGTCAAAATCATTCGATGACGGACACATGCCTACCGGCCGCTGAACCCCCACGTTGAAAGGGGCCTTCGTCGAGTTACCCAAGTGTTAGCGAATTGAAAGCGCGAATGTACGGCGTAGAGGGGCACCGGGAATGGCATAAGGTCAGAGCTTGACGGACCCTCACCAACAGGTGTTTGCTTAGTCGACACCCGAGGAGTGATCTCACTTTTGCCCTCGCGTCGCCCCCATAAGCGGCTCGATTGCAATGCATAGTGGACCTACAGAGGACATAGCGAATGACACCTGACAGATTCAAGCGGCTTAACGATATCGGCTTTGTGTGGGACCCAGTTGCCGACGAATGGGACGCCGGTTTCGCAAAACTTGAACAGTTTAAGACGCGCGAGGGTCACTGCCGGGTGCCCGCAGGGCACATTGAAGATGGCTATAAGCTTGGCTTTTGGGTGGCCCTTCAACGAAAAAGTCGAAAATTGATGCTTGCGGAGCGGGGTGTGTAGTCTTCAACAGCTCGCCTGATACCATTCGACGACGGACACACAGCACAAAGGACATGACACATGGCCCCCAGTTCAACGCGTGATCCGCGATATGACATCCTGTTCGAACCGGTCCGCCTTGGCCCGGTGACAACGAAGAACCGCTTTTATCAGGTGCCGCATTGCACCGGCATGGGCTGGGTGCGTCCGCGCACGCTGGCCGAAATGCGGGGGGTCAAGGCTGAAGGCGGCTGGGGCGTGGTCAATACCGAATACTGTTCGATCCATCCGGCATCTGATGACCAGCTCCACATCTCGGCCACGCTGTGGGACGACACCGATGTGCGCAACCACCGACTGATGACCGACAAGGTCCATGCCCATGGCGCGCTGGCCGGGGCGGAACTCTGGTTCTCGGGCAGCCGCAGCGCCAATATCGCCACGCGGCTTGTGTCGATGGATGTGGCTAGCCGCCCGAATGGCGTGGGCCACCCGTTCCAAAGCCGCGCAATGGACAAGGAGGATATCCGCAACCTGCGCCGTTGGCACCGAAACGCTGCCCTCCGTGCGAAAGCCGCCGAGTTCGACATCGTCTACGTCTATGCCACGCACGGCTATCTGCTGTCGCATTTTCTTGACCCAGAGGCGAACACGCGCTCGGACGAATACGGCGGGTCTCTGGAAAACCGCACGCGCCTTATCCGCGAACTGATCGCTGAGACGAAAGACGCCGTCGGCGACCGCTGCGCCGTGGCCGTGCGCTTTGCGGCTGATGCCAAAGTGGGTGAGGACGGGCAGCCCATTCTTGGCGAGAGGCAAGAGATGTTCGCCATGATGGCCGAAATGCCCGACCTTTGGGACATCAACATTTCCGATTACTCACTGGAAATGGGCGCCTCGCGCTTCGTCAAGGAAGGCTCACTTGAGCCCTACATGCACTGGGTTAAGACGCAGACGACAAAACCTGTGGTCACCGTGGGCCGCTTCACCTCGCCCGACACGATGGCTCGCTGGGTCAAATCCGGGCTGACCGACCTGATTGGGGCGGCCCGCCCTTCCATCGCTGACCCGTTCATCCCGAAAAAGATCGAAGAAGGCCGGATCGAGGATATCCGCGAATGCATCGGCTGCAATGTCTGCTATTCTGGCGACAGCCTGTCGGTGCCGATCCGCTGCACCCAGAACCCGACAATGGGAGAAGAATGGCGCAAGGGTTGGCACCCGGACCGGGCCACACCGCGCGGGT
The DNA here is from genome assembly GCF_965194375.1 of Allotabrizicola aquatica (SeqCode). GTDB lineage: Bacteria > Pseudomonadota > Alphaproteobacteria > Rhodobacterales > Rhodobacteraceae > Tabrizicola_A > Tabrizicola_A aquatica. Next base: position 2,412 of record NZ_CBDAEL010000002.1, read on the forward strand.
CTGACAGCCTTGTGCTGGTGGTCGGCGCAGGTCCCGCAGGCCTCGAGGCCACGCGGGCGTTGGGCGCTAGGGGGTATCGCGTGGCACTGGCCGAGGCGGGACGCGTGCTGGGCGGGCGCGTCGTGCGCGAGGCAGCCCTGCCGGGAATGCGCGAATACATCCGCGTGCGTGATTGGCGCGAAGGCCAGATCGCCAAGATGGCGAATGTCGAGGTGTTTCGCGAAAGCCGCCTGACGGCGGAAGATATCCACGACTTCGGCGCCGACCATGTGGTCATTGCCACCGGAGCCCGCTGGCGACGCGACATTTTCACAGGCAAGCGGTTTGAGCCGATTGCAGACGAGGATACGCCCGTGTTTACCCCCGATGACATCATGGACGGCCACCTGCCCGAAGGCCCGGTCGTGGTCTACGACGCTGACGGCTATTACATGGGCGGGGTCATCGCTGAACGGCTAAGGTCTGCGGGGCTGGCGGTCACGCTGGTGACCCCCGACCATCAGGTCTCATCCTGGGCGGACCACACTGGCGAAGGCTGGCGTGTGCCGGGGCATCTGATGTCCCAAGGCATCGAGCTTGTGACCGCGCAAGGGTTGTCGTGGTTCGACGGAGAGGTGGTCACACTGGCCTGTGTCCATTTCAACCGCAAAATGACCCTGCCTGCGCACGGACTTGTGGTGGTCGGCCAGCGCGCGCCGGTCGACGACCTATACACAGCCCTGCGCTATGATGCGGTGGGCAACCACACAGACCTGCCCTTCACGCTGGCCCGCATCGGCGATTGCGAGGCGCCCGCGATCATTGCAGCGGCGACTTATGCCGGACATCGCTATGCGCAAGAATTGGACGCCTCCGTCGATATCGACCTGCCGATGCCGCATGACAAAGTTGATGTTGGCCTGATTGCTCCGGCAGTTTGGTCAAAGGCAGCGGAATGACCGGGGTGCGGCGCGGATGGGTGCTTGTGGCACTGGTGGGCCTGATCGCTGCGCTTGGGATTGCGGTTCAGGTTCTGGGCACAAACAGCCCGCCCGCCACCGCACAAGCGGCAACGCAGCCCTGTTTCAGTTGTGATGCCCGGCACGCCCACCTGCACGCCGCACCAATTCACGCTTTGGAGGCACAGCAATGACCAACAGCCCGGAAAACCCAGTCACCGCGACCGAGCTGGCGGCGCACCTGCCTTCGGTCCTTGCGGCCCCGCGTGATGCGGGGATGGTGCGCCTTCTGTGTCTCCGGCCCAAGCCGAATGTGCGGACGTTCCCCGAAGTGCTGACCCTGACACGCGTGGCAGGCGTGGTGGGCGATTTCGAAATGACGCGCCCTTGGCTGGAACTGCCCGATGGCAGCCCCGATCCGCAGATTCAGGTGTCCATCATGCCATGGCGGGTGCTTGACCTGTGCTGGCGCGAACGCGACCGCGTCGCACATCCGGGCGACAACATCGCCGTCGACATGGACCTGTCGACAACGAACATACCGACGGGCAGCCTGCTGTCCGTCGGTACCGCCGTGCTTCGCGTCAGCCAAGAGCCGAACGACGGCTGCGTGAAATGGAAAGTGCGCTGCGGACGAGACGCCTTTGATTGGGTGACAACCCCCGAAGGCTTGGACCTGCGCCTGCGCGGCCTGTTCTGCTCCGTCGAACAGGACGGCGAGGTGCGGCTGGGCGATGTCATCCGTCCCCGTTGACACAACCCGGGTCCACAAACCATCGGCGCGACTAGGTTGCGAACCGCCGGGTCGGGTTCTTCCAACGGAACAGAACTGCCGGCCTTTGAGTTTGCCGATCCAGCATCTGTGGCTGTCCCTCAAGAAGGCGGAGGCCGTTTCAGCCCCCCCGGGGGGTGGCCCGAGGCCCAAGGACCGAGGTCATTTGGCCCCAAGGGACCCGCGCGTGACTGCACTGTCTCGCGGGCCAAGCCCAACGAGGTGCACGAATGAAATCCGTGCTGGCTGCTTGGCTTGATCCAGCATCTGTAGCTGTCCCTCAAGAAGGCGGGGGCCGTTTCAGCCCCCCCCGGGGGTGGGCCGGGGTCCAAGGACCAAGGTCATTTGGCCCGAAGGGACCCGTGTTTGGATAAAGCTCGTGGCCTTTACCAGGTTAACATGCTTGCGCAGCTAGAAGAGCAGATACCGCGGGGCTCGATATTGGTAAGGACCAGCGCAGTGAGGTCACGCAAGGGCGGAGCCAGCTACTTAACTCGTAGGCTCGGCTGTGAAGTGGAGCTATTATGGTAACAATTCCAATAATCGAAAAATATTCTTTTAATTTCAATGGTAAATGGCGGAGAGACAGGGATTCGAACCCTGGGTCGGCGCAAACCGACAACGGTTTTCGAGACCGCCGCATTCGACCACTCTGCCACCTCTCCGCGGTAGGGATCGTGGCGGGGGATTTAGCCGGGACTGAAAGGGCTTGCAAGCCCCAATCCAACGAAACTTGGTGCTCTGAGTGGCCATGGGATTGGCACGGGCCAGCCCGGCACTTACCTGCTATGCAGGATGCGGGTGTTTGCCCGTTCAGGAAAGGTCAAGCGATGTGGCGGTTGGGATCTGTGGCGTGTGCGGCGGCCTTTGGGCTCTGGGCGGTTCTTGGCTCGGTGCAGGTGGCGGCGCAGGCCGTGACGCCGGAGGGCAAGCCCGCTCAGTCGGCCGTGATTCCCGCGCCGGTGCTTGAGTTAAGCCTTGCCCTCAAGGTGCGTGAAGTCATGCAAGTCCTGCGCGAGGAGGGTATGGCCAGCGGTGCCGATCTGGCCAGCGATCTGCCGCGCGGCGCTGAGGATCCTTTGTGGTCTGCCGCCCTGTCTCGGATCTATGATCCAGCCCATATGGAGGCGATTTTCAACCAAACCTTCGCCCAAAGCCTTGCTGACGAGGGCGAGACCGTGGAGGCCGCCACAGCGTTTTTTGCCTCGCCCATCGGCGAGCGGGCCCTTTCTTTGGAACTGGCCGCGCGCATGGCTTTGCAGGACGAGGCGGTCGAGGCTGCGGCGGAGCGCGCCTATGCCGATCTGGCGGAAGCAAACCCTGAACGGCAGGCGATGATCGACATGTTTGTCAGCGTCAATGACCTTGTCGAGTCCAATGTCATGGGGGCTTTGAACGCCAATCTCTCTTTTCTGCGGGGCCTCGCTGACAGCGGGGTTGAAGAATTTGCTTTGCCCGAGGCCGATATGTTGGCACAGGTCTGGGCGACCGAGCCCGAGGTGCGGGACGAGATGGTGGGCTGGGTGTTTCCCTTCCTGACGCTGGCCTATCAGCCGCTTAGCGACGCCGATCTGCAGGCCTATATCGCCTTTTCCAAGACGCCGGCCGGGCAGCGGGTGAATGCAGCGATGTTTCAGGCCTATGATGCGCTGTTTGACGAGATTTCCCACGATCTGGGCCGGGCCTTTGGGCTGGCGCTGCAAGGCGATGACATCTGAGCTTTAGCGCCACAGATGGGCGTGGCTGGCGAGCTGTCCCTGCAGTTTCGACAAGATCCGCAGGCCAAACCCGGGGCGGGCAATCTCGCCCGTGGTCAGGCGTTCCAACACCACCTCCGGCGGGCAGGGGCGGCGGCTGACGGGGTCGAAATAGCGCGGATAGGCGATCAGGGCGGCATGGACCAGTTGGAGCAGCTCTGGCCGGGGCAGGGGGTGGCCGTCGGCGGCATAGCGGCGGCGGTCGGGCAGGGTGCCCAAATCGCGCGTCAGGCCCCAGCCTGCGTAGAACGGTGCGCCAAGACAGGTGACCGGCTTGCCACGGATCAGCGCCTCAAATCCCAGAAGCGAGGTCATCGTCCAAACCTCATCACAGGCCGCGATCAGTGACAAGGGATCGGCGCGGCGCGCCACCACATCGGCCAGCCCGGCCAGATCTTGGTCGGAAATCTGACCCGGTCGCAGGCCGCTTTCCACATCTGGATGTGGCTTGTAGATCAGCCGCGCGCCGGGGTTGGCTTGGGTTGCGGCGGTCAACAGACCAAGATTGGTGCAAACTGGCCCTGTCCCCAGCCGGATTGAGGCGTCGTCTTCGACCTGCCCCACCACCAAAATCCGCCGTCCTTGGCCCAGATCGGGCAGCGGGTCGGTCGCCAGATTGTATTTCGTCACACCCGCCGCAAGGATCCGCGCCAAAAGCGCTTCGGCCCGGGCGCGCCCACCGGGCGGCAAGGGGGCCAAGATGAGCCGCTCCAACCGGCTTTCGCGGTTTGGGTCATAGTAAATGCCGAGATCATCCGTGACGAGCGACAAGGGCGGCACCAGATCGGCCCCAAGACCACGGGAGCGCAAAAAACCATCCTCAACCCTCAGGGCAAGGCCAGGGGCGGCCAGTTCGGCCGCTTCCTTGCCCGCCCAAACCAAGATCTTGCGTGCTGTTTCGTCGGTGCGCCGCTGGGCCTGTGCCGCGGTCTTGGCAAAGAGCAGTGGGGTTTCGCGGCCAAACACCTCTTGCAGCCGCCCCCGTTTCCAAGCGCGCATGCCGAAGGCGACATAGCCCGCCCGGTCCTCGCGGAAGGCGCGGGTTTCCGCTTCCAACTGGTCAACCGCCTCTTCAAAACTGCACAGCCGGTCGCGGCAGGGGTCATACCATGTGGGTGCAAGGATCATCGCCCCCGCGAAAAGCTGGGCGCGTGACAGGCTGCGGCCGCGACGGGCCGGGGGGCTGCGGTCTTGGGTCAGGCCCCAACCAGCGTAGAAGGGCTGGCCGAACATATGGGGCTTGTGACCTGCAAGGATCGCCTCGAACCCCATTTGGGACGAGACGGTGTAGACCGCCACCGCGCCTTGCAGCAGTGCCCAAGGCGAAACTGGATCAGTGCACAGGCTGACCCGGTCGGACAGGTTTTCTGGCCCGTAATGGCCCGCCCGCAGGCCAAGCGCGGTTTCAGGATGCGACTTGATCACGATCCGCGCGCCGGGATTTTCCTCATGCGCCATGACCAGCATTTCGGCAAAAGTCTGGGCGCTGGCGCCGGAATGGGTGATCGAGGCATCGCCGCGTGTCTGGTCAATGACCAGAACAAAGCCTGCGCGGGGCAGGGGGGCGGAATCGTGATGAATGTTGTATTTAGATAAGTTTAGTGACTGAATCCGGGCTATTCCGTCCCGTGCACGGATCATCATGTTCGAATTGTCAAAGGGTTCGCGCATCAGGATGCGCTCCAATGTCGAAGGTTGGCTGGCATCGAAGTGCACACCCAGCCCGTCAAGCATCAGACCTAAGGGCGGATCGCCCATGCGTCCGGGCCGCAATGAGCGAAGGAAGGCATCTTCCACCCGCACAACCGGCACGCCGCGCCGCGCCGCCACCGCCTCGCCCCGCGCGGCATAGGGTGAACGGCCCCAGACCACCACGCCATCTTCGGGACCGGGCAAGCCAAGGCGCAACTCATGCCCGGCCAGCTGCAGGATGCGCCGCAGGCGGGGTTGGCGCAGAAAGCCCGCGTTGAAATAACACAGCCGCCGGGGGACATGACCCTCGGCGGCTGTGGTGGTATCGGAGTGGCCCGACAAGGCCCGCTCAGCCGCCCGTTGCGCTTGTCGCCAGCGTATCCGCCGCGCCGCTGGTGCCGGTGATCGCGGTCAGCGTCTTTTGCCATTGCACGAAGGGCGCTTCGGTCACGTAAACCGTGTCACCATCGCGCACCAAAAAGTCGCGAGCCTCGAACATGCCCGTGGGTTGGGTCAGATCCAGCACATATATCATGCGCTGATCGCCCTGCAGATCCTTGCGGCCCAGAACGGCATTGGCAATCTCGGCAGGCTCGTTGCGGAACACGAAGACGCCCGTCGGGTCGGCGGTCGAGGTGTTCAAGCCGCCCACGATGGCAATCGCCTCAATCGCCGAGAGCGTTTCGGTTTCAAACGGAACCCGGCTTTGGCTGCCGGTGGCCCCAAGCGCGGTAAAGGCGCGGGCGTCACGCTCGACGGTGATGATGTCACCGGGCCGCAGCGCGATGTCGAGGTCGGGGTTGGAATAGAGATCCATCGCCCAGACCTTGCCGGCATGATTGCCGCGCGTCACCCGGATGATCGCGGTTTCCGGCTCAATCGCCACACCGCCAGCCTTGGCCAGCATCGCGTTCAGCGTGCGGGTGGGCCGTTCAATCGGGAACACGCCTTGCGCGCCGGCAAACCCGGCCACTGTCACAGTCGACCCATCGCCCGCCAGCCGCTGGATCTGCACCTGCGGGTCGGGAGTCTGGGTGTCCAGCTTTTTGGTAATGATCTCGCGCAAGCCATCGGGCGACTGCCCCGCCGCCTTGATCTTGCCGGCATAGGGCACAAAGATGAAGCCTTGGCCGTCGACCTGAATTTCGGTCAGTGCCGAAACCCGTTGCCCGGTATTGCCCAACAGCGGGTCATCCTTGACGTTCTCGAACACCGTGATGCCCAAGACATCGCCGGGCGAAATCACGTCAGACCCCAATGGGCCTGCATTGCGAAAGCTGCTGGAAAAGCCAAAGGCCGGTGTCACAGCGGTGGCGCTGGTGACGCGGCTGTTCACAGTCACGACAAAAGCATCGCCCTGCTTCAGCACGGACCCACTGAAAATTTCTCTCTTGTTCGGCCCTGAACGGGGCAAGCCGCACGCGGCCACAAGCCCAACAACCGCGACAAGGGCCAGGGCCGTCGCCCCCCTTGATCTGAAAACACTCACTGCTCGGGCTCCTTTAATTGGAGTTTGCCTCAAATTTTGACTGCAAACCTACAGAAAGGCGGCTGAAATTCCAATTGTCTTTCAAAAATCCTACGTCACCAGCCGCAACTGTTGCCTTGGTGCCGCTTTCCCTGAGCTGAGCGCGTCATAGGGATCCTCCGCCTGCAGCATCATGTCGACGACCTGTCGCAACAACTCACGACGCCCTTGGGAGGAGTAAAACCCCCCCGCAATCTGGCTGGTTTCCAGCAGATAGTGGCGATAATCGCGGTAGGCGCGGCTGTCGGGGCGGGTCGGCCAGGTGAAGAAATCGGTCAAGCTTTGAGTCGAGACAAACTCAGGCTTGGCATAGACCGCCGCGCCAAAGGTTTTCAGCGGCAAGCCGCGCCACAGAACCTGTTGGCCTGCGGTGGAATTCACCGTAACTGCGCTGCGCGCATGGTTCAAAAGCTGCGCCAGCTTGCCGCCGCGCACGAAATGCACCCTGTTCTGCACCCCGTGCAGCCGCGCCAAACGACGAATTTCACGGGCCACAGGCACGCGGCCATCTTCTAGGGGATGCGCCTTGAACACGATGTGATGATGCGGGGCGGCACCTTTGGCAAAGCCCTCCATCACCAGTTCCAGAAACTCGGTCATGGTGGAAAAGGGCGAATGCATCTGAAAGCTTGCGTCATGTTCCAGCTGCAACAGCACCAGATGATAGGGAAAGCCGCCATGCTTGATGCGAAAGGTGGCCAGCATCCGCTCCCACCGGTGAAAGGGCATCAGCGCAAGGCGCTTGCAGTAGAGCAGGAATTCCTGCCCTACGGTCAGTTTGCGGTGCGGGCGGAAGTTGCGGTAATCCCAAAACCCGGTCAGCACGAACCAGTGATACAAGGCCCCCCAGGACACATGCTGGCGCATGTCTCCCCAGCGGGCGGGGGCGTCGGGCAGGTCCATGTCCAGTTGCGCCAGCGCCGCCTGCATTTGCGGCACTGAGGTGTCCATCAGCCGCGAATGGCCGTTCGAGCCGCCGCGCTCATAGGTCACCCAATAGGGCCGCAAATACCCTTCTTCGAACACATGCACCTGAACGCCAGCCGCATGCGCGGCGCGCACAGCTTCGGCGTGGATCAACCGGGTGTCGCCGTAAAGCACGACATCCGTGATCGCGCGGTCGGCCAAGAGCGCGCGAATGGCGGTGGGCCACTCCTCCTGACGGCCCTTGAAGGCAATGTAATTGGCCGAGGGCCAAAAGGCGCGGTCGCCCCGGTTGAAGCCCACCCGCCAGACCTGCGCGCCGGCACGTTCCAGCATCCGGCCCAAAGCATGGAAATAAGGCCCATGCGGACCTTGCAGAAACAAAAACCGACGATCTTGACCCGACAGCCGCATGAAATGACCTTTTACCCCGCCAAAGCCCCCATGCAGGTGGCCCGGTAAAGGGGAATAACTCGTAACTCTTAGCAGATAAGAAACAACCGCGGCAAATTTGAGGCGTCCTGCGCGGGTTTTGCCGGATCGCAAGCGCGCGCTATGTTTCGCTGCGGGCAGGGTTGCGGGCGCAGGCCTGCGCGGCTACCCATGGGGCAAAGGAGAAACGTAGATGTTCACCGGCATTGTCACCGATATGGGCGAGGTTCTGGAGCTGGAGCAGAAGGGTGATTTGCGCGCCCGGATCGGCACCGGTTATGACACCAGCCGCATCGACATTGGCGCTTCGATCGCCTGCGAAGGCGTCTGCTTGACCGTGATCGCGCTGGGCACTTCGCCGCGCAATTGGTTTGACGTGGAAATCAGCGCCGAGACCGTGTCGAAAACCAACCTGACCGATTGGAAGGTTGGCAGGCGTCTGAACCTTGAACGGGCGCTGAAGGTGGGGGACGAACTTGGCGGGCATATCGTCTCGGGCCATGTCGATGGCGTGGCTGAAGTGGTCGGCGTGCGCCCTGAGGGCGACAGCCTGCGCGTCACCTTCCGTGCGCCCGAAGCCTTGGCCAAATTCATCGCGCCCAAGGGCTCGGTTGCGCTGAATGGCACCAGCCTGACGGTGAACGAGGTGGAGGGCCGCGATTTCGGCATCAACTTTATTCCCCATACTCAAAAGGTCACGACATGGGGCGAGGTGGCCTTGGGTGACAAGATCAACCTCGAAGTGGACACCATGGCGCGCTATGTCGCGCGGCTGCGTGATTGGGGCTGATCTTCGCGCAACCGCGCGATGTTGGCAGGAACCCTCACACAGATATCATTTGGGTTCCGCGTGATTGAGTGAGCCCCTCTCTCTGGCCTTTGGCGCGCGGGCAGGCTAATGGCTGGGCCAGAGACTCAGGTTGCGCGCGGACCCATCATGACCAAGACAGATTATTCGGATGTCATCTCCTCGACCGAGGAGATCATCGAGGACGCCCGCAACGGGCGCATGTTCATTCTGGTGGACCATGAGGACCGCGAGAATGAAGGCGATCTGGTGATCCCGGCACAGATGTGCACGCCGCAGGCCATCAACTTTATGGCGACCCACGGGCGTGGCCTGATCTGTCTGGCGATGCCCGCCGCGCGGATCGATGCGCTGGGCTTGCCCCTGATGAGCCCGAAGAATTCGTCGCGCCATGAAACCGCTTTTACGCTGTCGATCGAGGCGCGCGAGGGCGTGTCGACCGGCATTTCGGCGGCTGACCGGGCGCGCACGGTGTCGGTGGCGATTGATCCTTCCAAAGGGGCCGCGGACATTGCGACGCCGGGGCATATCTTCCCCCTGCGTGCCCGTGATGGTGGCGTGCTGGTGCGCGCAGGCCATACCGAGGCGGCGGTGGACGTCAGCCGTCTGGCGGGGCTGAACGCCAGTGGCGTGATCTGCGAGATCATGAATGATGATGGCACCATGGCGCGTCTGCCCGATCTGGTGGTCTTTGCCCAAAAGCATGGTCTAAAGATCGGTACGATTTCCGATCTGATCGCCTATCGCCGTCGCCATGACAATCTGGTGCGCGAGAATGCTGTGAAGCGGGTGCAGTCGGTCTATGGCGGCGACTGGCTGATGCGGGTCTTTGCCGACGAGACGCAAGGTTCCGAGCATATTGTGCTGACCAAGGGCGATCTGTCGGGCAAGGGGCCGGTTCTGGCGCGGGTGCATCAGTTGAACCCGTTGGAGGATGTTTTGGGCATCGGTGGGGCGCATGTGGGCGACCTTCAGGGCGCCATGCGGGTGATCGCTGCTGAGGGCCGGGGTGCCGTCGTCCTGTTGCGCGACACATCGATGAAGATGGTCGAAGAGGGCGAGGCCAGCCCGCAAACCCTGCGGCAGTATGGGCTTGGGGCGCAGATCCTGTCGGCGCTGGGCCTGACGGATATCACGCTGGTGACCAATTCCGCTGCGCCCAAGGTTGTCGGTCTGGAAGCTTATGGGTTGACCATTGCCGGCACCCGCCGGATCGAGGGTTGAGCCATGGCGGCCAGTGAACAGCACTATACCCTCCCGCTGCCGAGCTTTTCCAAGCCGGTCAAGCTCTTGATCGTGGTAGCACCCTATTACAAGGACATCACGGATCAGCTGGTTGCCGGCGCCCGCGGTGTTGCGGCGGCTTGTGGGGCCGAGGTGGATTTGGTTGAAGTGCCGGGCGCTTTGGAGGTGCCGACGGCGATTGGTCTGGCAGAGCGCATGGCCAAATATGATGGCTATGTCGCCTTGGGCTGCGTCATTCGCGGCGAGACCACGCATTATGACACCGTGTGCAATGACAGCAGCCGGGCGATCACGCTTTTGGGCCTGCAGGGGGCTTGCATCGGCAATGGCATCCTGACCGTGGAAAACCGCGAGCAAGCCTTGGTTCGGGCCGAAGTGGCGGGCCAGAACAAGGGCGGCGGCGCGGCGGCGGCGGCTCTGCATCTGATCGCGCTCTCGCGGGCATGGGCCGCGGGCGATCGGGGCGGTATGGGGTTCCGCCCATGACCCGCCCTGACAAACGGCAAATGAAATCAGCCTCGCGGCTTTATGCCGTGCAGGCCCTGTTCCAGATGGAAAGCTCGGCGCAAACGGTGCAAGCCGTGTGCCGCGAGTTCGAGACCCATCGGTTTGGCGCGACCTATGATGAGGGCGAGTTCGCCGAGGGCGATGTGGACCATTTCCGCGAGGTGGTGGACAAGGCGGTCAACTGGCAGGCCAAGATCGACCAGATGACCGACCGAGCGCTGGTGGCGGCATGGCCGATTGACCGAATCGATCCGGTGTTGCGCGCGCTCTTCCGCGCGGCCGGGGCCGAATTGGTGGATATGGTGACGCCGCCCAAGGTGGCGATCACTGAATATGTCGACGTGGCCAAGGCGTTCTTCCCCGATGGCAAAGAGCCGAAATTCGTCAATGCCGTTTTGGACCACATGGCCCGCGAAGCGCGGCCTGAAGCCTTTTGATCCCGACGTTCTGAAACCCGCTTCTCCTCGTTCACGTCGTGCTCTCGTCATGCGCTGATCCGAGGCATGCCGAAGGGTTCATGAGGGGTTTCAGGGTTTTTTCCCCTGCCGCGAAGGTTTGTCTCTTGCCATACATCTTATGGCCAAAGGAGACCTGAGCCATGAAACACCTCGTCCTTTTCGCCGCCCTTGCGCTTTCGGCTTGCGTCGTCAGCGCCGATGACACCGCCCTTGCGCTGGATTCATCCAAGATGGATTGGAATGTGACCGAAGTTGACGGCAAGCGCCCCGATTGGTCGGCAACGCTCAATCTGGGCGAGCCCGGGCGCATTGTGGGCCAAGCGCCTTGCAACCGCTATTTCGGGCCTTTGTCGCGGGACGGTGACAGCTTTAAGGTCGGCGCGCTGGCCGCCACTGAAATGGCCTGTGCGCATCTGGAAGGCGAGGGCACGTTCTTTGCGATCCTTAGCGGCATCACAAAGGCCGAAGAAAAGCCCGGCCTGCTGATCCTGACAGGTGGCGGTCATGAGATGCGCTTTGTTCAGCCGATCCAGTAGCCTGCGGCAATTTGGGACTTTTCCCAGACGGGCAGGGTGCTAGCATCCCTTCTGTCATCAGGAGAAATGCCATGCCAAAACTCATTGCCCTCTATATCCGGTCCGTTGCCATCGGCTTTGGTCTGTCGGCGGTGTTTCTGGGCCTAATGCTGTGGCTGGACGTGGCCGGGCTGCGCCATCTGATCTTTGGCTCTGACATGGGGCTGGTGGCCGCTGCCATGGTCTTCGTGTTCCAAGGCATTGTCTTTGCTGGGGTGCAGTTTGCCATTGCCGTGATGATGCTGGCCGACCCCGACGCCCCGCCCTCGGGTGGGCTGCGCGAGCGGTTGATGCCCGATCTGGGCGGCCCCATTCCCGGTGCGATTCCAGTTCGGGTGCGCGCAACCGCAACGCCCAAGCGCAAAATCTAAAGGTGGCGGGCCCGCAGCGACCGTGAGGTCGGGGTTTTTCCCGAGAGCCAGAGGTCTCAGGTGGGCGCCAGGTAACAGGACCAGGATCCTGCCAGAGCCAGCCCCCGTTCGCTTGCTTATCGGCCACTGGAAAAGTTGACCCACACGCGAAGAGCAGCACCCGCCACCTCTTTAGATAGGCCTCTAGAGAGCTTATCGCAACCCTTGCCATTTGTTCACCTTTGGTTCATGTTTTCACCATGGACCAACCCGCCCCGCCCCCAGATGACCTTGCCCGCCTCATGCCCGGCCAGCGCCTCCAGCGCGGGGTGGCCCGCGCGCTGCGGCAGTTCGACTTTGTCTGTATCGAGGAATTGGTGCCCACCCCCGGCTTGCGGGTCGATGTCATGGCCTTGGGACCGAAGGGCGAGGTCTGGATTGTGGAATGCAAATCCAGCCGCGCTGATTTTCGGGCTGACCAGAAATGGCAGGGTTATCTGGAATGGTGTGATCGGTTTTTCTGGGCGGTGGGCGGCGATTTTCCGGTGGAGCTGTTGCCCGACGGATCAGGCTTGATGCTGGCCGATGCCTATGATGCCGAAATCATCCGCATGTCACCCGAAACACCGCTGGCACCGGCCCGGCGCAAGGTGATGCTGCAGAAATTCGCCCGTCATGCCGCAAGCCGCCTGCATGCCTACCGCGATCCCGGTGTGGCGGGGTTGATCGTCTAACGCCTCGTCGACTGCGTCGCTCGTTGTGGGGCCCTCGACGAGACGCCGCAGGCGCCCTAGGAGAGGGGGGTCAGCGTTTGCGGGGCTTGTCGCCCATCTCGCGCGCCACTTGGGCGGCAGCGCGCAGTTCCTCGGCGATTTCTTCGGCCTCGTCGGGGTCAAAATCCAACGGCAGTTCGATCCCGCCTTCAGCGGCGATATAAATCCGCACCATGCCCAAATCGGTGGGTCCGATCTGGATGTCGGCGGCGATGTCGCTTGGCGTGTCGATGCCCATGGGATGCTCCGTCTCTGCCCTATCGGCCTAGCGCGTTTGGGGGGGCTGGCGCAAGCGTGTTTGCGGCGATTCCCCTCTTGCGCTTGCGGGGGCGGGGGGGTAAACGGCCCCTCGAGTGCCGACGTAGCTCAGTTGGTTAGAGCACTAGATTGTGGATCTAGGGGTCCCCCGTTCGAGCCGGGGCGTCGGTACCATCACTCCCATGACATGCACTCCGCCACGCCGCCCTTTGGGTGGCTGCGACACGATCACAGGCCCTTGGCCCTGCCCCTGGGGGGCGGTAAGGTCTGCCTCCCCATAGATTGTGTCGCCAAGAGTTGAGGAATCGCATGACCACCCCCACCGCCGCCGCTTTGGCCCGTCTTCCCCATGTAATCGCCGCCGAAATAGGGGCTGGGGCCGCGCAGGTGCAGGCGGCCATTGCGCTTTTGGATGAAGGGTCCACTGTCCCCTTTATCGCGCGCTATCGCAAAGAGGCGACGGGCGGGCTGGACGACACCCAATTGCGGACCTTGGCCGAGCGGCTGGTCTACCTGCGCGAGATGGAAGCACGGCGGGCAGCCATCGTGGGGTCCATCACCGAACAGGGCAAGATGACTGAGGCTTTGGCAATGGTGCTGGCCAAGGCGTCCACCAAGGCCGAGTTGGAGGATATCTACCTGCCCTTCAAGCCCAAGCGCCGCACAAAGGCGATGATCGCGCGCGAGAACGGACTGCAACCGCTGCATGAGGCGATCTTGGCTGACCGCAGCGCCGATCCGGCGGCTTTGGCGGCAGCCTATGTCACCGAAGCTGTGCCGGACGCCAAGACAGCCCTTGAGGGCGCACGGGACATTCTGGCCGAGGGGCTGTCGGAAAGTGCCGAGCTTTTGGGGCGCTTGCGCAGCCACATGAAGCAGGTCGGCCGCTTGCAGGCCAAGGTGGTGGCGGGCAAAGAGGCGGAAGGGGCGAAGTTCTCCGACTATTTTGCCCATGACGAGCCTTGGACCTCTGCCCCAAGCCACCGGATTCTTGCCATGCTGCGCGGCCAGAATGAGGGCGTTCTAACGCTGGATCTGGCGGTGGATGCCGAGGCGACGCGCGGCGAAAGCCCCTCCGAACGCGCGGCGGCGGCGCATCTTGCGGCCACCGGGCGCGGGGCTGGCGATGTCTGGCTGCGCGAGGCGGCGGCTTGGGCTTGGCGGGTCAAGCTTAAGACCTCGCTGACGCTGGATCTGATGGGCGAGATGCGCGAGCGGGCTGAGGCCGAGGCGATCAACGTCTTTGCCCGCAATCTTAAGGATTTGCTTTTGGCCGCGCCTGCGGGCGGCAAGGCGACTATGGGGCTTGATCCGGGCATCCGCACCGGGGTGAAGGTGGCGGTTGTGGATGCCACCGGCAAGGTTCTGGCCACGGATACGGTCTATCCGTTCCAGCCCAAAAACGATCTGCGCGGCGCTCAGGTGGCTTTGGCGCAGCTGATCGGCAAGCATGGGGTCAAGCTGATTGCCATCGGCAATGGCACCGCCAGCCGCGAGACGGAGAAACTGGTCGCAGATCTTTTGGCCCATGTCACGAGCGGCGAAAAGCCGGTCAAAGTCATCGTCTCTGAGGCTGGCGCCTCAGTCTATTCGGCCAGCGAATTGGCGGCCAAGGAGTTTCCTCATCTCGACGTCTCCTTGCGCGGCGCGGTGTCGATTGCGCGCCGCTTGCAAGACCCCTTGGCGGAACTGGTGAAGATCGAGCCGAAATCCATCGGCGTTGGCCAGTATCAGCATGATGTCGACCAACACCGGCTGGCGCGCAGTCTTGAGGCGGTGGTGGAAGACGCGGTGAACGCGGTGGGCGTGGATCTGAACACCGCCTCAGCCCCACTTCTGGCCCGCGTCTCGGGTGTCGGCCCGACGCTGGCCGAAAGCATTGTGGCGCACCGCGACGAACACGGCCCCTTCGCCACGCGGCGTGATCTGTTGAAGGTCGCGCGTCTGGGGCCGAAAGCCTTTGAGCAGGCCGCAGGCTTCTTGCGCATTGCGGGCGGCAAGGAACCCCTGGACGCCTCATCGGTCCACCCTGAAGCCTATGATCTCGCGCGCAAAATCGTCGCCGCCTGTGGCCGCGACATTCGCAGCCTGATGGGCGACAGCGCGGCGCTGAAAGGGGTGAACCCGGCAAGCTTTGTCGATGACCGCTTTGGCCTGCCGACGGTGCGCGACATTCTGGCGGAACTGGAAAAGCCCGGCCGCGACCCGCGCCCCAGTTTCAAGACCGCGACCTTTGCCGACGGGATCGAAGATATCAAAGACTTGCGCCCCGGCATGATGCTCGAAGGCACGGTGACCAACGTCGCGGCCTTTGGCGCCTTTGTTGACGTGGGCGTGCATCAGGATGGGCTGGTGCATGTCAGCCAGCTGTCCGACAGATTTGTCAAAGACCCGCATCAGGTGGTGAAGGCAGGCGATGTGGTGAAGGTGCGCGTGGTTGAGGTGGATGTGCCGCGCAAGCGGATTGCGCTTTCCATGAAACGCGACACGGGCGAAGCGCGCGAGGCTGCGCGCGAACGGCCGGCGCAATCAGGAACGCCGAGTCCGCGCGGTGCCAAGCCCTTGCCAACAAGCGCTGCGCCCAAATCGGCTGGGCCGTCAGGCGGCTCCAACGCCTTTGCCGATGCCTTGAAGGGCAAGTTCGGGCGCTGAAGCAGGGGGGCTGCGCGCCCCCCTCGGGCCTTCGGCCCTCACCCCCTGCGGAGTATTTTGAAAGGCGCAAATCCTTTCATCTTGGCTCAAATACTCCCGCCGGAGGCAGCCGACATCGGCAACAGGCGCAGCCCTTAACCGCCTTGGCCGCCGACCGTCAGCCCGCCGATAAGCAAGGTCGGTTGGCCGACACCCACAGGCACCCATTGGCCCGCCTTGCCGCAATTGCCGATGCCGGGGTCGAGCGCCATGTCATTGCCGATGGCGCGGATCTGGCGCAGTGCGGTGGCACCGTCGCCGATCAAGGTCGCGCCCTTGACCGCCTCACCCACCTTGCCGCCGCGAACGCGGTAGGCTTCGGTGCAGGAGAACACGAACTTGCCGTTGGTGATGTCAACCTGACCACCGCCAAAGCCCACCGCATAGATGCCGTCTTTCAGGCTGGCCACGATGCCCCCCGGGTCATCCTTACCGCCCAGCATATAGGTGTTCGTCATGCGTGGCATGGGGATATGGGCAAAGCTTTCGCGTCGTCCGTTGCCCGTGGGGGCAACCCCCATCAGCCGCGCATTCTGGCGGTCTTGCATATAGCCCACCAAACGCCCGTCCTCGATCAGCACATTGCGAGCCGAGGGCGTGCCTTCGTCATCGACCGAGATCGAGCCGCGCCGGTCGGGCAGGGTGCCGTCGTCCAGCACTGTCACACCGGGGGCGGCGATCATCTGGCCCATCAGGCCGCAAAAGGCTGAGGTTTTCTTGCGGTTGAAGTCACCCTCTAGCCCGTGGCCGATCGCCTCGTGCAACAAGATGCCGGGCCAGCCCGGGCCAAGGACCACATCCATCATGCCTGCGGGTGCCGGTGTGGCGCCAAGGTTCACAAGGGCAATGCGCAGCGCCTCGTGCAACAGGGGTTTCCAGTGGCCGGGTTCCAAAAGCCGGGCCAGCCCATAGCGCCCGCCGCCGCCGGTGCCGCCTTGTTCGCGACGGCCGTTCTCTTCGACGATCACTGCGACATTCAGCCGCGCCATCGGGCGGATGTCGGCCAGCCGCATTCCTTCGGGGCGCAGGATTTCCACCTCTTGCAGCCCCGCTGATATGGTCGCCGAGACCTGCACCACGCGGCGGTCCATGGCGCGGGCATAGGCGTCAATCTCTTTCAGCACATCGATCTTGGCGGCAAAGCTTGCATCCGCCATCGGGTCAGCATCGGAGTAAAGCCGGGCATTGGTGCCCTTGGGCGCAGTTGCCAGCACCCCGCCACCATCCCCCACCGCGAGGCGGGCCGTTTCCGAGGCCCGGCGCAAGGCCTTTTCGCTGATTTCGGTGGAATGGGCATAGCCAGCCACCTCGCCCTTGACGGCGCGCAGGCCAAAGCCTTCGGAGGCGTCATAGCTGGCTGTCTTGATGCGGCCATCGTCCAAAACGATTGCCTCAGAGCGTTTGCGTTCAAGGTAAAGTTCGCCATCCTCGGCCCCGGACAGGGCTGCGCGCAGCACAGAAAGCGCTGTCTTTTCGTCAAGTTGCGTCTCGAAGGGTCGGAAAGGGGCGTCAGTCATCGGGGCCTTTCGCGGGAGCGTCCTTGACCTGTGTCAATTCGCGCCGCTTTGTAGCACGGTTTCACTTGAGATAATGCGTTCAATGTGGTTTCACCTTGCGCATAATCAACGGGATTCTGCCCACGCTTCGGGCAGGCCTGACAATAGGGCGCAATGCCGCCAGACGAAACGGGAATCGAATATGCGTCAGCTCATCTCACGCGCTGGTCTCGCCGCTACGGGGCTTGGTGGACTTTTCTCAACGGCCGCTTACGCGCAGTCGCTTGAGGTTATCGGGGCGCCGACGCCCAAGGGCACGGGCTTTCAGCCCGCTTCAACCGAATTGGCCCAAGGTGCGCAAAACCTTGATCACATGATCAACATCATCATCTTCTTGGTGACTGTGCTTGTGACCGGGCTCTTGATCTATGTGATCGTGCGCTACAACCGTCGCGCCAACCCGACGCCGGCCCGCTTTACCCACAACTCGCCGCTGGAAGTGGCATGGACGCTGATCCCGGTTTTGATCTTGGTGTTCATCGGGTCTTTCTCGCTTCCCGAACTGTTCAAGCAGCAGGATTTCAAACAAGTTCAGGCCGATATCACCATCAAGGCGACCGGCAACCAGTGGTTCTGGTCCTATGAATACCCCGAAGATGGCATCGCGTTTGACAGCTTCATGCTGGCGCGCGAAGACCTTGCCGCGAACGGCTATGATGACAGCCTCTATCTCTTGGCGACTGACACCGCTGTCGTGGTTCCTGTCGGCAAGACCATTGTGGTGCAGGTCACCGCTTCGGACGTGATCCATGCTTGGAAAGTGCCGGCCTTTGGCGTGATGCAGGACGCCGTTCCCGGCCGTCTGGCACAGCTGTGGTTCAAGGCCGACAAAGAAGGCATCTATTTCGGTCAGTGCTCGGAAATTTGCGGCAAGGACCACGCCTACATGCCGATCACCGTTAAGGTCGTGTCGGAAGAGGCTTATGCAAAGTGGGTTGAAGCCGCGAAGGCCGGCAATCTGCAACTGGCGTCGAACTAAGTTCTACGATTAAGGCATGAGCGAGGCCCGGATGCGGGCCGCGTCTCTCCCAGAAGGAAGTTAGGCAGAGATGACCGATATCCGGTCTTTTGAGGGCAGCTACGAGGCCCGCTTTGGTGACTATGTGCAGCTGTTGAAGCCGCGCGTGATGTCGCTGGTGGTGTTCACGGCACTCGTGGGCCTTTTGGTTGCCCCGGTTTCCCTGCATCCGGTCGAAGCCTTCACAGCCATTTTGTTCATCGCGCTGGGCGGCGGGGCTTCGGGCGCGCTGAACATGTGGTGGGATGCCGATATTGACGCGGTGATGCGCCGCACCCAAAGCCGTCCCATTCCTTCGGGCCGGGTCCAGCCCGGTGAGGCGCTGGCGATTGGTCTGGCGCTGTCAGGTATTTCGGTGGTGATGTTGGCCTTGGCCACCAACCTGATCGCGGCGGCACTCTTGGCCTTCACCATCTTCTTTTATGTCGTCGTCTACTCGGTCTGGCTGAAACGGATCACGCCGCAGAACATCGTGATCGGTGGTGCCGCTGGCGCATTTCCTCCAATGATTGGTTGGGTCGCCGCGACGGGCTCTGTCTCGGTCGAAGCGTTCTTGATGTTCATGCTGATCTTCATGTGGACACCGCCGCATTTCTGGGCACTGGCCTTGTTCATGAAGTCGGACTACGGCGACGCGAAGGTGCCAATGCTGACCGAAACCCATGGCCGCAAATCGACGCGTGCCCATGTCTGGTGGTACACGGTTCTGCTCGTGCCCTTCTCGATGGCGCTGGCCTTCACCTCGATTGGTGGCCCGGTCTACATGGTGGCCGCGGTGATTTTGAACCTGATGTTCCTGCGCGGGGCTTGGTCGATTTGGCGGCGCGATGAAGCGGTGGCCGAAGGCGACCGCTACCGTGTGGAAAAGTCTGTCTTCCGCTTCTCGCTTTTGTATCTGTTCTTGCTGTTCGTCGCGCTCTTGGCCGATGCCGCGCTGCGCGCGATGGGGGTCTGACGCCATGGCCTTGCGGGTGGAACATGAGATGCATCACCGCCGCTTTGGGCGGAATCTGGGATTGGGCTTGGTTCTGGTCGGCTTTGTCGTCTTGGTCTTCGCGCTGACAGTGGTCAAGGTGACCCAAGGCGCCCGCCCGCATGCCGATGATGCGAAGAAAAACACCGGCACCCTTGTGCAACCCGCAACCGGGGCGAGCCAGCCATGACGCCGACACTGAGCCCGCAGAAGAAGACCGCAGTCTGGCTTGTGGCCGTGGCCTGCACCATGCTGGGCCTGTCTTTTGCTGCGGTGCCATTTTATGACTGGTTCTGCCGCGTCACCGGCTTTGGTGGCACCACGGGTGTTGCCGCGGCGGCACCGGACCAGATCCTTGACCAGACGGTGTTGATCCGCTTTGACGCTTCAACGGCGATTGACATGCCTTGGGAGTTCAAGCCGCAGCAGCATACCATGACGGTCCGCCTCGGCGAAAACGGGCTGGCCTTTTATGAGGCCTATAACCCGACGAGCCGGCCCATCGCTGGCACTGCGAGCTATAACGTCGCCCCCGATCAGGCGGGTGGCTATTTCATTAAGATCGAATGCTTCTGCTTTACTGAGCAGGTCTTGCAACCCGGCGAACGGGTTGTGATGCCGGTGTCCTTCTATGTGGACCCCACCATGCTCGACAACGCTGAAGCCGCCGGTATTCCGGAAATCACGCTGTCCTACACCTTTCACCAAACACCACTGCCAGAGCAGCAGGCGGGCTTGACTGGCCCGGCTGTCACGCCTTCTGCGACAGTGGAAAACTGAGACAAGAAGAAAACACGAGGGAACGCCCATGGCCCACGCCAAGAACCACGATTACCATATCTTGCCGCCGTCGATCTGGCCCTTCCTTGGGTCTGTCTCGGCTTTTGTCATGCTGTTTGGCGCGACTTTGTGGATGAAGGGCAGCGCCCCTTGGATGTTCCTCATCGGGTTCGTCGGCGTGCTCTATGTCATGTTCGCCTGGTGGTCCGAGGTGGTGCGTGAAAGCCAGGTGGGCGATCACACCCCAGTTGTCCGCCTTGGCCTGCGCTACGGGTTCATCCTGTTCATCATGTCGGAAATCATGTTCTTCTCGGCATGGTTCTGGTCGTTCTTCAAGCATGCGCTTTACCCGATGGGTCCCTTGTCGCCCGCGATTGACGGCGTGTGGCCGCCCGAAGGCATCACCACGTTTGACCCTTGGCACCTGCCCCTGATCAACACGCTGATCCTTTTGCTGTCGGGCTGCGCGGCGACTTGGGCGCACCACGCCTTGGTGCATGAGAACAACCGCCGCGACCTGAAGCATGGGCTGATTTTGGCGGTCATCTTGGGGGTGATCTTCACCTTCTTCCAAGCCTATGAATACAGCCACGCAGGCTTTGGCTTTGCTGGCAACATCTACGGCGCCAACTTCTTCATGGCCACGGGCTTCCACGGCTTCCACGTTCTGGTCGGCACCATCTTCCTGCTGGTCTGCTTGATCCGCGTCTATAAGGGGCATTTCACCCCCGAAAAGCATGTCGGTTTCGAAGCTGCCGCTTGGTACTGGCACTTTGTGGACGTGGTCTGGCTGTTCCTGTTCGCCGCCGTCTACGTCTGGGGTCAGTAACCCCATCTTGCAACTTTGCGCGGCGCGGGTCATCTGGCCCGCGTCTTGCTTTTGGAGGCTTTGATGCTGCGTAAGATGTTCTTCCCGATTCTGATGGGCCTTGCCGGATGTGCGGTGCTGATCAGTTTGGGCATCTGGCAGGTACAGCGGATGCACTGGAAGGCCGGGGTTCTGGCCGAGATCGAGGCGATGATCCATGAGGCGCCAGTGCCCTTGATGGCATCGCCCGATCCAGCTGTAGACAAGTTCCGGCCGGTGGTGGTCGACGGGCAGTTCAGCGGTGAGGTGATTGAGGTTTTGTTCGGGATCAAGGGCGCAAGCCCCGGTGTTCTGGTGATTGAGGCCTTTGAGGCCGCGGATGGTCGTCGGATTCTGGTGGATCGCGGGTTCATCGAAGAGGAGGCGCGGGGATTGCCGCACGAGGCCGGGGCGACCCGCGTGGTTGGCAACCTGCATTGGCCGATTGACGCGACCTCCTCGACCCCGCCGCCCGATACCAAGACTGGGTTGTGGTTCGCCCGTGACGTTCCTGCCATGGCGGCCAAGCTGAATACGGAACCGACATTAATTGTCGCGCGTGAACCAACTGGTGACGGGATCACGCCTGTGCCGGTGAATACTTCGACTATACCCAATGACCATTGGGGATATGCCATCACATGGTTCTTGCTGGCTGCCGTCTGGGCGGTGATGACAGCAGCACTTCTGTGGCGTATCAGGCAGCGTGGGGTTTAAGAGGCGAAGATGCGCTATATCTCGACAAGGGGCACGGCCCCGGTTTTGACCTTTGGCGAAGCGATGATGACGGGGCTGGCGCGCGATGGCGGGCTGTATGTGCCCGAGACCGTGCCCGTGATGACCAAGGCCGAGATCACCGCGCTGGCGGGGCTGCCCTATGAAGAGGTGGCCTTCCGGGTGATGAAGCCCTTCATCGGTGGGTTTTTCGCCGATGATGAGTTCAAGGGTCTGATCGCGGCCGCCTACAAGGGCTTTGGCCACGTCGCCCGCGCGCCCTTGGTGCAGCTGGGGCCAAACCATTTCCTCTTGGAGCTGTTCCATGGGCCAACCTTGGCGTTCAAGGATTTCGCCATGCAGCTCATCGGGCAGATGATGCAGGCCGCGCTCGCCAAGACCGGTGAGCGGATCACGATCGTCGGCGCGACCAGCGGCGATACCGGTTCGGCGGCTATGGAGGCCTTCCGGGGGCTGGCGAACGTCGATCTCTTCATCATGTATCCGCATGGGCGCGTCAGCGATGTGCAGCGCCGCCAGATGACCACGCCCGCCGAGGCCAATGTGCATGCCTTGGCTGTGGATGGGGATTTTGACGACTGCCAAGCCAATGTGAAGGCGATGTTCAATGACTTTGACTTCCGTGATGGCGTGCGGCTGGCCGGGGTGAACAGCATCAACTGGGCGCGGGTTCTGGCGCAGGTGGTCTATTACTTCTCATCGGCCGTCAGCCTTGGCGCGCCGCACCGGGCAGTCAGCTTCACCGTGCCGACAGGCAATTTCGGTGACATTTTTGCGGGCTACATCGCCAAGAAGATGGGCCTGTCGATTGACCAATTGGTGGTGGCGACCAATCAGAATGACATTCTGCACCGCGCCTTGTCGGCGGGGGATCACCATACCAATGGGGTCAAACCTTCGATCAGCCCTTCGATGGACATTCAGGTTTCGTCGAACTTTGAACGGGCGCTCTTTGATGCCCATGGCCGCGACGGGGCTGCGATTGCGGCGCTGATGGCGCATATGAAATCTGGCGGTTTCACCATCGCACCCGGCGCCTTGCAGATGTTGCAGGGCACCTTTGCTTCGGGTCGTTGTGATGAGGCGGAAACCTCGGCCACCATCACCAGCGCCTTGCGCGACACGGGCGAGCTTTTGTGCCCCCATTCCGCCATTGGCGTAAAGGTGGCCAATGAACATCTGGGCACAACCCCGATGATCACGCTGGCCACCGCGCATCCGGCAAAATTCCCTGATGCTGTGCAGGCTGCCACTGGCATTCGCCCTGCTCTGCCCGCCCGAATGGCCGATCTCTTTGACCGACCCGAGCGAGTGACACGGGTGAAGAACGATCTGCCTGCCATCCAATCCCTGATCCGCGAAAGGTTGCGCGCTTGACCACTCGTCTGACCACGCTTTCCAATGGGTTCCGCATCGTCACCGAACATATGCCCGGGCTGCAATCGGCCAGTGCCGGGGTTTGGGTCATGGCGGGGGGGCGGCATGAAACGGCCGCCCAGAACGGCATTGCCCATTTTCTAGAGCATATGGCGTTCAAGGGCACCAAGCGGCGCTCTGCCTTGCAGATTGCCGAGGAAATTGAGGATGTGGGCGGCTATATCAACGCCTATACTTCGCGCGAGATGACGGCCTATTACGCGCGCATCCTGAAAGATGATGTGGCGCTCGCCTTGGATGTGATCGGCGATATCGTCCTCAACCCCGCCTTTGATCCCAAGGAAATTGAGGTCGAACGCCATGTGATCTTGCAGGAAATCGGGCAGGCCTTGGACACGCCAGACGACATTATCTTTGACTGGCTGCAAGAGGTGTCCTACCCCGATCAAAGTTTTGGCCGCACCATTCTGGGCCCTGCAGAGCGCGTGGCAAAGTTCGCCCGCGCCGATTTGCAGACCTTTGTGAAAGACAATTACGGTCCGGCGCAGATGATCCTGTCGGCGGCCGGGGGCGTCGATCATGACGCGATCGTCAAGCAGGCCGAGGCGATCTTTGGTGGGCTTGTCGCCCGTCCGCAGGTGGCGTTCCAATCCGCCACCTTCAAAGGGGCCGAGCGGCGTGAGTTGAAAGACCTTGAACAGGTGCATTTCGCCATGGCTTTTGACGCGCCGGGCTATCGCCACCCTGACGTCTATGCTGCGCAGGTCTATTCCATGGTGATGGGCGGCGGCATGTCCTCTCGCCTGTTCCAGAAGATCCGCGAGGAACGTGGGCTGTGCTATTCGATCTTCGCCCAGTCTGGGGCCTATGAGGATGCGGGGCAGATCACGGTTTATGCCGGCACGTCGGCTGAGGAGATCGGGGATCTGTGCCTGATCACGGTTGATGAGATGAAGCGCGCATCCGAAGACATGTCTGACGCCGAGGTCGCCCGCGCGCGGGCCCAGATCAAAGCGGGCATGCTGATGGGGCTGGAAAGCCCGTCCTCGCGTGCCGAACGCATTGCGCGGCTTTTGGCGATTTATGGCCGGGTGCCGGATGTGTCGGAATCGGTGGCCAAGATTGATGCGGTGACCACGGCAGATGTGCGCCGCTATGGCGAGGGGCTCTGCTCGGTCGACAATGCCTTGGCACTTTATGGCCCGGTTGCGGCCGCACCATCGCTGGAGGAGATTCGGCAAAGGCTTGCCGCGTGATGCTGAAGTTCCGCCGTCGTCCCCGGATCGAGGCCGAGCGCATGTCGCTGCGGCTTCCCGAACATGGTGATTGGCGGGCTTGGGCGGCACTGCGCGAGGCTTCAGCCAATCATCTGATGCCTTGGGAGCCTGTCTGGGCGCATGACCACCTGTCGCGCCGGGCGTTTACCAACCGGGTGTATTGGGCGCAGCGTGCGGAAACCCAAGGCACTGCGCTGCCTCTGATGCTGGTGCGGCGTTCGGACAATCAGCTTTTGGGCGCCATAACGCTGGACAACATTCGCCGTGGCCCGGTGCAAGCGGGCACGCTCGGCTATTGGATCGGCGCGCCCTTTGCCCGCCAAGGCTATATGCGCGAGGCGATTTTGGCGCTGGTGCATCACGCCTTTGCGGTGATGGACCTGAGCCGCATCGAGGCGGCCTGCCTTCCCGAAAACACCCCCTCACGCGGGGTGTTGGAAAAATGCGGCTTCAAATACGAGGGCGTGGCGCAAAGCTATCTGCAAATCAATGGACGCTGGCGCAACCATGTGCTTTACGCGAACCTTAGAAATGATCGGCGCGGGCGGACGGATGTAGGCTGAGGGCGCGCGCTCTTGGCGGATATGCCCGGACAGGCCCATGTGGCAGCCGACGGGAACTTCTCATGATCAAGGTGCTTCTGCTCAGGGGCGTCAATGTGGCAGGCGCCAATCGGCTGCCCATGCCGGAATTCCGCGCGCTCTTGGAAGAGCTGGGGCTGCGCGGCGTCGATACCCATCTGCAAAGTGGCAATGCGGTGTTTGACGATCCGGGCGTTGCGGATTTGGAGGCCAAGATGGCCACCGCCATGCGCCAACGCTTTGGTTTCGCCCCGGCGCAGATTTATCTGGATGCGGCAACCCATGCAGCGATTGTGGCGGCGTGCCCCTACAAGGCTGAAGCGCTGGCGGATGCAACGGCGGTGCATGTGTGGTATCTGGCGGCCCCCGCCAAACCCGACCAGACCGCTCTGCGCGCCGTGGCAACGACCGAGCGCTTTACCCTGACCGACCACGCGCTTTACCTGCACGCGCCGGGGGGCATCGGCCGATCAGCGCTTGTCGACCGTCTGGAGCGTGCCTTGGGCGTGCCCTGCACGGCGCGCAACTGGCGGTCTGTGCAGGCGATTGCCGCCTTGTTGAAGGCTGCGGCCTGACGGATCAAAGTAAGAGGGGGGTTTCACACCCCCGCGCGGGCCTAAGAAGGCCCGCGCCCCCCCGTGGAGTATTTTTACCAAGATGAAGCCAAATTTGATGTAAACTTTCTGCATCTGTGCGGGAGGTGGTCATGCTGCGGTTGGCGATATTTGTGTTCTTGGTCCATGCCGGCGTGGCCTTGGCCGAAGGTCGCCGCGATTCGGCCTGTCTGGCGATGTCAGAGGGTGAGGCGCGGGTGATCCCTGCGGCCTTTGGCGCGCCGTTGGAGGCCGAGACGGTTCGGATCCGGTTTTTGGGCCATGCGTCCTTTGCACTGGAGACAGCGGGCGGCACGCTCGCGGTGACGGATTATACCGGCTATATCGGCAATCCGGATGTAGTGCCCGATGTGGTCACGATGAACATCGCCCATGACACCCATTTCACCGACGCGCCCGATCCACGGATCCCCTTGGTCTTGCGCGGTTGGGGGGATATTGGCCAGCCCGCACAGATCGACGAGGAGTTGGGCGATCTGCGGGTGCGCAACGTGACCTCGGATCTGCGCGGGCCCTTTGGCGAGGGCGGGCGCAAGGACGGCAATTCGATCTTTATCTTCGAGGCCGCGGGGCTCTGCATCGGGCATTTGGGGCATTTGCATCAGGTTCTGTCGGATGCCCAGCACGCGGCCATTGGCCGGTTGGATGTGGTGATGGTGCCGGTGGATGGTGGCTTTACTATGGACCCTGACAGCATGGCCAAGGTGGTCACGCGCTTTCGCGCCCGGTTGGTCTTGCCGATGCATTGGTTTTCCGCCGATGGGCTGGTGTCCTTTATCAAGCGCATGCAGCCTGCCTTTGAGGTGGAGATTGTCAGCGGGCCAGAGGTGGAGGTCTCGCTTGAAAGCCTACCGCGACGGCCGACGATCCTGGTGCTGGAGCCCGCGCTGATCCCGTGACGGGGTTTATTCCGGCCTGCCTGCAGGTTAGGAAGGCTGCAGAGGTGCCCGCCATGTTGAACCCCGCTGATCCTGTCTTTCTGGCTGATCTGGCCGCGCAAGTGCCGGAAGGCTGTTTGCGCCAACCCGAACCGCGCGATCTGGAAGAGCCGCGCGGGCGATGGCAGGGCATGGCAGGGGCGGTGGCACGGCCCCGCAGCACGGCGGAAGTGGCTGAGATCGTGCGTATCTGTGCCGCAGCACGTGTCGGCATTGTGCCGATGGGCGGCGGCACGGGGCTTGTGGGCGGACAGATCATGGAGCGGGGGACAGTGCCCCTGATCTTATCGCTGGAACGGATGGCGGCGCTGCGCGCGGCCTATCCGTCTGAGAATGCTTTGGTCGTGGAGGCCGGGATGGTGGTGGCCACTGCCCAAGCGGAGGCTGAGAAGATTGACCGGCTGTTTCCCTTGTCGCTGGCCTCGGAAGGCTCGGCGCGGGTGGGGGGGGTGTTGGCCACCAATGCCGGTGGGGTGAACGTGCTGCGCTATGGCAATGCGCGCGATCTGTGTCTGGGGATCGAGGCGGTTTTACCCGATGGAAGCGTGCTGCACGGGCTGAAGCGGCTGCGCAAGGACAACACCGGCTATGACCTGCGGCATCTGCTCATTGGGGCGGAAGGGACGCTGGGCATTATCACCGCCGCCGCCTTGCGGCTGTTTCCGCGCCCAGCCAGCGAGGCTACCGCGCTTTTGGCGGTGCCGTCTCCTGAAGGTGCGTTGAAGCTGTTGGCGATGGCCGAGGCCCGCGCTTCGGGGATGATTTCGGCCTTTGAGATCATTCATCGGCAGGGGCTGGAGTTTTTGGCCGAGCATATGCCCGAGGTGGGGGTGCCGTTGCAGCCCTTGCCCGAATGGTCGGTTCTGGTGGAGTTGGGCCTGCCTGCGGGGTTTGAAAATGCCGAGGCGCTGATGGCGGGGCTGTTGGACGAGGCGATGACGGCGGGGCTGGTGGGCGATGGGGTTGTGGCCCATTCGGCCGCGCAGGCCGCCGGGCTGTGGCGCATTCGTGAAAGCCTGCCTTGGGCCAATCGCAAGGTGGGGGCGGTGTCGAACCACGACATCTCGTTGCCCTTGTCGGAAGTGCCGGTCTTTATTCCGCGTGCGACCAAGGCGCTGGCGGCACTGGGCGATTTCCGGATCAACTGCTTTGGCCATCTGGGCGACGGCAACCTGCATTTCAACGTCTTTCCCGCGCGGGGGCGGATGAAAGAAGAGTATCAGGCCCTGCGCGGTCCAATCAAAGAAACGGTGCACGATCTGGTCAATGAGATGGGCGGGTCGGTGTCGGCCGAGCATGGGATTGGGCGGCTGAAGGTTGCGGATTTGCAGCGCTATGGCGATCCGGCCAAGCTGGCCGCGATGCGGGCGATCAAGGCGGCGCTTGATCCGGCGGGCATCATGAACCCCGGCGCGGTGTTGGGCTGAAACGATCAGCCCCGCCGGTTCGGGACCGACGGGGCCTTGGGGTGTGGTTGGGTACGTGTTTTGCAAGCAGAACCCAGTCCACAAACGTGGACAGCCAAGGCTTAGGCCGATTCGCTGAAGATTGGGTTAACGCTGTTTGGCCGCCGCTGTGGTGGCCCAAGTCGCAACGGCGTCCGGATCGGCGGGCAGGGCCGTGGCCATGCCGTCGCAAAACCCAAGAAGGTCGGGCAGGTTCAGTGCGTTGACCCCGACCAGCACCGCCATGTCGCGCGCGAGCGCCTCGGCGATCAGGGGAACATAGCCACGGCCCTGCGCCTCAAGCTTGCCGAATTTGTTGACCACCAGCACCTCGGCCCCGGTCATGCGGTCGGCCACCTCGACCACCGCCTCTTCCAACGCGCCGCTGTCCAGACGGCAGCCCCGCGCGGCCTCACCCCGGTCTTGATTGATGCGGAACACCGGGCCATTGGGCAGCACCGTCAGTTCCATATCGCACAGGCTGCGGTCGGCGCGCGGCACATCGATTTGCACGGTGCCCGAAAGCCGCAGGCCGGTGGCGCGCAGGCGCGCGACCGTCTCGGCGATCAGCGCATCGGTTGCGCCGCGACCGGGCAAGGTGACATAGGCGATGGGCATGGGCGTCCTGTGGCAAGGTCCGGCGCAGTTATGCCGGGTTTGCGCGCCCCTGCAAGGCTAGAGTGCCACGCGGCAATGGGTGGGGGCACGAAACTCCCAGCCGCGAAACTCGGGCGGGTCGTCTGCGAAGGTCAGATGCGGGTAGGCGTCCAAGAGCACGCGCATCGCAACGTCGATCTGGGCCTTGGCGAACCACTTTCCGGCGCAGAAATGCGCGCCTTGGCCAAAGGACATATGGGCCTTTTGCGGGCGGAAGATGTCGAAGGCATCGGCGTTGTCCCAGCGCGTCTCATCCCGGTTGGCCGAAGCGAAGATGCAAGACACCGGGGTGCCTTCGGGCACGTCTATCCCGTTTACCTCTGTGTCACGCGTGGCGGTGCGCATCATGGTGCCGATGGGCGCAATCCAGCGCAGCGCCTCGTCAATTGCCTGAGGCAACAGGCCATTCACGTCAGCACGCAGTGCGGCGAATTGGTCTGGGTGCTGCATCAGGCCGACAAGCAGGTTCGCCGCGCCGTGCCCCGGTTCCTGCATGCCGCCCAGCAGCGTGATCTTGACCGAGGGCAGGATCATCTCTGGCGCGCGGGTCTGACCCGGCTCCATCCCCGAATGCAGCATATGCGACAGCGGGGAGTTGTCGGGCGTTTTGGCCAGCCGTTCCAAAAGCGGCAGGGCGATGCCCTCAATCTCGGCCACCACCTCGCGGCAGATCGCATCGCGGGCCGGGTCGCGTTCAAAGTTGATCGCACCTTGGCTCAGCCCATGAAACCAGCGGCGCAGGGTGGGGGTGTCCACCTCGGTAAAGCCAAAAGACCGCGCAAGGGCGAGCGCGGAGATCGGCTCAAAATACTCGGTCAGAAGATCATTCGATCCCGAGGCGCGAAAGGCAGCAAGCTGAGCCTCGGCGATGGGGCGCACGAGGCTATCGATGTAATCCGCCACGCGGCGCGGGCGGTAATGCGGCTCAATCCCGCCGCGCAGGGCGGCATGGGTTGGGCCTTCAGAAGTCAGCACATTTGGACGGCCAAAGGCGGCGTTGACCGGGGCCTCATCTGAAACGGCGGTGAAATCGGGGTGACGGGCGATCAGCTCGACATCAGCCCAGCGGGTGGCAAACCAGCAATTGGCCGCAGGCACTGGTGCAATCGGGTCCGTGGCGCGCAGGCGTGCGTAATGCGGGAAGGGATCGGCGTCGAGATCCTCAATCGTGATGGTTTCCGAATAGCGCATGGGGCCCCTCCGCTTTGGCATATTCCTTCACAGGTGAAGCAATCTGGCAAGGGGGGCGCTGTTCAGCCTGCTGGGCCAAGATTGACCAGGTCGGTCGCGGGTAGGTCAGTCGTGGGTGGGCGCTTTGCCCGACACAGCGCGATAGGGCCGGGTGGTGTCGCGCAGGCTGATCTCGAGCGCCTCCACCTCAAGTTCAATCGCCCCATCCCCGGCCAGAGTCAGGGTCAGGCGCCCGGGCCCTTCGGCGGGACCGGAGTAGGTCAGGGCCAGCAGCGACAAGATGGTGTCCGTCTGCCCCCGATCAATGCCCGAGCTGCGCACCGCCGTCACGGTTTCCACCGCCAAAAGGGCCTGCACCCGCTCATAAGCGCGGCGTTCCCGTTCCGCTGCCTCGCGGTCCTCCCAGCGAAAGCGGTTCAGAAGAATCGCAAAGCGGCGGCGCGGGCGGGCATAGGTCATTTCCGTGATGGGAAAGACCGCATCCTGCACAAGGGCGGCCAGCACCGGCAGATCATCCGGCGCAAGCGCCATCAGCCGCAGCGGGGCCTCGTCGCCATCTTCGAACCGGGCGTCGGTCATCCGGCGATCCGTTCGATCTGTGCGCCGCAGGCGCGCAGCTTTTCCTCAACCCGTTCATAGCCGCGATCCAGGTGGTAGACACGGCTGACCACGGTTTCGCCTTCGGCGGCAAGGGCTGCAAGGATCAGACTGACCGAGGCGCGCAGATCGGTCGCCATAACGCGCGCACCTTTCAGTTTCTTCACCCCGGTCACCGTTGCCGTGCCGCCATGCACCTCGATCTTTGCGCCCATGCGCGTCAATTCCGGCGCATGCATGAAGCGGTTTTCAAAGATCTTTTCTTCCAGCACCGAGGTGCCTTCGGCGGTGCAAAGCATGGCCATCATTTGCGCCTGAAGATCGGTGGGGAAACCGGGGAAGGGTTCGGTCACAACATCCACCGCGCGCACGCGGTCACCCCGGCGCTTGACCTTCAGACCACGGGCGGTTTCCGTCACCTCCACCCCTGCCGCGTCAAGTTTCTCGGCAAAAGCCCCGACCAGATCCAACCGGCCGCCCAGACATTCCACCTCGCCCCCGGCAATCGCGGGCACCAGCATATAGGTGCCAAGTTCGATCCGGTCGGTCACCACCGGATGGGTCGCGCCATGCAAGCGGTCAACGCCCTGCACGGTGATGGTGCTGGTGCCTTCGCCCTCAATCTGAGCGCCCATCTTCCGCAGACAATGCGCCAGATCGACGATCTCTGGCTCGCGCGCGGCGTTCTTCAAGACGGTGGTGCCTTTGGCCAAGGTGGCGGCCATCAGCGCGTTCTCGGTCGCGCCGACCGAAACAAAGGGAAACTCGACGACCGCGCCCTTCAGCCGCCCGCCGGGCGCCTTGGCATGAACATAGCCCTCACGCAGGTCTAACTCGGCCCCCATCGCCTCCAAAGCCTTAAGATGCAGATCGACCGGGCGCGCCCCAATGGCACAACCGCCGGGCAAAGAGACAATGGCATGGCCATCCCGTGCCAGCATGGGACCAAGAACCAGGATCGAGGCGCGCATTTTGCGCACAATGTCATAATCGGCGGTGTGGTTGGTAATGGCATGCGAGGACATGGCCAGCACCTGACCATCCTGCAACGACGCGACCTCAGCCCCCAAAGACCCCAAAAGCTGGGTCATGGTGCGAATATCCGACAGGCGCGGGGCATTGGTCAGCGTGAGCGGCTCATCGCTGAGCAGGGTTGCGGGCATCAGCGTGAGGCAGGCGTTCTTCGCCCCGGCGATCGGAATCACCCCCTTCAGCGCGCCATTGCCCTTCACCAGAATCGAATCCATCTACTCGTCCTCTTGATCGTTGTGCCTCTGGGCCGTGGCCCGCGTTTTCGCCTGCACCTTACGCCGGGCCATATTGGCCTTGAGCGCGGCTTTCAACCGGTCATCGCGGCTTTTCGCCTGCGCCGTGCCGGGTTTGGTCGTGGAAGGTTTGCCGGGGTTGTCTTGCATGGCCATCTGCATAGCGCAGCGGGCAAAAACCGTCCAGAAGGGATGCGAAAAGCCTCTTGCGCCCCCCCGAATTTGCGTCTAATCACCCGCCACGCCCGGCAGGACACCCCGCCGACGCGCCCCGGCGCTGCAGTAGCTCAGTGGTAGAGCACTCCCTTGGTAAGGGAGAGGTCGAGAGTTCAATCCTCTCTTGCAGCACCATAAATCTCCAAATGTAATAGATCACCCGCCGCTTGATGAAGCGGATGTCTGGTTTTGCGCCTTTCCAAATACTCACCTTTGCGCCGGTTACCCCCGGCGCACGGTGTCGATCATGAGGGAGACGTTGTCGGGGTTGGCATCGGGGGTGATGCCGTGGCCAAGGTTGAAGATATGCGGCCCACCCTTGAAGGCATCGACCACCCGGCGGGTGGCGTCGATCAGGGCTTGGCCGCCCGTGACCATATGTTCGGGCGCAAGGTTGCCCTGCACGCAGCCTGAGATCTGAACATGTTCCGCCGCCCATTCCGGTGACACCGAATTGTCCAGCGCCACGCAATCCGCCCCCGTGGCTTTGGCGAATCCGATGTAGCCCGCCCCTGCCTCGCGCGGGAAGGCGATGATCGGCAGGCCGGGGTGGCGGGATTTCAGTTCTGCAATGATCCGCGCGGCCGGTTTCACAGCGAAGTCGGTGAAATCCGCTCCCTTCAGCGACCCGGCCCAAGAATCAAACAGCTTCACCACCTCGGCCCCGGCGGTTACCTGCCCAGACAGGTAATCAATCGTCGCCTCGGTGATCACATCGATCAGCGCCGAGAATGTCGCCCGATCTGCGGCCTTGAGGGCGTGGGCCGGGCCCTGATCCTTGGTGCCCCGTCCGGCGATCATATAGGTCGCCACCGTCCACGGCGCGCCGGCAAAGCCGATGAGCGCGGTTTCCTTGGGCAATTCGCGGGCCAGAATCCGGACGGTTTCATAGATCGGGCCGAGCGTGTCGTGGATCGCGTCCTTCGGCTTCAGCGCCTTCACACCCGCCATCGTGGTGATGGTGGACAAGCGCGGCCCCTCGCCGGTTTCAAACCAAAGATCCGCGCCAAGTGCCTGTGGAAGCAGGAGAATATCGGCAAAGAGGATCGCTGCATCAAAGCCATAGCGGCGGATCGGCTGCAAGGTGACCTCGGCGGCGAGATCGGAGTTGTAGCACAGCTTGAGGAAATCCCCCGCTTCGGCCCGCGTCGCGCGATACTCGGGCAAATAGCGCCCCGCTTGCCGCATCATCCAGATAGGTGGGGTCGGCAATGTCTCGCCGCCAAGGGCGCGCAAAAGAAGTTTGGTCATGGGGGCCTCCGTCGTTCCCTCTGCCTTGCCTGCCTGCGTGCGCATGTCAAGAAGCGGGCGGTTGAAAGGCGGAACGGTCGCGGGTAAGTCTTGGCGCATGACTCATGATCTTCCCTCACCCGACCGCCCCTTGAACATTGGCACACGCGGCTCTCCGCTGGCTTTGGCGCAAGCGCATGAGACGCGCGCGCGCCTTGCGGCGGCCTTTGCCCTGCCGCTCGAGGCCTTTGAAATCGTTGTCATCAAGGTGACAGGCGACCAGATTCTAGACCGCGCCTTGAAAGAGATCGGCGGCAAGGGCCTGTTCACCCGCGAGATTGAAGAGGCGCTTTTGGCGGGCAGCATCGATATCGCCGTGCATTCGATGAAGGATATGCCAACACTGCAGCCCGAGGGACTGGTGCTGGATTGCTATCTGCCACGCGAAGATGTGCGCGATGCCTTTGTCAGCCCCGGTGTGGCGCGGCTGATGGATTTGCCGCAGGGCGCGGTGGTGGGGTCGTCGTCCTTGCGGCGGCGGGCGCAATTGGCGCATCGCCGGCCCGATCTGCAATTGGTGGAGTTCCGGGGCAATGTGCAGACCCGGATGAAGAAACTGGCCGATGGCGTGGCGGCGGCGACCTTCTTGGCGATGGCCGGGCTGAACCGGCTCGGGCTGTCGGATGTCGCGCGCTCGGCGATTGACCCCGAAGAGATGCTGCCAGCTGTCGCCCAAGGGGCGATTGGCATTGAGCGGCGGGTGGATGATGCGCGGGTGGCCTCGATGCTTGCCGCCATTCATCATCATGAGACCGGGCTGCGCCTCGCGGCGGAGCGCAGCTTCCTCCTGCGGCTGGATGGGTCGTGCGAGACGCCGATCGCGGGCCTAGCGCTGGTGGACGGGGATAGCCTGTGGCTGCGCGGCGAGGTGTTGCGCCCCGATGGCACCCAAGTGATCACCGGAGAGCGTCGCGGCGCGGCGGCAGATGGCGTGGCCATGGGCACCGATCTGGCGGCCGAGCTTCTGGGCCGCGCGGGGCCGGGCTTTTTAGACTGACGCTTAGGCGCGGCGGTCGGCAATCCACAGCGCCATGGCCCCGGCCATTGCAAGCCCCCCGCCCAAAAGTGCTGCGGTGGTATAGCCGCCAAGGGCTGTGCCAAGCGCAAAGCTGGTGGCGGCCAGAAGATCGCCCGCCAGCCGTTGCAGCGCCATAAGGGCCGCGGCGGTGCCGGGACGACCCTCCATGAACTGCTGCCAATAGCCGATGGGCAGCGTCAGAATCGGGGCGGCCCCGAGGCCCGCGAGCACGGGCAGCGCCCAGAGCCAACTGCCGTTGGGAAACAGCGCCAGTAGCGTGACGAACCCCGCGTATATCAGCGCGCCGCCCATGATCAACGTCTGGCGCGACAGGATGCGTTGCAGCCGTGGCAGGGCCAGCATGAAGGGCACCTCGAACCCCGCAACCAGCCCGACCATCAGCGCCACATCCGAGGTTTGCCGCTCTGGCGTGGCCGAAAAGATCAAGGGCGTCAGGATGATGTACAGCATCGGCAAGCCGCCGATGGCCCCCATCGCCAAAAGCCGAAATGCAATCGCCGGGCGGGACAGTTCGACAAGGGCGGCGCGCAGGTTCAGGCCAAGCGGGCGGTCCTGCCAAGGCTCGGTCCCTTTCCGAGGCCAGCCGCGCCAGATCAGTGCGAACAAAAGCACGGCGGCAAGTGTGGCCGTGACATAGACCGCCATCACATCAAACCCGCCCCGGCGCTCGCCCGTCCCAAGGCCCCAAGTCCAGAACAGAAGCGTCAGCAAAAACACCGCCGAGACCACGGCGCGCACCGTGGCTTGCAGCGCATCCCGCTGGGCGGGGTGGTTCTGCGTGGCCAGATTGTTCAGCGCAAAGATCTGCCCGAAAATCGCCGTGCCCATCGGGATCAGCACGCCATGGGCGATCAACATCACGCCCGGTAGTGGGGCCAGCACCATCAGCCCGGTGCCGATCACCGTTGCCCCCACCGTCATCAGCGCGATCAGGCGACGGTTGCCGATCTGGTCGGCCAGAATTCCAAACAGCACCGAGGCCGCCACCGCCGCGCCAGAGGCCAGCGCCAGCACAAGGGCCAGCGTGGCATCCGAAATCCCCACCCGTTCGACCGCGATCAGCGACAGAAAGGGGTAGATGCAGGCATTCACCGCCCCATAAAGCCCCGCCATGGCGGCAATGGCGCGAAACAAAGGGTCGCGCAGGATGAGCGATAAGGCGGTCATAGGGCGGGGTTACTCGGGAATGATCTTGCCGGGGTTCATCCGGTTGCCCGGATCAACGGCAGCCTTGACCGCGCGCATGATGTCCAAAGCCACCGGGTCTTTCCGCCGCTTCATCGAGGGTTTTTTCGACAGGCCCACCCCATGTTCGGCACTGAAGGAACCGCCCAGGGCCTGTACTTCATCCTCCACCGTCTCGATCACGGCATCGGACAGGGCGGCGTCATCGTGGGTGGGGTAGACGGTGAAATGGATGTTGCCGTCACCGAGATGCGCGATGTGCAGCGTCTCGGCCCCGGGGTCGAGCGCGGGCAGGCGGGCATGGATGCGGTCCAGAACCTCGGCCACTTTGTCCAAGGGCAGGCAGATATCGGTGTCGATGGTGGGCTGGCGTGCGACCGTGATTTCGGCGGCCAACTCGCGGCGCTGCCACATGGCGCGGCGCTGCGCCTCGGTCTGGGCAATCTCGGCGTCAAGGATCGCGCCGGTTTCCATGAGTGCGGCAAGGGTGTCTTGCAAAAGGCTGGTCAGCGGCACATCGCCTGCGGCATCCGCCATTGTGTCGCGGGGCGCTGTGGCGGCGATTTCGACAAGGATATTGGTGTCATAGCGTTTGCCGCCAAAGGGCAGCGATACATCGGGCCGGGCCTCGGACAGGCGGCGCATATAGCTGGCGGGCATCAGCTCAAATGCCTCCACCAGACCGCCCGTTGCCTCGCGCAGTTGGTTCAAAAGCACCAAGGCATCGGGCAAGCTGCGCACGGCTAAGGTCGCGGTGGCATAGGCGCGGGGGCGGGGGACGAGTTTCATCACCGCCGCCGTAATGACGCCAAGCGTGCCTTCAGCGCCGATGAACATCTGCTTCAGGTCATAGCCAGAGTTGTCCTTGTGGAGTTCCGACATCAGGTTCAGCACGCGCCCATCGGCCAAAACCACCTCCAGACCCAAGCACAAGGCGCGGGTGGAGCCATAGCGCAGCACGTTCGACCCGCCCGCGTTGGTGGACAAAACCCCGCCGATCATGGCAGAGCCCCGCGCGCCGAACCACAGCGGGAAGTAAAGGTTCGCGGCCTCAGCCGCCTCATGCAGACGGTCCAGCACGACGCCGGCCTCAACAATCGCAATCCGCGCATCGGCCCGGATTTCTCGGATGCAGTTCAGCCGCTCGACCGAGATCATCAGCCCGCCATCGGTGTAGGCGCCACCGACCAACCCGGTCAGGCCCGACACCGGCACCACGGGCACGCCGTGGCGGGCAGCGATGCGCAGGGTTTCGGCCACTTGGGCGGTATCTGCGGGCCTGGCGACGGCGCAGGGGTTGGATGGGTAATGTTGCGTCCACTCATGGCGGTATCTCGCCAGATCGTCGCCTGTCAGCACATGATTGGCCCCAAGGGCGCCCGTCAAATCAGCAATCAGATCGGCAATTAGGGTCATCATCGGGCCTGTCGCGTTATGGTGAACCAGTGTTCTGCCAATCGCCCGCGCTCTTCAAGCCCCCCATGCTCTTCAAGACCTTGGGGCCTGCCCCAAGGTCATTCATCGCGGCACCTCGCGAAGATCCCTGAAAGCGGCAGGCTTTCAGGGACGATGAGCGGCCAGAAACGCCTGCAGCGCTGGGCCAAGGTCGGCGACGATCTTGGCCACGCCTTCGGCATTGGGGTGAATACCATCCTCGAGCATAAAGGGCCGCATCGCGGCGGGGTCCGAGTTGCCCTCGGTCATGCCTTGGAAGAAAAACGGGTAAAGCGTCGCGCCAAACTCAGCCGCAAGATCGGCATAGATCGCATCAAAGGCGGCCTTGTATTCGGCCCCGTAATTCCCCGGCGCCTCCATGCCGACCAGAAACACCGGCAGTCCCTTGGCCTTGGCACCCTCAAGGATCGCCGACAGGTTCGCCCGCGCCTCCTCGGGCGGCAGACCGCGCAGCATGTCATTGCCGCCCAACGTCACCATCAGCGCATCCGTTTCGGGCGTCAAAGACCAGTCGAGCCGCGACAGCCCCCCCGCCGTGGTATCGCCCGAGACGCCTGCATTCACCACTGTCACCTCGGCCCCTTGCGCGGTCAGCCAGCTTTGCAGTTGCGGCACAAGGCCCTGATCCGGCGGCAGGCCATAGCCTGCGGTCAGGCTGTCACCCAAGGCGACAAGCGTGACGGGTTCGGCCTGCGCCGGAAGGGCCAGGACGGACAAGCTCACGAAAAAGAATGCAGTCGCGGCATTGCGGATCAGGCGCACCGGCGCATATGTGACTAAGAGCAATCGCAGGTGGATCATGTCGAATACCGTTCTGGCCTTGAAAGATGTCGGTCTGACCTTGCAGGGCAATGCCGGGCCTGTGGAGATACTTAAGGGTATTTCGCTGAATGTCACGCAAGGCGAAAGCCTTGGGCTGGTGGGGCCGTCCGGGTCGGGCAAATCCTCGCTGCTGATGCTGATGGGCGGGCTAGAGCGGGCAACCTCGGGCCAGATTGCCGCCTTGGGGCAGGATCTGACCGGCATGGATGAAGATCAGCTTGCGCGGTTCCGTCGGGGCCGGATGGGGGTGGTGTTCCAAAGCTTTCACCTGATCCCCACGATGACCGCCTTGGAAAACGTGGCCCTCCCGATGGAGATTGCGGGGGTCGCCGATGCCTTTGACCGCGCCGAGGCCGAGCTTTCCGCCGTGGGCCTAGGCGCAAGGATGCACCATTACCCCGCCCAGATGTCGGGCGGCGAGCAGCAGCGCGTGGCCTTGGCGCGCGCCGCAGCCCCGCGCCCGGCGATCCTTTTGGCCGATGAGCCGACAGGCAACCTCGACAGCGCCAATGGCGCTGCGATCATGGATCTGATCTTTGCCCTGCGCGACCGCCACGGCGCGACGCTGGTTCTGGTGACCCATGCGCCGGAACTGGCCGCGCGCTGTGACCGGATCGTAAGGCTGGTCGATGGCCGGGTTGATGAGGCCGCGGCATGAGCCTGTCGCCCAGATTGGCATGGTCGATTGCCCGGCGCGAATTGCGCGGCGGCTTGCGCGGCTTTTGGGTGTTTCTGGCCTGCCTGTCCTTGGGCGTGGCTGCCATTGCCGCCGTGGGTACCGTGCGCGCGGCCATTCAGGCGGGCCTGACCGAGCAGGGCGCGGTCCTTTTGGGGGGCGATGCGCAGGTCGAATTCACCTACCGCTTCGCCAGCCCCGAGGAACGGGCCTATCTTGACAGCATTGCCACTGCGGTCTCGGAGGTTGTCGATTTCCGCTCGATGGCCGTCGCCGGTGAGGCGCGCGTGCTGACGCAGGTGAAGGCGGTTGACGGGGCCTATCCGCTGATTGGGGCGGTTCAGTTGGACGGCGATCTGCCGCTGGATCAGGCGCTGGCCGACCAGGGCGCGGTGATGGACCCGGTTCTGGCCGCCCAGATGGGGCTGGTGGCTGGTGACACCTTCACGCTCGGCACCGCCGAATTCACCCTGCGCGGGCTTTTGCTGCGCGAACCTGACAGCGCGACGGGCGGCTTTGCCTTGGCCCCGCGCACGCTGGTGCGGCTGGAGGATCTGGCGACTTCGGGTCTTCTGGCGCCCGGCACCCTTTATGACAGCGAATATCGCATGGTGCTGCCCACGGGCACCGATTTGGCGGCGCTGCAGGCGACCACCGAAACGGCCCTTGCCGACAGCGGTTTGCGCTGGTCCGACAGCCGCCGTGCCGCCCCGGGGGTGGAGCAGTTTGTCGAACGGATCGGGTCGTTCCTGATCCTTGTCGGGCTTGCCGGGCTCGCGGTTGGCGGGGTGGGCGTGGCATCCGCCGTGCGCGCTTATCTGGAGGGCAAGATTGCCACCATCGCCACCTTGCGCACGCTGGGGGCCGATGGCGGGCTGATCTTCACCGCCTATCTGATGCAGATTGCGGTTCTGGTGGGCCTTGGCGTCGGGCTTGGGCTTATCCTAGGCGTCGGGCTGCCCGTTGGCTTTTCAGGTCTGATCGAGGCTGCTTTGCCGTTTCAGGCCGATATCGGTCTTTATCCGCGTCCGGTGATCGAGGCCGCGTTCTATGGCGTGGTGGCGGCGTTTCTGTTCGCGCTCTGGCCCTTGGCGCAGACCGAACGGGTGCGGGCGGCGGCGCTCTATCGCGGGGGAAGTGCCGGGCAATGGCCGCGCAAACGCTATATCGCGGCGACGGTGATTCTGGCTGCGCTTTTGGTGGCGGGTGCGGTGGTGTTCTCGGGCGTGGCCTCACTGGCCTTGGGCACGGCGGGCGGTGTGGCCGGGGCGCTTTTGGTGCTGGCGCTTGCGGCTTATGGGTTGTCACGGTTGGCGCGGCGTCTGGCCCGGTCGCGGCCCCTGCGGGGGCGGGTGTCGTTGCGGTTGGCACTGGCCTCGGTCGGCGCACCGCGCGCCGAAACCGTGCAGGTCGTCATGGCGCTGGGCCTTGGTCTATCGGTGCTCGCCGCCGTCGGTCAGATCGACAGCAACCTGCGCAGCGCCATCGCGCGCGATCTGCCGCAAAAGGCACCGTCTTATTTCTTTGTCGACATCCAGCCCGACCAGATTGATCCCTTCCTTACCCAAGTCCGCGCCAATGCGGCGGTGACCGAGGTGCAGACCGCCCCAATGATGCGCGGTGTGGTGGCCCGCATCAACGGCGAGGATGCGGCAAAGGTCGCGGGCAATCACTGGGTGGTGCGCGGTGACCGGGGCATCACCTATGCCGACGCCATGCCCGAAGGCACCAAGGTGGTGGCAGGCGCATGGTGGCCCGAAGGCTATAACGGCCCGCCACAAATTTCCTTCGCAGCCGAAGAAGCCGAGGAGATGGGCCTGAAACTGGGCGATAAAATCACCGTCAACGTCCTTGGCCGCGACATCGAGGCCGAGATCACCAGCTTCCGCGAGGTGGACTTCTCCAGCGGCGGCATGGGCTTTGTGCTGACGCTGAATGCTGCCTCGGTCGCAGGCGCGCCGCACAGCCATATCGCAACGGTCTACGCCGATGCCGAGGCCGAGGCGGGCATCCTGCGCGATCTGGCCAAGGCCTTTCCCAATGTCACCGCCATTGGCGTCAAGGCCGCCATCGGCCGGGTGACCGAGGCGCTGACCGCGATTGCCCAAGCCACCACTTTGGCCGCCATGGCCACGCTGATCACCGGCTTTGTCGTGCTGATTGGTGCGGCGGCAGCGGGCGAGCGCGCGCGGGTCTATGAGGCGGCGGTGCTCAAGGTGATCGGGGCCGAACGTGGGCGCATCCTTCTCAGCTTCGCGCTGCGGTCGGTCTTGATGGGGGCGGCTGCGGGGGTCGTGGCGATCTTTGCCGGGGCCGTTGCGGGATGGGCGGTGCTGACCTTGGTTATGGACAGCGACTATGTCTTTGACGGCACGTCGGCGCTGGTCATTGTGCTGGGCGGCATCGGGGCCACGCTTTTGGCAGGGCTGGCCTTTGTCTGGCGGCCTTTGGCTGCGCGTCCGGCAGGCGTGCTGCGGGCCCAGGAATAAAGGGGGCAGCCGGGCTTTTCCGGCTTGCCGCGCGGGGGCCTTCTTGGCGATAGTCTGTTCAATGGCCTTATGAGGTTTGCCCGATGCGCCACGCCCTTTGCGCCCTTTTGCCCCTGACCATGGCTCTTGCAGCCCCGGTTCAGGCGGACACGGTTGCCGATGCGCTGGCGGCGGCCAGCGCCGCTTATGCGGCGGGCGATCTGAACACCGCCGCCGCGCAAATCGCCACCGCGGCCAGTGAGATTTCGGCGCGCCAAAGCGATCTTCTGCGCGCCCATTTCCCACCCGCGCCCGAAGGTTGGACGCGTGAGGACACGCCCGACATGGCGGAAGGCATGGCGATGATGGGCGGCGGCGCGGGGGCCGAGGCGACCTATTCCGATGCCCAAGGGATGACCGTGACGCTCTCGGCCTATGCGGACAATATGATGGTGCAAAGCTTTGTGCCCATTCTGTCAGATCCGCAGATGGTGGCGATGATGGGCAAAACGATTGAGATCAACGGGGTCGCGTTTC
This sequence comes from Allotabrizicola aquatica (SeqCode), assembly GCF_965194375.1. Classification (GTDB taxonomy): domain Bacteria; phylum Pseudomonadota; class Alphaproteobacteria; order Rhodobacterales; family Rhodobacteraceae; genus Tabrizicola_A; species Tabrizicola_A aquatica. Next base: position 43,659 of record NZ_CBDAEL010000002.1, read on the forward strand.
TCGAGCAAGACGGCCTGACGACCATGGCACTCCTCGACAACCGGGTTCTGCTGCAGGCTGTGGGCGAGGCCGCCAAGGCGCAGGCGCTCTTGGCCCAGATTGACCTTGCCGCCCTGGTGGCTTTTGACGGGCAGTAACGCGGATCTTTTTCGCAGGCGCGATGACCCGCAAGGAGTGCCCGAAGGGCTCGACGCGCGGCGGGTTAAAGACCGTCGAGACAGGCCGCCATGAGCGCCGAGTTCGGGTCTGTCAGACCGTCGATCACATCGAAATGGTGGCGACCTGCCTCCACGGTCCACGGGCAATTCCACGCTTCCGACAGGGTGCGCGCCTGCCACAGAAAGGCCGGGCGCTCTTGCCCGCCAACCCAGACATGGGCTTGCACCCCGGCCCGCAGCGCCAATCGCGCCGGGCTTTCGCGGTCTGCCTCAGCCGGGTCAATTGCCAAGGTGGCATTCATGTCGGTCTGCATCAGGGGGGCCAGATCGGCCAAGGGCGAGATCGGCACCACCCGCGCCACCGGCACCACAAGACCCGCACAGCCCATGCGCGCCGCCAGATGCCCGCCCGCAGAATGGCCCGTCACCACCACCGGCCCCGCGGCCATGGCCGAAGCCGCACGCACCGCCCCGGCAATCTCGTCCGTCATCGCCGCAATTCGCGCGTTGGGGGCGAGCGTGTAGGACGGCAACGCACAGGCCCAGCCCCGCGCCAAAGCACCGGCAGCGAGGTGCGAATAATCCTCACGACCGCAGGCCAGCCAATATCCGCCGTGGACAAACACCATCAACCCACGCGCCATGCCTTCGGGGCGAAAGAGATCAAACGCCTGCCGCGCGTCCGGTCCATAGGGAATGTTCAGCGTGGATCGCTTCGCCATCTGGTCGCAAAACGCCGCAGCCTGCGCCTGCCAACGCGCATAAAAGCTGTCTCCGTCCGGGATAAAGGCGGAATTCATGTAATCGCGGCTGAGATCGGTCATCGGGTGGCTCCAGTTGACTGCCGAATTTCAGTCCAGACCCTGCCCCGGAACTGGACTTTTTGCGCTCAAGCAGGCATTGCATGACCAGCCGAGAAATGGGAGGCCCAGATGCTCGATTCCGCAACAGACCTGCGTTCTATCCTGAAAGACCCCAGCCTGCTGGTAGAGCAGGCCTATATCGCAGGTGAATGGGTCAATGCCGCCGATGGCAAGACCTTTGCCGTAACCAACCCCGCGCGGGGTGACGTGATTGCCAATGTGGCCGACATGACCCGCGCAGATGCCAAACGCGCGATTGAGGTGGCCGACAAGGCCCGCCACGAATGGGCCGCCCGCACCGGCAAGGAGCGCGCCGCTGTCATGCGTAAGTGGTTCGATCTGATGGTCGAAAACGCCGACGATCTGGCCGCCATCCTGACCGCCGAAATGGGCAAGCCTTTGGCCGAGGCCAAGGGTGAAGTGCTTTATGGCGCGTCCTTCATCGAATGGTTTGGCGAAGAGGCCAAGCGCGTTTACGGCGAAACCATCCCCGGCCACCAGCGTGACAAGCGGATCACCGTTTTGAAGCAGCCGATCGGCGTGGCGACGTCGATCACGCCGTGGAACTTCCCCAACGCCATGATCGCCCGCAAAGTTGGCCCGGCCTTGGCCGTAGGCTGCGGCATTGTGGCCCGCCCCGCCGCTGAAACCCCGCTTTCGGCGCTGGCGATGGCCGTCTTGGCCGAACGCGCGGGCGTGCCGAAGGGTGTGTTCTCGGTCATCACCTCGTCGCGCTCCTCGGACATCGGCAAGGAATTCTGCGAAAACCCGCGCGTGCGGAAACTGACCTTCACGGGTTCCACCGAAGTGGGCCGCATCCTACTGCGTCAGGCCGCCGATCAGGTTCTGAAATGCTCGATGGAACTCGGGGGCAACGCGCCCTTCATCGTGTTTGATGATGCCGACCTTGATAAGGCGGTTGAAGGCGCGATGATCTCCAAGTTCCGCAACAACGGCCAGACCTGCGTTTGCGCCAACCGCATCTATGTGCAGGCGGGCGTCTATGATGCCTTCGCCGCCAAACTCGCGGCGGCGGTGGGCAAATTGAACGTGGGTGACGGGTTGAAGACGGGCATCACGACCGGCCCCTTGATCAACATGGACGCCGTGGAAAAGGTGCAGGAGCACATCTCGGATGTGATCTCGGGCGGCGGTAAGGTGCTGACCGGCGGCAAGACCCATTCGCTGGGTGGCACGTTCTTTGAGCCGACTGTGCTGACCGGCGTGACCAATGACATGAAGGTGGCCACCGAAGAAACCTTTGGCCCGGTGGCACCGCTCTTCAAGTTTGAGACCGAGGAAGAGGTCATTCATCTGGCCAACAACACGATCTTTGGCCTTGCCTCGTATTTCTACGCCCGCGACATCGGCCGGATCACCCGCGTTCAAGAAGCGCTGGAATACGGCATGGTTGGCGTGAACACTGGCCTGATCTCGACCGAAGTCGCGCCGTTCGGCGGTGTGAAACAGTCCGGCCTTGGCCGCGAAGGCAGCCACCATGGGATCGAGGATTACATGGAAATGAAATACGTCTGCCTCTCGATCTGATCGGATCGGCAGGGTGGAAAACGGGGCCTTCGGGCCCCGTTTGCATTTCCGATGACAAGGCTTAACCTCCGCCCAAACAGGGGGAAGACCATGACACGCATTGCTGTTGTAACCGGGGCCGCAGGCGGGATGGGCCGGGCGATTTCGGATCGGTTGATCGAGGACGGCTTGCAGGTCGTGGGCGTCGATATCGACGGCCCGGCGCTTTTGGCCATGGCCGCAGACCGTGACCGCTTTCATCCCGAGATCTGCGATCTGACCGACGCCGATGCGATTGCTGATCTTTTTGACCGCATCACCGACCGCTTTGGCGGGGTTGATGCCTTGGTCAACAATGCCGGCACCTGTTTCATGTCCGACTTCCCCAATATCCCGGCGCATGAACTGGACCGCCAAATGGCGGTCAATTTCTCGTCGGCTTTTCATTGTTGCCAACAGGCGGTCAAGGCGATGGAGGGGCGGCCGGGGGTGCGCAAGATCGTCAATATCTCGTCCAACGGGGCCTATAACTTTGATGTCTTCGATCCGCCGCATTACCGCGCGTCGAAGGCCGCGATGGACACGCTGACCAAGGATCTGGCGCGCCGCTATGCGCGCGACAAGATCGCCTGCAATTCGCTTGCACCGGCCATGACAGAAACGCCCTTGTTCAACGTGCTGACCGAAGACGTTCTGGCCCGTGCCATTTCGGCCATGCCACATGGCCATGCAATGCAGCCCGACCAGATCGCCGGATGGGTGGGGTTCCTGATCTCGCCCATGGGCGATGTGTCCTCGGGCAATGTCATCATCCTGAACCAAGGGCGGGATGTGCGGTGAAAGTCACGATTCACAAGCTCTTCGAATACTTGCTGGAAACCGCCGGCGAGGAGCCGCCGGAATGTGTCTTGGGCTTTTCGCTGTCGCAATCGCCGACCTTGGGGGATTTTTTGCCCGACCTTTCGCCCGATCTGGTCTTGGATTGGAACGGGGTCAGCTTTCAGGGCCTGCCCGCCTTACGCGAACGGGTGATCGCGCAGGCGGGGCTTGCGGGCCTGTGCAACCCTGAGGATGTGCTCATCACCGCAGGCGCGGCCGAGGCGAATTACCTGTGCTTTCGCCAGCTTTTGGCCCCGGGTGATGAGATTGTGACCGAAACCCCCGGCTGGCCGCAGGCCGCTGTGATGGCACGCGGCATCGGGGCCGATCTGCGGCTGGTCAAGCGGCGCGAGGAAAACGGCTGGCGTCTGGATCTGGACGAATTGGCGGCGGCGGTGACCGCGAAAACCAAGTTGATTTTCCTGTCGAACCCCAACAACCCCACGGGTCAGCTTCTGACCGAGGCTGAGTTGCACCGGATCGCGGCGATTGCTGACAAGGTTGGTGCTTGGCTGATCGTCGATGAGGTCTATGCCGGGCTGGAGTGGGAGGGCGCGCGGGCGCCGTCCATCGCGGGGATTTATCCGCGCGGCATCACCACGGGGTCGGTGTCCAAGGGGCTGGGTCTACAGGGCCTGCGCACCGGCTGGCTGATTTGCCGGGATCGGCAGATGGTGATGGATGCGGTGATCCTGCGGGAAAACTCGTCTGAGATCATGAATATCCTTGGCGAGCATATTGCCGAGATTGCGCTGCGACCTGATCGGCTGGGGCCCGCCTTGGCGCGGGCGCGGACCGCGGGCGCAGCGACCTTGGCGCAGTTGGACGCCTTCATCGCCAATCAGCCGCGGCTGTCATGGGTGCGGCCTCAGGCCGGGTTGATCGGCCTTGCGCGGCTAAAGGGCGAGGGGGGCGAGCCCTTTGCCCGGCGGCTTCTGGCGGCCCCTTACCGCACCTTCCTGTTGCCCGGTACCGCCTATGACGAGCCCGCCCATATCCGTCTTGGCGTGGGCGGAGGCGCTGCGGTGCGGCTGGACGAGGGCTTGGCGCGGCTGGCGGCCTGTCTGGCCGAGGGACCCGTTTAGGGCGGTTTGTCACGCAGGTTTAGGGCGCATTTTGCGCCGGTTATCCCCTAGCAAAGCGGCGATTTTGCCTAGCGGGCAGTTTGCCGCGCATCCTTTGGTCATCACGCGGCTGTCGGGCCAAACCCCGAACGCCCAGAACCGAAAGGATGACCGAAATGCTGCCAAAGCTTCACACCGCCGTTGTCACCACTGTGACCGCCCTCTCCATCGCCCTTGGCGCGGCCGCCCCCGCCGCCGCGTGGGGCCAGCGCGAGCAGGACACGCTGAAAGGGGCCGTGGGGGCGCTGGTCTTGAAGGCGATCATTGATGATGCCCGCCGCGACCGGGCGCCGATCTATCATGAGCCGCCCGCGCCGGTGTACCGCGTCGTGCCGGATGAGCCGCGCTATTACCACGGGCAGGGCCACGTCAAACCCGTGCATCAGGCGCAATCGATCTACCGCACGCCCTTGGCCCAAGCCTTCAACAGCTATTCCCGCGCCGAGCGTCGCTTGATCCAGCGCCGGTTGGCACAGTGGGGCTATTACCGGGGTGGTGTCGACGGGTCTTTCGGGCCCGGCACCTATTCGGCAGTGGTCGCCTATGCCCGCGACGAAGGGCAGGCGCGCAATCTTGGCACGACTGCAGGGGCCTTTGGCGTCTATGATGGGCTAATCTACTAAGCCACCGCTTGGGCGCGCTTTGGGGTCTATCCCAAGGCGCGCGCGAGGTCTTCGATCAGATCCTCGGGGTCCTCCAGCCCAACCGACAGGCGGAACAGACCGTCACCCGCCCAATCGCGATAGCGCGCAAGGGATGGGCCTTGCATGCGGAAGGTCGAGGTCTGGATATCCTCGGTCGGGATCAGCACGCAGAGAGACCGCTGGTGACCCAGAGAAAAGGCATAGTGGATGATCTGCAACCGGTCGGCCAACTGGTGCGACATGGCCTGCGGGTCTGCGGTCTGAAAGGCAATCATGCCGCCCGGCAGCGCCATTTGCGCCTGTGCCAGCGCATGCTGGGGGTGGCTGGGCAGGCCGGGATAAATCACGCGGGTGACCGCCGGATGCGCCTCAAGCCAGCCCGCCAGACGCTGGGCATTGGCCGAGGCGGTGCGGATGCGGGGGTAAAGCGTGTCCAGACCCCGCAGGATGAGCCATGCGTTATTCGCCGCAAGCGTGGCCCCCAGATACACCCCCGACCGCGCCCGCAAGGCCGAGATCAGCTCTTTGCGCCCGATCACAGCGCCCCCCAAGGCGTCGCCGTGGCCGTTCATGAACTTGGTCAGCGAATGGATCACCAGATCCACCCCCAGATCAAGCGGCCGGGTGATGACGGGGGTGGCCAGCGTGCTGTCCACCGACACAAGCGCGCCCGCCTCATGGGCAAGGGCGGCAAGTGCGGCCAGATCGGTCAGCCGCAGGATCGGGTTACAGGGGCTTTCGGCGTGGATGAGCCGGGTATTGGGCCTGAGTGCTGCGCGGGTGGCCTCAAGGTCAGAGAGGTTGACCGGGGTCACCTGAATGCCAAAGTCGGGCAGGATGCGGGTGGCAAGCTCAAACGCCCCGGCATAGCAGACCTCGGATACGATCAGATGATCGCCCGATTTCAACAGGCCAAGGAAGGTGGCGGCAATCGCGGCCACGCCGGTGGCGGTGGTCAGCGCATCCTCGGCCCCCTCAAGGGCTGCCAGCCGCGCCTCCAGCGCGCGGGTGGTGGGGTTGGTCCAGCGGGCGTAAAGAAAGGGCAAGTCGGCAAGGTCCGCGCCTTCGGCCGAAAACCCAGCCGAGCCGGGCGCAAAGACATTGTTCACCGACATCGAGATATCGGGCTGGATCGCCCCGGTCACCGGATTGGGCATCAGCCCGCCGTTCAGCGCCGCGGTGGCAGGTCGCAAGGCGGGGGCGGTCTTGCGGGGTTTGGCGGGTTCTGGTTTTTGGAAAAGTTCCATCGGTGGCCCCTATGTCGAATGATCTTCTTTTGACCAGTTCGGCGGAAAAAGAAAAATCGCGCCTCGTCGGCCTTGGGCCGCTCATCGCTGGGGGCCATGTGAAACGGCCCAGAGCAGGCTGCCCCGGGCCGCTTGTCTTCGGTCTTGTAGGTCGATCAGACCTGAACGGTTTCAACCGTCTTGCCTTCGATGGCCGGGGTCTCGGCGGTGCCAAGGCGGCTGATCTCAATCCGGCGGGGCTTCATCGCCTCGGGGACTTCGCGCAAGAGATCAATGTGCAACATGCCATGCTCATGCACAGCACCCGACACTTTCACATGATCGGCCAGCGCAAAGCGGCGCTCAAAGGCGCGGGTGGCGATGCCGCGGTGAAGATAGGTTTTCTCACCCGTCTCGGGGGCCTTACGGGCCGTCACGACAAGGCCGGCATCCTTAACCTCAACCGACAACTCATCGGGGGTAAAGCCCGCGACTGCGATCGAGATGCGATAGGTGTCTTCCGCAGTTTTTTCGATGTTGTAGGGCGGGTAGGTGGGCTGGGCCACATCGGCGGTCAGCGCACGGTCCATCAGGTCGGCAATCCGGTCAAAGCCGACGGTTGCACGGTACAGGGGGGCAAAATCAAAGCTACGCATGGTCATCCTCCTAGAGCGATGTTCAAAGCGTCCGCCCCGAAACCGGGCACGGACAGATGCATTGCCCCGGCCCATCATGGCACCGGGGACATTGCAGATGTGGGAAGGGGTTTGGCGGGTTTCAAGAGGGGCCAAGACCCCTTGGCCTAAGCCGGATGCGCCATGGCCAGCCGACCCTTTGCTCGGGATCGGCTGGCCATGCTTGGGTGTCAAAGCGGCTGCTTTGGGTCAGCGGACGATATACACCACCCGGCGGGTTGCGCGTTCAATCAGGACGGGCAGGCCGTTGATATAGGCATAGTAATAGTCGCTGTCGGGAACTTCGGTAAGGATAACAGGTTCAGGAACACCCGCGCCCACGACGACTTCGCCATCCAGATAGATGGGGTCAAGCGGGTTGCTGCGCACATAGGTCGTGATGGTCTCGGGCGGGGTGACCGCGGCTGCGGTTGACGCGCCGATGGCCGCGCCCACAAGGGCCCCGACCGGACCGCCGACAACGGCACCTGCCACCGCTCCGGCCACGCCACCGCCAACGGCGGCATCTGCGGTTTCGTCATAGGTGATGGTCTGGACCGCCAGCCGTTCGCGGTGCACCACGATTGGCTGTTCGACCATGGCCGTCAGATAATCGCCCGAGGCCCAGCCGCTGACCCCGTCATAGGTGACGCGGCACCAATTGGCAGCTTCAAGGCAACCGTCGACCATTACGCTTTGCGTGGCCGGAATCACGGACACAATGGGATAGGTGGTGTTCGGGCCAGCCCGGAGGTTGAGATCGGTCCAAGCGGTTGCCGGGGTTTCTGCTTAGGCGGAGGTGGCAAGCACCAGACAGGCGGTGGTGCAACCTAGGATGTATTTCATGGTCATCTGAATGTCCTTTTCTGACCCGTGCCCGCATTTGGGGGCACCAAAACGCATGGCCAGACGGGGCTTGCCCGCCTTGTGGCGTTTGTGGTGTGCGGGGTTGGGCCTTGGGGTGAGCAGCGTTTCGGGCCCCGGTTTTTGTGATACCCGAATGCGCTGCAACCTTTGCTGATGCACATCAGCAAGCAGGCGCTTTCTTGGGGCAGGTGCGAAACCGGTCTGGCTGGAGGGCGCAGGTGTGTTTGCGCTAGGGCGTCACAAACTTGGCCCCACTGGCCTGACCGCCCGACAAGACGCGCACCTTGGCGGACCCCAAGGTGGAGCCGTTCGACTTGGCCAATTCGGCCTGCAGAACATCCAGCGTATGGGTCAGGACCGACCCAAGCGCCACGCGCTGGCCTTCGACATCTGCCTTGGCCGAGACGACCGACACGATCTTCATCTGCCCGTCGCGCAGGGCAAAGATCGGTGCGCCGGACGATCCGAAATCGACGTCACAGGAAAACACGACGATCTCGGGGGCGCGGTCAAGGACGTGACAGGTTTCCTGCAGGCTTGGCGCCTCCGCGCGGTCTTGGGCATAGGACACCACGCCGACGGTATCGCCGCGGCCGGGGCGCACATCGGTTGCAAAGGGGGTGATCTGCGGCAGGCGGATCGGCTGATCCAGCGCGATCAGCGCCAGATCGAAGGCCACCCGGTCTAGGCTTTCGGCCCCGGAATAGATGTAATCGGGATGCGGGACCGAGGTGCGCACGCCACGATACGCCTCAGCCCGGCCATTGCGCCAACCGGCAAGGAATTCGATATCGCGATCATCAATCCGCGCGCCAGTGTCCTTGTCATAAAGACAATGCGCCGCGGTCAGCACCAGATCAGGGGCGATCAGCGCGCCCGTGCAAAACCCACGCGCGCCAAGGTTCAACCGTCCCACCGCCTGCCAGTCTTGCCCGGCATCCGAGGTTTCAAGGCTGATCAGGCGGCTTTCCTCGGCCCGAACGGGACACGCAAGGCCGACAAGCAGGGCAATGAAAAGGGCAGCGCGCATCGGGAACTTTTTCAATGAATTCAGTCAAGTTTTTAGGCGGTCAATATGTCAAATCTTGGGCGGCTTGGCCGCCGCAGGTCAGGCCCGGCCAGAGGTTGGCGACAGGCTGATGGGGTCAATCCCCATGCCGCGCAGCGCCCCGGTCCATTTGGCGCTGTCATCCTCGGCAAAGACCAAGGCGGCATCCGCTTCGGCGGTCAGCCAGTCATTGCGGGCAATCTCGGCCTCCAGCTGACCCGGCCCCCAGCCCGAATAGCCCAAGGCCAGAAGCGCGCGGTGCGGGCCGGTGCCACGAGCTAGCGCCTCCAGCACGTCCAGCGTCGCCGTCATGCCATAGCCGCCCTCGATCTTCATGGTCGCCGCGCCGCCACGATAATCGCGGCTGTGCAGGACAAAACCGCGCCCGCGTTCGACCGGGCCGCCGAAATGCACCGCGATGTCGCGGCCTTCGGGGGCGCGGGGAATCTTCAGGTGGTCCAAGAGGCCGCCAAAGGTGACCTCTTCCACGCGCTTGTTCACGATGAGGCCCATCGCACCCTCATCCGAATGGGCGCAGATCAGGATGACGCTTCTTTCAAAGCGCGGGTCGCCCATGCCGGGCATGGCCACAAGGAACTTGCCGGTCAGTTGCATCGATTCGACACCCAAAGCCCACCGCACGACTGTGGGCCTGCGGCGCAGTGGTCTCAAGTGCCAGTTTGTTGCATAGGGCTGACCGGAACGTGATTTCCAATATGGGCGGGCTTGCCTAAATAAGGTGGTATGAAAACCGCCACCCTTTTCCTTGCCGCGACCATTGCCCTGCCAGCCCATGGCATGACGCAGGATGAACTGTTGCAGGCCAACCTTTTGCCGGGTTGGCGGATGGACAGTGGGCATCACATGGCCGGGCTGTCCTTGGCGCTTGCGCCGGGGTGGAAGACCTATTGGCGCAGCCCCGGCGAGGCGGGAATTCCGCCGGAATTCGATTGGTCAGGGTCGCAGAACGTGAAAGCGGTCTATGTGCATTGGCCAAGCCCGGTGGTGTTTCACACCAACGGCATGCAAACCGTGGGCTATGATGGCGGCGTGATCCTGCCGCTGGAGGTGGTGCCAGAGGTGCCGGGCCAGCCGGTGGTTTTGCGCGCGCGCGTCGGTATGGGCATTTGCAAAGACATCTGCATGCCCGCCGAGGTGTTGGTTGCGGCTGATCTGGTGGCGCCGGGCGCTGATCCGGGCGGCATTCGCACCGCGCTGAAGGCCCAGCCAGCGAGTGCGGCGCAGGCTGGGGTGGGCCGTGTCACCTGCGCGGTCGAGCCGATCGCCGACGGGCTACGCCTGACCGCAACGGTCGAGATTGCGGCGCAAAGCGGCGAAGAGGCGGTGGTGATGGAGCCTGCCGACCGGTCCATCTGGGTGGGTGAGGCGGTGACCTCACGTCAAGGCGGCACCCTGACCTCGGTGGCCGAGATGGTGGCCGCGACCGGCGCACCCTTTGCGCTGGACCGCTCAGGGCTGCGGCTCACGGTCTTGGGTGGCGCACGTGCCGTTCAGATTGAGGGTTGCCCCGCGCCGTAAGGCGCAAGGAGGGGTAGCGCCGTAAGGCGCAGAGATCGTCCCTGCTCCAAGGGTTTAGTTCTTCGCCCTGATCCGCGATTGCAGCGACAAAAGATCCGCCCAAGCCTCACGTTTCGCAATCGGATTGCGTAAGAGATAGGCCGGGTGGACCATGGGCAGCATGGGCCTGTCCAAGGCCGAGGTCCAGGTGCCACGGGCGCGCATCACGCCCTTTTGCCCGGTCAGCGCGTAAAGCGGCGTATTGCCCATAACCACGATCACCCGGGGGTTCATCAACGCGATATGGCGCTCGACAAAGGGGCGCATCATGGCGATTTCGGCAGGTTCGGGGTCACGGTTGCCGGGCGGACGCCACGGCAGAACGTTGGTGATATAGATCGCGCGCTCAGGCTCAGCCGCACCTCGCGACAGGCCGATGGCGGCAAACATCCGGTCCAGAAGCTGGCCCGCAGCGCCGACAAAGGGGCGGCCTTCGATATCCTCATCCCGGCCCGGTGCCTCGCCCAAGATCAGCACATGGGCCTCAGGGTTGCCATCGGCAAAGACCGTGTTTCGCGCGCCCTTTTTCAGATCGCAAAGATCAAAACCCGCAATGATCTCGCGCAGTTCGGGCAAAGATGTGGCGCGCGCCGCCGCGACGCGAGCCGCTTCGACGGCATCCACTTGCGGTTGGACAGGTGCAGGGGCCGGGGCGGCACGAGGGGCCGCAGCCACCGTGGCCACCGCCGCAGGCGCGCGCGTCGTTTCGGGCAGGTCATAGCGGTTGACCGGGGCTTCGCTGATGACCTCATCAACGCCAATCTCGACATGCCAGGCCAATGCCGCCAGACTTGCGTGCCAATCGCCTGCAATGTCGTCTCTGATTCCCATGCCCAGACCCTAGGCCGGGGGGCGTTTTCCCACAACCCGGCTTGCCGCCTGCCCATGGGCTTTCTATAAGCCGGGCAACACATGCCTTGGGGGATGCCAATGACCACCTTCCGCGCCCGTCATCTTCTTGGCATCGAGCAGTTGTCCCCCGCCGAAATCACCACGGTTCTGGATCTCGCCGATCGCTATGTCGATCTGAACCGCCGCACCGTCAAACAATCTGACGCTTTGGCCGGTCTGACGCAGATCAACATGTTCTTTGAAAACTCCACCCGCACGCAGGCCAGTTTTGAACTGGCGGGCAAGCGGCTGGGGGCGGATGTGATGAACATGTCGGTGGCCTCCTCCTCGGTGAAAAAGGGCGAGACGCTGATTGATACCGCCATGACGCTTAACGCGATGCACCCCGATCTTTTGGTGGTGCGGCACGGGGCGTCGGGCGCGGTCAACCTTCTGGCGCAGAAGGTGGATTGCGCGGTTCTGAATGCGGGCGATGGGCGGCACGAACACCCGACGCAGGCGCTTTTGGATGCCCTGACCATCCGTCGGGCAAAGGGCCGCATCCAGCGGCTGACCGTGGCAATCTGTGGCGATATCGCCCACAGCCGCGTGGCGCGCTCGAACCTGATCCTTCTGAACAAGATGGAAAACCGCATCCGCCTGATCGCGCCGCCCACCCTGATGCCCGCTGGTGTGGGCGAGTTTGGCTGCGAGCTTTACGACGACATGCGCGCAGGGCTGGAAGGCGCGGATGTGGTGATGATGCTGCGCCTTCAGAAGGAACGCATGGACGGCGGGTTCATCCCGTCCGAACGCGAGTATTACCACCGCTATGGGCTGGACGCTGAAAAGCTGTCCTTCGCCAAGCCCGATGCGATCGTGATGCATCCGGGGCCAATGAACCGGGGGGTCGAGATTGACGGCGAGATTGCCGACGACATCAACCGCAGCGTCATTCAAGAGCAGGTCGAGATGGGCGTGGCCGTGCGCATGGCCTGCATGGACCTTCTGGCACGCAACCTGAGGGCCGAGCGTGGCGCCAAGGCCGCCGGGGTGATGGTGTGAGGGGGCGGCGCAATGGCTGAGATCACCCGTGATCCAATCCTTGGCCGCGAGGTCCATCTGGACCAAGATGAGACGCTGATTGCCGTGTTCCGTGCCGATCCGGCTGGCTATTGGCGCAGCCATGTCATCATGGCGCTGGTGGCGGGTGTGATTGCCGGCGCGGCGCTGGTCTACGGCGGCAACACGGCCCCTTGGGTCGGCCCTGTGGCGGCCGTGCTGGCCATCGGCCTGCGCGCGGCCTACCTCAGATCCGAAGCCTTGGCCGAGGACTGGAAGCTGACAAACCGGCGGCTGATTGGGCCGGGTGGGCGGATTGTGCCGCTGTCGTCCCTCAAGCTGGCGCGTCCTTTTTTGGGCGCGGTGCAGCTCGTGACACAAGGCGGCGACAAGCATCTTATCAAGTATCAGGCAAATCCTGCGGCGACCGTCGCGGCGATTGAGCAGGCGAAGGCAGGCAAAAGATGACCCCCGATCCAGACCGCAAACCAACCAAACAAGAAATGCGCGCGGGCGGCATGGTGGCCACCGCTGTGCTGGTGTTTCTGGGGCTGTTCACCCTTGCCGTTGTGTGGATGAGTTGACCGATGATCCTGATTTCCGCCTCTCAGCGACCTTCCGGAAGGGCCTGATATGATCCTGCAGTTCGAAAACGCCCGCCTGATCGACCCCGAGGCTGGGGTCGAGGCCCTTGGGTCACTCACCGTTGAGGGCGGGCAAATCGTGGCCCGCGATGCCGCGGCACCAAAAGGGGCTAGGCTGATCGACTGCGGCGGCCAATGCCTTGCGCCCGGCATGGTGGATTGGGGCGTCAAGATTGGCGAGCCGGGCGAGCGGCACAAGGAAAGCTTCCGCTCGGCCGGGCTTGCGGCGGCGGCGGGGGGCGTGACGACGATCATCGCCCGGCCCGATACCACCCCGGCGATCGACACCCCCGAGACGTTGGAATTCGTGACCCGCCGCGCAGGCGAGGCCCCGGTTCATATCCGCCACATGGCCGCGCTGACCAAAGGGCGCATGGGCCGCGAGATGACCGAGATCGGGTTTCTTCTGGACGCAGGCGCGATTGCGTTTTCCGATGTCTTCCATGTGGCGGAAAACACCAAGTCCCTGTCGCGGGCGATGACCTATGCTCGCTCGTTGGGCGCACTGATTGTCGGGCATCCGCAGGAACCGGGGCTGACGGCAGGCGCTTCGGCCACCTCTGGCAAGTTCGCCTCGCTGCGCGGCCTGCCCGGTGTGTCGCCCATGGCGGAACGGATCGGGCTGGACCGCGATCTTGCGCTGGTCGAAATGACCGGCGCGCGCTGGCATGTTGATCAGGTGACCACGGCGCGCAGCCTTCCCGCGCTGACCCGCGCCAAAGAGGCGGGTCTGGATGTGACCGCGGGCATCTCCATTCACCATCTGACGCTGAACGAATTTGACGTGGGCGATTATCGCACCTTCTTCAAGTTCACACCACCCTTGCGGTCGGAGGAGGACCGGCTGGCCATGGTGCAGGCGGTGGCCGATGGGGTGATTGATGTGATCGGCAGTTTCCACACCCCGGCGGATGAGGAATCCAAACGCCTGCCCTTTGAAGAGGCGGCCTCAGGCGCGGTGGGGCTGCAAACGCTGCTCCCGGCGGCGCTGCGGTTGTATCACGCGGGGCATCTTGATCTGCCGATGCTGTTCCAGGCACTGGCCCTGAACCCCGCGCGGCGGCTGGGCTTGCCGCAGGGGCGGCTTGCGGTGGGTGCCCCGGCGGATCTGGTGCTCTTCAGCCCCGACACGCCCTTTGTGCTGGACCGCTTTTCGCTTTTGTCCAAATCCAAGAACACGCCCTTTGACGGCGCGCGGCTCGAGGGTAAGGTGCTGGCAACCTATGTCGCTGGCCAACAGGTATATGAGGCGCGCTGAATGCCCGAGATTGTCACCTCTCCGGTCTTGCTGATCCTTGTCGGGGTCTTGGGCTATCTGTTGGGGTCGGTGCCGTTTGGCATTGTGATCACCCGCGCGCTGGGCTTGGGCGATTTGCGCGCCATTGGCTCGGGCAATATTGGCGCGACCAATGTCTTGCGCACGGGGCATAAGGGGGCGGCACTGGCGACCCTTTTGCTGGATGCGGGCAAGGGGGCGATTGCGGTCTTGATCGCGCGATTTGCTGTGGGCGAGGATGCAGCACAGGTGGCGGGCGGCATGGCCTTCTTGGGCCATCTCTTCCCGGTCTGGCTGGGCTTCAAGGGTGGCAAGGGCGTGGCGACCTTTCTCGGCACGCTGATCGCGCTGGCATGGCCCGTCGGCCTCGCGGCCTGCGCCACATGGGCGGTCACTGCGGCCATCACGCGCATCTCGTCGCTTTCGGCGCTGGTCGCGGCGGCGCTGTCGGGCCTATGGTGCTTTGTGTTCAGCCGCGGTGATCTGCTGATCCTGACCTTTGCCCTGATGGTGCTGGTCTACATCCGCCACTGGCCCAACCTGCAGCGCGTCAAAGCCGGGACCGAGCCGAAAATCGGGCAAAAGAGCTAAGCGGGATACGTGCCCGGCGGGGCCGGGCGCTGGGTTACAGGCTCGCCGCCTCATAGATGCGGCTCAAATCCCCGCCCCAGTCCCCGTTGTAAAGATCAAGCCAGCGGTCGGCCTGCACCCGTCCGGCCTTCAGCGAGGTGACGAGCGGTGCAAGGTAGGTTTCTTCCCCCAGCCCCCGCGCTGCCAACCCGGCATGCGACAGCCCCACCGCAGCGCGTGCCAGATCGGCCAGCTTCACGCCATTCGCCTCACCCTGCAGGGCGGACACTGAGGCGGCCACGCGCAAGCCCTCGCGGGTGTCGGCATCAAGGCCCTTGACCAGATCCCACGCGGCATCGAGCGCGGTTTGGTCATACATCAGCCCCACCCAAAAGGCCGGGAGCGCGTTGATATGGGCCTGATCGCCACAATCCGCGCCCCGCATTTCAATGTATTTCTTGACCCGCGCCTCGGGGAACACGGTCGTCATGTGGTCGGCCCAATCCGACAGCGTCGGCTTCTCCCCCGGCAGAGCGGGCAACTCGCCCTTCAGGAAATTGCGGAAGGATTGGCCAAGGGCGTTGATGTATGCGCCGTCGCGGTAGACGAAATACATCGGCACGTCCAAAACCCAATCTACATAGCGCTGAAAGCCCATGCCCTCTTCGAACGCCCAAGGCAGCATGCCGGTGCGGGTGGCATCCAGATCGCGCCAGATGCGGCTGCGCCACGACTTGTGGCCATTGGGCTTGCCATCAAAGAAGGGCGAGGAGGCGAAAAGCGCCGTTGCCACCGGCTGCAGGGCCAAGGACACGCGCAGCTTTTTCACCATATCCGCTTCGGAGGCGTAGTCGAGGTTCACCTGCGTGGTCGAGGTGCGGTACATCATCTGCGTGCCGTGGGTGCCCACGGTTTGCATATAGCCCGTCATCAGCCGATAGCGGCCCTTGGGCATGACGGGCATGGTGTCATGACCCCATTCCGGGGCGGCACCGATGCCCATGAACCGAATGCCCAAAGGTGTCGCGATGCTGGCGACCTCATCAAAATGGGTCTGCAATTCCGCCGCCACGTCATGCATATTTGGCAAGGCCGCGCCCGACAGCTCAAACTGCCCGCCGGGTTCAAGACTGATATTCGCGCCATTGCGGGTCAGGCCAATGACATTGTCGCCCTCACGCAGGGGGGTCCAGCCATAGCGCGACTCAAGCTGTTGAAACAGCGTCGAAATCGACGCGTCTCCCGCATAGGGCAGCGGTGCGCGGGTGGCGGTGAGCCAGCCAAACTTTTCATGCTCGGTGCCAATGCGCCATTGGTCCTTGGGCTTGCAGCCCGAGGCCATATATTCGGCAAGCTGCTCAAACCGCTCGATCGGGCCACCGCCGGACTGGGGAATCGACATCTGGGGGGCCTCTCACTTCATTGCCGTCAAGGTGGATAGACCTGCGGTCCTTTGCGCCTTAAGTCAAGGCGCAGAGGGCAGGAAGTTCTGCGATCTCTGTGCTCTAATCCAGATGACAGGCTGATGACGAAGCCTTTGTCTCGCCCGCACGCACGGCACAAATCAGGCGACCAGACCCTTGCCCTTGCGGTGCCAGATCAGCACCATATCCGAGGGGCCAGAGGCCAAAAGCCCGGGGCCGCTGGCCGGGGAACTGGGCGATAGCGCGGCCAGCACGGCAGCCATATCCAGCCCCGGAAGGGCGGTGAAACCATCAAAGAGCGCCTCCGCCCCGGCGGCATCGACCGGGATCAGCAAGGCCTGACCGTCGCGCTGTTTCAACCGCCACAGGCGGCGCCCGTGCAAGGTCATCAGGCGCAGTTCGGTCAGATCGGACAGGCTGACCGCGCCGCCAAAGCTGGGCCCGAAATAGCGGACCTCGCCTTCGATCACTTCAACAAAGCCGGGGGCTGCGATGTCTTGCGCAAAGCGCATCCGACGCCAGCCCGACAGCGCCCATGCTGCGGACAAGGCCAGAACGGCAAGGCCAGCGCTCAGCGGGATCGGCCCGCTGCGGGTGGCAAGCCATAGGCCCAAAAGCGCAAGGCAGGCGGCAAGGATCACCTCACGCCAGCGGCGCAAAGCGGCCAGCGCCTCGGGGCGGATCATTGCCAATCCCCCACGGTTGATTGCCACAGAACCAGCGCGGCCAATGCCGCCGTCTCGGCCCGCAGGATGCGCGGGCCAAGGGCTAGGGGGCGCACGAAGGGCAGCGCGCGCAGACGGGTTTTTTCCTCTTCCGAAAAGCCGCCCTCAGGGCCGATCAAGATGGCCGCCGGACCCGCGATGACCGCCGCAGGCGTGGAAGAGCCTTTGGCAAGTGTTTCATCCGCCCAATGCAACGCGCGCCCCTCGGGCCAGTTTGACAGAACGCGGTCTAGCGGCTGCAGATCGTCCACCTTTGGCACAAAGGTGGCGCCGCATTGCTCGGCGGCTTCCACGGCATGGGCGGTTTGTTTGTCCACCCGCCAGCGTTCCGAATTCATGTGGCGCGTCGCCACCGGCATCAGCCGCGCCACGCCAAGCTCCACCGCTTTTTCAACGATGAAGGCGGTCCGGTCCTTTTTCACGGGCGTGAACATCAGCCACAGGTCTGGCGGCATCACTTGCGGCGCGGTTTCAGTCTGACAGACCGCAATCCCTTGCCGCTTGCCCGCCTCGACCACCTCGGCCTGCCATTCGCCGTCGCGACCGTTGAACAGCGCGACATGTGCCCAGCGCGCCAGCCGCATCACATTGAACAGGTAATTCGCAGCCTCTGGCCCTAGGGCCACGGCTTGCCCCGTGCCCAAGGGCTGATCTACATACAGGCGGACCTTTGGCTTTTCCATGAAAGTGACCCTATGACCGAGCCGCAGAAAATGCCAGAGGCTGCCAACCTCACGGCTGCCGCCCCAGTTGCCGACGCTCCCAAGGGCAATTGGGTGGATCGCTTTGCGCCCGCGCCTTGGGTGCCCTACCTGCGCCTCAGCCGGGCAGATCGCCCGATCGGGACCTGGCTTTTGTATACTCCCTGCCTCTGGGGTGTAGCGCTTGCCGCCATGGCCGACAGTTTCCGGCTCTGGGATCTGTGGATTGTGCTGTCCTGTGGACTCGGGGCCTTCCTGATGCGCGGGGCAGGGTGCACGTGGAATGACATCACCGACCGCGACTTTGACGCGGCGGTGACGCGCACCCGCTCGCGGCCGATTCCCTCGGGGCAGGTGACGGTAAGGGCGGCGCTGGTGTGGATGGTGGCGCAGGCGCTGTTCGCGGCGCTGATCCTGTTCAGCTATAACTGGCTGGCGATCGGGCTGGGGATCGCCTCGCTCGTGCTGGTGCTCATCTACCCCTTTGCCAAGCGCTTCACGTGGTGGCCACAGGTGTTCTTGGGCTTGGCCTTCAACTGGGGCGCGGTTTTGGCCTATGCGGCTCATGCTGGCCATGTCGGGCTCCCCGCCCTCTTTCTTTATGCCGCCGGGATCAGTTGGACGCTCTATTACGACACGATCTATGCCCATCAGGACAAAGAGGATGATGCGTTGATCGGGGTCAAATCCACCGCGCGGCTCTTTGGCACGCGGTCGCGCCAGTGGCTCTGGGGCTTTGCAATGTTGACCATGGTGCTGGCCAGTGCCGCGATTGTCACCACGCCTGCAACCGGGGTCTGGCCGCCCTTGGTGGCCTTGGCGGGGGTCTGGGGCTTTGGCTGGCATCTGGCTTGGCAGATGCGGCGGCTGGATCTTGAGGATCCGACTTCCTGCATGGTGATCTTTCGGGCCAATCGGGATGCGGGCTTGGCGCTTGCGCTATTTCTTGCCGCAGCGGCGTTCCTTTGATTGATCCTGCCGATGTCGCCCGCTAAGCATTTGCAGCGCTTAAGAATGATGAATGGCCTGATCTCGGTGATAAAGCTGCCTTCCCTAAGACTGACGCCCGCTCTGGCGACGGTGATCGCCTTTGCGGCGGCGGCCTGTCTGTCGGTGCTGATCGCTTGGGCGGCGGTTCTCTTGATGGAACGGCTGGCAGAGCGGGCGGTACGGTCTGCTTTGCTGACGCAA
Organism: Allotabrizicola aquatica (SeqCode); assembly: GCF_965194375.1. Taxonomy (GTDB): domain Bacteria; phylum Pseudomonadota; class Alphaproteobacteria; order Rhodobacterales; family Rhodobacteraceae; genus Tabrizicola_A; species Tabrizicola_A aquatica. The sequence goes on from NZ_CBDAEL010000002.1 coordinate 62,671, forward strand.
GGGGTGACCTATGCCACCGTCAACGCCGATGGTCTGCGCATGGAACTTAGCGGCACCGCCGACACTGAGGCGCAGCGCTACAGGGCGATCAACATCGTCGGGTCGGTGATCGATGCCACCCGGATTCAGGACCTGATGGAAGTCACCCCTGTGCGGGCCGTCGAAGCGCCGCGCTTTTCGCTGGAGATCCTGCGCAATGACGATGGCATCCAGCTGATCGGTCTTTTGCCAGAGGGCGAAACCAAGGACGCGCTTTTGGCCGAGGCGGAGGCCTTGCAGCCCGACACCGAATTGCAGGACATGCTGGAAACCGCCGCCTATGCCCCGCCCGAGACGTGGGGCCCGGCGCTGGACTTTGCCCGCAAGGCGCTGGCGCTTTTGCCGCGCTCCAAGATCACCGTAGATGCCACCACGGTTCGGATCACGGCCATCGCAGCCTCGGAGGCGCAAAAGCGCAGCTTTGAGACCAGCCTCTCGGCGGGGCAGCCTGAGGGTGTGCGCGTCAGCTATGAGATTTCTGCGCCGCGCCCGGTGATCACACCCTTCACGCTGCGCTTTGTCATCGATGCGGAAGGGCCGCGCTTTGACGCCTGTTCCGCCGATACTGACCGCGCCCGCATGCGCATTGTTGCCGCCGCGACAGCAGCAGGTGCGGTGGGCCGACAAACCTGTGTGATCGGTCTGGGCGTGCCCAGCCCCTCATGGGGCGAGGCCGCAGAAATTGGGATCAAGGCCGTGGCTACGCTCAAGGCCGCAACGATCACTTTCAAGGATGCTGATGTCAGCTTGCAGGCCGCCGCATCAGTGTCGCAGGCCGAGTTTGACCGGGTGGTGGGCGAGTTGGAGGCGGATTTGCCGCCGGTCTTTTCGCTGACCGCAACGCTGGACAAGGCCGAAAACGCCACGCAGGGACCGGCCGAGTTCACCGCTGTTCTTGCGCCTGAAACGGGGCGGGTGGAACTGCGCGGTCGTTTGGCCGATGATCTGCAACGCAGCGCCGTGGACAGTTTCGCCAAAGCCGCCTTTGGCAGCACCAATGTTTATCAAGCCACCCGTCTGGATGCGGATCTGCCCGATGGCTGGCCGATCCGGGTGCTGGCAGGCCTGCAGGCCTTGGCCGAGTTGGACCATGGCAGCCTCTTGGTCCGGGCTGACACGGTGGAGGTTGGCGGTGTCACCGGTTCGCAAGGAGCGCGGGCGCGGATCGCGCAGATATTGTCGGAAAAGCTGGGGCAGGGCCAAAGCTACAAGGTAAACGTGACCTATGTCGAGGCGCTGGACCCTGTCGCGTCCGTGCCGACCCCCGACGAATGTCTTGCCGATCTCAATGGCGTTCTGGCACGGCAAAAGGTGGTGTTCCCACCGGGGTTAGCCGAGATTGATGGCAGCGCCAACAAGGTGATGGAAGCGCTGGCAAAGGTGCTTGAACGCTGTGGCGGGGTCAGAATGGAGATCGGCGGCCACACTGACGGGCAAGGCTCGGAAGAGGGCAATCGCACGCTCAGCCAGACCCGCGCCGAGGCGGTCTTGCTGGCGCTGCAGGGGCGTCAGGTGGATGTCTCGGCGCTGACGGCTGTGGGGTATGGCGAAAGCCGACCGATCGCCGACAATGAGACCGAGCTGGGGCGCGAGGCCAATCGCCGTATCGAGTTCACGCTGGTCGGCGGGGCGGTTGTCGAGGGTGCCGCTGCACCGGCCCAAGCCGCCGCTGCAGGTCCCGCTGCGTCGGTGGGGGAAGGTCCGGATTTCTCAGGTGACACCAGCCCTTCCGTTGCGCCGCAAGACAAAACCAGACGTCCCAAGCGCCGCCCCGATGCCGACCAATAGCGCCACCGCATAAGCCTAAGGTAGACCCATGAACCGCACGGAATTCATCATCGCCACGGCCTTTATCCTGCTCGCGGCCTTTGCCATGGGATGGTTCACCTATTGGCTGATGCACCGGTTTACCCGCGTATCGGGCGGTGACATGGGCGAGATGGATCGGCTGGCGCAATCGCTGCACGAGGCTGAGGAGGTGCGCGATCAGGCGATCATGTATCTCGAGCAGCGCGAGGCCGAGTTGATGAACCAGATTGCCCAGACCGAAGCCGAGCTGCGCGCCGCGATGGAAGGCTTGCGCGATGCGCGCCATGAGGCCGAAGAGATGCGCGCCTATATCGAGCGGATGCACGCCAACAGCTGACGCCGGGGCGATTTTTCGACGAAATATCAAGGCTTGGGCTTTTGTCCGGGACGGGGCTGCGCTAGCCAAGAGGTCTGAGGGAGGCCCAAATGGACATGCGCGCGATTTTTGACCGGCTGATGTGCTTTGACACGGTGTCGTCGAAGCCGAACATCGCGTTGATGCAGTTTGTGCGCGATCTTTTGGCCGATGCTGGGATTGAGGCCGTGCTGATCCCGGATCCTTTGGGCCAGAAGGCCAACCTTTACGCGACCGTCGGGCCGGCTGGTCAGGGTGGGGTCATGCTGTCGGGGCACACCGATGTGGTGCCCGTAGAAGGGCAGGCTTGGACCAAGCAACCCTTTGCGCTGACAGAGGAAAATGGCCGCTACTATGGGCGTGGGGCGGCTGACATGAAGGGGTTCTGCGCGGTGGCGATTGCCACGATGCTTGAGGCCGCCAAGCGCCCTCTGAGAACACCCCTGCATCTGGCGCTGTCCTATGACGAGGAAATTGGCTGCATGGGGGTGCGGTCTTTGGTCGAGATGCTGCAGACCGCCCCGGTGCGTCCTCGGTTCTGCATTGTGGGGGAACCCACTGGGATGCAGGTGGCGACGGGGCATAAGGGCAAGGTCGCGCTTAGGGCCATTTGCACGGGTCGTGAGGGGCATTCGGCGCTGGCGCCGATGGCGCTGAATGCGCTGCATTTGGCGGCGGATTTTGTGCAGGCGGTGCGGGCGTTGCAGGCGGATGTGGCGGCTAAGGGATTGAAAGATGGGGATTATGATGTGCCCTATTCGACGATCCATGTCGGCAAGCTAAACGGCGGCGTGCAGGTCAATATCGTGCCGAATACCGCCGTGATCGACTTTGAAATCCGGTCCGTCGCGGGTGAGGATGTGGCAGGGTTGATCGGACGCCTGCGCGATGCGGCCGAGGCGATTGTGGCCCCCTTGCGCGGCGACTATCCCGAGGCGGCGATCACAATTGAGCAGTTGTGGGATTACCCCGGCCTTGGCACGCCCTCGGATGCGGCGGTTGTCAATTTCGTCAAGGGGTTAACCGGGGCCAATGGCACGATGAAGGTGGCTTTTGGCACCGAAGGCGGCCTGTTTGATGCCCGGTTGGGCATTCCCACGGTGATCTGCGGGCCGGGATCGATGGCGCAGGGGCACAAGCCGGATGAGTTTGTGACCGTCGAGCAGATGGCGCGCTGTGAGGCGATGATGGCGGCGCTGTTGGACCGTCTTGAGGCTGGCATTTGAGCCTGACCCCTTTCGGTGGTCTAACCTGCTGATTTTCGGGAAAAACACCGTCTGGCATCCGTCGGGTTCGCGTCTGGTCTGCGTCTGGCATCTGTCGGGACAGCGGCGTCAGGCGGTTTCGCAGCGGGGGGCTGTCTGCCCCCCGGAGGCAATTGCGGGCAATTGCCTCTCCCCCCGAGGATATTTGGACCGCATTGAAGGCGGCATTGGGGTGGTCAGCTTTGGTCTTTGGCGCGGGAGAGGAACCCGGCCAGCGCGCGGCTGATCGTGGTTGTGGTGCCGGGTTTTGGCAGGGCGGCGAAGGGGAGGGGGCGGCAGGCCTCCATCGCGGCGAGGCCGACGCGGGCGGTGAGTGCGCCGTTGACCACGCCTTCGCCAAAGCGGCGCGACAGCTTGCCCAAGATCCCGCCCGAGGCGACCGAGCCGATCAGGTCATCGGCCAAGGCCAAGGCGCCTGCGCCAAGGAGCGCGGTGAACACCCGGCGCAGAAGCGCGAGGTTGCCAAGGCTGGAGGAGCGCCCGCCGTAGATTTGGGCGAGGCGGCGGATCATGCGGAGATTGACGAAGAGCGCTGTGGCCACATCGGCCAGCGCCATGGGCACCAGCGCGGTGACCGTGGCCACCTGGCGCGCGGCAGATTCGATCTCGGCCAAGGCGGCGGTGTCGAGCGGGGCCATGAGTTCGGTTTCGGCAAGGTTGAGAAGGGCGTCGGCGTCAAACACCTCGGCCTGTTGGTCTTTCAGGCGCGCGAGGCCCCAGGCGGTTTCGGGGCGGGGGCGGTAGAGGGCTGTCAGGGCGGCAAGGATGCGGCGGGCGGCGGCGAGATCGGCGGTGCTGCGGGCGGTGATCGCTTGGGCGCGCAGCCGGTCGATGCGGGCCATGCGGGCGAAGGCGGCGGCCTCGCGCAGGGCGAGGAGGAGGAGGAGGGCCAGTGCGGCGCTGACGAGCGCGAGGGCAATCCAGCCGAGGAGGCTGTTGCGGCTGAGAAGCGAGGTCACGAAATCCCAAGCCGCGATTGAGAGGATGAAGGCGAAAAGGGTGGAGAACACCCACAGGGCGGCGCGGTTGAGGGGGGAGGCGCGGCCTGTGGTCGCGCGGGCGAGGGTCTGCATCGCGCGCCCGGTGGGGGCCGGGTCTGGAATGGTCTCGGCTTGGGCAGGATCGGCGGCGGGGGCGTCGTCCAGCTCGATCAGGCTGGGGCGTTTGAGCGGGGCAGGGTTGGTTGTGGGGTTGGTGGCGGCGGGATCGGTCACAGCTGGTCTCCGATCAGGAATTCGGCGGCGCGGTCGAGGCGGATGTGGGGTGGGCCCATGCCGGGGGCTTGGTGGCTGCGCGCAGGGGCAAAGGCCATGAGCGCGTAATCGGCATCAAGCCAGCGCGCGGCCCCGTCGCGGGCGGGGGCGAGGATGCGGGCGGGATCAGTGGGAAGTTCGCCCGGATACATCAGCGCCTGTTTGCCGCTGGAGAGAAGGCGGCCGCGCACCGCCGGGAGTTGGGTGCCGTTTTGGTCGAGCATCTCTTCCACGGTGCAGCGCAGGGAGGCCAGCGACAGGGCGGCGGTTTCGGCCCCGGCGAAATCGGCGCGGGCCTTGGCGTCGCGCAAGAGCGCCTCGGTGATGGCGGTCAGGGCGGGGTGTTGCAGGTGGTGCAGATGATCGGCCTTGGTCGCGGCAAAGAGGATCTTTTCCACCCGCCGCCCGCCGAGGATGCTGGTGAGCCAGCTGTTCTTGCCCGGGCGGAAGGCGGCCAGCACCTCGGCCATGGTGCGGCGCAGGTCTTCGACCGCTTGGGGGCCTTGGTGGATGGCGCCCAAGACATCGGCCAGCACGACCTGACGGTCGAGCTTGGCGAAATGGGAGCGGAAGAAGGGCTGCACGACGCGGGATTTATAGGCGTCAAAGCGGCGCTCCATCTCGCGCCAAAGGCAATTGCGCGGGGTTTGGGCGGGCTTTGGCAGGGGGGCAAAGGTTAGAACCGGGCTGCCGGCGAGGTCACCGGGCAAAAGGAAGCGGCCGGGGGTACAGTCGGACCAGCCGGCGGCGCGCGCCTTGTGGAGATAATCGGTGAAGGCGGCGGCGAGGGATTGGGCCATGGGTTCTTCGAGCCGGAGGCCGCCATCCTCGGCCCGGGCCTGGGCCATGAAGGCGGCGGCTTCGGGGCGTTTGGCGAGGCGGTCGAGGGTGGCTTCGGACCAGTCGGTGTAGGATTTGCCGATGAGGGCGAGGTCAAGGAGCCATTCGCCGGGGTAATCGACGATATCAAGGTGCAGGGTGCGGGGGCCGGAGAGGCCGGAAAAGAGGCCATAAGGCGCAAGGCGGAAGGAGAGCCGCAGTTCGGAGACGGCGCGGGTGGATTCTGGCCAGCGCGGATCATCCCCGGTCATGGCGGCGAGGTGGGTCTCAAAGGCGAAGCGCGGCAGGGTGACGTCGGGTTGCGGTTGCAGGTGGACCGCTTCGATGCGGTGGGCGGCGCTGAGTTGCGGCATGCGGCCCCGGTTGAGGAGGTTGGCCACAAGGCCGGTGATAAACACCGTCTTGCCCGAGCGCGACAGGCCGGTGACGCCCAGCCGCAGGGTGGGTTCGAAGAAGGCCCCCGAGACGGAGGCCATGGCGCCTTCGATCTGGCGGGTGATGCCGTCGGTGATGGCAGAGAGAACCACGGAGCGCCTCATGCTTGCCCGGTTAGGATAGGCGGGGATGGGGAGGATGCACAGCCCCCGCCTGTTGGGGCCGATCAGCGCAGGGTGCGGGCGCGGGCGTGGAGGTGGTCGACGAGGCCGGGGTCAAGGTGGAGGCGGGCGGCGAGTAGGGCGAGGTAGCCCTGTTCGGCAGCACCGTCCGGGTCGATCGCCAGCAGCGAGGCGGCGTAAATCTCGGTCGCCTGTTCCTCGCTTTGGGCAAGGGCGGCGATGGCGGCAATGTCGAGGGGGGTGTCAAGTTCGGCGGTGATGAGGTCTTGCGCCTCGGGGCCGAGGCCAAGCTGGGGTAGGGTGTCGGTGATGCGGGCGCGTTCGGTGGGGGTGATCTGGCCATCGGCCTTGGCGGCGGCGATCATCGCCTGCAAGAGGCGCTGCGAGAGGGCGTCGGCTTCGGTTTGGTCATGGGGCAGGAAAGCATCAGACGGCTGCGGCAGGGCGAGGGGGGTGTCGGGGTTGGCCTCAGCCGTGGATTTGCCGCTTTTCCAGTCTTCATAGGCTTTGAAGGCAAGCCCGCCGATCAGCGCCGCGCCGCCGATTTTTGCGCCGGTGCCGACGAGTTTGCGGGCATTGCCCGACAGGAGCATGGCCAAAAGCCCGCCTGCCACGGCACCTTTGGTGAGGGTGGATTGACCCTCCCAGGTGGTGCGGGCCTTGCCGGACAGCTGGCTGGCCATTTGGCCCATGTTCTGACCTGCGGTCAGGTCTTTGACACCGCCCAGCAGGCTGTCGAGGAGGGATTTGACCATGGCGCACCTAATCTGTTGAGACGGTTCAAAGATGGGGTGCCGGGGGCGGGGCTGCAAGCTGGGTCAGGGGCACCGGCGGTCTTTCGCGCAAAAGAAAAGAGCGGCAGGAAACCTGCCGCCCCGATCTTGGACCAATCCGGGAAGGATCAGTTCGATGCCACCGCAGCGGCGACGGCCACGAGCAGCAGAAGCGGCAGGATGATGCCGCCCGAGGACGACGTGCCAGCTTCGACAACAGCCGGCTCCATGACGGGTTCAACCATGCCGCCAGCGAAAGCGGTGGTGGCGGCAACCGACAAAGCGGCGGCGAGAGCGATCTTTTTCATAATGACCTCCAGATGAATGTTGGGCGTCTGTGAGACAGAGCAGAGGCGACGCCGTGTAGCCATGCAGACCTCTTGAGATGGAGTAAACCACTGCCCCAATTTTTTCACAATTGTCTTGTGTCAACCGCGAGAGCAGAAGGGCGGTGACGGCAAGCGCTTTCGTCAATTTGGCAACACTCGGGGGCTCGGGGGCGACGAGTTGGCGGGGAATTGGCCGTTTTAGGCGGGGCCCATGCGCCAGAAAAACGAATCGGCGCTGCACTTTGGCGTCAGATCCCGGTCACGCCGCCCCGGGGCTTTGATAACGCATTGGGCTGCCTTGGGTGAGGCGCAAGCGGCGTCGAGACCTGTCGTGCATGTCAACAGGGACCCGGCCCGCCCCAGCAGCGCGCGGTCGGGCTGCCGGGCATTAACCTTTCGCCCCTAGATCCTTGTGGCATCGGGTCGGCGTTTGGCCGGACCTGACCCCGCGCTTAGCTTCACGAGGTTTGGAATGAACAAGGCGATTACCCAAGGTCTGGTCTTGATGCCGCCGCCGTTTTCGGCGGGGTTGGGGTTGTGGTCGCGTGAGGATGGGCGGCCGGGGCAGGGCAGCTATGCGGGCCAGCCCAATGCCGGTTTTGTGCCGGCCGATCAGGATTTTGCGGGCTGTCTGGAGCTGCAAAAGACGGCCGCCACGCAAAAGCTGCGGTCGTTTCAGCAGATTCCGTTTCAGCCGGGGCTTTACTTGCGGGTCACTGCGCGGGTGAAGGCGATCAGCGGGCCGTTGCCCAGCGTGCGGATTGCCGCTTGGGCCGGGAACAGCGCGGGCAACAACGTGGGCGCGGCGGATCAGGTTGGCCCGGATGTGGCGCTGACGGGCTATGGGCAGGTGGTGACGGTGAGTGCCATCATCGCCTCGGGCAACCGGACGGGGGTGGATATGGTCTGGGGCACGGCGCCCGTTTACGGCCATATGGGGTTGGATCTGACCGGGCCGACGGGCGGGGTGGTGCGGATTGATGACATCGTGATTGAGGATGTCACGGCGATTTTCCATTCGGAAATGTTCGACTGGGTGGATGTGCGCGATTTTGGCGCGCTGGGCGATGGGGTGACCAATGATTGGGCCGCCTTTGAGGCCGCCGATGCGGCGGCGGCGGGCAAGACGGTGGTGGTGTCGCCGGGCAGTTATCGGTTGGCCACGCATTTCACCTTTGACAACCCGGTGAAGTTCGAAGGTACGCTGGTGATGCCCGAGGATCAGCGGCTGGCCTGCACGCGCAATTTCAACCTGGATACCTATGCGGCGGCTTTTGGTGGCGAGTTGGCGGGGTTTCGCAAGGCGTTGCAGGCGCTGTTCTATTTCACCGACCATGTGGCCTTGGACCTGTCGGGGCGGCGGGTGGAGTTGACCCAGCCGATTGATGTGGCCGCGCTTTCCGGGCTGACGAGTTTCGGCCAGCGCCGGGTGCTGACCCATGGGCTGTTGCAGGCGAGCCCCGGCAGCGCGTGGAACACCCAGACAGTGACGGCGGTGGCGACCTATAACCCGGCCAATCCGAAAACGCTGACCGGGGTGGCCAATATCGCCGCCATTCCAGTGGGCGCGCGGATTTCGGGCACCGGGGTGGGGCGCGAGATTTATGTGGCGTCAAAGAATGTGGCCGCCAGCACCATCGAATTGACCGATCCGATGTGGGGCGGGGCGGCGACGCGGACGTTCACCTTTCAGCGCTATCGCTACATGCTGGATTTCAGTGGCTTTGCCGAGCTGAGCCGGTTTGAGCTGTCGGATATCGAGTTCAACTGCGGCCAGACGGCGAGTGGCGTGATGTTGCCGGTGACGGGCAAGCTCTTTCGCATCACCGATTGCGTGTTTTCCTTTCCCAAGGATCGCGGCGTGACATCCATCAAGGAGGGGTGTCAGGGGATTGTCATTGAGAGCTGCCTCTTCAACGGCTGGGAGTTCTCCTTGACCGCGCAGAACCGCACCACGGTGGGATTCAACGTGAATGCCAATGACGCCAAGATCCGGAACAACCGCGCGGCTTATTTCGCGCATTTTGGGGTTCTGGCGGGGGGCAGCCATATCATTTTGGGCAATCACCTGTTTTCCGAGGATGAGGAGCCTTTGGGTCTGCGCCGGGCGGGGCTGTTGTTTTGCACGCGCAATGTGCGGGGCTTTGTGGTGGGCAATTACATCGACAATTGCTTTATCGAAGTGTCGAACGAGCGCGATCAGGTGTCCAGTTTCTCATCAGGCTTTACCTTTGGTGGGCTGGTGATCACCGGCAATTTGTTCCTGTGTTCCAACACAAGCCCGAGTTTCCGGTTTCTGGTGCTGGCCCCCAAGGGCAGCGGCCATTCGATTGCGGGTCTGTCGGTGACGGGCAATGTGTTTCGCAACGGGACCGGCGCGATTGACCGGGTGGAGATGGTGGACACCACCCATGCCACGCTGAACGCGGGGAATTATCGCAATCTGGTCTTTGCCAATAACACCTTCAACGGCATTACGCAGGCCACGGTCAGCCCCATTCTGGTGGAGCATACGCAAAACACCGCCGCCGAGACCTGGGTGGTGGATGCGGGCGATTACCTGCCCTTTGGGGCGCGGGCGCGCAATGTGGAGAGCCATGTGCTGGAAGGCCCGGTGCGCAATGCGGGGGGCACGGTGCAGTGGGTGCAGCCCTATGTCGAGGTGGAGCAAGGGGCGGGCGACCGCTTCGTGCATCTGCGCTGGCCCTCGGCGGTGCGCGGCAAGGCGTTGGTGACGGTGCGCTGTGATAACCCGCTGTAAGGGGCCGCTTTAAGCGCGCAGATCTTCTGGCGCGAGGCGAAAGGCCCGGCCAAAGCCGCCGTTCAGAAGCGCGCTTTCGGGCGTGAAGCGCACAAAGGCGAAATCGGCAAAGTCGATGTAAAGGGCTGCCTTCGGGTGGCCCTTGAGCCAATGGGCGCGAAAGGTGGGGCGGTCGGGCGCATCGGGGGCGACAAAGCGGGCGGTTGCGCGGATCATCAGGCGGGGGTGGGTGAGCGGGTCGCCCTTGGCGCCCACCTCGCCGACCATGAGCGAACAGCGCGGATCGGCTTGTAGTCCTGCGAAATGCGGGGCGAGGGACGAGATCAGCGTCATCGGCTGGCCCAAGGGGCAAAGGCCAAAGGCGATGCGGCTGATTGCGGGGGCGCCGGTGGGGTCAAGGTAAGCCACGGCGGCATGGGTGGCCGCCAAAAGCGCGCGGGCCTCGGCGCGGGCGGTGTCATCGGCGGGCTGCACCGGATCGGGGCGATTGGCGGCGGGGTTTGACATGCGGGGCCTCGGGGACGATTGATGGTCGTATATAAGGAGAAGCGAATATATTGACAGGCGCGGATCAGGGGCGTTTGGTAGCGGTATTTGATCGTGCCTGCCATGATTACTGGCATTTCGTCCTTTATATCAGGTTGCCGCGCGCATGGCCCTCATCCCAACACCTGCCCACAGCTCGTCTGAGTTTCTGCCCAAACTTGTGACCATTCTGCGCGAGGGCTATCGCCCCGCCGACTTGCGCGCCGATGCGCTGGCGGGTCTGACAGTGGCGATTGTGGCGCTGCCCTTGTCGATGGCGATTGCGATTGCGAGCGGGGTCAGCCCGGAGCGGGGGCTCTTCACCACGATCATCGGTGGGTTCATCGTGTCGCTCATGGGCGGGTCGCGGTTTCAGATCGGCGGGCCTGCGGGGGCGTTCATCGTGCTGGTCTCAGCCTGTGTGGCCGCGATCGGGGTTGAGGGGCTTTTGCTGGCCACGCTGATGTCGGGGGTGTTTCTGGCGGTGCTGGCGGCGTTGCGCGCGGGGTCTTATGTGCGGTTCATCCCCTATCCGGTGACGGTGGGGTTCACCGCCGGGATCGCGGTCATCATCTTTGCTAGCCAGATCAAGGATTTGCTGGGGCTGAGCCTGCCGGGGGCAGAGCCTGCGGAGATTGTGCAGAAGGTCGAGGTGCTTTGGGCCGCGCGGGGCAGTTTGAACCCGGCGGCGCTGCTGGTGGCGGCGGGGACGATTGCGCTGATCGTGGGGGTGAAGCGCTGGGCGCCACGGGCGCCGAACCTGCTCATTGCGGTGGCTTTGGCCTCGGTCGTGGTGGCGGTGATGGGTCTGCCGGTGGAGACGATTTACAGCCGCTTTGGCGATTTGCCGCGCAGCCCCCCGGCACCGGCCTTGCCCGATTTCGGGCTGGAGGCGGTGCAGGCCGCGCTGCCTTGGGCGCTGTCGTTCACGCTTTTGGGCGCGATTGAAAGCCTGTTGTCGGCGGTGGTGGCCGATGGGATGTCGGGGCTGCGGCATCGGCCCAATGCGGAACTGATGGCGCAAGGGGTGGCCAATGTGGTGACACCCTTGTTCGGCGGGTTTTGTGTGACCGGCACCATTGCGCGCACGGCCACGAACGTGCGGGCCGGGTCGCGCGGGCCGGTGTCGGGGATGCTGCATGCGCTGTTTGTGCTGGCCTTCATGCTGGTGGCGGCCCCCTTGGCGGGGTTCATCCCGCTGGCCGCTTTGGCCGGGGTTCTGGCTGTGGTGGCGTGGAACATGGCCGAGAAGGAGGAGCTGTGGCATCTGGCGCGCCATTCGCGGGCGGATGCGGTGGTCTTGCTGGCGACATTCGGGCTGGTGGTGTTCCGCGATCTGACCGAGGGCATCGTGGTGGGCTTTGCGCTGGCGGGGCTCGTGTTCATCAACCGCATGTCGGCGGGTACGACGATTGCGGAAAGCCGCCTGCCTTTGCCCGAGATCGACTTGGACCGGGATGGTGACACGGATGTGGTGGTCTATCACCTGAATGGCCCGTGGTTCTTTGGCGCGGCGGCGCGGCTGGGGTCGGTCTTGGATCAGGTGTCCGAACGGCCGCGGGCCTTGGTGGTGGATTTTGCCGCCGTGCCGCTGATTGACAGCTCGGGCGCCTATTCCTTTGCGCTTTTGGCGCGCAAGATGGCGCGCAAAGAGGGGCGGCTGGTGATTTCCGGTGCCAGCGCCGAAGTGCGGCGGGTTTTGCATCAGGCCGGGGTGCGGGGCGAACAGGTATTGTTCGTGCCTGATCTGGATGCGGTTCCGGCGGCGCTGGGCGCTGGGCAGACCCTTTGAGTCGAATCGTTTGCACGCAAGATCGTTGCGCAAGGAGGCCTTGCCGCCAAGGGCGCGCAGGTGCTTGCGCTATCATTGCAAGGCCGGTTTTCAAGATGGCCCCCTGCGACAAAATGACCTTGCGCCGCTTTCCGCCGATCATGGCGCGGTCAACTGTGTCATTTCTCAATCACTTTTCGTCACATTTACAAGATTGACTGTGAGGTCTGTCAACAAATTTACAGGAAAAGCCATATTGCAATTAGAGTTAGCACTTCTTTTACACTTCCGTTATGATCGCATTTACGGGGGAGTTCCGCGTTCTTGGCGCGGACCGTGTGGATGGCAAGGTCATGCTGTTCAAACTGGAGGAGGATCCAATGGCAGAAATCGGTCAGGCAACGGGTGTGTATTCGGCGTCGAAAGAGTTCATCGCAAAGGCACATGTGACCGCCGAGAGCTACGCCACGATGTATGCGGCCTCGGTCGCGGATCCTTCGGCATTCTGGGCCGAGCAAGGCAAGCGCATCGATTGGATCAAGGATTACACCAAGGTCAAGGACACCTGCTTTGACATCGGTAAGGTGTCGATCAAGTGGTATGAAGATGGCACGCTGAACGTGTCGGCCAATTGCATTGACCGTCACATGGTATCGCGCGCCAACCAGACCGCGATCATCTGGGAGCCGGACAGCCCGGCGACGCCCGCCCTGCACATCACCTATGCCCAGCTTTTGGAAAACACCTGCCGCATGGCCAATGTGCTGAAGGCGCATGGCGTAGAGCGCGGCGACCGCGTGGTGATCTATCTGCCGATGATCCCTGAGGCCGCCTATGCGATGCTGGCCTGTGCCCGGATCGGGGCCATTCATTCGATCGTGTTCGCGGGCTTTTCGCCCGACGCTTTGGCAAACCGGATCAATGACTCGGAAGCCAAGCTGGTGATCACGGCCGATTTCGCCCCGCGTGGCGGCAAGAAAACCGCGCTGAAGGCCAACACCGATCAGGCGCTGATGAACTGCGATGACCGGGTGAAGTGCCTTGTGGTCAAGCACACCGGCGACCAGACCTCGTGGGTCGATGGCCGCGATATCGATGCCAAGGCTGAGATGGCCGTGGCCAAGCCCTATTGCCCCTATGTGGAGGTGGGCGCGGAAGATCCGCTGTTCATCCTGTACACCTCGGGGTCGACCGGCAAGCCGAAGGGGGTTGTTCACACCTCGGGCGGCTATCTGGTTTATGCGTCGATGACGCATCAGATGACCTTTGATTACCAAGAGGGCGATGTGTTTTGGTGCACCGCCGATGTGGGTTGGGTCACTGGGCACAGCTATATCATCTATGGCCCGCTTGCGAATGGCGCGACCACGATCATGTTTGAAGGCGTGCCGACCTATCCGGATGCGGGCCGCTTCTGGGAAGTTTGCGCCAAGCACAAGGTCAACCAGTTCTACACCGCGCCGACCGCGATCCGCAGCCTGATGGGCATGGGGCCGGAGTGGGTGAACAAGCACGACCTGTCCAGCCTGAAGCTTTTGGGTTCGGTCGGTGAGCCGATCAACCCGGAGGCGTGGAACTGGTACAACACCCATGTCGGCAAAGGGAAATGCCCGATCGTCGACACCTTCTGGCAGACCGAAACCGGTGGCCATCTGATCACCCCCTTGCCGGGTGCCATCCCGCAAAAGCCCGGTTCGGCCACCAAGCCCTTCTTTGGCGTTGTGCCGGTGGTTCTGGATCCTGCGACCGCTGCGGTGCAGGACGCGACCGAGACCGATGGCGTTCTGTGCATCGCCGACAGCTGGCCGGGCCAGATGCGCACGCTTTGGGGCGATCATGCGCGGTTCGAAGAGGCCTATTTCAGCCAGTATAAGGGCTATTACTTCACCGGGGACGGCTGCCGCCGCGATGCGGATGGCTATTACTGGATCACCGGGCGCGTTGATGACGTGATCAACGTCTCGGGTCACCGCATGGGCACGGCTGAAGTCGAATCCGCACTGGTCGCGCATCCCAAGGTCGCGGAAAGCGCCGTTGTGAGCTATCCGCATGACATCAAGGGCCAGGGCATCTATGCCTATGTCACCTTGATGAACGGCGAAGAGCCGTCCGAGGCGCTGCGCAAAGAGCTGGAAGCTTGGGTACGGACCGAGATTGGCCCGATTGCCAAGCCGGACCTTATTCAGTGGGCCCCCGGCCTGCCGAAAACCCGGTCGGGCAAAATCATGCGCCGCATCTTGCGCAAGATCGCCGAGAATGATTACGGCAGCTTGGGTGACACCTCGACGCTGGCCGATCCTTCGGTGGTGGACGATCTGATCGCCAACCGCATGAACCGGAGCTGAGCCGCGCATGGCCAACAACGCACCCGTCCTGATCCTGCTTGGCCCCCCTGGGGCCGGCAAAGGCACGCAGGCGCGCATGCTGGAAGAGGACTATGGCCTTGTGCAGCTGTCGACCGGCGACATGCTGCGCGCGGCTGTGGCTGCAGGGTCGGACGCGGGCAAGCGGGCGAAGGCGGTGATGGAGGCGGGTCAGCTTGTCAGCGATGACATCGTGCTGGCCATCCTGCGCGACCGCATGGGCCAGCCTGATGTGGCCAAGGGCATCATCCTGGACGGCTTTCCCCGCACCGACGGGCAGGCGGCCGCGCTTGACGGGCTGTTGGCCGGCAGTAGCCAGCGCGTCACTGCCGCGATCAGCCTTGAGGTCGATGACGAGGCCATGGTGGGCCGCGTCTCGGGCCGCTACACCTGCGCCAAATGCGGCGAAGGCTATCATGACCAATTCAAACTGCCCGCGAAAGCGGGGGTTTGTGACAAATGCGGCGGCACCGACATGAAGCGTCGGGCCGACGACAATGCCGAAACTGTGCGTGAGCGGCTGAAAGCCTATCACGCGCAGACGGCTCCGCTGATTGCCTATTACGCGGGCAAGGGCGTCTTGCAGAAGATCGATGCGATGGGTCCCATCGCCGATATTCGCAGGGCGCTTGGGTCCATTGTCGGGCAAGTGGCGGCTTAAGAAAAGGCCTGTTGCCCCGGATCCCCCGGGGCTGCAGTGCAGGTAAGAAACCAACCAGGGAGAGACACTCATGGCGGACAAGTCATCTGCCGGCGCTTACTGGGCAGCGAATATTCGGGTCATCGTTGTTTCGATGGTGATCTGGTTCGCATGCTCGTTCGGGCTGGGCATCCTGCTTCGTCCTGCGCTGTCCGGAATCCACGTCGGCGGCGCCGATATCGGGTTCTGGTTCGCTCAGAACGGATCAATCTATGTGTTCCTAATCCTCATCTTCGTCTACGCGAAGGTGATGAACGGGATCGACCGCGCCCACGGCGTGGAAGAATAAAGGGAACCGGGACTGATGGATCAGTTTACACTCAACCTTCTCGTCGTCGGTGCGTCCTTCGCGCTTTACTTCGGTATCGCGTTCTGGGCTCGCGCCGGATCGACGGCTGAATTCTATGCCGCAGGCCAGGGCGTTGGCCCTGTGGTCAACGGCATGGCGACTGCAGCTGACTGGATGTCGGCAGCGTCCTTTATCTCGATGGCGGGTCTGATCGCCTTCGGGGGCTATAACAACTCGGTCTTCCTGATGGGCTGGACCGGCGGCTATGTGCTGCTTGCGCTGCTGCTTGCCCCTTATCTGCGCAAGTTCGGCAAGTTCACTGTGCCGGAATTCGTGGGCGACCGCTTCTACTCGACCTCGGCCCGTATGGTTGCCGTGGTTTGCCTTCTCGTCATCTCGATCACCTATGTTATCGGGCAGATGGTGGGCGTGGGCGTGACCTTTGCACGCTTCTTGGAAGTGTCGACCACGACCGGTCTGTTGATCGGTTCGGCTGTCGTGTTCGCCTATGCCGTGTTCGGCGGTATGAAGGGCATCACCTACACGCAGGTGGCGCAGTACATCGTGCTGATCATCGCCTACACCATTCCGGCAATCTTTATCTCGCTGAACCTGACCGGGCATTTCCTGCCGCAGCTGGGCTTCATCGGGGGCTATGCGCCGACCGGTGGCGATGTCTACTTCCTGGACAAGCTTGACCAGGTTGTGACGGATCTGGGCTTTACCGCTTACTCGGCTGACACGACGAACATGTTCAACATGTTCCTCATCACCATGTCGCTTATGATCGGTACGGCTGGTTTGCCGCACGTCATCATCCGCTTCTTCACCGTGCCGAAAGTGGCTGACGCGCGTTCGTCGGCTGGTTGGGCTCTGGTGTTCATCGCACTGCTGTACACCGTGGCTCCGGCCGTGGGTTCGATGGCGCGTCTGAACATCACCACCAGCTTCTGGCCGGGCGCCATTGCAGGCGAAACCTTCTCGAAGCCCGCGCTTTCGATCGCTGAGATCGACAGCAACCCGGATCTGGCTTGGATCCGGAACTGGGAAAAGACTGGCCTTCTGGCATTTGCCGACAAGAACGGCGATGGCCTGATCCAGTACTTCAACGAGAAGAAGCCGGTTGCTGATGCCAACAAGGCACTGGCGGCTGCGAACAAGGCCTTGGCCGATGCTGCCGCCGATGCTGACAAGGCACCGCTGGAAGCCGCGATTGTCGAGGCTCAGGCTGCAGTTGACGCTGCTTTGGCCGATCCGGCCAACGGCATTGGCGGCAAGTCGCTGGCCGAACAGGGTCTGGTTGGTAACGAACTGACCACCGTGAACAACGACATCATGGTTCTTGCGAACCCTGAAATCGCTGCTCTGCCCGGTTGGGTTGTGGCTTTGGTGGCTGCCGGTGCTTTGGCTGCTGCTTTGTCGACCGCTGCGGGTCTTCTGTTGGCGATCTCTTCCGCCATCAGCCACGACCTGATCAAGGGTGCCTTGAACCCGAATATCAGCGAAAAGGGCGAACTTCTGGCCGCGCGTATCTCGATGGCTTTCGCCATTGTGCTCGCGACCTGGCTTGGTCTTGACCCGCCCGGCTTTGCCGCGCAGGTGGTGGCCTTGGCTTTCGGTCTGGCCGCTGCGACGATCTTCCCGGTTCTGATGATGGGGATCTTCTCGACCTTCGTCACCAAAGAAGGGGCGATTGCAGGGATGTTGGTCGGTCTGGTTGCGACCTCGGTCTACATCTTCATGTACCTGGGCTGGTTCTTTGTACCAGGCACCAACTGGCTTCCGAACACGCCTGATGCCCACTGGTTCGGCATCTCGCCGGCAGCGTTCGGTCCGATCGGCGCCCTTCTGAACTTCGCCACGGCCTATATCGTGTCGTCGATGACCAAAGCTCCGCCGCAGGACGTGCAGGACCTGATCCAGTCGATCCGTGTGCCCAAGGGCGCCGGCAAGGCTCAGGCGCACTAAGCCTCTCGCGCCTCCGGGGACTTCTCCCCGGGGGCGCACCTCCGCAAGGACCCCAACGATGAGTGACGACGCCACCTCTATCATCGGCTTCCTAGAAACGGTCCACCCCTACGACAGTCTGCCGCAGGACGAGTTGGTGCGAGTCGCCACTTCCTTCCGCCGCAGAGATTTGGCCGCCGAACAGGTGATCTACACCGCAGGCGATCCGATGGAAGGTCTGTTCCTTGTGATGCAAGGCGCGGTTGAGGTGATGGACCCTTCGGGGGTTCTCGTCTCAATCCTTGGGCCGCGCAATGCCTTGGGCGAACGCGGGTTGATGCGTGATGGGGTCGCGGTGACCACCGCGCGCACCACCGATGCCAGCACCGTCTTGATGCTGCCGGGGGTGGAGTTTCGCCGCCTGATCGCCAGCTATCCGGCCTTTGAGCGGTTCTTTCACCGCGGTCGCAGCCAAGAAACCCGCGAGGCCGATATCTCGACCCGCAAGGTGGGTGATCTGATTTCGCGCCCGCCCGTGGCGGTGACGCCGGAGACTACGATCCGCGCCGCGGCCCAGATCATGCGCGACGCCCATATCTCCTGCCTTGCCGTGGCCACCGATGGCCAGTTGCAGGGCATCGTCACGGCCCGTGATTTCACCAACAAGGTTCTGGCCGAAGGGATTGATCCGGCAAGCCCCGTCAGCGCCGTCATGGCGCATGATCCTTTGGTGCTGACGCCGGACAGTCTGGGGTCGGACATTTTGCACACCATGCTGGAGCACCGCATCGGCCATTTGCCGGTGGTGGAGGGCGGCAAGCTCGTTGGGATGATCACCCAGACCGACCTGACGCGGTTTCAGGCGGTGTCCTCGGCGCTTTTGGTGCGCGATGCGGCCACCGCCCAGACGGTTGAAGAGTTGGCCGCCGCCACGGCGCGCATTCCGCGGCTGTTGGTGCAACTGGTCGGCGGCAATCATGCCCATGATGTGGTCACCCGGCTGATCACCGATGTGGCCGATACGGTCACCCGGCGGCTGTTGTCCTTTGCTGAAGCCAAGCTTGGCCCCGCGCCGGTGCCTTACCTGTGGGCCGCCTGCGGCAGTCAAGGACGGCAGGAACAGACGGGCGTGTCGGATCAGGACAATTGCCTGATCATTGATGATACCGCGACCGATGCCGATATGGCCTATTTCGCCGAACTGGCGCGGCTGGTGTCGGACGGGTTGCATGCCTGCGGCTATGTCTATTGCCCCGGCGACATGATGGCGACCAATCCGCAATGGTGCCAGCGCCAGTTGGTCTGGCGGGGGTATTTCGACAAATGGATCAATACGCCCGATCCGACGGCGCAAATGCTGGCGAGCGTGATGTTCGACCTGCGCCCCATCGGCGGCAAGGCGAGCCTGTTCACCGATCTGCAGGCTGACACGCTGGAGATGGCTGCGAAAAACTCGATCTTCGTGGCCCATATGATTGGCAACAGCCTAAAGCACACCCCGCCTTTGGGCCTCTTGCGCGGCTTTGCCACTATCCGGTCGGGTGAGCACAAGAACACCATTGATCTCAAGCACAATGGCGTGGTGCCGGTGACCGATCTGGGGCGGGTTTACGCGCTGATCGGCCAGTTGCCGGTGGTGAACACCCGGGCGCGGCTGGAGGCGGCGGCGGAGGCAGGGGTGATCTCATCCTCGGGCGCGCGCGACTTGCTGGAGGCGTATGATCTGATCGCCGAAACCCGGCTTCAGCATCAACTGCGCCGGGTCAAGGCGGGGCATAAGCCGGACAATTTCATAGCGCCTTCGGATCTGTCGGATTTCGAACGCAGCCACCTGCGCGACGCCTTTGTCGTCGTGCGCACCATGCAATCCGCCATCGGGTCCGCCCGTGGCGCAAGAAGTTAGGGACTGACGAAACCATGGCACTTGAACTGATCGGATCCTTACTTGTCGCGGCGGTGTTCGGCCTGATGGCTTGGGCATTTCGGCGTTGGGTGCCGTCGGCGCCGAAATGGCTGATCTCGGTCAGCGCCGGGGTGGGCCTGATTGGGACAACGGTCTGGCTGGAATATGACTGGTTCAACCGCGTCAGCGCCGCATTGCCGCCCGGCTTTGTGGTGGTCCATGCCGAGGCCACCAGCAACCCGATGCGGCCTTGGACCTATCTGGCGCCGATCACCACCAGCTTTAGCGCGCTCGACACCAACAAGCTGGCCCGCCATCCGCAGGTGGACAGCTTGGTGACCGCGCCGGTCTTTGGCTTTGCGCGCTGGAAGAACCCGCAAAGCGCGTTGATCGTGTTCGACTGTGCCGAGAACCGCCAGACGCCGATTGTCGAGGGGATGCAGATTGATGAGGCCGGTGTGGTGACCGGGGCGGCTTGGGTCACCACAGAGGCTGGAGATGAATTGCACGAGGCGGCTTGCCTCAAGGGTTAAGCGGGAGGGCTACCATGGCCGATACCAAACGCAGACACCGTGTCCTTGTCGTGGAAGACGAGGACAACATCGCCTTGGCGTTGGACTTTCTGATGACCCGCGAAGGCTATGACCATTCGCGCGTCGCCGATGGGGCCGAGGCGCTGCCACGTATTCGCGCTACGCATCCTGATCTGGTGCTTTTGGATGTGATGCTGCCCGGCGCGTCGGGCTATGAAATCTGTCAAGGTGTGCGGCTGGACCCCAATCTGGCCGACGTGAAGATCTTGATGATGACCGCGCGCGGATCGTCGATTGAGCGGCGCAAGGGTCTGGCGATTGGTGCCGATGGGTTCATCACCAAACCGTTCGAGTTGAAAGAGTTGCGGGAGGAAGTGCGCAGGCTTCTGGACGCGGGGGCGTAAGATGCTTGCCCGGCTTTCGCTGCGCGTCAGGGTTTTTCTGTTCTTCGCCGCCCTTGGCCTTGGCGTGGTGCTCGCCATGTGCATGGGGCTGGCGCTTGGCTATCGGCGTCTTGGCGCGCCCGAGGTGTTGCCGGGCTTTGTGCAGGCCGGGGTGGTGGCGGGGTTTGTGGCGCTCCTGTTGGTGGCTTGGGTCTGGTTTTTGTTCGACACCCATGTCGCCAAGCCGATTGACATCTTGTCGGGTGCGCTGCGCGCACGGGCGCATTCGGATGTGACCTCGGAAATGGATGTGGCTATGGCGCGCTATCTGGGCGATCTTGCCCCGGCGGCCACGGCCGCCGCGCGCCGCTTTGCCGAGACGCGGTCGGCGCTGGCCGAGGCGGTGATGCGCGAGACCCAGCGGCTTTCGCAAGAAAAGACGCGGCTTGAGACGCTTTTGTCGGATGTCCCGGTGGGGGTCTTACTGGTGTCGGGCGACCATACGCTGGCGTTCTACAACTCTCAGGCTGTCGATCTGATGGCCGCCGGGGCCGCCCCGGGCTTAGATCGGCGGTTGTTTGATTATCTGCGCGAAGGCCCCATTCGCCATGCCCATGACCGGCTGATTGCCACCGGCGATGCCGATGCGGCGACCGATCTGTTGTGCACCACCACCACGGGCGCGCGTGCGCTGGCCGCGCGGATGCGCTTGACGCCGGGCGGGCAGGGTGCGGCACCGGGTTATGTGTTGACGCTGCGCGATGTGACGGCCGATCTGTCGGCCCATGCCCGGCGCGAGGCCTTGTTGGCTGAGGTGTTTGACCGTGTGCGCCGCCCGGCGGCGAACCTGTCCACCTTGATGGAGGTGGCCCCTGCCGGTGAGCCGCTGCCTGCCGCCATGGACAGCGCCCTGCGCCAAGAGGTTGGCGCGCTGTCGCAGGCGGTTACCGAGCTTGCCCGGCGCCATGATGAGGGCCGGATCGAGGGCGGCGGGCTGACGCAGGCCCGCGCCTCGGATCTGGCCGATGGGTTGAAGGCGCGGCTGGAGGCCGAGGGCGTTGCGCTGGCCACCGAGGCCGCCGACATTTTGCTGCGCGCCAATGGGTTCGAGATTATCTCGCTTTTGGACGGCATGGCGCTGCATCTGCGGCAGGACATTGGGGCCGATGATCTGTCAGTGCGGATCGAGGAAGAAGACAGCGGCGCGATGATCCGGCTTTCTTGGAGCGGGGGGCCGGTCAGCATCGGTGCGCTGGATCGCTGGCTTGAGGAACCCTTGGACCGGCTGGTGCCGGATATCCCCTGCCGGTCAGTGCTGGCGAGCCATGCGACCGAGCTGTGGCCGGAACCTATGGCGGGGGGGCGGCAGTCTTTGTGCCTGCCCATCCGGCAGGCGCGCCGCGCCACCGCGCGGCCAAAGCCGGTGATCCGGTCTGTGGTTTATGATTTCGATCTGTTGTCGCGCGCCCGCACTGACAAAGTGGCCGAAACCGCGCTGGATGCGCTGACCTATGTGGTGTTTGACACCGAAACCACCGGGCTTTTGCCGCAGCAGGGCGATGAGATCGTGCAGATCGCCGCTGTGCGCATCGTCAATGGTCGGCGGGTCGAGGGCGAGGTGTTCGACACGCTCGTCAATCCGCGCCGGTCGATCCCGCTGTCATCGACCGAAGTGCATGGCATCACCGAGGCGATGGTGGTCGATGCGCCGGAGGTGGGCGAGGTGCTGCGCCGGTTCCACAAATTTGCCGAAGGTGCGGTGCTGATCGCCCATAACGCGCCCTTTGATATGCAGTTCCTGCGCCGGCGCGAGGCCGATCTGGGGCTGGCGTTTGACCATCCGGTGTTGGATACGGTGCTGTTGTCGGCGGTGATCTATGGCCAGCACGAGACCCACAGCCTGGATGCGCTGACGCACCGTTTGGGCATCACCATCCCCGAGGCAGACCGCCACACCGCTATTGGCGACACCGTGGCGACAGCAGATGCCTTCCTCAAACTGATGCCTATGCTACAAGGCAGGGGGCTTACCCTTTTTGGCGATGTTCTCACCGAGGTGCGCAAACATGGGCGGCTTTTGAAAGACCTGAACTGAAGGACGATGCGGGGCCTTTCCCCGCTGGCTTGACACTTGCAAGAAATCAGTGATTTCACTTTGAAAAATCACCAAAACAAAACGATGGGACGAGGGATGTATAAGGTCTGGAATGTCATATCGACATATTCGTTGTTGTTGTTGACGGGCGCGGTTTTGGCGCTGATCTGGGCGAACACCTATAACGAAAGCTACCAGCATCTGGTGCATTTCGTGCTGTGGGAACATGCGCCCATCGGGCACGCCCATGAGGTGGGCGGCGAGGTGCATCGCACGCTGACGCTGCATTTCCTGGTCAACGATGTCTGCATGGCGTTCTTTTTCGCCATTGCCGCCAAGGAAGTCTGGGAAGGCATCGTTCTAAAAGACGGCGAGTTGCGCGGTAAAAAGGCGATCACGCCCTTGATCGCCACCGCGGGCGGCATGATTGGCCCGGCGGCGGTGTTTTTGTTGATCGGCGCCATGCTTGGGGTGATGGATCAATATGCCCAAGGCTGGGCCATCCCGACGGCCACCGATATTGCGTTCTCATATCTGGTGGGTCGCATCGTCTTTGGCGCGGGGCATCCGGCGATTCCGTTCCTTTTGTTGTTGGCGATTGCCGATGATGCGGGCGGCATGATCATTCTGGCGATCTTCTATCCCACGGGTGATCTGCAACCTGCTTGGCTGTTGATGTCGCTGGCGGCGGCGGTTGCGGTCTATGTGCTGGCCAACTGGCTGCCGCGCTACATGGATCGCGGCAATCAGGCCCGTCCGAACTCCACCTGGATGCGGCAGAAGGCCAGCTTCTGGCCCTATGCGATTGCAGGCGCGATCTCGTGGTATGGGTTCCACAATTCGGGCATTCACCCGGCCTTGGGCCTGTTGCCCATCGTGCCGACCATCCCGCATGCGGACCGCCCTTACGGCATCTTTGCCGAGGCCGAGGCTCATCTGACCGACCTTCTGAACTGGATCGAGCATCGCCTGAAATACTTTGTCGAGGTGATGCTGTTCTTCTTTGGCCTTCTGAACGCGGGCGTGGTGTTTTCGGCCTTTGGCGAGCCGACCTGGATGGTTCTGGGCGGGCTGATCATTGGCAAGCCGGTGGGCATTTTCCTGATGGGGATGCTGGCGGTTCGCTTGGGCTTTGGTCTGCCATCGGGCATGAAGATGCGCGATCTGTGGGTCTTGGGCTGTGTCGCGGCCATTGGCTTTACCGTGGCCTTGTTCGTCACCACCGTGGCCTTCCCGGCAGGGGCGGCACAAGAGGCGGCCAAGATGGGGGCGGTGTTCTCGTTCGGGGCGGCGGCGATTGCCATCGTGATGGGGCGCATCCTGAAAGTGGAAAAGCGCGAGGGCTGATCTAAGCCCCCCACCGTGGGGGGCTACCCGTTCTCAGCCAAACGGATCGACCGGGTAGCCAACCCCTGTCAGATAGAGCCCATCGGGCGGACAGACCGGGCCACAGGCGGCCCGGTCTTTTGCATCAAGGGCGGCCTTGACGTCCTCAGGCTGCCAGCTTCCCGCGCCGACCCGCTCCAGCGTGCCGACGATGGAGCGCACCTGATTGTGCAGGAAACTGCGGGCGCGGAGCGTGAAGCGGATTTCCCGCCCGCCCGCATAGGGCGCTTCGGTGATGGCAATCTCGTCCAGCGTTTTCACCGGGCTTTTCGATTGGCAAAGCGTCGAGCGGAAGGTGGTGAAGTCGTGCAGGCCGATCAGATGCGCCGCTCCCGCGCGCATCGCGTCAAGATCAAGGCTGTTCTGCACCCGCCAAGCGAGGTGCGCGTCATGCGTCAAAGGCGCGCGGCGCTGGATCAGGCGGAAGAGATAGCGCCGTTCAAGGGCCGAAAACCGGGCATGAAAGTCATCCGCCACCCGGACGGCGGCCAGAATGGCCACAGGGGCCGGGCGCAGATGGTGGTTCAAGGCCTCCATCAGGCGAAAGGGGTCCCAATCGCGCTCCATATCCAGCGTGGCGACCTGACCCGTGGCATGCACGCCCGCATCGGTGCGGCCTGCAGCGGCGATGGTGTGGGCGCGCGGCTCCAGCTTGGCCAAGGCCGCCTCCACCGCGCCTTGCACCGAGGCCAGCCCTTGCGACTGGCGCTGCCAGCCCGCGAAGGGGCCACCGTGGTATTCGATTTTCAGGGCATAGCGCGGCATGACCGGGAATTACCGCGTGGGGGCCTTGGCGTCCATGACTGAATTGTCCGCATACCGCCTGTGGGCGATCCGGAGGCGCGGGTGGTGGGCGGGGATACGTCCAGTTTGGCCAAATCTTTGGACCATGGTTGCAAGCCCGCCTTGCGCGTGGTGATCTGCCTGCAAGTCTGGGAGAACCGCGATGAATGTGTTTATCAACGGCTTTGGACGGATCGGCCGCTCGGTCCTGCGGGCCTGGGCGCTTGGGGCGGCACCGGGCGTGCAGGTGGTCGGGATCAATGACATCGCAGCGCCCGAGATGTGCGCCTATCTCTTTGAATTCGACAGCGTCTTTGGCCCGTGGCATGGGACCGTGGCCTTGGAGGGCGGGGCCTTGGTGGTGAATGGGCGCGCCATCCCTTTGCACCGCACGCCGGATCTCTCGACGTTGGATCTGGGCGGTGTTGATGTGGTGATGGAATGCACAGGGCGGGCGGACAGCCGGGAGGTGGCCGCGCGCGGCTTGCAGGCCGGGGCGCGGCGGGTGTTGGTGTCGGGCCCCTCAAACGCGGCGGATGTGACGGTGGTGCTGGGGGCCAATGAGGCGGCCTTGAACGACCAGCCGATCGTGTCGAATGCCTCTTGCACCACCAATGCGCTGGCCCCTTTGGCGCGGCTGATCCATGAAGAGTGGGGTATTGTGACCGGGTCGATGACCACCATTCACTGCTATACCGGCAGCCAGCCCACGGTGGATGCGCCAGCGGCGGACTTCTCACGCTCGCGCGCGGCAGCCCTGTCGATGGTGCCCACCACCACCAGCGCGCAGCGGTTGTTGGATACTGTGCTGCCGCAGATTGCCGGGCGGATTGAAGGGTCAGCCGTGCGGGTGCCGACGGCGAGCGTTTCGGCGGTGGATCTGGCGGTGATGACCGAACGGCCCGCGACGGTTGAGGCGGTGAACGCGGTGCTGGCGGCGGCGGGGGGCGTGATTGGCGCGACGACCAAGGCCTTGGTGTCGTCGGACCTGCGGGCGCGGCCCGAAAGCATCATCATGGCGCTGCCTGAAACGCGGGTGACCAAGGGCGGGATGCTGCGGGTCTTTGGCTGGTATGACAATGAATGGGGCTTTTCCAACCGCATGTTGGATGTCTCCGTGCGGATGGGGGGGCGGTGATGGCGCTGAAAGGCTTTTTCACCGCTGGCCCCTATGATGACGGGGATCCGGTCACGGGGCATTACTACGAGGTGGCCTCGAATGACCCCACCCGCGCGCAGGTCTGGGGCTATACGGGTGGGCTGTCCTATGCCCCCGGTGAGCGGCTGACCCTGCATGCCATGTCCAGCGCGGCGCAGGCGCGGCTGGTGATTGCCCGCGATGGGGTGGTGGCGGAAACGGTCTTGGAGACGGTGATTGCCACAAGCTTTGCCGAAACGCCTGCCGCGAGTTCGGTCACGGGCTGCGACTGGCCCTTGGCCTTTGAGATGGTGATCCCGGAGGATTGGAAAAGCGGGGTCTACACCGTGACCCTGACCATTCCCGGCCACCAATCGCAGCATATGTTTGTGCTGCGGGCGGCGAAGCCTGTGGCGAAGATCGCCATGGTTTTGGCGACGGGCACGTGGTGCGCCTACAACGATTGGGGCGGGTCGAACCATTATCAGGGGCTGACGGGGCCTGAGGGCGGGGATTTCGCGCCGCATGTCAGCCTGTTGCGGCCTTGGGCCACGGGCTTTGTGGCGTGGCCTGCCGATGCGCCGCGCATCCCGCACGCCTCTCCCTTGTTGTCCAAGCCCCGCTATCCGCACATGGATTACGCCCGGGCCAAGGGGATTTCGAAGAAATACGCCTCATCCGGCTGGGCGGCATTTGAGCGGCCCTTTGCTCTGTGGTGCGAGGCGCAGGGGATTGCGCTCGACTACCTCACCCAGCACGATTTGCACCGTGATCCGCAGGCGCTTGCGGGCTATTCCCGCGCGCTGATCGTCGGCCATGACGAATACTGGTCTTGGGAGATGCGTGACACGCTGGATGGGTGGCTGGACGCGGGCGGGCAATTGGCACGGTTTGGTGGGAATTTCTTTTGGCAGACCCGGCTGTCAGAGGACCTGCTGACTCAGACTTGTTTCAAATCCACCGCCGAGGTGGCCGACCCGATGGCCGACAGCAATCGGATGACAAGCTATTGGGACCATCCGCAGGTCGGCCGCCCTGCCGTGGCGACGATGGGACTGACGGGCAGCATGGGCGTTTACGCCGGGTGGAGCCGCTGTGCCGCGCATGGGTCGGGCGGGTTTGCGGTGTATCGGCCCGATCATTGGGTGATGGCGGGCAGCGGGCTTGGCTATGGCGATGTCTTGGGGGCGGCCTCCAAGATCTTTGGCTATGAGGTGGACGGGATCGACTACACCATGACCCATGGGCTGCCCTTTGCCGCGACAGGCACGGGGCTGCAGGGCGCGTTGACGATTGTGGGCCTGTCGCCCGCAACCACGCTGGCCCATTCGACCGGGCCGCAGGATTCTGACCCTTTCATTGGCACGCTGGATGCCGAAGAGGTGGCGCAGAAGGTCTATGGCCGGATCGACGCCGAAACGCTGGGAATCGCGAGCCGGGGCAATGGCTGCATGGCGGTCTATCAGCGGGGCCGGGGGGCGGTGTTCAACGCCGCGTCTTGCGAGTGGGTGGCGGGCTTGATCGCGCGCGAGCGGCCTGTGGAGCAGGTGACGCGGAATGTGCTGATGGGGGTTTGGGGTTGATCTAAGCGGCCCCCCACCCCCAGCCCCTCCCCACGAGGGGGAGGGGAGGTGCGAGGTGTCACAGGGCTTGTTCTTCGGCCTGCCAGATCGGATCGTCGGTCGAGCTGTCGGCCCCCCTCCCCCTCGTGGGGAGGGGATGGGGGTGGGGGCTAGGCCAAGACTTACTTAGTCGGATTGGCCGCCGGTGCGCCGCCTTCAAAGCGGTTGCCGTGGCGATAGTCGCAGGGGGCTTCTTGCATCTGCAAATGCAGCCCGGTGCCGGTGAAGGCATGGGCGCGGGCGAGGTCTTCGTCGAACTCGATGCCCAGACCGGGGCCTTCTGGCGGGATGATATAGCCGTCTTCCCACTTGATCGAATTTTTGATGAGCTTGAGGTGGAATTCCCCGCCCGTCTCGATCGTCTCAGCGATCAAGAGGTTCGGGATGGAGGCGGCAAAATGCACGTTGGCCGCCCATTCCACGGGGCCTGCATAGAGGTGCGGGGCCATTTCGGCGTTGAAAATCTCGGCGATGGCGGCGACCTTCTTCGCCTCCATGATGCCGCCCAGACGGCCCAAGGCGGGTTGCAGGATTTTCACGCCGCCGGCACGAAGAAGGGTGCCAAACTCGGCCTTGGTGGTCAGACGCTCGCCCGTGGCCAAGGGGATACGCACCTGCCGCGCGACCTCGGCGAATTCCAGCAGGTTGTCTGGCGGGATCGGCTCTTCGTACCACAGGGGATTGTAAGGCTCCAACTCGCGGCCCATGCGGATGGCGCCGGGGGTGGTGAACTGGCCGTGGGTACCAAAAAGAAGGTCGGCGCGGTCGCCCACCGCCTCGCGGATTTTGCGGCAGAACTCGACCGAGCGGGTGATGTCGGACATCGCCGGTTCATGCCCGCCGCGGATGGTATAGGGGCCGGCGGGGTCAAACTTGACCGCCGTAAAGCCCATGTCCACATAGCGCGCGGCGGCCTCTGCCGTCATGTCGGCGTTGACCCAGAACTCTGACGCATCCTCACCCGGCTGGGGGTAAAGGTAGGTATAGCTGCGGATTTTCTGGTTGATCTTGCCGCCCAAGAGCGCCCAGACCGGACGGTTGCGCGCCTTGCCCAAGATGTCCCAGCAGGCGATTTCAAGGCCCGCAAAGGCGCCCATGACGGTGGGATCGGGGCGCTGGGTAAAGCCCGACGAATAGACGCGGCGATACATCAGTTCAATGTTTTCAGGGCTTTCGCCCATCATGTGGCGTTCGAACACATCTTCGATCACCGCGCGCATGGCCTTTGGCCCGACGGTCGAGGCATAGCATTCGCCATAGCCGACGATGCCATTGTCGGTGGTGACCTTGGTAAAGATCCAATAGCGCCCACCCCAGCCCGGCGCGGGTGGGGCGACGACGAAAATCTCAAGATCACGCAGTTTCATGGGGTACTCCTATCCTTTGGCCGACAGGTTGCGCTATTGCGGCGCTTTCTCGCGCAGGGTTGCGACAAAGACTATCACGGCAGCGACCATCAGCACGGCGGCGAAAAGGAAGGGCGCGCCGGGCAGGAAAATGCTGCCGGGGGCGGTGAATACCCCGAAAACCCATGTCATCATCAAGGGCCCAAGGATCATGGTCAGCGCGTTCAGGCTGGTCAGCACGCCCTGCAATTCGCCCTGCTGATCGGCGGGCGCGCGGCGGCTTTGCAGCGATTGCAAGGCGGGGCCCGCGATGCCGCCCAAGGCGGTGATGGGTGTCATCAGCAAGGTCAGTAGGCCCGAGGTGGTCAGGCCCAGAAAGATAAAGGCCCCCACCTCGATGCACATGCCGATGATGAACACGCGCTTTTCGCCAAACATGCGGATCGACGGCGCGACCAGCAGCGACTGCACCAAGGCCAAGGATATGCCGTAAATCGCCAGCGAAATCCCGATCCATCCCGCCGACCAGCCGAAAGCGGCCTTGCCGTAATAGCTCCAGACTGCCGGGTAAACCGTGAAGGTCAGGGCATAGATGAAGGCCACCACCAACAGCGGCCCAAGCGCGGGCAGGCGGCGGATGGCGGCAAAGGACGACAGGGGGTTTGCGCGCGACCATCGGAAGGGGCGGCGGTTTTGCGGGGCCAGGGTTTCGGGCAGCACAAAGAAGCCGAACACGGCATTCGCACCGGCCAGTGCGGCGGCCGCCCAGAACGGCGCGCGGCTGTCGATGCCAGCCAAAAGCCCGCCCGCAATCGGCCCCAGAACGAACCCCACGCCAAAGGCCGCCCCGATCAGGCCAAAGCGTTTGGCCCGCTGATCGGGTGTCGAGATGTCGGCGATAAAGGCATTGGCGGTGGAATGGGTCGCCGCTGTAATCCCCGACACCGCCCGCGCCACCAAGAGCACCCAGACCGAGGCGGCAAGACCCATGATCGCATAGTCCAGCGCCATGACGGTCATCGAGATAAGCAGCACCGGACGGCGGCCAAAACGGTCGGACAGGTTGCCGACAACCGGTCCAAACAGAAACTGCATGATGGCAAAAGACGCCGTGATCGCACCGCCCCAAAGCGCGGCCTCGGACAGGGATAGGCCGGTGACCTCAACCATCAGATCGGGCATCACCGGGAAGATCAGGCCGATGCCGATGGCATCAAGGCAGACGGTCAAGAGGATGAAGGTCAGGGCCAAGGGATTTGTGGCGGGGTTGGCGGGGGTAGTTTGGGTCATGTCCAGCTTTCAAGGATGCCGTGCAGCGTGGCGGCAAGGGCGGTGGGTCGGGCCAGAAAGGGGCAATGGCCGGTTGGCAGATCATGGCGGGGCCGCCCTTTGGCCATGTCGCGCTGATAGGCAGGCGGGATGGCGCGGTCATCGGTGCAGATCACGGCGCCGCTGGGCAGATGCGGCGGCGGGGCGGGATGCGGGGTTTCTTGGGGGGCGATTGGTTCAAGGCACAGTTGGGCAGTTGCGCCTTCTACATCGGGGCAATCGTGGAAAAATAAGGCTTTGCAGCGGTCGGGGGCAAAGCCATAGGCGGTGCGGTCCGGCGTCACTTGAAACGCCCCGCGCATGGGCTGGGACGGCCCCGCACGGCGCAACTCGGCCAGTGAGCGTCCATCGGGAATATAGGCGGCGACAAAGATCAGCCCCGTAACCATGGGTGACAGATGGGCGGCGGCGGTAATGGCAAAGCCCCCGGCGGAATGGCCGACCAGAACGGTGGGTGCGGTCAGGCTATCGGCAATCGCGCGGGCTTGGGCGGCGAGCGTGGTCGCCGCCCCCCCGCGCCCCGGCAGGTCGATGGCGCGGGCGTGGTGGCCGTGGCGGGCCAGCGCGGGGATGAGCGCCTCCCAAGCCCAAGCGCCAAAGCATGACCCGTGGATGAGAAGAACCTCAGCCATGGCCGATGCGCGCAAGGAATGTGTCCAAGAGGGCGGTGAATTCGGCCGGTTTGTCCACCATTGGCAAATGGCCCACGCCGCGCATCAGTGCCCAATCATGGCCGCGGATCAGCTCGGCGGTTTCGCGCACCAGATCGGGCGGTGTGGTGCCGTCATTGGCCCCGGCGATCACGAGGCTGGGCAGGGTGAGCGCGGCGGTGGTGGTGTAGAAATCCGCCCCCGCGATGGCATGGGCCGATCCGATCCAGCCTTGGGGATTGGTCGCCTCAAGCAGGGCGCGGATGCGGGGCATGGCGGGATTGGTTTGCCAGCCCCGGCCAAACATCCGCTCCATCGCTCCGGGGGCATAGGCGGCAAGGCCATGGGCTGCGACCTCTGCAATCCGGGCCTCCCACAGGGTGGGGCCGCCGATCTTGGCCGCCGTGTTGGCCAGCACCATGGCGCGCACAAGGTCGAGCCGTTTGGTCGCGAGCCCCTGCGCCACCAGCCCTCCCATCGAACAGCCGATCACCACGGCATCGCGCGCGGCGAAATGGTCAAGCACGCGTTCGGCGTCGCGGATCAGCGCGCCCATCGTGTAGGGCGGCGCGGGGACGTCCGACAGCCCATGCCCGCGCGCGTCATAGCGGATGCAGCGAAAGCGGGGGGAAAGGGTGGGAATGATGGCGTCCCACAGCGTCAGATCGGTGCCAAGCGCGTGGCAGAACAGCAGGGGCGGGGCATCGGCAGGGCCTTCGATCACGGCGTTGAGGCGGATATCTTGCAGATAGATCAACGGCATAGGTCAGGCCCCAAACCGGGTGAGGATATCGGTAAAGAGGGCCGCATCCACATTGCCGCCCGAGGCGGTACAGATCACTGTGTCGGGCAGGTCTTGGCGGAAAAGGGCAGCTGCAAGGGCCACCGCGCCACCCGGTTCCAAGACGATCCGCAGGTGATGAAAGGCCAAAGCCACGGCGCGGCAGGCCTCGTCATCGCTGACCACAAGGCCGGGCCCGCAGAGGCGGTGCAGGATGGGAAAGGTGATCTCGCCGGGGCTGGGGGTAACGATGGCGTCGCAGATGGAGCCGGTGGTGGTGGCGTTCCTTTCGCGTTTGCCGGAGACCAGCGAGCGGGCGGTGTCGTCAAAGCCCGCCGGTTCGCAGGGGTGCACGACAAGCTGCGGCGCGCGGGCCTCAAGAGCGAGGGCAATCCCGGCGGTCAGCCCGCCGCCGCCGCAACAGGTGAGGACGGTTGCCGCCTCAATCCCGGCCTCGGCGGCTTGTCTCGCGATTTCAAGGCCCACAGTGCCTTGGCCCGCGATGACCTGTGGGTCGTCAAAGGGTTTCACCAGTGTCAGGCCACGCGCCTCGGCCAAGGCTGCCCCGATGGCGTCGCGATCCTCGGTCGCGCGGTCATAGAGCACCACCTCGGCGCCATAGGCGCGCGTGTTTGCGATTTTCACGGCGGGCGCATCAGCGGGCATTAGGATGACGCAAGGCAAGCCGTGGCGACTGGCGGCCAAGGCCACCCCTTGCGCATGGTTGCCCGAGGAATAGGCCATAACGCCCTTGGTGCCGGGCGGCAGCGCCGAGACCGCCGACCAGCCGCCGCGAAACTTGAAGCTGCCGGTCCATTGCAGGCATTCGGCCTTCACGAACACCCGGCGTCCGGCGATGCGGTCCAGAAGCGGGGCGTTCAAGAGGGGCGTCACGCGGGCGTGACCGGCAAGGCGGGCGGCGGCGGCCTCGATGAGGGCGATAGAGGTCATGGCGCGGCCCCTTCCACGGCTGTCACAAAGGCGCGCAGAGCGGCGAGGGATTCGGGTTCATCCAGAAACGGGATATGGGCGCGGTCCGGGACCGAGGCGAAGATCATATCGGGGCGACGGCGGCGCATCTCATCGGTGCAAGCCTGTGACAGAAGGTCGGAATTCGCGCCCCGGATCAGCGCGACGGGCAGGCCAGCGGTTGCGTCCCACAGCGGCCAAAGGTCCATCGGCGGCCCTTCGAAGGCGGCCAGAAAGGCGTCACGCAGGGCGGGGTCATAGGTGATGGTCAGGCCATCCGGGGTTTGGGTGTAATGCTTGACCGCCTCTTCCAGCCAGCGGCTGTCCGCCACATTGGCAAAGCCCGGCATGTTGCGCGGCAGACGGGCGGCCAGATCGGCGTGGGTCTTGGCGGCGGGGTTGCGGCCGACATAGTCGAAAATCCGCTCCAGCCCCGGGCGGTGGATCTCGGGGCCGACATCGTTGAGGCACAGGCCCAGAAGCCGATCATGCGCCACGGCGGCCAGCAGCAGGCCGATCAGCCCCCCGCGTGAGGTGCCAAGGATCGCGGCCTTCGCCACGCCCAGATGGTCCAAAAGCTCCAGCGCGTCCTTGCTCTCTTGCGGCACGGTATAGCTGGCCGCCCCGGTCCATTGGCTGGCCCCACGGCCCCGGTAATCCATGCGGATCAGGCGCAGGGGGGGCAAGTGCGGGATCAGATAGTCAAAATCCGCCATCGTCCGCGTCAGGCCCGGCAAGCACAACAAGGGCAGGCCGGTGCCCTGATCGTCATAGGCCAGACGGGTGCCGTCCGAGGTGGTGAAGAACTGGGTCATGGCGCGTCTCCTGTGGGGGCAACCTTGCACGCGCGGGCGGCGGGGAAAAGGGGGGCGCGACATGGGCGCGCGACATGGGGGCGCGGCCTTCCATGCTTACAGGACTTGGCTTGCAGGACTGGGCCCTTGGGAATAGATGCAAGGGGTACAAGACGGGTGACATGCATGGCCGAGGCAGTCGAAGAGCGGGCAAAGTCGAAACGGGTGGGGGCGCTGACCGCGCTGTGGCCTTTCGTGCGGCCCTATCGGTCGCTGGTGGTGCTGGCTTCGGTGGCGCTGTTCCTCACCTCGACCGTCAGTCTGGTCTTGCCCATGGCGGTGCGCCGGGTGGTGGACAGCTTTGGCGCCGGCGACATGACGCTTTTGGACACCTATTTCGGAGCCTTCTTGCTGATCGCCGCGCTTTTGGCGCTGGGCACCGGGGTGCGGTATTACTTTGTCACCCGGCTGGGTGAGCGCGTGGTGGCCGATATCCGCCGCGCGGTCTTTGACAAGGTGCTGGGCATGAGCCCAGCCTGGTTTGAGCGCATCATGACCGGCGAGATTGTGTCGCGCATCACCACGGATACCACGTTGATCCTGTCGGTGATCGGGTCCTCCGTCTCGGTCGCTTTGCGCAATGTGCTGACGCTGGTCGGGGGGATGGCGCTTTTGGCGCTGACCTCGGCCAAGCTGGCGGGCTATGTGCTGTTGCTGGTGCCGGTGATCGTGGTGCCGATCATTGTGCTGGGGCGGCGGTTGCGGCGGCTTTCCCGTGAAAATCAGGATTGGATCGCCAATTCCTCGGGCAAGGCGACCGAGGCTTTGGGCGCGGTGCAGACGGTGCAAAGTTTCACCCATGAGGCGGGCACCAAGGCCGAGTTTGGCGAGGTGACCGAGCAATCCTTCCTGTCGGCCAAAGAGCGGATCGCGACGCGGGCGCTGCTGACGGTGATCGTGATCTTTCTAGTCTTTGCCGGGGTGGTTGGCGTTTTGTGGCTGGGCGCGCGGGATGTGCGCAATGGGGTGATGACGGCGGGCGAATTGGTGCAGTTCGTGATCTATGCCGTTTTGGTGGCCGGTGCCGTGGGGTCCTTGTCGGAAATCTGGGGCGAATTGCAGCGGGCCGCAGGCGCAACCGAGCGTTTGGTCGAGATCATTCAGGCCGAAGATCCGGTGAATGACCCGGCCGAGCCCAAGGTGCTGGCGCAGCCCGTGCAGGGCGCGATTGCGCTGGAGGATGTGGTGTTCCACTACCCCTCGCGCCCGGATTATCGCGCGTTGAACGGGATCAGCCTGACGGTGGCCCCCGGCGAGACGGTGGCTTTGGTCGGCCCATCGGGGGCGGGAAAATCGACGGTTTTGCAGCTGTTGATGCGGTTTTATGACCCGCAATCGGGGGTGATCCGGCTGGATGGCGTGCCCTTGGCCGACCTGCTCCGCGAGGATTTCCGCGCCCATATGGCGCTGGTGCCGCAAGATCCGGTGATCTTTGCTGCCTCTGCCATGGACAATATCCGCTTTGGCCGACCCGGTGCGACCGATGCCGAAGTGCGCGAGGCGGCACAAGCCGCAGCCGCGCATGAGTTCATCGCCGCCCTGCCGCAGGGCTATGACACCTGGCTGGGTGAGCGGGGCGTGATGCTGTCCGGCGGGCAAAAGCAGCGCATTGCGATTGCGCGGGCGATCCTGCGCGATGCGAAGGTACTTTTGTTGGACGAGGCGACCAGTGCGCTTGACGCCGAAAGCGAGCGCGCGGTGCAAGAGGCGGTGGACCGCCTGTCGCAAGGCCGCACGGTTCTGGTGGTGGCGCATCGCCTTGCCACGGTGAAAAAGGCCGACCGGATCGTGGTCTTTGACGAGGGCCGCGTCGTGGCCACGGGCCGCCATGATGATCTGGTGGCCGAGGGCGGGCTTTATGCGCGGTTGGCCAAGCTGCAATTCACCGACGGGGCGGCCTGACGCCACGGCACGACCTTCTGCTTTTCCTTGGCAAATGCCGCAATCCCCCGCAGAGTTGTCCTCGGGGAACAGGTCCGCACTGTGTTGCGGGCTCGGGGGGACAAAATCATGGGATCATTTGCATCGCGGGCCGATTTAAAGGCGATTGAGGCCGAGGCAGCGTGGGAGGATCGTGATCTGCCACGGTCGATGTATGCCTTTCTAAGCCGCACCAAAGACGCGCATGGTGCAAGACCAGCACTGTCCTATCAGCTGCTGTCAACGCCGGGGTCAAAGTCGGAAACCCTGACATGGGCCGATCTGCATGGCCGCGTCACGCAGGCGGCCAATCTCTTCCGCAGCCTTGGTGTCGGTGAGGATGACGTGGTCGCCTATGTCATGCCCAACACGGTCGAGACGGCGGTCACGCTTTTGGGCGGGTCGGTGGCGGGGAAGGTGAACCCGATCAACCCGCTTTTGGAGGCCGAGCAGATCTCAGCCATCCTGCGCGAGACCAAGGCCAAGGTGGTGGTCACGGTGCGGGCGTTCCCGAAAACCGATCTGGCGCAGAAGGTGGCCGAGGCGGTGAAACATGCGCCGTCCGTCAAGACGGTGCTGGAGGTGGATCTCTTGCGCTATCTCGGGGGCGTCAAGCGGCTGATCGTGCCGCTGATCCGGCCGAAAAACCCCGTCAGCCACACCGCGAATGTCAAAGATTTCAACGTGGAATATGCCCGCCAACCGGCAGATCGGCTGACCTTCAAGGATGGCACGACCGACCGGGTGGCGGCCTTGTTCCACACCGGCGGCACCACGGGCATGCCGAAGGTGGCCCAGCACAAGGTGTCGGGCATGATCTACAACGGCTGGCTTGGGGCGCAATTGTTGTTCCGGCCCAATGATATCGTGATCTGCCCCTTGCCGCTGTTTCACGTCTTTGCCGCCTATCCGATCTTGATGTCGATGATCGCATCGGGCGCGCATGTGGTGTTCCCCACCCCGCAGGGCTATCGCGGCGAAGGGGTGTTCGACAATTTCTGGAAGCTCGTCGCGCATTGGAAGGTGACCTATATGGTCACCGTGCCGACCGCGCTGTCGGCGCTGATGCAGCGCCCTGTTGATGCCGATATCACCGCGCTGCGCGGGGCGTTTTCGGGATCGGCCCCCTTGCCGATTGAGCTGTTCAACCGCTTTGAAAAGGCCACCGGCGTGCAGATCGTGGAAGGCTATGGGCTGACCGAATGCACCTGTCTTGTGTCGATCAACCCGCCGGAGGGCAACAAGAAGATCGGATCGGTCGGGCTGCCGTTCCCCTATTGTGAGGTGAAGATTCTGGCGTCGGATGGCGCCGGGGGCCTGCGCGATTGCGCGGTGGATGAGATCGGCGAGATTTGCGTCTCGAACCCGGGCGTCTTTGCCGGCAACACCTATACCGAAGCCGCCAAGAACCGCGATCTCTATGCGGGCGAGAAGTATCTGCGCACCGGCGATCTGGGGCGGTTGGACGGCGATGGTTATCTTTACATCACTGGCCGGGCCAAGGATCTGATTATCCGAGGCGGGCATAACATTGACCCGGCCATCATCGAAGAGGCGCTGATGGGCCATGAGGCGGTGGCCTTTGTTGGCGCGATTGGCCAGCCCGATGCCCATGCGGGGGAATTGCCCTGCGCCTATGTCGAGGTGGTCAAGGGGGCGACGGTGACCGAGGCCGAGTTGATGGCCTATGCCGCCAAGCACATCCACGAGCGCGCGGCTTTGCCCAAGCATATCGAGATCTTGGCCGAATTGCCGAAAACCGCTGTGGGGAAGGTGTTCAAGCCCGACCTGCGGCGGCGGGCGATTGTGCGGGTCTATGACGCGGCCTTGGCCGAGGCGGGGTTGGCCGCCCGTGTGGCCGAAGTGGCCGAGGACAAGAAACGCGGGCTGGTGGCGCGGATTGCCACCACCGGGACGGTTGACGATGCGGCGCTGGCGGCTTTGCTCGGCCAGTACCCGCCGGCTTGGGAGCGGATGGGGTAAGCCAGCCGAAAGGCAGAGAATTTTGCGGCACGGCCACAGAGGCCGTGTCGTTTTTCTTTGCAGTGTCTTTCCTCAGCCGCCATTCTGGGGCCAAGATCACGACGAGGATTCCCAAGATGTCGAAACGCGCGCGGGCTGCGTCCCTTGCCCTATGGTGCCTTGCGCCGCAGTCCGCCTTGGCCGAGTCGACGGCGGAAATCCTGTTCCAACACAAACACTGGGAAGTTGAGATCGTTGCCTTCGACGATGGCACCTTTGCCTGTCTGGCCGAGGTGGATGCGCAGTCTGACAGCTTTACCATTTGGCTTTATGCCGACTATGAGGTGTCGCTGCAGTTCTTTTCCACCTCATGGGAGTTTGGCGAGGGCGATACGGCAGATTTGCAGGTGCAGATTGGCAGCCGCGAGCCGTGGAGCCTGACCGCGGCGGACCTTTACCAGAATTCCATTCTGTTCACCTTGCCGGAAGGCGATCCGGCGATCCGGTTCCTGACCGAGGTTTCGCAGGGCAGCCGACTTTACCTTGGCACCGCAGCGGGTGAGCCGGTGATGAACTATTCCCTCGCCGGGTCCAGTGCGTCGATGGCGGCGCTGGGCGAATGCGGCGAAACGCTGCGGCAGACAGACCGCAACCCGTTTGACTGATCGCGTGGGCTTACAAGCTGTCGGTGTCCAGCCAGATCGTCACCGGCCCTTGGTTGACCAGTGACACATCCATATCGGCCCCAAAGATGCCGTTTTGCACCGCGATGCCTTCGGCGGCGATGCGGGTGGTGAAGTGGTCATAGAGCCGCTTGCCCTCATCGGGGCTGGCGGCGGGGCTAAAGCCGGGGCGGTTGCCGCGCAAGTCGGCGGCAAGGGTGAACTGGCTGACGATCAGCGCGGCATTGCCCGCATCCTTGACCGAGAGGTTCATCTTCCCCTGATCGTCTTTGAAAATCCGCAGCTTGGCGATCTTGGCGGCCAGTTTATCGGCCTGCGCCTCGGTGTCGCCCTGCATGGCGCAGACCAATATCATCAGGCCGGGGCCAATCTCGCCCACGGTGGTGCCATCGACCGACACGGAAGCGCGGGTGACACGTTGCAGGACAGCTCTCAAAGCTCATGCCTCCAAGGTGGGTTGGCCCCGGCGCGTGACACGGTCACAGCGGCGGCGCGGGTGCCAAGGGAAAGGGCTGCGTCCAGTTCAGCGTCGGTCAGGGCGGCAAGGCGGGCTTTGGTCAAAGCGCCCGCCTCGTGAAGCGCTGTCAGCGCGCCTGCGTTGAAGGTATCCCCCGCGCCGACGGTGTCCGCCACGGTTACCTTTTGCGCGGCGACAAAGCGGTTTTGGCGGGCGGTGATGGCCCGGGCCCCTGCGGCCCCTTCGGTGATGAACACGACCTTCGGCCCCTTGGACAGGATCTCGCGCGCCAGCGCCTCAACCTCGCCCGCGCCCATCAGCCAGTGCAGGTCTTCATCCGACAGCTTCACGATATCGGCCCGCGCAATCATGCCTTCGATCCGCGCGCGGTAGAGGCCTTCCTTCCCGGCAATGAAGCCGGGGCGGATGTTGGGGTCGATCATCGTCACCCGGGTCGCAGATTCACGGGCCTGCAGCGCGGCATAGGTGCTGGCGGCGGGGTCGTTGACTAAGGAAATTCCGCCGAAAAACAGCGTGCTCACCTCGGCAGGCAGGTCCGGCAAATCCGCCTCGGTCAGCATCAGCCCGGCGGTGTTCTCATCGTAAAACGCATAGGTCGCCTGACCGTCCACCAGTTTGACAAAGGCCACGGTCGTCGGGCGGTTTGACCGCGCGAGATGGCGCGTGTCGACCTTGGAGGCGGTGAGCGTCTCGGCCAGAATCTCACCCAGCATGTCGGTCGAGATGCCCGAGAAAAACGCTGACGGCGCGCCAAGTCGCCCCAGCGCAATGGCGGTGTTGAACACCGCCCCGCCGGCATAGGGGGCAAAGGCCGCCTCGCCGCTGGTGGCGGTGCGTGGCAGCATGTCGATCAGGGCTTCGCCGCAGCTGAGAATCATGTCCGTCCCCCGTGGATGCGGTGGCACCATAGCGGAACTGGCAATGTTAGCGCAAACATATCAGGTGAACCACGGCGCAAGGTTGGCCCGCACCCGCGCCAAAGGCGTCTCGCCGGTCAGGTCCGGCACAAAGGTCTCGCCGGTGATCTGCTCGTATGCGTCGATATAGACGCGCGAGGTTTTCTCAATCATCTCGGCCGGAATCTCGGGGATCGGGTCCTTGTAAGGGTCGCAGCGCGCGCCGACCCAAGACCGGATCACGTCCTTGTCGAAGGAGGGCGGGCGGGTGCCACCCTCAAACGCCGCTTGATAGCCCGAGGCGATCCAATAGCGGCTGCTGTCGGGGGTGTGGATTTCGTCTGCGATTAGAATATTGCCCGCCGCGTCGGTGCCGAATTCGTATTTGGTATCGACCAAGATCAACCCCCGTTCAGCCGCCATTTTCTGGCCGCGCGCAAAAAGCGCCAGCGCCTTGGCCGAGACTTCCTCCCATTGGGCGGCGGTCAACAGACCCTGCGAGACGATCTCGGCGGCGGTCAGCGGTTCATCATGGCCGCCGTCAAAGGCTTTTGACGTCGGGGTGATGATGGCGGCGGGCAGCACCTGATTGTCGCGCAAACCATCGGGCAGCGTGTGGCCATACATGGTCCGCACCCCGGCCTTGTATTGCGTGAGGACCGAAGTGGAGGTCGTGCCCGCCAGATAACCGCGCACCACAACTTCGACGGGCAGGATGGTGACATGCTTGCCCATCACCACATTGGGGTCGGGGTAGGCGAGCACATGGTTGGGGCAGAGGTCAGCGGTGCGGTCAAACCACCAGCGGGCGAGTTGGGTCAGCACTTGGCCCTTGTAAGGAATGGCCGCAAGGATCCGGTCAAAGGCGCTGATCCGGTCGGACGAAATCAGGATGCGCCGCGCCGGTTCGGTGGCGGTGGCCGGAAGGTCATAGCAATCGCGCACCTTGCCGAAATAGGGGTTCGGCAATTCGGGAATGCGGGCGTGGTCAAGAACGCGCATCAAAGCCTCCGGACAGGGATGGCGCGGCTATCGCGCGGGGGGGCGGCGATGTCAACCGCCCAGCCCAATCCGCCTGCTCGTCGTCGCCTGCGGCGCTCCTCGCGAAGAGCGCGCGGCACGCGCGACGATGAGCGCAGGTTTGATGCGCGGGCCGTCAGTTCAGCCAATCGGGCAGGTCGGCGGGGTTGATGCCAAAGGCGGCGGGGTCAGACAGCACCAGCGCCACCCCGGCGACCACCACCACGGCCAAGACCGCAAAGCCGATCTTCCACCAGCTGTAGGGGCGTTCACCCTGCACCTCTCCGGTCTGGCCATTGACGACGAAGCGATAGCTTTTGCCGTTGTATTTGTAGGCGGCGGTCCAGATCGGCAGCAGGATGTGCTTGAACGTTTCATCGCTGTGGCGGGTGTCGATGCCGCTGATCTGTTGCTCATCGCCACCGATGTCGCGGCGCACATCGCCTTCGATCACCCGGGCCATCCGCGCGCGGGCGCTCTGGTGGCCGTCGGCCAGCGCAATCGTGTAGCCTTCGGCCTGAAATCCGGCGAGGAAATCGGGGGAATAGGGTTCGAGCTGCGTCAGATCCCAAGGGGTCAGATCATTGCCAAGCCGTTCGGGCAGGCTGGTCGAGGCCATGACCAACAGATCGTCAAACTCCCGGGCCACTTGGCCAGAGACGCGATGCCAGCGGGTGTGGCGCACCTGTTCTTGGCGCCGTTCGCTGCGGCCGTTGACGTTCACCGTGACAGTGCGGGTTTCGTAGTAATACTCGCCCCGCTGGCCGGTATAGCGGCTGGCGGTGGCCGCATCGAAGGTCCAGAACGGCACATAGATCCCGGCCATGGCGCGGCCCTTGCGGGTGTAGTCCAACAGCCGGTTCGGCGCGAACCAGAGTGACCCAAGCCACCCCGTCAGCGCGTCACGCGCCTGACCTTCGGTTAGCGCAAAGGGCACCAGCGCCTGCGGCTTGATGTGGCGGCGCAGGCCGGTGTCCACCACGACAGGCGTGGCGCAGAAGGGGCATTCGGTGGCATGGCTCGCGCCCTGAAATTCGACCACAGCGGCGCAATTGGGGCAGGTGGTCGAGCGGACCTCTTCACTGATCTCCTCGGGCACGTCCTTGGCCAGCCCTCGCGCAAGAGGGATTTCGCCAAAGGCGCGGGCCTTTTGGCGCGGCGCTGCGGCGCTGATCGCTTGGGTGTGGCCGCAATGGTCGCAGACCAGCTGCGTCTGGCCCGGTTGAAAGCGCAGGTCAGCCCCGCATTGTTCGCAAGGATAGCGATGCGCCTCGGTGACGGAATTTGCGCCCGGCATGGGTCAGCCTGCGGGCGGCGGCGGGGGAACTTGTGTGAACATCCGCGCCAAGTCGGTGTCGGCGGCGGCTTTCCAGCCGTCTTGCCCGGCGGTCCAGACATGCGAGGCGCGGGTGAGGCTGCCAGCCGCGGCCATGGCGGCCAGATCGGCCTCGGTGAAGGGGCCTTTGGTTTCGCCGTTCACCGCGACATGCCAGGCCTTTGCTGCAGGGGGGGGCGGCGGTGGGGCAGCGGCAGCGGCGGGGGCCGCGCCCCAAGGTCCGACCTGCTGCGCCATCGCGGCCCCCATGCCCGCCGCCATGCCCGCGCCCATCATGGCGCCCGCGCCTGAGGCCGGGTTCGCCATGCCTTCGGCGGCGTTGAACTGCATGTACTTGTTCAGATCACCCGCAATCCCGATCGAGGTGCGCTTGTCCAGCACCTTTTCCACCTCTTCGGGCAGGCTGATGTTTTCAATGTAAAACTCGGGGATCGACAGCCCGTATTCCGCGATCTTCGGCCCAATCGCCCCGGTAACAATGCGCCCCAGATCGGCGGTATTGGCGGCCATGTCCAGAACCGGGATGCCGGATTTGGCCAAGACCTGCGAGACCTCTTGCAAGATCACATTGCGGATCTGAAAGCTGATTTCATCGGCGGTAAACTCACCATCGGTGCCGACGATCTCGGTCAGGAATTTGCCCGGATCAGAAACCCGCATCGAATAGGTGCCAAAGGCGCGCAGGCGCACGGGGCCAAATTCCGGGTCCCGCGCCATGATCGGATTCTTGGTGCCCCATTTGTTGTCATTGAACCGGGTGGTGTTGACGAAATAGACCTCAGACTTGAAGGGGCTGTCAAAGCCGTGGTCCCAATGCTGCAAGGTGGTCATCACCGGCATGTTGTTGGTTTCCAACATGTAAAGGCCGGGACCAAAGACATCGGCCAACTGGCCTTCATGCACGAACACTGCCGCCTGGCCTTCGCGCACGGTCAGCTTGGCCCCGTATTTGATCGCTTGGCCCCGGCGCTCAAAGCGCCAAACCATCGTGTCGCGCGTGTCATCCAACCAAGAGATGACGTCGATAAACTCACCTTTAAGGAAATCAAAAACCATGGCGGCAGCCTTTCAATATCGGACGATCAGGGCGTCCTAAATGTGCATAGCATAGCGGTTGTGGCGGCGGTTTGAAGCCCTTTTGCCGGGGCGGGTTGGGGGGAAATTCCCCCGGTTTGCGCCCTTGGGTCAGGCCCCCGCGCAGGGCTGCGGCAAAAGCCATGTGCCGTCGTCATCGCGGCCCATGAAATCGACGTAGACCGCCAGCACCTCGCCCCCTGCGCCGTTCAGCGTGGCCACTGGATAGCCGCCATCACCCCAGCCGGTGGAAACCATGGGAAAGGCTGCGCCCGAAGGCAGGGGCGCCATCTGGGCGACAACGGCGGTCTGGCCGATCAGGGCATCGAACCAGTCATTGTAGAGATCTTTTTCAGGACCAAGCGCCTTGGCGTCTTGGTTCAGGGCGGTCAGGCTTGGCTTGTCGAAAAAGCCCGCAAGCCCAGTGTCGATGCCGACGGTGGCCACATCCTTGCCGCAGACCACGGGGCCAGAGCCAAAGACGATAAGCGCCTTCGAGACCCGCCCATCCTGCGCCGGATCAAGGGCCACGACCAGACGGGCAGGGCCTGCGGGCACGGGGATGGCGACGTAATCTTCAAACCGCGCGGCGGTCAGCGCGTCGGCGACCACCATCCCGCCGGGCGCCACGGTCAGACTGGCAATGCTTTGAAATTCAAGCGGAAAGGTGGTGTTTTCCTGAACCCAGCCCAAGGCGCCCTCGGCCCCTACCGGGCTGGCCCAAAGCCAGATCAGGGGCCAAAGCCGCGCGGTCAACTGTCCCCGCCCACGAGTTGCGCGGTCAACTCGCGCAGGATCGGGCGTACCTCTTCTTCGGTCATGCCGGGTTTAAGGGCAGGGTTGTAAAGCAGGCGCAGCATGTCCTCGTCCATGCCGGTCAGAAGCGCGAATTCCTCGTCATCGTTAAAAATCGACGGGCGCGCGCGCGGGCTGTCATTCGGCAGGCCCAGACCTTGGGCGATCTCCTCATGCAGGCAGGACAGGCGCAGAAGGTCGGGATGTTCGGCCCGCACCACCGCGAAGGCGCGGCTGTAGACGCCGCTTTGGCCGCGCGATTGCGCCAGAACGGCGCAATAGGTCGAACGTGGCATCTGGGTAATTCCGGCCACATCCCGCGCCCCAAGGCCGGGGAGTGCCGCCTGCAGCGCCGGACCGAGCGCCCGGCGTTCGCTTTCCGAGACGATGTACAGGTGGAAATTCGGATTGGTCGCATCCAAACGGATCGGATGACCAGTCACCTGCGCCAGCCGTGCCAGATAGGACGAAACGCGCGCGGTGTCGGTGGCGCGTTTGTCGGCGCTGACCGAGGGGCCGAACGTCAACCCAACCCGCACTGGCCCTTCCCAGCGCCGCAGCATCGACGCTTGACCGCTGAGGGTGCGCCCGCCGGTGCCCGAGACATATTCGTCGTAAAGCGCGATCTGGATAAAGGTCTCGGCCAGCATCCGGTCGGTGTAGGGGGTGTCGGGACCGCCGCCATCGGTGCGCATCAGGCCATTTGACAACAGCGCCTGCTGCACCTGCGCGTAATAGGCGCGGGCGGCCGCACTTTCGGGGGGCTCAGGGGTCTGCCCGACTTGCGTCAGATCCGATGCAGGCAGCGGGGCCGACATCTGGCCCGAGGGGCCGCCGGGGGCGGCACAGCCGGCCAAAAGGGCGGCGGCCAAGGCGACTGCCCCGGCGCGACCTCCCCCCCACGTTGCCCCCCGCTGCGCCATCCCGTCAGACCGCTCCGCCGATGGTGGCCCCGGTGCCGGTGCCGCGCGCCCGCGCCGCCGACAGGGTGTCGCGCAGATCATGCTCCAT
Organism: Allotabrizicola aquatica (SeqCode); assembly: GCF_965194375.1. GTDB lineage: Bacteria > Pseudomonadota > Alphaproteobacteria > Rhodobacterales > Rhodobacteraceae > Tabrizicola_A > Tabrizicola_A aquatica. The sequence goes on from NZ_CBDAEL010000002.1 coordinate 107,194, forward strand.
CTTCACCAGTTCAACCTCAGCCGCCGCCCGGCGCGCCTTGCCTTCATCGGCAATCGACAGGCTTTCTTCGATCGTGGCGATCAGCGAGGCATTGGCCTTCTTCACCGCCTCAATGTCAAAAACCCCACGCTCCATCTCGGTGCGCACGATGCGGTTGGTCTCGCGCAGGTTCTCCGCGTTCGAGGTCAGAAGGTCATTGGTCAAGTCATTCGCCTCGCGGATTGCGACTGCCGCCTCTTTGCTGCGCTGAATCGTGACGGCCTGCGCCAGCTGAGTTTCCCACAAGGGAACGGTGTTGACGAGGGTAGAGTTGATCTTTGTGATCAGACTTTTGTCGTTTTCTTGCACAAGGCGAATGGAGGGCAGCGATTGCATGGTCACCTGCCGCGTCAGCCGCAGATCATGCACCCGGCGGTCCAGATCATCGCGCGCGGCGCGCAGGTCGCGCAATTCCTGCGCCACCTTCACCTGATCGGCCTCGGGCGCGGCGGCAACGGCAGCCTCTTTGGCGGGGATGTCCTTGGCGTCCACCTCGGCCAACTTGGCCTCTCCGGCGGCGATGTAAAGCGCCAGCTCGTCATAGAAGGTCAGGGTTTTTTCATAAAGGATATCAAGGGACTTCACATCTTTGAGCAGCGTATGCTCATGTGTCAAAAGGCTGTCGGTGATCTTGTCGATCTGGCCCTGCACCTCTTCGAAACGGGCGATGAATTTGGCAAAGGGGGCCGCGCGACCCATCAGCCGCTCCCACCATTTTGCCTTGCGCCGCACGTCAAGCTCGGAGACGGAAAAGCCGCGCAGGGTGGTGACGATGTCGCGCAGACTGTCCCCGGCCGGGCCCACGTCCTTGTTTTTCACGCCCGACAGCATTTCCTGGCTGATGACCTGCAATTCCGATTGCGCGGCGGACCCAAAGCCGATGATCGACTGGGTGTTCGTCAGGTCCAATTCGGCCATGCGGGTGCGGATGGCAGCGGCCTGATCGGCCTTGGCCTCGGACAGGGGCACAATGGCGGTGCCGGGTTCGGGAAGGATCACGGCGGTGACCTTTTCAACCTCGGCAAGGGTGGCAGCGGCGGCAGATTGGATGGATTGGGTCATGGCAGTCTCACTCAATAAAGGGGGGGTGCGAAAGGGTCAGGTTTCATATCTCAGCCGGTCGCGCAGGACCGAGATTTCGACATCAAGATCGGTGTGGCCACCGGCCAAAAGCGCGGTGGTGCGGCTGGCAAAGGTGGTTTCCAGATCATCCAGCAGCGCCTCATAGTCAGCGCGGGCCTGCGTGCTGCGGTTTTGGACGTAAAGATCGACGAATTTCACCGTCGCATCGCGCGCGCCCAGAAGATAGACCGACAGGAACTTGCGCGCCGCCGTCAGATCGCCGGGGTCGGCTTCAACGCTGCGAAAGAGCTGCCGCGCGGTGTCGGCAAAGCGGGTGACGCGGGTCTCCAACGGGCGATCGCCCGCGCGCAGGATGGCGTCTTTCATGGCGGTCAGATGGGCCTCGGCCTCGTGCACGGCGCGGGCGACGCGGTCGGTCTGAAAGCTGTCGATCCCGGTCGCACCCTTGTCGCGCATCGGGTCAAGGCCAAAGGCGATGAGGTGCAACCCAAGCCCGGCAAGGGCAAAGAGGGCGGGGTTCACGAACGTCATCGCAGCCCCCGCCTGCTGCTGGGCCAGACCGCCAAGGAAGAGGGCCCCCCCGGTCAGGACCGCGCCCAGCGCCTTGCGGGGCAGGGCGGGGCGGCGGGCAACCTTGCGGGCGGCGAAGGCCTCGGCGGCGCGGAGGCCTTCGCGGGTGGTCCATGCGGCGGCCAAAAGGACGCCGCCTGCGGCCAAGGACAGCACCAGTTGGCGCGGATCACCCCAGAAGGCGGGGATGAGAAAGGCGAGGGCCGCCAACCCCAACATCCCCGCGCGGCGCTGGTCGCGTGAGGCTGAGGGCGCGGGGGCGGGCCGGGTTTTGGAGGGGCTGTCTTGCGGGGTGGGGCTGAACTTTCCGCCGAAACGCTGGGCCATCACACGCCCCCGCCAAAGGCCACATAGGCGATGAGGGCCAGCAGAAGATAGAAAAACAGGGATCGGTGCGCGGTTGGCGACATCTGAAAAGCCCTTTGAAATCGATGCTGCGCCACATAATGGAGGCTGCGCCACAATGGTAAAACACGCCGCTTTCGGCCAATACGCCGGGCGGTCGGGCGGAACTATAGGCAAAGCTCCGCCATGGTGCCAGTCTCCCAAGCGGGAAATCGCCGGGTTTCTTCCCCCCTGACGGGGCCGCCCTTAGCCCTTGCGCGGGCGGCTTGGCGGCTTTGGCCCGCGCGGTCCGGCGATTTTGGGCGCGCTGGGTTTGGCGGTGGCGGGTTTGGGGGCCGCAAGTTTTGCGCTGGCCGGCTTGGAGCTGGCCGCCTTTGGCCCGCGATTGCGGTCTGGGCCGCGCTCAGCCTCGCGATCTGATCTTTCAGCCCGCGCAAAGGGCTTGGCCGGACGATCCGAGGCCGCGTCATCCCGGCGCGGGCGCGGGGCGGTGGATTTGGCACCGGGTTTGGCCGTGTTGAAGCTGCGCGGCGCGCGATCAGGGGCGGCACCTGCCTCGCGGCGCGGGGCGGCCCCGCTGCGCGGTTTGCCTGAAAGCGCCGCACCACGCGGGCTGCGGGTTGTGCGGTCGTCATCGTCCAACGAGGTGGCGCGTGAGGTGGTGGTGACGCGCCGCGCCGGGGGTTTCGGCGCTTCGGTCATGGTCTTGCCTTCACCCGCCGCATCATCCCAAGCGCGGGCCAAGGCGCGCACGCCGTCGCCGGGACGGCTGCGCCGTGCGGCGGTGGCGGCTGCGTTGCGCGCCTTGCGGGCAATCGGATCGGGCGCGTCCTGCCCGCCGCCTTCGCCCAACTGCTCGCGCAGCACCTTGGTGCGCACCTCTTCCACCTCGCCCGGCTTCAACTCACCCAGACGGAAGGGGCCATAGCTGACGCGGATCAGCCGGTTCACCGTCAGATTGATCGCCGACATCGCGCGGCGGATTTCGCGGTTCTTGCCCTCGCGCAGGCCGACCGTCAGCCAAGCATTGGCCCCTTGGTGCCGGTCCAGCACCACAGCCATCGGCTGGAACCGCTCACCTTCCACCGTGATGCCTTGGCGCAGGGGTTCAAGATCGGGATCGGTCGGGTTGCCGTTGACCCGCACGCGGTATTTCCGCAGCCAGCCCGTTGAGGGCAGTTCCAGCCGCCGCTTCAACTCACCATCATTGGTGAGCAGCAAAAGGCCCTCGGAATTCAAATCCAGCCGCCCCACCGACATGACGCGGGGCAGTTCCTCGGGCAGGTGATCAAACACCGTCTCGCGGCCCTTTTCGTCCGAGGCCGAGGTGACCAGCCCGTCGGGTTTGTAGTAAAGCCACAGCCGCGCCGGTTCGAGCCGGGGCAGTGGGTGGCCGGAAATGGTGATAAGATCAGCATCGGTGACATTCAGCGCCGGCGAGGTGATGATCTTGCCATTCACCGTGACTTCGCCCGCCTCGATCAGCCGCTCTGCCTCGCGCCGCGAGGCGACGCCCCGGCGTGACAAAACCTTGGCAATACGGTCGCCAGCGGGGGCAGTCCCCTGCGGGGTGGGCTTTTCTTTTCCGGCCATGACGTTCATCCTTGGCGCGGGGTGGCCAGCCCCGGGGGTCTTCCACCCCCGGACCCCCGAGAGTATTTGAGCCAAGATGAAAGAGCAACGCGGGTTTCGGTCCTTCATGGAGATCGCGCTGGATGAGGCGCGGGCGGCGGGCGCACGCGGTGAGGTTCCGGTGGGGGCCTGCGTGGTGATCGGTGGCGCTGTGGTCGCGCGGGCGGGCAACCGCACGCGTGAGCTTTGTGATCCGACCGCCCATGCCGAGGTGCTGGCGATCCGCGCCGCCTGTGCCGCCTTAGGCAGCGAGCGGCTTGGGGGGGCGGATCTTTATGTGACACTGGAGCCCTGTCCAATGTGCGCCGCCGCCATTTCGGCGGCTCGGGTGGGGCGGCTTTACTATGGCGCAGCCGATCCGAAATCGGGCGGGGTGGCCGTGGGCGCGCGGGTCTTTGCCCACCCGCAATGCCATCATGTGCCCGAGGTCTATGACGGGATCGGCGCGGTCGAGGCGGAGGCGCTGCTGAAATCCTTCTTCGCCGAACGGCGCTAAAGCCGGATCGGATCCAGCACCTGCGGTTCAATCACCTGCACGCCGGGCAGGGCATCGGCCAGCTCCTTGGCCGATTGCTCCAGCGCCGGGAAGGTGCGGTAGTGACAGGGGATGATCGTCTTGAAATCAAAGTAGGTCTTGGCCGCATAGGCGGCGCGGGCCATGTCCATGGTGTAATGCCCGCCTGCCGCCAGAATCCCGATGTCAGGTTTGTGCAGATCGCCCATCCAGCCCATGTCGGCCATGATGTCGGTATCGCCCGAGACATAGATCACATGGCCTTCGCCCGCGATCATGAACCCCACCTCGGCGCCCGCATAGCGTGGGCCGTCCGGGGTAGAGATTGACGAAGAATGGCTCGCGTTGACCATGGTCACCGCCGCCCCGCCCAAGCGGACCGTGCCGCCCTTGTTGAACCCGATGGTATCGATGCCATGCTGTGCGGCAAGCCAGCCTGTCAGGTCATAGATACCGACCACCGCGATGTTCAGCTCTTTCGCCAGCGCGGCGGCATCCGTCGCATGGTCGCTGTGGCCATGGGTCACCAGAATATGCGTGGCCCCGGCAATCGCCTCGGCCCGGCGCGCCTGAGGGAACATCGGGTTGCCGTTGAGCCAAGGGTCGATCAGCAGAACCGCCTTTTCGATCTCGATGCGAAAGCTGGAATGGCCAAGCCAAATGATCTGCATGATCGTCCCCCCAAAGGCTGTAGGCCCATCACACTCATCTAGCGCAGTTCCAGCTTTCGCCAAAACTGAACCTGCGCGCGCCCATCAACCGGCTGCCCAATCTGACCCGGCACCAAGGCCTTGGCGACGGCACCCGCCAGGAAACCCCACCCAAAGCCTTGCAGCCAAAGAGGCGGGGGGCTAAACGGGGCGAAACACTCCAAGAGGTTCTCCATGTCGATCGACATTGATACCGCCCGCAAGGTGGCCAAGCTGGCCCGGATCCGGGTGGAAGAGGCGGCTCTGCCGGATCTGGCCCGCGAATTGTCGGGGATTCTGGGGTTCATGGAGCAGTTGAACGAGGTCAACGTCGACGGGATCGAGCCGATGACCTCGGTCACGCCGATGCGGCTGAAACGCCGGGCCGATGTGGTGACCGATGGCAATATTCAGGCGCAAGTCCTGAAGAACGCGCCCGATGCGCGTGAGGGATTCTTTGCTGTGCCGAAGGTGGTGGAATGAGCGTGTCGCAGTCGAACCCGAACAGCTGGACCATTGCCGCCGCGCGTGACGCGCTGCGCAAGGGCGAGATCACGGCGGTGGATCTGACGATGTCTTGCCTCACGGCGATGGACGCGGGCGATGCGCTGAACGCCTATGTCCACAAGACCCCCGAAATCGCCCTGGAACAGGCCCGTGCCGCCGATGCGCGGCTGAAAGCCGACAAAGAGGCGCCGGCGATGTGCGGCATCCCCTTGGGCATCAAAGATCTCTTTTGCACCAAGGGCGTGCCGTCGCAGGCGGCCTCCAACATCCTCAAGGGCTTTAAGCCCGAGTATGAATCGACTGTCACGGCCAAGCTCTTTGGTGCGGGCGCAGTGATGCTGGGCAAGCTGAACATGGACGAATTTGCCATGGGCTCGTCCAACGAATCCTCCTGCTACGGCCCCTCGGTCAGCCCGTGGAAGATCGACGACCGGCAGTTGACGCCGGGCGGGTCTTCAGGCGGCTCGGCGGCGGCTGTGGCGGCGGACCTTTGCCTTGCGGCGACCGGCACAGACACCGGCGGCTCCATCCGTCAGCCTGCGGCCTTCACCGGGATTGTCGGGATCAAGCCGACCTATGGCCGCGTCTCGCGCTGGGGGATCGTGGCCTATGCCTCGTCCCTCGATCAGGCCGGGCCGATGACCAAATCGGTGCGCGATGCGGCGATTTTCCTAGGCGCCATGGCGGGCCATGACGCCAAGGACTCGACCTCGGCCGACATCCCGGTGCCGGATTTCGAGGCTGCGCTGACCGGCGACATTCGCGGCAAAAAGATCGGTATCCCGCGCGAATACCGTCTGGACGGCATCCCGGCCGAGATTGATGCGCTGTGGCAAAAGGGCATTGACATGCTGCGCGCGGCGGGGGCCGAGATCGTCGACATCTCGCTGCCGCACACGAAATACGCGCTGCCCGCCTATTACGTGATCGCCCCGGCCGAAGCCTCGTCAAACCTCGCGCGCTATGACGGGGTGCGCTATGGCCACCGCGCCAAGCTGGCGGCGGGTGACGGCATCACCGAGATGTATGAGAAAACCCGCGCCGAAGGCTTTGGCCCCGAGGTGCAGCGCCGCATCATGGTGGGCACCTATGTGCTGTCGGCGGGCTTTTACGACGCCTATTACAACCGCGCCCGCAAAGTGCGCGCACTGATTAAGCGCGATTTCGAACAGGCCTTCGCCGCCGGGATCGATTGCATCCTGACCCCCACCACCCCCTCCAGCGCCTTTGGTCTGGGCGAGATGGGCAGCAAGGACCCGGTTGAGATGTATCTCAACGATGTGTTCACCATTACGGTGAACCTCGCCGGCCTGCCCGGTGTGGCCGTCCCGGTCGGGGTTGATGCCAAGGGCCTGCCCTTGGGCCTGCAACTGATCGGCCGGCCTTGGGAAGAGGGTGCCTTGCTCAATCACGCCTATGTGCTGGAACGGGCTGCGGGCTTTGTTTCCAAGCCGGAAAAATGGTGGTAAGGGGCGGCAAAGCGTTCTTCCGATGAAGGCAGATACCATGCGCGTTCTTCTGTTTCTTGCCGCCGGTCTTGGACTTGCAGCCTGTGCCGCCCCGGTGCCGGATTCGGCCTCGGGCGTCGGGTTCAACGACTACAACTCCTATGTGCGCAATGCCCAAACGGTGACCCCCACCGCGCCGCTCGATCCGATGGGCGTGGCAACAGCCACAGCCCCCAGCGCAGGCTTCTCGCCCGCCACCGCCGCCGCCGCGATTGACCGCGCCACCGGGGTTGCGCCCGCAGGCGGCACGGGCGTGCCGCTGACCGGGTCGGTGATCGGCTCGACCCCGACCGTTCCCATGGCCTCCACGCTGGCACCGGAACAGATGGCCTCGGTGACACTCGACGCCAATGGCCAGCGCCCGCGCGGCAACGCGCCGCTGACGATCAAGGAAGAAAGCGGCGAGATGGCAAACATCAATCCGTCGATCTCGGACGAGAATGACTTTGAAGCCGTCAGCGCCCGCGAATCCATCGAAAGCGACAAGGCCCGGATCGAGCGCAACCGCGCGCAGTATCAGGTGGACCAGCCCACCGCGCTGCCGCAACGCTCGGGCGACGTCGGCGGCGCGCCGATTGTGGCCTTTGCGCTGTCCACCTCGCACCCCGTCGGCACGCAGATCTACAAACGCGGCAAGCTCCGCCTGCAAAGCGCCGATGCGGCCTGCCGTCAATTCGCCTCGGCCGATCAGGCGCAAGAGGCCTTCTTGGCCGCCGGTGGCCCCGAGCGTGACCGCCGCGGCGTCGATCCGGACGGCGATGGCTATGCCTGCAGCTGGGACCCCTCGCCCTTCCGCGCCGCCCTGCAATGACCCCTTTCCCCTCGCCGAATTTCGGTGAGCGGCGGGGGGGCGTATCCCCCTCGCTGGTGCTGATCCACTACACCGCGATCTCCTGCGACGAAGCCCGCGCGCGGCTCTGCGATCCGGCTGCCGAAGTCTCGGCCCATTGGCTGATCTCCGAGACGGGCATGGCCGAAGCCTTGGTCGACGAACGCCACCGCGCCTGGCATGCCGGGGCGGGCGCTTGGGCCGGGCTTGAGGACATCAACAGCCATTCCATCGGCATTGAACTCGCCAATGACGGCAACCAACCCTTCGCCGAACCGCAGATGGCGGCGCTGGAAACCCTACTGGCAGCCATCCTCGCACGCTGGTCCATTGCGCCCCACCGGGTGATCGGCCATTCCGACATGGCCCCACAGCGCAAATCCGATCCGGGGCGGCATTTCGATTGGCGGCGTCTGGCGCGCCAAGGCCTTTCGGTCTGGCCCGATCTCGGCGATCCCACCGCCCCCCTTGCCACCAGCCTCACGCGCTTTGGCTACCCCGATGCGCCCGCCGATATCCGCCTTGCCGCCTTCCGCCTGCGCTTTCGCCCTTGGGCGACCGGCCCGGAAGACGCCACCGACCGCGCCTTGGCCCAGCACCTCGCGCAGGAATTCGGCCAAGCCTGATCCGCGCTGACCGAGCCAATTTCATCTTGGCCCAAATACTCCCGCCGGAGGCACCTCAGGCCGGGCCGGGGCGCTCCACTGGCAAGGCCACTCCCACCGCCTTAGGGCTTGAAGCGCGGCCCCATTCGCCGTATCTGCCCCCTTGCGCGGAGGGCTGGATGACCGCGGGGCTTGCGCCTCGAGGAAAGTCCGGACTCCATGAAGGAAGGGTGCCGGGTAACGCCCGGCGGGGGCAACCCCAGGGAAAGCGCCACAGAAAAGAAACCGCCCCGCTTGCGGGGTAAGGGTGAAACGGTGGGGTAAGAGCCCACCGCAGGACTGGCAACAGGACTGGCACGGCAAGCCCCACCCGGAGCAATGCCGAATAGGGGCCTTGCGTGGAAAGGTCTGACCATCTGCCTTCGGGCGGTCAGAGACCTCCACAGGGACACTTCAGCCCAAAGGCCCGGGTTGGCAGCTTGACCGCCCCGGTAACGGGTGCGGCAGAGGAATGGTCATCCAAGGGGCGTAAGCCCCGGGACAGAATCCGGCTTACAGGCCCTCCGCGCAATTTACCCAAGCTGTGAAATATCGTGGCGGTTTGGCGCAAAATGGTGAATAGTTTTCGTCAAATTCCTTTTCAATCGTTGCATTTCACCCATGCCCTACCCCGACACACCCACAGAGAAGGTCGCCAAAAAGGTGATCGTCGCCTGCATGCGCGACGAGGCGCTCTTTGTGGTGGAATGGGTGGCGCATCATCTCGCCCTCGGGTTTGACCGCATCATCGTCTATACCAACGCCTGCTCCGATGGCACCGACCGCCTTTTGGATGCCATGGCGGGCTTTCTACCGGTCGAGCATTACGACAACCCCGGCCCCTACACGGCGGGCAGCATTCAAAAACAGGCGCTCGAGATGGCCTTTCAACTGCCGCAGGTGCGGCAGGCGGGGTGGGTCTTGCACATTGATGCAGATGAATACCTCAACATCGAACTGGGCGCGCGGCGGGTTGATGATCTCATTGCCCTGCATCCCGGCGTCGATGCGATTGCCATCCAATGGCGGCACTTCGGCAGCGCGGGTGTGGCAAGCTGGCAGGGCGGGTCGGTGGTGGAAACCTTCACGCGCTGCGAACGCGATGTCCCGGTGCCGGGGGCGGCGGCGCAGGTCGGATTCAAGACCCTCTTTCGCCCCCAGCGCTTTAAAATGATGGGGGTGCATAGCCCGAAACTGCCGTGGAAAAAGCGGGTGCCGGTGGTGGTCAACACCGCCGGTGTGCCGATGCCGGTCGATGCGCTGATGTCCAAACGCAAATCGGGCTACCCGGTCGCGGCGGCGCAGTGCACTTGGGCCCATGCCAGCCTGCATCACCACCATGTCAAATCCGACGATCTGCATCTCTTGAAACACGCCCGCGGCGATGCCAACGGGCGCAAGAACAAAAAACGGGTGATCGGATCGGACTTTTACCGTCTGGTCGACCGCAACGAGGTGGAAAGCAAATCGCTCCTCCGCTTCCGCGCGCAGGTCACCCCGATCGAGACGCAGATTCGCGGCCTGCCGCAGATCGCCGCGCATGAGGCGGCGGCGATGGCGTGGTTTCAGGCCCGCTATCACGATGCCGCGGCTACCGCCGACCGGGCGGACCAAGAAGAGATCGCGCTCGATTGGCTGCGCGCCCAATTGGCCGATCTGCGCCAAAGCGCAGGCCCGGCGGCCTTTGAAACCGCCGCCGCCGCGTGGTTTCAGCGGCTTTTGCTGCAACTGGATGAGGTGGATGCCGCCGCCGATGAGCCCGACGCCCGCAACTCGGGCGGCGGGGACGAAGAGGCCGCGCGCTCGGTCGCCTGAGCCGGTGCTTTTGCTGTTGACTCTGCCCCTCCCACGGGTAAAAGGCGGGCTTCAAGGTTTTACCGGGGAGACTGAGGTTTTCCCGATGCAGGAGAGACGACCATGGCCAAACCGGCGACGATCAAGATCCGTCTGAACTCGACGGCTGGCACCGGGCACTTCTATGTGACCAAAAAGAACGCGCGCACCATGACCGAAAAGATGGTTGTGAAGAAGTATGACCCCGTCAAGCGCGAGCATGTCGAATACAAGGAAGGCAAGATCAAGTAAGATCTGCCGATCCAAATCTGATGCAGAGGCCGTCCGTTTGGGCGGCCTTTTCGTTTGGTGGCCACCCTTCGGGCCAAGGCGCAAGGCGCGTAAGCCAAGGCTTACACCGCAACCCTTGACCTTCGCCCGCCACAGGCGCCCAATTCGGGACATTCACCCGGAGGCCATTTTGGAACGCAGTCATTATGAAGAGCATTACGTCGCCCGCATCGGCTGGCTGCGCGCGGCGGTGCTGGGGGCCAATGACGGCATCGTCTCCACCGCCTCGCTGATCGTCGGCGTGGCGGCGGCTTCAGGGCGGGCCGAGGTGCTGGTGGCGGGCATGGCAGGCTTGGCCGCGGGTGCGCTCAGCATGGCGGCGGGCGAATATGTCTCGGTCTCCAGCCAGTCCGATACCGAAAAGGCCGACACCGCACGCGAACAGGCCGAGTTGGACGCCGGCCCCGCCGAAGAGCTGCGCGCGCTGACCAGCATCTATGAGGACCGGGGGCTGGAGCCGGCCCTTGCCCTGCAGGTCGCCACCGCGCTGCATGCCCATGACCCGCTGGCCGCCCATCTGCGTGACGAGTTGGGCTTTTCCGAGCACAGCGAGGCAAAGCCCTTGGTCGCTGCTGGCGCATCGGCGCTGACCTTTGCGGTGGGGGCGGCCCTGCCTCTGGCCACGGCGGCCTTGGTTCCCGACGCGCAAATCACCCTTTGGGTCACGACGCTGTCGCTGTTGTTTCTGGCCCTTCTGGGGGCCATCGGCGCCAAGGCAGGCGGCGCGCCCGTGCTGCGCGCGGTGGCGCGGGTCACCTTCTGGGGGGCGGTGGCCATGGCGGTGACGGCGGCTGTTGGCGCGCTTTTCGGCGCGGTGGTCTAGGCCTGCCAACCCCGCAAAGCAAAAGGCCGGGGTTTCCCCCGGCCTTCTGTTTCGCTTTGGTCCCCGCGCTTATTCGCGGTTGCCGAGGAATTGCAGCAGGAACATGAACATGTTCAGGAAGTTCATATAGAGGCTCAGCGCCCCCATGATGGCCGACTTGCCCAGCCATTCCTGATCGGCATGAACGGCATGCTCGATATAGGTGTTCTTGATGTTCTGGGTGTCAAACGCGGTCAGACCCGCGAAGATCAACACACCGATCACCGAGATCGCGAAGGACATCGCCGACGAGGCGAGGAAGATGTTCACGATCGAAGCGACGATCAGGCCGATCAGACCCATCATCAAGAAGGTGCCCATTCCGGACAGGTCTTTCTTGGTGGTGTAGCCGTAAAGCGACAGACCCGCGAAGGCGATCGCGGTGACCAAGAAGGTCTGCGCAATCGACGTGCCGGTGTAGACGGCGAAGATATAGCTGATCGACAGGCCCATGACTGCGGCGAACACATAGAAGAACAGTTGTGCTGCGGCGGCCGACAGACGGTTGATCATCGCGCTGAAGGCAAAGACCATGATCAAGGGCGCGAACATTACCAACCACTTGACCGGGGTTGCGAAGATCGCGGCCAGCATCGCTTCATTGGTGCCAACGGCCCAAGCCACGCCGCCGGTCAGCACCATCGCCACGGACATAAGCCCGTAGACCTTTGTCATATGGGCGCGAAGGCCCTCGTCGATCTGGGCCGCCTGGGCGGCGCCCACGGTCCGGATCGTATCATACTGTGCCATGTGTAAGCCTCCGATGTTTCTGGGGACGGCGCATGAACAGGCCCATGCACCGCCTTATGCGCAAAATATCGGGGTTCACCTTCTGGTTTTCAAGGATTTCATTGCGAAATACGACGTCAAAAATGTCGAATTTTTTGCCTTAGCGGCGCCAGCTGGCCGGGACGTCCCAAAACGGACGGTTGGCTTCGGCCAAAGCGGCGCGTTCGGTGAGGCCGATATCAGCCAGACGGGCCGCATCCATCCCGCGCAGCGCTTGGCGCTGACGGTGGGCGACAAGGCCAAGGCGAAGGGTTTTGGCCAAACGGCCAAGGGTGCTCTGCATCTCGACACGACGGATCGTCATCGTGGATGTGGCGACAGAGGCGAACATGATCTTTCCTTTCAGGGTCATTAACAGCGGTGATCCTGCGGGCAAATCCCATCAGGACACTTGATTGTTCTACCCGAATCGATAACATTCCGAAAACGAATGATATTGAACTCTGAAATCAGGATTTGTGATGTGATCCGCAATCTCGACCTGACCTCGCTGCGCTCGTTCGTGGCCATCGCCGATGCGGGCGGTGTCACCCGCGCCGCCGGGTTCCTGAACCTGACGCAATCGGCGGTGTCGATGCAAATCAAACGGTTGGAAGAGGTTTTGGGCTGTGACGTGCTTGACCGCTCCGCCCGCAAAGTGGGGCTCACGGCCGAGGGCGAGCAGCTTTTGGGCTATGCCCGCAAGATGCTGGCGCTGAACGACGAGGCGTTTCACCGCCTGACCACCGATGTGCACGAGGGCGAGATCGTGCTGGGCGTGCCGCATGACATTGTCTATCCGGCCATCCCGCAGGTGCTGCGCCGCTTTGCCAAAGAGTATCCCAAGATGAAGGTGACGCTCTTGTCCTCCTTCACTCGCGTCCTCAAGGCCCAGTTCGCCCGCGGCGAATGCGACGTCATCCTAACAACCGAGGTGGGCGTCGATCCCGAGGGCGAAACGATTGCCGAATTGCCCTTGGTCTGGGTCGGCGCGCCACAAGGGGCGGCATGGAAAAGTCGGCCCTTGCGGCTGGCCTATGAGCACAACTGCATCTTCCGCCAAGGCGTGCAGGCGGCCTTGGACCGGGCGGGCATCCCGTGGGAAATGGCGGTGGAAAGCGACAGCACCCGCACGGTTGAGGCGAGTGTCTCGGCCGATCTGGCCGTGCACACCGTCTTGGCTGGGTCCGAGCCGCCCTATGTGGAACGCATCAATCACGGCGGGGCGCTGCCGGATCTGTCCACCATGAAGGTCAATCTCTACGTTGCCCAACCCGCCCATTCGCACACCATTCAGGCGATGGCCGAAATGATCCGCCGCGCCTATGCCCAAGGCAAAGGCCGCGTCGTGGTGCAAGAGCGCGAGTTGAAACTGGTTCAGTCCTGAACCCGGATCACGATCTTCCCGGTGGATTTGCGGTCGCGCAGCAATTCCAGCGCTTGAGGCAATTGGTCAAAGGGCAGTTGGTGACTGATATGGGGGCGCAGACCCCCTTTGGCATACCAGCCCAAGAGCGTGTTCAGGCTGCCCGTCAACACCTGCGGCGCGAATTTGAGATAGCCGCCCCAGTATAGCCCCATCACCGAAAGGTTCTTGACCAACAAGAGGTTGGCCGCCACCTGCGGCACCTGCCCGCTGGCAAAGCCAATGGCCAAGAGACGCCCCTCAGGCCGGCAGGCCGACAAGGCGGCATCAAAACCCGGGCCGCCCACGGCGTCATAGACCACATCCACCCCACCCAAGGCCTTGAAGGCGGCCTTCAGATCAGGCGTCTCGCTGTCGATCGCCTCATCCGCCCCGGCAGCCCGTGCGATGGCCAGCTTTTCGGCCCCACGGGCCGAGGCAATCACCCGCGCGCCCATGCGCTTGCCGATCTCCACCGCCGTCAGGCCAACGCCGCCCGACGCCCCCAGCACCAACAGCGTCTCGCCCGGTTGCAGCCGCGCCTTGTGGTCCAGCGCCAGATGCGAGGTGCCATAGGCGATGGGAAAGGCGGCGGCATCGGTAAAGGGCATGGCATCGGGGATGGCCACCACGCGATTGGCAGGCGCAATCGCCTGTTCAGCCAGCGCGCCGTGATTGAGAAAGGCCAGAACGCGGGTGCCAGGGGCCGGGCCGCTGACGCCGGGGCCAAGCGCCTCCACCACGCCCGCCACTTCCATACCCGGCGTATAGGGCAGGGGGGGCTTTTCCTGATACTTGCCGTCGCGCATCAGCAGATCGGCAAAGTTCAGCGCGGCGGCGGCCACGCGCAGCCGCAGCTCGCCCGGGCCGGGCATGGGGCTGTCCATCACCTCTAACGCAAAGTCGCCGCCAAGCTCGCCCAGTCGCCAGGATTTCATTGCATGTCCTCAGATGGCTGCCGCTCCGCATCAATACGGGGGGATTTCGGGGCGTCAAGTCCACAGAATTCGCAAATTGCAACGATCATTGACGAAGATCATTGCAAAATGCATTGCGAAATAGAAAACACCTCTTGCGCGAGTTTATCAAATTGCATGACCCTTTAGCGCGCAATGGGTGCGCGCTCTCTCGAAAGTTCTTCATCTGTATAATTGGACATATCCAAAAGGACAGGTTTTCCGGCTGTCTTGTCGGGCGATCCAGAAAAACATGGTTACCGCGTCCAATGCGCAAGTTTGGCGTAAAATTTGCTTATAAAGCTGTGTCGTGGTCCGCCATGTCCGCATCGCACAAAGGGAAGAAAAGAAATGAAGCATCCTGTTGACGCCCATGTGGGCAAGCGCATCCGTCACCGTCGCTGGATGATCGCGATGACCCAGCAGCAACTGGCGGATAAGGTCGGGATCAAGTTCCAGCAAATCCAGAAATATGAAACCGGGATGAACCGGGTTTCAGCGTCGCGGCTGTGGGATATCGCCGATGCGCTGGGCGTGACGATTGCCTTTTTCTTCGAAGGATTGGCCGAGGGCGATGTGCCGAAAGCCCCCGGTGCCGATCTGATGGCTGACAAGGAAGCGCTGTAATTGGTGCGCTCCTACTACGCCATCCCCGAGGCGCAGCGCCGCCGCCTGTTCGATTTGGCCCGCGTCCTGTCAGACGCCGCCTAAGGCCCATCTGCGGCTTGACCATCAGCCCCCGTGCCGCTAGCCCGGCATCGGGGGCTTTGCTTTTTTGGGGGGGCAGCAATGCGGGTGATCAGCGCGACCGAGGCGGCGGATTTGGTGTCCACCGCACATGCCTTGGCCGATGCGGCCCGGGTGGCGACACTGCTGCATTTTCGCAAAGACGGCCTGACGGCGGAAACCAAAGAGGCCGCGCGGTTTGACCCGGTGACCGTGGCCGATCGGCTGTCGGAAGAACGCATGCGCGAGATCTTGGCCCAACGCCGCCCGCAAGATGCGATCTTGGGCGAGGAATATGGCGCCAAGGCTGGCACCAGCGGCCTGACATGGGTCTTGGACCCGATCGACGGCACACGCAGCTATCTTTGTGGCACCCCCACATGGGGCGTTCTGGTCGCGGTGGGCGATGCCTCGGGGCCGGTCTTTGGAATCATCGACCAACCCTATATCGGCGAGCGGTTTGAGGGCGGCTTGGGCCGGGCCGAAGTCACCGGCCCCTTGGGTCGCACCGCGCTGAAAGCGCGTGCGCCCCGGGGTCTGTCCGAGGCCATCGTGATGACCACCTTCCCCGAGGTCGGCACCGCCGAAGAGGGCGCCGCCTTTCGCCGGGTGGTGGGGCGGGCAAAGCTCGTGCGCTATGGCACCGATTGCTATGCCTATGCGCTGATCGCCGCCGGGCAGATTGATCTGGTGATCGAGGCGGGGCTGCAGGCCTATGACGTGCAGGCCCCGATTGCGGTGATCGAAGCGGCGGGCGGCATCGTGACCGACTGGCAGGGACGCCCGGCCCCTCAGGGCGGGCAGATCCTCGCGGCGGCAAACCGCGAGATCCATGCCGAGGCCTTGGCGCTTTTGAACGCTTGAGCCATCCGACAGGTGGTTCCTCTGGGCGCAGCCGTGGGATTTGAGTATTTTTGCCAAGATGAAAACCTGACCTGCGGCTCTTGGCGAGGGCGGGAGCGTCCGGTATTGTGCCCAAGCTGGCGCCGAGTCCTTCCCCCTTCTGTCGCGCCCGTGGTTCCGATCCACCGAAGGGGTGGGCAAGATATGGAACCGCCATGCCTGAACTTCTGATCCGCCATGCCGATGCCGTTGTCACCATGAACGGTGCGCGCGAAGAGATTGCCGGGGGCGATGTGCTGATCCGCGGCGGGGTGATTGCCGCCGTGGGGCGCGCGTTGCAAGCGCCGGGGGCCGAGGTGCTGGAGGCCAAGGGCTGTGTGGTGACGCCGGGTTTGGTCAACACCCATCACCACCTCTATCAAACCCTGACCCGCGCCGTGCCGGGGGGCCAAGATGCGCTGTTGTTCGGATGGCTGAAAACGCTATATCCGATCTGGGCGGGGTTTGGGCCTGAGGAGATGTTTGTCTCCGCTCAGGTGGGGCTGGCGGAACTTGCGCTTTCGGGCTGCACGCTGACCTCGGATCATCTGTATCTTTTCCCCAACGGGTCGCGCTTGGATGACACCATTGCGGCGGCGCATGAGGTCGGCTTGCGCTTTCACCCCACGCGCGGCGCGATGAGCATTGGGGTCAGCGATGGCGGTCTGCCGCCCGACAGTCTGGTAGAACGCGAGCCGGCGATCTTGGAAGATTGCATCCGGGTCGTCGATGCCCACCATGACGCGGCCGAGGGCGCGCTGGTGCGGGTAGGTCTCGCCCCCTGTTCGCCGTTCTCCGTCAGCCGCGACCTCATGCGCGACGCCGCCCTTCTGGCGCGCGATAAGGGCGTGATGCTGCACACCCATCTGGCCGAAAACGATGAGGATATCGCCTATTCGCTGGCCAAGTTCGGCTGCCGTCCCGGCCAATATGCCGAAGATCTGGGCTGGACGGGCGCGGATGTTTGGCACGCCCATTGCGTGAAACTCGATAGCCGCGAGATTGATCTTTTTGCGCGATCCGGCACCGGGGTGGCGCATTGCCCCTGTTCCAATTGTCGGCTGGGGTCGGGCGTGGCCCCGGTGCGCGCGATGCGCGATGCGGGCGTCAAGGTCGGTCTTGGGGTCGATGGATCGGCCAGCAATGATGCGGGCAATCTGGTGCTCGAGGCGCGGCAGTCGATGCTCCTCCAGCGCGTCACGCTCGGCGCCGATGCGATGAGCGCGCGCGAGGCTTTGGAGATTGCCACGCTGGGCGGCGCGCGGGTACTGGGGCGGCACGATTGCGGGTCGATTGAGCCGGGCAAGCGGGCTGATCTCGCGATCTGGGATGTCTCGGGCATTGAGGCGGCCGGGTCATGGGACCCGGTGGCCAGCCTGATCCTCTGCGGCCCCACCCGCGTGCGCGATCTCTTTGTTGAGGGGCGGCAGGTGGTGCGCTCGGGCCAGATGGCGACGATTGATCTGCCCCGCGTGATCGAACGGCAAACCGCACTGGCGCGGCGGCTGGCAGGCTAAGGTCAGGACCGAGGGCGCAGCTCACCGCGGCACCAAATTCACTTCGAACAGGCGGCGAAACAGGGCGTCACGCTCGGCCCGCGCCTCGGGGCTGTTCGGGTCATCGGCCCGCAGCGGGATATAGCCAGACAGCGCCAGTTCGGCCAAGCCATGCACCCGCGTCCAGCAGGCCAGCACCTCTTCTTGCGCGCAAGGGTGGGCCAGCGGTGCACTGCCATGCAGGTCGGCGACCGCGCCGGCCAAGTGCATAAAGGCGGCCTCTGACGCGCGGTGCAGATCGCTGTGGGGCGAGGGGCCCTTGGGCAGGCCAAAGACCAGCCGAAAGAGCGCCGGATTGGCAAAGGCAAAATCCAGATACCCCATGCCCGACCCCATCAGCCGCTCATAAGGCGTGTCAGCGGCGCTGGCTTGGCGGGCCTCCATACAGGCCAAAAGCCGCCCGAACCCGCGCTCGGCAAGGGCGGCGATCATGCCTGCCGTGTCGCCGAAATGATGCGAGGGGGCGGTATGGCTGACCCCCACCCGCGCCGCCACCCGGCGCAGGGAAAAGCTGGCCAGACCGCGTTCGGTCAGCTCCGCCTCACCGGCATCCAGAATCGCGCGGCGCAGGTCGCCGTGGTGATAGCTTGAGGCCTTCGTCGCACCGCTCATCGATCAACGCCTGATATTCATTGGGAAAATCATAACTTGACAGCGGAAAGATTGCAAGACATCGTCAATCTTGCCAGTGGAAAGATTTGTCCCAGTTGAAGATCGGAGATGTGGATGACACCGGAGACCCTGTTTATGATTGCCAATCCACTGGCCCTTATGGGCTGGCTTGCGCTGGCCATCGCCCCGCTGGCCCCGCGGCTGATTGATCTCTTCGCCGGATGGGTCCTGCCGGGGCTCTTGTCGTTGGGCTATGCGGTCTTGATGCTGGTCCATTTCGCCGACGCGCCCGGTGGGTTTCAGACCTTGGCCGATGTGCAGGCGCTCTTCACCGATGCCGATGTGGCGCTGGCGGGCTGGGTCCATTATCTCGCCTTTGATCTCTTCATCGGCGCCTGGATCCTGCGCGATGCCCGGCGCGAGGGCATTGCCCATTGGGTTGTGCTGCCGATCCTGCCCTTTGTCTTTATGGTCGGCCCAGCGGGGTTTGTGGCCTATCTCGCGCTGAAACTGCTGCGCCGGGGCATTCCATCCACCGATACGGAGGTGCGCCATGGTTGACGCGCGGATGGCCTTTCCCCCCGCGATGCCCCGGGCGCGCGGCACCCGGATCGAGGCGGACCCCATGCTGTTGCGCATCGGGGTGGCGGTGATCCTGTCCCTCCTTCTCACCTTGCCCGCGCTCTTGCTCGACGGGCGGATGCTTCAGGGTGAGAATGTCTGGGTCAAGCCGATCAAATTCCAGATCGCGCTGGCGGTCTACCTCGTCACGCTTTCGGTCTTTGCCAGCCTTTTGCCGAAAGACGCCGCCACCACGCGCCGCCTGCGCTGGATTGGCCTTGCGCTGACCCTTGGCACGCTGGCCGAACTCCTGTGGGTCGGTGGATCGGCGATGTTTGCCACTGCCTCGCATTACAACCCGCATCCGGTGATGTCGGCGATCTATCTGTCGATGGGCGGGGTGGCCACGGTGCTGATCCTCGGCAGCCTGATGATGGGCCTCTCTTTCTGGAGTGCCCGCGACAGCCACCTGCCCGAGGCGCTCCGCCTGTCGCTCGCCTTGGGGCTGATCCTAACCTTTGTGCTGACCCTGCCTGCGGCGGGCACGCTCGCGGCCTTGCCCGGCCATTTCATCGGAACGCCGGTGACGGGGGCCGTGGTGCCGATCATGGGCTGGTCGCGCGAGGTGGGCGATCTCAGGGTCGCGCATTTTCTGGCGATGCATGCCTTGCACGCCGTGCCGCTGATCGGGGTCGCGGCCATGGGGCTTTCCAACCCCGCCGTGGCGCGCGGTTTGGTCTGGGCCGGGGCGCTGGGCTATGCGGCACTCACCGCCTTTGCCTTTGTGCAGGCCTTGGCCGGACAGCCCGCGTTCTGATCTGCTGTTCTTGTTGAAAGGTGCTCCCATGCCTCGCCTCTCCCGCTCTCTCGCCTTGGCGCTCCTGATCGGGGCCCCTCTGCCTGCGCTCGCCCAAGATGCCACCGGCCTATGGCGCAGCGAGGCGACCGAGGAAGGCTATATCGAGGTCAAGATCGCCCCCTGTGGCGCAGCCCTGTGCGGCACCATCCTGCGCGCCCGCGATCTTGCCGGGGCCGAGCAACCCTATCCGCACAGCGGCAAACAGATGATCTGGGACATGGTCGCCGACGGGCCCGGAAAATGGTCCGGCGGCCAAATCTGGGACCCGCGCAATGACCGCACCTTCGCCTCCAAGATGGCGCTTTCGGGCAATCGGCTGATCGTCGCGGGCTGTGTCTTTGGCATCTGCCAAAGACAAAACTGGCAGCGGGTGAACTAACACCGCTCCCCAGCCACCCCCACAAATCCCTTTGCAACCGCCGCGATTTGCCCTAAACGCAGCGGCATGATCGCTTATGGCTGCCCTTCGCACCTGCCCCGACGCCGACGCAGCCTCGCGTAAGCGCCCGATCTGCCGTGGCCTCCCGGCATCTGCCCTGCAGAACGCCATCCTGCCACATCCTGCCCTTCCCGCATTGACCTTTCGTCCCGGCCTTGGCACTTCTTGGCCTTCGCACAAGGAACTGACCCATGATCTCTGCTGTTCTGCCCACCTACAACCGCGCCCCCCTCGCCTTTGTCTCGGGCGCCGGGTCTTGGCTGACGGCCGAGGATGGCAGCCGATATCTCGATCTCGGCGCAGGCATCGCGGTGAACGCGCTCGGCCATGCCCACCCCGCATTGGTCAAAACACTGACCGATCAGGCGGCGAAGCTCTGGCATGTCTCCAACGTCTACCGCATCCCCGAACAAGAGGCCTTGGCCAAGGCGCTCGTCGATAAAACCTTTGCCGATACGGTGTTTTTCACCAATTCCGGCACGGAAACCGCCGAACTCGCCATCAAGATGGCGCGCAAATATCACTATGAAAAAGGCGCACCCCGCGCCGAGATCATCGCCTTTGAGGGCGCCTTTCACGGCCGCTCGACCGGCGCCATCGCGGCGGCCGGGTCGCAAAAGATGACCAAAGGCTACGGCCCCTTGATGCCAGGCTTTCGCCAATTGCCCTTTGGCGACCACGCCGCGCTGAAAGCGGCCATCACCGATCAGACCTGCGCGGTCATCATCGAACCCATTCAGGGCGAGGGCGGCATCCGCACCATGCCCGATGCCTGCCTCAAGGGGTTGCGCGACCTTTGCGACCAGCACGGCGCGCTCTTGATTTTTGACGAGGTGCAATGTGGCATGGGCCGCACGGGTCGGCTCTTCGCCTCTGAATGGGCGGGCGTTGCCCCCGACATCATGATGGTGGCCAAGGGCATCGGCGGCGGCTTTCCCTTGGGCGCGGTGCTGGCCACCGAAAAAGCCGCCTCCGGCATGGTGGCAGGCACCCACGGCTCCACCTATGGCGGCAACCCTTTGGGCTGCGCGGTCGGGGCCAAGGTGCTCGAAATCGTCTCGGAAGATGGCTTTCTGGCCGAGGTTAACCGCAAGGGCGGCCTCTTCCGCCAAGGGCTCGAATCCCTCGTCGCCCGCCATCCATCGGTCTTCGAGGCGGTGCGTGGCCAAGGGCTGCTTTTGGGGCTGAAATGCGTGGCCCCGAATACCGATGTGGTGAAGGCGGGCTATGATGCGCATGTTTTGACCGTGGCCGCGGCCGACAACGTCATCCGCATCCTGCCCGCGCTCAACATCCCCGATTCCGACATCGCCGAGGCGCTGGTCCGTCTCGACCGCGCCGCCACTGACCTTGCCGCCACCCTGACCTGACCATTTCATCTTGGCCCAAATACTCCACGGGGGTCCGGGGGTGTGAAACCCCCGGGGGCTGCCAGAAAGAACCATGACATGAAGCACTTCCTTGATATCCACACCACCGACGCCGCCGAACTGCGCGCCATGATCGACAACGCCCACGCGATGAAATCGGCGCGCAACAACCGCCCCAAGGGCATGACCGATGACGACCAGCCCTTGGCCGGACGCATGGTGGCCTTGATCTTCGAAAAGCCCTCCACCCGCACCCGCGTGTCCTTTGATGTCGGCGTCCGCCAGATGGGCGGGCAGACCATGGTGCTTTCGGGCAAGGAAATGCAGCTTGGCCATGGCGAGACCATCGCCGACACTGCCCGCGTGTTGTCGCGCTATGTCGATCTCATCATGATCCGCACGTTTGAGGAGGCCACCCTTCTGGAAATGGCCGAACATGCCACAGTCCCGGTGATCAACGGCCTGACGAACCGCACCCATCCCTGCCAGATCATGGCCGATGTGATGACCTATGAAGAACACCGCGGCCCCATTGCCGGCAAAAAGGTGGTCTGGGCGGGGGATGGCAACAACGTCTGCGCCTCCTTCCTGCATGCCGCCGGGCAATTCGGCTTTGACTTCACCTTCACCGGCCCCGAACCCCTGGACCCCGAGGCGAAATTCGTCGACTTCGCCCGCGCCAAAGGGGCGAATGTGCAGATCGAACGCGACCCGAACCGCGCCATCGACGGGGCCGACCTTGTGGTCACTGACACGTGGGTCTCGATGCATGACCCCGAATCGGCCAAGGAACGCCGCCACAACCAGCTGCGCGGCTATCAGGTGAACGAGGCGCTGATGGCCCGGGCCAAGCCCGACAGCCTGTTCATGCATTGCCTGCCCGCGCATCGCAACGATGAGGCGACAAGCGCTGTCATGGACGGCCCCCATTCGGTGATCTTTGACGAGGCCGAAAACCGGCTCCACGCGCAAAAGGCCATCATGCGCTGGTGTTTGGGGGTCTAAGCGGCCGATCTGGCCGCGCTGCAATGACCAATCGCAGTGCGGCCCCACGAAAATTATGGGATGCCAAGGCATCGCAAGTTTTGGATTTCTGCCCTAGATAAAGGCAAGCAGGCTCTGCCTGCGCCCCTGCCTATGGCCGGGTACGGATATTGGACGACGAGATTATTTGAAAAAGGGGTTCGGCGCATGCCGATGGATGTCATAAGCGCACGGCTGCGGCGGCTGGACTTTGTCACCCGCGCCACCTGCCCAAGCTGCGGGTCAGCCGGGGCCAAAAGCCTGTGGTCTGGCCGGTTTTCTGACCCCTCAATGGCCAACCATCTGGCCCAGTTTCACTACAGCGCCGATCTGGCGGCAGAATTGGGCGATCAGCCCTTTGATCTGGTCTGCTGCAGCACCTGTGGCCTCACCTATCACCGGCTGATCTTGTCAGATGAGGGGCTGGCCACCCTCTATGGTCGCTGGATTGATCCCGCGCAGATCACCCAGTTCGAGGCCACCCACACCGCAAAACGTGCCGATCCCTTTGCCCAAGGCGTGCAGCGCCTCAAAACGCTCTTGCGGCTGCGCCACCTTGTGCGGGTCCAGCATCCCGAAGCCGCACCAATCCGCCTGATGGATTTCGGCTGCGGCGACGGTGAGATGCTGGCGGCGGCCAAGGTCTTGGGGATGGACCCCATCGGCATCGACATCAGCGCCACGCGCGCCCATGCCGCGCGGGGGGCAGGGGCCTTGGTGCTGCCCGACCTTGCCACCTTTGATGCCAAAGGCGGCGGCAAGGTCCATGCCGTGGTGCTGAGCCAAGTTTTGGAGCATGTCAGCGACCCCGTCGGCCTTCTGCGCGCCATCGCGCAGCGTATGGTGCCGGGGGGCATCCTCTTTGTAGCGGTCCCGAATTGCAGCGGCCTGACCGCGCCGCATGACTTTGACAGCTTTCACCGCCTGCAACCCCTCGAGCATCTAAACGCCTTCACCCCGCACACCCTGCGCGAGACGGTCACGCGCGCCGGGTTCCACCCCTTGCGCCGCCCGATGGCCAGTCTCGACACCCGGCCCTTGGGGGTCCTGCGCGCCTTGGCCAATCTGGTCTATCAGCCCGCGACGACCGATCAGGTCTTCCGGCTGGCTTAAGCCGCGCGCCCTTAGGCGCGGTCAAACCGCCATTCGGTGATCTGCCGCGCAGGCGAACCGGGGCGCAGCGTGATCGGCGGAAAATCGGGATAAGACGGCGCGTCCGACCAGCCTTGGGTCTCAATCGCAATCGCCGCATAAAGCCCACGGCTGGGGCATTTCCCGTCGCGCCCGTCATAGATCTGCACGCCCGGCTCGGTGGTGGCGACCGTCATCCGTAGCCCAGAGGCGCCTTGCAAGATCAACACATCGCGCAAGGGCCTTGGTCCGTCGGAGAGGCAAAAGCAATGGTCCAAAGCCGGGTCACCGGGGCTCGGCGTGCGTGGCGCGCGAAAGTCCATCGGGCCGCCCGCCACCGGGACAATCTCGCCAGTGGGGCGGGCATCGGCATCGGTCGGCAGAAAGTGATCGGCTGCGATCTGCAGGCTGTGCCCGGCCCAATCCGCCCCGCCGTCCAGCGTCCAATAGCCGTGGCTGGTGGCATTCCACAGCGTCTCAGTCTCGGTGGTGGCGTAAAGCTCCAGCCGCAGCGTGGCACGGCCCGTCAGCGAAAACCGCGCCTCAACCCGCCGATTGCCGGGAAAGCCGCCCAAGCCATCGGGCAGGCTCAGCCCCAAGGTCGCGCTGTCGTCGGTGACGCTCACCACATCCCAAACCTGCCCCTGCGCGCCGGTGCTGCCCGAATGCAAACAATGCCCGGCCTGATTGGCCTCCAACTGCACCTCGCGCCCGCCGACCCTCGCGCGGGCATGACCAATCCGGTTGGCGACCGGCGCGATGACCGGGCCGTGATAGAGCATCGCGCCTTGGTAATCTTCCATCCGGTCTGACCCCAGCGTCAGATCATGTGCCACGCCCGCCAACCGCACCGAGTGCAAAACCGCGCCCCATGTCAGGAGGGCAACGGTCAAATCCCCCTTGGACAGCGTGATGCGCTGCACCGCGCGCCCGTCGGCGGTCTGCCCAAAGCTTGCGATCCCTGCCATGTGATAACCCCCTGATTTCCCGGCCAGACTGGCCGGGCGGGCAGGGTTTGGCAAGGCTACTTGGCGCAATCCGCGATGGTCGTCGCCATCGCGCGCAGCATCTGCCCGTAAAGCGCGGCTCCCGGTTCGATGAACGATCCCTCCGGGTCCAACGCGCCCGCAGGCGTCAGCCCGGTCGCCTCGGCCAGTTGCGCCACAAGTTTCGGGTCATGGTTCGCCTCGGGGAAGAGACACACCGGCCCTTCACGCAACAGCGCCTCAAGCTCGGCAATGTGCTTGGCACCGGGATTGGCCGCATCCCCCTCGGCGATCGAGGCGGCGATGGTCAGGCCGTAATGCCCGGCAAAATAGCCATAGGCATCGTGGAACACGACCAAAGGCTTGTCCTTGACCGGGGCCAAAAGGGCGGCGATTTCACCGTCCAGCGCGGTCAGATCAGCCTGCGCCTTTTCAGCATTTGCACTGTAAACGGCCGCGTTTTCAGGGTCTTGGGCAGAAAGTTCCGCTGCGATCAGGCCCAGCCAATGGCCGGCATTGGCCGGATCGAGCCAGGCATGCGGATCCAGCCCGGTATGGGCGTGGTCTGCGTGATCATCATGCCCCGCTTCGTCGTGGCCGTGATCGTCATGCCCCGCCTCGGCCTTTTCCTCGGTGCCATGGTCGTGGCCTTCGTGCCCAGCCTCTTCATGCCCCGCCTCGGCCCCATGATCATGCGCGCCCTCGGCCCCGAACTCCTGCCGAAACGTCCCCTCCGCCGCCAAAAGCCGCAACTCCTTGGCGGTTGAGGTGCCCTCCAGCGCCCGGTCCAGCCACGGCGTCATCTCCGGCCCGATCCAGACCACCAGCCCGGCCTCTTGCAAACCCGCCGCCTGTGACGGGCGCAACTGGAACGAATGGGCGTTGGCGCCCTTTTCCAGCAAGAGATCCGGCTGACCCAGATCGCCCATCACCTGCGCCACCAGCGAATGCACGGGCGGAATATCGGTGACCACACGCGGCACCTCGGCCATCGCAGGAAACGTGAGGGCGGGGGCGGCAACACTGGTCAACAGAAGCGATATGATATAACGCATGGCAATGGCCTTCTCTTTGCGGATGAGGGCTGATATGTATGTAATACTATAACATGTCAAGGCCCGAAGATGCCCCATGATACCCCCCATGCTGAGGCCTGCCCCGGTTGTCAGACGCCGGATCTGGCCTTTGCCCAGCATGACCACGGTCACTGCAGCACCGACGCCTTGGCCCGGGCCGAGGCTTTGGCCGTGGCGCGCGGCGTGCGGCTGACCCCGGTGCGTCGCCGGGTTCTGGAAATCCTTCTGGAAGAGCACAAGGCGATGGGGGCCTATGACGTGCTGACACGGCTGGCCGCCGAAGGCTTTGGCAACCAGCCACCCGTCGCCTATCGGGCGCTGGAGTTTCTGGAAGATCAAGGCTTTGCCCACCGCATCCGCCGCCTGAACGCCTTCACCGCCTGCATGCATCCGGGCGAAGATCACGCCCCCGCCTTCCTGATCTGCCGGGTCTGCGACACGGTGGCCGAAGCCCCCGCCGCCCCCGTCATGGCGGCACTGACAAAAGCCGCAACGCAATCCGGCTTTGTTATCGAACGCGCCAACATCGAAGCGCTGGGGCTCTGCCCGGCCTGCGCGGGGACAGCATGACCGCAGCCCTGATCTCCCCACCCCTGATTTCTGCCGACCGCATCTGCGTCCGCTTTGGCGGGGCCGAGGTCTTGCATGACGTCTCGCTCGCGATCCGCCCTGCTGAGATTGTCACCATTCTTGGCCCAAACGGCTCGGGCAAATCCACGCTGATCCGCGCGCTTTTGGGCATTGTCCCGCTGGCCCATGGGGCCGTCACCCGCGCACCCGGCCTGCGGCTGGGCTATGTCCCGCAAAAGCTCGCGGTGGATCGGACAATGCCCATGACGGTCCGGCGCTTCCTGTCGCTCCCGGTGCGGGTCAGCGATGCCGCCGCCGCCGAAGTTCTGGCCCGCGTCGGGGTCGAGGGCGTGGCTGACCGCCAGATGGCCGCCCTCTCCGGCGGTCAGTTCCAGCGCGTGCTTTTGGCGCGCGCCCTTCTCTCCGCCCCACAACTCCTCATCCTTGATGAGCCGACCCAAGGCCTTGACCAGCCCGGCGAAGCGGCCTTCTACCGCCTGATAGAGGCTGTGCGGCAAGACACCGGCGCGGCCGTCCTGATGGTCAGCCATGATCTGCATGTGGTCATGGCGGCGTCGGACCGGGTGATCTGCCTCAACGGCCATGTCTGCTGCGAAGGCACCCCGCGCGTGGTGTCGAACGCCCCAGAATATCGGGCGCTTTTCGGCCTTGGCACCAAAGGCGCCTTGGCACTGTATCAGCATGACCACGATCATGATCATGACAACGGGCATGACCATGACCACGGCCATGATCACGCGCATGACCACGCCCACCCCCACCGCCATGAGCATACCCATGCTGGATGATTTCACCACCCGCGCGCTTTTGGCCGGGCTTGGCGTGGCGCTGGCCGCCGGGCCCTTGGGCAGTTTCGTTGTCTGGCGGCGCATGGCCTATTTCGGCGATGCGACCTCACATGCCGCCATCCTCGGCGTGGCCTTGGCGCTGGCCTTTCAACTGCCGCTGACAGTCGGGGTCCTGACCGTATCGCTCGCCATGGCGATGACCGTCTCCACACTCGCGGCCAAGGGCTGGGCGATGGACACCACGCTCGGCGTGCTCGCCCATTCGGCGCTGGCCTTTGGCCTTGTGGCCATCTCTTTTGTCCCCGGCGTGCGGACCGATCTTTCGGCCTATCTCTTCGGCGATATCCTTGTCGTCTCGCGCACCGACCTTGCCCTGATCTGGGGCGGGGCGGCGGTCGTGCTCGCACTCCTTGTCTGGCGCTGGCAGGCGCTTCTGACCTCCACCCTCTCCGAAGAACTCGCCCACGCCGCAGGCCTCAACCCCGACCGGGAGCGTTTGGTGCTGACGGTGGCCCTTGCCGTGGTGGTCGCCGTCTCGCTCAAGGTGGTTGGCGCGCTGTTGATCGCCGCCATGCTCATCATCCCCGCCGCCGCCGCCCGCGCGCTGGCCCGCACCCCCGAGGCGATGGCGGTCCTCGCCGTGGCCATCGGCGGGCTTGCCGCCTTTGCCGGGCTGCAAATGTCCTTGTGGCAAGACACCGATGCAGGTCCGTCGATCGTGGCCGCAGCGGCGGTGATCTTTGCGCTCTCGGTGCTGATCGGCCAGATGCGGAAAGGCTAAGGCACCGGGGTTGAGGAAATGCGGCCAAGGCCCTAGCCTGTGTCCTCAGCCCGGAAAGCCGCCATGCCCGTCACCAGCTTGCCCAAACCGCCCTATTACGTCGTCACCTTTTCCAGCCAACGCACCGAGGGCGACCACGGCTATGCCGCGATGGCCGATGAGATGGTCGCCATGGCTGAAATTCAGCCCGGCTATCTTGGCCATGAAAGCGCGCGCGGGGCGGATGGCTTTGGCATCACCAATTCCTATTGGACCGACGAGGCCGCCATCCGCGCCTGGAAGGCCAAGGTTGACCATCTCGACGCCCAGCGGCGCGGGCGGGTGGAGTGGTATGTGACTTATGCTGTGCGCGTGGCAAAGGTCGAACGCGCCTATTCCTTTTCCACCGAACACGGCCGCGCAACCTGCTCGCATTGAAAATGCCGCTTTTCGCCGCCCATGTCGTTTTTCGCTGTTAGGTGTCGGGCCTTCTTGCCCATTTTCCCTGACTTCGGGCAGATAGGGGCAAACGCCCATTCAGACCATTCGGAGTCTCCCCATGAAAACCCATGTCAAAGCCCTTGTCGTTGGCGGCGGTGCGGTTGGCACCGGCATTGCCTATCACCTCGCCAAGGCGGGTTGGGATACGATGCTGGTCGAACGTGACGAGCTGACCGCAGGCTCCACATGGCATGCGGCGGGCCTTCTGCCGCTCTTCAACATGTCCTACGCCACGACCCATATCCACAAATACTCGGTGGATTTCTACAAAGGGCTCGAGGCGGAAACCGGCCTCAACGCCGGGTTTGCCGTGGTCGGCAACCTGCGCATGGCCCAGCGTCAGGAACGCATGGATGAATACATGCTCTATTCCTCGGTCGCCGAAACCGCCGGGGTCTATCACGAGTTTCTGACCCCGAAAGAGATCAAGGACCGCTGGCCCTTGGTGCGGACCGAAGACCTTGTCGGCGCGCTTTACCACCCGCAGGACGGCTACATTAACCCCGCCGACGTGACCCAAGCCATGGCCAAGGGCGCGCGTCAGCACGGCGCGACGATTGAACGCAAGATTCAGGTCAACGGCTATCGCTGGGCCGGTTCGGAATGGATCGTCTCGGTCACCCGGATGGAAGACAAGGGCGGCATGCTGGTGCCGACCGAGGAAACCTATGACATCCACGCCGAACATGTCGTCACCGCCACCGGCAACCACGCACAGCGCACGGCGAAACTTCTGGGCATCAAGATCCCGGCCATCCCGGTCGAACACCAGTACATTGTGACCGAACCCGATCCGATGCTGCAGGCCTATCGCAAGTCGAACCCCGAGCACCCGGTTCTGCGCGACGCCGACGCCAAATGGTATGTCCGCGAAGAGCGCGGCGGCTGGATCCTTGGCCCCTATGAATACGGCGCCCCGGCGCGGTTCGAATATGCCGTCCCCGACAGCTTCCGCGCCGACCTCTTCCCCTTGGATCTGGAACGGATCGAGGCGGAATACATGTCGATGATCCACCGCCTGCCCTCGTCGGAAACCGTGGGTCTGAAGGACGATTTCAACGGCCCGATCTGCTATACCCCCGACGGCAACCCGCTGGTCGGCCCGGTCCCCGGCCTGCGCAACATGTGGATCGCGGAAGGCTTCTCCTTCGGCATCACCGCCGCTGGCGGCACCGGCTATTACCTCGCCCAGATGATGGTGCAGGGCGAGGCCGAGATCGACATGGCCTCACTCGACCCCAAGCGCTACGGCAATTGGATGACCACCGAATACGCCGCCCGCAAGAACGAGGAATGCTACAACCACGTCTTCATCCTGCACCACCCGGACGAAGAGCGCGAGGCTTGCCGCCCGCTCCGCACCGCCCCCGCCTATGAGCGTCAGCTGAAGATGGGCGCGCAGATGGGTCAGGTGAACGGCTGGGAACGCCCGAACTATTATGGTCCGGTCGATGCCCCTGCGTCGTTCGACCATGACAGCCGCAGTTTCCGCCGTGGCGCATGGTGGCCCTATGCCGTCGAAGAAGCCAAAGCCGTGCGCAACACGGTGGGCATCATCGACGCCGCCGCCTTCACCAAGCACCTCGTGCGCGGCCCCGGCGCGACCGCCTTCCTTGACCACTTCACCTGCAACAAACTGCCGAACGTGGGCCGCATCAACCTGACCTACGCGCTCACCAACCACGGCACCACCCGCACCGAATACACCATCGTGCGGCTGAAAGAGCATGAGTATTACCTCATCTCGGCAGGCGCATGGACAGCCTATGACGCTGATTTCCTGATGAAATCGGCCGAGGACTTCATGGCAGCAGGTGGCGGCCATATCGACATCCACGACATCACCACCCAGTGGGGCGTCTATGCGCTGGCCGGCCCGAACAGCCGCGCGCTCCTCAATGACATCGTCAAAGACGCCGATCCGGCTACGGTTCTGTCGAACAAGCGCTTCCCGTGGCTCTCCTACCGCGACATCGAACTTGGCATGTGCCCGGTCCGCGCCGTGCGCGTGGCCTATACGGGCGAACTTGGCTGGGAACTCCACTACCCGATCGAATTCGGCCGCTACCTGTGGGACCTGATCTGGTCGGTCGGCGAAAAGCACGGGCTGAAGGGCGTTGGCGCACGGGCGCAAAACTGGCTGCGTCAGGAAAAATCCTACCGCGCCTTCGGCAACGAGTTGGGCCGCGATGCGACCCCGCTTGAAGCCGACCTGCCGCGCTTTGTTGATCTGTCCAAGGACTTCAACGGCAAGGCCAAGATGGTCGAAACCGGCGTCCGCTCCAAGTGCTGCACGCTTCTGATCGACGGCCCGTCGGATGCCGATCCGTGGGGCAAAGAGGCGCTTTTGTTGAACGGCGAAAAGGTCGGTCGTCTGACCTCGGGCGGCTATTCGGTGGCCTTCGGCAAGCAAATCGGCATGGGTTACGTTCGCCCCGAACTTGCCGTGCCGGGCACCAAGCTCAAGGTCAAGATGCTGCGTCAGGAATGGGACGCGGTGGTGGTCGAAGACAGCCCGTTTGACCCGACGAACGCCCGCATCCGCATCGACGGGTAAGGTGCGCCCGGACGGGCTTCCAGTGGAAGCCCGTCAGCACCGAACGCCCCCGCAATTTTCTTCACAGAAAATTGGGCCGCCCCTTCGGGCGGCCTTTTCCTTTAAAACCTAAGGCACCACCCGCCGCGCCAACCACTCGGCCCAATCCTCCCGGCTGCCGTCAAAGGCGTTGATGTCAATCTCACCCTTCATCCCCGGCACAAGGCCGGTTGAGGTGTATTGCCAGAACCGCCAATGCTGCCCCGGATAGCGGTCTGACGGGTGCGCGGCGACCGACCGCAGCCAGAAATCCACGCCCTTCAGCCGCCACATCTCATTGTCCTCATAGAAATCGACCGTCGTATAAAGGATCGGCGCGGTGCCGTAATGGTCGGTCATCAGCGCCACGATCTTGGCCGCATCGCGGCGGATCACCGACGCCTCACGCCGAATGGTGCAGGTGGGGGAGGTCGGGGTCCATTCCATGTCCAAGACCGGCGGCAAACTGCCCGCCACGCGCGGCACATGGCGGAAGAACCAGCGCGCCTGCTCTTCCGGAGCCCGGCAGTGATAGTAGAAATGATAGGCCCCGCGCTTCACCCCGGCCCGTCCCGCCCCGCGCCAATGATCCTTGAACATCGGGTCCAAAAGATCCCCGCCTTCGGTGGCTTTGATGAAGGCAAAGTTCACCCCATTGGCCCGCGCCACCTCCCAATCGACCGTGGTTTGGAAGCGCGACACATCCACCCCATGCACCGGGTGCTGCGCGGGATCTTGGCCCGCCCAAGGGTGCGGGTCCGTGTCGGAAAAGTTGGGCCATGTCACCTCCACCGGCGGGGCGGTGGCGGGTTGGTCCGGCGCACGCGCGGGGCCACAGGCGGTCAGCGCAAGGAAAAGGATCAAGAAAATACCTTGTTTCATCCCCCCATCCTGCCCCGGTCGCGGTGTTTTGTCACCGGGGAAGGGGAAACGGGCGTGAAATCCGCCTATGCGGCACGGGTGACGACGTCATGCTGCGCGGGCAGGGGCGTGATCTCGATCAGCTACACGCGCGCATGCGCATGGGAATGCCGCACAACCAGCAAAAGGTTGTTGGCGGGCATCGGCAAAACGTCACAAGACAACCCGGCCTTGCCCAATTGCCCCATAACCCACTCCAAATCTTTATACCCAATCGCCGGATCCTGCGCCCGCAAGCTGGCGTCAAAGGCGGCATCGCCCGGGCTGGTGGCCATACCATCCCGCAAGAACGGCCCGTAAAGGCAGGCCGTGCCCCCGGGCACAAGCGCCGCACCCAGTTCGGCCAAAAGCGTGGCAGCGGCAGGTTCTGGGATCAGATGCAGAAGGTTGACCAAAAGCACAGCATCCCACGCCCCCAACCGCGCCGCCCAACCCGCCTCGGTCGCATCCAGATGGATCGGGGGTTGAATGGCCGCATCGGTGGTGGCCGACCACGCAAGGATCGAGGCGAAATTGGCAGGCTCCACCTCCGTCGGCTGCCAGAGCAGCCCCAAAGGCCCTGCCATATGCGCCGCATGCAGCCCCGAACCAGAGGCAATCTCCAACAGCCGCCCCCTCAGGACCAGCCCTTGCAGCGCCCGCAAAATCGGCTCGCCATTGCGCGCCGCCGACGGCACCATGCGCCGCCCATCGGCCAGCACTTCGGCCCCGGTATCCGGCAGTTTCAACGTCATCCGAACCGGGCGGGCGACAGGCTGGCGATCAGCTCGGCTGACAGATCAGATGCCCGCCCGCCGATCAGATCAGCCGCCAATTGGCTGGCCGCCGGGCAGGATTGAAACCCATAGCCGCCTTGCCCCGCCACCCAAAAGAACGACGGCTCCCGCACATCCTGCCCAATGACCAGCGACCGATCCGGCGAAAAGGTGCGTAAACCCGCCCAGTTGGAAATCAACCGCGTCACGGGTTCGGTGACAAACTCCTCATACCGCGCCAAGCCCTCGGCCAGCACCATATCATCGGCCCAAGCGTCATGCGGCTCCATCGGATGCTCTTCGGCAGGCGACACGATCAAGGCCCCGGCGTCGGGCTTGGCATACCACAACTCACCCACGCCAAACATCATCGGCCAGCCCGAGATGTCATGTCCGCCGGGCGCCGGAATGCGCGCCATCGACCGACGATACGGCTGAAAGCCCAAAGGCTGCACCCCGGCCATCGCTGCAATCTGATCGACCCAAGCCCCGGCGGCATTGACCAAAACCCGCCCTTCATAGGTCCCCACACCCGTGGTCACCGCCCAGCCCGTCGCTGTCTTGGCAATCGCGGTCACGCGGGCATCGGTGACAATCTCACCCCCATTGCCCCGCGCCTCACGGGCAAAGTTCTGCAACAAGAGATCGGTGTCGATATCCCAGGCATGATCGCCAAAAGCCGCCTCAACAATGCTGTCATTCAGGATCGGCACCATCGCGCGGGCCTCATCCATGCTGATCGGGTCCAGATCCATATCCGCCGCCTCTTCGGCCAGCGCCGCCGTCTCACCCTCCCGCGCCAAGATCATCAGCCCGCGCTTCGACAGCACCTTGTCCTGCGACCGAAAGTAATCCCCGGACGCCACCGACAGCCCCACCACAGGCTTCAGCCCATAGTTCGGCTCATAAAGCGCCGCCGACCGGCCCGAGGCGTGATGCGCCAGATGCGGCTCGGCCTCCAGCACCGTGACGCGGCCCAGATGCGACATGCGGGCGGCGGCGGAAATCCCCGCAATCCCCCCGCCGATGATGAGAAAATCGGTCATGCTTCTTCCGTTCGGTCGGTTGCCGGAGGCGGCGCGGGATAAAGTGCGGCGATCCGGGCATAGGTTTCCGCCGTCATAGGATAATCAGCTGCGGCAAGCGAGGGGGCAAGCTGCCCAGTTTCACGGGCAGAAATCAGCGGCACCGGCCGGGCCGGGTGGGATTTCGCCCAAGCCACCGCCAGCGTGGCCGGATGGGTGCCAAGATCCTCGGCCAGCCGCGCCAAGCCCTCCGCCGCCACGGCCATCTCACTGCGGCCATAGCGGGCGGCATAGCGGCTGTCCTCGGTCAACCGCCCCGCGCCCCCAGCGGCGTATTTGCCGGTCAAAAGCCCCCCGCCCAAAGGCGAATAGGTATAGGCGGTGATCCCCTGATCGGCGACCATCGGCAAAAGCTCCACCTCAGCTTGGCGTTTCACAAGGGAATACATCGGCTGAATGGCCTCAATCCGCGTGCCAAAGCTTGCCGCCACAGCTTGCGCCTTCATCACCTGCCACGCCGCAAAGTTCGACAGGCCAATGCGCGCGATCATCCCGCGCGATTGCCACTCGGCCAAGAGCTCCAATGTCTCCGCCAAAGGCGTGTTGGGGTCAAAGCGGTGCAGATACAAAAGATCCACCCCATCGCGGCCCAACCGCTTGCGGCTGGTGTCAAACTGCGCCGTCAGATTGGCGCGGCCAGAGCCCCCCGTGTAGCCGACCTTGGTGGCAATCTGGATGTCATGGCCCCGCGCGAACTCCCCCAGAAGCGTCTCAGACGCCCCATCGGTGTAAATCCAAGCGGTGTCAAAATGCCGGATCCCAGCATCATAGCAGGCGTGGAACATGGCCATCGATTGCGTGGCATCGGCGCGGCCGCCGCATTGCATGGTGCCAAAGGCAAGGGGGTGCTGTGTCATGGCGCCAAGATGCCCAGCCGATCTGCCAAGCGCAAGCTTTGGCGCGACACTCCTCGTCGTCTTCGACGCTCGCCGTTTGGTCCTCCGACGAGACGCCGAAGGCGCCCGAGGAGGGGCCCAAAAGAAAAAGGCCCGCAAAGCGCGGGCCTTTCCCAAAACCTGAACCGTCAGATCACTGCGGGATGTCGCCGGTGATGCCTTCGACATAGAAGGCCATGCCCAGAATGTCGCCATCCGCAGCCGTCTGACCTTCGGTCAGCCAGACCGAGCCGTCCTGCTTGTTGATCGGGCCCGTGAACGGGTGGTACGAGCCATCCGCGATCGCATCGCGCAGCGCCAGGGCTTCAGCCTTCACGTCAGCCGGAACCTTGTCGGTAATTTCACCGATTTCCACTTCGCCAGCGGCAATGCCTTCCCAGCTGTCGGTCTGGGCGTAAGTGCCGTCCAAGAGCTGGCCGACGCGCTTGACGTAGTAGGGCGCCCAGTTGTCGATGATCGACGACACGCGCGGGCCGTCCTTATAGGCCGACATGTCCGAGGCCTGACCGAAACCGATCACGCCTTCGGTCTTGGCAGCTTCGGCCAGCGGTGCGGTCGAATCGGTGTGGGCTGCAATCACGTCCACGCCCTGATCGATCAGCGCCTTGGCAGCGTCAGCTTCTTTCGCCGGATCAAACCAAGTGTAGGCCCAGACGACCGACAGCTCGACATTCGGGTTGGCCTTCTTGGCATGCAGGAAATAGCTGTTGATGCCCGAGACAACTTCCGGGATCGGGTACGAGCCGATGTAGCCGATCTTGTTCGACTTGGTCATCTTGCCCGCAATGTGGCCCTGAACGGCGCGGCCTTCGTAGAAGCGCGCGTTATAGGTCGACACGTTGGCGCTGTCGCGCTTGTAGCCGGTGGCGTGCTCGAACTTCACATCCGGGAATTTGGCGGCGACCGCATTGGTCGGGTCCATATAGCCAAACGAGGTGGTGAAGATGATGTTGCAGCCGCCCAAAGCCATCTGGGTCAGAACGCGCTCAGCGTCGGCGCTTTCCGGCACGTTTTCCTGATACTGGATCTCGACCTTATCGCCGTATGCGGCCTGCACGGCCAAAGCACCTTCATGGTGCTGGAAAGTCCAGCCGCCATCGCCGATGGGGCCGATGTAGATGAAGCAGGCCTTGACCTTGTCCATCCCTGCAGCCATGGCCGCGCCGCCCGAAAAAGCCATGCCCAGCCCAAGGGCTGCGGTGGCCAAAAGGGTTCTTCTCAACATTCAGTCTCTCCCCGTAGATGGAGCCCGCGCAGGGCCCCGGTTGATAATAGGCCTCAGCGTGAGGCGTGGAAATTCTGCCCCAAGGCAGCCGGCGCGTTCAGCGACGCCTTGCCCTTTCCCGATGACATGATGACCAATACCACGATGGTTATCAGATAAGGCGACATGGACAAGTACTCGACCGGAATCCAGCTGCCTGCGGCTTGCAGGTTCAACTGCAAGACGGTGATCCCGCCGAAAAGATAGGCGCCGATCATCGCGCGCCACGGTTTCCAGCTGGCAAAGACCACGATGGCCAAGGCAATCCAACCGGCGCCTGAGGTGATTCCGTCCACCCACTGCGGCACGCGCACCAAAGACACATAGGCCCCGCCCATCCCCGCCATGGCCCCGCCGAACATGATGGCGCCCAGACGGATGCGGTTCACCTTATACCCCAGCGCATGGGCCGCCTCATGGCTTTCGCCCACGGCGCGGATAATCAGGCCCAGCCGGGTGGATTTCAGCACATACCAAATCGCCGCTGTCATGAAGATTGAGAAATAGACGATCCAGTCATGGCTAAAGAGCACTTGGCCAAAGAACGGAATATCCGCCAAGGGACCCAGCGGCACCGCTTCGGTCTGCACCGGCTTCAGCCCGTTGTAGCCTTGGCCCAAAAGCGCCGACAGCCCAAGGCCAAACAGCGTCAGCGCAAGGCCGGTCGCCACCTGATTGGCCAGCAAAACCTGCGTCAGGAAGGCAAAGACCAGCGAAATCGCCGCCCCGCCCAGCGCGCCGCAGACAAAGCCCAGCACCGGGCTTTCGGTGTGGATGGTGACCATAAAGCCCACAATGGCCCCCATGATCATCATCCCTTCAACGCCCAGATTCAAAACCCCGGCCTTCTCCACCACCAACTCGCCCAAGGCGGCCAAAAGGATCGGCACCGAGGCCGCCATGAGCGAAGCAATCAGGATTGCCGGATCAATTCCACCCATGATCATTTCCCTCCCAGAACGGTGCGGATGCGGTAGTTGGTCAGCACATCAACCCCCAACAGGAAGAACAACAGCATCCCCTGAAACACCTGAATGGCGGCCGAGGGCAGGCCAAGATTGGTCGAAGCCATCTCACCGCCCACATAGGTCAGCGCCATCAGGATGCCGGCAAAGATGATCCCGATCGGGTGCAACCGGCCCAAGAAGGCCACGATGATCGCGGTGAACCCATAGCCCACGTTGAAATCGATGGTGATCTGGCCCGCAGGGCCCGTCACCTCAAAGAGGCCCGCAAGCCCTGCCAGACCGCCCGAAATGCCCATGCACAGAACGACCAAGCGGTTCGGGTTCACCCCATGAAAGCGTGCGGCGCGCGGCGCTTGGCCGGAGAGCTTGATCTGAAAGCCGATGATGTGGCGCGCCAGCAGCACCCAAGCCACCAGCGCCACCCCCAGCGCCACCACAACGCCCCAATGAATGCCCGATCCCGGCCAGAACTCAGGGTTCGCCGCCGCCGGATAGCTCGAGAAATTGCGGCTTCCCGGAAAGCCCATGCCTTCAGGGTTCTTCAAGAACCCGGTCGAGGCTTTGGCCAAGATCGTTTGCGCCACATAGACCAGCATCAAGGACACAAGGATTTCATTGGTGTTGAAGCGGGTCTTCAAAATGGCCGGGATCATCGCCCAAGCCCAGCCACCAAAGGCCCCCGCCAGCACCATGGCCGGAAAGATCCAGCGGCTCTCGGTCGGATAGACCGCAAGGCCCACCGCGGCGCCACAAATGGCGCCCATGATATACTGGCCTTCCGCCCCGATGTTCCAAATCCCCGCCTTGAACCCCAAGGCCAGTCCAATGGCGATCAGGATCAAAGGCCCGGCCTTCACCAAAAGCTGGCCGCGCAGGTAAAACGCAAACTCGCCAAAGATCGGGTCCCAAAAGATCGTGCGGATCACCTCAATCGGGTTCGTGCCCATGGCGGCAAACAACAAACCGCCAAACACCATGGTCAAGATCACCGCCACCACAGGCGTACCATAGAGCCAGAACTTCGACGGGTTTGGGCGTTTTTCAAGCCTCAGCATGATGCACCTTTCAAGACCTTGAAGAGCCAAATTCCTTCGAAGGAATTTGCAACTTTCTTCGAAGAAAATTGGCGGCGAGCGTCAGACATGGACCACCTCCATGCCATGCGCGCCGCCCATCATCAGGCCAATCTGATCCACCGTCAGCCCCTTCACCGGGCGCGGGCTGGTCAGCCGCCCCTCATTCAACACCGCAAAGCTGTCGGCAATTTCCAAAAGCTCATCAAGGTCTTGGCTGATAACCACCACAGCGGCCCCTTCGGCGGCACGGTCCAAAATGGCCTGCCGGATCGCCGCCGCGGCGGCGGCATCGACGCCCCATGTCGGCTGATTGATGACAATCACATCGGGGTTTTGCATCAACTCTCGCCCGATGACGAATTTCTGCAAATTGCCACCCGACAACGCCCGTGCGGCCACATGGCTGCCGGGGGTGCGCACGTCATAAGTCTTGATGATCTCATCGGCAAAGGCACGGGACGCATCCCAATCGACAAAGCCGTTCTTGACCAGCCCCTTGCGGACACCGCCGGTCAGAAAGGCGTTTTCGACCAAAGACATATCCGGTGCCGCCGCATGGCCCAAACGGTCCTCAGGCGCCATCACAAACCCAATCCCGCGCCGCGCGGCCGGGCCCATATTCCCCACCGCCACGCCCGTCGCGCTGATCTGGCCCGCGCCGGATTTGATCTCGCCCGACAGCGCCAGCAAAAGCTCGTCCTGCCCATTGCCCGCCACTCCGGCAATGCCCAAAATCTCGCCGCGCTTCACGGTAAAGGTCACATCCTTCAGGCTCGTGCCAAAGGGAATGGGCGAGGGGGCCGACAAACCCTTCACCTCCAGCGCCGCATGATCGCCACCCCAATCCTTGGGCGCAGGGCGCTCCGGCGGAGTCAGCGTCGCGCCCACCATCATCTCGGCCAATTCCCGCGCGGTGGAGGCCTTGGGGTCCGCCGTCCCCACCACCTTGCCGCGTCGCAAAATTGTGGCGGCATCACACAGCGCCCGGATTTCCTCGAGCTTGTGCGAGATATACAAGATCGCCGTCCCCTCCGCCGCCAACTGGCGCAGGGTCTTGAACAGAATCTCCACCTCTTGCGGCGTCAGCACGCTCGTCGGCTCGTCCATGATCAACAGCTTAGGGTCCTGCAACAGGCAGCGAATGATCTCCACCCGCTGACGCTCCCCGGCTGACAGATCGCCCACCATACGGGCAGGGTCCAAAGGCAGGCCGTAATCCTCCGACACCGATTTGATCCGCGCCGCCAGCGCCTTCATCGGCGGCGGGTTTTCCATCCCAAGGGCGACATTCTCGGCGACACTCAGCGCCTCAAAGAGGCTGAAATGCTGAAACACCATCGCCACGCCCGTGGCCCGCGCCACGCGCGGCGCGGCGGGGGCATAGGCGGCCCCCTTCCACGTCATTTGCCCACTATCGGGCTTCACCAGACCATAGATCATCTTGACCATGGTCGATTTGCCCGCGCCGTTTTCGCCCAAAAGGCAATGCACCTCACCTTCGCGAATGGCAAAGCTGACATCGGAATTGGCCACCACGCCGGGATAGGCTTTGGTGATGCCCTCCACCTGCAAAAGGATGGGACGTGTCATGTTCCAGTGGTCTCCATCAGCAGGGCGTCTGGGCGGCGGGACAGAAAGGCGCTGGCCACGCCAATGGCAATGGCCTGAGGATGCTTCCCTAAGGAAGGATTGCCGATCGGGCAATCTATTCGCGCGATAGATTGGGTCGAATGGCCCAATGCGCCCAACCGCGCCCGAAACCGCGCCCATTTGGTGGCCGATCCGATCAAGCCGCAGGCGGAAAAGCCATGGGTCAAGAGCCGGTGGCACAGATCAAGGTCCAGCGCGTGGCTGTAGGTCAGGATCAGATGCTCGGCGTCTTTCGGGGCCAAGGCCACGGCAAGGCCGGTGTCCGGCACCGGCAAGGCGCGGGCCGTGTCGGGCAGGGTTTCGGGAAAGCGGTCAGGCGCGGTATCGACCCAAGTGATCGCCAAACCGGGCAGGGGGGCCAGCACCTCCACCAGCGCCCGGCCCACATGGCCCGCACCCCAGACCCAAAGTTGGCGCGTCGGGCGGGCCACGGGCTCCAACATCCAGCCTTGCAAAAGCTGCGGGCTGGGCATCATCCCTTGGCCCCGCGCTCGGTCGATCAGGCGCTTCACCGCCAAAGGCATGGCGCTGCCGTCCACCGCCCGCGCAATCACATCGCCCGCGTCAGGCAAGTTTTGCGCGTCATACACTTCTGTCAACAGCGTCACCGCCCCACCGCAGCACTGGCCGAGCGAGGGGCCAAGCGCCTCATGGTCCAGCCGTGCGCCGCCCGCGCCCAGCATCGCCCGCGCCCGGGTCGCAGCCTGAAACTCAAGCGCGCCGCCGCCGATGGTGCTCGATTGGCCCCCCGCCCAAACCAGCATCGCCGCCCCCACCTCACGCGGGGAGGATCCTTTGACATCGGCAATCACCACACGAGCCACGGTCCCGTGCTGGACGACGGCTGTGCTCAGCGCGTCCAGATCAAACATGGCCCTGCTGCCTTCTGACGGCCATCAGCACCCGCTCCGCCGTGGCCGGTGCATCCAGCGCGACATAAGTCGATCCATCGCCACAGGCCGCAATCGCATCGGACAGCGCAAAAAGCGCCGAGATGCCCAGCATGAACGGCGGCTCGCCCACCGCCTTCGATTTGCCGATGGTGTCCTCGCGGTTGGGCTTGCCCCAAAGCGCCACGTTGAACACATCAGGGCGGTCCGAACAGGCGGGGATCTTGTAGGTGCTGGGCGCGTGCGTCGTCAGCATCCCCTTGCCGTTCCACACCAATTCCTCGGTCGTGAGCCACCCCGCGCCTTGCACATAGGCCCCCTCAACCTGCCCGATATCCAGATCGGGGTTCAGGCTGGTGCCAGTGTCATGCAACAAATCCGCCCGCAAAATCCGGTTTTCCCCGGTCAGCGTGTCGATCACCACCTCAGTCACCGCCGCGCCATAGGCGAAGTAAAGGAACGGGCGGCCCTTGCCCTTGACCCGGTCCCAAGTGATTTTCGGCGTGGCGTAATAGCCCGTGGACGACAGCGAAATGCGCGCCTGATAGGCCCAGGCGGCGACCTGGGCAAAGCCGTACTCTTCGCCTGCCACCCGCACCTGACCGTCCGCGAACTTGACCGACCCCACCGCCACCCCGTGCTTGTCTGCGATAAACGCCGCCATCCGCGCCTTGATCGTCTCGCAGGCCGCGCGTGTCGCCATCCCGTTCAGGTCCGACCCAGACGAGGCCGCCGTGGCCGAGGTATTGGGCACCTTCGACGTATCGGTGGCGGTGATCTTCACCGCGCCAGTCTCCACCCCGAACACATCGGCCGCCACCTGCGCCACCTTCTGGTTCAGACCCTGCCCCATCTCGGTGCCGCCATGGTTCAGGATGATCGACCCGTCCTGATAGACATGCACCAAGGCTCCGGCTTGGTTCAGCCATGTCAGCGTAAAGGAAATCCCGAACTTCACCGGCGTCAGCGCAATGCCGCGCTTGAAGATCGGATTATTGCTATTCCAAGCCGCAATTTCGGCCTTTCGAGCGCGGTAATTGCTGGTTTTCTCCAACTCCGCCACCAGCTCATGGCCGATGAAATCCTCCACCTCCATATGGAAGGGCGTCGTTTGGGGTTGCGAATTGACAGGTGAATTTGGCCCGCCATAGCGCTGGCCCGTCCCCGGCCCACCTGCCCCGTTGGAGTGGTAAAAGTTCAAAAGACGCACATCCAAAGGCTCACGGCCCACGGCTTGGGCCACGTGATCCAAGACGCGCTCCATCCCCACCATCCCTTGCGGTCCGCCAAAGCCGCGGTAGGCGGTGGCGCTTTGGGTGTTGGTGCGCAGCCGGTGGCTTTCGATCCGGACATCGCTCAGGTGATAGCAATTGTCGGCATGCAGCATGGCGCGGTCCGCCACCGGCAAAGACAGATCCTGAGACCAGCCGCAGCGGAAGAGGTGCGTAAACTCCACCCCCAAGATCCGCCCTTCACCATCATGGCCGACGCGATACTTGATCCGCAGATCATGCCGCTTGCCGGTGATCATCATGTCATCGTCGCGGTCATAGCGCATCTTGCAGGCGCGCCCCGTGGCATGCGCCGCCATGGCGCAGGCGATGGCCAAAGCGTTGCCTTGAGATTCCTTGCCGCCAAAGCCGCCGCCCATCCGACGCGTCTCGACCCGCACCGCCGACATCGGCAGATGCAGCGCATGGGCCACCTTATGCTGAATCTCGGTCGGATGCTGGGTGGAGGAGACAATCGACACCCCCCCATCATCACCGGGCAGGGCAAAGGCGACCTGACCTTCGAGATAGAAATGCTCCTGCCCGCCCACCTCAAAACTGCCTTCGGTCACAAGGGGCGCGCGGGCGATGGCGCTGGTGGCATCGCCTTTGGTCCAGACCACCGGGCCTTGCTCAAAGCGCGAATTGGCGGCCAACGCCTGATCCACCGTCAAAAGCGCAGGCAGTTCATCATAGGCCACGCGGCCCAGCCGTGCTGCCTTCCTCGCGGCCAAGTGGCTCTCGGCCACGACGAGGAAAATCGGCTGACCAATGTAATGCACCCTGCCCGTGGCCAACAAAGGCTCATCATGCACCGAAGGTGAGCAATCGGGCATCTCCGGCCAATCCGCAGCCGAAAACACCGCCACCACGCCGGGGGCGGCACGCACCGCGGCAAGGTCCATTTCGGTGATCACGCCATGGGCGCAATTCGACAGACCAAAGGCCAGATGCAGCGCCCCCGCAGGCAAAGGCACATCATCGGCATAGCGGGCGGCCCCCGTCACATGCAAAGGCGCGCTATCATGCGGCAGCGATTTTCCCATGCTCATGGCTGCACCTCCAGCACCGAGACCGGGGTTCCGGCAAGGTCATGGGCATAGCGCGTCAGCATGTTCTGCGCGGTGATCAGGCGATAGGCGGCCGAGGCGCGCATGTCGGTCATGGGCTGGTAATCGGCCGCCATCGCCGCGCGCGCGGCGGCAATCGTGGCCTCGCTCCACGGCTGGCCGATCAGCGCCGCCTCAGCCGCGCGCGCGCGCTTCGGTGTGCCCGCCATACCGCCAAAGGCGATGCGGGCTTTTGTCACTTTTCCGGACTCAATGGTCACATGAAAGGCCCCACAGACCGCCGAGATGTCTTGATCGAACCTTTTCGACAGTTTGTAGACCCGCAGCGCCGGGGCGCTGACAGGGATGGAAACCGCCTCGACGAACTCGCCCGGCTGGCGGTCTTGGCGGCGGTACTCGAGGAAGAAGTCTTCCAAAGGCAGATCCCGGCGCTGCGCCCCGCGGCGAAGATGCAAGGTCGCCCCCATCGCAATCAAGGGCGGCGGGCCGTCGCCGATGGGCGAGCCATTGGCGATATTGCCGCCGATCGTGGCCGCATTGCGGACCTGCAGGCTGGCATAGCGGCGCAGGATCTCGGCAAAGGACGGATGCAGGGGGATCATCGCCTGCAACAAGGCCTCAATCGTCACCCCTGCGCCGATCCGCAAGGTGTCGCCCTGCCGGTCGATGCGGTTGAGATCAGCAAGCTGGCCAAGGAAGGTGGGCTTCGGCAAATCGCGCAGCTGTTTGGTGACCCAAAGCCCGACATCCGTGGCCCCGGCGATCAGGGTGGCGTCGGGGTTGGCGGCGTACCAATCGGCAAACGCATCAAGGTCGCGTGGGCTGAGATGTCCGGGGGCCGTCTGCCCCCGGGCCCCCGAGGATATTTGCGCCACGTTGAAGGCATCGGTTTGCATCCAGTCCGGCACCGGGGCGGTCTCTGCGGCTTGGGCGGCGCGGATGATTGGGGCATAGCCGGTGCAGCGGCAGAGGTTGCCCGCAAGCACGGTGTCATGGTCTTGGCGACCCGTCAGGTGGCCCACCGCCATCGAGACGCAAAACCCCGGCGTGCAGAACCCGCATTGGCTGCCGTGATGGGCGACCATGGCGGTTTGCACCGGGTGGTGTTCGCCTTTGGGGCCGCAGAGCCCCTCAACCGTGCGGACGGCTTTGCCATCGAGTTGCGGCAAAAACAGGATGCAGGCGTTCAGGGCGCAGCCGCCGCTTTCATCGGTCACCATCACGGTGCAAGCGCCGCAATCGCCCTCATTGCAGCCCTCTTTGGTGCCGCACAGGCCTTTTGTCTCGCGCAAATAGTCCAAAAGTGTCTGCGTCGGCGCCTGCGGCACAACGCGGACCGGCGTTCCGTTCAACAGAAACGCGATCTCTGACATGGTCTAACCCGCCGCCTTCTCCCCGGTTCAGGCATTTTGCGCGTCCGCCCGATGCGGCGTAAAGCGGATCACGCGCCTGATGTGGCATTTTGCCTTTTTCTGAACCGCCATGAAGCCCGGGACGGCAGATTCTGGCAAGCGCTAACTTTCCTGAATTGGCGAAAGCAGCTTCTGGTTTGGCCATCAAATGCCATCTCATTCGGCGCGGGCCCTCTGCCGGGCCTTTCGCCGCCGCCACCGCTTCGCTAGGCTGGCCAGCATGACAGCCCCGCGATTCATTCACCTGCGCGTCCATACCGAGCATTCGCTGTTGGAAGGCGCGATGCCGGTGAAAAAGCTGGTCAAGGCCTGTGCCGCCGCTGAAATGCCCGCGGTGGCGGTGACCGACACCAACAACATGTTTGCCGCGCTGGAGTTTTCGGTGCTGGCCAAGGATGCGGGCTTGCAGCCGATTGTGGGCTGTCAGATCTCGGTTGCCCATGATCCTGCCATGCCCGGCGAAAAGCCCCGTGCGCCTGCGCCGCTCGTTCTTCTGGC
This sequence comes from Allotabrizicola aquatica (SeqCode), assembly GCF_965194375.1. Lineage (GTDB taxonomy): Bacteria > Pseudomonadota > Alphaproteobacteria > Rhodobacterales > Rhodobacteraceae > Tabrizicola_A > Tabrizicola_A aquatica. Next base: position 151,861 of record NZ_CBDAEL010000002.1, read on the forward strand.
GCAGAACGAGGCGGGCTACATGAACCTGATGAAGCTGAACTCTTGCCTATATCTCGGCAAGGGCGGGCAGTTGCCGCAGGTGACTTTGGACGAATTGGCCGACCATGCCGAGGGGCTGATCTGCCTGACCGGCGGGCCGGATGGTCCCTTGGGTCGTTTGCTGGCGGCGGGGCAGGGCGCCAAGGCCCGCGCGGTTTTGGAGCGGTTGGCGGCGATCTATCCGCAGCGGCTGTATGTCGAATTGCAGCGGCACCCCGGTGAGGGCGGCCGCCTGCCCGAGGCTGAGGCGCGGTCCGAACGTGGGCATATCGAATTTGCCTATGAGATGGGTCTGCCCTTGGTGGCGACCAATGACGTCTACTTCCCGAAATCTGACATGTATGAGGCGCATGACGCGCTGATCTGCATTGCCGAGGGTGCCTATGTTGACCAGCAAGAACCGCGCCGTCGCCTGACCCCACAGCATTACTTCAAGACCGAAGCCGAGATGGCGACCCTCTTCGCCGATCTGCCCGAGGCGTTAGAAAACACGGTGGAGATCGCGCAGCGCTGTGCCTTCATGGCCTACAAACGCGCGCCGATCTTGCCGAAATTCGCGGATGATGAGGTCGAAGAACTGCGCCGTCAGGCGTTTGAAGGCTTGGAAAAGCGGCTCGCCGTCATCCCGCTGGCCGCCCCGCGTGAAGAATACATCGCCCGGCTGACCTTTGAAGTCGATATCATCGAAAAGATGGGCTTCCCCGGCTATTTCCTGATCGTGGCCGATTTCATCAAATGGGCCAAGCAGCATGACATTCCGGTGGGGCCAGGCCGCGGTTCGGGGGCAGGGTCGCTTGTCGCCTATGCGCTGACCATCACCGACCTTGATCCCCTGCGCTATGCCCTGCTGTTCGAACGCTTCCTTAACCCCGAACGCGTCTCGATGCCCGACTTCGACATCGACTTTTGCATGGATCGCCGGGAAGAGGTGATCCAATACGTGCAAGAGAAATACGGCCGCGACAAGGTGGCCCAGATCATCACCTTTGGCGCGCTTTTGTCCAAGGCCGCCGTGCGCGATGTGGGCCGGGTCTTACAAATGTCCTATGGGCAGGTGGACCGGCTGTCGAAAATGATCCCGGTCGAAGGGGTGAAACCGGTTTCCATCACCAAGGCGCTGGCCGATGAACCCCGCCTGCGCGAGGCCGCCAAGGAAGAGGTGGTGGGCCGCCTTCTGACCTATGCGCAGGAAATCGAAGGGCTCTACCGCAACGCCTCCACCCATGCCGCAGGTGTGGTGATCGGCGACCGGCCCTTGGACGAATTGGTCCCCCTTTACCAAGACCCCCGCTCGGACATGCCCGCCACCCAGTTCAACATGAAATGGGTCGAAGCGGCGGGGCTGGTCAAATTCGACTTTCTCGGTCTGAAAACCCTGACCGTCATTCAAAACGCCATCCAGCAGATCCGCGCCTCGGGCCGCGCCTTGCATGAGGCTCCCGATGGCCGCCGCCTTTATGATCCGCCGACAGGTGCGGAAAATGACATCGGCCATATCCCCTTGGACGACAAGGCGACCTATGACCTTTACGCCGCCGCCAAAACCGTGGCCGTGTTTCAGGTGGAAAGCTCAGGCATGATGGACGCGCTTCGGCGCATGAAACCCACCTGCATCGAAGATATCGTGGCGCTTGTCGCCCTTTATCGTCCCGGCCCGATGGAAAACATCCCGACCTATTGCGAGGTCAAGCACGGGCTGAAACCGCTGGAGTCGATCCATCCGACGATTGACCATATCCTCTCAGAAACCCAAGGCATCATCGTCTACCAAGAACAGGTGATGCAGATCGCGCAGGTCATGGGCGGCTATTCCCTTGGCGGGGCTGACCTTCTGCGCCGCGCGATGGGGAAAAAGATCGCCGAGGAAATGGCCAAGGAACGGCCCAAATTCATCGAAGGCTGCAAGGTCACCCACAACATCGACGCCAAGAAATCGGGCGAGGTGTTCGACCTTCTCGAAAAATTCGCCAACTACGGCTTCAACAAATCCCACGCCGCAGCTTACGCCGTGGTCAGCTATCAAACCGGCTGGCTCAAGGCCAATCACCCGGTGGAATTCATGTCCGGCGTGATGAATTGCGATATTCATCTGACCGACAAGCTGGCGGTGTATAAGCGCGAACTCGACAAGATGGGCATCAAGGTGGTGGCGCCTTGCGTCAACGCCTCTGCCGCGACCTTTACCGTAACAGATCAGGCACTGGTCTACGCGCTGGGCGCGCTGAAAAACGTGGGCGTTGATGCGATGGGTCTCATCGTCGCCGCCCGAAAAACCGAAACCGGCGCGGACAAGCCCTTCGCCACGCTCTTCGACTTTGCCCGCCGGGTGGACCTCAAACGCGTGGGCAAGCGCCCCTTGGAAATGCTGGCCCGCGCAGGCGCTTTTGACCAGTTGGAACCCAACCGCGCCCGCGTGTTCGAGGCGCTCGACGGCCTCGTCGCCTATTCCGCCGCGATCCATGAGGCGAAGGCCTCGAACCAAGTCAGTCTCTTTGGTGACAGTGGCTCCGACATCCCCGAACCGCGCCTGCCCTTCCGCGATGACTGGCTGCCGGTCGAACGGCTGGGCCATGAACATCAGGCGGTGGGCTTCTACCTCTCCGGCCACCCCTTGGATGACTATATGTCCGCGCTCAAACGCAAGGACGTGAAAACTCTGGCCGAGATCACCGCCCGCGCCGCCAACGGGCCCTTCGTGGGCAAGCTGGCCGGGTCGGTCGCCTCCAAACAGGAACGAAAAAGCGCCAAGGGCAACCGCTTTGCCTTTGTGCAGCTGTCTGATCCGACCGGGCTATACGAGGTCACCGTCTTCTCTGACGTGCTGGAGCAGGCGCGCGATTATCTCGAACCCGGCCGCAATGTGGTCTTGACTGTCAAGGTCGATCCCGATGGCGATGGGGTAAAGCTTCTGGCCAATGGCGTGCAGCCAATCGACGTCGTGGCCGAAAGCGCCGGGGCGCAGGCCATCCGCATCCATCTCAACCGCAGCGAGGCCGTGGCCTCACTTGCCGCCCTTCTGGCCAAGCTCGAAGGCCGCACCCGCGCCGAGGTGACGCTCTGCCTGCCTGACGATCAGGGCCGCGAGATTGATGTGACGCTGCCCGCCGCCTATCCGGTCACACCGCAAGTCCGGGGCGCGATCAAGGCGATGCAGGGCGTCGTGTTGGTCGAGGATATCTGACATGACCCGCGTTACCGCCGAAAAGGTGACAACGGGCGGCTGCCTCTGCGGCGGTCTGCGCTTCACGGCGCGGGGTGAACCTTACCGCGTCGGCCTCTGCCATTGCCTCGACTGCCGCAAGAACCACGGCACGCTGTTTCACGGATCTGCCATCTTCCCCGAAACCGCCGTCACCGTGACGGGCGAGGCCCGCGACTATCAGCGCCGCTTTTTCTGCCCCACCTGCGGCTCTCCGGTCTATGCCCATTTCGACGATGAGATCGGCATCAACCTTGGTGCCTTCGACGCCCCCGACACCTTCCGCCCAACCTATGAGCTCTGGACGGTCCGCCGCGAGGGCTGGCTGCCCGAATTTCCGCTGGCCCAACATTACCCCAAGAACCGCGAAGGCACTGGCCGGACCGAGGAGTGACGCAGTCATCGACGAGGTGGCCGATAGGGCGGCCGATTCGCCGCCATGGTTAACCCAAGCCGCGCTCGCCCCGTGTCGGGACAGATGCCAGACGCGTGCCATACACTTGCCAGACGCTTGCAAGACGTGGGCGCGCCGCCATGCTCAGGCATGAATGATGCGTTCTCAATAGCTTACAGCAGCCGCTGACCCAACTTGGCAAAACTGATCGCCAGCACAATGCGCAAGACATGATGGACCGTCACATAGATCACCGACACGTTCAAACTCAGCGCCACCAAGCTCATCTCGGCCAAGCCACCGGGCGCAAAAGCAAGAAATGCCGCGGACAGCGGTTCACCTGCCAGCCAATGCACAAGTTCGGCAAAGCCAAAAGCGAGAACCAGCGCCAAAGCCCCATTAAGCAGTGCCAGCCCGCCACACCGCACCAAGAGCGCGCGGCTCATGCCGACAAAACGCACGCCCAGTCCGACGCCAAGTATAACTTGTGTGATCGAAATCAGCCAGGCTGGCGGAATTGCCTGCACCAAACCGGTGACATGCAAGAGGGCTGAAAACAGCAAAGGACCAGTAATGATGTAGCCTGGCAAGCGCAGGGCTTTGCCCACGTACGTTCCGACGATAGCCGCCGCCAGCATGCCTGCTGCATCCTGCCATGTGATGGGGGCTGATGCGCCAACCATGGCGGTTCCTGCCGCCGATCCAACGGCATTTCCGGTCAGAGCCCAGAAGATGATCGGTACAGCGATAATGGTCAAAATCAACCGCAGCGTTTGCAAGGTGATCAGCACGCGAGCATCCGCTCCCGCCTCTTCGCCCATCTGCACGCTTTCAATCAACCCACCGGGAATAGAGGAATAAAACGCGTCAATGCGTTGCAAACCACCCCAGCGATAAACGAAAAAACCCAACAGATGCGCCAGAGGTACGAAGACCAACAAGGCGGCGAGGGACGGCCCCCAGCCTAACGCCGCGCGTGCCACCTCTGGTGTAAAGGCCCCGCCGATGGCGACGCCAATCACCGGAACGAACGAAAACCGCAGCCGGGCGGGCAGGGTCAGCGGGCGGCCAAAGGGCTTAATGTCAAGCGCAGCCAGCACTCCGACCAACACCATCGAGCCCAAAAGATAACCCAAGGGCAGGCCTGCGGTTTGGGCGGCGATACCGCCCACAGTCCCAATTACCAAAGTGAGCGCTAGTGCCCTCAGATCAACTTTCATCATCCGTATCACCTACCAATGCGGCGGCGGCACATTGGCCTCGGCCGACCCCATGCCCATCGACTCACGCTCTGCCTCGCGCTCCATCAGCATCTGCACCCGCCGCGTCAGGGTGTCGATCTCGCGTGCTTGCGCGGCCACCACATCTGACAAATCCTCGACCGTTCGGATCAGATGCGCGACGCGTTCTTCCAAGCTGACCAGTCGTTCCATCTCTCATCCGCCGCTTGCCGTATCTTGCCCCCTTCGTTAGAGGAAGTGCCAAGCGATGCAAGGTGCAATACCATGTCCGATGGAAAAAACACGGATGGCAAACTCCGCCGTCCAAAGGCCGAAACCCCGAAAGGCTTCCGCGATTACTTTGGGGCAGAAGTGACCGAACGCAAAGCGATGCTGGATGCGATCACCGGCGTCTATCATCGCTATGGCTTTGATCCCTTGGAGACATCGGCGGTTGAGACGGTCGAAGCGCTGGGCAAGTTCCTGCCCGACGTGGATCGCCCGAATGAAGGCGTCTTTGGCTGGCAGGATGAAGATGCCGACTGGCTCGCACTCCGCTATGACCTGACCGCCCCCTTGGCGCGGGTGGCAGCCCAGTTCCGCAATGATCTGCCCTCGCCCTATCGGCGCTATGCGATGGGCCCGGTCTGGCGCAATGAAAAGCCCGGTCCGGGGCGGTTTCGTCAGTTTTATCAATGCGATGCCGATACGGTCGGATCAGGGTCCGTCGCCGCCGACGCCGAGATTTGCGCCATGCTGTCCGATGCTTTGGAGGTCGTCGGCATCCCGCGCGGCGACTATGTCGTCAAGGTCAACAACCGCAAGGTTCTGAACGGGGTGATGGAGGTGGCCGGGGTGCTCGACCCCTCCGACCCCGAGCGTTTCACCCACGAGCGCGGCATCGTCCTGCGCGCCATCGACAAGATTGATCGGCTGGGGGATGAGGGCGTGCGTGCCCTTCTGGGCGCAGGCCGCAAGGACGAGTCCGGCGATTTCACTAAGGGTGCCGGGCTGTCAGCCGAGCAGGCCGAGGTTGTCATGGGCTTTGTCTCAGCCAAGCGCGACACTGGGGCCGCGACAGTGGCGCGTTTGCGCGAGTTGGTCGGCGCCTCGGTCATCGGGGCCGAAGGCGTGGACGAGTTGGAGCAGATCGCGGATCTCTTGGACCGTCAGGGCTATGGCGCGGACCGGATCGTGCTGGATCCGGGCGTGGTGCGGGGCCTCGGCTACTACACCGGCCCGGTCTATGAGGCCGAACTCACCTTTGAAATCCTTGACGAAAAAGGCCGCAAGCGGCAGTTCGGCTCGGTCGCCGGGGGCGGGCGCTATGACGATCTGGTCAAGCGCTTTACCGGGCAGTCGGTGCCGGCAACAGGCGTCTCCATTGGTGTGGATCGCCTCCTTGCCGCGCTGCGTGCCAAGGGTCGCACCTCGGGCGCATCAGTCGGCCCTGTCGTGGTCACCGTGATGGACCGCGACCGGATGGCCGATTACATGGCCATGGTGGCCGATCTGCGCAATGCAGGCATCCGGGCCGAGGTGTACTTGGGCAACCCCAAGAACTTCGGCAACCAGTTGAAATACGCTGACAAACGGCAAAGCCCGGTCGCGGTGATCCAAGGCGGGAACGAGGCCGACAAGGGCACGGTCATTCTGAAAGACCTGATCCTTGGCGCGCAGATTGCCCAGAATGCCACGCTCGAAGAATGGAAAGACCGCCCGGCGCAGGTGGAAATCGCCCGCGCCGATCTGGTGGCCGAAGTGCGGAAAATGCTGGGGCAATGATGCTGCGGTTCACCCCCCCTCCCTCTCCCTCCCCCGCAAGGGGGGAGGGAAGCGCCTGCCCTTCAAGGGTCGCGCCTCCCCTCCCCCTTTGTGGGGAGGGGCTGGGGGTGGGGGTCAACGCGCCTGCCGGAGACACCGAATGACGACCAAGCCCGCCATTCGTGCCGAAGCGGAGCGGCTTTACGCCGCCTTTCTGGCCGCAGGGGCCGTCCCGGTGGACACTGACATCCTGCAGCCCGCCGAGACGCTTCTGGACCTTTACGGCGAGGATATCCGCGCGCGCGCCTATGTCACCCATGACCCCCTGCGCGGCGAGATGATGCTGCGACCTGACTTCACCGTACCCGTGGTGCAGGCCCATATGGCGCATGGCGCCGACCCCGCGCGCTATGCCTATATGGGCGAGGTGTTTCGCAAGCAGGACCATTTGGGCACCCGCGCCAGCGAGTATTTGCAAGTCGGGTTTGAGGTGTTCGACCGCGCCGCCCCCGAGGCCGCCGATGCCGAGGTGTTCGCGCTTTTTTCCCAGTGTCTTCAGGGCCTTGGCCTGCGTGCCGTCACGGGCGACATCGGCATTCTGATGGCCGCTGTCCGGGGTCTTGACACCACGCCGCGCCGCAAGACCGCGCTTTTGCGCCACATCTGGCGGCCCAAACGCTTTCGCGCGCTCTTGGACCGGTTTGCAGGGCGTGCACCCACACCGCCCGCCCGCGCTCAGCTTTTGGAGAAGCTCGCCAAGGGCAGCCCGGCCGATCTGATCGCGGCAGCGGCCCCCCTGATTGGCCTGCGCGGCGAGGAGGAGATCGCCGCCCGCGCCGCCGCGCTGATCGAAGACGCCAGCGCCAAGCCGATTGCGGCGACCGAAGCGGCGCTGCTCTATGACCTTCTGGGCCTGCAAGCCCCGGCCGAGGCCGCGCTTGACCACCTTCGCGGCATCACGCCTCTGTTGCCCGCCATTGCGGGCGCGGTGGACCGCTTTGCCACCCGGTTGGCAGCGCTGAAGGCGCGCGGCATCGACACGGGCGCGCTGCCCTTTGAGGCAAGCCTTGGCCGCACCACGATGGAATATTACGATGGGTTCACCTTCGCCTTCGTCGGCCCCGCCGATCTGCCCCCTCTGGCCAGCGGTGGGCGCTATGATGCGCTGACGGCGGTCTTGGGGCAGGGGCGGTCTATCCCGGCGGTGGGGGGGATCATCCGGCCAAATCTTGTGGCTGCGCTAAAGGGGGCCACAAGATGTTGAAAATCGGCGTGCCGTCCAAGGGCCGGCTGATGGAGAAAACCTTTGACTGGTTCGGCGCGCGTGGGGTTGCCATGCAGCGCACCGGCAATGAGCGGGAGTATTCCGGCGCGGTTCAAGGGGTTGAGGGGGTGGAACTGGTCCTGCTTTCCGCCGGAGAAATTCCGCGCGAATTGTCGGCGGGACGCATTCACCTTGGCGTCACCGGGTCGGACCTTGTGCGCGACAAGCTGGCCGATTGGAACATGCAGGTGGCGGAACTGGCCGCTTTGGGCTTTGGCCATGCCGATCTGATCGTCGCGGTGCCGGATGCATGGATTGATGTCGACACGCTGGATGATCTGGACGCCGCCGCCGGGGCGTTTCGCGCCGGGTACGGGCATCGCTTGCGGATTGCCACCAAATATCACCGCCTTGTGCGCGAGTTTCTGACAGCCCATGGCGTGGCCGACTATCAACTGGTCGACAGCCAAGGGGCCACCGAAGGCACGGTCAAGAACCTGACCGCCGAGGCCGTGGCGGATATCACCTCAACCGGTGAGACCCTGCGGGCGAACCATCTGAAAATCCTGTCCGACGGGCTGATCCACCAAAGCCAGGCGACGCTTTACGCCGCCCGCGCAGCGGATTGGACTGAGGCCAGCGCCGTTTTGCACAGTTTGGCCAAGCGGCTGGGTCTGGCGGTTCCCGAGGGGCTTTAGCCCGGCTTGCGGCTGACCAGCGCCACCCCGAGCCCAGCCAGCGCCATCCCAGCCCAAGCGGCGGGGGGCATCACCTCGCCCAACAGCGGCCATGCGCAGAGCGCCGCCAGTGCGGGCACAAGGTAGAACAGCGACGAGACGCGGGCGACCTCTCCGGCGCGGATCATGGCCAGCAGAAGCGACATCGCCAAAAGCGAATTGGCCAGCACAAGATAGGCCATGGCCCAGATGAATTCGGCGTCCCACGCAATCGCCATGCTTTCGCTGATCCATGCGGCGGGCAGGCAGAACCCTGCGCCCACGGCATATTGGATGAGATTGGCCGAGACCGGGTGATGCGTCACGCCAAAGCGCTTTTCATAAAGCGTGCCGGCCGTGATGCCCAACAGCGCGAGAAAGGTCATCACCACGCCAAAGGTGTTTTCCACCGCCACAGCCGAGCGTCCAAAGATCGCCAAAGCCGCCCCGGCCAGCCCAAGCGCGAGGCCCACCCAGCCCCAGCGTCCAATGTGTTCGCCCACCAAACGCGGCGCCACCAGCGCCACCAGAATGGGTTGCAGGCAAACGATGATCGCCACCGCGCCTGCCGACACACCGGATTTGAAGGCAACGTAGCACAGGCCGAAATAGACCACCTGAATAAGAAAGCCGACCACCGCCACATCCAGCACCCCGCGCCGCGAGGGCATGGGCGGGCGCAGCACCAATGCCACCGGGATCAGCAATAGCAAAACAAGGCAATAGCGCAGGGCCAGAACCGTCAGCGGTGCGGCATGGGAAACGGCGATCTTGGCCACGGCAAAGCCCGCCGACCACAGGATCAGAAAGACGACAGGGGCGGCGATGAGCCAAAGAGGGCGCTGGGTCATGTCGGCTGTTTGGCGCGCCGCCCCCGCAATGGCAAGCCATCTTGACGCAGGTTCGTTCTGATCTAGCTCTCGACGGCCATACAAAGGATCACACACCCATGCGCACTCTGACCATTCTTGCTGCCGTTCTGCTTGCCGCCCCTGCCTTTGCCCAAGACCTTGCCACCGGCGACGCCATCAAGGCGGCTGTTTCGGGCAACACCATTCAGGGCAGCATGACCAGCTCTGGCCCCTACGCCGAGTTCTATGCCGAAGACGGCACCGTCAAGGGCGACGGCTACACCGCCGTCTGGGCGATCGTCGGCGATACCATGTGCTGGACCTATGAAGGCGCCGAGCAGGATTGCTGGGGCGTCAAGATCGCGGCCGATCAGGTGACTTGGATCAAAGACGGCGCTGAAGGCGGCACCGGCACCATCGTGGCCGGGAACGCGAACAACTTCTGATCGCCAAACCCCGCTTAGCGCAGGCCGATTTCGGCCAAGGCTTGGGCAAGGCTGGGCGGCAGTTTGTCGTCCAGCGCCCGGCCCTTGGGCAGATCGCGCGGGCTGTCGGCGGGGTCAAGATAGCGCCAGCCCTGAAAGGGGCGGCGCGCAGCACCCTCGGTGCGGATCACCTCGGCATCCAAGACCAGCGCGCATCGGGCAATGCCATCAGACCCGCGCCGTTCGTCCAGCGCCACAATCCGCTGGCGGGCCGTGATGACCCCCTTGATCACCCAGTAAAGCGACCCGCCCGCGAGGATTTCATCGGCGCGTTTGGGCCACATACGGGTGACATGTTCGGCGGTGCCGGGGGCCCAGTGCGGGGCGTTGCGAACCTGCCAGTCGATCAAATCTTCGACCGAGTCCGCACCCACGCAGAGCTTGATGATATTCAGATGATCCACGATTCCCCCAAGGTCGGCATTACGGCCAGAATTAGGGCGCAGCGCAAGACTCTCAAGTCTTGCCCGGCCCGGCTGATGGGCGTATCTTGGGGGTTCGCCTGTCTCCACCCACAATAGAATCCTCAAAGGACTGCCAGATGTCGCCGTTTTCCGCCCCCATTGCCGAAGCCATCTGGGACATGAAGTACCGCTTCAAAGAGGCGGATGGCACCCCGATTGACCGCACGGTGGAGGACAGCTGGCGCCGCATCGCCCGCGCTTTGGCCGAGGTCGAGGCAGAGCCGAAGGTCTGGGAAGAGCGGTTTTATGGCGCGCTTTCGGGGTTCAAATTCCTGCCCGCAGGTCGCATCACGGCGGGCGCTGGCACGGGGCGGAATGTGACGCTGTTCAACTGCTTTGTCATGGGCACCGTCCCGGACAGCATGGGCGGCATTTTCGACGGGCTGAAAGAGGCCGCGCTGACCATGCAGCAGGGTGGCGGCATCGGCTATGACTTTTCCACCATCCGCCCGCGCGGGGCCGAGGTGAAGGGTGTGGCGGCGGATGCTTCGGGCCCCTTGTCGTTCATGGATGTCTGGGACGCGATGTGCCGCACCATCATGTCTGCGGGCTCGCGCCGCGGGGCTATGATGGCCACCATGCGCTGCGACCACCCCGATGTTGAGGCGTTCATCGAGGCCAAGAAAGACCCCGCGCGCCTGCGGATGTTCAACCTGTCGGTGCTGGTCACTGATCCCTTCATGGATGCGGTCAAGGCCGATGGCCCTTGGGAGTTGGTGTTCGATGGCCGCGTCTATCGCACCGTTCAGGCGCGCGATCTGTGGAACAAGATCATGCGCAACACCTATGATTTTGCCGAGCCGGGCGTGATCTTTATCGACCGGATCAACAAGGCCAACAACCTTGGCTACGCCGAAACCATCGCCGCGACCAACCCCTGTGGCGAGCAGCCCCTGCCGCCCTATGGTGCCTGCCTGCTCGGGTCGATCAACATGGCCACGCTGGTCACCGCGCCGTTTACCGCTGAGGCGGAGATGGACCCCAAGGCGCTGGCCGATCTGGTGCGCCTTGCCGTGCGGATGATGGACAATGTGGTGGACGCCAGCCGCTTCCCCTTGCCCCAGCAAGAGGCCGAGGCGCGCGCCAAGCGCCGCATTGGCCTTGGCGTCACGGGTCTGGCCGATGCGCTGTTGATGCTGGGTCTGCGCTATGGCAGCCCCGAGGCCGCCGCGCAGACCGAAAAGTGGATGCATGCGATTGCGCGGGCCTCGTACATGGCCTCGGTTGATCTGGCTAAAGAAAAGGGCGCCTTCCCGCTGTTTGACGCCAAGGGCTATCTGGCCTCGGGCAACATGATGCAGATGGACGCTGATGTGCGCGACGCCATCGCAACCCACGGCATCCGCAACGCGCTGTTGACCTCGATCGCGCCGACCGGGACGATTTCGCTGTATGCGGGCAATGTCAGTTCCGGGATCGAGCCGGTCTTTGCCTATGCCTACACCCGCAAGGTGCTGCAAAAAGATGGCAGCCGCACAGAAGAAGAGGTGGTCGATTACGCCGTGCGGCTGTGGCGTGAGTTGAAGGGCGACGCGCCCTTGCCCGATTACTTCGTCAACGCTCAAACCCTGCCGCCCTTGGACCATGTGCGGATGCAGGCGGCGGCGCAGAAATGGGTCGATTCCTCGATTTCCAAGACCATCAACTGCCCCGAAGACATCTCCTTTGACGCCTTCAAAGAGGTCTATATGGCCGCTTGGGACCAAGGCTGCAAAGGCTGCACGACCTATCGCCCGAATGACGTGACAGGCTCGGTTCTGTCGGTGTCTGAGTCCAGCGACAAGACCCCGTCCGAAGCCCCGGCACAAGCGCATGGTGGTGAGGTGATTTATCTCTCTGAACCCTTGGAACGCCCGGCGGCGCTGGAAGGCCATACCTACAAGGTGAAATGGCCGGGGTCGGAACATGCGCTTTATATCACCGTCAATGATGTGGTGATTTCCGGCCACCGCCGCCCGTTTGAGGTGTTCATCAACTCCAAGAACATGGAGCATTTCGCCTGGACGGTGGCCCTGACGCGGATGATCTCAGCCGTGTTCCGGCGCGGGGGGGATATCTCCTTTGTCGTGGAAGAGCTGAAAGCCGTGTTCGACCCGCGCGGTGGGGCCTGGATGGAAGGGCGCTATATCCCGTCGATCCTGGCCGCCATCGGTGGGGTGATCGAACGCCACCTGATCGCCATTGGCTTCATTGAGGGCGAGGGGCTGGGTCTGAAATCCGATCCCAAGGCCGAGGTGATGGTGGTGGGCGGCAGCCCGCGCGGGGCAGCTTGCCCGTCTTGCGGCAGCTATGCCATGCAGATGAAAGAGGGCTGCATGACCTGCAACGACTGCGGCCATTCGAAGTGCGGCTAAGCCCTTCGGGGAGGGTGTCGACGGCCGGTTAACCCAACTGCGCTGCGGCAGTTTGGCGTGTCCATTCTGTTGACAACTCGGCCGACTCCGTTCCCTATGGGTTGTGAGCCACGGCAAGGGGAAACATGCCGAAACTGGGGGAAGACGGTGCTTCGGCGCCGGTAGCGATTGCGGTGCGTGATCTGCGAAAAAGCTTTGGCACCCATGAGGTGCTGAAGGGCGTGTCTTTGACCGCGCACGAAGGCGATGTTGTCGCAATCATCGGTGGTTCGGGCTCGGGCAAGTCGACCATGTTGCGCTGCATCAATTTCCTCGAAACGCCGACGGCCGGGACCATCGAAATCGGCGGCGAGGCGGTGAAGATGCACGCCGACGGCCTGCCTTCGGATCGGCGGCAATTGGAACGTCTACGGCAATCGCTTGGCATGGTGTTCCAGGCCTTCAATCTTTGGACCCACAAGACCGTTCTGGAAAACCTGATCGAAGTCCCGGTCCATGTGATGAAAACCCCCCGTGCCGAGGCCGAAGCGCGCGCGCGCAAGCTTTTGGCGCGCGTTGGGCTGTCCGAAAAGGAAGGCGCGTTTCCGGCCTTTATGTCCGGCGGCCAGCAGCAACGCGCGGCGATTGCACGCGCCTTGTGCATGGAGCCGCGCGCCATGCTGTTTGATGAACCCACCTCTGCGCTTGACCCCGAACTTGTGGGCGAGGTGCTGCAGGTGATCCGCGCCTTGGCAGACGAGGGCCGCACTATGGTCCTCGTCACCCATGAGATGAAGTTTGCCCGTGAAGTGGCAAGTCATGTGATCTACCTGCACAACGGGGTGATCGAAGAAGAAGGCCCGCCAGACGAATTGTTTGGCGCGCCAAAGTCAGAGCGGCTGAAGCAGTTTTTGAAAACTGTCAGCTGAAACCATAACGAAACGTGACCCAACAATGAGGATACCCATGAACAAGTTCATCGCAGGCGCTCTTGCCACCTTTGCCCTCGCCGGTGCCGCAATGGCCGAACCCGTCAAGATCGGGATTGCCGCCGAAGCCTATCCGCCCTTCGCTTCGCCCGATGCTGCTGGCAATTGGGTTGGCTGGGAAGTCGAAATCATTGGCGCTGTCTGCAAGGCGGCCGAAATCGAATGCGCCATCACGCCGGTGGCGTGGGACGGCATCATTCCGTCGCTGACCTCGGGCCAGATCGATGTGATCATGGCGTCGATGTCGATCACCGAAGAGCGGATGCAGACCATCGACTTCTCGGACATGTATTACAACACCCCGACCGTGATCGTGGGCGCAACCGGCGCTGTTGCGACGCCTGACGCGGCTGGCCTGGCTGGCAAGATCATCGGTGTGCAGGCGGCTACGATCCACGAGGCCTATGTGAACGCCTATTTTGCCGAGACTGCCGCTGAGGTGAAGGTCTACCAGACCCAAGACGAGGCCAATCAGGATCTGGCAGCGGGCCGCATTGATGCGACCCAGGCTGACAGCATTGCCATGGACGCCTTCCTTGCTTCGGACGCGGGCAAGGCCTGCTGCGCCGTGGTCGGTGCGGTTGCCGATGATCCGGCAATCCTGGGCGCTGGCGTGGGCGCTGGCATCCGCAAGGGTGAGGATGATCTGAAGGCCAAGATCAACGCAGGGATCGCCAAGATCTTGGAAGATGGCACCTATGACACCATCACCAAGGGCTATTTCGCCTCGTCGATCTACGGCGGCTGATGGGTGCTCGGGGTGCTTGACGCCTCCACGCTGGATCTTCTGGCCTATTCGCCCCCCGGTTGGGGGGCGACACTTTTGCGCGGGCTGTGGAACTCGGTTCTGATTGCCACGGGGGCCTATGCTTTGGGCCTTTTGATCGGCACGGCTGGGGCCTATGGCAAGCTTTACGGCAGCCCCTTTGTCAAGGATTTGCTGTCGGTTTACACAACCGTCGTGCGCGCTGTGCCCGAGTTGGTGCTGATCTTGATCTTGTATTTCGCCGTCACCGATGCGGTGAACCAGATCATTCTGGCCTTTGGCGGGAACCGCATTGAGATTTCAGGCGTTGTTGCGGGCATTGCCGTTTTGGGCGTGGTGCAAGGTGCCTATGCAACCGAGGTTTTGCGCGGTGCCATTCTGGCGGTGCCGACCGGCCAGATTGAGGCGGCCAAGGCAATGGGCATGCCTGCGGGCCTTTTGGCGCGCCGCATCACCTTGCCCCTTATGCTGTCTTTCGCCATTCCCGGCCTTGCCAATCTGTGGCTGGTCGCCACCAAGGACACCGCGCTTTTGGCTGTGGTGGGCTTTGCCGAGCTGACCCAAGCCACCCGTCAAGCTGCAAGCACCACGAAGGCCTTTTTCACCTTCTATGCGGCGGCGGGGGTCCTGTATCTGATCCTGTCGATCGCCTCGACCATGATGTTTGCCCGCATCGAGAAATGGGCGCGGCGCGGGCAACGGCGGACGGAGGGCTGAGATGCTGGAAGAGCTTCTGATCCCCCGACGCATTGCGATGATGGCGATTGCCGCGATCCTTTTGGGCCTGTGCTTTGTCTACGGCCGCTGGGATTGGCTTTTGGTGCCGAAATATCAAAAGCTGATGCTGACGGGCTTTTGGAACACGCTGTCCCTGTTGGTGATCACCATGGTTTTGGGCATGGCGCTGGCCATTCCTTTGGGGTTGGCGCAGGCCGTTGGCCCTTGGTACCTTGCCCGCCCGGCGCAAGCCTTTTGCGGATTGGTGCGCGGCACCCCGCTCTTGTTGCAACTTTTCTTGCTGTATTACGGCGTGGGAAGCCTGTTCCCCAGTATTCCCGGCATCCGGGAAAGCATCTTTTGGCCGATCCTGCGCGATGCGTGGTACTTTGCGGTTCTGGGCCTGTCGCTTTCGGTGGCGGGTTATGAGGGCGAGGTGATGCGCGGCGCCTTCAAGGGCGTGCCGCATGGCCAGTTGGAAGCGGCAAAAGCGATGGGCATGCCGCGATTGACGCTGTTCCGCCGGATCTGGTTGCCGCAAGCCCTGCACCGGGTCTTGCCCACCTTGGGCGGTGAGACGGTGTTGCAGCTGAAGGCCACACCGCTTGTCGCGATGATCACGGTCACCGACATCTATGCGGTGTCCAGCCGGGTGCGGGCGGAAACACTGATTGTCTATGAGCCCTTGCTGATGCTGGCCTTGGTGTATCTGGCGATCACCGGGATGATCGTGGCCTTGTTCACATGGTTTGAACGCAGGCTTCCATCCCGCACGGCCTAGGTGCTCTCTTGATGCTGGTCAGGCCAGCGTCACCTCGGCGCTGCCGATACCGTCGATCTCAACGGCGACCACATCCCCTGCTTTCACCGGACGGACCCCGAGCGAAGTGCCGACCGCGATGACATCGCCGGGCATCAGCGTCATGTCTTGTGACAGGTGCTGCACGATCTCTGCCGGGGAAAAGATCATGTCCGAAGCGGGGTAAGACTGCCGCTCGCGCCCATTGACCAGCGTGCGGATCGTCAGGTCGCGCCAGTCAAGGCCGGTCGCGATGCTGGGGCCGATGACGCCAAAGCCGTCAAAGCCCTTGGCGCGGCTCCACTGGGCAAAGGCGGGGTCGGCGTTCAGAATGTCCAAGGATGTCAGATCATTGATGCAGGTGTAGCCATAGATCGCGGCTTCGGCCTCGGCCAAGCTTACGTTGCGGCAGGGGGTGCCGATCACCACGCCCAACTCGCCCTCAAAGATCACGCGGCCCGCTTGGGGGGGAAGGGTCACGGTGGCACCATGGCCGACGACCGAGCTGTCGGGTTTCAGGAACCACAGGGGTGCTGCGGGGATGGCCAGACCGTTCTTTTCGGCGGCGGCATGGTAGTTGTTCCACAGCCCAATAAACTTGCCGGGCTGACAGGGGGCCAAAAGGGTGGCGCCGTCCAACGCCTCCAGCGGCCCAGCTGGGGTGGTGCTGCCAAAGCCCGCCATCGGCTGCAGGCCGGTGTCGGTCAACATGCCGGACAGAGTGCGCCCATCTGCGGTTTGAATGCGGCCCCAAGCCATGTGTCGTCTCCTATCGTTGCGGGCCGTGCCGACAGGTTCCGGCCCTGACGCGCGGGGCATCAGGGCCGGAGGCTGTGATCAGGCCAGAATCTCGACGAGGGTTTTCGACGGCCGCATCACGGCGACGGTCTTGGCCTCATCGGTGTGGTAATAGCCGCCCAGATCCACTGGCTTGCCCTGACCTGCGGCCAGTTCGGCCAAGATCTTGGCTTCATTCGCGACCAGCGCCTTGGCGATGGGGGCGAAATGCGCGGCCAGTTCGGCGCTTTCGGTTTGCGCTGCCAAAGCCTGCGCCCAGTAAAGCGCAAAGTAGAAATGGCTGTCGCGGTTGTCGGTCTGGCCCACGCGGCCTTGCGGCGATTTGTCGTGATCCAAGACACCTTGGGTCGCGGCATCCACGGCCTTGCCCAAGACGCGGGCCTTTGCGTTGCCTTTGACATCGGCCAGGAATTTCAGGCTTTCGCCCAAGGCGCAGAACTCGCCCAAGGAATCCCAGCGCAGGTGGTTTTCTTCGACCAGCTGCTGCACGTGCTTGGGTGCCGAGCCGCCCGCACCGGTTTCAAAGAGGCCCCCGCCGTTCATCAGCTTCACGATCGACAGCATCTTGGCCGAGGTGCCAAGCTCCAAGATCGGGAAAAGGTCGGTCAGATAGTCGCGCAGCACGTTGCCGGTAACGGCGATGGAAGTTTCACCCTTGCGGATGGTTTCCAGCGACAGACGCGTCGCCTCGCGCGGGGCGAGGATCTGGAACTTGTGCGCAACCCCGGCAGCGGCAAGGATCGGGGTGACATACTTGATAAGCTCGGCGTCATGGGCGCGGGAAGCGTCCAGCCAGAAGATTGCCTGACAGCCCTCGGCCTTTTGACGGTCAATCGCCAGACGAACCCAATCTTCGATCGGTGCCTTGCGGGTGGAGGCGGCGCGCCAGATGTCGCCCTTCTCCACATTGTGCTGATGCAACACATCGCCATTCGCCGCGATCATCCGCACAACGCCGTCGGCGGCGATTTCAAAGGTGGTGGGGTGCGAGCCGTACTCTTCGGCCTTTTGCGCCATCAGGCCGATGTTCTGCACCGTTCCGGCAGTGGCAGGATTCAGCGCGCCTGTCTTTTTGAAGTACGCGATCGTCTCGTCATAGACGGCTGCGTAAGAGCTGTCGGGGATGACGCAATTGGTGTCAGCGGCCTTGCCATCCGGGCCCCAGCCCTTACCGCCAGCCCGAATGAGCGCGGGAATCGAAGCGTCGACGATCACATCCGAGGGCACGTGCAGGTTGCTGATGCCCTTCTCGGAATTGACCATATACAATGGCGCGCGGTCGGCGATGGTGGCGGCGATGTCCGCCTCAACCGCAGCGTGGTTCGGCATGGCGGCCACGCGTTCCATCATGGCACCAAGGCCCGAGTTCGCATCAACGCCGGCTGCCGCCAGTGCGGCACCGTGCTTTTCAAACACGGGGGCCAAGAACACCTTGACCGCATGGCCGAAGATGATCGGGTCCGAGACCTTCATCATCGTGGCCTTCAGGTGGATCGAGAACAAAACGCCCTTGGCCTTGGAGGCGGCGACCTGCTCGGTCAGAAACGCCTGCAGCGCCTTGGCCGACATGAAGGTGCAATCCACCACGGTGCCCGCGGGGTATTTGATCCCGTCTTTCAGCACGGTGACCGTGCCATCCTTGGCCACATGTTCGATGCGCGCCGCACCGGCCTGTGCATCGGAGAGCGTGAGCGAGGTTTCATTCGAGCGGAAATCACCCGCTGACATGGTGGAGACATGGGTTTTGCTGTCAGCCGACCACGTGCCCATCGAATGGGGGTTGGCCATCGCATAGTTCTTCACCGCCACAGCGGCGCGGCGGTCCGAGTTGCCTTCGCGCAGAACCGGGTTCACTGCCGAGCCCTTGACGGCATCATAGCGGCGGCGGTTTTCCTTTTCGGCGTCGGTCGCCGGGTTTTCGGGGTAGTCGGGCAGGTTATAGCCCTGCGACTGCAATTCCTTGACGGCAGCAATCAGCTGCGGGGCCGAGGCCGAGATATTGGGCAGTTTGATGACGTTGGCATGCGGGGTGGTCACCAGCGCGCCCAGTTCGGCCAGATCGTCCGACTGGCGCAGGTTTTCCGGCAGGCGGTCGGAAAAAGCGGCGATGATCCGTCCCGCGAGTGAGATGTCGCGCGTCCCGATGGAAACCCCGGCTGCCGCAGCAAAGGTGCGGATGATTGGCAAAAGCGAAGCCGAAGCCAGCTGCGGAGCTTCGTCAACCTTGGTGACGATGATATCAGGTTGGGTCGGGTTGGTCATGGTCAGGCCTTTGTCCAAAGAGCGATTGTCAGGGCGGATTCGCCGCCTTTTGCCGCATTGCGGCGTGAAAGAACAGCGCTACCCTAAAGCGATTGGCCGCCGACCGAAAGCGACAGTATGACTTTCGCGTGCGACATTGCGGCGCGAAGGGGCTGCGCCGCAATGTCTGAGAACTGAACGGCGCTTAAACGACCTTGACCACAAGGTTGCCCAAGCCCTCAATCGAGGCTTCCATCACGTCGCCGCGCACCACGGCCCCCACGCCCGACGGCGTGCCGGACATGATGACGTCCCCGGCCTGAAGTTCAAAGTACTCGGACAGATAGGAGATCATTTCCGGCACTTTCCAGATCATCTGGTTCATGTCGCCCTCTTGCTTGAGCGCGCCATTGACCTTCAGCTCGATCCGGCCGTGATCCTGATGGCCAACCTTTTCGACCGAATGCAGCGGGCCCACCGGGCCGGAACGTTCAAATGCCTTGCCAATTTCCCACGGACGGCCTTGCTTTTTGGCTTCGCCCTGCAGGTCGCGGCGGGTCATGTCGAGCGAGACAGCATAGCCCCAGACATGGTTCAGTGCCTGATCCAGCGGAATGTTGGAGCCGCCGGATTTCAGCGCAACGACCAGTTCCACCTCGTGATGCACATCAGAGCTGTGGGGCGGATAGGGGAACTCACCGGTCGAATCGAGGTTGTTGGGGTTCTTTTGGAAGAAGAACGGCGCCTCACGGTCCGGGTCATGCCCCATCTCGATTGCGTGGGCCGCATAGTTGCGACCGATGCAATAGACGCGGCGCACAGGAAATGCACCGCCGCCACTGACCGGAATCGAGGGCGTTGTCGGAGCGGGAATCACGAAGTCAGGCATGTCTTACCTCTTGCAGGACGGGGTGGAGCGGACCCTATCGCAGCGATTGGTCCAAATCAATCCTGATCCTGTCGCATTTTCGCGCATTTTTCAGACCAATTTCTGATTGATTGGGGCAATCATAGGGTGTATCCATGTAAATCTGTGAAAATTGGTTGACCAATGTAAGGAATGGTTGATGTCACACCAGGCATCTCAAGATCTTGATCCGGTGGCGCGGCTGCGGTCGTTCATCGTGGAGGGAGGTCATCCGCGCGGCGGCCGTTTGCCGCCCGAACGGCATTTGACCGAAGAACTTGGCATGACTCGCACCACCCTGCGCAAGGCGCTCGATTCGCTGGAGCGCGATGGTCTGATCTGGCGCCATGTCGGCAAGGGCACCTTCATCTCGGATGACGCTGCGCCCAATGCCCCCAGCACTGCGATGTCGGAGCTTGGCCGTCAACTCACACCGTTTCGGATGATGCGTGCCCGTTTGGCGATTGAGCCTGCGATTGCGCGTGAGGCGGCGGTCAATGCCTCGGGTGAAGCATTGCAGCGTATGCAGCGCGCGATTGACCGCGCCAAGGCGGCCACCACGTGGAATGAATACGAAACCCAAGACGATCTTTTCCACCGGGCCGTGGCGGAAGCCAGCGACAATCTGCTGCTGCTGACGCTGTTCGACCAGCTGAACGACGTGCGCCGGGCTGTCGCTTGGGGCAGCGTGACGCGCGAAACGGTGCAGCCCTCGGCCAACCATTCCAGCTTTGCCGAGCATGACGAGATTGCCGCTGCAATCGCCAACCGCGACGCTGGCGCCGCCTATGAGGCGATGCGTCGGCATCTGGGGTCGGTCGCCAAGCGGCTTTTTGGCGAGGTTTGACGACGAGACAGACGAAACCGCCGGGGACCGGACACCACGAAGCCTGCCCCGGTAAAACTAGAAGTAACAAGATTTCTCAGGGAGGAGAATCATGAAGACCTTCTTTGCTAAGCTCGCCAGTGTCGCCCTTGCGACCTCTGTGCTTGTGTCGGCCGCGCAGGCCGAAACCATCCGCATCGCGTTGGCTGAGCCGCCGTCGGATGAAATGGCCGCTTTCTTCGTGGCGCTAGATCGCGCCAAGGCGAACGGGGTGGACTATGAATGGACCGCCTTCGCCGAAGAAGAACTGGCCATTCAGGCTGTTCTGAGCGGCGATATGGATATCGCCTTTGGTACGCCCTATGCCGCCATGCAGCGGTCCAAGGCTCCGGTTCGGATCATCTTCCAGCTGTCGCGTCTGGTGTTCTTCCCGGTGACCACGAAAGAGTTCAGCACTTTGAAGGACCTTGATGGTCAGCCGATCATGCTGCACTCGCGTGGCGGCGGCACCGATGCGATCGCCAACGTGATTGAAGACCGCGAAGGCATCACCTTTGGTGAGCGCTCCTATGTGCCGGGCTCGGGCAACCGCGTGGCGGCCATGCTGGCCGGTCAGGCGAACGCGACGATCCTTGACCTGTCGAACCGCAACAAGATCATCGCCGAAGCAGGCGACAAGTTCAACTCGCTGCCGATGTTCGAAGTGCTGGCCAGCGACGAGGCTCTGTTTGCCAACCTCGACTGGATCAAAGAAAACGAAGCGGCTGTGAACACGCTGGTCGCGGCGCTGCACAGCACCTGGGCGGACATGGCGAAAGACCCGACCATCATCTCCAAGCAGACCGACCCGAATGGCCCGATTGGCCAGCTTCCGGCCGAAGTTCTGGCCGAGCTGGACGGGTTCTACACCGAAGCGGTTGCGGGCGGCCTTTATGACCCGAACGGCGGCGGTCGTGAAGCCGCAGCTGCCGACATGGAATGGTATTCGGAAGCGGGCCAGCTGGATGGCGACCCGTCGACGCTGAACGCCGATGATTTCTGGTACTTCGCTCCGCTTGACGCGGCGATGCAGTAATCCTGACCTGATACCGCTGCCGGCGCAGTCTGCGCCGGCAGCATTTTCCCCCGCATTCAGGCCCCCTTGTTCGGGCCGCAGCATTCAGACGGAACCGAAACCTGATGAAGCACCGTCCCCTTCTTCTGAAACTCTTGTCCGCCGCGCTGGTCTTTGGCGCGTGGGAAATCGCTGGCCGGGTGCCGATCAGCTATTCCTTCCCGACCTTTCTGGAATCCATGAGCGCCTTGCTCGCCATGGCTTTGGATGGAACCTTGTTCGTCGCCTATGGCGAAACCCTGCGGCCTTTGGTGGTTGGGGTGACGATTTCGGCTGTGTTCGGCATTGGCATGGGCCTGTGGATCGGCCTGAGCCGGGGCTTTGAATGGCTGTTCTCGCCCATCTTCATCGTGGCTCAAGCCGCGCCCTTGGCAGCGCTGATCCCCATTCTTGTGATGGTCTACGGCATTGGCCTGACCTCCAAGGTCTTTGTGGTGTGCATCATGGCCATGCCCGTGATCGTTCTCAACACCGCCTCGGCCGTGCGCAACACGCCCGGATCTTTGAAGGAAATGGCGACCTCCTTCTTGGCGCGTGACCGGGATGTGCTGTTGAAAATCATCCTGCCCGCCGCCTCACCGATGATCTTTTCGGGCCTGCGCCTTGGGGTGTCGGCGGGCTTTATCGGCGCCATTCTGTCGGAGCTGAAAATCACCCCGACAGGTGTGGGCGACATCATCACCTACAGCCGGTCGATTGCAGATTATCCCAGCATGTATGCGGCGATTTTCTCGATCATCCTGCTGGCGGTCTTTTTTCTGAACCTGCTGGAAAAGCTGGAAAACATACTCTTCGAAGGGAACAACCGTGGCTACGCCTCAGATTAAGCCTGATACCCGCTCCACCACTGACAGCGCCGTCTCTGTGCGGAATGTGTCGAAGGTCTATGGCGACGTGCAAGCGCTGAAAGACCTGTCGCTTGAGTTCCCGCGTGGCGAATTGACCTCGCTTTTGGGGCCGTCGGGCTGTGGCAAGACAACGCTTCTGAAAATTATCGCGGGGCTGTTGCCTGCCACGTCGGGCGAGATTGAGGTGAACGGGGCGACTGTCACAGGCCCCGGCCCGGATCGGTCCTTCGTGTTTCAGGACTTTGCGCTGTTGCCTTGGGCCAGTGTGATCCGCAACGTGGCCTTCGGGCTGGAGCTGCGCGGTGTCGCCAAATCTGAGCGTGAGGCGATTGCCGAGAAATACATCCGCGAGGTGGGTCTCTCCGGGTTTGAACAGAAGTTCCCGCATCAGCTTTCGGGCGGCATGCGCCAGCGTGTCGGCCTTGCGCGGGCGCTGTCGGTGAATGCCGAAGTCTTGCTGCTGGACGAGCCCTTCTCGGCGGTGGACGAACAAACCCGCCGCAAGTTCCAAGAGGACCTGTTGGAACTGGTCAAGAACGAGAAGAAAACCTTCATCTTCGTGACCCATTCCATCGAAGAGGCGGTCTATGTCTCGGACCAAATCGCCATTCTCTTGCCGCGGCCAAGCCGGGTGTCTGAGATCATTCGTCCGTCAAGTTTCCGCGACAAAAGCGTGGACAACATTCGCCGGGATCCTGAATACCTCGACATCGTGGACCGGATCTGGGCCTCGTTGCGCAGCTATGTGGAGTAACTGAGCGATGCATGTCCTTGGTTACAAGCTTCCTGCCCTGTCCTCACTGATCCTGTGGGCGCTGTTGTGGGAGGTGATTGGGCAGCTTGAGCTGACCTTCTTCGTCCCGCCGATCTCAGAGGTCTTCGTGACGCTGTTTGCTCTTTTGCCGACGCCCGCGTTCCTGAATGCGTTGGGGGTGACAGCGTATACCTTTGTGGCCGGCGTGTTTTTCGCCATCGTGATCGGTATTCCGGTTGGGATCCTGATGGGCAAGAACCGGGTTCTGGACGAATTGCTGCTGCCTTGGGTGAATATTTTTATCTCGGCCCCGCTGACGGCGCTGGTGCCGGTGCTGATGGTGCTGTTCGGCTTTGGTGCGCGCACGGTGATCATCACCACCACCCTTTTCGCGATCTGGATCATCATCTTGAACGCGCGGGCGGGGGTGCGGCAGATCAACCGCTCACTGATCGAGATGGCGCGCAGTTTCGGCGCCAGCCCTATGGATGCCTTTGTGAAGGTCTACTTCTGGGCCGCCTTGCCGGAAATTCTGGGCGGGGTGCGGATTGGCGTTATTCGTGCGGTCAAAGGGGTGATCATCGGTCAGCTGCTGATTTCCATCGTCGGCTTTGGTGCCTTGTTCGAGCTTTACGCCAGCAAGTTCCTGATGGCGGAATTCTGGGCGATTTTGATCGTGCTCTTCGGGCTGGCCTTTGCCTTGTCGGAGTTCCTGGCCTATCTCGAACGCAAAGTATCCTACTATGCAGCGGCGCGCTAACGTCGCTGTATAGACATCGCCGCAGGACTGACAGAAAAGAGATTGATGATGGTAGCAACGCTTGCGGCCTTGTTGGCCGATAAGGATGGGGCATCAAAAGCGCTGGGCGCTCCGGGCCGTGAATGGATGACCTTTGGCGATTTGCGCGCGCTGGCTGCTGAAGTTACGGCCTCCTTGCGCGGCTTTGGCATCGGGGCGGCGGACCGGGTGGCCATTGTCCTGCCCAATGGGCCCGAGATGGCGGCGGCTTTTGTGACCATGGCCCAAGGGGCGGTGACAGCACCCCTGAACCCCGCCTATCAGCGCGAGGAATACAGCTTTTATCTCGACGACCTCAACGCCAAGGCGCTGGTGGTGTTGGAAGGTTATGAAGGCCCCGCCTTGGCGGCGGCAGAGCCTTTGGGCCTGTCGATCTTGCGCCTGCATCCGGTAGCCGGTGGCCCCGCGGGGCAGTTCCGCCTGACCGGCACCCCAGCCAAACAGCCCGCTCCGGCTGGCCTGCCCGATCCGGACGCGACGGCGCTGATCCTGCACACCTCGGGCACCACATCGCGGCCCAAGATCGTGCCCTTGCTGCAGTCGAACCTTGTGGCATCCGCCCACAACATTGGCACCTCGCTGGCGCTGACGTCTGCGGATCGCTGCCTGAACGTGATGCCCTTGTTCCACATTCACGGGCTGATTGCCGCCGTCACCGCGTCATTGGCCGCGGGCGCCTCGGTCTGGTGCGCGCCGGGGTTTGATGCGCTGAAGTTCTTTGGCTGGATGGGTGAGGCAAAGCCCACCTGGTACACCGCGGTGCCGACCATGCATCAGGCGATCTTGTCGCGCGCCGGGCGCAATGCCGATGTGATTGCCGCCCAGCCGTTGCGGTTCCTGCGCTCGTCCTCGGCGTCCTTGCCGGCGCAAGTGATGCTGGAGTTGCAAGCCACCTTCAAAGCCCCGGTGATCGAGGCTTATGGCATGACCGAGGCCACCCATCAGATGGCCTGCAACCCCCTGCCGCCGCGTGCGCAAAAGCCCGGATCGGTCGGCGTGGCCGCAGGCCCCTTGCTGCGCATCGCGCATGAGGTGGAAAACCGCCTGATCGAAGGCACGGGCGAGGTGGTGATTTCGGGGCCCAACGTCACGCCGGGCTATGAAAGCAACCCCGACGCCAATGCCAAGAACTTCTTTGAGGTCGACGGTCGGCGTTGGTTCCGCACCGGCGATCAGGGGGCGCTGGATGATGAGGGCTATCTGTCGCTGACCGGGCGGCTGAAAGAGATCATCAACCGGGGCGGCGAAAAGATCAGCCCTCTGGAGGTGGATGGCGTGCTCTTGGATCATCCGGCGGTGCAGCAGGTGGTGGCCTTTGCCATGCCGCATCCGAAGCTGGGCGAAGAAGTGGCCGCTGCCGTGGTCTTGCGCGAAGGCCAGACGGCGACCGAACGCGAGATCCGCGATTTTGCCGCCAGCCGGATGGCCGATTTCAAAGTGCCGCGCCGGGTGATCATTCTCGAGGAAATCCCCAAAGGGGCGACTGGCAAGTTGCAGCGCATCGGATTGGCTGAAAAGCTGGGTCTGGGCCAACCGGCCTAAGTCGGCAACAAGGGGCAGCATATGAAAATCTGCATTTTCGGCGCGGGTGCGATTGGCGGCTATATGGCTGTCAAGCTGGTGCAGGCGGGTGTCGATGTCAGCATTGTCGCGCGCGGGCCGCATCTGGCCGCGATCCAGTCGCGCGGGCTGACGCTGATTGAGGAAGGCGCCGATCCGGTCACGGTGCCAGTCCGCGCCAGCGCCAATGCCGCCGATCTGGGCGTGCAGGATTATGTGATCGTCACGCTGAAAGCCCATTCGGTCCCGCCCGTGGTGGGCGCGATGCAGCCGTTGATCGGGCCGGACACCACCATCGTCAGCGGTGTGAACGGCGTGCCGTGGTGGTATTTCCACAAGATCGGCGGGCCACTAGAGGGCACGCGCCTGCGCAGCGTTGACCCCGGCGATGTGCAATGGAATGGCTTTGGCCCCGACCGGGTTTTGGGCTGCGTGGTCTATCCCGCCGCCGAGGTGAGCGAGCCGGGTGTGATCCGCCACATCGAGGGCAACCGCTTTTCCTTGGGCGAGCCGGACGGGTCGAAGTCCGACCGTGCCAACGCTCTGTCACAGGTCTTGCAATCGGCGGGCCTGAAAGCCCCGGTGCGCCCGCGTCTGCGCGACGAGTTGTGGGTCAAGCTCTGGGGCAACCTGTCGTTCAACCC
The DNA here is from genome assembly GCF_965194375.1 of Allotabrizicola aquatica (SeqCode). Taxonomy (GTDB): domain Bacteria; phylum Pseudomonadota; class Alphaproteobacteria; order Rhodobacterales; family Rhodobacteraceae; genus Tabrizicola_A; species Tabrizicola_A aquatica. The sequence goes on from NZ_CBDAEL010000002.1 coordinate 178,352, forward strand.
GATCTCGGCGCTGACCCATGCGACCTTGGATGTCTTGTGCACCGATCCCGGTACGCGCGATGTGGCGCGGCGCATGATGATTGAGGCGCAGGCGGTGGCCGAAAAGCTGGGCGTGAGCTTCCCGATCGACGTCGATCGCCGCATCGAAGGCGGGGCGGCGGTGGGGGCGCATCGCACCTCCATGCTGCAGGATCTGGATGCCGGGCGGCCGATGGAGATTGATGCCCTTGTCGCTTCGGTACAGGAGCTGGGCCGCATCACCGAAACCCCGACGCCGACGATTGACACCGTGCTGGCGCTGGTGACGCTGCGGGGGCGTGTGGCAGGGCTTTACTAGGGCGTCCTGCGGGGCTTAGCAGGTGCCGTAAAAGCCGCGCGAATAGCGGCAGTATTCCCGCGCCACGCCTGCCGCGATCATCGCCGCGGCAATGTCCTGACCGTTTTCCAAGAAACACTGGCCCACCACGCGCCGATAGCGGTCGATGTCGCGCTCAACGCAGGTTAGGGTCTTGCCATCAATCAGATCGCGCATCGCATTGGTCGCGGCCGTCCCGCCGCGTTGCTTGCGTTCGGGGGCGTCCAAGCCCCAGACCCGCACGGCGACATCCAGCCCTGACAAGCGAAAGGTGTCACCATCGGTCACCCGCATCACAACGCCCGAGATCACCTGACCTTGCGCGGTGACGGGGGACGCTGACAGCGAAAAGGCGCAGCCGAGCGCCATGAGAAATCGCAAGATTGCGGGCTGGATCAGGGGTTTATAACGGGACATGGACACCTCTGGTCCAAGCCTAGCCGTGCCTTGGGCTGTGTTGAAATTATCGATGGAGAAAGGGGCGGCATCGAAAGGATACGGGCAATAGGGACTGGATCGTAAACTTTAGGCGGTTGCGCCCTGAAAGCCCGGAATCAAGGCGCGAATGCGCCGCCGGGCCGCGCCCGACCTCCCCCCGGGAGGGCGCGTTTGCGACGGTTGCCAGCAGAAATTCTGGGGAAGAACTGGCACCATAAAGCGCTTAGAACCAGCGTTGGCGCGCCGTCCCGAGGTCGGGCGCGGCCCTGTGGGGGAGCATGACGACCTTAGTTATTGCCCCTAGAAAGCTTGTCAAAGGCCTCTAAGGCGGCCCCCAAGACTATTCCAAAAACAAGCAGAGCTATAGATTTGTCGATGTATTGCCCGGTTGTCGCACCCACAAGATACCGCGAGGATAACTCGGCTCGCGTTTGCGGATCATCAATGAGTGCGATGCCGAAAGCCAATACAGTGCCGATGGCTCCGAACAAAAATGATGCCCAGGCAATGATCCAAGCTAGTCTTGTGAACATGCTTTATACCCAATCAGTTCTTCCCCCGCCCGCGAAAGCGTTCGCGGGCGTTCGGGACTGAAAACGCTCCACTGGAGCGTTTTCTCCCCGGCAAGCCGGGGCCGTCCCTCACCCCTGAAGCGTTCTCACCCCATAGCCCTCACCCCGGGCCTTCAGCGCAGCGACAACCGCGATGCTGGCGGCGGCGGTGGTGAAGTAGGGGATCTTGTCCATCAGCGCGACCCGGCGGATGTCGCGGCTGTCGGACACCGCTTGCGTGCCTTCGGTGGTGTTCATCACCAGCGCGATGTCGTTATTCTTCAGCCGGTCAACGATGTTCGGGCGGCCTTCCCAGACCTTGTTGACCTGCGTCGCGGCGATGCCTTCTGCGGTCAGCCATGTGGCGGTGCCTTTGGTGGCGACCAGTTCAAACCCAAGCGCGATTAGATCACGCAAGGCGGCGGCGAAGGTCGGGGTCTTGTCCATGTCCTTGATCGACACAAAGACGCGGCCGGTTTCCGGCAGCACCACGCCTGCCCCCATCTGCGCCTTGAGGAAAGCGAGGGGGAAGGTGCGGTCCCAGCCCATCACCTCACCGGTGGAGCGCATTTCCGGGCCAAGCACCGGGTCAACGCCGGGGAAACGGGCAAAGGGCAGCACAGCCTCTTTGACGCTGAACCAAGGCGTGATCGGATCGGCGAGCGTGTGGGGATCGGCCAGCGGCAAGGCGCTGTCGGGGCCAACGCCTGCGGGGTAGGGCGCGCGATTGGGGAAGTTCGTCAACGGCTCACCCGCCATCAGCCGGGCGGCGATGGAGGCAATGGCGCTGTCGGTGGCCTTGGCGACGAAGGGCACGGTGCGTGATGCACGCGGGTTCACTTCCAGCACGTAGATCACACCGTCCTTGATCGCGAATTGCACGTTCATCAGGCCAACGACGTTCAAGGCACGGGCCATGACGATGGTCTGGCGTTTCAGCTCTTCCACGATCTTGGCCGAGAGCTGGTGCGGCGGCAGGCAGCAGGCACTGTCGCCCGAATGGACACCGGCCTCTTCGATATGTTCCATAATGCCTGCGACATGGACGTTTTTCCCGTCCGACAGGGCGTCAACGTCCACCTCGACCGCGCCCGAAAGGTAGCTGTCCAGAAGCACCGGGCTGTCGCCCGAGACCTGCACGGCGGTGGTGATATAGCGTTCCAGCTGCGCATCATCACGCACGATTTCCATCGCCCGGCCACCCAGCACGAACGACGGGCGGATGACCAAGGGGTAGCCCACGTCCTTGGCCACCGCAAAAGCCTCATCCCGCGACCGGGCGGTGCCGTTGTGGGGCTGGCGCAGGTTCAACGATTGCAACAGGCCCTGGAACCGCTCGCGGTCTTCGGCCAGGTCAATGGCGTCTGGGGTGGTGCCAAGGATCGGGATACCTTCGGCATGAAGCGCATTGGCCAGTTTCAGGGGCGTCTGCCCGCCGAACTGCACGATCACGCCGTGAAGGGTGCCGTTCTCCTGCTCGACCCGCAGGATTTCCAGAACGTGTTCCAGCGTCAGCGGTTCGAAGTACAAACGGTCCGAGGTGTCATAGTCGGTCGAAACCGTCTCGGGGTTGCAGTTGACCATGATCGTTTCATAGCCCGCCGCGGTCAGCGCATAGCAGGCATGGCAGCAGCAATAGTCAAACTCGATCCCCTGACCAATCCGGTTCGGGCCGCCGCCCAGAATGACAACCTTTTTGGCATTCGACGGGCGGGCTTCACATTCCACATCGCCCATCGCGGTGGCTTCATAGGTGGAATACATATAGGGGGTCTGGGCCTCGAACTCGGCCGCGCAAGTGTCGATGCGTTTGAAGACAGCCGTGACGCCCAGATTGCGCCGTGCGCGGCGGACTTGGGCCTCCTCCCGGCCGGTCAGCTTGGCCAGACGGGCATCGGTAAAGCCCATCATCTTCAATTTGCGCAGACCGGCGGCGGTGACGGGCAGGCCCGCTTTGCGCACGTCTGCCTCGGTGTCGATGATCTCGCGAATGCGGTTCAGGAACCACGGGTCAAAGGCGGTGGCGGCGATGATTTCGTCATTGGTCAGGCCAAAGCGCATGGCTTGGGCGATGACGCGCAGCCGGTCGGGCGTGGCATCGCCCAGCGCCTTCATGATCGACGCCTTGTCGGGCGCGCCGGGAATGGCGATTTCGTCAAAGCCGGTCAGGCCGGTTTCCAACGATGCCAGCGCCTTTTGCAGGGATTCGTGGATGGTGCGGCCAATCGCCATCGCCTCGCCCACCGATTTCATGGCGGTGGTCAGATTGGGAATGGAGCCGGGGAATTTTTCAAAGGCAAAGCGCGGGATTTTGGTCACGACGTAGTCAATCGACGGCTCAAAGCTGGCCGGGGTGACCTTGGTGATGTCGTTGTCCAACTCATCCAGCGTATAGCCGACGGCGAGTTTGGCGGCGACCTTGGCGATCGGGAAACCCGTGGCCTTCGACGCGAGCGCCGAAGAGCGGCTGACGCGCGGGTTCATCTCGATCACGACCATGCGGCCATCGGCAGGGTTGATCGCCCATTGCACGTTGGAGCCGCCGGTTTCCACCCCGATCTCGCGCAGCACGGCAATCGAGCCGTTGCGCATGATCTGGTATTCCTTGTCGGTCAGGGTCAGCGCCGGGGCGACGGTAATCGAGTCGCCAGTGTGCACGCCCATCGGGTCGATGTTTTCGATGGAACAGACGATGATGGCATTGTCGGCCTTGTCGCGGACAACCTCCATCTCGAACTCTTTCCAGCCGAGGAGGGATTCATCGACCAGAACCTGCGCCACGGGGCTGGCTTCAAGGCCTGATTTGATGATCGCCTCATAGTCGTCGCGGTTATAGGCCACGCCGCCGCCGGTGCCGCCCATGGTAAAGGCGGGGCGGATGATGGCGGGCAGGCCGACATAGTCGAGCGTGGCAATCGCCTCGCGGATGCCGGCGGCAATGTCGAATTTGCCTGAGGGCAGTTTGGGGGCGGCGATGATGGTGGCCTTGGGGTTTTCAAGCCCGATGCGGTCCATCGCCTCGCGGAAGAGTTTGCGGTCTTCGGCCATTTCAATGGCCTCGCGCTTGGCGCCGATCAGCTCGACGTTGAACTTTTCCAGCACACCCATGTCAGCCAGCGCCAGCGCCGTGTTCAACCCGGTTTGCCCGCCCATGGTGGGCAGCAAAGCGTCGGGGCGTTCTTTTTCGATGATCTTGGCGACGACTTCGGGGGTGATCGGTTCGATGTAGGTGGCATCGGCCAAGCCCGGATCGGTCATGATGGTTGCAGGGTTCGAGTTCACCAGAATAACCCGGTACCCCTCTTCGCGCAGCGCCTTGCAGGCTTGGGCGCCCGAGTAGTCAAACTCGCAGGCCTGACCGATGACGATGGGGCCGGCGCCAATGATCATAATCGACTGGATGTCGGTTCTTTTTGGCATGGCGGCCCCCTTGGGTTTTGGCAAATTGTCGGGGGTTATAGACAGCGCGCGCCGGTGTGCAAGGGGATTCGGGGCCGATCCAGATCGCAGGACAGATCGTCAAATCTTGGCGCAAGGCTGGGGGCGGACGCGCCTAGAGTTTCAGGCCAAAACGAGGGCCAATCCACACCATCGCTAGGTAAAGGGCGATGGTTAACGCGCACCCTGCCAAAAGCGAGGGCCAAAAGCCCCATCCAGCCCGCAGCATCGCAGGTATGGTGAAGAACATCGGGATCGACGGCGCCAGAAACCAGATCGTGCCGATGGAATGGCTGGCCAGACGTTCGACATCTCGGGTGTCGTGCCACAGCCAGATCATCGACAGCACGGACACCAGTGGCAGCGAGACGATCAACGCCCCAAGACCGGGAAAGCGACGGGCCGTTTCAGAGGCCAGCGCGATCAGAATGCCCGAGATGGCGGCCTTGAGGATGAGATAGCTCATGGCATCAAGCTTGGCGCTTTGAATGGCCCTTGGTCAAGCCAACACGTCGCAAAATGTGGCAAAGGTGGCGGCGGGGCTCTGGTCAGCGGGCGGGCTTCGGCTTAGCTAAGGGGCATGCAAACGCGATCGCCTCAGGGTCAGGAACAGATATTGGTTGAAGACGGCCCCGGGGGCCGTCCGGCCTTGTTCCGGGCTGCGCAGGCCGTTCTGGTGGCGCAGACGGGGGCCGAGGTTCCGGCACTCTTGGCCGCACTGGACGACGCGAGGTCAAAGGGCTTCTATGTCGCAGGCTATCTGTCTTATGAGGCAGGCTATGCCTTGGAGCCGAAGCTTGCCGCGCAAGAGCCTGAGGGCGGTGGGCCGCGCGCGGTGTTCGGGGTGTTTGCCGGGCCCGAGGATGCGACAGCCCTTCTAGACACGGCTGCGGCCGAGGCGCGCGGCGTTCAGATTGCGCCGGTCGAGCCGATGATCAGCCGCTCTGCCTATGACGCGGCGATGGCGCGGGTGATGGGCTATATCGGGTCGGGCGATTGCTATCAGATCAACCTGACCTTTCCGATGCAGACCCGGCTTTTGCAGGGCAGCGCTTTGGGCCTTTATGGGGCCTTGCGCGCGCGCCAAGCGGTGGGGCGGGGCGCTTTTGTTGACTTGGGCGCGGGGCCGGTGCTGGTGTCGCGCAGCCCCGAGCTTTTCATCAATGTGACGGCCGCAGGCCGGATTGAGGCGCGCCCGATGAAGGGCACCGCGCCGCGTGATGCCGATCCGGTGCGTGATGGCGAGTTGGCTGAAGAGCTGCGCGCGAGCGAAAAGGGGCAGGCAGAAAACCTGATGATCGTGGATCTGCTGCGCAACGACATTTCGCGCGTGGCCAAGGTGGGCAGCGTCAAGGTGCCCAAGCTTTTTGCCGTGGAGACCTATGCCACCTTGCATCAGATGGTCTCGACCGTGGTCGGTGATCTCGTCGAGGCCCCGTCGATGGCGGGGGTGATGACGGCGCTCTTTCCCTGTGGGTCGATCACCGGGGCGCCGAAGATCCGCGCGATGGAGATCATCCGCGAGGTGGAGCCTTTCGCGCGCGGTGCCTATTGCGGGGCGATCGGCTGGATGGCGCCGGATGGCGCGGCCAGTTTCAATGTGGCCATCCGCACCTTGTCGGTGACGGGGCAGGAGATTGTGCTGAATGTCGGCGGTGGCGTCGTGCAAGACAGCACGGCAAGCGGCGAATGGGAGGAGGCCTTGTGGAAAGCGCGTTACGTGCAGGGGCTGGTGCGCCGGGACTAAGGCTGATCGAGACGCTGCGGGCGGATTCGACGCCTGCGCGGCTGGTCCTGCACCGGGCGCGCATGGCGCGCGGGGCGGCGGCCTTGGGCTGGGGGTTTGACGCGGCGGGGTTTGACGCTGCGGTTGACGTCGATCCGGCCGCCGGTTTGCGGCTGCGGCTGACGCTGGATGCGGCGGGCCAGTTTGATATCACGCAAGCCGCCTTGCCGGAGAGCCGGTCTGAATGGCGCTTGGCGCGGGCCGGGGCACCGCTTTTGTCCACCGATCCGTGGCTGACCGTCAAATCCACCAACCGCGCCGCCTATGACAGTGCCCGCGCTGCCCTACCCGAGGGGATTGACGAGGTGGTCTTCGTCAACGAGCGCGGCGAGCTGTGTGACGGGTCGATCACCACGCTGTTCTTTGACCGCGGGCAGGGGATGCGGACACCGCCCCTGTCCTCTGGGCTGTTGCCCGGGGTGCTGCGCGCCGAACTTGGGTGCCCGGAAGAGGTGCTTTTGGCGCAGGACCTGCCCCATGTGCGGCTGTGGGTGGGCAATGCCTTGCGTGGGCTGATCGGGGCGGTTTGGGTGGGATGAGCCTTTGAGCGCAGCTCGCTTGGCCAGGGGCGGGCGCCTCCGGCGGGAGTATTTGGGGCCAAGATGAAAGCCGCTTAGGGTGTCGTTGTGGCTGCGGGTTCGGCGGGAGGGGGCGCGGCAAGCGGGGCGGTGAGCACGCCGTTCTCCCAGATACCTTCGGAGATTTCGCCTGTTTTGTAGGTCAGCTTGCCCGGGCCTTGCCGTTTGCCCTTGGCAAAGCCGCCTTCATAGATGTCGCCGGTCGGGTAGGTGGCTTTGCCGATGCCGTGCATCTCGCCCTCAAGCCAGTCGCCGTCGTAGATAAAGCCGTCGGGCTGGGTCAATATGCCCTTGCCGTGGCGTTGGTCGGATTTGAAGCTGCCCTCATAAGTGGTTCCATCGGCCCAGGTTGCCTTGCCGCGTCCTTCACGCTGGCCCGCTTTCCAGCCGCCGTCATAGCTGTAGCCATCGGCATAGGTCATGACACCCTGACCCTGAGGCTGGCCCTTCAGCAAGGCCCCGGTGTAGCTGGTGCCATTGGCATGGGTGAGGACGCCGCGTCCGGTTATTTGCCCCGCGCTCCACTGGCCCTCATAGCTGGCGCCATCGGGATAGGTGATCTTGCCTGTGCCTTCGGGCAGGTCGGCCTTGAAGCTGCCTTGATAGACCGCGCCACTGGGATAGGTCATCTGGCCGATGCCCTCCATCTGGCCCTTGACCCAAGCCCCTTGATAGCGGCTGCCATCGGCGCCGGTAAACTTGCCCTGTCCTTGCCGCTGGTCGGCGGTAAAGCTGCCCTCATAGACTGAGCCGTCGGCATAGGTGACCCGGCCTTCGCCGTTGCGGATGCCGTCGGTGAAGCTGCCCTCATAGACATCGCCCGAGGGTTGGGTCAGCTTGCCGGTGCCGTTGATCTGGCCGGCCTGCCACTGGCCCACATAGGTCAGCCCGTCGGGCAGGGTCAGCGTGCCGCTACCTTCGCGCTGGTCAGCCTTGAAGTCGCCGGTAAAGACCGCGCCGTCAGCGTAGCTGAGGCGCCCTTTGCCGTCTTTCAGCCCGTTGAGCCAGGTGCCTTCGTAGACAAGGCCGCGACCATCGCGGTAGGTGCCAGTGCCGTGGTGCTTGCCCGAGAGAAACTCGCCCTCGTAGCTCGACCCATCGGCATAGGCGGCGCGGCCCGTGCCGGTGATTTCGCCCGCGGTCCACTGACCTTCATAGCTGCCGCCATCGGCATAGGTGATCTTGCCCTGCCCGTCAGGCTTTCCCGCCACAAAGCGCCCTTCATAGACCGAGCCGTTGGGATAGCGCGCGCGGCCATTGCCTTCGATCTGGCCCTTGACCCATTCGCCTTCGTACTCAAAGCCTGAAGGCAGCCGATAGGTGCCGATCCCGTCCTGCAGGCCGTCCTTGAAGGTGCCCTCATAGACCGAGCCATCGTTATACTGCTTGGTGATCACCTCGCCATCGGCTTGGGCGAGCATCAGGGTCGGGAGGCCTGCGAGGGTGAGGGCAAGCATCGCTGCGGGGATAAACTGGCCAAGCTGCCGCATAACTGCGCCTTTTCACGAAAAAACTGCCCGGCGGACAGTAGGTGTGCGGCAAGGCTCTGGCAAGCGCCGAAGGATCGCGGCATCTAGGGGCGTTGCGAAAGGATCCCCGTCGATGCCCGTCTTTCCCTTGGCCCATGTGCCCCTCGCGCTGCAACCTTTGATGCAGGCTCTTGCTGAGGCGGCGATTGCCCTTGCGGCGCGGATTGCCCGCAACGGGGTGGAGGAACATCTGGGGGCGGCGGCGGGCACCAATAGCGATGGCGATTCGCAAAAGGCGCTGGATGTGATCGCGGACCAGTTGTTCTTGCAGGCCGCCCAGGCAGGGGGCGTGCGCCACTACGCCTCGGAAGAGCAGGAGGAGGTGGTTGACCTTGGCGCAGGTGGCTGGGCTTTGGCGATTGATCCCTTGGATGGGTCGTCCAACATTGACACCAATGTGTCGGTGGGGACGATCTTTTCGGTCTATCCCGCCGCGCCCAGCCCGGAGGCCAGTTTCCGGCGCCCGGTGGCCGAGCAAATCGGCGCGGGTTATGTGATTTACGGCCCGCAGGTGGCGCTGGTCTGTTCCTTTGGGGCAGGGGTGCAGCGCTATGTGCTGGACCCGGTGGCCGGGGCGTTCGTATTGGCCGACCCTGCCGCGACCTTGCCGGTTGAAGCGGCGGAGTTTGCCATCAATGCCTCGAACTATCGGCATTGGCCGGAGCCTGTGCGCGCCTATGTCGATGAATGTCTGGCGGGCACCGAGGGGCCGCGGGGCAAAAATTTCAACATGCGCTGGATCGCCTCATTGGTGGCCGAAGCGCATCGGATCTTTGTTCGGGGTGGGGTGTTTCTCTATCCGGCGGATCAGCGCAAGGGGTATGAGGCGGGGCGGCTCAGGCTTTTGTATGAATGTGCGCCGATCGCCTTTCTGGCGGTGCAGGCGGGCGGCGGGGCCACCGATGGGCAGCGCGAGATCTTGGGTCTGACGCCGACCTCCTTGCATCAGCGCGTGCCCTTTGTCTTTGGTAGCCGTGCCAAGGTGGATCGGGTGGCCGCGCATTTTCAGGGCAAGGTCTGAGGGGGGCGGACCTTTCCTCTGGCCGCGAACCTGCTAAACCCTTTGATGTGCCCGAACGGATTGTCCCCATGTCCCAGACCTTTCGCCTGACCCTTGCCCAGTTGAACCCCACGGTCGGGGCGATTGAGGCCAACATCGCGCTGGCGCTCGAGGCTTGGGGGCAGGGCCGGGCGGCGGGCGCGCAGATGGTGGCGCTGACCGAGATGTTCGTCACGGGCTATCAGACGCAGGATCTGATCCTTAAGCCCGCCTTTGCCGCCCATGCCGAACGGGCGGTGGCGGACCTTGCCCGGCAGATTGTCGATGGTCCTGCGCTGGGTATTGGCGGCCCGCTGACCCGCGATGGGCAGCTTTACAACGCCTATTACATCCTTGAGGGCGGCAAGATTGCGGCAACCGTGCTGAAGCACGAATTGCCCAATGACGGGGTCTTTGACGAAAAGCGCCTGTTCGCCAGCGCGCCCTTGCAGGGCCCCTATCGCGTGGGGCCGCTGCGCATCGGCTCGCCCATTTGCGAGGACGCTTGGCACGCAGATGTGTCCGAGACGCTGGCCGAAAGCGGGGCGGAGATCTTGTTGGTGCCCAATGGCTCCCCTTATCACCGGGGCAAGCCCAGCGTGCGGACGAACCTGATGGTGGCACGGGTGATTGAGACCGGCTTGCCCTTGGTCTACCTGAACATGATCGGGGGCCAAGACGACCAGGTGTTTGACGGCGCGTCGTTTGTGCTGAACCCCGGTGGGGCTTTGGCGGTGCAGATGCCGCAATTTCTGCCGTCGATCACCCATGTCGATTTTGAGGAAACGGCGGATGGCTGGCGCGCGAAGCCCGGATTGATGGAGACGCTGCCCCGCATTGTAGAGGCCGATTATCACGCGATGGTCATGGGCACGCGGGATTATCTGGCGAAATGCGGCTTCAAGAAGGTGCTTTTGGGCCTGTCGGGGGGCGTTGATTCCGCGCTGGTGGCGGCGATTGCTGCCGATGCGATTGGCGCTGAGAACGTGCGCTGCGTGATGTTGCCGTCGCGGTTTACCTCACTTGGGTCCTTGGAAGATGCGGCCGGAGTAGCCCGGGCCTTGGGCACGCGGTTGGACACGGTGCCGATTTCGGGCCCGCAAGAGGCGGTGGGCGGCGCCTTGGCCGAGTTGTTCACGGGCACCACGCCGGGGATCACCGAAGAGAACATCCAAAGCCGGTTGCGCGGTGTCTTGTTGATGGCCTTGTCGAACAAGTTCGGAGAGATGCTGTTGACCACCGGCAACAAGTCGGAAATGGCCGTGGGCTATTGCACGATCTATGGCGACATGAACGGCGGCTATAACCCGCTGAAAGATCTATATAAAACCCGTGTGTTCGAAACCTGCCGCTGGCGGAATGAGAACCACCGTCCTTGGATGCAGGGGCCTTCGGGCGTGGTCATTCCGCCCCGTGTGATTGACAAGCCACCTTCAGCGGAACTGCGCGACAACCAGAAAGACCAAGACAGCCTGCCGCCCTATGAGGTCTTGGATGACATCTTGGATGGGCTGATTGAACGCGAGCTGTCGGTGGCTGAGATCGTGGCCAAGGGCCATGACCGGGAGATCGTCAAGAAGGTGGAGCACTTGCTTTACATCAGCGAATACAAGCGCTTCCAATCCGCGCCCGGCACACGGCTGACCAAAAAGGCGCTGTGGCTGGATCGGCGCTATCCGATGGCGATGCGCTGGCGGGATGAAACCTAAGGTCAGATGGGCGACAGGGTGACCTGCGGCAAAAGGCGGTCAACGTCTGCTGCCCGGCTCAGCGCAGCTTTTCGCCCGCCGCAAACCACGCGACATGGGTGGCTTCATCCCAGGCGCGGTTGAGCGTCAGGATCGGCTGCTTGCGCCCTTCACTCGACGAATTCGACGGTGTTTTCAAACGTGCCGATCTTGGCGGAATTCTTATCGCGCAGCGTGGTTTGCAAGATATACCGCCCCGGCGCGATGCCTTCGAGGTTATAGGTCAGATTGGCCTGAAACTCGCGGTTCGGATAGCGTGAGACCAGGTCCAACTCGGTCAGGTTCTGCAGGTCGGCCAAGATCTCGCCCATTTCGGTCATCACCTTGAGATCGACGAAAAAGCCGATGGAATACAGGCCTTGGCCGGGGCTGCCATAGCCAAAGCCCATGGGTTCGGCATAGATCAAGACTGGCTCGCCCAGCTTGTAGCTCTCGGTCGCACGCGGGTTGTAGATGCCGTATCCCGAGGCGGGTTCGGCCAAAAGCACCGTCTCACCAATCGCAAGGCCTGTGCTGGCATCCCAAGCCGCGCCGAAAAGATCGCGCGCGGCAGCAATCGCGCCCTTGTCGTCGCCTGCGCTGAGCAGGGCCTCAACCTCAGCCGCCTTGTCGGTCAGGGGCCCCGCCGTGGCAGGGAGTGGGGCAAGGGCGACAAGAGCAATCGTGAACAGCGCGCGGGCAGACGTCATGAGTAGGTCCTTGGTCACATGCCGGGTCAGGCGGGGCCATGATAGCGGCAGCGGGGTGCTGCGGCCAAGTGGGAAGATTCCCTTGCGCTTTTTCGCGCAAGATAGCAGTCTTGGTTGCCATTTTTCGCATTTTGCCCAACTGAGAAGAGCGCGAATGGCTTGCGGAGTGGGGCAGAACGGAACCAGTGGCCTTTCGCTGTGCATGTCGCGAACCGGGGCAAGCCATGTGGGCGCCGGTGGAGGGGATCCACTCGGTGGTGGGCTTACTCCCACCACGGGTCAATGGTGGCGATGTCCTCATCGGACCAGCCGAAGTGATGGGCAAATTCATGCACCACCACATGGGTAACCAGATCCGCCAGACCGATATCGCCGCGTTCCACCCATTCTTCCAAAATGGCACGACGAAAAAGCCAGACCGTATCGGGCTGTTGCGGTTGATCCGACACTGACTTTTCGGTCAGGGGGATGCCTTCATAGAGGCCGGTCAGGTCATAGGGGCTGTCGATGCCCATCGCCTCAAGCATGTCGTCGGGGGCGAAATCCACCACCTGCAGCGCCACTTGCAAGGCGGCCGCCCGATGGGGTTCCGGCAAGGCCAGAACCGCGTCACGGGCGAGGGCCTCGATCAGCTCAAGCGGAGGGGCGATGCTATTGGGGGCGGGCAGGGTCATGGGGGATAGATAGCGACGGCGCAAGGGCAGGGGAAGGGCCAACGGCGCTGGGCCAAACTGGACAATGGCTTTGCCTTGTGACAGGGAAGGGCGGCACTAGGAGCCGCATCCATGACCGTCACCCGTTTCGCCCCCTCGCCCACTGGATACATCCACGTTGGCAATCTGCGCACCGCGCTGATGAACTATCTGATTGCCCGACAGACCGGCGGCACTTTCATTTTGCGGCTGGATGACACCGATCAAGAGCGGTCAAAGCAGGAATACATCGACGGGTTGATCGAGGATCTGGCTTGGCTTGGCATAAAGTATGACCGGATTGAACAGCAGTCGAAGCGCATGGCGCGCTATGCCGAAGCGGCCGAGCAGCTGAAGGCTGCGGGGCGGTTTTACGAGTGCTTTGAGACGCCGGTGGAACTGGACCTTAAGCGCAAGAAACTGCTGAACATGGGCAAGCCGCCGGTTTATGACCGGGCAAGCTTGCATCTGACCGAAGATCAGAAGGCCGCTTACCGCGCCGAGGGGCGGCAGGGCTATTGGCGGTTCCGTCTGGATATCGAACGCATCGAATGGAAAGACGGGATCATCGGTGACATCTCGATCGATGCGGGGTCGGTCAGCGATCCGGTCTTGATCAAGGCGGATGGGCAGGTTTTGTATACCTTTGCCTCGTCGGTCGATGATGTGGACATGGGGGTCACGCATATCGTGCGCGGGGCGGACCATGTGACCAACACCGCGACACAAATCCAGATCATGAAGGCCTTGGGTGGCACGCCGCCCACCTTTGCACATCACAGCCTGTTGACCGGGCCGGGGGGCGAGGAATTGTCCAAACGGCTGGGCACGCTGTCACTGCGCGATCTGCGCGCGCGCGGGGTGGAGCCGATGGCGCTTCTCAGCCTGATGGCGCGGCTTGGGTCTTCGAAGCCGGTGGAACTGGCCGCATCGATGCAGGATCTTGTCGATGGGTTTGATGTCGGCAGCTTTGGTGCCGCGCCGACCAAGTTTGATGCCGAAGATTTGTTCCCCTTGACCCGCCAGCATGTGCAAAGCCTGCCCTTCGAGGCCGTTAAGGCGCGGATCGCGGCACTTGGCGTGCCGGGCGAAAAGGCGGACCTGTTCTGGTCGGTGGCTAAGGGCAATATCACCGTGCTGGCCGATCTGGCCGAATGGTGGGCCTTGTTCCGCGATGGGGCGACACCGCTTGTCGCCGATGAGGACCGCGAGTTTGTCGCCGCGGCTTTGGCCATGTTGCCGGCCCAGCCCTGGAGCCAAGCCACTTGGGGCGACTGGACCACAGCGGTGAAAGAGGCGACGGGCCGCAAGGGCAAGGGGCTGTTCATGCCCCTGCGCAAAGCGTTGACGGGCCGCGAGAATGGCCCCGAGATGGCCGATGTGATGCCGCTTTTGGCACGGCGACCCAGCCTGTGACGCGCTGAGCCGTCCGGGGGACTTTGCGTCCCCCGGGCCCCCTGCAGAGTATTTCAAAAGGCGCAAGACCAAGGCGTGTTGCGGGGTGAATCATGGCGGGCGCAGGCATACAATCGAGACCTCAGGCGAAGTTCGTCGAGGGAAATCTGTTCCGGCATATCACGGTGATGTCGCTGACCGCCTCGGTCGGATTGATGGCGATTTTCGCGGTCGATCTGATGAACATGGTGTTCATCTCTTGGCTGCAGGATGAAGAGATCACCGCCGCCGTGGGCTATGCCGGGGCGATTTTGTTTTTCACCACGGCCTTTGGCATCGGTCTTTCGATTGCCGTCTCGGCCCTTGTGGCGCGGGCGGTGGGGATGCGCGATCTGGCCTTGGCGCGGCAAAAGGCGACCAATGGGCTGATCCTTGGCATCATAATCGGGGTAGTGTTTTCGGCGGTGGTCTGGGTGTTTTTGCCGCAGATCGTGGCGCTCTTGGGGGCCACCGGGCGCACGGCGGAGTGGGCGGTGCATTTTCTGGCGATTGTCACCCCGGCGCAGCCCTTTTTGATGGTGGGGATGATCGGTGGGGCGATCCTGCGCAGCCATGGTGATGCGCGCCGGGCGATGATGGCCACGATTGTCGGGGCCTTGGTCAATGCGGTGATCGACCCGGTCCTGATCTTCTCGCTGGATCTGGGGTTGACGGGGGCGGCGATTGCCTCGGTCATCAGCCGGGTGGTGATTGCCGCTATGGCGCTGTTGCCGATCATCCGGCATTACGGCGGCTTTGATCGGCCGACGGTGAGTGGCCTTCAGGCCGATGCGGGCGCGGTCTTTGGCATCGCAGGACCCGCGATCCTGACCCAGCTTGCCACGCCGACTGGGCAGGCGATTGTCACCCGGATGGTGGCTGGTTACGGCGAGGCCGCCGTGGCGGGTATGGCCATTTCGGGGCGGCTGACGCCGGTCGCGCTGGGGGTGATCTTTGCCATGTCGGGGGCTGTCGGGCCGATCATCGGGCAGAACTATGGGGCGGGCCGGATGGACCGGGTGCGGCGCGCCTTTTGGGATGCGCTGATTTTTGCCGCCCTTGTTGTCGCCATCTCGGCGGCGATCCTTTTTGTTTTGCGCGCGCCGATTGCGGATCTCTTTCATGCCGAGGGGCTGACACGGGACCTACTGTATCTGTTCTGTGGCCCGCTGTGCCTTTTGTTCTTTTTCAACGGCGCTATTTTTGTGGCCACATCGGCCTGCAACAATCTGGGCGCGCCTTTGGCCTCGACCGCCATCAACTGGGGTCGCCATACCCTTGGCACGGTGCCCTTTGCGCTTTGGCTTGGTGGGATTTGGGGGGCCGAGGGGGTGCTGATTGGTCAGGCCGCCGGTGGGGTGGTGTTTGGCCTGTTGGGGATCTGGGTGGGGCTGCGCAGCATTGACCGCGCGGCGCTTCAGCCCGCGCTGAAGTGATCGATCAGGGGTTTGAGATAGGGTTCAAAGCCGCGCCATTTGCCGGTTGAGCCCTGATAAATTCCCGCGCGCGCATCCTCACGCGCCCCGACCAGACCAAAGGTGAGCAGGATCCGGTCCGCGGGTCTTTGTACGCGGGCGTAGTGCGCCTGCATCTTCGCAATCAGCGGATCGCCGGGGGCAACATCGATGGCGCGGGCTTGGTCGAACGCGCCGGCGGTCAGCTCGGCGCTGCCAAGCTCGTTCAAGGCGCGTTCATGGCGTGGGTCCAAGGTGACGGCGGCGGCAAAGGCCGCGCGCGCTTCGTCAAAGCGTTGGGCGGCGAATAGGGCGCGACCAAGTTCGAAGCGGATGTCGGCGGCCTTGGGTTGCTCGCTGGCCATCGCTTCCAACAGCGTGACCGCCTGCAAGGGAAGCCCATCTTCGACCAGCGCCAGCGCGAGGGCGGCTTTAGCCGGGGTCAGGGCCGGATGATGGGCCAGCGTGGCGCGGGCAAGGGTGACAGCCTCGGCCGATTGGCCCGACAGGCGTAGGGCGATGGAGAGGTTGGTGCCCGCCTCGGGGCTTTTCGGGTCACGCTTGAGCGCGATGCGCAAGGGCGCTAGGGCGGCCTCTGGCAGGCCCAGTTCCAACATGAGGCTGCCCAGAAACCCGTTGGCCAAAGGGCTGAACGGATTGAGCAAAATCGCCACCTGCGCCTCTTCGGCGGTGGGGCCTGGGCCGGTCTGGGCGCGCAGCCGCAACAGGCGCTGCAAATGGGCGGGGCCAAAGGGGCGTGCGGACAGGCCAGTGCGGGCAGATTGCACCTCGGCCAGTTGGGTGAGCAGGCGGGCGTTGCCGGGAAACCGTTTCAACTCGGGCAGGATCGCGCGCGAGGCCGCCACAGGATCGCCCGCCTTCAGCGCGGCCTTGGCCGCCTTGATCGCGTTATCGACCGCTGTGCTCATTGCGCCAAATTCCTTAAGACTATGGGAGTGGACCCTATTCTCAGCACGTGCTGGCTTCAAGTCATGGGTTTTCCGCCTGTCGCAAAACGATGGCATACCGTCGCATTCTTTTCACTGGACAGGCTTTGCCACCTGTGGCTAGCTTAGGGTGTCAGTTCGGGAGAATCCGGGGAAAGCCCGGTGCCGAAGGAGCAACCGCCCCGGTAAACTCTCAGGCGCAAGGACCGTTCTGGCAATTGGACTCTGGAGAGTGGCGCGATGTGCGCCCGCCGAAGGGATAACGATCTCAGGCGCGGGAAACCGCAAGGACAGAGGGGGCACCGAGGGCAGGGGAACTGCCGGAACGGTGCCGGTTTGCGTTTTTCCGGCGGAAAGTGGGGCGGCTTTGGCCGAGGATTTGCGGTTATTGGGTCTGAATGACCTGCATGTCGCGCTGGGTGGCAAGATGGTGCCTTTCGCGGGCTATTCCATGCCCGTGCAATACCCAATGGGGGTGATGAAAGAGCATCTGCACACCCGTGCGGCGGCGGGGCTGTTTGATGTGAGCCACATGGGGCAGGTGATCTTACGCCCGAAGGGCGCTTATGAGGACACCGCGCGCGCGTTCGAGGCGTTGATGCCGGTGGATGTTTTGGGGGTAAAGCCGGGGCGGCAACGCTATGGGCTGTTCACCAACGCGGAAGGTGGGATCCTTGATGATCTGATGTTCGCCAACCGGGGCGACCATATGTTCGTGGTGGTCAATGCTGCCTGCAAAGCGGCCGACATCGCCCATATGCAGACGCATCTGACGGGCGTTTGCGAGGTGATCCCGATCACCGACCGCGCGCTTTTGGCGCTGCAAGGGCCGCAGGCCGAGGCCGCCTTGGCGCGGCTGGTGCCGGAGGTGGTGGCGATGCGTTTCATGGATGTGGGCGTGTTCGGTGACCTGTGGGTCAGCCGGTCGGGCTATACCGGCGAGGATGGGTTCGAGATGTCCCTACCGATGGCGCAGGCAGAAGCCTTTGCCGTCAGCTTGCTGGATATGCCCGAGGTCATGCCCATCGGCCTTGGCGCACGCGACAGCTTGCGGCTGGAGGCGGGGCTTTGCCTCTATGGTCATGACATCGACAGCACAACCAGCCCGGTCGAGGCAGGGCTGAGTTGGACCATTCAAAAGGCCCGCCGGACGGGCGGCGCGCGCGCAGGTGGTTTTCCGGGGGCCACGCGCATTCTGCGCGAACTCGCCGAAGGACCGTCGCGGCTGCGGGTGGGTCTGCGGCCCGAAGGGCGCGCACCGATGCGCGAGGAGACCGCGCTTTATGATGGTGAGCGGCTTTTGGGCGCGGTCACCTCGGGCGGCTTTGGCCCCAGCGTCGAGGCCCCGATCGCCATGGGCTATGTGCCCCGCGCAAACGCGGACATCGGCACCAAACTGGACGGCGAGGTGCGCGGCAAGCGGCTGCCGGTGACAGTGGCCGCCCTGCCTTTTCAACCCACAACTTACAAACGTTGAGGACCCAAGCGATGAAATACACCAAGGAACATGAATGGCTGCGCGTTGAGGGCGATCTTGTGGTGGTTGGCATCACGGAACATGCCGCCACCGCGCTGGGCGATGTGGTTTTTGTCGAACTGCCAGAGCCTGAAACTGTGGTCGCCGAGGGCGACGAGGTTTCCGTCATCGAAAGCGTCAAGGCCGCGTCCGATATTCTGGCCCCGGTGGATGGCGAGATTGTCGCGGTCAACGAAAAGCTGACCGACAGCCCAGCCCTAGTGAACGAGGATCCCTTGGGCGCGGGCTGGTTCTTCAAGATGCGTCTGGATGACCTCTCGGTGCTGGATCAGTTCATGGACGAAGACGAGTACAACGATCTGATCGCCTAACCGGTACCGCCGGAGTTTGGCACAAACTCCGGCCAAAATTCTTCGCAGAATTTTGCTGGGCGGTGGGCGCCCGGCAGTGTCCCATTGCAAGAGGCAAGGCCATGACCTTCACGCCAACCGCTTATGATCCTTATGATTTCGCGAACCGCCGTCACATCGGCCCCTCGCCCTCGGAAATGGTCGAGATGCTGAAGGTGGTGGGGGTGCCTTCGCTCGATGCACTTATCGACGAAACCGTCCCAGCCTCGATCCGCCAATCGATCCCGCTTGGTTGGGCCCCCTTGTCGGAACATGAACTGCTGGCCCGGATGCGCCGGGTTGCGGGGCGCAACAAGGTGCTGACCTCGTTGATCGGGCAGGGCTATTATGGCACGGTGACGCCGCCTGCGATCCAGCGGAATATCTTGGAAAATCCGGCTTGGTACACGGCCTATACCCCCTATCAGCCCGAGATTGCCCAAGGTCGCCTAGAGGCTTTGCTGAACTATCAGACCATGGTGGCCGACCTCACGGGCCTTGAGATTGCCAATGCCAGTCTTTTGGACGAGGCGACGGCAGCGGCCGAAGCCATGACCATGGCTGAGCGGGTGGCAAAATCGAAGGCGCGCGCGTTTTTCGTGGATGAAAACTGCCATCCGCAGACCATTGGCGTGATCCAGACCCGCGCTTTGCCTTTGGGGATTGAGGTGATCGTAGGTGCGCCCGAGGATCTGAAGCCCGAGACTGTCTTTGGTGCGATTTTTCAGTATCCCGGCACTTGGGGCCATGTGCGTGACCTGACCGGCGAGATCGCCGCCCTGCACGCGGCCAAGGCTGTGGCGGTGGTGGCAACCGATCTTCTGGCGCTGACCATGCTCAAGGAGCCCGGCGCGATGGGGGCTGACATCGCCATCGGCTCCTCGCAGCGGTTCGGCGTGCCGATGGGCTATGGCGGCCCGCACGCCGCGTTCTTCGCCTGCAAGGACGAGCACAAGCGCAATATGCCGGGGCGGATCGTGGGCGTCTCCATCGATGTCCGTGGCAACAAGGCCTACCGTTTGGCGTTGCAAACCCGCGAGCAGCATATCCGGCGCGAAAAGGCCACGTCGAACGTCTGCACGGCGCAGGCTTTGCTGGCCGTCATGGCCAGTTTCTACGCCGTTTTCCACGGCCCCCTCGGCTTGCGCGCGATTGCGGAGCGGGTTCACAGCCTGACCGTCCGTCTGGCCAAAGCCTTGCGCGATGCTGGTGCGACCCTGCCGCCAAAGGCGTTTTTCGACACGATCACGGTGGAGGTTGGGGTGGGCCAAGCCGGGATCCTCGCGGCTGGGCGGCTGGAAGGGTTGAACTTCCGGAAGGTTGGCCCCCATCACATCGGGATTTCGCTGGACGAGACCAGCGACGAGGATGTGCTGCGCCGTGTCTTGCGCGCCTTTGGCATTTCGGATGCGCCACCTGCGAGTGCGGAACTGGGCTTCCCTGAAGAGATGCTGCGCACATCGGATTACCTGACCCATCCGGTATTCCACATGAACCGCGCGGAATCCGAGATGATGCGCTACATGCGCCGGCTATCTGACCGCGATTTGGCGCTGGACCGGGCGATGATCCCCTTGGGGTCATGCACCATGAAGCTGAATGCCGCAGCCGAGATGATGCCGATTACCTGGCCCGAGTTTGGGGCGCTGCACCCGTTTGTGCCCGCCGATCAGGCGCTGGGCTATCGTGAAGCGATTGAGGATCTGACGGCAAAGCTGTGCGAGATCACCGGCTATGACGCGTTTTCGATGCAGCCCAATTCTGGCGCGCAGGGGGAATATGCGGGGCTTCTGACCATCCTCGCCTATCACCGGTCGCGGGGGGAGCATGACCGCAAGGTGTGCCTTATTCCGGTTTCGGCGCATGGAACCAACCCGGCCAGTGCCCAGATGGCCGGGATGGAGGTGGTGGTTGTGAAATCCATGCCAAATGGGGACGTTGACCTTGAGGACTTCCGCGAAAAGGCGGCGGCGGCGGGCCACCGTCTCGCGGCTTGCATGATCACCTATCCTTCCACCCATGGTGTGTTTGAGGAGACGGTGAAAGAGGTTTGCAAGATTACCCATGACCATGGCGGCCAAGTCTATATCGACGGGGCGAACATGAACGCGCTGGTCGGTCTGGTAAAGCCGGGTGAAATTGGCGGCGATGTCAGCCACCTTAACCTGCACAAGACCTTTGCCATCCCGCATGGCGGTGGCGGGCCGGGGATGGGGCCGATCGGGGTGGGGGCGCATTTGGCGCCTTACCTTCCAGGGCATCCCGAGACAGGCGGCGAGGAAGGGCCGGTAAGCGCCGCGCCTTATGGCTCGGCTTCCATCTTGCTGATCTCCTGGGCCTATTGCCTGATGATGGGGGGCGAAGGGCTGACGCAGGCAACGCGGGTCGCAATCCTGAACGCCAATTACATCGCCAGCCGCTTGAAGGGGCAGTATCCGATCCTCTTCATGGGCAACAAGGGCAGGGTGGCGCATGAATGCATTCTGGACACCCGCCCCTTTGCCGAATTTGGCGTCACGGTGGATGATATTGCCAAGCGGTTGATTGACAATGGGTTTCATGCGCCAACGATGTCATGGCCGGTTGCGGGCACCCTGATGGTGGAACCGACGGAAAGCGAGACCAAGGCCGAGATTGACCGCTTTATCACCGCCCTTCTGGCGATCCGCGAGGAAATCCGGGCGGTGGAGCGCGGCGAGACCTCTGCCGAAGACAGCCCCTTGCGCCATGCGCCCCATACGGTGAATGACCTTGTCGCCGAATGGGACCGGAACTACAGCCGCGAGCAGGGCTGCTTCCCACCCGGGGCTTTCCGTGTCGATAAATACTGGCCACCCGTGGGCCGCGTCGACAATGTCTGGGGCGACCGCAACCTGACCTGTATCTGCCCGCCCGTCGAAAGCTATATGGAGGCGGCCGAGTAACGCAGACCTCCTCGGACGCGCTTTGCGCTTCTCGTCGGCGGCACCTTGCGACCCTGCAGGGCGCCTCTGTTATGCGTCGCATTTGGATATTTGGACCACGTTGAAGGCCTTCAATGCGGCGCAAATATCCTGGGGGGTGAGGGCCGCAGGCCCGAGGGGGGCGACGCCCCCCTTTTCCTGCGCGGGGGGCTTGTCACGGCGGCACGGATCGGACAGCTTCGCGCGACCATGCAGGACACAAACACGAGCTTCCCCCAAGGCCTGATCGCCGGATTGCCCATCGTGCTGGGCTATTTCCCCATTGCCTTTGCCTTTGGTGTTGCCGCCACCGGACAGGGGCTTTCGCCGCTTGAGGCGTTTGGCCTGTCGCTGATCATCTATGCCGGGGCGGCGCAGTTCTTGGCTTTGGCGCTGATCACCAGCGGTGCGCCTTTGCTGGTGGCGGCCTTCACGCTTGTCGCCATGAACCTGCGCCACGTGCTTTATGGGCCGGCCTTAATGAAGCGCGCCGGGCCTGCGGCGAGCCGGCGGCACGCTTGGGCTTGGGCTTTCGGGCTGACGGATGAAGTCTTCGGCGCGGCACTCGGCCAATTGGCGCGCGGGCGGCGGTTTTCCGAGCCCTTCATGTTCGGCTTGGGTCTTGCCGCCTATGCCAGCTGGCTGGCGGGGACGGCGCTGGGGGCCTATGCCGGAGCTGGGGCTTTGGCGGGCTGGCCGGTCCTTGAGGCGGCGTTGGGGTTCATGCTGCCGGCCTTGTTCCTTGCGCTCTTGCTATCAATCCTGTCACGGGCGCAGATCCCGGTCATCGTGGTCGCAGCCGTGGCCACTGTGGTTGTCAGCCTTGCATGGTCCGGCACGGCGGGCATCTTGGCAGGCATGGTGGCGGGGGCGGTGGCCGGTGTTCTGGGCCTAGGAGGGCGAGATGCGGGCTGAGATTTTGACCCTCGCGCTGATTGTTGGCGCCTTCACTTGGGCCTTTCGCTATTTCCCGACCCGCGCGGATCTGTCTGCCATGCCGCAAGGGGGGCCGCTGTCGCGGTTTCTCAGCGCCACCGGCCCGGCCGCGATTGCCACACTCTTTACCGCATCGGTCTTGCCCTATCTGCAAGGCAGCGTACCGGTTCCTTTGATCCTGGGCACCGTGTCGGTCTTGGTTACTTATGCCGTCAGTCGGTCTGTTGTCGGGGCGACGATGGCGGGGTCGGCTGGCTATGGGCTGGGTGTTTGGATGACATAGGTCAACACGCCTCTGTGGCAGGCGCGCTAGAGTGCTTGGGTAAGCAGGAGGCTCAGATGCAAGATGATACCCCCGGAGTGACCCCCGAAATCACGGCCGCCAAGGTGCTTCAACTCATCGTTCAAGCGCGCGAGGGCGATGTGGTGGCCGAGGAGTTGCGTGGGTTCATTGCCGGGCTGAACGTGGATGAGAAGGCGCATTTGACGGCCATTGCTTGGGTCGGGCGCGGGGCCTTCGAGCCGGAGGAATACCAAGAGGCTGTTCGTACGGCGTATACTGAGGCGACCACGCCGACCGCAGACTATCTGATGGGCATGCCGCATCTGGCGGAAAACCTTGAAGCTGGGCTTGAGGCTTTGGGGATTGACGTGTCAGGTGAGGAACAGGATTTCCTCTAGGCTGTCGCTCGGCCCCCCTTGATCCGAGCTGCCTGCATCACAATATATGCCCAATACTGAATTCGATCGGAAGATGCGCCATGAGCGATGCCGTCAAGCTTGCCTGTGCCACCTGTGGCCAGATGAACCGGGTTCCCTTGGTCAAGCTGGCCGAGGGGCCGAAATGTGGTGCCTGCGGCGATCCCTTGGCCGATGGGAAGGTGATTGAGCTCGATGCGCGCGCCCATGACAAAACCACGCGGGCGGATGAGATGCCGCTTCTGGTCGATTATTGGGCCCCTTGGTGCGGGCCTTGTCGCATGATGGCCCCGGAATTTGCCAAGGCGGCCATGAGCCTTAAGGGGCGAGCGCGGTTGGCCAAGCTGAACACCGAAGACCACCCTGAAATTGCCAGCCGGGCCCGGATCCAAGGTATTCCGGCGCTGGTGCTTTACGCCAAAGGGCGCGAGATCGCGCGTCTTTCGGGCGCGCGTCCCGCGTCCGAGATCGTGGCTTTTGTGCAAGGGCGCCTTGGCGCTTGAACAGATTCGCACAGAAATCACTTTAGGGTCGTCGACGATCCTTTGATACTCTGCCCCCAGTGTGAGGGGTGCAATGGACGATCTTTGGCGGCGCAAAGGCTGGAGCGGCCTGTCGCTCGCGCGGCAGTTTGCGCTGGCGGGTGGGGTTGTGATGCTGGTGGCCACCGGGCTGGTGGGCTGGTTCGTGGCGGGCCGGATTGAAGAGGTCGTGGTGCGTAACACCGCCAATGCCACAGCGCTTTACATGGAAAGCTTTGTCGCGCCCTTAACCCAAGACCTTGGTCATGCCGACAACCTGTCGGACGAGAGCCGCGCCCGGATCGGTGCGCTTTTGGAAAACACCGCGCTGGGTCGCCGCGTTGTCAGTTTCAAGATCTGGCGTCAGGGCGGCTTTTTGGCCGATGCGTCGAACACCGCTTTGGTGGGCCGCACCTTTCCGCCGACGGAGAATCTAAAGCTGGCCTGGGCTGGCGAGGTGCGGGCCGATTTCGAGGATACGGACGACCCCGAAGATAAGGACGAGAACGCGCTGGGTGTGCCCCTGCTGGAGATCTACTCGCCCATCCGCGATGTTGAAACGGGCCGGGTGATCGCCGTGGCCGAGTTCTATGAGGTGGCCACGCAGTTGAAGGCGGACCTCGCCCGTGCGCGTCTGGCCAGCTGGACCACTGTGGCGCTGGTGATGCTGGTCATCGGCGCGAGCCTCTTTGCGATCGTGCTGCGTGGATCGCGCACTATTGACCGTCAACTGGCGGCCCTGACCGAGCTTTCGGCCCGAAATGTCGCCTTGCGGCTGCGTGTGCAGGGCGCGGCAGCGCGCTTTGCGGCGATGAACGATCAGACCTTGCGGCGCATCGGGGCTGACTTGCACGACGGCCCCGCCCAGCAGATGGGCTTTGCGGCCTTGCGCCTTGATGCGCTGCGTCAAGCGGTCGGGCCGAAGGGCAGCGCGTCGGTGGACGAGGTGGCGCGCGCCGTGAAGGATGCGATTTCCGAGATCCGCACGATCTCGCGCGGCCTATCCTTGCCCGACATTGACCGCCGATCCCTGCCGGATCTGGTGCAGCGACTGGCCGAGGCGCACAAGGCGCGGACGGGCGTCGATGTGGCGGTCAGTTGCAGCATCCCGCCGGGGATCGAGTTGCCCGAGGCGGCCAAGATCTGCATCTACCGCTTTGTCCAAGAGGGCTTGAACAACGGGTGGCACCATGCCGAGGGCAAAGAGCAATCGGTGGATCTGGTGATTGACGGTGATGATCTGCGCCTGACGGTGGCCGATCGTGGGCCGGGGTTTGCGGCCCCGCCACCCGGTGCGGGGGCCGACGGCACCACCTTGGGTCTCGCCGGGCTTGGCGACCGGGTGGAAAGTCTGGGCGGGCAGCTGACGGCGCGCAACCGCGCCGGAGGGGGCGCGGAATTGGTGATGACATTGGATTTAAGGGGTTTGTGATGGTGCAGGAAATTCGCGTGGTGCTGGTGGATGACCATCCGATCTATCGCGAGGGCGTGGCGCGCACGCTTGCGGATGCGGGGGGTATCCATGTGGTGGGCCAGGCGGCTGATGGCGAGAGCGCTGTCACCGTGGTGCGCGATACCCAGCCAGACTTGGTGCTTTTGGACATTTCGATGCCGCGGGGTGGGGGTTTGCCCGCGCTGGCGCGGATCGTCCAGCTTGATATGCCCCCAAAGGTCGCCATGCTGACGGCCTCGGAGGAGGATGATGATCTGATCCAGGCGCTAAAGCTTGGCGCCTTGGGCTACGTGCTGAAAGGGGTGGGCGCGGGTGAGCTGGTTGAGGTGGTGCGCGGGCTGGCGGATGGACAATCCTATGTGTCGCCCGGCCTTGCGGGGCGGCTTTTGGTGGGGCTGCGAAGCCGTGGCTCGGTTGCGGCCAATCCGCTGGCCGACCTCACCAAGCGCGAGGAAGACATCCTGCGGCTGGTGGCGCAGGGCCTGTCGAACCGCGAGGTGGGGCAGTCGCTGGACCTGCAGGAAAAGACCGTCAAACACTACATGACCGCCATCCTGCAAAAGCTCCATGTCCGCAACCGGGTTGAGGCGGCGATGCTGGCGCGCGCGCATTTGAAGGATTGACCAAAGGCCGATGAGGCCCCCGACCAAGGTCCCATCGAAGGCATGCATTTCGCAAGCCCTAGGTCCGTTCCGCGCTTGGGCTGTATCCGTCAGGATCGGTGCATTGAAACCTTGATCCGATTGGAGACTATCATGAAAACCCTGATCCTTACGGCCACCCTTGCCTCACTCGCCTTCACCCTGACCGCCCCGGTCAGTGCCGCGACCAAGGGCAGCACCATCGTTGCCTTCGAAGAGGCCCTGCAGGGCGATTTCGACAAGCGCAAGAAAAAGCGCGTCAAGGGCGGCTCGGGCTGCGATTACGCTGGTGATGTTCTGGAACATCCCGAGTGCCGCTAGATCTGTTGAGGCGGGGGCGGATGGAGTCCGCCTGCCGCTGACATGATTTGCCGATCGCAGATGGAGGGGCAGGCCAATTGGCCTGCCCCTTCATATCCCAAGTTTACTTGACATTTCCGCACTGATGCGACACTTTTTTCGCCGGTTCCTTGGGGCAGTAGCTCAGTTGGGAGAGCGCGTCGTTCGCAATGACGAGGTCAGGGGTTCGATCCCCCTTTGCTCCACCAAGAACCCATAGCGCGCGTGTGTCTGAGGACTGTTTTGTGTGAGCCCGGCCGTGCTGGTCTGTTCTGGTTCGTCTGCGTTTTCTGGCAGATCGAACCTGTGTGTCGTTCTTGCGCAGACCGAGGCAAGAAGGTCTTGAAGCCCAGTTAGCTCAGGTCGCCCAACTCCCGGCCGATCCGAGCTGCCCGGCATTTCCAATCTAGTTCTCCAGATCCTCACCTTCCCCCTTGCCCCCGCCCGCCCCAGCCCTTAAACGGGTCGGCGGAGTGGTGGCCGAGTGGTCGAAGGCACACCCCTGCTAAGGGTGCAGACGGCAACGTCTCGAGGGTTCGAATCCCTTCCACTCCGCCACATTATCCATATATATTATTGAATTATATGGTGAATTTTTGTGTGAAGGCGGTGTTGTGTGCCGATCCGTATGCCGTCTAGGCTTGTGGTCGTTTCGCGCGCGCGGCGGTGTCGGATTTCTGAAGTTCCACTGCGACAAAAGAAGATGGTGCTGTGGATCGACTTGGATCGGAGCCATTACGATATCATTTGCTTTTCCAAGTCGGCTTTATTGTACAAATCGGGTGATAAGTTGCTCTTCTTTTTCCACTGACAGACATGCCCCACCGCTTCAGTGATGTTTGTGCCGAGTTTGGTGAAAGGCGGTGACATTGAACTTCGATTGCCAAGCGATCTCGGCACCTTTGCTCTCCTCAAGTTACCAAGCGCTCCCTTTTCCGCAACTGCAGGACCAGACCAAAGATTATCCCCTTTGCAGTGATGTCTTAGATTGGTTTCACGCTGTCGCTGCACTACGTTGACGGCCTGCATCATGAACATGGTATCGAGATCAGCCACGAAACGCTGCGCGCACTGGTGAAACCGGTTGGGTCCGATGTTTGCTGTGGAACGCTGGCGCAGGAGGTCGGATATAAGCGCGGTCGCAATCAGTGGCGCTTGCGACTCGATGAGGTCTTTGTAAAGACTATTGGAGTGCCGCATTACCCTTGGCGCGCCGTCGATCATGAGGGAGAGGTGCTGGAAAGCGTTGTCACCAAGACGAGGGACCGCAAAGCTGCACTGAAATTGCTCAAGAAATCGATGAAACGGCATGGCAGGCTTGAGAACATCGTGACGGACCGCATGCACGCCTACGGCGCGGCCCTGAAGGACCTGGGGCGTGGCGATGACCGCGAGATGGGGCGATGGATGAACAATCGAGCGGAGAACTCGCACTTACCATTTCGACGACGCGAACGAGCAATGCTTCGGTTCCGGCGCATGCGAACTTTACAGAAGTTCGCCTCAGTCCATGCCTCGGTCCACAACCACTTTCCGCCGGAGCGCCACCTCCAGAACCGCGATCACTTCAAACAGTCACGCGCCGCCGCTCTCGCCGAGTGGCGCGGCCTTCTTGCCGCCTGATACCTGAGTTGGGTTGGGCAAACGGAGACTGGTTCGCATTTGTCTGACAGCACCAGACTGTCTCGAGCCCAAGGGTTGAGGAAAAGACGAATGAGCTAACCTCGCGTCGTTGCTGAAACAGGCCTGTCAACCTGATCGGATCGTGCCGTCTCAGGTCATCGGAAGCCTTGCAGTGGCGGGTCAGGAGGTCACAGCTTTGGTGGTTGCCGACGACCCCAAGTAAGCCATCCTGGATGTGGGAGAGTCCCACGACGCCACCTTGCTTTTCCGGGGCTTGCTTCGGTCACGGCAGGTTCTAGCTTCATGTGCGACATCATAATGGTGCGGATCGTGCTTTGGAGTTTTCCCTTTTGGTCAATGACACTGCCGCCATTCCTGAATAGCGCGCGCATTGGAAAGCTTCAGCCACGTTACGAATGCTTACAGACGGGACGCAGCCATTTCTGTCAGCGCAACTTCCATCGGGTTGAAGATAAGATACATCTTCTGCTCTTGTCGACTTAGGGTTCGGAACGATGGCTGACAGCCGTACCGTCTGCAACAAGGTCACTCGGATGCAGGACCACCTGATCGCCCGCCTTCACCCCGGACAGGACCTGCGCAAAGCTATCGTTGCGTTCACCCAGAGTGACGATCTGCAACCGCGCGCACCCCTCCTGTACCACATAGGTGGCCCAGTCGGACCCGTCGCGGAACAGGGCGCCCACCGGGACCGACAGCACATCGTCGCCCTTCCACAGGTTGATGTGGGCGATGATGCGAAACCCGTGGCCCAGTAGCTGCCAGTCCGCCGGATCACCCCGCAGGTTCAGGATCACCCTGACCCGTTGCTCATCAATGCCAAGCGCCGAGACTCTGGTTCTGGCCGAAGGCTCGATGCGTTCGACGCGTGCCAATATGGGCGCGCCGCCCCATCCGGTGATTTTCGCCTCGGATCCCACGCGCGCGCGCGCAGCATCGCGCGACAGCAGGTCCACCGTGATCTCAAGGTTGCCGGGATTGCCGATCTCCATGATCGGCGTGCCGGGTTGCACCACCTGTTCGTTTTCGATCAGCACCCGCAGCACTCGTCCCGAGACTGGAGCGATGATGTCGACGCAACAGGCTTCGGCCCCGTAGGGATCGCCGGTTCCAAGCACCGCTTCGGCACTTTCCAACTCGCGCTGACGCACCGCAAGGTTGGCTTTGGCGCTGTCCAAAGCGGCCTGAGCAGTTTTCTGTTCCAGAATGGCGGCGTCCAGCACCCGCTGCGAGATGGCCGACCTTTCAAAAAGCGCGCGGGACCGGTCGGCCTCTGCGGTCTTGAACTCCAGCGCGGCTTCGGCTTGCGCCACCTGCGCTGCCGCAAGATCGACCGCAGATTGCGCGGCCGATCTGGTCGCCTCGGCCACACTGCGGGCGCGCGAATCCAGCAATGCCGGAGCCGCCGGGCCGATCACCGCCACCACGGTCTTTTGGGCAAAAACTGGGTCGCCCGCGTGCAGACCAATCCGCCGCAGCTTGCCGCCGATCGTGGCCGAGATGGTAAACACCTCGCGGATACGCGCCTCGCCCTCCTCGGCTACCGCGACCTCGATAGTGCGCGGCACCACTTCTGCCACCTCAACTTCAACCGGTCGGGGCAGAAAGGCCCAGACGATCCCGGCAAGAAGGGCCAGAACAGCGATTACCGAGATCAAACGGCGCATGGCTTACTCCCTCGTTTTCAGAACCTCGACCATGTCGAGGCGGTTGATACGTCCCCGGATCGCCCAGGCCGAGGCCAGAGCGGCAGCACAAACGACCAGACTGGCCGTCACATAGACCTCGGGCCCGATCACGAAGGGCACGCGGTATAGATCGGACGAAAAGGCCTCCACCATGCCAAACGCGATGACATAGCCGACCAGCCAGCCAAAGGGCTGCGCCAACAGCACCACCGTGGCCAGTTCGCCAAAAAGGATGCCGGAGACCTCGCCCCGGGTGAAGCCGAGAACCCGCAGGCTGGCCAGCTCCCGCCCCTGTTCCGAAAGCGCAATGCGGGAAAAGTTGTAGACCACCCCAACCGCAATGATGGCAGCAAGCCCGACATAGACGGTGATCATGACGGTGATGTTTTCCGCCAGAGTTTCCTTGAAGCGCGCAACCGTCAGTGCGGTAACCGCCACGAAGCCGGTCTTGGGTGTGGTTTTTGCGGCAGCATAGAACGCCTCCTGTCCCGTCTTGTCGATCTGCAAGGCTACCCCCGAGATCAATGCCCCTTCGCCCATCGCCCGGTTCAGCGCGGTGATCTCCATCGCCGCGCCAAGGCCGACATAGCCCAGCGACAAGCCGCTGACCGGCAGGGTGACCGTGCGGCGCGTGCCTTCCAGAAACTCGACGGTAACGCGGTCGCCGGGGCGAACTGCCAAGGCTTCGGCCAGCGCTTCGGACAGGATCAGTCCCGCTTCGGGCATTGCCATCGGTCGCAGATCGGGGGACAGAACGCGCGACAATAGAGGCGTTTCCGGCTTGCCCATGATCGACAGCTTGCGCGACTGGGCGCGGTGGCTGATCCGGGCGGCAACGGCGCGAAACGGCTCTGCCGCTAGAACGCCTGGCATCTGGCGGGCGGCAAACAGGGCGCGCGCCGGTTCGGGTGCCCCGAAGGCCACCAGTGCGTCATGCCGTTCGGCGCGGGTAAAGGTGACGTCGATCATGTGGTTGATCGACCCGAAGGACCACAGCGAGGCGACAAGGATCGCCACCGCCATGGCAACGCCAAACGTGCCAGAGGCGGTCCTTAGCGGCCAGCGGAACAAATACCGCGTCACCATCACGCCGGTCTGGCGCAGAGCGAACAGCCGACGGAAGGCCCATATCCGGGCCCGGTAGTCGGCTGGAGCAGGCGGCGACATCGCCACGGCGGGTGGCAGGGCCACGGCAACACGCACGGCCAAAAGCGCCCCGGCCACGGCAGCGGCCACAGTCACAGCGGCAGCTAGCCCGTAGATCTGCGGATCGCGGGTAAAGATCAGAAACGGGAACGAAAAGAAGCGGGCATAAAGCTGCGCCAGACCAACCCCAAGCCAAACCCCAGCCGAAATGCCAATGACGATGCCAAGTGCTGCGATTGCCAGCACGAATTCGACATAGTGCTGCGCGATGGCCCGCGAAGAATAGCCGATGGCCTTCAACAGCCCGATCTGCTCACGCTCCAGCGTGATCAGGCGCGACAGCGTGATGTTGACCAGCATCGCCGCGACCAGAAGGAAGATCGGCGGCAGGACCTTGACCATGGCGCTCAGTTGCTTCAGCTCGGCATCCAGAAAGGCGTGCGAAATCTGATCCTTGCGCGCCACCGCCCCGGCCCCGCCATAAGGCGCGGTCAGCCGGTCAAGCGCCTCGATCGTGCGATCCACCGACGCGCCGGGAGCCAGCTTGAGCACGACATTCGAGAACGCGCCATGAAGATCAAAGGCCGCTTCCAGCGCCGGGCGTGGCAGCCAGGCGATGCCGAAGCGGCGCGGGTCGGGCATCATCTCGCCGGGCCCTAGCGCATAGATGAACTCGGGTGACAGGGCGATGCCGGTCACCAGCAGGTCGCGCCGCTGGCCGTTCATCAGCACCGTTAGCGGCGCACCGGGCCGTAGCCGGTGAGCAGCGGCAAAGCCTTCCGACACCACAACTTCGCGGGCTGATTGCGAATCTGGCACCCGACCTTGCCGCAGGTGCAACCGGTTCAGCCCACGGTCTTCGTCTTCGGGCAGCGAGACCAGGAACATCGTGCCGGGCTCCGCCATGGTCGGCATGTCCAGCAGTGCCAACTTCACGATCCGGGCCTCGGCGGCAAGCACGTTGTCGATCTCGCGGATATCACCCTGCAAGGCGCTTGGGGCGCGGGTCACATCGGCGAAGACGTCGGCGAAACGGTAGTCGTCATAATAGCGCGCCCGCGTTTCATAGAGCGACGAATAGGCCCCGTTACCAAGGATCAGCGTTGCCACCCCGGCCGCCAGCACCAGCGAAATCGCCAGCACCTGCGCCCAAAGGCGGCGCAGATCGCGCAGCACCTTGCGGCGCAGGGGCGAGATCACCATGACACCTCCGCCGGGCTTTTCTTGATGGTGTTGACGGTTTCCTCGACGATCCGGCCATCGGCAAAACGCAGAACCCGGTCGGCAATTTCACGGATCGCGGCGTTGTGGGTGATGACCAGCGTGGTCGCGCCTATTGTGCGGTTCACCTGCGTCAACGCCTCCAGCACCTTGATACCCGTGGCCGAGTCCAGCGCGCCGGTCGGCTCGTCGCAGAGCAACACCTCGGGGTTCTTGGCGATGGCCCGCGCAATCGCCACCCGTTGCTGCTCGCCACCCGACAGTTGCGCGGGGAAATGGTCGCGGCGCTCTGTCAGGCTCACCAGCGCCAAGGCATCATCCGGCGACATAGGGCGACGGGCGATTTCGGTCACCAGCGCCACGTTTTCACGCGCGGTCAGGCTGGGCACCAGATTGTAGAACTGGAAAACGAAGCCGACGTGATCGCGCCGGTACTGCGTCAGGCCGCGTTCATCCAGCGCGGTCAACTGATGCTCTTCAAACCACGCTTCCCCCGCCGTTGCCGTATCAAGCCCGCCGACAATGTTGAGGAAGGTCGATTTGCCCGATCCCGACGGGCCGAGGATGACGATGAATTCGCCCCGTGCCGCCTGAAAATCCACCCCGCGCAGGGCATGCACTTCCTGCGCGCCGCTGCGATAAACCTTGGTCAGGTCCTTGGTGTGAAAGATGGTCTCGGACACGGCCGTCATTCTGTGCTGTTCCCGTTCGCAAAAGTCCTATCGGGTCTTGTCGGTTGGCGGTCTGCGTCCAGCCCGGCGTTTGACGAAGGGGGTGACTGTGTCATTCGGGCCAAGACATTCCCGTATCGCCGGCAGATCAAGGGTTTCTTCGGCTTCCAGCCGCGCGACAAGCTGTTCGACCTGGTCGCGGTGCGAATCGATGATCTGCAATGCCTGCGCTTCGGCTGCGTGCAACAGGGTGATTACCGCCTGATCCACCCGCCCGGCCGTCTGGTCCGAGAAACTGCGCGGCTGGGCGATCTGCTGGCCAAGGAACGGGTGATCCTCGCTGTAGCGCAGATCGACCGGGCCGATGTCGGGGTCCATGCCCCAGCGCGCCACCATCGACCGCGCCAGAACCGTCGCGCGGCGGATATCGTCATCGGCCCCCGAACTGACCGACCCGAGCAGCACCTTTTCCGCCGCACGCCCAGCCAGAAGCGTGGTCAGTTGCACCCGCAGATAGGCCTCGGGCAATGTGTGGCGGTCATGTTCGGGCAGCATATGGGTGCTGCCAAGACTGCGCCCGCGCGGAATGATGGTGACCTTGTAGATCGGATCGGCACCGGGGTTGTAGAAGGCCACGGCCGTATGCCCGGCCTCGTGCACGGCAAGGCGGTGCCGCTCGTCCGGCTGGATCGCCAGCGTGCGCACCGTTCCCATCATCACCTTGTCACGGGCCTGATCCAGATCGTCGGGGGTGATATCCGCCGCTGACCGACGGGCCGCCGTGATCGCCGCCTCGTTCAGCAGGTTCTTCAGATCGGCGCCGGAAAATCCCGGCGTGCCGGCGGCGACCTGACCCAGATCGACATCATGGCGCAGCGGCAGATCTTTGACATGCACATCCAGAATGGCCCGCCGTGCGCCCTTGTCGGGCAGTTCCAGCGTCACATGCCGGTCGAACCGGCCAGGCCGTAACAGGGCAGGGTCTAGCACATCGGGGCGGTTGGTGGCGGCCAGCACGACCACCGCCTCGCGCGGGCTGAAGCCGTCGAGTTCAGCAAGAACCTGGTTCAGCGTCTGTTCGCGCTCGTCATGGCCACCACCAAGGCCGGTGCCCCGCGTGCGGCCGATGCTGTCCAGCTCGTCGATGAAGATGATCGAGGGCGACTGCTTGCCCGCCTCTTCGAACATCTTGCGCACCCGGCCTGCGCCGACGCCGACGAACACCTCGATGAACTCGGACCCCGAGGTGGAAAAGAACGGCACATCCGCCTCGCCTGCCAGCGCGCGGGCAAGCAGCGTCTTGCCGATGCCGGGCGGACCCATCAGCAGCACACCATGTGGCACGGTTGCGCCGACCTTGGAAAACCGGTCCGGATCGCGCAGGAATTCCACCAGCTCCGACACCTCGCGCTTCGCTTCGTCCTGACCTGCGACATCGGCAAAGGTCACCTTGCGGGTGGGCTTGACAGGCTTGGCCGCCCGCCCACCCAGAAAATCGCCGATGCCACCCGGAAGCCCGCCGCCCATTCCACCGCCCATCATCCTGCGGCTGAGCCAGAAATAGAACGCAAGGATCAGGATCCACGGCAGCAACGAGACCAGAACCGACGGCGCACGCAGCTCTTCGGCTGTTACGGTAACACCCATTTCCTCAAGCAGCGGCAGCAACCCGGCGTCAGGTTGCTGCGGGGTGATCGCGCGCACCTGGCTGGCACCCCCGGCAGTCGGGCTGTGCAGATCGGCGATTATGGCCGTCGCCTGCAGCGTTGCTTCGCGTACCTGCCCGCTGCGGATGAGGGCTTTAATCTCGCTATAGGAGACATCAGAGGGTGTCGATGTTCCTGATGGCATCTGCGTGAACAGAAAGAAGAACCCAAACAGGATGAAGACCAGCGGCCACAGGATCCGGGAAAAATCCGATGGTCCCGATGGTTCTGGCGGCGTTGCGTGATTTCCCATCTGGTACCCCAATCCCGCTATTTCAGGCATGACCGGCAGCCCCGGAAACTTGCATGCACGAATGACCAAGCATAGCACTGCCGGGCATTCGTGACCTTGATGCAGATCAGACCGGCGTATCGACGGTCTCGGATCCCCTCACGTCCTCGCATCCAGCCATCGGTGGCTTGACTGCCCTATGCCAAAAAACGCCATTATATTGCTTTGTATTCAGTTGATTAATCTCCGGAGAGGAGCGAAGTTGATTGCGCAATAACGATGCAGCTCACCCCAGAGACACCGCCATGACCATCCGCCGCCCCACCGTGAATTACAAAGCTCTCGATGCGTTCACGACCACCAAGTTCCAGATCGACGGGCTCTGTCAGAAGAAACTGGCTTGAAGCGGTGAGGGCGTCTGCGTAGCCTTTCGGGATGACCCAGCGCTCACCTTTCCGCCACTTCAAGACCAGCCCAGACATCATCCGGTTGGCAGTGATGCTCTACATTCGTTTTCCGCTGTCGCTTCGCAACGTGGATGACCTCCTGCACGAGCGTGGGATCGAGATCAGCCACGAAACGGTGCGCTATTGGTGGAACCGGTTTGGTCCCATCTTCGCTTCGGAACTCAGGCGCAAGCGGCTAGACCGAATGCGTGGACGCAATCACTTGCGCTGGCACCTCGATGAGGTGTTTGTGAAGATCAACGGGGTGACGCACTACCTGTGGCGGGCCGTCGATCAAGAGGGGGAGGTGCTGGAAAGCGTTGTCACCAAGGCGAGGGACCGTAAAGCAGCACCGAAGTTATTGAAGCAATCGATGAAACGTCATGGCCTACCAGAGAGCATTGTGACGGACCGCCTGCGCTCATACGGCGCCGCGCTGAAGGGCCTGGGCCGTGGCGATGACCGCGAGATGGGGCGATGGATGAACAATCGAGCGGAGAACTCGCACTTACCATTTCGACGACGCGAACGAGCAATGCTTCGGTTCCGGCGCATGCGAACTTTACAGAAGTTCGCCTCAGTCCATGCCTCGGTCCACAACCACTTTCCGCCGGAGCGCCACCTCCAGAACCGCGATCACTTCAAACAGTCACGCGCCGCCGCTCTCGCCGAGTGGCGCGGCCTTCTTGCCGCCTGATACCTGAGTTGGGTTGGGCAAACGGAGACTGGTTCGCATTTGTCTGACAGCACCTGCTGCCCTCATCGGGCCAATTTTGGCCACACACAGTGTGAGGCACACTGTGTGGCTCAACGGACGCGATATCCGTTCGACGCAGTTTGATCTGTGTCATTATTTTAACACATATGGCCGTGATATGTGCGAATTAGGTCATAAAATGGGCGTCCTTGACTGGCACTGCTCTCTCTAAGCTTGGTTGCTTCGACGTAAGGATTTTCTGAGGAGGATTGCTGGCATGGTTTATCAAGTCATTCCAACGAACAACGCAGCCGTCGACTCTGTGGCTTTGGTTGCAGGAAAGATAGATGGCTCGCTCGACATCAGCGAAGAGCAAAAGGCCTCGATTGCAGCATTCATCCTCGCGCACCGCCGGCAGGACATCCTTTTTCTGAGCAACAAATCCGCAGGCCACCCCAACCTGCTCGGCGCGCTGCTAGACGCTGGGGTCTTAGGATGGGCTGGGGGAAAAGCTGGG
The DNA here is from genome assembly GCF_965194375.1 of Allotabrizicola aquatica (SeqCode). Classification (GTDB taxonomy): domain Bacteria; phylum Pseudomonadota; class Alphaproteobacteria; order Rhodobacterales; family Rhodobacteraceae; genus Tabrizicola_A; species Tabrizicola_A aquatica. The sequence goes on from NZ_CBDAEL010000002.1 coordinate 214,395, forward strand.
TACACGGTCAATCCGCAGTTCAGGGCGCGCTTCGGATTGACGTTTTCGACGGTTGAGGATGGTTCACTCCATTCACACCCTGTGAGCAGATCAGGGCTTTGGTATCGAAACCGTATGTCCACGCGTTTTCTCTACTGGGAGGACGTGGTTTCTCTAGAGTTTACACCAGCGTTCTTTGTTTCACCCGTCGACTTTATCTCGACAGTTTCCGCCTTCAGGGATGGCTATCGACCCTCAGGGACCTTCCAACGATGCTATTACCCGCCCGATGTTGCAGAAGCACAGGTGTTCCTAGATGCAGTCCTGGCTGACGCCCAATCAGCAGGCATTGCGCTCGCCCAGATTGCTGATGGCTTTGTTTGTGCCGATCCAGTCGCTGTTAGAGACCACTTTGATGCCCATGCTGCCAAAAGGTACAACAGGGAAGGCGTGGGGTTTTCTATCGCGACAAAGGACAGGCAGGGGCGGGTTTCGCAGTGTTTGGGGCATTACTGACTGCACTGACTTCATCGACCCTGAAGTGGATCTGCGGTTTACATGCTGCACATGGGCAGTGTCAGATGAACTTCCGTTGCCCGGTGAGCCAGTCGTCTCTACATTCCTCTGATGACCAATCGTTCCGCTTTCCACTCTGGCTGTCGGAATGCCGGGCATGCGGGCGCAGATCAGAAGATGGAGCGCGACCAGTTGCAGCGTGCGGCAGACATCGTGCTGAGCGGTCGGTCCCGGGATCTGACCAGTAAGTGGCGCAGCTTTGGCTACCGGCTGCTTTTCATGGCCTTGCCGCGTGAAGTCGAGGCGTCGGGGATCAATCGCATCCACCGGCTCCACCGCGAGGAAGGGTAAACCGTCCTTAGACGCAAAATGCACCGCAAGGCTATTGGCACAAGGGCGCCGACCCTAATGGAGTTCGGGCGGATGCGCGCTGCTCGCTCAATTTGGTTTCGCAGAACTTTGGTTCGCCCATGGCCATTTCACTGGCGGATTGCGCTTGTGGGGGCTGAACGTGGTCGATGCTGTCACGCGCGAATGCCTTACCGCGATGCCTGACACATCAATCTCTGCCTGCCGCGTGGCACGTGAATTGCCTGCGCTGATCGAGCGCCGCGGTAAGCCCCGGATGATCTTATTGGGCGAAGTCACCGAACTGACTTCGAACGTGATCCTGAAGTGGTGCGCCGACACCAAGATCAAAGGGCATTGCATCGCGTTGGACAAGCCCATGCAGAAAGGCTTCTTGGAACGCTTCAACGGTTGGATGCGGGAGGAGTTCCTAAATGAGACGCTGTTCCCCAGCCTCAACCATGTCCACGATCTGATCGCGACATAGGTCACCGACTACAACACCGACAGATGGTCAGTTCGCTCCACCTCCAGTTCTTTTGACAGCCGTCAATGCCGCGCAAGCGTGGCCCGCCATACTGATCCTCGACGTGTGTCCATGAGGAGGGGCGGGAATGTGTGCCGAGAATTCCAACCAAGCCGATGGCGGCCTGACCCGGCGCGGCTTTATGCAAGTGGCCGGGATCGCGGGTGCGGTGGCCGGGTTTTCTGCCACGGCGGCGCGGGCGGATGGCCAGATCGGCTATTACGCCATGGACCTGTCCGATGACAAGCTGACGGCGATGCTGCGCATGATCCTGCGGATCCGTTGGCATGAACGCACAATGGCCGACAAGATGCTGAGCGACCCGAAATACCGGGCCTATAACCACTTTTACGCAGGCCAAGAGGCCGTGGCGACCGGTGTCTGCGCCGCCCTGCGCAACGAGGGGTCTTTTGACCAGCTGGACCTTGTCTATTCCACCCACCGCCCCTCGGGCCATGCGCTGGCCAAGGGCGTGGACATGAAGCTGATGCAGGCCGAGATGGATTTTCGCGCCACGGGCCTGAACGGCGGCTATGCGGCCGAGATGCATATCGCGGACCCCTCTGTGGGCTTCATGGGGGCGGATGGCATGATCGGCCCCGGACATGTGATCGCCACCGGGTCCGCCTTTGCGTTCCGGGCGCGGGGGTCGGATCAGGTGGCCGTGGTCTTTGGCGGCGACGGCACCTATGCGACGCCCCATTTCCATTCGGCGCTGAACAATGCCCGATTGCTGGACCTGCCTTTCATCTATGTGCTGGAGAACAACCTGTACCATCAATACGCGCATTATTCCTATTCCAGCCCGCATACCGACATTGCCGATGCGGCGCGCGCATATGGTATTCCGGCGCGGGTGGTCGACGGGCAGGATGTGTTCCAAGTCTACAATGCGGCGCGTGAGGCGGTGGATCGGGCTCGGTCGGGCGGTGGTCCCACCTTCATCGAGGCCAAGACCTACCGCTACTACAACCATTGGGGCGCTCCGGGGGCCGAGGTCGGCAAGCTTGGTGCCTTTGGCTATGACCCGCTGGCCATCAATTCCTTCCGCCCTGAACGCGAGGTTCGCGCCTGGATGCAGCGCGATCCGGTCGACATTGCCCGCAAGACGCTGATCGACTGGGGTGTGCTGGATGCCGCCGCTGCCGACGCTTTGGAGGAGGAGGCTAGGGCCGAAGTCAACGCGGCCTTTGAATGGGCCGCCGAACAGCCGCTTTGCCGGCCCGAGGACGGGCTGAAACATGTGTTCGCGGAAGGTGAGGTTCTTCCTCGCCAGATCGCCTGAGGAGGACCCGCCATGACCATCAAGACTTGGATGTATGCTGTGCTTGAGGCTGTCGCGGCCGAGATGCGGGCCGATCCCGCAATGGTCTGGATTTTCGAGCTGACGCCGCCGGTCGCCTCGAACGCGGGGATGCCGGTGATCAACTTGGAAACCGAGTTTGGCCGCAAGCGGGTGGTCAACACCGGCATTGACGAGAACTGGATGGCGTCGGCGGTTCTGGGGGCCGGTCTCGCGGGGTCACGCGCGGCGACCTATATCCCCTATCAGGGGGCCGGGATGCCGTTCCAGCTTATCCAGAACCATGCCGGCAAATTGCGCCACATGACGGGTGGAAAAGCTGCGATGCCGGTGGTTTTCGTGATGGAGATGACCGGGCAAACCCCCGGTTTTGCGGGCCAGCATTCCGATTATGAAATCGATTCCACCTATATGCACATTCCCGGTGTGCGCACGGTGGTGCCCTCAACCCCTTATGATGCCAAGGGCATGATGCACGCGGCGCTGCGCAGCCCCGATCCGGTCGTCTATCTTTACCCGGCGGGCCTGCGAATGCTGTCCGAGGAGGTGCCGGACGAGGCCTATGAGGTGCCGCTCGACAAGGCGGCGGTGCGGCAGGAGGGCACGGATCTGACCATCGTGGGGTCGGGGGCGGGCATGCCCGATGTGCTTGAGGCTGCCAAGCAGCTGGGGGCGGCGGGCATGTCAGTTGAGGTGATCGATCTGCGGGTGCTGAAACAGATGGACACCGAAACGCTGGTGACATCTGTCGCCAAGACCAAGCGCCTGCTGGCGGTGGATCAGACCTATTACACGCTTGGCCCTGCCGCCGAGGTTGTCGCCCGCTGCGCCGAGAATGTGGAGGGGGCACGCTTTCGCCGTCTTGCCTTTCCCGATGCGCCGCCGCCCGCCTCGCCCGAGATGTTCGGCTGGATGAAGGTCACCGCCGAGCGCATCGTGGCCGCCGCGCAAAAGATGGTGTGACCCATGACCAAAAGCGCTGTGAACACCAATGCGAGCCCGGTTGAGGCTTTGCCAAGTGAAGGCCGGGCGATCTGCGACCGGTGTCAGACCGGGGTTCTGGGTTTGGGTGCCATCAGCACGGCCTTTTGGCAGGCCGAAGGCCTTGTCGTGGTGCGCAATATCCCGGCCATGCTGTGCCCCGACTGTGGGGAGCAATATGTCGACGACTTGACGGTGGTTCAGCTGGATCAGTTGCGCGGTCAGCGCTTTGCGGGGCTGGCCACACTTGACCGGATCGTTGTCCCGATTCTCGATTTTGGCAGATCGGGATGAAATGGCGTGTCACATTGGTCAGTCTGGCCCTTGTGGTGGCGGCTCAGGTCTGGGCGGGAGACGATCCGTTCGCGTTCATGCCCGATGGTGGCCGAGGGGCTTTTCTGCGGGCCTTCCCCGACGCAGGTGCCCAGCGTGACGCCCTGTCCCAAAGCCGGAACCTACAAGCGTGGCAGGCTGTGCTGGCCAATTCAGAGCTGAGCACGCGCGAAATCGCGACCTTGGCCAGCTATCTTGCGCGCGTTGCCCCGCGCCCAATGAACGCTTTGCCAGGGGACGCTTTGCCAGGGGAGGACTTGCGGGTGGAGGAGTTGCGGCTGGCCAGCTTGCCGCCCGATGGTCGCGACCTTGCACTGGCGCAGTGCCAGTCCTGCCATTCGCTGTTCTCGGGGTATCTGATGCAGCGCCGTGACCGCACGGGATGGCTGATGATCTTTGCCTCGCCGTTCCACAAGGACATTCCGCTGACACAGACGGAACGCGAGATTTTCGCCGATTATTCGGCAATCAACATGCCGATGCGGGTGGAGGATGTGCCGCCCGAGATGCGGTTCTGACGGGGGGCGGCCATGAAAGCGCGGTGGTTGGCAGGGCTGATGATCGGCATGGCGGGGGTGGCCTCGTCTCAGATGGATTACTTTGCCTTCATTCCCGAGGGCGGGCGCAGTCTTTTGCAGACCCTGCTTGCCGACGATCCCGAGCTTGCCGCTGAGCTGACCGAGACGCGCCCCGCCGCAGAGTGGCTTGGGGCCATAAGCCGGGGCGATTTGCGCGGCGCAAAGGATCTGGACGAGTGGCAGGCCCGGACCTTGGCGGATTACCTGGCCTATGCCGCGCCCGTGGACCCGGCCGCGCTGCTGCCGGACGGGCGTGACATGACGTTGGACCGTTGCCAGTCTTGCCACATCATCACCGTCGTCGTGACCCAAGCCCGCGCCAAGGAGGCCTGGCTTGGCACGCTTGGCAAGCCAAGCCATGTCGGTGTGCCGCTGACCGAGGCGGAACGCGATCAGCTGGCCGATTATCTGACCGTGAATGCGGGCATCCCCATCGACGCCATCCCGCCCGAGCTTCGGGCCGGAGGCGCCTCTTACTAGGGTGGGCCATGGCTTATGCCGATGTCAGCTTCTGGCTTTTTCTTGGCCTTGTCCTTCTGGGAATTGTGGTCTTGCCGTCAAAGGCGCGGCCCCTTTGGTTGATTGCCGCCAGCCTGTGGTTTTACGCGGCACCCGATGCCCTGCGGCTGCTTTGGTTGGGCGGGGTGGTCGGGGCTTGCGCTGCCGCGCTGTCCGCGCCGTTCCTGCGCAAGCCGGTCATCGCGGCGCTGATCCTGGCCCTTGTCTGGGCCAAGTTTCCCGATGCCATTTTTCCCGATTCCTGGGGCCTGCCTGACCCGCATCCGCCGCCGGGATTGTCCTTCTACAGCTTCACGGCCATTGCACTTCTTGCGCAAGGCCTGCGCCGACCGGAACGCCTGAGCCTGAGCGAGCTTGTGCTTCACCTTGTGTGGTTTCCCAAACTTCTTGCGGGCCCCATCGAACGTGCCCAAGCGCTGGTGCCCCAGTTCCCCGGGCTTTCCGTGCAGCCCAGGCTTGCCGCTTTGGGCTGCGCCTTTCTGCTTTCGGGCCTCATCAAGAAATTCGTCATCGCCGACAGCCTTGCACCGATGGTGGATGCGACCTTTGCGATCCCCGCCCATGCGGCCCCGGTGGACCTGCTTTTGTCTGTCTATTTCTTTGCCTTCCAGATCTATGGCGATTTCTCGGGCTATGCCGACATGGCGATTGGTCTTTCGGCCCTGGTTGGTCTGCGCCTGTCGCGCAATTTTGACCGGCCTTATCTTTCGCCTACGGTCAGCGAGTTCTGGGCCTCTCGATGGCACATCACGCTGGGCCAGTGGTTTCGGGATTTCGTCTATGTCCCGCTGGGTGGCAGCCGCCGGGGCAGGTCGCGACAGATCGTGAACCTCATGGTCGTGTTCCTGCTGTCTGGGCTTTGGCACGCCGGGCTTGGTTATGGGGTTGGCTGGGGGTTTGTGGTCTGGGGGGGGCTGAACGGTGCGTTTGTGGCGGCCGAGACGGTCTTGCCTGCGCCCAAACGCCCGGTTTCGCGGGCGTTCAGGGGCGTTTTGACCTTTCATCTGGTGCTGATCACATGGGTCTTTTTTCGTGCAGCCTCTGTGAGCGATGCGCTGACGATCCTGTCGCGCATCGGGGAAAGCCTGTCGGCCTTGCCCAGCTTGATCATGCGCTACCCGTTCACCGCCGACCATGGGCTTGGCCTTGCCTTTGTCGCAAGCCTTTTGCTGACCGAGATTGCCTGTGGTTCGCGCCCCGCAGCCGAACGCTTGGTCACCGCACCCTTGGCGCTGCGCTGGGCGGGGCTTTATGGTGCGCTGGTGCTTTTGGCGGTGTTCGGGCGCTGGCAGGGTGCGGGGTTCATCTATGCCGGATTCTGAGGATCTGTGGCACCCCGGTCGCATTGCGGCTTTTCTGGCCCTTGGACTTGCGATCTATGTGGGGCTGTTTTGGTGGTCTGATGTCATCTTGCGCCGTCATGGCGACCAGAACCCCTTTTTGCGCATCGCCAATTTCCCAACTGAAACCGATTGGATCATCCTTGGGGCCTCGCATGCGATGCCGTTGGGCTTTGCGGACATGCCCGCGATCTTGCACGAAAGGACCGGGCAGCGCACCCTGACCCTTGCCGTGACCGGCGGTGGGCCGTTCCTGATGCGGGTGATCGGTGCGCGTTGGTTCACCGATCATCGTGCCAAGGGCGTCTTGATCGTGCTGGACAGCTTTGGCTTTGCCGACCCCCGCTGGAACGCGCTGCGGCTTGCTGACAGCGATGTGCTGCCGAAGATCCCGGCGGATTGGGCGACGGTCAAGATCCTTGCGCGTGCCGTGCCCCGGGGGCTTTCGTGGCAAACGTGGCTTGCCTATGCCTCTGGCTTTGCCCGGATCAATGACCGCACCCGATTTTCGCCCGACAGCTGGGAGGCCGAGGCACGGTTCGACAGCGCCACGCGCCCCAATGCCGCGGCCACGAAGGCGCGCGTCGGGTTTCTTTACCCCGGCCCGCCTGACGCGCAGGCGCTGGATCAGGGCTTGGCAGATCTTGAGGCCTTGATCCGCGAGGCCCAGTCCCACGGCGCCAGCGTTGTGATTGTCCGTCCGCCGCTGCCCGAGGCATTTCGCGCGGCCCTGCCGGACAGTCCCGGCTTTGAGGCCCGGTTGCGGGACCATGCGGCCCAGCTGAACGTTGCGGTCCATGACTTTTCGGCCAGCTTGCCCGCGCCACACTACTATTTTGATGCCGATCATCTGAACCGCACCGGGGTGCTTGGCTGGCTTGACCAAGGGCTCGCAGAGCTGTTGGCGAGCCCCGATGATGGCGGTCAATGACGCGCGATCAGGCCTGCGGCAGGCTTGTGGCGCTTGCAGACCGGAGGATCGCGATGCCCGTTTCATCATCTTTTCCCATGCCGCAGGTGTCGCGGCGCAAATTGCTGATCGGGGCAAGTTCGGCCACAGCCTTTCTTGCGCCCGCAGGTGCCGTGCAAGCCAATGGGTCGGCGGAGCTTTCCGTGACGGAGGCCTTGCGCAGCCGTCGTTCGACCCGGGCCTTCTCCGAACGCGGCCTTGATGCGCCGCTGATTGCCGAGATTCTTTGGGCTGCCGTGGGCGTTAACCGACCGGAAACCGGCCTGCGCACCGCGCCCTCTTGGTATGGGGCCGCTGATGTTGGCCTTTATGTGGCCACCACCGACGGGGTGCAGTCCTATGACCCTGTGTCAAGCAGCCTTGGCCCGATGCTGTCGGGGGATATTCGCAAGACCTTGTCGCCCCAACCCTTCGTGGCAACGGCCCCGGCCTGCCTGATCTTCATCTCGGACCTTACCAAGCTTTCCGCAGCCCCGAGCGAGGATGAAAAGCGTCTTTGGGCGACGGTCAATGCCGCCATCGCAGCGCAGAACGTCTATGTCTTTGCGGCGGCGCGTGGCCTTGGCACCTGCCTTGTCGGGGGGCTTGACCGGGAGGCGATCCGTGGTGGCCTGAGCCTGACCGCGCAGGACCATCCGACGTTTGTCCAGCCCATCGGCTGGCCGGCCTAGGGGCTGTTGCTGGCCCTTGAGCCGCCTTAGCTTCGAGGGTCGCGGTCGGGCGGTTTAGGGCTTGGCAGCAGGGCGGCTGCCAAAGCGAAGAGGACCCCGATCACCAAAAGGGCGGCGCGAAGGATGAGCGGATGCGCCACGACGCTTGCGGCGCTTTGCGCGATGGCGCTGGGTAGGACGCGCTGCGCAAGGCTGGGCGGCGGAGGATCCCTGCGGCGCAGGGCGCTGACCACGAGCAGGATGAACCCGACCATGAAACTCAAGGCCCCGCCGACCACCAGCAGCGCAAGGCCCGTGCCCAGCCACTGGCCCAGAAGGACCACCGCCGCCCCCATTAGGCAAACCCAGGCGGTCGAGATCAAGAGCAGCATGACCATGGCCAGCGCAAAGACCTGCCCCGCTTTGCGAGATCGGCGCATCAAATTAGTCCTTTCTGCGCAGGACCATCCCCAAGGCCAAGCCAAACCCGATCACCCCCAGAACGCCACCGATCCAAGTCAGGGGATGTTCGCGAACATGGCGTTCCACCTTGGCCTCGGCCTTTGCGACGCGCGCTTGCAGGTCCTGCGCCCGGCGGCGGCCTGCGTGGACAAGGCTGTCGGCGTCCTCTTCGACTTCGTCGCGCAGGGCTTCGAAGCGATCAAGGCCGTAAGCCCTGACCTTATGCGCAAGATCGGCCACCGCTGCGCGAAGATCGTCAAGGTCAACCCCGGGCACGGGTTTGTCGGCCTCGGGTCGTGCAGTCTCTTCGGGCATGGCCATTCCTTTCGCTTTGCGCGCCGCGTTTACCTGCGGCCTGTTTCCAGATGACTTTCGTGCCGGCTTCATGCCCCGACCTCGCTAAGAACGACGAAACTGGCGATGCCTTGCATTAAGACTGGCTCCATTATCTCGTCACTTCTCTCTAAGCCTGAGCTCCTATCACCGTCTTCGCGTAGGTACTGCATCCTGCTCGGCGCTTCATTGACGACTGATAATCGCGGGTTCGGCGGGCTCTTTGGACACATCGGGGGCGGGCAAAGGTTAAGGCACGCGACCACTTGTCCAAGAATAACGCCGCGTCCAGTCAGGTCGCCACCGGTTTGGGTCATGCTGATCCAGCCCAACTCCGGGCCACGATATGGCGGTGAGGTTGTGCGATTGATCCACGCGACTAGGGCGTCATTTTCTTTCTATTCCACAAGGCGAGCAAGATCTAACACGCGCGCCGCGAGCCTGCGGTTGGTCGTCACGCGCTTGCCGCCGGGGCCGCGACCGGACTGCGCAACCCCAAAAGGACGATGGCCCCGGCCCCCAGCAGAAGCGGCACAAAGTTGAGAAGCCAGCCAAGGATCGGCACGAAGTTCAAGAGCGCCGAACCCAAAAGCCCCAGTGCCAGAACAAGGATTTGCGCGGAAAGGCCGGCGGGTTCACTAATCCCGAACGCGCGCGCCACGCGCATGCTTAAGGCGTAGACGCCCAACAGGTAGCTCATCATCCATCCCAGAAGGATCGTGGCAAAAACAAGGGGTAGCAGCGGGATACCGATGATCGTCATCACCGCGACCGGCACCAAGCCGAGCAGGGCTGCCAGACCCAAGACACCGGCGAGAAGGCAGGCCCCGGGCTTGGCATCAATGGTCTGCCGCACCCGGTCGGACCAGACGGGTGCCATCGCCAGAGTGATCGCGCCGACCGCAACAAGACCCGCAAGGATCAGAACGGCTCCGCCCATCACCGCACGAGCCGAGGGCATCATGGGATGCCCTTCGCGCCAGCCTTGGCGGATTCTGGTGACTGTCTCGGGCAGGACCAGTCTATGATAGGTAACCCGGTTTGCCGGGATCAAGCTCGCGGGCACTGTAATTGGTTCTGCGGCGGAGTAGGTGAGCCGCCCCGAAATGCGAGCGTTCGGCCCGAAACGTGCCGTCTCCATCAGCATCAGGACATCGCCTGTGACAGCAGCATTCAGTGTAATCTCGCCCGCCGTCACCGTCAGGGCACCCATGATCGGCCCGTCGATGACCACATTGCTGCCCGCGAGACGGGCATTTCCCGCGACGGTTGCTTGTGCCGAGGTGCGCAGGTTCATCCCCATGGCAGTCAGGTCCTGAGCGACCGGGGCGAGAACTGCGACGTTTGCCCCTGCAGCGTAAAGGTTCCCGGCAATTGGTGCCTCGACCGACACGTCGAATCCTGCGGCATGCGTGTCACCGCCAGCCTTGCCCTTCAACACGACGGACTGGCCCGCTGCGAACACATCGCCAGTGGTGTTCAGCTCAGGCAGGCCCGAAGTGCCGGAAAGGAATAGGTCGGTCCCGTTGCGCAGACTGGCGGTCTCAGCACCGAGCAACGTTGGCGACAGGAAGGCGAGCAAGCACAGTGTCAGGAGTTTCGGCATGACAGGACCTCCAGCTTTTTGTCACCATGTAATTCTCAAGCCCTGGCCTCATTGACGCCCGTCATCTGCTGCTTGACGCCTATCATAGCGACAAAGTGATCATCTCGGTTAGCGTTCCGGCATCCCGGGAGGCGCCAGATGCCCGCACAGCCAGTGCGCGCAGACTATGCTTGGTGGGCAGACCCGACCGCCGAGGTATTGCGCGCGCTGGCGACGACTGATGCGGGCCTATCGAGCGCTGAGGCAAAGGCCCGCGTCACGCCTGGCCTTGTCGAGACCCGGCATCAGACGGCGCGGTCGCTGCTCATCCCCCAACTGCGTAACCCGCTGGTTCTGATCCTTGCGCTCTCTGCTTTAATTGCGACCCTTGTTCGCAGCTATGCTGACGCCGCGATTATCTTGGTCATCTTGCTCTTGTCGGCCCTGATGGGCTTTGCCCAGAAATGGCGCGCTTCACGCGAGGTTCAAGACCTTCTATCTCGCATCCGGCACATGGCCCACGTTCGCCGCGATGGCGTCGAGAAAGTGATCCCTGCGGCTGAGGTGGTGCGGGGCGACATTTTGATCCTGCGTGCGGGCGATCTGGTGCCCGCCGATGCCCGGATCCTTGTCGCCGACACTCTCTTTGCCATTGAGGCCCCGCTGACTGGCGAGCCTTTTCCTGTTAAAAAAAATCTGAGCCTGTTCAGTCCGCCGCAGCCTTGGCCGCCCGAAGCTCTGCACTTTGGACTGGAACCTCGATCCGCTCTGGCACGGGTGAGGCAGTGGCCGTTTTAACGGGCCGCGCCACGGTATTCGGCGGCATCGCCGAAAGGCTGGAACGGCGCGAGGGGGAGACGGCCTTTACAACTGGCTTGCGCCGGTTTGGCCTGATGCTGTCCGAGCTGATGCTGGTCATCGTCCTTTTGGTCTTTGCCGTAAATACATGGCTGGGCCGCCCGTTCTTTGACAGCCTGACCTTCGCTTTGGCCCTTGCGGTGGGGCTGACCCCGCAGATGCTGCCTGCAATGCTGTCGGTGACGCTGGCCTCAGGCGCGCGGCGGCTGGCGCAGAGCGGGGTGATCGTGCGCAGGCTTTCCTCGATCGAGAACCTAGGCAGCATGGATGTTCTGTGCACCGATAAGACGGGTACGCTGACCGAAGGCCACGTGGCGTTGGCCCGTGCAACGGATGTCGAAGGCAAGGACGATCCGCACGTATTGGGCTTGGCCGTCCTGAACGCTCGCTTGCAACGCGGCATCGACAACGCGCTCGACAGCGCGCTTCTGGCGGAAGCGGTTCGTCTGGGTATGCCCGAAACGCTGGAAGAGAAGCTGGGCGAGGTGCCTTATGACTTTTCGCGCCAAAGGCTATCGGTCGTGGTAGCCGAAGCTGGCGCTGCCCGGATGGTCACCAAAGGCGCGGCGCTTCCGCTGCTCGAAATCTGTACCCTGTCCTCAGGCCAGCGGGTCACGCTTGCCCAAATGGTCGAGGATTGGGGCCGCGAGGGGTTTCGGGTTCTCGGCCTTGCGAGCCGCAACGTAGAACGGCTTGCAGAATGGTCCGCTGATCAAGAAAGCGCCATGAAGTTTGAGGGGTTCCTTCTGTTCTCCGACCCGCTTCGGCCCGATGCTCGGTCCACGGTGGCCGCGCTTGGTAGGCGCGGCATCTCAGTTCGCATCATCACGGGGGACAACCGCTTTGTCGCTGCCCACGTCGCGGCACACGTCGGCGTGGCGCACGCCCATGTCGTGACCGGGACCGATATCGCCACCTTGGGGGCCGACGCCCTCGCGCGCCTCGTGGCCCGAACCCATGTTTTTGCCGAGATCGACCCAGCGGGCAAGGAGCGTATCGTCGCCGCGCTGCGCAAAGCAGGCCATGTTACGGGCTATATCGGCGATGGGATCAACGATGCCACGGCGCTGCGGTTGGCCGATATTGGACTGTCGGTCGAAGGCGCGGCTGATGTGGCGCGTGACGCAGCCGACATGATCCTGACGTCACCCGACCTAGGCGTGGTGTTGATTTTCACCCAGACCGGAGCCGGTTTTTTCACCGAGAAGTGAGCCACCTCTGATTATGGATTTTGGTTCATGCTGGGGTCAAGGGCGTGTTTGTCTCCTTCTTTTTGCGGGCTGCAACGGCTGAGCTTGCCTTGAAGCGAAAGCTGTCGTTTCCGGTTTCAAGGATGTGACAGCGGTGAGTAAGGCGGTCGAGCAAGGCGGTGGTCATCTTTGCATCACCGAAGACCATAGCCCATTCGCTGAAGCTCAGGTTGGTGGTGATCACGACGCTAGTGCGCTCGTAGAGCTTGCTCAGCATATGAAACAGCAGTGCCCCGCCTGATGCGCTGAACGGCAGATAACCAAGTTCATCAAGGATCACGAGATCAAGCTTGGTCAGGCCTTCTGCGATTTGGCCTGCCTTTCCCTTGGCCTTTTCTTGTTCAAGCGCGTTGACCAGTTCTATTGTGGAGAAGAAGCGGACCTTGCGTCGGTGATGTTCGATGGCCTGGATGCCGATGGCTGTTGCGACATGGGTCTTGCCGGTTCCCGGGCCGCCAATGAGGACCATGTTCTGGGCGCCGTCCATGAACTCGCAACGGTGCAGCGTCCGGACAGTGGCCTCGTTGATCTCGCTGGCGGTGAAGTCGAAGCCAGAGAGATCCTTGTAGGCCGGGAAGCGAGCGGACTTCATGTGATAGGCAATTGAGCGAACCTCGCGTTCGGCCAGTTCGGCCTTCAGCAGTTGCGACAGCATTGGTATGGTCACTTCAAAGGCTGGTGCGCCCTGCTCGATCAGGTCGGTTACGGCTTGTGCCATCCCATACATCTTCAGGCTACGCAGCATGATGACGATAGCGCCAGCGGCGGGATCATGACGCATGGCGGCCTCCGGCTATCTGGGCGCGTAGGCCGTCATAGCGTTCGACATTGGCCTCGGGTTCACGGTGAAGGGCCAGTGCCTGTGGAGTATCGAGTGGCGGCACGCCGATCACCTTGCCGTCGACCAGTCGGTGCAACAGGTTCAGCACATGGGTCTTTGTCGGTACGCCCTCGGTCAGTGCCAACTCTACGGCAGTGAGAACTGCTTGTTCGTCGTGATGGAGCACGAGGGCGAGGATATCGACCATCTCGCGATCACCGCCCGGCTTGCGCAGCATGTGATCCTGCAACTGTCTGAAGACAGGTGGTAATTCCAGAAATGGCGCCCCATTCCGAAGAGCCCCGGGCTTGCGTTGAACGACTGCCAGATAATGTCGCCAGTCGTAGATCGCCCGTGGAGGCAGATTGTGACTGCGTTGGATCACGCGCGCATGTTCGCACAGGATGCTGCCCTCAGCCGCCACAACCAGCCGGTCCGGATAGACCCGTAGGCTGACCGGTCGATTTGCGAAGGATGCCGGAACGCTGTAGCGATTGCGCTCAAAGCTGATCAGACAGGTGGGTGAGACGCGCTTGCTCAACTCGATAAAGCCATCAAACGCGACGGGCAACGGCATCAGCGCGGCCTGCTCTTCGGCCCATACATCGGCGATCGTGCCAGACTGTTTGCCATGCGGGGTCTGCCGCCACAGCTCAAGGCATCGCGCTTCCAGCCAGGTATTCAGCGCGGCAAGGTCTGAAAAGTCTGGCATCCGTTGCAACATCTGGTGACGGGAATCCCGAACGTTCTTCTCGACTTGCCCTTTCTCCCAACCCGCTGCCGGATTGCAAAACTCCGGCTCATAGACGTAGTGGTTTGTCATGGCGAGAAAGCGCATGTTGATCTACCGCTCCTTGCCGCGGCCGACGCGATCAACCGCCGTGCGCATATTGTCATAAATCCCCCGCGCGGGCACGCCACCGAAGACCCGGAATGCGTGCCAGTGGGCATCGAACAGCATCTCGTGGGTCTGCAGCGGATAGGCACGCAGCAAAAAAGCCCGGCTGTGCGACAGCTTGATATGCGCCATCTGCAGCTTCGTACGTTCGCCGCCCAGAACTGCAAAATCCTCGCTCCAGTCGAACTGGAAGGCATCTCCAGGGTTAAAATGTAACGGAACAACGGTCCCGCGCCCCGTCGTCTGCTGTTCACGCTGCCGATCTGCCCGCCACGATCGCGCAAAAGCCGCCACCCGTCCGTAAGAGCCGGTGAAGCCAAGCGCTATAAGATCGACATGCAATTGCTTCACAGTTCGCCGCTCCTTGCGCGACTTGCCGGCCTCAGTCTTCAGCCAGCTCGCCAACTTCTTGGCAAAGGGATCAAGCTTGCTTTGCCGCTCCGGCGTCGCGAATTTGGGCTCGATAGTGTTCGCAGCCAGATGCTTGATCACGGTATTGCGCGACACTCCCGTCAGCCGCGCGATCTCGCGGATCGACAGCTTCTGCCGCAAATGCATCCGTCGGATGATGTTCAATAGTCCCATGTGGATCACTCCGTTGCCCCCGCCGCTCACCGCTTTGGGGAAAGGTTCACATGGCTCAGTTCTCAGTGAAAATTATCCGCCTAAACGGCGCAGTTCTGGATGAAAATCAACAGACTTGGCGGCCGAAGTGGTCCAGCGTTTGGTGGCGATGCGCAAAAATGCTGAGCCCGCGATCGAGCACGACGCCGATGCGCAGCAGCTGTCTGACTTTTGTGCCGTCCTTCTGCATCCCGCCCCCGAAAGGGCGCTGGAGTTTGTGGCCAAGCTGCAAGCGCAGGGCGTCACCCGCCAGCATCTTCGATTTGGCCTGATCGCGGGCGTGGCGCGCCTGTTGGGCGAGCGGTGGGATCGCGACGAGGTCAGCTTCGTGGATGTGACCGTGGCAACAGGCCACCTCTATGCCGTGATGCGCGCGGTCAGTTCGGATCTTGGCCCAAACCGCGCCCCGATCCGACCCGAGCGGCGCGCCCTCTTCGCCTCGGTGCCAGACGAAACCCATACCCTTGGCGTCACCCTCGCCGCGGATGCATTCCGCGACGCTGGTTGGGTCATCGACCTCAAGCTTGCCGAAAGCCATGAGAGCCTTGTCCGGCATGCGGATCTGGGTAAGCCCTTGGTGATTGGCCTATCGCTCAGCACCAAGGCCCGCCTGCCCGAGCTTATTCGTCTGGTGCTGGCCCTGCGCATCGTGACGCCCTCGGCCATTGTGGGCGTGGCCCCGGCGCTCGACATGTCGGACGACGACATTTTGCAGCTGGTGGATGCCGATATCATCTTCCGCCACGCCGGCCGCGCCTTGGCCGATCTTGAACGGCGGTTGCACGCATAAGGTCTGCGTGTCGGGCGGACCGGCACGACAACGCCCGCCCAGTGCCCTCCCGATGCCCGCCAAGGCAGGTGGCTGGCCTCAACGCCCGGCGTCGGCGATCTGAAACGGCGTTTCGGCAAAGGGCTTGGCCGTGCGGATCATCACATAGTCAAAGCCATTCTTCTCATTGCGCTTTTGCACCAAAAGCACGTTCCCGGCCTGATAAATGTCCCACGCAAGCTCGCGAAGCTCGCGCCGCAGGCCCTGATCGGTGCTGCCATAGCGGATCTGCGCCCCAGCCTCAGCGGCCATAAGATCCTGAACCAGCGCCGCAGCCTGCTTCGAGATTTTGGGCTTATCCGTTGGTGTGGCAGTCATGGTTTTCCAATGCTTCATTTGCGCAGGTCAGGCGCGACTGACAGACCGCTGTCACCACAGTCTCGCCAAAGCGGCGGAGAACATGCCGGGAAACCGGGCGCGCAGGCAGACCGCAGCCGTCTGCATCGCCCAACGTCCAAAGCATCGCTCTTCCCAGACCAAGCACCTGTGTTGCTCGCCCCTTCCGCGCGCGCCCTTACCCTGTCTTGTTCCGGGCATTCGGCGTTGCTGACCTCGTATGACCGGCCAATCAAACCGCCCAAAACGCGAAAACTGAAACCTATACTTCGGCGAATGGGCTGTTCCTTTGCCCAAACTCACCTCCATTTGGTGCGGACCTATACCAAGGGATGTCAATGCCGCCCAGTCAGGCGTAACGCCAACCAATCTGAGACCCCAGAGGTGGTGCAACTGCCCCGCGCCGCCGAGGCCAGGCGCCGATGGGTTCATGTCGCGCTAGGTGAGAGGAGGAGCGATCAACCCTGACGGCTGGCCAAGTTCCGAAGCTGCCACGCCGCATGGGCAAAGATCGCCACCAAGATCACCGTACCGCCGATCACGGTCGCCTGCCCCGGATTCTCGCCCAAGATCCACCACACCAACAAGGGGCCAACCACGATCTCCAGCATGGTGATCATCGACACCTCAGGCGCGGGCAAATAGCGCGGGCCAATTTGCAAAAGTCCCACGCCCCCCGCCAAAATTACCCCGCCCGACAGAAGCACAAGACCCCATTGGGTGGCGTCGAACGGCTCCATCGGGGCGATGGGCAGGGCGATCAGGCTGGTCAGAAGATAGCCGCAGGCGATGGCAACGATCAGGTTCACATCCCGCGCCTTGCGCAAGACCACATAATAACCCGCGATGGTCATGGCATTCAGAAAGGACAGGAAATCGCCAAAGAGCGTGCCGCCACCCATGGACCCCGAGGCGATCATCACCACACCGCCGAACACCGCCACAATGGCCAGCGCCGTGGCCTTGTCGATGGTTTCCCGCAGGAAAGCCCAAGAAAACAACGCGGCCAAAAACGGCGCGGTCGCAAGGATCAAAAGGCTGTTGGCCACCGAAGTATTCTGCAACGATCCTAGGAAAAAGATCGACCCTGTCCCCTGCAGCGCAATCATCGCCAGCGCGGCCGGCGTCAAAAGCGACCGGAACCCGGTCCAAGCGCTGCGATGAAACAGCGCCACAAAGCCCAAGGTCGCCACCGCCGCCGCCAGCCCACGCCAGACCGCGATGGTCATGGTATCGGCCGCAATCAGCCGCACCACCAAGGCATCAGGGAAAAAGAACGCCACCCCCAGAAAGGTGACGATCAGCCCATAGGCTTGCGGATGACGGGCAGCGAACTGGTGCATTAGGAGTCCTGTTGTTGCCTGTTTGATAGGGGCCCCACGCTGACAAGGCTTGCGCAAAGGCGACCAAGTCAGGGCGCGATTGATCTATCGCGCGGCCACCTTCCGCCCGGTCGCCCCTCTTGCACACCCGGCCAAACCGCCCTATATCCGGCGGTGAGAGGTTGGCGCGGGCAGGTGCCTCGCCAACCCGGTCAGGTCCGGAAGGAAGCAGCCGTAACGAGCCCCACTTGGGTCGTTGTCCAGCCTCTCACCCTTCCCCTCCAAACAGCAAAAACGCCCCCCTCGGGGCCGCTTTGAGCCCGCGCCTCACGCTCCCCAGCCTTAGGCACCCCACGTGCGCTCCAGCACCCGAAACCAGTTTTCATGGGCAATCTTGCGCAACAGCGCCTCGCCGTAGCCATGCGCGCGGAACGCCTCCAAGAGCGCCTGTTGGCCGACGACATCGCCAATCCCCTGCGGCACTGTCGCGCCGTCAAAGTCAGACCCAAGCCCGACATGATCCTCACCCAAGATCGACAGAAGATGATCCATATGGGCCAGCACATCCTCCCAGCCCATCTCGGGCGACTGCCGCCCATCGCGGCGCAGGAAGGATGTCGCATAGTTCAACCCCACCATCCCCCCACTGTCACGAATGGCCGCCAACTGCCGGTCGGTCAGATTGCGGGTTGAGGGCGTGACGGCATGGGCATTGGAATGGGTCGCCACCAAAGGCGCATCCGACAGCCCCGCCACATCCCAAAACCCCGCCTCGTTCAGATGGCTCAGGTCCAGCATGATCCGCAGCCGGTTGCACTCCTTGACCAACCGCTTGCCCGCCTCGGTCAGCCCCGGCCCGGTATCCGGACTGCCCGGAAAGGCAAAGGGCACGCCATGGCCAAAGACCGTGGGCCGCGACCAGACCGGCCCAATCGACCGCAACCCCATGCCATGAAACACATGCAGCGCATCAAGCCCCGGATCAATCGCCTCGGCCCCTTCCATGTGCAAAATGCCCGAGATCACCCCCTTGGCCAGACAGTCGCGCAATTCGGCCACCGTGGTGCAAACCTTGAACCGCCCGTTCGACGCCCGCGCCATCCACATCAGATGCCCCGCCTTGGTCAGCGCCATGGGCTGGGCCAGTTCATGGTCAATCAGCGCCGGCAAAGGCAGCGTGAAAGGCGGATTTTCCATCGCCGCCATATAGTCAGGCGCATCATCGTCGTGGGGTGACGGGATATAAATGGCAAAGAACCCACCCGCAAAGCCACCCTTCACCATGCGCGGCAGATCGAGATGCCCCTCGCGCCCTTCGCTCAGCCACAAGGTCTCACGCTGGTCGGGATGGTCAAACAGGCGCAACAGGAAATCATTGTGGCCGTCGAATACCGGGATCATGTTGGCTCCTTTTTCGCGGCCATGACAGGGTTGCATCGGGGCTGCATCGGGGTCAGAGAACCGTCACCCGACGGGGCTTGTCAACCGTAGCCTCAGAACCCGCGCAGCACCGCCTCAAGGTTCTGGCCCAACTCAGGGCAGAGATACCCGCCCTCCTGCACGATCAGCGTCGGCAACCCCATCGCCGCCACCGCCCGCCCAATCCGGCCAAAGCCCGGCGTGGTCACCGCAAGCCCCGCGAAAGGATCGCCCTCAAAGGCATCAAGCCCAAGGGCCAGCACCAGCGTATCGGCCCCGAAATCGGCCACCGCCTGCATGCCCTTGTCCAAGGCCGCCATGAACCCCTCATCGCCGGTGCCGCGCTCGAGACACAGGTTCAGATTGGCGCCAATCCCCGCGCCCGCCCCCCGCTCTTCGGGGTAGCCCCAGAAGAACGGGTAATAGCGTTCCGGATGGGCATGGAGCGAGACAGTCAGCACATCGGGCCGGTCATAGAAAATCCCCTGCGTGCCGTTGCCATGGTGCAGATCGACATCCAAAATCGCCACCCGACGACCCGCATCAGTCAGCCTTTGCGCGGCAATCGCCGAGTTGTTCAAATAGCAAAACCCACCTGCGAGTTCGGCAAAGGCATGGTGCCCCGGCGGACGGCAGAGCGCATAGACCGCGCGCTCCCCCCGATGCACAAGGTCCGCCCCATGGATCGCCGTCTGCGCGCTTGCATAAGCCGCACCCCAAGTCTCGGCTGAGATCGGGCACGAGGTGTCGGTCTGGTGAAACCCGGCTTGGCCCACAGCAGACAGCGGATAGCCATCGGTCCGATTGGCCGGGTGAATGTTCGGGATCACCTCCGCGCTCGCCCCCGGAATCCGCGTCCAGCGGCTGTGGATCGTCTGCAAGAACGTCAAATACCGCGCCGGATGCACCCGCAAAATCGGACCCATCCCCGCATCCGGCGCCTGCACCACCGGCCCGCCCAAAGCCCGCACCGCACCCAGCAAAGCATCCACCCGCGCGGGCTTTTCCGGGCAAGGCTGCGCCGCCCCCGAGGAGAGAAAGAACTGCGGATCATGCGCCCGCTGCGCCTCGTCAAAGACTGTGATCATCCCTGCATCAGAGCCCGCAGGCCCTCTCCTTCCAAAATCAACTGATCCGCCTCATCGCGCAGATCAAAGCCAAGGGCGTCATAAAACGCCCGCGCGGATGTGTTCACATGCGCCACCATCAGCGTCAGAAACTGCGGGGCCCAATCGGCATGGGCCATCGCCCCGGCCAGCAACTGCCGCCCCAGCCCCGTCCCCCGCCCCTCGGGCGCAACATAGACATCCTGCACAAACAGCCCCATCTCGCCGCGCCAGGTGGAGTATTCGGGGAAATACAAAACCATCCCCAAAGGCCCCACCGCGCCTTCGGCAATCAGCCCCCGAAAGCGCGGGTTTGGCCCAAAGCCATGGGCCAAAAGACTGGCCTCGGTGGAGCCCACCGTTTCCCCCACCTCAGCCGCCATGGCCTGCAAGAACCGCAGGATCACCGGCACATCTTGGGCGGTCGCGGCGCGCAAAACCGTCAAAACGCCACCTCGCCCGCGCCCTTCAACCCCAGCATCGCCCGCGCCTCGGCTGGGCTGGCCACCACACGCCCCATCCCTTCGACAATCCCGCGAATTTGCGCCACCTGCTCGGCATTCGACTGCGCCAGAACGCCTTTGGAAAGGTACAGATTGTCCTCCAGCCCCACCCGGACATGCCCACCCATCGCCGCCGCCATGCTGGCCATTGGAATCTGCTGCCGCCCCGCCGCCAACACCGAAAAGCGATACTGGTCGCCAAACAGCCGATCCGCCGTGCGCTTCAAAAGCACCAGCATGTCAGGGTCCGCCGCCATACCACCCAGAACCCCAAAGACGAACTGGATATACAAAGGCCCCGTCACAGCCCCCCGGTCCACGAAGTGCTTGAGCATGTAAAGATGCGACATGTCATAGCATTCAAACTCAAACCGCGCCCCCCGTGCGCCCATCTCGGCCAAGACATGGGCAATGTCGCGGGGCGTGTTCTTGAACACCAGATCATCGGTGCCCAGCAGGAAGGGTTCCTCCCAATCGTGTTTCCACTCGGTGATCCGCGCCGCCATTGGGTAAAGCGCAAAATTCATCGTGCCCATGTTCAGGCTGCACATCTCGGGGCAAAATCGCTTGGGCGCTTCCAACCGTGCGTCCAACGTCATCACCGCCGAGCCGCCGGTGGTCATATTCACCACCGCATCGCACCCGGCCTTGATCGCGGGCAAAAACCCCGCCCAATGCGCAGGGTCCGCCGAGGGGCG
Source organism: Allotabrizicola aquatica (SeqCode) (assembly GCF_965194375.1). GTDB lineage: Bacteria > Pseudomonadota > Alphaproteobacteria > Rhodobacterales > Rhodobacteraceae > Tabrizicola_A > Tabrizicola_A aquatica. The sequence continues at coordinate 235,481 of NZ_CBDAEL010000002.1, forward strand.
GCCGGTGTCCGGATGGCGCGCATGCAGATGCAGGATCGTCGCCCCGGCTTCCGCCGCGCCAATGGCTTGGGCGGAAATCTCGGCCCCCGTGACCGGCAGATAGGGCGACATCGAAGGGGTATGGATCGATCCGGTAATCGCGCAAGAAATGATGATCTTCGACATCACGCCAATCCTTCCGCCTGCAAGACCTGCCGCACCGACCGCGCGCCCTTGTCCACGATCTCCGTCAACTCTGCATCGGTGCAATTGTAGGGCGGCGCGAAGATCACGATATCGCCGCTGATCCCGTCCACATTGCCCCCCACCGGATAGCAGACCAGGCCGTTCTCCATCGCCTGCGCGCGGATCTTCATGAAAAGCTTCCGCTCGGCGGCAAATGGCTCCTTCGTCTCGCGGTCGGCCACCAGTTCCAGCGCCATGAAATGCCCCCGCCCGCGAATGTCGCCCACGGCCTCCACACCCGCCAGCGCCTCGGCCAACCACGCCTTCAAGCGCGGCCCATTGGCGGCAACCTTGGCCACCAACCCCTCGCGCTCCACGATCTTCTGCACCGCCACCCCTGCCGCACAGGCCGCCGTATGGCCGGTGAAGGTGTGCCCGGTGCCAAAAGCCCCATCCTTGGCGCGGATCGCCTCCCAAACGGCGGTGGTGCAAACTGCGGCCCCCAAAGGCTGATAGCCCCCCGCCAGCCCCTTGGCGACCGACATGATATCCGGCTCCACCCCGTCATGGGCCAGCGCGCGCCACGTGCCACAGCGCCCGGCCCCCGACATCACCTCATCGGCAATCATCAAGACGCCATAACGGCTGCAAATCTCGCGCACCGCCTGTGCATAGCCCTCGGGTGCAGGCACACAGCCCCCCGCCGCCCCGACCACGGGTTCAAAGACAAAGCCGGCAATCGTCTCTGGCCCATGGGCCAGAATCGCCGCCTCCAACTCCGCCGCCGCCGCAGCCCCCGCCGTCTCGGCGGTCGCCCCGGCGATGGGGCGATAGGCATTGGCGGGCGAGAGCTTGATCGAGGGGATGAACGCCCCCTCATAGGCCGCCGTCCGCTCAGCAAAGCCCGACAGGCCCAAGGCCCCCAGCGTGTTGCCATGCCACGACCGTTCTCGGCTGATGAAGCGGCGGCGCGATTTCTGGCCAATCGCGGTCTGATATTGCAGCGCCATCTTCAGACAGCTTTCCACCGCCTCCGACCCGCCGGTGACATAGACCATCTCACGCAAATTGCCCCCCACACGGGCGCGGATGATCTCGGTCAATTCCTCCAGCGCGTCGGTGGTAAAATTATAGCGGTAGCCATGGGCCAGCGCCTCCAACTGGTCGCAGATCGCGCGGTTCACCTCCGGATGGGCATGGCCAAGGCAATAGACCGCCGGCCCGCCTGACCCGTCGATGTATTGCTTGCCCGTGGCATCCCAAAGATAGCTGCCCTTGCCGCGCACCACCTTGGGCAGGGCGTTGGTGGCGGAAATAGTGGTGTGAGTAGGGCGCGACATGGTGGCTCCGGGCGGCAGGTGTCGAAGGGTGGCGGGTGTCGAAATTTGTGCCAGCGTGGCGCAGGGGTTTGCATAGATCAAATAGATAGTTTCGATCTTATGAATTGCACCAGCCTATGCCGACCCATAGATCCGCTCGCCCAAAGGCGTCGCGGCAATCGCCGCCAGCAGCCGCGCCAAAAGCTCGGCCTCGGCGGGGTTGCGCCGCAATCCGGGCGCGTGGCACAGATGCACATCCACCTGCGGCAAGCCGCGATAGGGCGGCAATTGCCACAGCCGCCCCGCGGCCAGATCGCGCGCCACGACATGCAGCGGCAATGGCCCAATCCCGATCCCGGCCTCGATCATCCGGCGCACCTCTTCCAGATGCGCCGAAGATCCCACCACCCGCTCGCCCATCCCCAAACGGCGGCGCAGCGCGGTGACCTCGCCCAAAGCATCACCTTCGCGGTCGGTCTGAAACGACACCACCGCCTGCCCCACCAGCGCGTCCGGGGCCAAGGCGCGCGCGCCAAACAGCGGATGGCTCTGGCCACAAAAGAGGCCAAAGCTTTCCCGATACAACAACTCCGCCACCACCCCGGCAGGCCGCACCGGCATCAGGCAGACCGCCAGACTGGCCCGCCGCGCCCCAACCAGCGCCAGCGCATCGCGGCTTGGCATCACCTCAAGGCTGACCTTGGCCCCCGGGTGATCGGCCAGAAACCCCGCCAGAACGCCATCAAACAACGGGCAAACCACATGGCTGGCCAGCGCGATGGTGACATGGCCGGTGACCTGCCCCTCGGCCTCCGTGATCCGGTCGGCCAGCCGCAAGATGGCCGCCTCCACCTCGCGCGCCTCCTCCAGCATCCGCACCCCGGCCGCCGTGAGTTGAAACCGCCCCCGCGCCCGGTCGATCAGCCGCGCGCCCACGCGCTCTTCCAGCCGCTTCAAGGCCGCCGAGACCGAGGGTTGCTTCAGGCTCAACCGCTCAGCCGCCCCCGTCACCGACCCGGCCTCGGCCAGCGCCAGAAACACCCGGAGCAAGTTCCAATCCAGATCACGGGCCAGACGTTCAGGGGCAGAGATGCGCGACATGGGGCGGTCCGGGGTTTGGGCGGGTTCGGGGCTTAGGCAGGTTAGGGCGCAAGATCAGCCGCCTACGCCCCCCTGTCCAGCCCATCCAAACCAGCCCGTTCATCCGCCCGACAGCGGGCCTTGCACCAATGCCTCCACCGCCGCACGGGCCTTGGCGCGGCTCATCTCCTCGGGGGCTATGGAAAACTCCAACCAAATCCCGTCCAACAGCGCGATCAGCGCCGTCGCCAGTGTCTCATCGCGGGCATCCGGCGCTGCGCGGCCCAACTGCCGCGCAATCGCGGCGGCAAAAGTTGCGTGATAAATGCGATAGAGGCGCAGATGCTCGGCCCGCAGCGCAGGGTTCACGGCAATCTCGCCCCACAGCGCCAACCAGATGTTCAGCCCCTCAGGCCGCAACTGCCGCTCGCTCAACAGCTCATCAATCAACGCAGCCAAGGACATTGGCACCGCCTCCTTGGCAACCGCCTGCATAAAAGGCGCATAGGACGCCACATAGCAGGCCGCCAACAGCCCGTCCTTGCCGCCAAAGTGATGCCCGATCAACCCGCGCGAGGCACCTGAGGCCTTGCAGATATTGTCGATGGTAAAGGCGGTGATCCCGCCCTTGGCCAACACACGCAGCCCCGCCTCCACCAGCTCGGCGGCGCGGGCCTCAGGCGCAAGGCGCTTGTACTTGGCGGCAGGCTTTGGGGCGGTCATGGGGCAAGGCCTTGTTGAACGGCGGCAGCCGAGATTCTTGTTGAACGATCATACAACATGGCTAGGCTTTGGCAAAGCTCGGCCCGCAAAGGCCCCCTGAGAAGCTTCTGAGAATGATCCCCGAAATGGACCCGCGCCACGCCATCCTCTTTGAACCGGTCAAGATCGGCCCCGTCACCGCCCCCAACCGCTTTTACCAAACCCCACATGCCACCGGCTTTGGCTGGCAGCGCCCGCAATCGGGTGCAGCACTTCGGGGCGTCAAGGCCGAGGGCGGCTGGGGCGTGGTCTGCACCGAATACTGCTCCATCCACCCCAGCAGCGACGACAGCCCCTACGCCTTCCTCACCCTTTGGGATGATGACGACATCGCCCCCCTCGCCGCCACGGCGGACGCCATCCACACCCACGGCTCACTGGCCGGGATCGAGCTGTGGCACGGCGGCTTTCACGCCTCCAACCGCATGACGCGGGTGCCGGGCATCGGCCCACAGGTGCAACCGGCGATGTATCACCTGCCCACCACGGCCCGCGCCATGGACAAGGCCGACATCCGCGCCTTTCGCGGCTGGCAGCGCGACGCGGCCAAACGCGCGAAACAGGCGGGCTTTGACATCGTCTATGTCTATGCCGGCCACGATTACCTGCCCTTCCAGTTCCTCTCGCGCCGCACCAACACGCGCGGCGACGAATACGGCGGCCCCCTGGAAAACCGCGCGCGCCTGTTGCGCGAAATGCTGGAAGACACCCGCGAGGCGGTGGGTGACACCTGCGCCGTGGCGATCCGGCTGGCGGTGGATGAACTCCACGGGCCAAACGGCATCTGCGCAGACGATGAGGGCCGCGATGTGGTGGCCATGCTCGCCGAACTGCCAGACCTGTGGGATGTGAACGTGGCGGGTGCCTTGGGCAATGACTCAAAATCCGCCCGCTTCTCGCCCGAAGGCTATCAGGAAGACTACATCCGCTTTGTCAAAACCCTCACCACAAAGCCCGTGGTGTCCGTCGGTCGCTTCACCTCCCCCGACCGGATGGTGGAGCAGATCAAAAAGGGCGTGCAAGACTTCATCGGCGCCGCCCGCCCCTCCATCGCCGACCCCTTCCTGCCGGAAAAAATCCGGCAAGGCCGGACGGACGAAATCCGCGAATGCATCGGCTGCAACATCTGCCGGGCGGCGAACAACGAGGCCATCTCGCTGCGCTGCACCCAAAACCCGACCATGGGCGAAGAATGGCGGCGCGGCTGGCACCCTGAACGCATCGCGTCCTACCCCAAGCGCGACACCGCCTTGGTCGTCGGCGCCGGGCCGGCAGGGCTTGAGGCCGCACTGACCTTGGCCCGCCGGGGCCTTGAGGTGACGCTGGCCGAGGCCAACCGCCATCTTGGGGGCCGGATCGCCCATGAATCCACCCTGCCGGGGCTCGCCACATGGGGCCGGGTGCGCGACTGGCGCATGACCATGCTGGCCAAACTGCCCAATGTGCAAATCTTCCGCGAAAGCCGGATGACGGCGGATGATATCACCGATCTCAACCCCAATCACCTCGTGCTGGCCACCGGGTCGCGCTGGCGGCGCGACGGGATCGGCGTGGTGGGGATGGAACCCCTCAGCTTTCCGAACGCCCTGACGCCGGATGATGTCTTTTCAGGCACCCCCACCCCCGGCCCGGTGGTGATCTATGATGATGAGCATTATTTCATGGGCGGCGCGCTTGCCGAAAAGCTGGCCCGCAGCGGCCATGCGGTGACGCTGGTCACCCCCTATCCGCAAGTCTCGGGCTGGACGGTCTACACCGATGAGCAGGGCTTTATCCAAGACCGCCTGATGTCGCTGGGCGTTACATTGGTGACGCAACACATGCTGTCGGCCCAAGGCGCAGATTATGCCCGCATCACCTGCGCCACGACCGGTCAGCCACGCGACATCGCCTGCGAAAGCCTGATCCTTGTGACCGGCCGCCAGCCCATCGATGACCTTTGGCAAACCCTCCACACCCGCCCCAACGCCGTGCGCGTGGGCGATTGCCTCGCCCCCTCCTCCATCGCCGATGCGGTCTATTCCGCCCACCGCTACGCACGCCTTCTAGGCGAACCTGACCTGCCGCCCCGCCGCGAGCGGCCCAACCACAGGAGCGCGTGATGCGCCAGCGCCGCCCCACCCGCCAGATCAACGCCATCCCCCAGCGCCCCTACGGTCAAGTGCCGCGCGCCTATGACCCGATCCGCGTGCTCTCCGAGGACCATATCGAGGCCATTCACACCGCCGCCCTGCGGCTTCTGGCCGAACAGGGGATGCGCGTGTTGAATGCCCGCGCGATCGACTACTTCCGCCGCGCCGGCGCGCGGGTTGACGGCAACATGGTCTACCTTGACGCAGGCTTGGTCACCGAACGCCTTGCCACCGTCCCCGCCACTTTCACCATCGCCGCGCGCAACCGCGCCAAGGATCTGCGCTTTGGCGGCAATGACATGGTGTTTTCTTCCGTCGGCGGCCCGGCGTATGTGATGGACCTGGACCGGGGGCGGCGCGACGGCACGCTGCAAGACATGCAGGATTTCCTGCGCCTGTGCCAAAGCCTGAACGTCATCCAACAGGAATCCGGCGGCCCTTTGGAGCCGATGGACCTGCCCGCCGCGACCCGGCATCTGGACCTGTATCTCAGCCAGATCACCCTTCTCGACAAAAGCTGGAACCTGAACGCGCTGGGAACCGAGCGCACGATGGACGGCCTCCACATGGCCGCCATCTCCATGGGCTGGTCACTGGACGATCTGGTAGCAAACCCGATGATGATGGGCGTCATCAACACCAACTCGCCCCGGCAGCTGGATGACCCGATGAGCCAAGGGCTGATCGCGCTGGCCGAACACGGGCAGGTGGCGATTGTGACGCCCTTTACGCTGGCCGGGGCCATGGCCCCCGTCAGCCTCGCCGGAGCCTTGGTCTTGCAACATGCCGAAGCGATCTTCGGCATCACCCTGACCCAGATCGTCCGCCCCGGCGTGCCGGTGATGTATGGCGGCTTCACCTCGAACGTCGATATGAAAACCGGCGCGCCAGCCTTCGGCACGCCCGAATACGCCAAGGCGGCCCAAGCCTCGGGCCAACTCGCCCGCCGCATCGGCGTGCCGTTTCGCTCATCGAACGTCACGGCGGCCAATGCACTTGACGCCCAAGCCGCCTATGAATCGCAAATGTCGCTCTGGGGCTGCCTGATGGGCGGCGCACATCTGGTGATCCACAGCGCGGGCTGGATGCATGGCGGGCTGACCGCCAGCTATGAAAAGCTGATCCTGGACGCCGAAATGCTGGGCATGATGCAGTCCTATTTCACGCCCATTCCTGTGACCGACGAAGCCCTGTCGCTCGACGCCATCGCCGAGGCGGGCGTGGGTGGGCATTTCTTTGGCACCGCCCAGACCATGGCACAGTACGAAACCGCCTTTCACGCGCCGATGCTGTCCAATTGGGACAATTACCCTACTTGGGTCGAACGCGGCCGCGAAGAGGCCCCGGTCCGCGCCAACCGCATCTGGAAAGAGCTTCTGGCGCACTATGAAGAACCCGCGCTCGACCCCGGCACCCGCGAGGCGCTGGAGGCCTTCGTCGCCCGCCGCAAATCCGAAGGCGGCGCACCGACCAACTGACGCCACCCCCGCTCATCGTCCCGCATGCGCGGGCTCTTCGCCGTTTCATCTTGGCAGAAATACTCCCCGCGGAGCGTCCGACGCCCGACTGCGGGAGCCTCCGGCGGGAGTATTTGGGACCAAAGTGAAAGGCTTTTGGTTTTTGGGCCAAGCGGCTAGGCTTGGCGCAAGATGGGGCCAAAACGGGGATGGCAATGTTTGTAACGGGTACGCCCGCCTGGCAGGATCTGGGCACCGCGCTTGTGGCCGAGGTGCAGGCCGCAGTGCCCGGCGCCAAGGCCGATGATCTCGCGCTGGTTCTGGTGCAGCGCGGCGCAGGTGGCAGGCCCGAGGGCTTTGTCCATCGCGGTGCAGAGCCGATCTATCCCTGTTCGCTGGTCAAGGCCTTTCATCTGGTGCATGCCCTCTCCGCGCTGGACGAAGGCCGGGCCGAGGCCCATGGCGAGTTGGACCGCGCGATGCGCGACATGATCTTGTGGTCATCGAACACGGCCACCAACTATGTCATTGATATCCTCACCGGAACCACGGGCGACACGCTGTTGGACGGGGCCGAGTATCTGGATTGGATGTCCAAGCGCGAGCGGTTGAACCGGTTCTTCTGGCGCATGGGCTGGCCCGACTGGGAGGGCTGCCGCATTGCCCAAAAGCTGATGGATGACACCCGCTATGGCCGCGAGGCGCGCTTTGCCGCCGAAGGCGATGGCAATCTGAACCGCCTGACCGCCCTCGCCGCCGCGCGGCTGATGTGGGAGCTCTTTGAGGGCGATTTGCCCTTGTCATCCCCCGCGCGGGGCCGTGCACAGGCGATCCTGTCGCGCGATCCCGCTGGGCCAGACGCGGCGCGCCCCGAGTATCAGCTCTCCGAATACTTGGGCGGCGCGCTGCCCAGTGGCGTGCAAGTCTGGTCAAAGGCCGGGCATAACCTGTGGACCGGCGATGCGGCGACCAGTTGGTTCAAGCATGATATGATCCGCATCACAGCCCCTAACCGCGCACCGCTGATTGCAGTTCTGATGACCACGGGAGAGCACTTTGCCGCAGGGCCCGCCAGTGTTTTCCCTGAGTTCGGCGCCAAGATCTGGGAGCGGGTCGCCGCCATGGCGTGACGCCGCCGCAACCCCATTGACGCCAATTCCTTCCAGTTGCACGCTGCACGCCACTACAACCGGAGGCGAAAATGAGCTATGTCTTTTCCACCCCAGCCGGTCTGATCACGCTGTTTGCCTTGGGCATCGAGGCCGCCATCGCGCTGATCCTCGCCTTGGCCAGCGGGTTGTCCGAATTGCACAAGGATCTGCTTGTCGGCTTTGCCATCGGCTTTCCGGCGCTGACGCTGGTGCTGATCGTGACCTTGCTCGCGCGCATGGCCCCCAGCGGGTTTACTTCGCCTGAAGAACCTTAAGGTATTCGGCCAGTTGCACCAAACGGATCGGGGTCGGCGTCTCGATCCCGTCGCCGCCGTCATAGGGCACCATATCGCCTTGCAACAAAGGCCCGAAATCCGGCATCACGCCGCGCCCCTTGGCCCCGGCATAGCCCCAGATCTGCGCCATCACCTTGGTCGTCGGGAACGCGCCCTCATTGCGAGCCGACAGCGTCGTCAGATCGGCGGGCTTGCGCGACAGCTCCGTCGCCATCTCGCCATCCCCCTGGCCCGTGGCCCCGTGGCAGGCCGCGCAATAGGCGGCATAATCCTCGGCCCCGGTGTCGGGGCTGGCCTTGGTGTCGACACAGGCCGCGATCAGCGGCAGGGCCAACACGGCAACAATCGGTGCAAGGCGGGTCATGGGGTTCTCCTGTTCTTCTGGGCGCGCAATCTGGCTGCGCAATCTGGACGGCTTGCGGTTATCCGGCATTGATCGCCATCACGCGCCCCTGATCCAGCCGAACGGTCCGGTCCATTCGGGCGGCAAGGTCAAGGTTATGCGTGGCGATCAGCGCCGCCAAGCCCGTTTCACGCACCAAGGCCATCAAGGCCCCGAACACCTGATCCGAGGTTGCCGGGTCAAGGTTGCCGGTCGGCTCATCCGCCAACAGAAGCTTCGGCCGGTTGGCCAAGGCGCGGCAAAACGCAACGCGCTGCTGCTCGCCACCCGACAGCGCCGCAGGGCGATGCTCGGCCCGGGCGGCGACACCCACGCGGTCCAAGAGATCACGCGCGCGCGCCTCGGCCTCCGCCTCGGCCACGCCATTGGCCAATTGCGGAATGATGATGTTTTCCAGCGCGGTAAACTCGGGCAAAAGATGATGGAACTGATAGATGAACCCCACCTCGCCGCGCCGCGCCAAGGTGCGGTCCCGGTCCGACAGACCGACCATATTGCGCCCCGACAGCGCGACCGACCCGGCATCGGGCGTGTCCAACAGCCCCGCGATGTGCAAAAGCGTCGACTTGCCCGCGCCCGAGGGGGCCACCAAAGCCACCACCTCGCCACGCTTCACCTCAAGCGTGGCACCGCGCAGCACGGCGACTTCGCCCGCTGTGCCGCGCTTGTAAACCTTTTCAATGCCCGCAAGCTCCAGCGCATACTCATTCATAGCGCAGCGCCTCCACAGGGTTCATCCGCGCCGCGCGCCGCGCGGGGAAGATGGTAACGATGAAGGACAGGCCCAAAGACAGGGCCACAGCCGATCCCACATCCCACCATTGGAGTTTCGCAGGCAAAGCATAGATCCCCCGGATCGACGGATCCCAGACCCCGCCGCCCGCCATGTAGTTCACGAAGGAAAAGATCGGATCGATGTAGATCGCAAAAAGGCAACCCAAGGCCACGCCCAGCGCCGTGCCGACCACCCCGGTAAAGGCCCCGCAGACAAAGAAAATCCGCAAGATCGACCCTTCGGTCAGCCCCATGGTGCGTAAAATACCAATGTCGCGGCCCTTGTTCTTCACCAGCATGATCAGCCCCGAGACGATGTTCATCGCCGCAATCAGCACAAGGATCGACAGGATGATGAACATCACATTGTCCTCGATGTCGAGCGCCCGCAGGAACGACCCCGCCGCATCGCGCCAAGTCCAGATCAGGGCATCCTCTCCCGCCATGTCCAAGGCTGGAATGGTATAGGCGTCAATGTTTTCAGGGTCTTGCACCATGACCTCGAATTCATCCGCCAACCCTTCACGGTTGAAATAGGACTGCGCCTCGGCAAAGGGCATATAGATGCGGGTCTTGTCGATGTCCCAGCGCCCGGCGGTAAAGACATAGACCACCTCATAGGCATTGACGCGCGGCGAGGAACCAAAGGCGGTTTTCACCCCCGAAGGCGCCACCAGCCGGATGCGGTCGCCCACCGTCACGCCCAACTCCCGCGCAATGCCCGACCCAATGGCAATGCCCCGCTCAAAATCGTCAATATTGCCATAGGCATCGGCATTGGTCCCGACGCGTGGAATGGTTTTCAGATCCTCCAACCGGATGCCATAAACCTCGGCCCCCAAAGCCGGCCCCTCAACCGAGGTGACCATGACCTGCCCTTTCACCAAGGGCGCGGCCCGCGTCACGCCGGGCAGCGTGGCAAGCTTTGCGGCAATCGCGTCATAGTCTTCAAAGGCCTTGACCATACGGCCATCTTCGGCAACCCGGCCCGCCGAATAGACCGTCACATGGGCATTGGCCCCCAGGATGGTATCGACAAACTCCGCCCGAAACCCCGCCCGCACGGCCAGCGTCGCAATCAGCGCAAAAACGGCCAGCGTGATGCCAATCAGGCTGATCCAGGTCATCACCGACACGCCGCCCTCGGCGCGTTTGGCGCGCAGATAGCGCCAAGCGATCATGAATTCAAAACGGGAAAACGGGGCGGTTTGGGCCAAAGGCGCTGCTCAATTTTGTTTTGGGTCAGAGTGACGCTTCAACGCCCCAAGGTCAAGAAGCGGCGGGGTTTCCCGCCGCCTCTTCGAGCCTGTCCTGCACGCATCGGCGTCTCACGACGAGGCGGCGAAGCCCCGAGGAGTTTGCCTCAGATGCCTTCGTAAATCTCGGCAATCCGCGCCACAGCGGCCTCGGGCGACATCTCCACGCTCTCGCCCGTGCGGCGCGAGGTCAGTTCCACCACGCCATTGGCCAACCCACGTGGGCCAACGGTGATGCGCCACGGCAGGCCGATCAGGTCCATCGTGGCAAACTTCGCCCCTGCCCGCTCATCGCGGTCGTCATAAAGCGCCTCAAGCCCCTTGGCCGCCAGCGCCTTGTAAAGCCCCTCGCAGGCCGCATCTGCCGCCGCGTCACCCTGTTTCAGGTTCACAATCCCCACCGGGAAGGGCGTCACACCCTCAGGCCAGATGATGCCCTTGTCGTCATGGCTCGCCTCAATGATCGCGCCCAAAAGACGGCTCACACCAATGCCGTGCGACCCCATCTCAACCGGAACCTTGGACCCGTCGGCGGTGACGACCGTGGCCCCCATCGCCTCGGAATACTTGGTGCCGAAATAGAAGATCTGCCCCACCTCAATCCCCCGCGCGACCTTGCGGCGATCTTCGGGAATGGCGTCAAACAGCGCCTGATCGTGGGTCTCATCGGTGCGGGCATAAAGCGTGGTGAATTCTTTGCAGACCGCCGCCACTTCCTCGCGGTTGTCGTAATCCACCTCGCGGTTGCCCAGCTTCAACTCGGTCACGGCACTGTCAAAGAACACCTCAGACTCGCCGGTCGAGGCCAGCACCAAGAACTCATGCGTGTCATCGCCGCCAATCGGGCCAGAATCCGCCCGCATCGGAATGGCGGTCAGACCCATCCGCTCATAGGTCCGCAAATACGAAACCATATGGCGGTTATAGGCATGCAGCGCGCTCGCCTTATCGACGTCAAAGTTATAGCCGTCCTTCATCAGGAACTCGCGCCCCCGCATCACGCCAAAGCGCGGACGCATCTCGTCGCGGAACTTCCACTGGATGTGGTAGAGCGTCAGCGGCAGGTCTTTATAGCTGTTCACATGGGCGCGGAAGATGTCGGTGATCATCTCCTCATTGGTCGGACCGTACAGCATCTCACGGTCCTGACGGTCCTTGATGCGCAGCATTTCCTGACCGTAATCGTCATAGCGCCCGCTCTCGCGCCACAGATCGGCAGGCTGCAAGGTCGGCATCAACAGCGCGATATGGCCCGCGCGTTCCTGCTCTTCATGCACGATCTGCTGAATGCGGTTCAGCACCCGCAGGCCCAAAGGCAGCCACGAATAAATCCCCGCCGCCTGCTGCTTGATCATCCCCGCCCGCAGCATATAGCGGTGCGAGACGATCTGCGCCTCGGCGGGGTTTTCTTTCAGAACGGGCAGGAAATAGCGGGTCAGACGCATGGCGGGCCTCATGTAATGGTCAAGAGGTTCCTAGCGGGAAGGCAAGGCTTGGGCAAGCGTCAGGGTTTGCGGGCGCGATAAGAGGTTACATAAACGTAAAACCCGATGGTGACCCAAACGGCGACCGAACCAAGCCATTCAAGCCCAGCATTTTCCGTGGTCCGCTGCACCAAAAGCAGACTGCCAAACATTGCCGCGACCAAAAGGTTCATCTGCATGGCCTATTCCTTGCTGGCTTGATGCGTGGCACGCCAGCGATCCCAAGCCTTGAACATCATGCGTTCAATTTCAACCAACAAGGCCGCGACGACTGCCACTGGAATGGCCGCATACCAGATCGCAAGGTCAAACTGCTTTGCAAGCAAAACGGCCCCCATGATCAAAGCAAACATTACGACAATGCGCCCCAAAATCCGCATGAAACCCTCCACCAACAAACCCAGCATGCTCACTCTCTGGTTGCAACGTCAACATCCAACCCCTCGCCCAGCAAATCCTCTACGAACCACGCCGCAAACTGGGCGCGCCCCGAGACCCCCGCCTTGGCATAGATCCGCGTCAACTGCGCCCGAACCGTGCCCGCCGCCCGGCCCCGCAATTCGGCGATTTCAGCCACATCCAGCCCTTTCAACGCCAGAAAGCCCACATCGCGTTCGGCAGGCGTCAGGCCCCAGTCGGTGAACTGCGCCGCAATCACATCGGCCAAAGCCCCGCGCGCCGTGGCCAGCGCCACATCCTGCGCCCGCATCTCCTCCAGCGTCTGGCGCAACACCATCACGCCAAAGGCCATTCCCAAGGCCAAGGCCAGCGCAACCAGCATCTCAAACATCAGATGCGGGCTCAGCTGGCCCGCCAGATAATCCGCCAGCGCATCGCCCACGAAGAAGACCGTCGCAAGGGTCTGAACGATCAAAAAGATCGCCCATGCAATCGGCCGTCGACGTGGGCTTAGGGCTCTCATCCCTTGCGCCCCCGGCGCGCCATCAGCATCGGAGCCACCAGATTGCGGCGCAGAACGCGGCTTTCCACCACAACACCCGCCACATGCAGGAAGGCCAAGATCACGATCAGGTTCGCCGCCACTTCGTGGACCTCTTCCAAAACGTCGCCATAGAGGCTTTCGCTCTCGCCTTCGGCGTCGCCGTCCTCTTCCACTAACACCGACCAGTCGCCATCAGCAACCGCCGCCTCAAGTTCAGCCTGCGCAAAAGGACTAAGTCCGCTCATGCCCAGCCCGGTCAGCGTGATCACTCCCAGACAGGCCCAGAGCGCATAGGCCATCAAGGCCCCGGCCGGGTTGTGTGACGGGTAATGCGGTGCAGCACCGCGCAACATCCCGCCCAGATGGCGCAAAGCGGCCATCGGATTGGGCGGAAAGCTCGAGAACCGCGCCTCCATCGGGCCAACAAAGCCCCAGATCAGCCGCAGGATCAATATGGCAAGGCCAGCCCAGCCAAAGGCGATATGCACCGACCCACCCTCTTTGGTGAAGGCATAATTGGCGATGACCACCACCGCGATGCCCCAATGAGCCAGCCGCAACAGCGGGTCCCAATAGGGCAGCGCCTGCCCCGTTGGGGGCAGGCGAGACGAGGCCACATCAGTCATCAGACTTCACCTCGGCCACGGCACCGGTTTTGGGATCAATATAGATCTCCCACATCTTGCCGGTTGCCGTTTCGGTGCATTTGGCTTCGATCTTGCCATCTTCGGCCTCAAAGCTGTTCACCTTGCAGCCTGCCGCTTCCAGCGCGGCGGTTGCGGTTTCGGGCGTCGTGCCCATCACATCGCCCACCACCGGCAAGGCAAAGGCCGCCAAGGGCGACAGGGCAAGTGCGAAGGTCAGGGGAAGCAAAGCTTTCATCGGAGTTCATCCTTTTCAACGAAGGCCGGGGATGCGGAGGTGCAACCCGGTCTGCCTCCAGATGCGCCACCTTCTTTCCCAAACCTATTGCCACAGCGCTTAGACGGGGGTGGATAAGCCTGTGCTTACGGCGGGCCAAAACACCCACCACCCCTGACCGAGACGCAGAGGCGATAAACCCCTGCACCCGGACCCACCCCGCGCATTTTGCCGCCGCCTCTTGAATCCTCGTCCCCGATGGGCAATGTGAGTCTCAGGCAATGGGGCAGGCGCATGGCACTTCCGATCCGTGATCAGGCGAAATACTGGGGCCTTGCCCTGTTGGTGTTTTTCATCGCGCTTTGGGTGATGGGCGGGGTGATCCTGCCCTTCTTGGTTGGCGGCGCGCTGGCCTATTTCCTTGATCCCATCGCCGACCGATTGGAACGCGCGGGCCTCAGCCGGGTTGCGGCAACCACGGTCATCACCGCCGTCGGCATCCTTATCCTTGTGGCGCTGGTGCTGGCGGTGATCCCGACGCTGGTGAACCAGACCACAGCCCTCATCAACGCCGCCCCCGACATCGCCCAGCGCCTGCAAATGTTCCTGTTGGAACGCTTCCCCGAACTGGCCGACAACACCTCGACCATCCGCCAAAGCCTCGCCCAGATTGGCCAGACCATTCAGGCCAAAGGCGCCACCTTGGCGGAAGGGGTCTTGAACTCTCTGGCCGGGGCGATTTCGATCGTCGTCTTTATTCTGGTGGTGCCAGTGGTGGCCTTCTACCTCTTGCTCGATTGGGACCATATGATCGCCCGGATCGACAGCCTTTTGCCGCGTGACCACGCCCCCACGGTCCGCCGCCTTGCCAGTGAGATTGACGCCGCCCTCTCGGCCTTTGTGCGCGGCCAGCTTTCGGTTTGCCTTGTGCTGGGCATCTACTATTCGGCGGCCCTCATGCTGGCGGGGCTGCAATTCGGCCTTGTGGTCGGCGCGATTGCCGGGGCCATCACCTTTATTCCCTACGTCGGCGCCATCATCGGCGGGGCGCTGGCCATTGGCCTCGCGCTCTTTCAGTTCTGGGGCGATTGGCTGCAGATCGGCATCATCGCGGGCATCTTCGCCGCCGGGCAGTTCATGGAAGGCAATGTGCTGACCCCGAAACTGGTGGGCAAATCGGTGGGCCTCCACCCGGTCTGGCTCCTCTTCGCCCTTTCGGCCTTCGGCACGCTCTTTGGCTTTGTCGGCATGCTGGTGGCGGTGCCAGTCGCGGCAGCCTTGGGCGTGCTCACGCGCTTTGCCATCGCGCAGTATCACGGCAGCTTGCTTTATGTCGGCGTCGCCGGTCGCATCCCGGAAGATGAGGATCAGGCGTGACCTCACCGCGCCAAATGGCCTTTGACCTTGGCCTGCACGAAGATTTCTCCCGCGAAGGCTTCTTCCCCTCGCCCGCCAATGCCGCCGCCTTGGCGACGATCGCAGGCTGGACAGACTGGCCCCTGCGGCGGCTTTTGCTGATCGGCCCGGGCGGGGCGGGCAAAACCCATCTGGCCCATATCTGGGCCGCTGAGGCCGGGGCGATGATCCTGCCCGCCACAGACTTGGCCCCCCATGACCCCACCGCCCTGCCCTTGGCCGTGGTGGTGGAAGATGCCGACGAGATGGCGGGTTTACCCGCCCACGAGGAGGCGCTCTTTCACCTCATCAACCACATGGCCGCCGCCGGGGGGCACCTTCTGCTCACCGCCCAGCGCCCGCCCCGCGACTGGGGCCTTGCCCTGCCAGACCTTCTCAGCCGCCTGCAAGCCACCGCCATCGCCCGGCTTGATCCGCCCGATGATGCGCTTCTCTCTGCGGTTCTGGTCAAGCTTTTCGCCGACCGCCAAATCGCCGTGCCTGCGAACCTCATCCCCTATCTCACCGCCCGCATGGACCGCTCGATCGCCGCCGCGCGCCATCTCGTCGCCACCCTCGACGCCCGCGCGCTGGCGCTTGGTCGCCCCGTCACCCGCGCCTTGGCTGCCGAACTTCTGGACAGTGCCGATCAGGGGTGAAACACTGTCACCTGAATGACATAGTCCCGCGGTAACTGCCTGCCATGACCCACGCCGATTTCCTCAAAGCCCCCTTCCCCGAACCTGTTGTCCTGTCGGCCGAGGAAACCACAGGTCCAAAGCGCTTTTTCAACCGCGAAATTTCGTGGCTGGCCTTCAACTGGCGCGTTCTGGAAGAGGCGGCCAACCCTGCCGTGCCGCTTTTGGAACGGCTGCGCTTCTTGTCCATCTCGGCCACCAACCTCGATGAGTTTTACACCGTCCGCGTCGCAGGCCTGCGCGCGCTGGTGAAGGCGGGCAATGCCGCTCCCTCCGAAGATGGCCTCAGCCCCGCCGAACAGCTGACACTCATTCACGCCGACGCCCGCGATCTGATGCAGATGCAGCAGTCGGTGCTCAAGCGCCTGCGCCGCGAGATGGAGACCGAAGGCATCCTGATCGCCACCCGATCCAAACTCACCGGGCGCGACCTGAAGTTTCTCGAAGACCACTTCCTGCGCAACGTCTTTCCCGTGCTCTCGCCCCTCGCGATTGACCCGGCCCATCCCTTCCCCTTCATCCCCAATACCGGCTTTTCGCTGGCCTTGGAGCTGGAGCGCGAAACCGACCACCGCACGCTCAAGGCGCTTTTGCCCATCCCCCAGCAAATTGCCCGCTTTGTGCCGCTGCCCGGCAAAGACGGCGAACACCGCTTCCTGCCGCTTGAGGAACTTCTCCTCCTCCATCTTGACATGCTCTTTCCCGGCTACACCGACCGCGGCCATTGCCTGTTCCGCGTCTTGCGCGACAGCGATCTTGAGGTGGAGGACGAGGCCGAAGATCTGGTGCGCGAATTTGAAACCGCGCTGAAACGCCGCCGCCGGGGCGAGGTGATCCGGCTGAAACTTTCCGCCGGAGCCCCCGAAGAGCTGCGCGCGCTGATCAAGGAAGAACTGGGCGTCAAAGACGATGAGATGGTCGAACTGCGCGGCATGCTGGGCATTGCCGACCTGAAAGAACTCGTCGTTTCCTCCCGCCCCGATCTTCTCTGGCCGCCCTTCACGCCCCGCGTGCCGGAACGGGTGCAGGACAATGACGGCGACATGTTCGCCGCCATCAAGCAAAAGGACATCCTTTTGCACCACCCCTACGAGACCTTCGATCTGGTCATCCGCTTTTTGGAACAGGCCGCGCGCGACCCCAATGTGCTGGCGATCAAGCAAACGCTTTATCGCACCTCATGGGACAGCCCAATTGTCGGCGCCCTGTGTGAGGCGGCCGAGGCGGGCAAGTCAGTAACCGCCCTTGTCGAACTTAAAGCCCGCTTTGACGAGGCCGCCAACATCCGCCAATCGCGCCGTCTGGAACGTTCGGGCGCGCATGTGGTGTATGGGTTCATCAACTACAAAACCCACGCGAAAATCTCGACCGTGGTCCGCCGCGAGGGGGATCAGCTGGTCACCTACACCCATTACGGCACCGGCAATTACCACCCGATCACCGCGCGCATCTATACCGATCTGTCATTCTTCACCTGTGACCCGGCGCTAGGCCGCGATGCGACCAAGGTGTTCAATTACCTCTCGGGCTATGTGCAGCCGCAAGGGTTGGAAAACCTCGCCATCTCGCCCATCACGCTCAAACCCCGCATCCTTGAGCAAATCGCCGCCGAGGCCGACCACGCCCGCGCCGGGCGTCCGGCGGAAATCTGGGCCAAGGTCAACAGTCTGGTTGATCCCGACGTCATCGACGCGCTTTACGCCGCCTCGCAGGCCGGGGTCAAAATCAGCCTGATCGTGCGCGGCATTTGCGGCTTGCGACCGGGGGTCAAAGGGCTTTCGGAGAACATCCGCGTCAAATCCATCGTCGGGCGCTTCTTGGAACATTCCCGCATCGTCTGCTTTGGCAATGGCGCGGGATTGCCCGGCAAAAAGGCCCGCGTGTTCATTTCTTCGGCCGACTGGATGGGCCGCAACCTCACGCGGCGGGTGGAAACGCTGGTCGAAATTCGCAACGACACCGTCAAAGCCCAGATCGTTGGGCAGATCATGGCCGCCAATCTGGCCGACGAGGCGCAAAGCTGGCTATTAGGCCCCAATGGGCGCTATAGTCGTGATCTGGCTCCCGCCGATGGCAGTGCTTTCAACTGCCACCGCTTTTTCATGGAAAACCCTTCGCTTTCTGGCCGTGGTACGGCGGGCGCTAAGGATGTTCCGAAACTTGCCTGAGGCCCAAATGACCGAAGCCGATACCCTGCCCGATCTTGACGAGGATCACGGCCCCTTTGGCCGTCCCTTGTTCGACGATCCCTCCGCCCGCGCGCTCAGCCGTGTGGGTGTGGTGGACGTCGGCTCAAACTCGGTGCGGATGGTGGTGTTTGATGGCGCGGCCCGCTCGCCCGCCTATTTTTACAACGAGAAAATCATGTGCGGCCTAGGCAAGGGGCTGGCACAAACCGGTCGCCTGTCGCCCGAAGGGCGCGCGCGGGCGCTCATGGCCCTGAAACGCTTTTCGCTTTTGGCCCAAGGCATGGGCATCGAGACCCTAACCGTGGTCGCCACCGCAGCGGTGCGCGAGGCCGAGGATGGGCCGGAATTTCAGCTTCAAGTCCTGAACGAGACCGGGCTGAAGATGTGGGTGATCGACGGCGGCGAAGAGGCACGGCTCTCAGCCCAAGGTGTGCTTTTGGGCTGGCCCGATGCCAAGGGCGTCGTTTGCGACATCGGCGGCAACTCGATGGAACTCGCGCGGATCGGCGATGGCAAGGTCGGCAAACGCGTCTCAACCCCGCTTGGCCCCTTCCGTCTGCAACAGGCGGCCGACACGGCCAAAAAACGCGTCGCCCATATCGACCGCATCCTGAAAGATGCCCAGATCCAGATGAAATCCGAAGGTGAGCGGATCTATCTCGTCGGCGGGTCTTGGCGCGTCATCGCGCGTCTCGACATGGAGCGGCGCAATTACCCGCTGACCGTTCTGCACGAATACCGCATGACGCCCACGGGCCTTCTCGACACGCTCGACTGGATCGAAACCGCCGATCTCGCCGTCCTGCGCGCGCGCACCGGCACCAGCCCCGAGCGGATGGAGCTGGTCCCCTTGGCCTGCGAAGTCCTGCGCGAGCTGATCCGGGTTCTGAAACCGTCCGAAATCGACGTCTCCGCCTATGGCATCCGCGAGGGGCTGCTTTACGAACAAATGCCCGAGAAGCTCCGCCGCCGCGACCCCTTGATCGAGGCCGCCCGCATGTCGGAACAGACCCAAGCCCGCATGCCCGGCTTTGGCAAAAAGCTGTTCACCTTTCTGGAACCCCTGTTCAAAGGCGCCCCCGACGGCCGCATGCGCCTGATCAAAGCCGCCTGCCTCTTGCACGACACCACATGGCGCGCCCACCCCGATTTCCGCGCCGAGGCCTGCTTTGACAATGCCACCCGCGCCAACCTTGGCGGGCTTGACCATCCCGGCCGGGTGTTTCTGGGGCTGGCCTTGCTGCACCGCTACAAAAACAGCCGCGCCGGGTCCCGGCTGGAACCGATGTTCCGCCTTCTCACCGAAGAGGACATCCGCGACGCCGAGGTTCTGGGCAAGGCCATGCGCTTTGGCGCCATGTTCGCCATGGGCGATCCCGGCATTGCCGGCACGCTCGACTGGCAACCGCGCAAACGGATCCTTGATCTCGCCCTGACCGAGATCGGCCGCGGCCTTTTTGGCGAGGTGGCCCAAGCCCGCTTTGCCTCTCTGGCATTGGCGCTTAAGGCCACACCGCTGGTCACGGATGCCTGATGCTGGCCTTTGACCATATCGCAATGTCTTCGGTCGATCTGGCCGAAGGGGTCGCCGCTGTTGAGGCAGCCCTTGGACTGCGCCTCTCCGGCGGTGGCGAACATCCCCTCATGGCCACGCATAACCGGCTGATGGGCTTGGGCGATCTCTACCTTGAGGTCATCGCCCCCAATCCAGGCGCCCTGCGCCCCGATTGGCCCCGATGGTTCGATTTAGACAATTTTTCGGGCCAAACGCGCCTCACAAACTGGGTAGCAGGTTCGAAAAATCTAATGGCCGATCTGGCGCTTTGTCCAAACGGCACCGGGGTTCCGATGTCCCTTCAGCGCGGCGACTATCGCTGGCAGATGGCGGTGCCCGCGGATGGCAAGCTGCCCTTTGACGGCGCCTTCCCCGCGCTGATCGAATGGCAAGGCACACTCCACCCCGCCCAAGCCCTGCCCGACAGCGGCGCGCGCCTGACCCGGCTCGAGATTGCCCACCCCAAGGCCGAGGCCCTCCAGTCAGCCCTCTCCCCCCTCTTCCACGACCCGCGCGTGGTCATCGTCCAAGGCCCGGCCAAGGCGATGCGCGCCACCTTCACCACCCCGCACGGGATCCGCGTGCTGGAATGATCCGCTCCGCGACGCCTGCCGATGCCCCCGCCATTGCCGCGATCTGGAACCAGATCATCCGCGACACCACCGCCACCTTCACCACCGCCGAAAAAGACCCCGCCGTCTTGGCCACCCAAATTGCCTCCGGCACCCCGTGGTGGGTCGCCTGCGTCAACGACCGCGTCGAAGGCCATGCCACCTATGGCCAATTTCGCGGCGGCCCCGGCTATGCCCGCAGCATGGAACACTCCATCCACCTCACCACCGCCACCCAAGGCCGCGGCCTTGGCCGTGCGCTGATGCAGGCGCTCGAAGATCACGCCCGCGCCCAAGGGGTGCATGTGATGGTCGCCGGCGTCTCCTCGGACAACCCCGCAGGCCAAGCCTTCCACGCCCGCCTTGGCTATGCCGAATGCGGCCGCGTGATGCAGGCGGGCTACAAATGGGGCCGCTATTTCGATCTTGTGCTGATGCAGAAAATCCTGACCTGACAAGCAACGACCCAGCGGCTAAACTCACCCCATGTCGATCTGGACCCGCATCAGCGCCGCCCTTGCATCGCTCGCCAAGGGCGAGCCGTTGTCGGTTGTCTTTGACCACCTCGTCGGCGCGCCCGATCCCGAACGCTCGGTCGGCTTTACCATCGCCGTCATCGCCCTTGGTGCCAAGCTTGCCAAGGCCGACGGTCAGGTCACCAAAGACGAAGTCACCGCCTTTCGCCGCGTCTTTACCTTCCCGCCCGGTGAAGAGGCCAACGCCGCGCGGGTGTTCAACCTCGCCCGGCAAGACGTCGCGGGCTTTGATGCCTATGCCCGCAAAATCGTGACCATGTTCACCGACGCCGACCACCCCGACAACCGCGACCTTTTTATCGACCTGATCGAAGGGCTGTTTCACATCGCGCTGGCCGATGACATCTTGCACGAAAGCGAAGAGGCCTTTCTCGCCCACACGGCCGAGATTTTCGGGCTGGACCAGCGCTGCTATCTCGCCATCCGCGCCCGCCTTGTCGAAGGCGCGGTGCGCGACCCCTTCGACCTTCTCGGCGTGCCGCATGATGCCTCGCTCGACCAGATCCGCGCCGCGTGGAAACAAGCGGTCAAGGACAACCACCCCGATGTGATGATCGCCCGCGGCGTCCCGCCCGAGGCGGCGGTGCTGGCCGAACGGCGACTGATCGCCATCAACGCCGCCTGGGAGGAACTGCGCCACCGGGTCGCGGCATGACCGAAGGCAGCGCCAGACGCCCCCTCCGTCTTGCGACTTACAACATCGAATGGTTCAACGCGCTCTTTGACGACCGCGGCAGGCTGCTGGAAGACCGCGAGCTGTCCGCCCGCTATCAAACCACCCGCGCCGACCAGCTGGGCGCGATTGCCATCGTTCTGACCGCCATGAACGCCGATGGTGTGATGATCATCGAAGGCCCCGACCAAGGCTCCAAACGCTCCACCGTCAAGGCGCTTGAAGGTTTCGCGCGCCATCTCGGCCTGCGCACCCGCAAGGCGGTGCATGGCTTTGCCTCTGAAACGGAACAGGAAATCGCCTTTCTCTACGACCCCGACCGCATCGCCGCCCGCCACGAACCGATGGGCGAGCCCGCCCTTGCCGGTGGTGCACCGGGCGCCCCGCGCTTTGACACCATGCTGCGCGCCGATCTTGATCTCGACGGGGTCGCCGAACAGATCCGGTTTTCCAAACCACCGCTTGAGCTGGCGATCACGGCTGATGGCACGCCGCTGCGGCTCATCGGCGTGCATGCCAAATCGAAAGCCCCGCATGGCCAAATGCCACAGGCGCAATTCATCCGCATTTCCATAGAGAACCGCCGCAAGCAACTGGCCGAATGCCAATGGCTGCGCCGCCGCATTGACGGCCATCTTGCCGCCGGAGCCAGCGTGATCGTGCTGGGAGATCTCAACGATGGTCCGGGTCTCGACGAATATGAAAAGCTTTTTGGCCATTCCGGCGTCGAAATCGTCTTGGGCTTAAACTCGGGTGCCGAGATGCATCTTTATGATCCGCATGCCCATATGGCGCTGGCCCAAAAGACCGGGATCTCGCCCACCACGGCCCGGTTTTGGCTTGCGCCCCAAAAGCGGTACTTCGAGGCGCTCCTCGATTTTATCATGGTCTCACCCGATCTGGCCGCCCGCGCCCCCGATTGGCGCATCTGGCATCCGTTCAATGACCCCGCCGTCATGGCCATTCCCGAATTGCGCGACGCGCTTTTAACGGCATCGGACCATTTTCCTGTGACAATTGACCTTGAAATCAATTGAAAACGGCCTTTCCGCTTCCCATATCCCACGGATGAAGCATCTGGTTGTCGCCCTTTGCCTATGTGCCGCGCCCGCATGGGCGCAGGACCCCTCCACCCCTGACGAGGTGGAAGAGGGGTTCAGTCTCATGGAAGAAGGGGCCAAGCTACTGCTCAAGGGGCTGATGTCCGAGATGGAACCAACGCTGGACGAGATGGGCAAAGCCCTCTCCGATCTGGAACCTTCCCTCAAAGACCTGCAACCCCGCCTGCTGGAGCTTTTGGCGCTGGTGGATGATCTGACCAATTACCAAGCCCCCGAACGGCTTGAAAACGGCGACATCCTGATTCGGCGCAAACCCGATGCCCCGGCCCCGCCACCCTTCCCCACCACACCCGAGGATACAGCCCCCCAGGTTGACCTCTGACCCCTTTGACACGAGGAGCCAGACCATGGCCAATCCCACACCGGGCGGCAATGCCCTTACCCGCCTGATCCAACACGAGGCCTTTGCTGGCGTTCTGATGATCCTCGCCGCCGTGCTGGCGCTGATCTTCGCCAACACCGGGCTGTCCGGGGCCTATTACGGCTTTCTCAACACCAAAGTCTCGCTTCTGATCAACGATGTCGGGCTCACCAAACCGCTCCTTTTGTGGATCAATGACGGCCTGATGGCCATGTTCTTCTTCCTCATCGGGCTTGAATTAAAGCGCGAGATGGTCGAAGGCCGCCTGAAGAACCCGCGTGATGTGATGCTGCCCGGCATAGCCGCGCTTGGCGGCATGTTGGCCCCGATGGCGGTGTTCCTGCTCTTGACTGCAGGCAACCCTGAACTGACCTCGGGCTGGGCCATTCCGGCGGCGACCGACATCGCCTTTGCCGTGGGCGTGCTGGCGCTTTTGGGCAAGCGCATCCCCTCCTCGCTCAAGATCTTCCTGCTGACGCTGGCCATCCTTGATGACATGGGCGCCATCCTGATCATCGCACTCTTCTACGGCTCTGGCGTTGACACCGGCTATCTTGGCATGGCCCTCGTGCCGCTGGCGGGCCTCATCGCGCTGAACCTGCGCGGCACGCACCGCATTGCGCCCTTCATGCTTCTGGGCGCGATCATGTGGTTCTTTGTGCTGAAATCGGGCATCCACCCCACGGTGGCCGGCGTTGTCACCGCCTTTACGATCCCCTTGAAGGACCGTTTCGGCAAATCGCCGCTCCATTCGCTGGAACACAACCTGCACCCCTATGTGATCTACGGCATCGCGCCGATCTTCGCGCTTGCCAATGCCGGGATCGACCTGTCGGGCATCTCGATGTCGGATTTCCTGTCGCCCCTGCCCCTTGGCATCGCGGCGGGCCTCTTCATCGGCAAGCAGATCGGCGTCTTTGGCGCGACCTGGCTTCTGGTCAAAAGCGGCATCGCCAAACTGCCGCATGGCGCCAACTGGATGATGGTCTGGGGCATCTCGATGCTCGCCGGGATCGGCTTTACAATGTCCCTCTTCATCGGCTCACTCAGCTTTGAGGGCGATGCGATGATGAACATGGTGCGTCTGGGCGTGATGACCGGCTCGGTGCTCTCGGCGGTGGTGGGGTATCTCGTGCTCAAGCGCGCGACCCAAGGCCATGCAGCGGGGGCAACGGCGGGGACCACCGCCTAAGCCCCCCACCCCATCCCTCCCCCACAAAGGGGGGAGGGAGCCTACCTCATATCACCCATCGCACCCGTTCAAACCCCGTCCCTCCCCTCCCCCTCGTGGGGAGGGGCTGGGGGTGGGGGGCAGCCGAACCTCAGGCCCGCGCGGCGCGGATCAGCCCAAGAATGTTGCGTGCCGCATCCGGAATATTGGTGCCGGGGCCAAAAATCGCCTTCACACCGGCACCCATCAGGAAATCATAGTCCTGCTGCGGAATAACCCCGCCACAGATCACCAGAATATCCCCTGCGCCCTTTTCGCGCAGCGCCTCGATCAGCTTGGGCGCAAGGGTCTTGTGACCCGCCGCCTGAGATGAAATCCCAATGACATGTACGTCATTGTCGATCGCATCTTGTGCGGCCTCCTCCGGGGTCTGGAACAGGGGGCCAACGTCCACATCAAACCCGATATCGGCAAAGGCCGTGGCAATCACCTTGGCCCCACGGTCGTGTCCATCTTGCCCCATCTTCACCACCAGCATGCGCGGGCGGCGGCCTTCTTCCTCGGCAAAGGCCTCAACATCGCGCTGAATGGCCTCAAACCCGGCGTCGCCCTCATAGGCCGCGCCATAAACCCCAGCCAGCGTTTTGACTTCCGCACGATGGCGACCAAAGATCTTTTCCATAGCGTCCGAAATCTCCCCAACCGATGCACGGGCACGCGCGGCTTCAACAGCCGCTTCCAGAAGGTTGCCACCGGCCTCGGCCCGGCGGGTCAGTTCGGCCAGCGCGGCCTGACACCGGGCCTCATCCCGCCCGGCCCGCGTGGTTTTCAACCGCGCCACCTGCGCCTCGCGCACAGCGACGTTGTCGATGTCCAGAATGTCGATCGGGTCCTGCTTGGCCAGCTTGTACTTGTTGACCCCGACAATCACCTCATCGCCCCGGTCAATCGCCGCCTGCCGCCGCGCCGCGGACTCTTCAATCCGCAGCTTCGGCATGCCGGAAGCCACCGCCTTGGTCATGCCCCCCATCGCCTCGACCTCTTCGATCAAAGCCCAAGCCTTCTCAGCCAGCTCATGCGTCAGGCTTTCCACATAGTACGACCCTGCAAGCGGATCGATCACATGGGTGATCCCGGTTTCTTCCTGCAAGATCAGCTGGGTATTGCGGGCAATACGCGCCGCAAACTCGGTCGGCAGGGCAATCGCCTCATCCAGCGCGTTGGTGTGCAACGACTGGGTGCCGCCCAGCGCCGCCGCCATCGCCTCATAGGCGGTGCGGATCACGTTGTTATAGGGGTCTTGCTCTTGCAACGACACGCCCGAGGTCTGGCAATGCGTCCGCAGCATCATGCTGCCCGTCTTTTGCGGATTGAACTCCTGCATGATGCGGGTCCACAGCATGCGCGCCGCCCGCAGCTTGGCCGTTTCCATAAAGAAATTCATGCCAATGGCGAAAAAGAACGACAGGCGCCCTGCGAAATCATCCACATTCATGCCCCGCGCAATCGCCGCGCGCACATATTCGCGCCCATCCGCCAGCGTAAAGGCCAGCTCCTGCACAAGGTTCGCCCCGGCTTCCTGCATGTGATAGCCGGAAATCGAAATCGAGTTGAACTTCGGCATCTCCGCGCTGGTAAACTCGATGATATCCGCGATGATCCGCATCGAGGGTTCGGGCGGATAAATATAGGTGTTGCGCACCATGAACTCTTTCAGAATGTCATTCTGAATGGTCCCCGACAGGGCGGCGCGGTCCACGCCCTGCTCTTCGCCCGTGACGATAAAATTGGCGAGGATCGGAATGACCGCGCCGTTCATCGTCATCGATACGCTGACCTTGTCCAAGGGAATGCCGTTGAACAGGATCTTCATATCCTCAACGCTATCAATCGCCACGCCCGCCTTGCCGACATCGCCCACCACGCGCGGGTGGTCGCTGTCATAGCCACGGTGCGTCGCCAGATCGAAAGCCACCGAAACGCCCTGCTGCCCCGCCGCAAGCGCCTTGCGGTAAAAGGCGTTGGATTCCTCCGCCGTTGAGAACCCGGCATATTGCCGGATCGTCCACGGACGCCCCGCATACATCGTCGCCTTCACGCCGCGCGTGAACGGCGCGATCCCGGGCACCTCGCCCATCTGCGGCAAGCCCGCCACATCGGCGGCGGTGTAAAGCGGCTTGACCTTAATCCCTTCCAGCGTGTGCCAGCTCAGGCTTTCGGGGTCCGCGCCCTTCAATTCCTTGGTCGCCAGCGCGCGCCATGCGTTCAGATCTTCGGTCATCGTGGTCTTCCTTCGGTCTGGCGGGCATGGGCAGCCCGCAATTCACATTGGTATTGGCGCAGCCCGCGCCTATATCTGGGGTGGAGGTGCCATGAAAACGCTGTACACCCTTGTTCTATTGTTGCTCGTCCCCGTCCCGCTCTGGGCCGAAAACGCCCCCGCGCCCGTCGAACCAGCCGCGCAGGAAAACCCTGCTGTTGGCCAGATCGCCGCCGCCGACGTGATGCTGGACGAGCTGATGTTCCTGCGCCGCCCCGTCGTCGTCTTTGCCGACAGCCCGGCCGACCCCACCTTCATCCGCCAGATGCAACTGATCGAACGCGACCTGCCCGCGCTGGACCAGCGCGATGTGGTGGTGATCGTCGACACCGATCCGGCGGCAAAGTCGGCCATCCGGCAAAAGCTGCGCCCGCGCGGGTTCAGCCTTGTGCTGATGGAAAAAGACCTCAAGCCCGTCATCCGCAAACCGCTGCCGTGGGACGTGCGCGAGATTGTGGCGGCCATCGACAAGTTTCCGTTGCGGCGGCAAGAGATGCTGGAACGCCAGCCCAGCGGTCGCTGAGCCTGCCGGGGGCCATCGGCCCCCGCCCCGGTCTGCATGTTTGCCGCCAGCATTGGCACCTTATTCGAACTCCATGATCACTTCGTCGACCTTCAGGCTCGACCCGGCCGCCGCCTTCACAGCGCGCACCACGCCCTTACGCTCGGCCTTCAAGATGTTTTCCATCTTCATCGCCTCAACCGTGGCCAAGGCCTGACCTTCCTGCACCTCGTCGCCCACCTCGACCATGATCTTGGTCACAAGGCCGGGCATCGGGCACAAAAGGAACTTCGACGTATCCGGCGGCAGTTTTTCCAGCATCAGCTTGGCCAAAGCCGCCTGACGCGGGGTGCGGACATGCACCTTCAAATCCGCGCCCCGCAGCCGCAACCGGAACCCGCCCGAGATTTTGCCCACCTTCATCACCAAAGGCGTGCCATCCACCATCACCCGCGCCAAAGGCTGGCCCGGCGTCCAGTCCGAGGTCACCCGCCGCGTGCTGCCATCGGCAAAGCTCACGGTTGATCCACCATGATCGGCGGCGATTTTCACCACATGTTCAACGCCTTGCAGCGTCACAACCCAATCATCGCCCACCCGGCGCTCGTGGTTGTCCATGGTGCCCGACACCTTGGTGCGGCGAATTTCCGCAACCCGGTTCATCGCCGCCGCCGAAGCCGCAACCTGCGCCAGAATGTCACCGCCCAAGGTCGCCCCTTGGAAGCCCTCGGGATACTCCTCGGCGATAAAGGCCGTGGTGATATTGCCCGACTGGAAGCGCGGATGGTCCATCACGGCGCCCACGAAGGGCAGGTTGTGGCCAATGCCCTCCACCTCAAACGTGTCCAAGGCCAGACGCATCTCGTTGATCGCCTCGGCCCGGGTCGGCGCCCAGGTGCACAGCTTGGCGATCATCGGGTCGTAATACATGCTGATCTCGCCGCCCTCATAGACGCCGGTATCATTGCGCACGATCCCGCCCCGCTCGGTCGTCCCCTCAACGGGCGGACGATAGCGGGTCAGACGGCCAATTGAGGGCAGGAAGTTGCGATAGGGGTCTTCCGCATACAAACGGCTTTCCATCGCCCAACCGTTGATCTTCAGATCTTCCTGTTTGAAGGGCAGCGGCTCGCCATTCGCCACGCGGATCATCTGCTCGACCAGATCGACCCCGGTGATCAGCTCGGTCACCGGATGTTCCACCTGCAAACGGGTGTTCATCTCAAGGAAATAGAAATTGCGGTTGCCATCCACGATGAATTCCACCGTACCAGCACTGGTATAGCCAACGGCCTTGGCCAAAGCGCAGGCCTGCTCGCCCATCGCCTTGCGCGTCGCCTCATCCAAGAAGGGCGAGGGCGCCTCTTCAATCACCTTCTGGTTCCGGCGCTGGATCGAGCATTCCCGCTCATGCAGATAAACGCAGTTGCCGTGCTTGTCGGCCAGCACCTGAATTTCGATGTGGCGCGGCTGCGTGACGAATTTCTCAATGAAAATCCGGTCATCGCCAAAGCTTGCCGCCGCCTCGTTCTTCGACGACTGGAAGCCCTCGCGCGCCTCTTGGTCGTTCCACGCAATCCGCATGCCCTTGCCACCGCCCCCGGCGCTGGCCTTGATCATCACCGGATAGCCGATCTGACCCGAGATTTTCACCGCCTCATCAGCATCGGCAATCAGGCCCATATAGCCCGGAACCGTCGACACACCTGCCTCTTGGGCGATCTTCTTGGACGTAATCTTGTCCCCCATCGCCTCAATCGCCGGGCTCGGCGGGCCGACGAACACCACACCCGCCTTTTCCAAGGCGGCGGCAAAGTTCATGTTCTCCGACAAGAACCCATAGCCCGGATGCACCGCCTGCGCGCCAGTCTTGGCAATGGCGTCCATGATCTTGTCGATCACGATATAAGACTGGTTCGCCGGAGCCGGGCCGATATGCACCGCCTCATCGGCCATCGACACATGCAGCGCGTTGCGGTCGGCGTCGGAATAGACCGCAACCGTCTTGATCCCCATCTTGCGGGCCGTTTTGATGACGCGGCAGGCAATTTCGCCCCGGTTGGCGATCAGGATTTTCTGGAACATCGGTCTCTCCCTCAGGTCAGCACGGCCCTTACAGGCCGGAAATGAAAAGGCCACCCACGGGGGATATCCCCATGGATGGCCGGTGTGATGGTGATAACCGCCGTGCGGGCGGTCAGGTTAATTGCAGCTGAGCGTACCACCAAGCATGCATGAGCCAGCACCGAGCCCAGCTCCAATGGCAGTCGCAGCAACCATGTTCTGGTCAGTTGCGTCGCCAATAGCTGCGCCAAGAACGCCCCCGGCAATGCCGCGAGACAAGGGGTCTTGCATACAGCCCGCGAGCGGCGTTGCGATGATAAGAAGAGCGATGAGTTTCCGCATGATGTTGTGCCTCGAAATGGTGTTGTTATGTCACCAGATTCTAACGCGCAGGCCATCGAAACAAAAGGCAAAATCCCGTGACCCCGGGCAGGAGCCCCGGCCCGATGGGCAGAGTTTCGCCCAAACGGCAGGCCCACAGTGCCCCGCGCCAAAAGCGGCCCAACCCCGAAGGGGCTGGGCCAGGTGTTTGGGAAAGGGTCACAGTGGATCACATGGCGGGCCAAATCGGCCGGGCCAAAGGCCAAACCCGCAGGCATGGCCAGACCTTCATCGTGCAGACCCACCCGAGTCGACGCAAACCCTGATTTCGCACAAGCCAAGGCTTGCGCGAAAAACTGCCAGCAACACAAGGGCTTGCGCGGATTCATGCCTATTCGTCCTCGTCCTCATCGTCCCACAGGACGGGGGCGGCATCCGGGGCAAACACCTCGGGGAACGCAGCCTCGGCACGCTTGAGGTCAATGCGCAGCATCGCGTCATACGAGGCGGGGTTGAACGGGTCCTCGGCGGGCACCACTTCGCGGCCAAACAGCCACGACAGCCGCCCAGCATCCAGATTGCCCCGCTCAAACGGCTCTTCGCCAAAGCACGCCCAAAGCGCCGCCATAAAGGCCCGATCGGCCGCGCGATCCGGCGCTTTGCGGTCCTTGAACCGCTCGCGCTTGATGATCTTGGTCGCGCCTTCCTTAACGTTGGCACGACGGATTGTGAACTGGAAATCAGTGCCGGTCAGGCGACTGGGAAAGCCGCGATGCTTCAGCATGGGCGCACCTCAAGTTGTGGGGCGCGCAGGGTGGGAACGGGCGCAGGCCGGTTACCCCGGCACGCCCGTTCCGGATTGTTACGAGCCGTACTTGCCGGTCGGCGCGGGCTCGATTGTGACGGGCATCGGCTCAGGCTCAGGTGCGGGCTGCGCGCAGGCAGCGAGGGTTGCAAGGGCCATAAGGGCAATGAGGGCAGACGTCCGCATGAGAATCTCCAAACAAAAATGGTTTCAAGAGCCTCACCATAGCGCCGCTTCACGCCAAGCACAAACTGCGCAACGCCAGACAGGCGACCGCTTGCCGGGTCGCCAGACAGAAAAAGGGCGGGCCGGGGCGCGATCGCCCCTTTGGCCCGCCCGATTGTCTTAGTTGTACTTGCCGGTGTAGGTCGGCTCGACCGTGACCGGTTCGTCCACATAGACGACGTCTTCTTTGGCATGACCGGCGCAAGCTGCCACGAAGGCAACCATGACCAGCGACAGAATAATCTTAGTGCTCGACATCCTCGACTCCTATGTTCTTGGAGGGCCTCGCAACATGCCGGCCCCCTTCTAGAGGTACAGACCGCTTGGGTTCGGCCTGCATGAACATTAGTCGACAAAGCCAAGAATTGACACGAAGATTCGGAGAATCGCGCCAAATGTGGCAGGACCGCATCACGCCCCGCCACAAAGGCCGCTCTCGCCACAAGATATAGCGACCCCATTAAAACACCTCCCAGATGCAGGCGCCGTTCTCAACCCGGAAGGCCTCGAAATACTGCAGCGCGTCAGGATCGGCCTCGCCAAAGGGCACCGGGCGATCTTCCAGCGAGATGATGATCTGGCTGGCGATCGGCCCTGCATCCGTCACCCGCGACAGGGCAAAATTCTGGCACAGCCACGCGATATCATCGGCGGCGGCCAGAAAATCGACCGATCCCGTCTCGGGGTTGATCTCGGGGGCCAGAAAGCGAAACCGCGTCGCCAGACCTTGCGGGCCCGGCGTGTTCCAGATGGTTTCCACCAGCGTCACAGATTGCCCGGAAGGCAGTTCAATAGCCGCACCGTCGCCGGGAACGGATCGTCCGCCCTGCGCCTGCACCTGCCATGGCTGCCCAGTCTCCCCCACGTCACCAAACCCTTACAGCGGAATATTGTCGTGCTTTTTCCACGGGGTGACCTGCTTTTTGTTGCGCAGGGACGCAAAAGCACGGGCCACACGGCGGCGGGTGGACTGGGGCATGATCACCTCGTCGATAAAGCCCTTTTCTGCCGCCACAAACGGGTTGGCAAAGCGGTCTTCATATTCCTTGGTCAGACGTGCAATCTCCTCAGGCGACTTGCCGCGATGGATTATCTCGGTCGCCCCCTTGGCCCCCATCACCGCCACTTCAGCGGTGGGCCAGGCATAGTTGAAATCCGCCCGCAGGTGCTTGGACGCCATCACAACATAGGCACCGCCATAGGTCTTGCGGGTCAGCACCGTGACCTTCGGCACCGTCGCCTCGCCGTAAGCGAACAAGAGCTTCGCCCCGTGCTTGATAACCCCGCCATATTCCTGCCCCGTGCCGGGCAGGAAGCCGGGCACGTCCACCAGCGTCAGGATCGGAATTTCAAACGCATCGCAGAACCGCACAAACCGCGCGGCCTTGCGGCTTGCGTCAATGTCCAGACAGCCGGCCAACACCATCGGCTGGTTGGCCACAACCCCCACGGTCTGCCCTTCCAAACGGACAAAGCCGGTGATGATATTGGCGGCAAATTCCTTCTGGATCTCAAAGAAATCGCCCTCATCGGCGATCTTCAGGATCAGTTCCTTCATGTCATAGGGCTGGTTCGGATTGTCTGGCACCAAGGTATCAAGGCTCGTCTCAATCCGCGCCGGATCATCAAAGAAGGGCCGGGTCGGCGCCTTTTCGCGGTTGTTCAAGGGCAGGAAGTCAATCAGACGGCGCGCTTCAGCCAGCGCCTCAACATCGTTTTCAAACGCGCCATCGGCCACGCTCGATTTGCGGGTGTGGGTCGAGGCCCCGCCCAGCTCTTCCGCCGTCACCACCTCGTTCGTGACGGTTTTCACCACGTCAGGCCCGGTCACAAACATATAAGAGCTGTCTTTGACCATAAAGATAAAGTCGGTCATCGCGGGCGAATAGACCGCACCACCCGCACAAGGCCCCATGATCAGCGAAATCTGCGGCACCACGCCCGAGGCCATGATGTTGCGCTGGAACACCTCACCATAGGCGGCGAGCGAGGCAACACCCTCCTGAATACGCGCACCACCGGAATCGTTGATCCCGATCACCGGCGCGCCGTTCTGAATGGCCAGATCCATGATCTTGCAGATCTTGGCGCCGTGGGTTTCCGACACCGACCCACCCATCACGGTGAAGTCTTGACTGAACACATAGACCTGACGGCCATTCACCGTGCCCCAGCCGGTCACCACGCCATCCCCGGCGGGCTTCTCCGCCTCCATGCCGAAATCAATGCAGCGATGGGTGACGAACATGTCGAACTCTTCGAACGATCCCTCGTCCAGCAAAAGCTCGATCCGCTCGCGCGCCGTCAGCTTGCCCTTGGCGTGCTGGGCATCCACCCGGCGCTGCCCCCCGCCCTGACGGGCGACGGCACGGCGTTGTTCCAACTGGTCCAGAATGTCTTTCATGGCAGGCCTCCCCAAAATCGCTGGCACCATATCGGCGAGGTCGGGCGGAACAAAGGGCAAATCGGTAAATTTGCATAGCATTGGCAGATCATATTTTGCTAATTGCAAACCTGCAAACTTCCGCGACAGCTTCCGCCTCCGGTGCCGGCCCCAAGCGGGGCCGTATGTCGGGACAGATGCCATACACCCGCCAGACGCAGACCAGACAGAAACCCGACGCCTTTTCCCGCCCTTACGGCCCCCCTATAACGGCCCCAAACCGCCACAGGAGCCGCCATGTCCCTGCCCGTCCCCGTCGTCACAATCGGCCTCTTGCTGGCCTCCAACATCTTCATGACCTTCGCTTGGTATGGTCATCTCAAGTTCAAAACCACCAGCCTTGTGACCGTGATCTTCATCTCATGGGGCATCGCTTTTTTTGAATACACCCTGATGGTGCCCGCCAACCGCATCGGCCACGGCCACTTCTCGGCGGCCGAGTTAAAGACCATTCAAGAAGTCATCACCCTCACAGTTTTCGCCGTGTTTTCCGTGACCTACCTGAAAGAGCCCCTGTCGTGGAACCACCTTGTCGGCTTTGGTTTCATCGCTGCCGGGGCGTTTTTCATCTTCCACAAATGGGCGTGACAAGGCCCCTGACCCCTAGACTCCCCCGCTGCACAGGCGTAGCGCTACCCCATGCGCACCACCGTCAAATTCCTGAACCGCACCACGCCCCCCCATGTCATCACGCTTGTGCTGCTGGCCGGATTGTCGGCGCTGACGATGAACATCTTCCTGCCCTCGCTGCCGGGCATGGCCAAGTGGTTCGAGGTGCCCTACGCCCTGATGCAGCTGTCGGTCGCGCTCTACCTCGCCCTCTCAGCCGCCCTACAGATTGTGATCGGCCCCATCTCTGACCGCTATGGGCGGCGCAAGGTGGTGCTGGGGTCGCTGGTTCTGTTCCTTCTGGCCACCCTCGGCACGCTCTTGGCCCCCAACGCCGAAACCTTCCTCTTCTTCCGCATGGCCCAGGCGGTAATCGCCGCCGGCATGGTCCTCTCCCGCGCCATCGTCCGCGACATGGTGCCCGATGCCGAGGCCGCCTCGATGATCGGCTATGTCACCATGGGGATGAGCCTTGTGCCCATGATCGGCCCGGCGATTGGCGGCTATCTGGATGCCGCCTTTGGTTGGCAGGCCAATTTCGCCCTGCTTTTGCTGGTAGGCTTGGGGGTGACGGCGCTCGTCTGGGCTGATCTCGGCGAAACCGCCACGCTTAAAGACACCAGCTTTGCCGCCCAAGTCCGGCAATACCCGGGCCTTCTCGCCTCGCGCCGGTTCTGGGGCTACTGCATGGCCGCCGCCTTCTCCTCGGGCTGCTTTTTCGCCTATCTCGGCGGCGCGCCCTATGTCGGGACCGAGGTTTTTGCCCTGTCCTCGCAGGAAATCGGCCTGCTCTTCGCGCTGACCGCCATCGGCTATCTGATCGGCAACTTCCTCGCCGGTCGCTATTCGGTGCGGCTGGGGCTGAACCGGATGATCCTTCTGGGCACGCTGACCACCACGGGCGGGCTAACAGTTCTCACCTTGTTAACGCTTGCCGGGTTATCTGGTCCCATCGTCTTCTTTGCCCTCACCGTTCCCATGGGCATCGGCAACGGGCTGGCCCTGCCCAATGCCAATGCGGGCATCCTCTCGGTGCGCCCCGAACTCGCGGGCACCGCCTCGGGTTTGGGTGGCGCGATCATGATCGGCGGCGGCGCGGGCTTGGCCGCACTCGCCGGGTGGCTCTTGGGGCCGGGGTCCAGCGAGATGCCGCTGATCCTGTTGATGCTGATCTCCTCGGTCGGCTCGGTCGCCTCGATCCTGCTGGTGATCCGCCGCGCCCGCGCGCTGGGGCTGGCGACCTGACAGGCCCTTGACGCCTGCGGTTTGCAAAGCCACTTTAGGCTTTGCAAATGGGGGCGCGCATGGCCACACAGAAACTCTATGCCGGGGCCAAGCTGCGCGAATTGCGCAGCCGCCTTGGCCTGACGCAGCGGATCTTTTCCGACAAGCTCGGCGTCTCCCTGCCCTATCTCAACCAGATGGAAAACAACCACCGCCCCGTCTCGGCCTCGGTCGTGCTGGCCTTGGCGCAAGAGTTTGGGCTGGATGTCACCGAACTCACCGTGGGGGAAGGTGAGCGTCTGGTCTCCGACATGCGTGAGGCGCTGGCCGATCCGGTTTTCGCCAAATCCGCCCCACCCTTGGCCGACCTGCGCTTGGCCGCCTCCAACGCCCCTGCCCTTGCCCGCGCCTTCCTTGACCTGCACCGCGCCTACCGCCAAAGCCACGAACGGCTTGCCTCATTGGATGAGGCTTTGGGGCGCGATGATGCCGGTCTGCGCGCCAGCCCTTGGGAAGAAGTCCGTGATTTCTTTCACTATTGCGACAATTACGTCGATGCCATCGACCGGGCCGCCGAACATTTCGCAACCGGCGCAGGCCCCGGAAAAGACGTGCTAATTACCGCCACCGAGGCCCTGCGGAAGCGCGGCCTCGATGTGCAATTTTCCGACACTGGCCCCCTGCGCCAGTTTGACCCCACCGCGCGGCGGCTGGAACTTTCCGCCCGCGCCGCAGCCCCCACCCAGCGCTTCCAGCTTCTCTATCAGGTCGCGCTGCAAACCCAGAATGAGCTTCTCGAGGCCACCCTCGACCTCGCCCGCTTCACCACGCCCGAGGCCCGCGACATCGCCAAGATCGGCCTTGCCAATTACTTTGCCGGCGCGGCCCTGATGCCCTATCGCGCCTTTCTGGAAACCGCCCAGAAAACCCGGCATGATCTGGAACGTCTGGCCGATATCTTCGGCGCCTCCATCGAACAGGTCGCGCACCGGCTTTCCACCCTGCAACGCCCCGGCGCCAAGGGCATCCCCTTCTTCTTCGTCCGCGTTGACCAAGCGGGCACCATCACCAAACGCCATTCCGCCACCCGCCTGCAATTCGCCCGCTTCGGCGGCGCTTGCCCGCTGTGGAACGCCCACCGCGCCTTTGAAACCCCGGGCCATTTCCTGCGCCAACTGGCCGAAACCCCGGACGGCGTGCGCTATCTCTGCCTGTCGCGCGATGTCTCGAAACCTGGCGGGGCCTTTCTTGCCCCGGTGCGCCGCTATGCCATTTCCTTGGGCTGCGAGATCACCCATGCCGCAAGCCTCGTCTACTCCGACGGGTTGGACCTGAAGGGCCGGTTTGAGCCCATCGGCATCTCCTGCCGCATCTGCGAGCGGCACGATTGCCACCAACGCTCGGTCCCCCCGCTGGAGCGGCGGCTGCGCGTCGACCCCGACCGACGCGGCCTCTTACCCTATGATATTGCTGACTAAAAAGGGGGCCAAAAGGCCCCCTGTTCCGGTCAACTTAGGCCCTGATCACTTCAGGTGCTGCCAGATATGATCCTTCAGATGCGTCCGCTTCTTGCGCAGATGCTCCTCATCCTCCTCAGAGATCAGATCAATCCGCTTTTCGGCGCGATGCACCTGCTCATTCACCGCGTCATACTCGGCCACCAGTTTGGCAAAATGGGCATCCGCCCCCTTCAAGGCACTGATCTTGTTGACCTTATCAGGGAACTCAAGGGCAAGCGCGTGCGGCGTATGTGACATGGGTGTCTCCTTCTTCGTGTCAGGCCCCAGTCTAGCGAGGCCTGGCAGAAGAGCTTTGACACGGATCAATCCGCCACGTTTTTCAGCGCTGGCTGGTCTGCCAATTCTGCGACATCACCGGCCCAAGGTTTGACCGTGGCAAACGACGGCCAAGGATATGATCCGACGCCTTTTCACCCGTCATGATCGACGGTCCGTTCAGGTTGCCATTGGTCACCTGCGGGAAGATCGAGCTGTCGGCCACCCGCAGACCTTCAACCCCGATCACACGGCATTCCGGGTCCACCACCGCCAACGGATCATCCGCCGCCCCCATCCGGCAGGTGCCGCAAGGGTGATAAGCGCTTTCGGCATGGTCACGCACAAAGGCGTCCAACTCGGCATCGCTTTGCAGATCAAGGCCGGGCTGGATCGTCGATTTGACATAGGGCGCGATGGCGGGCTGCTCAAAAATCTCGCGCGTCAGGCGAATGACCTTGCGGAAATCCTGCCAATCCCGCGGGTCCGACATATAGTTGAACTGGATTTTCGGCACCGACATCGGGTCGGCCGACCGCAAGGTAACCGCCCCGCGCGACTTGGCGCGCATCGGCCCGGTGTGCACCTGAAACCCATGCCCCCCGGCCACGGCCTGCCCGTCATAACGCACGGCAATCGGCAGGAAGTGATACTGGATGTCGGGATATTCCACGCCCTTATCCGACCGGATAAAGCCACAGGCCTCAAACTGGTTGGACGCGCCAAGGCCCTTCTTGGTCAAAAGCCACTGCGCCCCGATCAGCGCCTTGCCCCAAATGTTCCAGTATTTGTAAAGCGTTATCGGCTGGGCGGCCTGATACTGCATGTAGACCTCAAGATGGTCCTGCAGGTTCGCCCCCACACCGGGGCGGTGCGCCACGACGTCAATCCCGTGATCCTTCAGATGCGCCGCATCGCCAATCCCTGACAACATCAAGAGCTTGGGCGAGTTGATCGCCGAGGCAGCAACGATCACCTCAGCCGT
Source organism: Allotabrizicola aquatica (SeqCode) (assembly GCF_965194375.1). Classification (GTDB taxonomy): domain Bacteria; phylum Pseudomonadota; class Alphaproteobacteria; order Rhodobacterales; family Rhodobacteraceae; genus Tabrizicola_A; species Tabrizicola_A aquatica. The sequence goes on from NZ_CBDAEL010000002.1 coordinate 273,147, forward strand.
CGCGCGGATCACCTCGATCTTGTCGCCGCGCGCAATCTCAACCCCCACGGCGCGGCCATTTTCAATGACCACCTTGCGGGCAAAGCCGCGCACCAGTTCCACATTCCCCTTGGCCATGGCCGGGCGCAGATAGGCGCTGGCCGCCGACCAGCGCTTGCCCTTCCAGATCGTCGCCTCCATCGCGCCAAAGCCCTCTTGGCGCTGGCCGTTGTAATCGCCGGTCATCTGGTATCCGGCCTGCTCGCCCGCCTGAATAAAGGCGTTGAACAAGGGATTGTTGCGCGGTCCCCGCGTGATGTACAGCGGCCCATCGGTGCCGCGATAGCCCTGCTCGCCCGCCGGACCGGCATCCTCGCCGCCGTGCCAGTTTTCCATGCGCTGAAAATAGGGCAGCACATCGGCATAGGACCAGCCCTGCGCGCCCATGCGCTCCCAGGTGTCATAGTCACGCGCATGGCCGCGCACATAGACCATGCCGTTGATGCTGGAGGAGCCACCAATCACCTTACCACGCGGCGTCACCAACCGCCGCCCGCCCAAATGCGGCTCGGGTTCCGTCGACAGGCCCCAATCATAAAGCGGCATATTCATCGGATAGGACAACGCCGCAGGCATCTGGATGAAGGGGCCGGCATCCGACCCGCCCTGTTCAATCACGATCACCCGCTTGCCGGCCTCGCCCAAACGGTAAGCCATCGTGGACCCCGCCGAGCCCGAGCCGATGATCACATAGTCTGCCTGCATCATTCCCTCCCACCCGCCGGGCGGCCTTGTTTCCATGTTTCTTCGGGTAACCAATGGCTTAGTAAGGTGCCTCAACCGGACCCATGCCGACATAGACACTTTTCACTTGGGTATAGTGGTGCACCGCCGCATGGCCGTTTTCACGGCCCACACCCGACAGTTTCGATCCGCCAAAGGGCGCTTCAACCGGGGTCAGGTTATAGGCGTTGATCCAGCAGGTCCCCGCCTGCAACTGGCCGATGACCCGATGCGCGCGGGTCATGTCAGCGGTGAACACGCCTGCCGCCAGACCGAATTCAGTGTCATTGGCCCGCGCGATCACCTCTTCCTCGGTGTCGAAGTCCAAAACCGCCATCACCGGACCGAACACCTCTTCGCGGGCGATGGTCATGTTGTCGGTAACATCGGCAAAGACGGTGGGCTCGACAAAATAGCCGGTGTTAGGGGCCGCGCGACCGCCACCACAGAACAGCGTCGCGCCCTCGGCCTTGGCGATGTCGATATAGCGCAAGACCTTGTCCAGTTGCACCGCAGACACCAAAGGCCCCATCTGGGTCGCCTCATCCAAGGGTTCGCCCATCTGGATCTTAGCCGCACGTTCGGCCAAGGATTTCAGGAACTTGGCCTTGATGCCCTTTTGCACGAACACCCGCGTGCCGTTTGAACAGACCTGCCCCGCCGAATAGAAATTGCCCAGCATGGCAGCACCCACGGCATCTTCAACCGATGCATCGTCAAAGACCACCAAGGGCGACTTGCCGCCCAATTCCATCGTCACATGGCGGACCCCTGCGGCGGCGGCGGCATAAACCTTTTGCCCCGTCGGCACCGATCCGGTCAGCGACACCTTGGCCACTCGGGCATCGGTCACCAAGGCCCCTCCCACTGCGCCACGCCCCTGCACCACGTTGAACAAACCCGCCGGAAGCCCAGCCTCGACGAAAATCTCGGCCAGTTTCAACGCGCCCAAAGGGGTGACTTCAGAAGGTTTGAACACCATCGCATTGCCCAACGCCAAAGCGGGGGCGGATTTCCAGCAGGCAATCTGGCTGGGATAGTTCCACGCCCCAATGCCCACACAAACCCCCAAAGGCTCGCGAATCGTGTAGACGAAGTCGCGGCCCACAGGGATGGTCTCACCCGTCACCGTCGGGGCCAGCCCCGCAAAATACTCCAACGCATCCGCCCCTGACGGCCAATCGGCCACCAGCGTTTCCTGCAAGGGCTTGCCGGTATCCAGCGTTTCTAGGCGCGCCAATTCGGGGTTGCGGTCGCGAATGATATCCGCCGCACGGCGCAGGATGCGGGCACGTTCGACCGGGCGCATCGCGCCCCATGCGGCTTGGGCGCGGGTCGCGCTGGCCAAGGCGGCCTCGACCACGGCAGGCGTCGCCTCATGGACCACAGCGATCACTTCGCCGGTGGCGGGATAGATCACCTCAATCGGCGCCCCGGCCTTGTCTTCAAGATAGGCCCCATCCACGAAATGGCTGGCTTTGGGCTGCGCGTTCATGCGTCACGTCCTTCAAGTTGGGAATTCAGATAGTCGAGTGCAGTGGCCACCGCCGCTGCGCCATCGGGTGACCCCGATTTCAGAACTTCGCGCAGATAAAGCCCGTCGATCAGAGCGCCCAATCCTTCGGCAATGGGCTCAGCCTTGGCCCCGGCCAAAGGCCGCAACCCAGCGAGGAGGTTCGACCGCAGCCGCTTTTGATACACCGCCAAAAGCCGCTTGGCCTCGGGGACGGTCTGGGCCAAGACCCAAAAGTTCAGCCAAGCCCCCACCGCCTCGCGCCGGAAGTTCGCCGGGCTGAAACTGGCCCACAGAATTGCCTTCAGCCGCGCTTCGGGCCCGGTTGCCAGATGCAGCGCCCCGCGCACCTCGGCCCCGTAGAGCGACAGGATATGGCGCATTGCCGCCAGAAAAATCTCTTCTTTTGAGCCGAAATAGTGGTGCGCCAGCGCGCTCGACATGCCCGCACGCTTGGCAATCTGGCTGACCGTCACATCCAAAGACCCGGCGCGCCCGATTTCAACGATCGTCGCTTTGACGAGCGCCGCCTTTCGGATAGGCTCCATGCCAACTTTGGGCATTTCGGTCTGACTCCAAGATTCTTCTTGCCAAACCGTTAAAGCGTGAAGTTTATTGACTCGTCAATCAACAAAAACAGGGAGCCCCTGATGACCCTCCGCCAGACCGCACGCACCGCCCTTTTGGGCACTGCCGTGACCTTCGCCCTTGCCGGTTCCGCCTTTGCCGAAGGCTGCGACAAGATCATCTTCTCGGATGTTGGCTGGACCGACATCACCGCGACCACCGCCGCCACCAGCCTGATCGCTGAGGCTTTGGGCTATGAGACCGAAACCAAGGTTCTGTCGGTTCCCGTGACCTATACCGGTCTTGCCGAAGGCGATATCGACGTGTTCCTCGGCAACTGGATGCCGACGATGGAAGCTGACATTGCGCCCTACCGCGACGCAGGCACCGTTGAAGTGATCCGCACCAACTTGGAAGGCGCGAAGTACACGCTGGCCACCAACGAGGCAGGCGCTGCACTTGGGATCTCTGACTTCAACAACATCAAGGACCACAAGGACGCGCTGGAAGGCAAGATCTACGGGATCGAGCCGGGCAATGACGGCAACCGTCTGATCTTGGAAATGATCTCGGGCGGGCCGTTCGGTCTGGACGGGTTCGAAGTCGTGGAAAGCTCGGAAGCCGGGATGCTGGCCGAAGTGAAGAACAAGAACGACGCCGGCGAGCCGATCGTCTTCCTCGGCTGGGAACCCCACCCGATGAACGCCAACTTCAAGATGACCTACCTCGCGGGCGGTGACGACGTGTTCGGCCCGAACTTTGGTGGCGCTGTGGTGGATACCAACACCCGCAAAGGCTATGCTGCCGAATGCCCGAACACGGGCAAGCTGTTGCAGAACCTTGTCTTCTCGCTTCAGATGGAGAACGAGATCATGGGCGCGATCCTGAATGATGGCGCTGACCCGCGTGATGCCGCCAAGACCTGGCTTGCCGCCAACGCTGGCACCTGGGAGCCCTGGCTTGATGGCGTGACCACCAAAGACGGCGGCGACGCTAAGGCTGCTGTCGCGGCTGCGCTGCAGTAATCACGGACAGGCCCCCGTCTTGCGTGACGGGGGCCTTTCTCTATCCAACAGGGGGAGGGGGCGCTCATGGAGTGGCTGACCGACAACAAGATCCCGGTCGGAAAGGTGGCAAAGACCATCAATGACTGGATGAGCGACAATCTGGGCGGCCTGTTCGACGCCATTTCGGCGGTGATGGAGGCGCTGATTGACGCGATCCTATGGTGCCTGCAATCGCCCCATCCCCTTGTCATTGTGGCGCTGTTCATGGCGCTGGCTTGGTATCTGCAAAGGTCTTGGAAGGTCTGCCTTGGCGTGCTGGTGGGCTTTTTGTTCATCATCAATCAAGGCTATTGGGAGGAAACCACCGAAAGCCTGACGCTGATCCTGTCGGCCTGCGTGGTCTGCATGGGGCTGGGCGTGCCCATTGGCATTGCCGCCGCCCATCGGCCCCGGCTTTACGCCGCCATGGTGCCGGTCCTTGACCTGATGCAGACGCTGCCGACCTTTGTCTATCTGATCCCCGCCATCGTGTTCTTCGGCCTTGGCATGGTGCCCGGTCTGATTGCTACGGTGATCTTCGTGCTGCCCGCCCCGATCCGCCTGACCTACCTTGGCGTCTCCTCAACCCCCATCGCGCTTTTGGAGGCTGCCACCGCCTTTGGCGCGACCCCAAAGCAGCGGTTGTGGAAGGTGGAACTGCCCTATGCCCTGCCCCAGATCATGGCCGGGCTGAACCAGACCATCATGCTGTCGCTGTCTATGGTCGTGATCGCGGCGCTTGTCGGGGCCAACGGCCTTGGCGTGCCGGTGATCCGGGCGCTGAACTCGGTCAACACAGCACTTGGCTTTGAATCGGGCTTCATCATCGTGGTGGTGGCCATTCTTCTGGATCGGTCTTTGAGGATGAAAACCAAATGAACGCGGTTGAATTCGACAAGGTTTCCATCGTCTTTGGCGACAACCCCGCCGCCGCACTGCCTATGATGGACCAAGGGCTGTCACGTGGCGAGATCCAAGAGAAAACCGGCCAGATCTTGGGCGTGCATGATTGCAGCCTGTCGGTGGGTGAGGGTGAGATCCTTGTTCTGATGGGGCTTTCCGGCTCGGGCAAGTCGACGCTTCTGCGGGGCGTGAACGCCCTGAACCCCGTGGTGCGCGGCGAGGTGCGGGTGCGCGCGGGCGACGAGATGGTGTCGGTGACGCACGCCAACGCCGAAACCTTGCGCGGATTGCGGCTGTCGACGATTGCCATGGTGTTCCAGCAATTCGGGCTTTTGCCGTGGCGCAGTGTGCGCGAGAATGTCGGCCTTGGACTGGAGCTGGCGGGCCAAACGCCCGCTCAGCGCCGCGCCAAGGTGGATCAGCAGTTGGAACTGGTGAACCTCACCCAATGGGCCGAGCGTAAGGTGGGCGAGTTGTCAGGCGGCATGCAGCAGCGCGTGGGCCTTGCCCGCGCCTTTGCCACCGAAGCGCCGATTTTGCTGATGGACGAACCCTTTAGTGCGCTTGACCCGCTGATCCGCGCCAAGCTGCAAGATGAACTTCTGGACCTTCAGACCAAACTGAAACGCACTATCGTTTTCGTCAGTCATGATCTGGACGAGGCCTTCAAGATCGGCAACCGCATTGCCCTGATGGAGGGCGGGCGGCTGGTGCAGGTCGGCACCGCACGCGAAATCATCGCCAACCCGGTCAGCGACTATGTCGCCGAATTTGTCGCCCATATGAACCCCTTGGGCGTTCTGACCGCGCGCGATGTGATGGTGTCGGGGCCGGGCGGCGGCGGTGAGGCCGTGGCGGCCGATACCCCGGTCAAGGTGCTGATGGAGATGCTGAAGGGTGGCGCGGCTGATGTGACCGTAACCGACCACGGTCAGCCGATTGGCAGGGTGCAGGCCACCGACGTTCTGGCGCGGCTGCTGGACCCGCGCGGACAGGCCTGAGGGCCCGCCCGGCGCGTCGCAGTCACAGGCTTACTCGTCCGCCGTTGCCGTTTTGGCCGGTGCCTTCTTCGCTGCGGGCTTTTTCGCCGCTGGCTTTTTGGCCGCTGTTTTTTTGGCTGGGGCCTTTTTCGCCCCCGCAGCCTTGGCTGCGACCTTCTTCGGCGCGGCCTTTTTCTTGCCGCCCGACTTGCCCGCCTTTTCGGCGATCAGCGCCAGTGCTTCGTCCAGCGTCACCGCTTCGGGGGTCAGATCTTTGGGCAAGGTCGCGTTGACCTTCTCCCATTTGACATAAGGCCCAAACTTGCCCGGCATCACCTGCACCGGCCCGCCATCAGGATGGTCGCCCAACACGCGCAAGGGTTCAGCCGCCGCGCCGCGCCCCGGCCCGCGCGCCGCCTTCAGCGCCAGAACCTCAACCGCCCGGTTCATACCGATGGTAAAGACCTCTTCGACCTCGGCAATATTGGCGTAGACCGTCCCATGTTTGACATAGGGGCCAAAGCGGCCAATCGCGGCCTCGATCATCTGGCCATCGTCGGGGTGCGGCCCAATCTGGCGCGGCAGGCTGAGAAGCTCCAACGCGCGTTCCAGCGTCAGGGCGTCAGCCGCCCAGCCCTTGGGCAGGCTGGCCCGGTCCGGTTTGGGCTGCGCCTCGGTCGCCTCACCGCGCTGGACATAGGGGCCAAAGCGGCCCGCACGCAGCGAAATCTCTTTGCCCGCCGCATCTTGCCCCAAAACGCGGCCATCGACGGCACCCTGTTCATCCCCAGTGGAGATCGGGCGCGTATAGCGGCATTCGGGATAATTGCCACAGCCGATAAACGCCCCGCCCGAGCGCGCGGTTTTCAGATGCAACCGCCCCGATCCACAGGTGGGGCAAGACCGCGGATCAGACCCATCGGCGCGCAAAGGGTAAAGATGCGGCGCCAAGAACTCATCGATCTTTTCCAAGACCTCACCGATCCGCAGATCGGCGGTTTCGGCCACCGCGGCCGAGAAATCGCGCCAAAAGCGCGTCAGCACATCCTTGTAATCGCGCTCTCCAGCTGAGACATCGTCCAGCTCGGTTTCCAGATCGGCGGTGAAATCATATTCCACATATTTGTGGAAGTAATTCGACAAAAAGGCCGTCACTAGCCGCCCCTTATCTTCGGGGAAAAGGCGGTTCTTGTCTTTCTTGACATATTCGCGGTCGACGATGGTGGTCAGAACCGAGGCATAGGTCGATGGCCGCCCGATGCCCAATTCCTCCATCCGCTTGACCAAGGTCGCCTCGGTATAGCGCGGCGGGGGTTGGGTGAAATGCTGGTCGGGCTGGACCTTGCGCTTGTCCAGCGCCTCGCCATTGGCCAGTTGCGGCAGACGGGCGTCGTCCTCTTCCTCATCGTCGCGGCCCTCGTCATAGATCTTGAGGAAACCGTCGAACTGCACCACTTGGCCCGTGGCGCGAAAGCCGACCTGCGCGTCGGGCGACAGGATATCGACCGTGGTGCGCTCCATCCGGGCGGCGGCCATTTGGCTGGCCAGCGTGCGCTTCCAGATCAGGTCATACAGGCGGCGCTGATCGGCATCAGCCAGACGCAGGCTTTCGGGATCGGCGGCCATGTCGGTCGGGCGGATACACTCATGCGCCTCTTGGGCGTTCTTGGCCTTGTTCTTATAGATGCGCGGGGCATCCGGCACATAGGCAGCGCCAAAACGCTTGCCAATCTCGGCCCGCGCCGCCGCCACAGCCTCGGGGGCCATGTCGATGCCGTCGGTCCGCATATAGGTGATAAGGCCCGCTTCATAAAGCCGCTGGGCCGCGTTCATCGTCGCCTTGGCGCCAAAGCCAAACTTGCGGCTGGCCTCTTGCTGCAGGGTCGAGGTCATGAAGGGCGCATAGGGGTTGCGGGTGGCGGGCTTCGCCTCAACGCTGTGCACCGAAAACTGGCGCGAGTTGACAGCCTGCACCGCCAATTCGGCGGCGGTGTCGCTGGGCAGGTCGAACCTATCGAGCTTCTTGCCGCCAAGCGTGGTCAGCCGCGCCTCAAACTCTTGGCCACGCGGGGTCTTGAACGTGGCGGCCACGGTCCAAAACTCGCGGGCGCGGAAGGCCTCAATCTCCATCTCGCGCTCGACAATCAACCGCAGGCAAACCGATTGCACCCGACCGGCCGATTTCGCCCCCGGCAGTTTGCGCCACAGAACGGGCGACAGGGTAAAGCCCACCAGATAATCCAGCGCGCGGCGGGCAAGATAAGCCTCAACCAACGGCAGATCGATCTCGCGCGGCTCTTTCATCGCTTTGGTGACGGCATCTTTGGTGATGGCGTTGAAGGTCACGCGCGACACCTTCTTGCCCTTCTTCAACGAACTCGCCAGCGCCTCTTTCAGGTGCCACGAAATCGCCTCACCCTCACGATCAGGGTCGGTGGCCAAAATCAGCGTGTCATCGGTTTTCAGCGCCTCGGCAATGGCGCGGACATGCTTTTTGCTGTCCGCCGCCACTTCCCAGGTCATGTCGAATCCGGCGTCGGGGTTGACCGAACCATCCTTGGCGGGCAGGTCGCGCACATGTCCATAGCTGGCCAAAACCGTATAATCCGGCCCCAAATACTTGTTGATCGTCTTGGCCTTGGCGGGGGATTCGACGACGACGACGGGCATGAGACTGAACTTTCGGCAGGGGCGTGCAGACGGGGCCGCACCATGGGGGCCAAGTGCCGCGCTTGTCAACCGGCGAAGCGGCCAAGGACTTGCGCCTTTCCAAATACTCACTTTGCGCGCTTGAAGCTATGGCGACACGGAGACAGGTTTGGGGGCAATTCGCCGCACACGGCCCTGCCCGCCCCCTGATCGCCCAGCCTCATTCAGCGCGCGACACAAGCCCTCCGGGCGCGCGCAGAATGCGGCCCTCCAGTTCCAAGGATACGAGCGCGGGTGCCAAAAGGGATGGCGGCATCGCCAGATCGCGGATCAGCTGATCCTCGGCCAAAGGGCTTGGTCCCAGCCGCGCCAGAATCTGCCCGTGCAGATCGGCCATCTCGCCCAAGGACCGGCGGGGTGGCACAGGGCCCGGCAAGGCACCCGCCTCAGGCGCAAGCCTGTCCGCCGCGCCCGTCTGTGGCCCCGCGCCCCGCGTCAGGCCCAGCGCCTCGGTCACATCGTCCACATGGCGCACCAATGTGGCCCCATCGCGCAACAGCATATTGCAGCCGGCGGCGCGGGCATCAAAGGGGTGGCCCGGCACCGCCAAGACCTCACGCCCCTGATCCGCGGCATCGCGCGCGGTGATCAGACTGCCCGAGCGTGCTGCCGCTTCGACCACCACGACCGCCCGCGACAGGCCCGAGATGATGCGGTTGCGCAAAGGGAAATGCCGGGTCTGCGGCTGCAATCCGGGGGGGTGTTCGGCCACAAGACAGCCCTTCGCGGCAATCTGCGCGGCCAGATCAGCGTTTTCCTCCGGGTAGATCACATCCACCCCGCCCGCCATCACCGCCACCGTTCCCGTGGCCAGCGCCGCCTCATGCGCCGCCGCATCGATGCCGCGCGCCAAGCCCGAGACCACCACCTGCCCGGCCGCGCCCAGCCCCTCCGCCAGCCGACGCGCCATGCGCAGGCCCAAGGAGGAGGCATTGCGCGCGCCCACCAGCGCCACCATCGGGCGCTGCAACAGGCCCGTGTCGCCCCGCGCCCAAAGCACCGGTGGCGCATCGGCCAAATCCATCAAACCCGCAGGATAGCCCGGCCCACCCCACAGCAAAAGCTGCGCGCCACAGGCCCGCCCCGCCTTGATCTCAGCTTGCACTACGCCCAGTGGGCAAACCTCATACCCCTCAACCCCGGCGGCGCGCGCCAGCTCAGGCAGCGCCTGCAGCGCCGCGCGGGCCGACCCATGCTCGCCCATCAGCCGGTGAAAGGTCACCGCCCCCACCCGGCGTGACCGGATCAACCGCAGCCAATCCGCCGGGTCATCCCGCTCGGCAGCCTGTGTTGCGGTGCTTGCCATGGCCTCCCCCGAGGTGCTGATAAGTTTGACCCAAGCCGCCACGGCCCAGCTTGCCCCAACAGTGCCGCCCAATGGTTAATGTCTGGTGAATCCGCGCTGCACGCCCAGGCTGCGGCCCTGACCCGACCACCCGCCGCACAGTCTGGCCTTATCTTTTCCGATCTGGACTTATAGAAAACCTGGTTCTGCCCATTGAAGCGCGACAAGAAATTTGATCAATTGTCACCTGACAACCCCAGCGCCACAGGGGCGCCAGAAGGAAGACCAGTATGAAAAACGCAGATGTTGCCAAGCGCCGGGATGAGGCGATTTCCCGTGGTGTGGGCATGCAGACCCAGATCTACGTCGACCGTGCGCTCAACTCCGAAGTTTGGGACATCGAGGGCAACCGCTATATCGACTTCGCCGCCGGCATCGCAGTGGTCAACACCGGGCATTGCCACCCCAAGGTGATGGATGCGGTCTCCAAACAGCTGTCGAAGTTCACCCACACCTGCCATCAGGTGCTGCCCTATGAGCATTACATCCGTCTGGCCGAACGTCTGAACGCCGTCGTTCCGGGTGATTTCCCGAAGAAAACCGTCTTCGTGACCACCGGCGCCGAAGCGGTTGAAAACGCGATCAAGGTCGCCCGCATCGCCACGGGCCGCAACGCAGTCATCGCCTTTGGCGGGGCCTTCCACGGCCGGACCTTCATGGGCATGACGCTGACCGGCAAGGTGGAGCCCTATAAGAAGGGCTTTGGCGCCATGATGCCCGACGTGTTCCACGTCCCCTTCCCGCAGGAAGTCCACAATATCTCAACCGCTGATGCCATGGCGGGGCTGACCAAACTGTTCAAGGCTGACATCGATCCGGGCCGCGTCGCCGCCATCATCTTTGAACCCGTGCAGGGCGAAGGCGGCTTCTACCCGGCGCCCAAGGATCTGGTCAAAGCGATCCGCGCGCTCTGTGACGAGCATGGCATCGTCATGATCGCCGACGAGGTGCAAACCGGCTTTGCCCGCACCGGCACCATGTTCTGCATGGAGCAATATGGCGTCGCTGCGGACATCACCACCATGGCCAAAGGTCTGGCAGGCGGCCTGCCCTTGGCCGCGCTGACCGGCAAGGCGTCGATCATGGACGCCGCACATCCGGGCGGGCTTGGCGGCACCTATGGCGGCAACCCGATCGGGATCGCGGCCGCCAATGCGGTGCTGGACGTGATCGAGGAAGAACAGCTCTGCGCCCGCGCCAATGAACTTGGCTCGCGGCTGAAGCAGAAGCTCGAATCGATCCGCTCCACCACGCCCGAGATCAGCGACATTCGTGGCCCTGGCTTCATGGTGGCCGTCGAATTCGCCAACCCGTCGAACCACGAACCCGACGCGGGCTTTACCAACCGGGTGAAAAATGAAGCGCAAAAGCGCGGGCTGATCCTGTTGACCTGCGGCGTCTATGGCAACGTTGTGCGCTTCTTGGCCCCGATCACCATCCCCGACGCCCATTTCGCCGAGGCGATGGAAATCCTCGAAGCCTCGGTCGCCGCGGCGCGCAAGGGCTAAGGCTGAACCACTCCGAGATCGGGCGCGCGGGCTTCCCCCTGCGCGCCCGTTTTCTTTGGCCTTTCATCTTGGCTGAAATACTCCCGCCGGAGGCACCTTTGGCCAGCCTCGGATGCCTCCGGCGGGAGTATTTGGACCAAGATGAAACCAAGGGCAGGGTTTGCAGATTGCGGGTGTTTCGGTCTATGCCGGGCCATGGACGGAATCGTGCTGCAGGATGTGAATGTGGATCTGGGCGGCAAGCGCGTCTTGTCGGACCTGTCTCTGCATCTGACCGAAGCGCGGATTGGCCTTCTGGGGCGCAACGGGTCTGGAAAATCCACCCTTTTGCGGCTGATGGCGGGGCTGATTGCGCCCAGCTCTGGCACAGTTCGGGTGGCGGGGCTTGACCCGGCGCGCGAGCGCAAGGCGATGCTCAGCAAGATCGGCATCTTATTTCAAAACCCCGACCACCAGATCCTGTTTCCCACGGTGATCGAAGAATTGTCTTTTGGCCTGCAGCAGATGGGCCAGTCGCGGGCAGATGCTGAGGCGCAGGTGCGCGCAGCACTCTTGGCCGAAGGCCGCGCCCATTGGGAGAGTGCGCCGACGCATAGGCTGTCGCAGGGGCAGCGTCAGTTTCTATGCCTGCTCGCCGTGCTTTTGATGGCGCCCGCAACCCTGTTGCTGGACGAACCCTATGCCGGCTTGGACCTGCCAACGCAGGCCCGGCTCTCCCGCAGGCTCAATGCGGTGTCACAGCGGGTGGTGACCATCAGCCATGATCCCGCCGCCGTGGCCGGGTGCCAGCGTGTCATCTGGCTGGAGGCCGGTCAGATCCGCGCCGATGGGCCCGCCGCGTCGGTGATTGCCGAGTTCACCGCCGAGATGGCGCGCTTGGGGGCGGCGGATGCTGACACTGACCTCCTCGGTTGAGATCTGGGCGCATCGGCTGCCCGCGGGCGGTAAGCTTTTGGCGCTTGCCGGGGTGACGGTGGGCCTGTTTCAACTCGGAACCCCGCTTGCCCTTGCAGCGGCGACGCTGTCCGTTGGGGCGTTGGTGGCCAGCGGAGGGCGGGTGTTCCTGCGCGAAAGCCTTGCCATGCTGCGCCCGCTTTGGCCCTTTGTTTTGATCGTGGCACTGTGGCACCTCTTCACGGCCGACATTTCGGGCGGTGCGGTGGTGATCTTGCGCATGGCTACGGCCGTGGCGGCTGCAAATTTCGTCACGATGACCACGCGCCTGTCTGACATGCTTGTGGTGATCGAGAGCCTGCTCTCTCCGCTTCGGCATGTCGGGCTAAAGCCCCGCCCCCTCGCTTTGGCCCTTGCCTTGGTCATTCGCTTCATCCCGGTGATGCTCACCCGGATTGAGGCGATCACCCTTGCCTTTCGCGCCCGCAGTCCGCGCCGCGCGGGCTGGCGCATCCTGATGCCCGCCACCTTGGCCGCCCTTGACGATGCCGAGCGCGTGGCAGATGCCTTGCGCGCCCGGGGTGGGGCGGGCTAAAGGGGCGCATCATCGCAAGGACGCCACCATGGAACGCAGCCTGACCCATATCGCCCTGTTTGCCGCGCTGATCGCGGTTTTGGGGCTGGTGCCGAAGATCGACCTTGCCTCTGGCGTGCCGATCACGGCGCAATCCTTGGGCGTGATGCTGTGCGGCACCGTCTTGGGCGCCCGGCGCGGGGCGCTGGCCGTGGGTCTGTTCCTTCTGGTCACGCTCGCCGGTCTGCCCTTGTTGTCCGGTGGGCGCGGGGGCTTGGGCGTCTTGGCCTCGCCCACCGTGGGCTATCTGATCGGCTTTCCGATTGCCGCTTTTGTGGCCGGACTGGTCACAACGCAATTGCGCGCGCCAGTCGGGATCGCGGCCGCGATCGGCGCCGCACTTGGGGGCATTGTGGTGCTGAACGCCCTCGGGATTGTCGGAATGTCGTTGATGCTCGACAAGACCTTGGCCGAGGCCGCGCTTCTGGCCGCGCCCTTCCTGATCGGCGACAGTCTCAAGGCGGTGCTGGCAGGGCTGGTGACCCAAGCCATCGCCAAGGCCCGCCCCGAAGCGCTCTTGTCACGCGCCTGACCGCGCCACCACCAGGGCCGACCCCAAGCCCCCTGCCGCCGCAATCGCGGCAAGGCCAAACCCGTCGCGCAGCCCATGAAAGAGCCGCACCGCAAGGATCGCGCCCGACGCTCCAATCGGGTGCCCCCGCGCCAAGGAACCGCCGCCGATATTGATGATCCCCGTCGGCAGCCCCGCCTCGGTGACACAGGCCATGGCCTGCACGGCATAGGCCTCCATAACCTCGGTCATGCCAAGATCCTCGGGCCGCAGCCCCGCCCGCGCCAAAGCCGCCGCAATGGCGGCCACCGGCACCAGCCCCGGTTCCTCCGGGTTGCCACCCAGAGTAGCGCCGCCCAAGATCCGCAGCCCCTGCCCCGCAGCCAACCGATCTGACACCACCAGCACAAAGGCCGCCGCATCCGCCGCCACCGCGGCCGTGGCGGCCGTGATGCTGCCCGCCACGCGGGGCGCGCGGGATGCCAAAGCTGGGGTCATGGCCCGCGTGAAGGCGTCGCGAGATACCCCGTCGATCTCCACGATCTCGGGCCAATCCGCGACACCCATGGCCTTGGCGTGGCTCCCCACCGCCCAATCTGCCTGCGCCTCGCGGCTGATCCCCAATCGGTCCGCCAAAGCCGCTGCCGCCGCCCCCATCTCGGGGTCGCGGTCCGGCCATGGGGTGAAGGGCGCCTGATCATAAGGCACCGCAACGCCATCCGCCCCCGGCATAGCGCGCAAGGGGCGGCGGGAATAGCTTTCCGCCCCCCCCGCGAGCACCACCTCGGCTGCGCCACTGTCGACCATGGCCTGCGCCAACAGGATCGCATCCAAGCCCCCGGCGCATTGGCGATCAATGGTCAGCCCCGCCACGCGCTCGGGCAAACCGGCCAAGAGTGCTGCCCGCCGCGCCGGATTGCCCCCCGCGCCCAGCGCATTGGCCAAGATCACCTCATCCACCCGCGCCGCCGCGATCCCGGCATCGGCGAGAACGGCCTGCATCACGGGCGCGGCCAGATCCTCGATCCGCAACCGGGCAAAGGCCCCGCCGCGCGGACAGACCGCCGTGCGCCGCGCCGCAAAAATCACCGCCATCCCATCCCCCGTTCCAAGGCGGCAAGGTCGGTCTTGCCCGACGCTAGCATCGGCCAGTCCTCGACCCAATGCACCGCCCGCGGCGCCTTCAGCGAACCGAACGCCGCCCGGCCTGCGGCCAGAACCGCCGCCGTATCGGCTGCCCCCATCAAGACCGCCACCAGATGCACCCCGCGCAGCCCATCCGGGCGGGGCAGAACGGCAGCCCGCGCCATCCCGGGCAGGCCCATCAGAAACGCCTCAATCTCCTCGGGAAAGACGTTTTGATCGGCGACCGTCACCATCCGACCCGCCCTGCCCTGCAGATAGAGAAAACCACCCTCCATCCGGCCCATCTCACCCACCGAGAGCCACCCATCGCGCCACCGCGCGCCACCGGGATCATCACCCGCATAGCCCTGAAAGAGATAGGGGCTGCGCACCCAGATCTCACCCGCCTCCAGCGCGATCTCCACCCCCGGATAGGGCCGCCCCACCGAACCCTCCGGGCAGTCTGGCCCCGAAAGGGTGATGAAACTCGCCTCTGCCGCGCCGTAAAACTCGTGAACCACCGCCCCGGGCGCCATCTCGGCCAAAGCGGCACGCAGCCCGGCATCCAGCTTGGAGCCGCCCACCAAGACCCGGCCCAAGGGCAAAGTCGCGCCGCCCGCCTCGACCATCAGCCGCAGCTGGGCGGGCGTGGCATAGAGCAGCTCAATCCCCCGCGCCGCCAAGGCTGCGCGCTGCCTGTCAGGGCGCAGATCATCCAAAAGATGCACCTCAGCGCCCAAAGACAGGCCCTCTACCGCCCCATAAAGCGCCAGCGAATGCACCAGCCGACCCAAGACCGCCACCCGCACGCCCGGCTCGATGCCAAACAGCCCTGCATTCACCGCAAAAGACGCAGCCCATGACGCGCAAGACCGCACGATCCGACGCGGCTGCCCCGACGATCCCGAGGTCAGCGTCTCAAACGCCCCCACCCCGGCCTGCAACGCCCCCGCACCACCAATCCGAAACGGCCCGCCAAAGGCCCAGGCGAGTGCAAGCGCCGAGGGCCGCTCGTCCAACACGCCCCCCGGCCCCGGCGCAAACTCTACCTGACCGCGCGCATCAAACACCCGCGCCTGCGGATGCATGCGGAACCCGTCTTTCATCTTGGCCAAGATACTCCCGCCGGAGGCCGACATATCCGCCGCGATCCCGGCTCAGGACCGGAGCAGTCCAGCCATCCGCCGCAGCGCCAAAAGATAGCCCTCGGTGCCAAAGCCCGCGATCACACCATCGGCGCGCGACGACACAAAGGAATGATGCCGGAACGCCTCGCGCTTGTGGATATTGCTGATATGCACTTCCAGAACCGGCCCCTCAAAAGCATTGAGCGCATCCAAGATCGCCACCGATGTATGGCTATAGGCCCCGGGGTTGATGATGATCCCCGCCGCATCTTTGCGCGCCTCTTGGATCCAGTCCACCAACTGCCCCTCATGGTTCGATTGGTGGCAGACCACCGCCACGCCCAATTCGGCCGCCAAACGCGCCAGCGCCGCCTCGACATCGGCCAGCGTCTCGCGCCCGTAAATCTCGGGCTGGCGCTGACCCAGAAGGTTCAGGTTCGGGCCATTCAAAACAAGGATCGGCTGGGTCACGGACGGGTTTCCTTTGCAAACTGGCCCAAAGCTTAGCGCATCCCACCCGCCCCGCAAAGCCCCGCTCCTTTGCGCAACCCTTGCATGAAAAAACGCCCCCCGGCCTGACGGGGGGCGCAAGAGAGGTCGCGCACCTTGGGGAAGGCCTTTGGCAGGGAGACCGACCAAAGACCCGGGGCAAAAGCCTCAGGCGACCTTTTCCAATGCAATTTGCGGGGCGATGCCCAAGGCGCGCACCACCTCGCGTGTCAGTTGGGGGCGGTTCAGGGTGTAGAAATGCAAATCCTCCACCCCGCCCGACATCAACCGGTCACAAAGCGCCGTGCATTGGGCCAAGGCCAGCAATGCCTCGCGCCCATCACGTGCGGCCGTGGCAAAGGCCTCATCCAGCTTGGCCGGCACCCGTGCGCCACAGCGTGCGGCAAAACGCTTGGTACCGGCCCAGCTTTGAATGGGCAAAATGCCCGGAATGATCGGCACATGAATGCCTGCCGCCACACAATCATCGCGAAAGCGAAAGAACGCATCGGCGTCAAAGAGGAACTGAGTGATCGCCTTTGTCGCCCCCGCATCAACCTTGCGCTTCAGCCAGCGGACATCCGCTGTGGGATCGGCAGCATCCGGATGCGGCTCAGGGTACGCGCCAACCGCAATCTCGAACTTGCCCGTCGCGGCCAAAGCCGCCACCAAGTCGACCGAGCTTGCAAAGCCGTCGGCATGCGGCTGAAACCGCCCCGCGCCGTTCGGCGCATCCCCACGCAAGGCCACAATCTGGCGCACCCCGGCCTGATGGTACCCCTCGGCGATCTCCAGCGTCTCGGCTTTTGACGCGTCAACGCAGGTCAGATGTGCCGCCACGTTCAGCCCGCAATTGCGGTGCAGCGTGGCCACGGACTCATGGGTCAACCTGCGCGTGGTGCCGCCCGCGCCATAGGTCACGCTCACGAACTCCGGCCCCATCGGCGCCAAAGCCTGCACCGCTTCAAAGAGCTTGAACGACGCATCCAACGATTGCGGGGGGAAGAACTCAAACGAAATACGCGGCGCGGGCCGAAGGGTCGTCATATGGGCGTCTCCTTTTCACTTGCCCCTTTTTGCCAGATACCTCAATGTGACGCCAATTCATAATATTCACGATCATTATGCGGTGATCCTCATGCATATCGAACTGCGCCACCTGCGGACCATCCGCGCCATCCAACAGGCGGGCGGCCTCGCCCGCGCGGCCGAGATGCTCAACATGACGCAATCGGCACTCTCGCATCAGGTCGCGGGCTTGGAAGATCAGGCGGGGATGGAACTCTTCGTGCGCCGCTCAAAACCCATGCGCCTGTCGGCCGCAGGCCAGCGCATGCTGCGCGCGGCTGAGCGTATCCTGCCCGAAATCACCGCGCTGGAAGAGGAATTTCGAGCGCTGCGATCCGGCAAGACCGGACGTCTGCACATCGCCATCCAATGCCACGCCTGTTTTGACTGGCTCTTTCCCGTGCTGGAGCTTTTCCGCCACGCCTGGCCCGAGGTGGATGTCGACATCCGCGCGGGCCTTGCCTTTGAACCCTTTCCGGCGCTTGCCCGCGAGGAGGTGGATCTGGTGATCTCGTCGAACCCCGAACCGCTCCCCGGCATCGTGGCCCAGCCGCTCTTTGACTATGCGCCCACGCTCATTGCCTCGGCCCAAAACCCGCTGGCGGCCAAGACGATGATCGAGGCCGAGGATTTGCGCGACCAGACGCTGATCACTTACCCCGTGGGGCGCGACAAGCTGGATGTGTTCACCGACCTTTTGACCCCCGCCCGGGTCGAACCCGCAGGCCAGCGCCATGTCGAATTGACAGCCGTGATCCTGATGCTCGTCGGCTCCAACCGCGGTGTGGCGGTGCTGCCCGATTGGGTGATCCGCGAGGTGACATCCAACCCTGACTACATCACCCGCCCGCTCGCCCCCGGCAACGTCACCCGCCGGCTCTATGCCTGCCTGCGCCAAGATGACGTCGCGCGCCCCTTCATGGCGCATTTCCTGAAACTCGCCCGCTCAGAACCGGTCAAGCTTCAACGACTCTGACCACCCACAACTGCCGCAGGATTTGCGCCTTTCCAAATACTCACCTTTCAACGCCAGTCCCCAAGCGGTCGGTCGGGCCCCCTTTCCCTTCGCCGCCTTTCGGTGTATCGCCCCTGCCTTGAACCGGACCGGAGTGAACCCATGCAGGGCAGTGCCAACCTCAACCTCATGATCAAAGCCGCGCGCCGCGCGGGCAAGTCTTTGGTCAAGGACTTCCGCGAGGTGGAAAACCTGCAGGTTTCGACCAAAGGCCCGGGCGATTTCGTGTCGAAAGCCGACCGCGAGGCCGAGCGGCTGATCAAAGAAGACCTGATGGGCGCTCGGCCGACCTATGGTTGGCTGGGCGAAGAAACCGGCGGCGAAGATGGTGCCGACCCCACACGCCGTTGGATCGTCGATCCTTTGGATGGCACCACCAACTTCCTGCACGGCATGCCCCATTGGGCGATTTCCATCGCGCTGGAACATAAGGGCGAGATCGTCTCGGCCGTGGTCTATGACCCCGCCAAGGATGAGATGTTCTGGGCCGAAAAAGGCGCGGGCGCTTGGTTGAATGACAACCGCCGCCTGCGCGTCTCGGGCCGTCGCAGCATGGCCGAGGCGGTCTTCGCCACCGGCGTGCCTTTTGGTGCGAAAAAGACCCTGCCCGCCATGCTCGCCGATCTCGCGCGGCTGATGCCCGCTTGCGCAGGCGTGCGACGCTGGGGCGCGGCCTCGCTGGATCTGGCCTATGTCGCGGCGGGCCGCTTTGACGGCTATTGGGAACGCGAATTGCAGCCGTGGGACATCGCGGCAGGGCTTCTTTTGGTGAAAGAGGCCGGCGGTTTGGTCGGCCCTGTCCGTGAGGGCGATGACATCTTGGGGCGCGGTGCAGTGCTCTGCGCCAACGAGCCTTTGTTTGAAGGCTTCGGAAAGATCATCCGCAACGCCTGACGCAAATTTCTGACACAGAAATTTGGCCAGAGTTTTGCAAACTCTGGAGCTATGCCTTGCAAGGCATCGATCTGCACCCAAGATGAGGAAAGGCGGATCCCCGCTAGCGCCGTGGCACGCGCGGAATAGAGGATTTCGCAAGCTTATACTGGGCTTCCGGATGCGGCGGATGGCCTTCCGTGCGCCGCCAGTAGTCCTTCCCCCCCCGACGCATCAGCGCGGGCAGAGCCAGCACGAGCCCCCCCGCAAAGCCGCCCGCATGCGCCCAATAGGCCACGCCGCCGCCATCGACGGGCATGGACATGCCGCTGAAGATTTGCAGCGCAAACCAGATGCCCAGCACGATCCAGGCTGGAATGGCGAAGATGCGAAAGAAGATCACGAAGATGAACAAGACATCCACCCGCGCCTTGGGAAAGAGCAAAAGATACCCCCCCATCACCCCGGCAATCGCACCCGAGGCCCCCACCATTGGAATAGGCGAGAACGGGTCCATCGCCACCTGTGCCACGGCCGCGGCAAGGCCCGAGAGGAGATAGAACAGCAAAAACCCGCCATGGCCCATCTCATCTTCGAGATTGTCGCCATAGATCCACAGGAACAGCATATTGCCCAAAAGATGCATCCAGCCCGCGTGCAGGAACATCGAGGTGACAATGGTGGCGATCCCCTGCCCCTGCATCAGGTTCTCAGGCACCAGCCCCCATTGGAAAAAGAAAAAGTTGAGTTGGTTCTCAGAGGGAAGCGTCAGCCAATAGGACAAAAACACCGCCGCGTTGATCGCGATCAGGGTGAAGGTGACATAGGGCGTGCGGCCCGAGGGGTTGTGGTCGCGAATGGGAAACATCCGTGCAGGGTTTCCGATCGGCGCGCGCGCGTCAAGTCAGGAAGGGGGGCTGTCTGCCCCCCTCGCGCGGGACGCGCTCACCCCCTGAGAGTATTTTGGCCAAGATGAAAAGGCCTTAGCTTCCCGACACCTCGGCCAGAAGTTGGGCGTTGCCCCCGGAGGCGGTGGTGTCGATGCAGACGTGGCGTTCCAGCATCGCGTGCCCCCGGTCGGGCAGGGTGCCGATCAAGGGCAGGATCGGCCCCTTGCGGGCCGCCAATGCGCGGGCGCGGGCACGGGCACCGTCGCTGTCGCCCCACCAGATGGCGCCCGAAAAGCCGGACAGCCGCGACAGGGCGGCGGGATCAAGGCCCGGCGCCTCAATCGCATGGCCACCCAGGGCGCGGATTGCCTCGGCTTGGGCCAAGGCGGTGGCCGTGGAGGGGCCAAGGCACAAAAGCGGCGCGCGCGGCACGAAGGTCAGGCGGTTCGATTCCCCCGTCGGTCCCGGCAGCACGAGCGCATGGGCCGGATGAGCCGTGACGCGATCAAGGCGCAGCGCGGCCGCGACCTCGGCCTCGGGCGTTGCGCGGTCGTCTGGCGCGGCGCTTGGCGTGGCCGCGCAGGTAAAGCGGGCCAGATACTCGGGCCCACCGGCCTTGGGCCCGGTGCCCGACAGCCCCTCGCCGCCGAAGGGCTGGCTGCCGACCACCGCGCCGATTTGGTTGCGGTTGACGTAGGTATTGCCGACCGCAAGCGCATCGACGACCGCCTGCACCCGGTCATCGATGCGGGTGTGCAGCCCGAAGGTCAGCCCATAACCCGTGGCATTGACCGCTTTGACGACGGCGTCAATCTGACTGGCCTTGAAGGTGGCCACATGCAGCACCGGGCCGAAGATTTCGCGTGGCATGCCCTGAATGCCCCCGACACGGATCACAGTGGGACCGATGAAAGTGCCTGTGGCGGGGGCGGGCATGTCTTTCAGCACCCGGCCCTCGGCGCGGGCCTTTGCGATGTAATCTGCAATGCCAGCTTGAGCCTCGGCGTCGATGACCGGGCCGACATCGGTGACAAGATCCGCCGGATCGCCCAGCGCCAGTTCCTCCATCGCGCCGTAGAGCATTTCCAGCGTGTGATCGGCGACATCCTCTTGCAGATAAAGGCAGCGTAGCGCCGAGCAGCGCTGGCCGGACGATTGGAAGGAGGAGGCCAGCACATCGCGCACAGCCTGTTCTGGCAGCGCGGTTGAGTCCACCATCATCGCGTTCAGACCGCCGGTTTCGGCAATCAAGGGCGCGGTGGGGTCGGCGTGTTCGGCCATGGCGGCACGGATGAGTAGCGCGACCTCGGTGGAGCCGGTGAAGGCCACACCACCGATGCGCGGATCGCGGGTCAGGGCCGCGCCCACCTGCCCGTCACCCGGCAACAGCTGCAGCGCCGAGGCTGGGACGCCCGCCTTTTGCAAAAGGGTCACCGCCAGATGGGCGATGAGCGGGGTCTGTTCGGCGGGCTTGGCGATGACAGCATTGCCTGCGGCCAGCGCCGCCCCGATCTGGCCCGAGAAGATGGCTAAGGGGAAGTTCCATGGGCTGATACAGGCAAAGACCCCGCGCGCGGGGTTTTGGAGCCCGGTCGCCCCATCTGCATAGTAGCGCAGGAAATCCACCGCCTCGCGCAGTTCGGCCACGGCATCGGCGGCGGTCTTGCCGGCCTCACGCGCCAGAAGGGCGAAGATCGGGCCGAAGTGGTCTTCATAAAGATCCGCCGCGCGGCGCAGAACCTCGGCACGCTCGGGCGCGGCGGCGGCCCAAGGTTCGGCCAGCCGCAGGGCGGTTTCTACATCCGGTGCGCCTGCAGTGAGCACATGGCCGACCAATTCAAGAGTCGCTGGGTTTTTCACCTCATGCCGCAGGCCCCCCGAGGCGGCGCCTGCGATGAGGGGCGAAGCCTCGAAGAGCCGCGCCATATGGGGCGCGCGCGCCGTCTCGATCGTCTCCAGAACGGCCGTATCGGTCAGATCAAAGCCGCGCGCGTTGCGGCGGGTGCCAAACAGGCCCGGCCCGGTCAGGATCGCGGGGCTGGCAACCGGGCGCATCCCTTCCATCGCGGTCAGCGGGCAAGCGGCGACGCGTTCGGGGGCCACCTCTTCGTTGACGATCTGATTGACGAAGGACGAGTTCGCGCCGTTTTCCAACAGCCGCCGCACGAGATAGGCCAGAAGGTCGCGATGCGCGCCCACGGGGGCATAGATGCGGCAGCGGGTGCCGTGGTCTTCCAAAACGATATCATGCAGGCGTTCGCCCATCCCATGCAGGCGCTGGAATTCAAAGGCGCGCCCGTCTTGCATTCCCGCTTCGCTGGCCATGTCCAGAATCGCGGCCACGGTATGGGCGTTGTGGGTGGCAAACTGCGGATAGATGCGGTCGGTCATGGCCAAAAGCTTGCGGGCATTGGCGATATAGCTGACATCGGTCGCCTGTTTGCGGGTAAAGACCGGAAAGCTGTCCAGCCCCAGAACCTGCGCCCGTTTCACCTCGGCGTCCCAATAGGCGCCCTTCACCAGCCGCACCATGATCTTGCGATCCAGCCTGACCGACAGCGCATAAAGCCAGTCGATCACCGCACCGGCGCGGCGCCCGTAAGCCTGCACGACAACGCCAAAGCCGTCCCAGCCCTTCAGCGCCGGATCGGACAGCACAGCCTCAATCACCTCGAGCGACAGCGCCAGACGGTCAGCCTCTTCGGCGTCGATGTTGAACCCAAGGCCCGCCGCCTTGGCCAGCCCGGCCAAAGCGCGGACGCGGGGGACAAGTTCCTCCATCACGCGGGCGCGCTTGGCGACCTCATAGCGCGGATGCAGCGCCGACAGTTTCACCGAAATGCCGGGGTTGGTCCGGATATCGCCGGTGGTGGCCGCCGCCGCAATCGCGGTGATCGCCTTGGAATAGGCAAGATGATAGCGCCGCGCATCGGCTTCGGTGCGCGCCGCCTCGCCCAGCATGTCATAGCTGTAGGTATAGCCCCGCGCCTCTAATTCGCGCGCGCGTTTCATCGCCAGATCAATGGTTTCACCCAGAACGAAATTGCGCCCCATCTCCTTCATCGCGCGCGACACGGCGGTGCGGATCACCGGCTCGCCCAACCGCTTCACCGCCGCTTTCAGATGGCCGACGATGCCCGGCTCACGCTCATCCAGCACCTTGCCGGTCAGCATCAAGGCCCAGGTTGAGGCGTTCACAAGGCTTGAGGCCGACTGACCCAGATGCTTGCCCCAATCCGACGGCGCGATCTTGTCCTCGATCAGCGCATCCATGGTCTCGGCGTCCGGCACGCGCAACAGCGCCTCGGCCAGGCACATCAGCGCGATGCCTTCATCGGTCGACAGCCCATATTCGGCCAGAAACACCTCCATCAGGCCGGGCTTCACGCTGGCGCGGATGCGGCGCACCAGATCGGCCCCTGCATCGGTGATGCGGGCCCGGGCGGCGGCGTCCAGCCCCGCCTCGGCGATCAGGGCCTGAACCAATGCGGCCTCATCACGCAGCGACTGGCGGTCGATGATGTCCCAAGACGTGCGCGACATGGCAGGCTCCCTATGGATTTGACCCATGATAGCGCAGGTTTGACAGGCCGTTCGACTTAAAGTATCCCCGCAGGCAGCCAAAAGCCTTGCAGTTAAAGGAATACACGATGCCAATCGCCCGCGTTGAGTTGGACCGCTTTGACGACGCCATTCTGCGGGTTCTGGCGGTCGAAGGGCGGATCAGCGCCACCGAGCTTGCCCGCCGGATCGGGCTGTCGAAATCGCCCACCCAAGCGCGGATGAAGCGGCTGGAGGATGCGGGCATCATCACTGGGTACCGCGCCAATCTGGATCCTATCCGCATGGGGCTTGCGCATGTGGCCTTTGTCGAAGTGCGGCTGTCTGACACCCGCGAGGCGGCCTTGCAGGCGTTTAACAAGGCGGTGATGGCGGTGCCTGAGGTGGAGCAGTGCCACATGATCGCAAGCCGTTTTGACTACCTTTTGAAAGTACGCACCGCCGATATCCAAGATTACCGCCGGGTGCTGGCCGAACAGATCAGCGCGCTGCCCCATGTCGCGGGCACCTCGACCTATGTGGCGATGGAGGCGGTGAAGGAAATCTTCTAACCCGCTTTACCGATGGCCCGGCCCCCAGTAGCGTGGCTGCAAACTTGGGGGACGAAAATGGCTGATCTTGATTTGTGCTACCTGCCCGCGCATGAGGCCTTGGCGCGGTTTCGCGCGAAAACCCTGTCGCCGGTGGAGTTGATGCAGGCGGTCATCGCCCGGGCCGAGGCGGTGAAAGACCCCGTGAACGCCTTTACCTTCACCCATTTCGACGAGGCGATGGACCGCGCCCGCAAGGCGGAGGCGAAATACGCCAAGGGCCAGCGCACCCGCGCGCTGGAAGGGCTGCCCATCGGGATCAAGGATGAAAACGAGATTGCGGGCAAGCCGACCTCTTCGGGCTCGCTCATCCTGAAGGATCACGTCGCCACCCACACCTCGGTCAACAACCAGCGCATTCTGGCGGCGGGCGGCATCGTCCATGCCCGCACCGCCACGCCCGAATTTTCCGCCGCCGGCATCTGCTGGAGCCGGCTTTGGGGCGTCACCCGTAACCCGTGGAACCCCGCGTTCACACCGGGCGGCTCCTCTGGCGGATCGGCGGCCGCGCTGGCGGCGGGCACCTCGCCCTTGGCGATGGGGTCTGACATCGGCGGGTCGATCCGCATCCCGGCTTCGGCCTGCGGGGTGGTGGGGTTCAAACCGCCCTATGGCCGCAACGTTGATGATCCGCCCTTCAACCTTGATTTCTTCTGCCACACCGGCCCGATGACCCGCTCTGTGCGCGACGCGGCGCTGTTGCAAAACGTCATCGCCGGGCCGCATCCCAGCGACATCGCCAGCCTGCGGCCCAAGCTGACCCTGCCGCTGGAGGGCCGCCCGATCAAAGGCTGGAAGATCGCCTATTCGCTGGACCTTGGCATGTTCGAGGTTGACCCCGATGTGCGCGCCAATACGCTGGCCGCGGTGCAGGTGTTCCGCGATCTGGGCGCCACGGTGACCGAGGTGAAAACCGGCTGGGGACC
Source organism: Allotabrizicola aquatica (SeqCode) (assembly GCF_965194375.1). Taxonomy (GTDB): domain Bacteria; phylum Pseudomonadota; class Alphaproteobacteria; order Rhodobacterales; family Rhodobacteraceae; genus Tabrizicola_A; species Tabrizicola_A aquatica. The sequence goes on from NZ_CBDAEL010000002.1 coordinate 298,183, forward strand.
CGAGGTGATGGCGGCCTGTATGGCCTATCTCACCCATATCTTCGGCGGCTATATCTCGGGCCTACTCGACGACCACGCCGAGGAGATGACGACCTATGTCCGCGCCTTTGCCGAAAAGGGCCGGGCCTCCACCGCGCAAGACTATGTGCAGGCGCTGGAGGTGATTGCCGCCGCCTATGCCCCGATTGGCGAGATCCTGATGCGCCATGACCTCTTGATCTGCCCCACCCTTGGCATCCCCGCGCCCCCGGCCGAGTTTGACAACACCAAGGACCGCATGATCATCAACAACACCGAAGTCAGCCCCGAACTGGGCTGGGCGATGACCGTGCCCTTCAACATGCTGTCGCGCCTGCCGGTGCTGGCGGTGCCCTCGGGCCATGCCGCAAACGGGGTGCCGACGGGCATCCAAATCGTCGGTCGCAGCTATTCAGACCGCGACGTGTTCCAGGCGGGCATGGCCTATGAGGCGGCTTTGGGTGGCTGGTACAGCACGGCGGCCAAGCGGCCAAAGCTTTAGCGCCTACTGGTGGCGCAGGGCCTCGATCGGGTCCATCCGCGCCGCCCGTCGGGCCGGGAAATAGCCAAAAACCACCCCCACCAGCGCTGAAAAGCCAAAGGCCATGGCCACGACCAAGGCCGAGGGCGCGAATGGGATGGCCAGAAAGATCGATCCAACCCAGGCAAGCGCGAGGCCAAGCGCAATGCCGATGACGCCGCCCAAGACCGACAGCACCACCGCTTCGATCAGGAACTGCGCCAAGACTTGCCCCCCGCTCGCCCCCACGGCAAGCCGGATGCCAATCTCCCGCGTCCGCTCGGTCACCGACACCAGCATGATGTTCATGATGCCAATGCCGCCCACCAACAGGCTCACCGCCGCCACCGCCGACAACAGCCCCGCCATTACCGAATTGACCCCGCTGAGAAGCGTGTTGAAATCCCGCATATCGGTGACCGAGAAATTGTCGCCCTCACCAATTTCAATCTGACGACGGTCGCGCATCAGGGCCTGCACGGTGCGGATGCCGGTCGCGCTGTCCACCGATTTGAGCAAGGCCACCGAAATCGACCCGACTTCGTTGTCGCCCTTAAGGCGGCGCTGCATGGTCTTGATCGGGATCAGCAGCAGATCATCCTGATCCTGCCCGAAACTGCCCGCACCGCGCGCAGTCAGAACCCCGATCACCTCGCAAGACAGCCCGCGCACCCGCACAGTCGCGCCAATCGGATCACCCGCACCAAACAATGTGGCGCGCACGGTTTGGCCCAGAATACAGACCGCCGTGCCGCTGATCTCCTCGCTGCGCTCAAAGCTGCGGCCCATGGCCAGCGCCCAGTTTTGCACCACCAGATAATCCGCCGTGGTGCCCGACACCTGCGTTGAGGTGTTGGCATTGCCCGCCACCACCGAATAGCTGCCGTTCGACTGCGGCGCGACATGGGCGACGATGGCCAACTCGGCCAAGGCGGCGGAGTCTTTCAGATCAAAACGCGGCGCGGGTTCGCCCGTGGGCGGCCCCATCCGCACCCGGCCGGGGCGCACCACCAGCACGTTCGTGCCCAGCCGCTCAACCGAGGCCTGCACCTGCGCTGACGATCCCTCGCCCACCGTCACCATGGCAATCACCGCCGCGACCCCGATCACCACGCCCAAGACGGTCAGGAAAGACCGCAGCTTGTTGCGGATGATCGCGGTAAAGGCCAGTCGGACCGCATCCCACAGCATCTCAGACCCTTTCCCCAACCGGGGTGTCGCGGGTCAGACGGCCATCGGTGAACACCATCAGCCGCTTGGCATGGCGCGCGATATCGTCTTCATGGGTCACCATCATAATGGTGATGCCCTCCTCGCGGTTCAGCGCCTGCAAAAGCTGCATGATCTCTTGGCCGCGCGCGGAATCAAGATTGCCCGTCGGCTCATCGGCCAGAATGACCGAAGGCTGCCCCGCAAGCGCCCGCGCAATCGCCACGCGCTGCTGCTGGCCACCTGACAACTGCGACGGGTCATGCCCCTCGCGCCCCTCAAGCCCGACCTTGCGCAAAGCCTCGCGCGCCCGCGTGCGCCGCTCGGGGCCGGGCATCCCCTTGTAGATCAACGGCAATTCGACGTTCTCCAAGGCCGATTGCCGAGCCAAGAGGTTAAAGCCCTGAAACACAAAGCCCAAGGCATGGCGGCGCAAGAGCGCGCGGGCATCCTGACCCAACCCCTCCACCGCGATCCCCTTGAACAGATATTCCCCCGACGTGGGCCGATCGAGGCATCCAATGATGTTCATCGCCGTTGATTTGCCCGACCCGGACGGCCCCATGATCGCCACGAACTCCCCCGCCGCAATCTGGAAGGACACATCCTCCAGCGCCCGCACCTCGGCCTCACCGGTGCCGTAAACCCGCGAGACGTTGCGAAAGGCAATCAGCGGGGCGGGCATCTAGTCGGCCTTCACGATCTGATCGGTGATGACGGGATCGCCCTCGGCCAATTCCTCACCCGTGACGACCGACATCCGCCCGTCATTCGCGCCAATGTCGACCGCCACTTCGACCGGCGCACCGTCACGCAAGACCCAGATCGACCGGCCCGTGCCCACCGCCGCCGACCCCATGCGCGACGCGGCTGAAGGCAAGATCAGACCGGCCAGCCCTGCCGCACCCGCCTGCCCGTTCGCCGCCCGTGGCGGCGCCCAGCGCAGGGCCGCATTGGGCACCAAAAGCGCGCCGATTTCTTCGGCCACCGTGATCGTGGCCGTCGCCGTCATGCCCGGACGCAGCCGCAAATCGGGGTTCTCCACCGCCAGAACCGCCTTATAGGTCACCACATCATCGGTCACCTCCGAGGCGTAGCGCACCTGCGTGATGGTCGCATCAAAGCTCAGCCCGTCAAAGGCATCGACCGTAAAGACCGCCGCCTGCCCCACCGCGACCTGCCCGATATCGGCCTCGTCCACATTGGCCAAAAGCTCCATCCGCGCCAGATCTTCGGCCAGCACGAAAAGGACCGGATCATTCAGCCCCGGCCCCACGATCTGCCCCGCCTCGGCCTTGCGGTTCAACACCATGCCCTGAATGGGCGAGCGGATCACCGCCTTGTCGAGATCAGCCCGCGCCAGCGCCAAATTGGCCTTGGCCAAGGTCAGATCGGCCCGCGCCATGTCGAGCGCGGCACGGGCGCGGGCGTCATTGGCCTCGACCGAGACCATCTCGCGCCGCGTGGCGATACCGCGCTCAGCAAGTTCCCGTTGCGTGGCCAGCGTCTCGGCCACTTCAGTCGCCGTCGCCTCGGCCTGCATCAACCGCGCCCGCGCCGAGGCTTCCTGCGCCTCGGCATTGGCGACACTGGCCGCAAGCTTTGAGGTGTCGAGCCGCGCCATGATCTGCCCGACGGCGACGGTGTCGTTGTAATCAACCTCGACCGATTGCAAGGTGCCCGCCAGTTCCGACGACACATCAACCTGCGTTGTTGGCTGCAAGGTGCCCGTGGCCGCGACCGTCACCGTCAGATCGCCGCGCACAAGCGGCGTGGTCACATACCCCGGTCCGGCCCCCCGGTCAGGCTGCAAGAGCCACACCAGCGAGAGCCCCAAAACCGCCACCACGGCCAGACCTCCGGCCCAAAGCCAAGGCCGCCGCCGCCCGGGCCGCGCCACCGCCAAAAGCTGGGCCAGATCGGCATCTGCACCGTCCTCGGCACCCGCTCCGGCTTTGTCTTGCGATCCCATCACCATGTCCCGCCCCATCCTGACGCCGCCGACAAAGCGCAGCCCTCAGGCATGATACGCGCAGGCCAAAAGCTTCCGTCGCCTCAAGCCTTAGGCCGCGACGGGCAGTCCGGCAAGCGTGACAAGGCCCGGCCTGCGGTCCTGCGCTTAACTGCCGCGATAGGTGGAATAGGCAAAGGGGCTGATCAACAACGGCACATGGTAATGCTGCCCCGCATCCGGCACGCCAAAGCGGATCGGGATTTCATCCAAGAATAGGGTATCGCCCGTGGCCTGCCCGCTGGCGCGCAGATACTCGCCCGCAAAGAACACCAGCTCATACGTGCCCGCCTTCAGCGCCTCGCCCACAAGCATCGGCTCATCCGTGCGGCCATCGTGATTGGTCACAACCTCTTTGATCTTGCGATGAGAATTGCCACTGACCGCATAAAGCGCAATCCGCACCCCCGCCGCAGGCTTGCCCCGCGCGGTGTCCAGAATATGGGTTGAAAGCCGTCCGCCTGCCATTGCCGCCCCCTTTGCTGCACCAAACCCTAGCGCAAAGCGCCGCCCGGGTGACCCGCACACCTGCCATAGGTCTTTCAGGGATTATTTGATAAACCCTTTCGTGATTCACGAATAGTGTCTCGCCGTCTGCAGGGAGTCCTCTATGAACCGCTACCCGCGCGATTTCCGTGGTCATGGGCCAAACCCGCCAGATGCCGCTTGGCCGGGCGGGGCCAAGATCGCCATCTCCATCGTGTTGAACTACGAAGAGGGCGGCGAGAACAACCTTCTGCACGGCGATGCCCAGTCCGAAGCGTTCCTCTCCGACATCGCCGGTGCCGCGCCTTGGCCGGGCATGCGGCACTGGAACATGGAATCGATCTACGACTACGGCGCGCGCGCAGGCTTTTGGCGCCTGCACCGGCTCTTTGTGGAACAGGATATCCCCGTCACCGTCTATGGCGTGACCACAGCCCTTGCCCGCAACCCCGAACAAGTCGCCGCCATGAAGTCCGCCGGTTGGGAGATTGCCAGCCACGGGCTGAAATGGGTCGATCACCGCGACATGGACCCCGCAGAAGAGGCGCGCCAGATCGCCGAAAGCTTCCGCCTGCACGAAGAGGTGGTCGGCTGCCCGCCTGTCGGCTGGTACACCGGGCGCTGCTCGATGAACACCGTGCGGCTGACCGCGGAAACCCAGCGTCTGGCTTGGATTTCTGACACCTACGACGACGACCTGCCATATTGGATGGAACTGGGCGACCATGACCAGTTGGTGATCCCCTACACGCTCGAGGCAAACGACATGCGCTTTGCCACGGCACCCGGCTACATCACGGGCGAGCAGTTCTATCAGTATCTGAAAGACAGCTTCGACACCCTTTATGCCGAAGGCTGCGACGGCCGCGCCAAGATGTTCTCGATCGGGTTGCACAACCGGCTGATCGGACGGCCGGGCAAATTCGCCGGGCTGAAGAAATTCCTCGACTACGCAAAATCGCACGACGGCGTCTGGTTCCCCCGCCGGATCGACATTGCACAGCATTGGAAAAAGACCCATCCGAACAAGCGCTTCGAGCGTCCCTCTCAGATGGATCGCGCGCGGTTCGTCACCCGCTTTGGCTCCATTTTCGAACATTCCCCGTGGATCGCCGAACGCGCCCATAGCCTTGAACTTGGCCCCGCCCATGACAGCGCAGCGGGCCTGCACAACGCGCTGGCCCGGATGTTCCGCAGCGCCTCTGCCGATGAACGCCTTGGCGTGTTGCGCGCCCACCCCGACCTTGCGGGCAAGCTCGCGGCCGCCAAACGCCTGACACCGGAAAGCACCCATGAGCAGGCCAGCGCCGCCCTCGATGCCCTGACCGATGCCGAGCGTGACACCTTCCAGCGGCTCAACGCCGACTATGTCGCCAAGCACGGCTTTCCCTTCATCATCGCCGTGCGCGACAACACCAAAGACACGATCCTTGCCGCCTTCCACGCCCGCATCGGCAATGACACCGCCACCGAATTCGCCACCGCCTGCGCGCAGGTCGAACGCATCGCCGAACTGCGCCTGAAGGACCAATTGCCATGACGGACAAGCATCCCGGCTATTACGCCCCCAAAGGCGGCCTGCCGCCACAAACCGCCCTGATGACCGGGCGTGCGGTGTTCACCAACGCCTATGCTGTCATCCCCAAGGGCTGCTTTTCCGACATCGTCACCAGCCACCTGCCGGGCTGGACCGGCACGCGGCTCTGGCTCATCGCGCGCCCCATGTCGGGCTTTTCTGAAACCTTCAGCCAATATGTGATGGAGGTGCAGCCCGGCCATGGCTCTGACACCCCCGATCCCGACACGGGCGTCGAGCATTGGCTTTTCTTCACCGAGGGTCTGGCCACGCTGACCATCGACGGCACGGGCTATGAGCTGGACGCGGGCGGCTATGCCTATATCCCGGCGGGCAGCCGCTGGACCCTTCTGGCCGAAGGCAGCACCCCCGCCCGCTTCCATTGGCTGCGCAAGCTTTACGAACCCGCACCGGGTTTGGCCAAACCCGCCCCCTTTGTCACCAACGAACGCGACGTGCCCATCCGCTGGATGCCCGACACCGCCGAGCGTTGGGGCACCACCCGCTTTGTCGAACCCGACAATCTGGCGCATGACGCCCATGTCAACATCGTCACCTTTGAACCGGGCGGCGTGATCCCGTTTGAAGAGACCCATGTCATGGAACACGGGCTTTACGTTCTGGAAGGCAAGGCGGTCTACAAACTCAACCAAGACTGGGTCGAGGTCGAGGCGGGTGATTTCATGTGGCTGCGCGCCTATTGCCCGCAAGCCTGCTACGCCGCAGGGCCGGGCCGCTTTCGCTATCTGCTCTACAAAGACGTCAACCGCCACGCCACCCTGCGCGGCCCCGGCGCATTTCGTCCCACCCTTTGAAGTTCTCATGCCTTCAATGCGGTAAAAATATCCCACGGGGAGCGCGAGGGGTGTGAAACCCCTCGCTCCCGCAGCTTGCAAAGGGCGCTGGATGACACCGATCAAGACCCACCCCCTGACCGCCGCCGCCTTCGCCCCCTTTGGCGATGTGCTCGACGCAACCGGTGAGTTCCGCCTGATCAACGAAGGCATGTGCCAGCGCCACCATGACCGGGCAAAGCTGGATTTCGGCCCCGAAGGCCGGGCGGGGATTTCGATCTTTAACGCCGAAGCCCGCGCTCTGCCCTATGAGTTCAGCCTCGTCGAACGCCACCCTGAAGGGTCACAGGCCTTTGTGCCGATGTCCGAACACCCGTTTCTGGTCATCGTCGCGCCGGACGAAGGCGGCACCCCCGGCACACCGCGCGCCTTTGTGACCAATGGCGCGCAAGGCATCAACTTTCACCGGGGCACCTGGCATGGCGTCCTGACGCCGCTGCACGCGCCCGGGCTTTTCGCCGTGATCGACCGCATCGGCACCACCGCAAACCTTGAGGAATACCGCTATGCGCAAGCCTGGCGAGTGATCGGGGCCTGAAGCGCCCCAAACCTAACCGGCTCGCGCCCCAGGGGCGGCGCGAAGACGGCGCGAAGAAAACAGCCCCCAGGGAAAGAACGTATGACAGACAAAACCCATCCAGTGGACGAGATGCTCGCGCCACCCAAACTTTTCACCCTCGGCCTGCAACATGTTCTGGTAATGTATGCCGGGGCTGTGGCCGTGCCGCTGATCGTCGGACGCGCGCTGAAACTGCCGCCCGAAGACGTGGCCTTCCTGATCTCGGCAGACCTCTTTGTCTGCGGCATTGTCACGCTGATCCAGTCCTTGGGCGCGACCCAGTGGTTCGGCATCCGCCTGCCCGTCATGATGGGCGTGACCTTTGCCGCCGTGGGCCCCATGGTCGCCATGGCCAACGCACAACTCGGGGCTGGCGCCTCAAGCAATGATGCCGCGCGGGCCATCTTTGGCGCCATCATGGCCGCCGGGGTGATCTCGCTGATCATCGCACCTTTCGTGTCCAAGATGCTGCGCTTCTTCCCGCCGGTGGTGACCGGCACGATCATTCTGGTGATCGGCATCAGCCTGATGCGCATCGGCATCAACTGGATCTTCGGCAACCCCGTTGGCCCCACCGCGCCGCAAATCATCGATCCCGCCCATGCCGACTGGCTGAAAGCGGTGACCGAGGGCGCAGCCGCCGGCACCATCTCGGGCCTGCCCGAAGTGCCGCAGGGTCTGGCGCTGGCCGCCAAGATGAACAACCCACTTTACGCCTCGTCGACCAATATCATCGTCTCGGCCATCGTGCTGATCTCGATCCTCATGATCGCCAAGTTCGGCAAAGGCTTCATTGCCAACATCGCCGTGCTTTTGGGCATCGTGATCGGCGCGGTGATCGCGGTGGCCATGGGCACCATGAACTTCGCCAAAGTGGGTGAAGCTGCCTGGTTCGGCCTAATCACGCCCTTCCACTTTGGCGCGCCGACCTTTGACTTCTGGATGATCCTGACCATGACGCTGGTCATGATCGTGGTGATGATCGAATCGACCGGCATGTTCCTCGCGCTGGGCGACATGACCGGCAAGAAGGTGGATCAACCCGCCCTCTCGGCAGGACTGCGCACCGATGGTCTGGGCACGCTGATCGGCGGGATTTTCAACACCTTCCCCTATACCTCGTTCAGCCAGAACGTGGGCCTCGTGGGTGTGACCGGGATCAAGTCGCGCTTTGTCTGCGTCGCAGGCGGCATCATCCTGTTGGCGCTTGGCCTGATGCCCAAGATGGGTGCCTTGGTGGAATCGGTGCCGACCATGGTTCTGGGCGGTGCTGGTCTTGTGATGTTCGGCATGGTTGCGGCCACCGGCATCCGGATTCTGGCGGGTGTCGATTTTGCCAAGAACCGTCACAACCTCTTTATCGTGGCTGTGGCCATCGGTTTCGGCCTGATCCCGCTGATCGCGCCGAACTTCAAGATGTGGATGCCCCATGCGATCCACCCCCTGATCGAAAGCGGCATCCTTCTGGCCTCGATCGTCGCGGTGGTGCTGAACGCCTTCTTCAACGGTGCCAAAGGCTCGGTTGACGAGGCTAAGGCGGCGGCTTCGGCGGCAGACCACTAAGCCTGCCACCCCTCTTCGTTGCCTTCGGCACTCATCGGAACGACGAGACGCCGAAGGCGCACGAGGCGTTAGGGGTTCAAGCTTTCCAAAATCAGCCCCCGGTTCGCGCCGGGGGCAAACCCTTTGAAAGCGCCGTCAAGATAGGCCGCTTTCGCCGCATCCCCCTTCACATGCAAATCCAAAAACGCCCGCGCGAAATGCTGGGCGATGCTGTTCATCTGGCAGGTGTCCCAGACCGGGTCGGCATAATGTTCGGCGGGCAAAAACTCGAGATGCGGTGAGGGTTCAAACGCTTCGGCCGGGGCGGGATAAGGGGCGGCCGCATTGTGGCCCGCACCCTCAAAGGTCAGCAGGTGGCGCGAAACACCGCGCGCCTCGTCAAAAATCAGCCGCATGCCGCCCGTATAGTCCGAGATGTCATCCGCGCTGCCCGCCATCAGGAGCATCGGCACCTGCAGCCCCGCAAGCCCTTTCGCATCCCAAATCCCACGATGACGACCCCAAGGGCCGATGGGGATGATCGCACGAAGCGCAGGGTCCACCATGGGTGCGCGGTGAATGTCCCACAGCCCAAGGGGCGGCGCGCCGTCCATCCCCAAGGCTGCCTCAGCCACCCCTGCCCCGCCCGAGACCAAGGCGCCATAGCCGCCCATCGAATAGCCGATGATCGCAAAACGCGCCGTATCGGCCCGATCCGCCAGCGCCGCCTTCACAAAGGCGGTGTCCAAGGGGCGATTGACCAGCGTCGAGGCCAGCGGACCCTTATCAGCATAGGTGCTGTCAGTGTGGTCAACACTCGCCACCACATAACCGTGTGAGGCCAGCGTCTCCCCAAGGTGCGACATCAGCATCCGGTTGCCCGGATAGCCATGCGACAAGATCACAAGGGGAAAATCACCCTCTGCCTGTGCCGCATCGCGACAGGCGCGGCCGTGCAAGGTGATGGCGCGATGCCCATCGCGCAGCATGGTGGCATAGGCGGTGCCGGGGGGCGTGCCGGGCGCGGCGGGATACCACAGTTCAACCGTCAACGGCCGGTCGTATCGGCGCACGGCGAGCGCCGAGTCTAAGACATCGATCTGTCCGGTCTTGGCAAGCGCGAGGGTCTGCACGCCAATGGGAAAGGGGCCATAACCCGCAAGGTCGGGCGCGTCGGGGTGGGTCTGGTCAATGCGGTTCATGCCCGCGACCCTGCCGCAAAGCCAAGGCCCCCACAAATGAAAAAAGACGGCCCGAAGGCCGTCTTTTCGATCCGAAGATCACGCTTTGGCTTATGCCAGAGCGAGGTTGATCGCCGACTCACGGCCATCACGACCGGCTTCGATGTCGAACGTCACGGCTTGGCCGTCGTTCAGCTGGCGAATGCCAGCACGCTCAACTGCCGAGATGTGCACGAACACATCTTTGCCGCCGGTGGCGGGGGCAATAAAGCCGAAACCCTTGGTGGTGTTGAACCATTTCACGGTGCCATTGGCCATCGTGGATACTCCTGTCAATTTCGCCACCCGCAGCATGCGGTGGCCCGGCTTAGTCAGCACAAGATCGAGTGTCTGGAGCCGCAAAAAGAGACAGCAGGTCGACATCGCAGATATAGCCCGACCCCCTTGCGCCCTTTTCGTTCGAAAAGCAAGCCTTTCCGAAAGGCACACTCCCGAAGCGGCGGACAACCGCAACTGATGCAAAAAAGGGTGAGTATTTGGAAAGGCGCAAGACCTTGATCGTTTGGTGCCTGTGATCCGCGCAGCACACCGTGGCGTCAGGGCGCATGCCCAGCCGTTTCGATCATACGGTTACAAAGGCGCGCGCGGTCATCGGTCTGGGTCGTGATCCGGCAGATCAACGGGGGCAGTGCCTGACGAATGGCGCGTTGCCTGCCCTTGTGCCGGCCCCTGTAACAGTGCCAGTCTTGGCCTTGCGATAAGGCCATGAGGGGGCGCGATGCGGCTTTTGTCCTTCAACATGCAATACGGTTTTGGTGCGGACGGGGTCTATGATCTGGCCCGCGCGGCGGGGGTGATTGCGGGGGCCGATATCGCCTGTCTGCAAGAGGTGGATCGCCACTGGTCACGTACCGGGTTTGACGACCAACCTGCGCGGCTGAGTGAGATGCTGGGTGACCGTTACACTGTCTTTGGCCCCGGCTTTGACATGGATGCCTCGACGGTGGAAGCGGGGCGCGTGGTGAACCGCCGCCGCCAGTTCGGGCCGATGGTCATCTCGCGCTGGCCGATCCTGTGGAGCCGGCTGCATCTCTTGCCCTTGGCGCCGATGCTTGACCCGATCAACACCCAGACCTGCGCGCTGGAAGCGTGCATTGACGCGCCTTCGGGGCCGTTGCGGGTGGTGTCGGTACATCTGGCGCATGTGGGCGTGGGCGAGCGCTTGGCCCAGATTGCCGCCTTGAAGGCGGCGCTGGTGCCCGTTGGCCCGTGGTCGGGGACCGATGACGAGCCCGCGCGCAACTGGACAGAAAGTCTGCCCGAGCCGCCCTGCCCGGCCGAGATGCTGTGGCTGGGGGATTTCAATTCCGAGCCCGGCAGCGAGGAGCACCGCGCGATTGTGGGCGACACGCCCTATCACCCCGGCGCGCGCTATCGCGGGGCGATGGTGGATGCGGTGGCCGCCCTTGGACAGCGGCTGCATACCCATGAAAAGGTGATCGCAGGTGAGGTGAGGCTGCGGCAGTTGGACCATGTCTTTGTCGATGCCGCCTACGTGCCGCGCCTGCGGCGGGTTTGGGTGGATGGGGGTTGTGCCGCGTCGGACCATCTGCCGCTGTGGGCTGAGTTGGATCTATAGGCCGGGGCGTCCGTGGCGGGCCGGGGGCCTCCGGGGGAGTATTTGGGCCAAGATGAAATGCAAGCGGGGTTGACTTGGAGGGTGGTCAAGGCGCTGATACGGCTGAGTTTTGGCGGGATGAGATGAGCGGTTCAGAGGATCTTTTGGCAACGCGGCCGCCTGAGGTGGCAGAGGCCGAGGTGGGCGCGCTTTTAGCGCAGCACTATGGGTTGGCGGGGTCTTTGACGCGATTGACGTCAGAGCGGGATCTGAACCTGCATCTTGTGACGGGGGCTCAGGGCTATGTGGTGAAATTCGCCAACCGGGCCGAGCCGCGGGCGGTGACCGACTTTCAGACGGCGGCCTTGTTGCATCTGGCGGGGAAGGGTCTGCCGGTGCCGCAGGTCATTCGGACGCGGTCCGGCGCTTGCGAGGTGGAGACGGCGCAGGGCCTGATGCGGGTGCTCACCTATCTGGAGGGGCGACCGATGCACAGCGCGCCCGCGAGCCCTGCGCGGCGCGGGGCCATGGGCGAGATGGCGGCACGGATTTCCCTTGGGCTAAAGGGCTTTGCCCATGCGGGGGCTGATCATGTGCTGCAATGGGATATCCGGCAGGCCAGCCGCCTGCGTCCGCTTTTGCCCCATGTGCCGCAGGATATGGCCGCGCTTTGTGCCGCCACGCTGGACCGGTTTGACGCCGAAGTGGCCCCGCATTTGGCAATGTGTCGCTGGCAGGTGGTGCACAATGATCTGAACCCGCACAATGTGTTGGTGGATGCCGAGAACCACGATCGGATCGCCGGGGTTTTGGACTTTGGCGACATGGTGCGCACGCCGTTGGTCTGCGATTTGGGGGTTGCGGCCTCGTATCAGGTTGAGCCTGCGGCGGCGCTGGAGAGCCTTGTCGGTTTCACCGCCGCCTATCACCGGGTCTTGCCGTTGACGCCGATGGAACTGGCCCTTGTGCCCGATCTGACCGCCACGCGGATGCTGACCACGATCTGCATCACCTCATGGCGCGCGGCGCGCTATCCTGAAAATTCCGCTTATATTCTACGCAATTACCCTTCGGCACGGGCTGGGCTTTTGGCGCTGGCCGCCCTGCCCCGTGCCGATGTGCTAAGCGCGCTGACCGCTGCTTGCCCGATGGAGTGACCGATGACCGATACCGCCCGCCAGAGCTTTCCCGGCAATATGCCGAACGCCTATCAGCCGGGCAAAGGCAATTTGCCGCCCGAAGATGAAGCGCTTGTGGCGCGGCGGCAAAAGGCGCTGGGGCCGGCGTATCGGTTGTTTTACGAGACCCCGGTGCATCTGGTTAGGGGGGAAGGCGTTTGGCTTTATGACACGGCCGGGAAGGCCTATCTCGACACCTATAACAATGTGGCCTCGGTTGGGCATTGTCATCCGCATGTGGTGGCGGCGACGGCGCGGCAATCGGCGGTGTTTGCCAGCCATACGCGGTATTTGCACGAAGGTGTCTTGAGCTATGCCGAGCGGCTTTTGGCGCATTTTCCGGCTGAGTTGAGCCATGTGATGTTCACCTGCACCGGGTCGGAGGCCAATGATTTGGCCTTCCGGATTGCCCGCGCGCAGACCGGTGGGACCGGGTTTATCGTGACAGAAAACGCTTACCACGGCGTGACTTACGCGATTGCGGGGATGTCGCCGAGCCTTGGCGCTGGGGTGGATTTGGGCGAGCATGTTCGGGTGGTGCCGGCGCCGAAATCGGGGCCGGAGACGGGGGCGCTTTTTGCTGCCGGGGTGCAGGCCGCGATCCGGGATATGCAGCGCCATGGCATCAAACCGGCGGCGTTGATTGTGGATACCGTGTTTTCCTCGGACGGGGTGTTTGCCGATCCGGCGGGGTTTTTGGCCCCTGCGGTGGCGGCCATTCGGGCGGCGGGGGGGCTGTTTATTGCAGATGAGGTGCAGCCCGGTTTTGGCCGCACGGGGGCGGCGATGTGGGGGTTCCAGCGCCATGACCTGCTGCCCGATATGGTCAGCCTGGGCAAGCCGATGGGCAATGGATACCCGGTGGCGGGGCTGGTGATCCAGCCGCGTGTGATTGAGGCCTTTGGGTCAAAAGCCCGCTATTTCAATACCTTCGGCGGCAATGCCGTGGCGGCGGCGACAGCGCTTGCCGTGCTTGACGTGGTGGAGGGTGAGCGGCTGATGGACAATGCCCGCGCGGTGGGCGGGGCCTTTGCCGATGGGTTGCGGGGGCTGGCCAAGGATCATGCGCCCTTGGGCGACTTGCGGGCTGTGGGGCTGTTTTTGGGGCAGGACATTGTCGACGGCGAGGGTCGCCCGGATGCCACAAAGGCGGGGTGGATCGTCAACCGGTTGCGCGAGGAAGGTGTGTTGATTTCGGCCACCGGGCCGAAGGGGCATGTGTTGAAAATCCGCCCGCCTTTGGTGTTCAGCCATGAGAATGTGGCGTTTTTCCTAGAGCGGTTGGAGCGGGTGCTGAAAACCGGTTAAGGCACTGATTTTCTGTGAGAATCAGCGTCTGGCGGGCGTCGGGTTCGCGTCGGGTTTGCGTCTGGCGTCTGTCCCGACAGCGGACGGGCGGGGAAATGGTTAATTCAGACGGGGAGTCGGGCTGAAGCCCGACCTACGTTAGCCCTCAACCCCACCCTGCCCGGCTGATTGGAACCACAGGATGATCGCCTCGCGCTCCTGCGGCTCCATGTAGCTGAGGTTTGCGGGCGGCATGGCGTGGCTGAGGCCAGCTTGCAGGTAGATCCGCTTCGCCTCGGCCGCGATTTGGGCGGGGGTTTCCAAGACCACGCCTTTGGGGGCGTAGTGGAGGCCTTCCCAACCCGGCTCAACCGCGTGGCACATTGAGCAGCGGCCTTGGACGATGCTGACGACATCGTCAAAACCCGTGGCGGCGGCATAGCGCAGCGCGCCGGGGGCCATGGCGGATTCTGGGTCGCGGGTTTGCACCGGGGCCGTGGAGAGCCATGCGATGAGGAGGAACAGGATCGCGGTGGCGGCCCAAGTCCAATGCGGGTTGCCTTTGCGGGCGTGTTGGGTGTTGAACCAGTGCCGGATGGTGACGCCCATCAGGAAGACGAGGGAGGCGATGATCCAGTTATACTCGGTGGCGAAGACCAGCGGGTAATGGTTCGACAGCATCAGGAAGATCACCGGCAGCGTCAGGTAGTTGTTGTGCGTGCTGCGCTGCTTGGCGATTTTACCGTATTTCGGATCGGGTTTGCGGCCTGCCTTGAGGTCGGCCACCACCACGCGCTGGTTGGGCATGATGATGAAGAACACGTTGCCCGACATGATGGAGGCGGTGAAGGCGCCAAGGTGCAGAAGGGCTGCGCGGCCTGAGAAGACTTGGGTGTAGAAATAGGCCATGGCGACGAGGAGCGCGAAAAGTGCGACCATCACCAGCGTCTGGTTGGCGTTCACAAAAACCTTGCAGATGGTGTTGTAGGCGACCCAGCCAAAGGCGAGGGAGGCCATCGAGATGGCGATTGCTTGCCACGGGGCAAGGTCGGCGACCGCCGGGTCGATGAGATACATCTCATGGCCCATGTAATAGACCAAAACCAGCATCGCAAAGCCGGAAAGCCATGTGGCGTAGCTTTCCCATTTGAACCAGACCAGATGGTCGGGCATCTGGGCGGGGGCGACGAGATATTTCTGGATGTGGTAGAACCCGCCGCCATGGACCTGCCATTCCTCACCATCGGCCCCGGAGGCGAGGTTGCGGTCGCGGTGCAGGCCAAGGTCGAGGGCGATGAAGTAGAAGGACGAGCCGATCCACGCGATGGCGGTGATCACATGCACCCAGCGCGCGGCGATTTCCACCCAGTCCCACAGGACCACCCAATCATACATGGCAAGCCGTCCCTTTGATGCTTTGTGCAAAGGCTATACCGGCATGCACCTTTCTGTTAATCCGGCAAATGGCGGATCACTTTCAAATGCGGCCAGATAATCGGGGGTCAGATTGTCTTATGTGAACAATATCCGCATGTTCGTGCGGGTTTTCGAACTGGGCAGCATGTCGGCGGCGGCGCGCGATCAGCGCACCTCGCCCGCTGTGGCCTCGGCCCGGATTTCGGAGTTGGAAAAGCATCTGGGGGTGCGGCTCTTTTCGCGCACCACCCGCAGTTTGCAGCCCACCGAAAACGGGCGGATCTTCTATGAGGGCGCGCGCAAGGTGCTGGAGGCGATTGACGACGCCGAAGCCGCAGTGATGGATGTCACGCAAAACCCGCGGGGGACGATTTTCGTCTCGGCCCCTTTGGGTGTGGGGCGACGGTTTATTGCGCCGCATGTGCCGGCGTTCAAGGATTTATTCCCGCAGATCGACGTGCGGCTGCGGTTGTCGGACCGGGTGATTGATGTGACGGCGGAAGGGCTGGATGTGGCGTTCCACCTTGGGGTGTTGGAGGATTCCACGCTGAAGGTGCGGCTGATCGCCGATTGCCCGAGGGTGCTGTGCGCCGCCCCCGCCTATATCGCGCGGCGGGGGATGCCGGTGGATGGGGCGGCCTTGGTGGGGGACAAGCACGACTGTCTGAACCTGCGCTTTCCCGGCGCGAAAGAGTTTCAGTGGACGCTGCAAACGGCAGAGGGGCCGCGCCGGTTTGAGATTGGGGGGCCGTTTGAATCAGACGATGGCGATGTGCTGACCGGCTGGGCCTTGGACGGGCGCGGGATCGTGATGAAGCCGATCTTTGAGGTGGCCCAGCACCTGCGATCCGGCGCTTTGGTGCCGGTGGCCGTGGCCACCCCGCCGGTGCCGACGCAGCTGTCCAGCCTGTCGCAGCATCGGCGGTTGAAGGACCCGAAGGTGAAGCTCTTTACCGAGTTCATGGCCGGGCATATTCGGGAGGCCATTCGGCGGGCCGGGGAGGAATTGGCGGGGTGAGATGTGGCCCCCCACCCCCAGCCCCTCCCCACGAGGGGGAGGGGGGGGGATCGTCTGGCCGTTCGGTGCGCCGGTGGATCGGGGCGCGCGGGTCGGTGGTGAGGGGGCTGTGGGTGGGGGCAACACCGCGTTCACGTCCCCCGTGGTTTCGCCCTCAGCGTCGGTTCCGCCTCGGTTGGGTCTTCGGGCCAAGGGTGGCGGGGGTATTGGCCGCGCATGTCTTTGCGGACGTCCGTGTAGGAGGTCCGCCAGAAGTTGGGGATGTCCAGCGTCACCTGAATGGGCTTTTGCCCCGGTGACAGAAGCGTGACGCGCAGGGGTTTGCGGGCTTGGCCCACGGTGGGGTGCACCGTGACGCCGAACATTTCCTGCAGGCGGATCTCGATCGCGGGGTGGTCGCCGTCATAGTCGATGGGCACCTTGCGACCCAAGGGCGTGGTGAAATGGGCCGGCACGAGGCGGTCAAGCTCGGCCTGTTGGGACCAGTCAAGGCGCGAAAGAAGGGCGTCTTGCAGGTCAAGGTTGCGCAGATCAGCCTCGGTGCGGGCTTTGGTCAGGTGGGGCAAAAGCCAATCCTCGGCAGAGGCAAGGAGCGCCTCATCGCGGCAATCGGGCCATGCCTCACCCCCGGCGCGCGCGAGTTCGATGCGCGCGCGGAGCCGGCGGGCGGCGGGGGTGAAGGTGAGGCCGATCTGGCGCAAGCCCTCCAAGGCGGCCCGCGCCATCGCCTCGGGCGGGGCGTCGGTCCAGGGCTGATCGGCCAAGACCAGCGCGCCAAAGCGTTCCTGACGGCGGGCCAGCACCCGGCCCTCGCGGCGCGACCATTCACACAGGCTGTGCCAGGCGATCTGGTCGCCATGGACGGCGCGCAACTCGGGCTCGGTCAGGGTCAGGGCTTGGCGCACGGCGGCTTCGCGGGTGTCGCCGTCAAGGTCGGTGGCGACGATGAGGCGCGCATTGGCAAGGGGCGTACCGGGGGCCATGAGCGCGCCCTTGCCACCCGACAGGAGCCAGCGCGGCGCATCGCCCTTGCGGCGCAGGCCAATGCGGTCGGGGTAGGCAAGGGCCGCCATCTGGGCGGGTGTGAGGCCGGGATGGCTGGCGGCGGGCGCGGCGCGCGAAAGCCGCTTGGCCTCCTCGCGGATGCGGGCCAAGGTGGGGTGCGAGACGGGCCAAGGATGCGCGGCTTCATATCTGCGCGTGTCGTCAAGGGCTTGCAGGCGCAGGGCAAGATCGGGGGGGGCGCCTTTCAGCGGATCACGCTCGGCCATGAGGGCGGCCAAGGGCGCGGCCCCGGCCCCGGCAAGGGCCAGCATATGCGCCAAGCGCGGATGCAGGGGCAGCGCGGCAAGGGCGCGCCCATGGGCGGTGATGCGGCCACCCTCCAAGGCGCCCAGCCCAGCCAAAAGCGCCTGCGCTTCGGCCAGGACGCCGGGGTTTGGCGGGGTGAGAAAGGGCAGATCGGCGGCCCCCCAAAGGGCAAGCTCCAAGGCAAGGCCGGTCAGATCGGCGGCCTCGATCTCGGCCGGGGGGAAGGGCGCAAGGCCGCCCTCCTCGCCCTTGGTCCAAAAGCGATAGCAGGTGCCGGGTGCCACGCGGCCCGCCCGGCCGCGCCGCTGTTCGGCCTCGGCGCGGGTGACGCGTTCGGTCACCAGCCGCGACATGCCGGAATTGGGGTCAAACCGCGCGCGGCGTGACCGGCCGCCATCAACCACCACGCGGATATCGGGAATGGTGAGCGAGGTCTCGGCAATCGAGGTGGCCAGCACCACCTTGCGCCGCCCCTCGGCCACCGGGGCCAAGGCGGCGCGTTGGGCGGAAAACTCCATGGCACCAAAGAGGGGGCGGATCTCGCAGCCGGGGGGCAGACGGCCCTGCAAGGCGGCCTCGACCCGGCGGATCTCGCCCTCGCCGGGCAGAAAGACCAAGACGCCGCCCTCGGGGCAGTCGTCTACGGCCTGCGCGACGAGCCCGGCCATCGCCGCCTCATAGCGCAAGGTGGCGTCGGGGCTGCGGGGCAGCCAGCGGGTCTCGACCGGATAGGCGCGGCCTTCGGAGGTGATGAGCGGCGCCTCCCCCATCAGGGCGGCCACGGGTGCGGCATCGAGCGTGGCCGACATCACCAAAAGCTGCAAATCCTCGCGCAGGGCGGTGCGGATTTCCAAGGCGAGGGCCAGACCCAGATCAGCGTTCAGGCTGCGCTCGTGAAACTCATCGAAGATCACGCAGCCCACACCGGGCAAGGCGGCGTCGGATTGGATCATCCGGGTCAGGATGCCTTCGGTCACCACCTCGATCCGGGTCGCGGGCGAGACCTTGGCCTCGCCGCGCATGCGGTAACCGACGGTCTGGCCCACAGGCTCGCCCAAGGTCTCGGCCATCCGCTCGGCGGCGGCGCGGGCGGCCAGACGGCGCGGCTCGAGCAGGACAATCCGGCCGGTGATCTGCGGCAAAAGTGCAAGGGGTACGCGGGTGGTCTTGCCCGCGCCGGGTGGAGCCTGCAACACCGCCATCCCGCGCGCAGCCATGGCGGCGGTCAGGGCGGGCAGCGCGTCGTCGATGGGCAGCCGGTCGGGGGGCGCGGTTTGGGTCATCCGCGCCTTATCGGCCATTGGCGCGCGCTTGTCACCGGTTGGACGCCTCCGGCGGGAGTATTTAGGCCAAGATGAAAGACCAGATTTCATCTTGGCGGAAATACTCTGCGGGGGGTGCGGGGGGCGCAAAGCCCCCTGCTTCGCGGCGGACCACTGGCGCTGCCGGCGGGGTTGGGGCAAAAGGGGGCAAAGGGCGAGGGGTTGGCATGATTTCGGCGGAAAGCATCCGGGCGGGCGACAGGCGGGCTTTGGCGCGGGCGATCACTTTGGTCGAAAGCGCGCGGGCGGATCACCGGGCAGAGGCGCTGGCGTTGTTGGCCGCCATCGGGCGCGACCGGCAGGCCTTGCGCATCGGGCTGTCGGGCACGCCGGGGGTGGGCAAATCGACCTTCATCGAGGCCTTTGGCAAGATGTTGACCGGCATGGGCAAGCGGGTGGCGGTTCTGGCGGTGGACCCGTCCTCGGCGCGCTCGGGCGGGTCGATCTTGGGCGATAAGACGCGGATGGAGCTTCTCAGCCGCGATCCTTTGGCCTTTATCCGCCCCTCGCCGTCGCAAGCGCAGATGGGCGGCGTTGCCCGGCGCACGCGGGAGGCGGTGGCCTTGTGTGAGGCGGCGGGGTTTGACGTGGTGTTGATTGAGACCGTGGGGGTTGGCCAGTCAGAGACCATGGTGTCGGAGATGTGCGATCTCTTCCTGCTTTTGTTGGCCCCGGCGGGGGGCGATGAGTTGCAGGGGGTCAAGCGCGGCATCATGGAGATGGCCGATCTGATCTTGGTCAACAAGGCGGACGGGGATTTGAAGCCCGCCGCGACGCGGACGTGCGGGGATTATGCGGGCGCTTTGCGGCTGTTGCGCCGCCGCCCGCAGGACCCTGAGGGGTTCCCCAAGGCGATGATGGTGTCCGCAGTCGAGCAAACCGGCATGGCCGAGGCTTGGGCCGATATGCTAGCTTTGGCCGCGTGGCGGCGCGGGGCGGGGCATTGGGAGGGTCGCCGTGCGGCGCAGGCCCGGCATTGGTTTGAAGAAGAGGTGCGGCAGGGGCTTTTGGCCGCGCTGTTGCGCGAGCCTGCGCGCGGGATCATGGAGCGTTTGGGGGTGCAGGTCGCGGCTGGTCAGACCACGCCCGAATTGGCCGCGGCGGAGATGCTGGGGTTGTTGGGGCGGTGATGGGGTGGCCTGACCGAAGGTGGTAGGGTCCGAAGGATTGGTGTCGCGCCTTGCGGCACTCTGGTCTCGAATGCGCAAGAAACGGGTTGCCGCAGACGGCCCCCCTTGCACATTAAGCGCCTGACATCAGGAGGCTTTGCATGGACCAGATCAAGTTTCTTCCGCTTTCGAGTGATCGGGTGCGCGCCCTGCGAAGTGGCGGGCGTGATGCCTATGATTGCTTGCCAGAGCGCAGCGTCTCGGATGGCGCGGGCAATCCTTGCAGGCATTGTCTCGACTTCATTCCGCAGGGTGCAGAGATGCTGATCTTGGCCTATCGCCCCTTCGACACGGCGCAACCCTATGCCGAGACAGGGCCAATCTTCTTATGTGCCGAGGCTTGCAACGCTTGGTCTGGGCAAGGTCTGCCGCCGATGTTGGACAGCCCGGATTATCTTTTGAAGGGATACACGGCGGATCAGCGGATTCGTTATGGGACGGGCAAGATCGTCGCCAAGGCAGAGATTGCCAGCTATGCGGCCGATCTTTTGGCGCGGGAGGAGATCAGCTTTGTGGATGTGCGATCCGCGCGGAACAATTGCTTTCAAGCCCGGATCGTGCGGGCGGTTTGATCACTGAGTAGGAAATGGGGTCCTTTCGCGGGTGCTAGAACAGGGCGTCATGCCTGCCGCGATCTTTTCGGCCATCATGATGACGGGCGCGTTCAGGTTCGCTGACGGGATGACCGGGAAAATCGACGCATCAACAACGCGCAGACCGTCAAGGCCTTTGACCCGCCCCTCGGTATCGGTGACCCGGCCCATGGCGAGGCTGCAGCTTGGGTGATAGTTCGATTCGCCATTGGCGCGCAGCCAGCTGACGATCTCGGCGTCGGTCTTAGCATCCGCGCTGTCGCCGATCTCGGAACCGAACACCCGCCGGGCCGAGGGTTGGGCCATCAACTCGCGCATCGTGCGCAGCGCCGTGACGGCAAGATTCTGGTCATACTCGGTCTTGGCAATACCCAGACGGAAACCGGGCACTTGTAACGGATCGGCCGACCGCAGCCAGATCCGCCCCTTGCTCGTCGGTCGCTGCAAGGAAAGCGAGCAATGAAACCCTGGACCGACGCGGATGGCATCGTGGCCGAAATAGGGGTTCATCGCCACGCATTCCATCTGGATATCCGCGCGCCCCGTCCCGTCGGTCGAAATCATGGCCCCGGCTTCGAACCAGTTGCTGGCGCCAAGGCCACGCCGGGTGGCAACCCAGGCTGCCCCAATGGCGAGTTGCCCCGCAGGCGACAGCGCTCGGTGCATCGACATGCCTTCGTCCCGTGCCGCCCAGTAAAGTGACAGACAGGTATGGTCCGACAGGCCTTGCCCCACCTCGGGCTGGTCGAGCACCACCTCGATCCCGTGCTGGCGCAGCTCGTCCGCCGGGCCGATGCCGGACAGAATCAGGACCTGCGGCGACATGATCGCACCCGCCGAAAGGATGACCTCGCGCGTGGCCGTTACGTCAATCTTGCGGCCGTTCACCAGAAGGGTCGCGCCAACGCACCGCCCGGCCCGGACCGTCAACCGTGCCACCCGCGCCCCGGTAATGACCGAGACATTTGGCCCCGTCAGCTTGCGCAGATAGACCTGCGAGGTGTTCATCCGTCGCCCGTCCCCGATGTTGCGCTGCTGCCGGTGCATCCCCGTCTGGCTGGCCCCATTTTGGTCATCGTTGAAGCCATGACCCGCCTCGATCCCGGCATCGAGGAAAGCGCGGAACAGCCCATTGTCGCAGGCTGCACGCGTCACCTTGGTCGGTCCATCGCCCCCCCGCCATTGGCTGCCGCCATCTTCGAACGCCTCGGCCTTCTTGAAGAAGGGCAGAACCTCGGCAAAAGACCAGCCCGCGACGCCATGATCCTGCCAGCTGTCGTAGTCCTGTCGGTTGCCTCGCATCCAGTTCATCCCGTTCACCGAGGATGACCCACCAAGAAGCTTGCCGCGCGGCAAATAGACCGGGCGCCCGTCTTCTTGCTCCGAAAAAAGCTTCCAGTTCGTAGCATCTGACAAGAGGGGAAGCCCCATCGCTGCGGGCATCACCACCCCCAACCGCTTGTCGCTGCCACCTGCTTCGACAACGAGGATTCGGGCGGTCGGGTCCTCACCAAGCCGGGCCGCCATCACCGACCCGGCCGAACCAGCACCGACGATCACGTAGTCAAAGCCCTCGGGACCCGCCTCGCCAACGATCCGCATGGCGCCTCCTGTTTCACGATCCGAAAAATCAACACAGCCTATATCTGATGTCACCCGCTGTCGTCGCCATTGTTTCGGCAAAGTGACGGCGCGACTGGCTATTACCCTAGGTTCCAACGAAGAAACGGACAGATTGACCAGTCGCCAGTGACGGTGCGCGGTTGGCAGATCGGACTGGGCCTGTCCTATGGAATCGGCGATCCGCTGACAGTGCCGACCTTCAATGAATGGGAGGCGCCAGGCCAGATGACTGGCAACGCGGGGGCCATTCTGGCGCTTGAGAATTCGCGTGTCGCTGGTTCGATTACTGCTCTTGGCACCATTTCTTGTCGTGACAACTCACCCCCAGCGCCCCTCAAAATCTTCGGGCACCAAGAGGTGTTCGCGCGAGAGGTCCGTGGCCTTTTGCACGCCGCAGAGCGCCATGGTGGTGTCGAGTTCCTTATGAATGATCTCGAGCGCTTTGGTCACGCCTGCCTGCCCCATGGCGCCAAGGCCGTAAAGATAGCTGCGGCCGATGAAGGTGCCTTTGGCCCCCATGGCCAGGGCTTTCAGCACGTCTTGGCCCGAGCGGATGCCGCTGTCGAGATGCACCTCGGTCCGATCCCCTACGGCGCGCACGATCTGCGGCAGCATGCGGATCGAGGACAGCGCGCCATCCAATTGCCGTCCGCCGTGGTTCGACACGATGATCGCATCGGCCCCGGTGTCGGCCGCCATGCGGGCGTCGTCGGCGTCGAGGATGCCTTTCAGGATCAGCTTGCCGCCCCATTGGTCGCGGATGCGTTCCACCTTTTTCCAATCCAGATGCGGGTCAAACTGTTCGTTGGTCCATGAGGTGAGCGAGGCGAGATTACCCACGCCTTTGGCATGGCCCACGATGTTGCGGAAGGTGCGGCGCGGGGTCGCCAGCATACCCAAGGACCACTGCGGTTTCAGCATCATGTCGAGGAGATTGGGCAGGGTCAGTCGGGGCGGTGTCGTCAGCCCGTTCTTCAGGTCTTTGTGGCGCTGGCCGAGGATTTGCAGGTCCAGCGTCAGCACAAGGGCGGAGCATTTCGCGGCCCGCGCCCGTTCAATCAGACCATCAACGAACTCCTCGTCGCGCATGACGTAAAGCTGGACCCAGAAGGGGGTGGGAGAGTGCTCGGCCACGTCTTCGATGGAACAGACCGACATGGTCGAGAGCGTAAAGGGCACACCAAAGGCGGCGGCGGCGCGGGCGGCCTTGATCTCGCCATCGGGCGATTGCATGCCGCAAGAGCCGATAGGCGAGAGGGCGACCGGCATGGCCACTTTCTCGCCGATCATCGTGCTTTCGGTCGAGCGGCCGGTCAGGTCACGCGCCACGCGTTGGCGCAGGCGGATCTTGGCGAAATCGGTGACGTTCTCACGAAAGGTCTGCTCGGTGTAACTGCCCGATTCCGCATAGTCGTAGAACATCTTGGGGGTTTTCTTGACGTAGATCGCCTTGAGATCGTCGATGCAGGTGATGACAGCCATAGCAAACCCCCAAATTTGGTAAGGTGATATTACCAATCAGACAGGCTCACGCAAGCGCTTGACGCACAAAGGATCAAGCCCGCCCTGCGGCAGCGGGGCGGGCGATGGGACAGGTCGTGGATGGCGGTTCTTAGAGATGGCGCTTAGGCCGAATGCGCCCCTGCGGCGAGGGCGGCGACAAAGGCCAGAACCTCGGCAGGGGATTTGCCTGCGCCGATTTCCTTGACGATGGCAGACCCCACCACGCAGCCGTCCGCCACCGAGGCGATGGTGCGGGCCGCTTCGGGGGTGTTGATGCCAAAGCCGACGATGACCGGCAGATCGGTAGATTGCTTGATCCGCGCCACTTCCGGGGCGACATCGGCGGCTTGGGCCGCCGCCGCGCCGGTGATGCCGGTGACCGAGACGTAATAGACAAAGCCCGAGGTGTTTTGCAGCACCGTGGGCAGGCGTTTCGCATCCGTTGTCGGTGTGGCCAGACGGATAAAGTTCAGCCCGGCGGCCTGCGCGGGGATGCAGAGCTCGTCATCTTCTTCGGGCGGCAGGTCGACGACGATCAGCCCGTCGATCCCGGCCTCTTTGGCCTGCTTGAGGAAGAGATCAACGCCGCGCGAATAGATCGGGTTGTAATAGCCCATCAGCACGATCGGCGTGGTGGCATCGGTGGCGCGGAAATCGCGGACCATTTGCAAGGTCGCATCCACCGTCATGCCGTGTTCAAGCGCGCGCTGGCCAGCAAGCTGGATGGTCGGGCCATCGGCCATCGGGTCTGTGAAGGGCAGACCCAGCTCGATGACATCGACGCCCGCGGCGGGAAGGCCGTTCATCACCGCCTGCGCGGTCGCAATGTCGGGATCCCCGGCCATGATATAAGACACGAAGGCCTTTTTGCCCTGCGAGCGCAGGCGCGCGAAAGTGTCGTCAAGTCTGGTCATGGCGGGCCCCTGAGATTCCTTGCCCTGCGGTTTCGCAGGCCGGGGCGGGAAAATCAATGGGGGCGCGGGGCAGGGGTTTCGTTGACAAGCTCACAGGAGACGGTATTGCTGCTTTCGCGCATTTTTTGAGCAAAGCAGCATGAACGACTCCAAATCAAAGAACTCTCATCTTTTGCGCAAGATGCTGGCCATCGCCCTGCTGGTGGTGGCTTTTGTGCTGGCAGCGCTGGTCGCCGCCGTGCCTTGGCTGTCACCGGACAAGCCCGGTATCGCCTTCCTCTTGTGCATCATGGCGGGCTTTTTGCTGATCGGGCGCGCCCTGTGGCGGCCACGGCCTCGGGCCTTTTGGCTGATCGTGGTGGCGGCGGTTTTGCTGGTGCCCGCCGTGGCCTTGTCGCGGGCGTTCGGGCGCATCGACATGCTGGCCATCGTGTTCCACAAAGAGTTTGGCATGCAGGGTGCCACCCTTGCCGGTCTGGAAACACCGATCCTGCAGGGCGTGCTATGTGGCGTGGGGCTGATCTTGATCTTTCTAGGTTTCAGCAGTTTCGGCCGGTGGCAGGCACGCCATTTCGCGCTTGCAGCGCTTGCGGTTCTGGCGATCAACCCGGTGATCCAATATCTGGCAGTGTCGCAGCTGCGCGCAACCGTGCCATCAGATCTTGCCCGGCAATTGTTACAACCATCGCTGGTGCCGGTGACGCCGGGCGATCTGCAACCGGATATCGTGATGATCTACATGGAAAGCACTGATCGGCAGTTTGCCGATCCGGCGGTCTGGGGGGATCTTTATGCGCCGCTAAACGCGCTGGCCGCCGAGGGCATGAATTTCACTCGTGTGGGCCAGATAGTCGGCACCAGTTGGAGTCTTGCGGGCCTTGTGGCCACCAATTGCGCGGTGCCGATCGTGCCCCGCGGTGCGCTTTACCGCGCCAATTTCGAAGAGATCGACGAATTCATGCCCGCGATAACCTGCCTCGGCGATATCCTGGCCGCGCGCAACTATCGGTCTGCCTTTGTGGTCGGCGGTGATCTGGGCTATGGCGGCATTGATACTTTTTTCCGCACCCATCTGATTGACGACATCACCGGCCTACGCGAGCTGCAAGCCGTCTATTCGCCCCAAGAAATCGCCCAGTCGCTGATCGGTTGGGTGCAGGATGATCAGATGGTGTTCGACTTCGCTACCCGCAAGCTGGCCTATCTACAAAGCCAACCGCAGCCCTATGCGCTGTTGGTTGAAACCATCGGTCCGCATGTAGACAACGGGTTGTTGTCGCGGGATTGCACCGATGACGGGCAGGCCACCTTTTCGCGCGATATGAACCGCGTCTTGCGCTGTACCATCGGCGAAACGGTGGCATTTATCACGCATACCCGGGCAAAACAGGCGCGGCTGCGCCCTGAACGGCCCCTCGCGATCGTGCTGATGTCAGATCACCTCAGCATGCATCCTTCCCCCCCAGCCGTTGCGCCCGAATATGACGGGTTCAACACACTTATCATGCTTGGCGCGGGGGCCGAGCCGGGGCTGGTGGTAACCAAACCTGGCAGCATGGTGGATGTGATGCCCACGCTGCTGGACTGGTTTGGCTGGGCGCAAGACCCAGTTGCGGCGGGACTGGGGCGGTCGCTTTTGGGTAGCGCGCCAACCATCGTCGAGCAGAACGGCATCGATGCGCTCGACAGCATGATCGCCACCGATGTCGACCTGGCCAACAAGGTCTGGGCGCCCGGCATAGTGCCCTGATCCTGCCCACCCTGTCCCCACGCTGACTTGCAGCGCAGGTCGGGCTTCGCTATGGCAAGGCCATGATCGCAGGAGGGGCGCACTATGGGTTTCAAGATGGGTATCGTGGGTCTGCCGAATGTGGGCAAGTCGACCCTGTTCAACGCCTTGACCCGCACGGCGGCGGCGCAGGCGGCGAATTTTCCGTTTTGCACCATTGAGCCGAACGTCGGCGAAGTGGCGGTGCCGGATGCGCGGCTGGACAAGCTGGCGGCGATTGCCGGGTCCAAGCAGATCATCCCGACGCGGATGACCTTTGTCGATATTGCGGGGCTGGTCCGGGGCGCGTCGAAGGGCGAGGGCTTGGGCAACCAGTTTCTGGCCAATATTCGCGAATGTGATTCTATTGCCCATGTGCTGCGCTGTTTTGAAGATGGCGACATCACCCATGTCGAGGGCAGGATTGATCCGGTCGCCGATGCCGAGACGATTGAGACCGAGCTTATGCTGGCCGATATGGAAAGCATCGAGCGGCGGTTGACGGCGTTGTCGAAAAAGCTGCGGGGGGGCGATCAGGATACGCTCGACCAAGACCGGCTTTTGCGCGCCGCTTTGGCTGCGCTGAACGCGGGCAAGCCTGCCCGCACGGTGGCGGTTGCGGCCGAGGACCAAAAGCAGTGGCGCATGTTGCAGTTGTTGACGGCGAAGCCCGTGCTTTACGTCTGCAACGTCGAGGAGTCCAAGGCGGCCTCTGGCAACAGCCAGTCTGACCGCGTGGCCGAGATGGCCCGCGCCCAAGGGGCGGCCAGCGTGGTGATCTCGGCCCGGATCGAGGAAGAGATCAGCCAATTGGCCGAGGATGAGGCCGCGATGTTCCTTGAGGAAATGGGGCTGGCCGAGGCGGGCTTGGACCGTCTGATCCGCGCGGGCTATACGCTTTTGGGCCTGCAGACCTATTTCACCGTCGGCCCGAAAGAGGCCCGCGCTTGGACGATTGCCAAGGGCACGCTGGCACCGCAGGCGGCGGGGGTCATTCACGGCGATTTCGAAAAGGGCTTCATCCGGGCTGAGACCGTGGGCTATGACGACTATATCGCCGGCAACGGTGAGGCGGGGGCCAAGGAAGCTGGCAAGTTCCGGGTGGAAGGCAAGACCTATGAGGTCAAGGACGGGGACGTGCTGCACTTCTTGTTCAGCGGTTGAGCAGCCCCCCTCCCCAGCCCTCCCCGACACGGGGGGAGGGAGGCGCGCGATTACTGCGCGGCGAGGTCGCGTTGGGTGGCGAGGAGATGCTCGCTGACCACCGAAAGTGCTAAGGCGGCGGCGCCGTGGGCCCAGAGGAGGTCTCCCCAAGCGTGGATTTCGATCTTGGGGCGGGGGCGGCCGGAGTTGATGGCCAGATTGTCCATCTCGGCCAGCGTTTCGGCGGCGTAGAGGTAGTCATAGCGCATCCGGTCACCCGAGAGGATGATCAGCTCAGGGTCAAAGAGGTTGACCACATTTGACAGCCCGACCGCGAGATAGCGCCCCGCGCGGCGGAAGATCGACCGGGCGGTGGCATTGCCCGCCTTGGCGTGGTCATAGAGGCTTTCCAGCAGCGCGTTGATCGAGAGGGTGTCGGTCGCCGGGCGGTTCAGCGCCGTCGTCGCCTCACGCGCAAGGGCATAGTCGGCGACATAGGCCTCAAGACAGCCGCGCTGGCCGCAGCGGCACAAGGCACCGTCAAGTTCAACCTTGGTGTGGCCGAGCTCCATCCCGAGCCTCCCCGAGCCGCGGAAAATGCGGTGGTTCATCACAAAGCCCATGCCGACGCCGTGTTCGATGGTGACGACGGCAAAGTCTGACAGGCCCCGCCCGGCGCCGAACCACAGTTCGGCCAAGGCCACGAGGTTGGCGTCGTTGTCGATGGTGACAGGCACCCCAATGCGGGCGGTGGCCGCGGCGGCCAGTGGGATGTTGCGCTCATGCAGGACCGAGGACCAATGCACGAGCCCCGCCGCCACATCGACAAAGCCCGGAACGCCGATGCCGATGGCGGACAGGGCTTGCGGGGCGACCCCGGCCTTGGTGCAGACCCGCGCGAGAAGAGTTTCGACGGCGGTCAGAAGCTCGTCCAGCGTCATCGGGCCGGGCTGGCGCGGTACGGCCTCATCCGCCACCAGATTGCCCGCGAAATCGACGATCACGGCGGTATGTTCGCGGTCGGAAAGCTTCATCCCCGCCACCAGATGCGAGGCGGCGCGCACGCCCAAGGCCACGGCGGGCCGACCACGGGCAGATTCGACGTCACGGGGGGCGGCGACCTCTTCGATCAGGCCAGCCTCGATCAATTCGGCGCAGATTGTGGTGACGGAGGCGGGCGAGACGTCCAACTCGCGCGCCAGTGTCACGCGGGGGATGAGGCCTGCGGCGCGGATCCGTTCAAAGATTTGCTGGCGCAAAGGGCGCTGGGTTTCCGTCAGAGGGGGAATCAGTGGACCCACGCCTTTCGGCCGATCCCCCCCTGCCCCGCTGCCGCCCATTTGCGTCATTACTTCAGCCCCCAAACTAAAATAACCCGATCTCACGCGGTTTTCGCCCTAAACTCGCTGCATTGCGGCGAAACCGGATCATTTCTGATGCAAGGCCAGCTTGGACCGTCAAATATATTTTGACAACTGAAATTATTCAGCGCAGCCTGCGTGGGTATCGGCGAATCCGCCGGACCGGCTTTTTGCGGGCCGACATCCATGGGAGGATACACATGCAAAAGGTTCTTATCGCTGCAGTCATGGCAGCGGTTGGCTTTTCGTCAGCGGCGCTGGCTGAAGGCAAGAAAATCGGCGTGAGCTGGGCGCAATTCCAAGAAGAGCGCTGGAAGATCGACGAAGCCGCTATGAAGGCTGCGATCGAAGCTGCCGGCAACGAATACATCTCGGCAGACGCTCAGTCGTCGGCTGAAAAGCAGCTGTCGGACATCGACGCGCTGATCGCTCAGGGCGTGGACGCGCTGATCATCAACGCTTGGGACAAGGACGCCATCGGTCCGGCCATCGAAAAGGCCGCTGCTGAAGGCATTCCGGTCGTCGGCTATGACCGTCTGATCGAAGACAACCGCACCTTCTATCTGACCTTCGACAACGTCGGCGTGGGCCGGATCATCGCTGAGTCGGTCTTCGCTGTGGCGCCCAAGGGCAACTACGCGATCATCAAGGGCGACCCCGGTGACCCGAACGTTGGCTTCCTGCGTCAGGGCATGGAAGAGGTTATCGGCGCCGCTGTGGCATCGGGCGACATCGTGATCGTCGGCGAAGCCAACTCGGACGGCTGGAAGCCGGAGAATGCTCAGAAGAACATGGAGCAGATCCTGACCGCCAACAACAACGCTGTTGACGCCGTTCTGAGCCAGAACGACGGCATGGCCGGTGGCGCTGCAGCGGCTTTGGCTGCACAGGGCCTGAACGTTCCGCTTGGTGGCCAGGACGGCGACTTGGCTGCGATCAACCGCGTGGCACGTGGCACCCAGACCGTTTCGGTTTGGAAGAACGCACGCGATCTGGGTAAAGCCGCTGGCGAAATCGCTTCGTCCTTGGCCGATGGCACCGCTCTGGATGCAATCCCGGGTGCGTCGAAGTTCTCGGGTGGCGAGAAGGGCGTTGAAATGAACGCGATCCTGCTGAACCCGACCCCGATCACCAAGGACACGCTGAATCTGGCGATTGACGCAGGTCACATCTCCAAGGAAGCCGCTTGCGAGGGCGCCATGGAAGGCGTCGCTGCTTGCCAGTGATCTAAGTCTCATCCGGCGCCACCTGATCGGTGGCGCCGGAGTTTTTTTCGAAGTCGGGTGGTCTTGCGCCCCTTGTGGCGTGTCCTTTGCGTGCCGTGCGGCATGCTGGGCAGTCCCGGCAACCTCCCTCTCACAGGTTGGACGAGGTCATGAGCGACACCCCACATTCCCCCCAAACAAATACCAATCCTGAAGGCGCCATTGGCCGTTTTCTGCGTGCAACCGAGATTGACCCTCGCCTGTTGGGCATGGTGGGTGCTTTGTTGCTGATCTGGGTGGCCTTTGAGGCCTACTCCACCTTTGTCTTGGGGCGTCCCTCGCTGCTGTTGGGTGCGGCGCAGGCCGATGCGAACGGCTTTCTGACGCCGCGCAACCTGTGGAACCTTTCGGTGCAGACCGCCTATATCGGGATCATGGCCACGGGCATGGTGTTGGTCATCATCACGCGCAACATTGACCTGTCGGTCGGCTCGATCATGGGCATGGTCGGCATGTATATGGGTCTGTTGCAGGTGGAATGGCTGACACCCGCGCTGGGGCTGGGCCATCCGACGATCTGGATCATCACGGTGATCTTTGGCATCGCCATGGGAGCCTTGATCGGGGCCTTTCAAGGTGTGCTGATCGCGTTTTTGAACATTCCGTCCTTCATCGTCACGCTGGGCGGGCTTTTGGTCTGGCGCGGTGCCGCCTTTTTGGTGGCAGGCGGCAAGACCATTGCGCCCTTGGATGAGACCTTCTCCCTGATCGGCGGCGGGTCTTTCGGGGCGCTGGGGCGCACGGGCAGCTGGATCTTCGGCGTGATCGCCTGCGTCTTTGTGGTCTGGGCCTTTCTCAACAGCCGCAAGTCGCGCCAAAAGCATGGCTTCTCGCTGCGTCCAGTTTGGGCTGAGACCTTTGTGATTGGTCTGGTGTGCAGCGTGATCATTGGGGCGACCGCGCTGGTGAACGCCTATATCTGGCCGATTGGGAACATTCAGAAATACTATGCAAGCATCGGGGCAGAGGTTCCGGCCTGCGCCCAAAAGGGCGGCGACATCTACAGTGATGTCTGCGCCAGCTTTGGCCATGGCTTTGCCTATCCGGTCCTGATCATGATTGTGGTGGCCATTTTTATGACCGTCTTGATGACCCGCACCCGCTTTGGTCGCTATGTCTTTGCCATCGGCGGCAACCCGGAAGCTGCGGCCCTGTCGGGCATCAACACGCAGATGATGACGGTCAAGATCTTTACCCTGATGGGCGGCCTTGCGGGCATCGCCGCTGTCATCGGGGCGGCACGCCAGAACAGCGCCACCAATGCGATGGGCAATCTGGACGAGCTTTACGTCATCGCCGCCGCCGTGGTTGGCGGCACCTCGCTGGCGGGGGGGGTTGGCACGATCTATGGCGCGATCATCGGCGCCTTGATCCTGACCTCCTTGCAGACCGGGATGGTGCTGATCGGCTTTGGCGACGGGTCGTATCAGCGCATCGTGATCGGCGTGGCGCTGGTTCTGGCCGTGTGGCTGGACATCGTTTACCGCAAACGCATCAAGTAAGGGGCCAAGATCATGGTAGACAGAACCGGAACCCCGCTTGTCGAGCTGCGCGACATCTCGATTGCTTTTGGCGGTATCAAGGCCGTGGATCACGTCACGGTGGACCTGTTCCCCGGCGAGGTTGTGGGCCTTTTGGGCCATAACGGCGCGGGGAAATCGACGCTGATCAAGTGCCTGTCGGGCGCTTACAAGAAAGACGCAGGCCAGATCCTGATCAACGGCGAAGAGGTGGAGATCAACGATCCCCGCGACGCGCGCGGCTATAACATCGAGACGATCTACCAGACGCTGGCCTTGGCCGACAATCTGGATGCGGCGTCGAACCTGTTTCTGGGCCGCGAGCTGGTCGGCGCGATGGGCTTTGTCGACGAGACCGCGATGGAGGCCGAAACCCGCAAGATCATGGGGCGGCTGAACCCGAACTTCCGCAAGTTCAACGTGCCGGTGAACATGCTGTCGGGTGGCCAGCGCCAATCGGTCGCCATTGCGCGGGCGGTCTATTTCAACGCCAAGATCCTGATCATGGACGAACCCACCGCCGCCCTTGGCCCGCATGAAACGCAGATGGTGGCCGAGCTTATTCAGGAGCTGAAGGCGCAGGGCTTGGGCATTTTCCTGATCGAGCATGACATTCACAACGTGATGAAGCTCTGTGATCGGGCGGTGGTGATGAAAAACGGCCAGCGCGTTGGCACGGTGAATGTGAACGAAGTCACCGATGACGACATTCTGGGCATGATCATCATGGGCAAAAAGCCACCGCAGGCCTACTGACATGTTCCTTGGGTTGGACCTTGGCACTTCGGGGCTGAAGGGCATTCTCATCAATGACCGCCAAGAGGTGCTGGCCGAGGCATCGGCCCCGCTGACGGTGAGCCGCCCTGCCGAGGGCTGGTCAGAGCAAGAGCCATCGCATTGGATTGCGGCGGCGGAGACTGTGCTGGACAAGCTGGCCGGGTTTGGGTTGGGCAAGGTGCAAGGCATTGGGCTGTCGGGCCATATGCATGGCGCGACGCTCTTGGATGCGTCGGACAATGTGCTGCGGCCTTGCATCTTGTGGAATGACACGCGTGCCCATGTTGAGGCGGCGCGGCTGGACGCTGATCCGCGGTTTCGGGCGCTGTCGGGCAATATCGTGTTTCCGGGGTTTACCGCGCCAAAGCTGGATTGGGTGCGGGCGCATGAGCCGGGCGTTTGGGCCAAGGTGGCCAAGGTTTTACTGCCGAAGGATTATCTGCGGCTGTGGCTGATCGGCGATCATGTGGCCGAGATGTCGGATGCGGCGGGGACTTCGTGGCTAGACACGGGCGCGCGCGATTGGTCGGATGATCTTTTGGCCGCGACCGGGCTTTCGCGTGCGCAGATGCCGCGTTTGGTTGAAGGCTCGGCGGTGTCGGGGGTGTTGCGCGACACGTTGGCGGAACGCTGGGGCATGGGCCGGGTGGTGGTCGCAGGTGGGGGTGGCGACAATGCCGCCTCGGGCGTGGGGGTTGGCGTGGTGCGGGCGGGCGAGGCCTTTGTGTCTTTGGGCACAAGTGGTGTGCTCTTCGCGGCAAATGACGGTTATCAGCCTGATCCGGCGACCGCGGTGCATACGTTCTGCCATGCGTTGCCGGGGTCATGGCACCAGATGGGCGTGATCTTGGCCGCGACCGATGCCTTGAACTGGTATGGCCGCTTTGTCGGCCAAGATGCGGCGGCGCTGACGGGTGCGCTTGGCGCGCTGCAGGCGCCGGGCAAGCCTTTGTTCCTGCCCTATCTGGGTGGGGAGCGGACGCCTTTGAACGATGCCGCCATTCGCGGGTCTTTCATGGGGCTTGAGCATGCCACCGACACCGCCGCAGGCACCCGTGCGGTGCTGGAAGGTGTGACCTTTGCCCTGCGCGATTGCCGCGATGCCTTGGCCGCCACCGGCACCAAGATTGAGCGGTTGCTGGCCGTTGGCGGCGGGTCGCGGTCGGACTATTGGCTGCGCGCCATTGCCACGGCGCTGGAGGTGCCAGTTGATCTGCCCGTTGCGGGCGATTTCGGCGGTGCCTTTGGCGCGGCGCGGCTGGGCCTGATGGCCGCCACCGGGGCCGGGGCCGAGATTGCCACGCGCCCGAAGATTGCGCGCTCGGTCGATCCGGACCGCGCGCTTGTTGATGCCTTTGGCGCGGGCCATGCCCGGTTCCGTGCCGCCCAAACCGCCCTGCGGGGCTGCCAGATCTAAGGACATATCATGCCCGGCTATTTCCACGGCATTCCGGCCATTCGTTACGAAGGCCCCGGTTCCACCAATGAGTTTGCCTTCCGCCATTACAACCCCGATGAGGTGGTGATGGGCAAGCGGATGGAGGAGCATCTGCGCTTTGCCGTCGCCTATTGGCACTCTTTTGCCTATCAGGGCGGTGATCCGTTTGGCGGGCAGACCCTGCAACGCCCGTGGTTTGCCGATACGATGGCAGCGGCCAAGGCCAAGGCGGATGCGGCGTTTGAGTTGTTCGATATTCTGGGCGTGCCCTTTTACTGCTTCCACGATGCCGATGTGCGCCCCGAAGGCGCGACATTCGCCGAGAGCAAGCGCAACCTTGATGAGATCGTTGACTATTTCGCGCAAAAGCAGGGCCAGCATAAGGCCAAGCTGTTGTGGGGCACCTCAAACCTTTTCAGCCATCGGCGCTGGATGTCGGGGGCGGCCACCAACCCCGATCCGGATGTCTATGCCTATGCGGCGGCGACGGTGAAGGCCAATCTGGACGCCACGCACAAACTGGGTGGGGCGAACTATGTGCTGTGGGGCGGGCGTGAGGGGTATGAGACGCTGCTCAACACCGATCTGTCCGCCGAGCGGGCGCACGCGGGGCGGTTCTTGCAGCAGGTGGTCGAGTACAAGCACAAGATCGGCTTCAAGGGCACGATCCTGATCGAGCCGAAGCCGCAAGAGCCGTCGAAGCATCAGTATGATTATGACGTGGCCACGGTTTACGGGTTCCTCAAGGATTTCGGTCTGGAGAATGAGGTCAAGGTGAACATCGAACAGGGCCATGCCATTCTGGCGGGCCATTCGTTTGAGCATGAGATTGCCACGGCGGCGTCCTTGGGAATTTTCGGGTCGATCGACATGAACCGCAATGATTACCAGTCGGGCTGGGACACCGACCAGTTCCCGAACAACCACGCCGAAAAGGCGCTGGCGTTTTATGAGATCCTGCGGGCGGGCGGTTACACCACCGGCGGCACCAATTTTGACGCCAAGATCCGGCGGCAGTCTTTGGATGCCGAAGATCTGGTCTTGGCCCATGTGGGCGGGATGGACACCTGCGCGCGGGCGCTGAAATCGGCGGCGGCGCTGTTGGAAAGCGGCGAGTTGGAAGCCGCGCGCAAGGCGCGGTATGCGGGCTGGACGACGCCTGCGGCCAAGGCCATGCTGGCAGGCGGGCTTGAGGCGGCGGCGGCGCGTGTCGCTGCGGAAGGGCTGGAGCCCGAGCCGAAATCGGGCCGGCAAGAGCGATTGGAAAACATGTGGAACCGTTACGTATGACCCCGTCCCGCCGCCGTTTCCTGCAAGGGGCGGCGGCCTGCGGTCTGGCCGCGCTGCCGCTGCCTGCCCTGGCCGAGACCCGGGCGGCGGAGGCGGTCTTGGGCCAGTGGTATCGGCTGTTGATCGAGTTGATCCGCAACACCGCCACCTATTCGCCCCCGGTGGCGGCGCGGTCTTTTGCCTATCTGGGCATCACCGCCTTTGAGGCTTTGGCCACGGGCAATGCAAGCTTGCGCAGCCTTGCGGGCCAAGTGCCAGAGCTTGCCCCCCTGCCCGCCCGCGAGGCCGCCCCGCATGACGAGGCGCTGGTGCTGGATGCCGCCCTTGGGGCGGCGATGGCGGTTTTGTTCGGCAATACCGGCCCGATGGGCCTGCGCGCGATGGAGGCGATGCGGACGGACATGGCTGCGACACTGGAGGCGGGGCTGGGCCCTGATCTCGTGGCGCGGAGCCGCACGCATGGCGCGGCGGTGGCGCAGCATATTCTGGACTGGGCGGCCGGCGATGGCGGCGCGGTCATTGAAAACATGGGCTTTCCCAAGGCGTATACCTTGGGCGACAAGCCCGAAAGCTGGCGGCCCACCTCGACCATCGGGGTGCAGCAAAAGCCCTTGTTGCCGCATTGGGGCACGAACCGACCCTTTGCCATTCCGACGGACGGCGCCTGCGGGCTGCCGCCACCGCCACCCTACAGCGAGGAGCCCGGATCGGAGTTCCATGCGCAGGCGATGGCGACCTATCAGGCGTCAAAAAACCTGACCGACGAGCACAAAGCCATCGCGCGGTTCTGGTCGGATGATCCGATGATGTCGCCCACCCCGCCGGGGCATTGGGTGTCGATCATGCTGGACATTTTCGACCGCGACGCCCCCCCGGTGGAGCGCCGGGCCGAGGTGCTGGCCCTGCTGGGCATGGCGATTTCGGACGGGTTCATTCAGAACTGGCGGTCGAAGTATGAGCATGACCTGTTGCGCCCGGTCACCTATATCCGCCGGGTGATGGATCCCGATTGGGAGCCGATGCTGATCACCCCGCCGTTTCCAGAATACCCGTCGGGCCATTCCACCCAATCGGGTGCGGCGGCGGGGGTCTTGGAGGGGCTTTACGGGCCGGGCTTTGCCTTTGACGACCACACGCATGAGGAGGATGGCTTGGGCGTGCGGTCCTTTGCCGGGTTCCGCGAGGCCGCTGAGGAGGCTGCGATGTCGCGGCTTTATGGCGGCATCCATTATCCGATGGCCAATGAGAACGGGCTGGCACAGGGGGCTTGTGTGGCAGGGCATATTCTGGGGCTGAAAACCCGTGCGTAAGTTGGTGCTTCTGACGCTCTTGGCGAGCCCCGCTCTGGCCGAAGACCCGGCCCTGCCGACTTACGTCGAGGAGACCGCGACATCGGGCATCACCACCGCCTATACCGGCGACTGGCAATACATGGTCGGCGGCGGCGCGGCGGTGTTTGACTGCGACGGCGATGCGCGGCTGGATGTGTTCATCGCGGGCGGTGAGGGGCCTGCGGGGATGTATCGCAACATGTCAGAGCCGGGGGGCGCTTTGCGCTTTGAACCGGTCGACGGGCTGGGGCTGACGGCGGTGACGGGGGCCTATCCGTTGGACGTCGACAGCGACGGGATCACCGATCTGGCGGTGCTGCGGATTGGGGAAAACCATCTGATGCGCGGGCTTGGCGATTGCCGGTTTGAAGATGCCAATGCCACTTGGGGCTTTGACGGGGGCGATGCGTGGTCCACCGCCTTTGCCGCGACGTGGGAGGCGGGGCAGGATTGGCCGACGCTTGCTGTGGGCAATTATGTTGACCGCTTTGAAGAGGCCTTCCCGTGGGGGTCTTGCACTGACAATTGGCTGCACCGCCCCAGTTCAAGCGAGCCGAAAGGCGCGGGCTTTGCAGCGCCCCTGCCCCTGACCCCCAGCCATTGCGCACTGTCGATCCTCTTTTCGGATTGGTCCGGCACCGGCGTGCGCGATCTGCGGGTGTCAAACGACCGGCAGTATTACAAGGGCGGGCAAGAGCAACTGTGGCATATGGAGGCCACCCCACGCTTGTGGACCGAGGCTGAGGGTTGGCAGCGGTTGCGCATCTGGGGGATGGGCATTGCGGCCCATGACCTGAATGCTGACGGGTTCAACGAATATTACCTCACCTCGATGGCCGACAACAAATTGCAGGTGCTTGACCCCAAGGCGGGCGGCTTGCCGCGCTATAAGGATCAGGCGTTCAAGCGCGGGGTGACGGCACATATGCCGTTCACCGGCGAGGATGCGCGCCCCTCGACCGCGTGGCATGCGCAGTTTGAGGATGTGAACAACGATGCGTTGGCAGATCTTTATGTGGTGAAGGGCAATGTTTCGACCATGCCCGACTTTGCCGCCAAGGATCCCAACAACCTCTTCCTGCAGCGCACCGATGGCAGTTTCCTTGAGGCAGGCGCGCAGGCCTTGAGCTTTGCCACCGGGCGCGGCGGGGCGGTGGCGGATTTCAACAGTGACGGGATGCTGGATCTCTTGGCCGTGAACCGTTGGGAGACGGCGCAGATTTGGCGCAATGTCTCGGAAGGTTTGGGCGGGTTCATCACGGTCGACCCGGTGCAAAGCGGAGCCAATCGCAACGCGGTGGGGGCGTGGATTGAGGTGCGGACCGATCAGGGATTGCAGCGCCGCGAGGTGACCGTGGGCGGTGGGCATCTGTCAGGCGTGCTGGCGCCGTGGCATTTCGGGATTGGCACCGCCGGGGCTGCCGAGGTGCGGGTGATCTGGCCGGATGGTGTCGTGTCGGAGTGGGTTCAGGCGCGGCCGGGTGAGGCTGTGGAGATGAAGCGCTAGGCAGGGCGCTCCTCGTCGAGCACTTCGTGCACTCCTCGTGGGGTGGTCGCCGAGGGGTGCACAAAGTGCTCGACGCGGCAGAGAAAAAGGGCGCGGGGGGATCCCCGCGCCCTTTGTCAGTTAGAGATCCGTGCGGCCAAGGTTCATCACCTTGTCCCATGCGGCGGCGAAATCCGCGACAAAGCGCCCGGCGTTGTCAGCTTGGGCATAAAGCTCGGCCAGCGCGCGCAGTTGCGAGTTGGAGCCGAACACCATGTCCACGCGGCTGGCGGTGGCCTTCACCTTACCCGTCTTGGCATCGCGGCCTTCGAAGGACTGCGCGTCCTCGGAGGTCGGGGCCCAAGCCGTGCCCATGTCCAGAATGGCGGTGAAGAAGTCGGTCGTCAGCGCACCAGTACGGGCGCTGAAGAGGCCGTGCTTCGCGCCGCCAGCATTGGCGCCAAGGGCGCGCATGCCGCCAACCAGCACCGTCATTTCCGGGGCCGACAGCGTCAGAAGCTGGGCGCGATCGACCAGCATTTCCTCGGCCGTCACGCGGTAGCTTTGCTTTTGCCAGTTGCGGAAGCCGTCGGCGACGGGCTCCATCGGCTCAAAGCTCTCGGCATCGGTGTGCTCGGCGCTGGCGTCCATCCGGCCCGGGGTGAAGGGCACGGCCACCGGGTGACCTGCGGCATGGGCCGCCTGTTCTACCGCTGCCGTACCGCCCAGAACGATCAGGTCGGCCAAGGAGACTTTCTTGCCGCCCGACGCCTTGGCGTTGAAGGCCGCCTGAATGGCCTCGAGCGCCTTGAGCACTTTGGCCAAGCTGGACGGGTCGTTGACCGCCCAATCCTTTTGCGGGGCCAGACGCACGCGGGCGCCGTTCGAGCCGCCGCGCTTGTCCGAGCCGCGATAGGTCGAGGCCGAGGCCCAAGCCGCCAGCACCAATTCCTGCGTGGAGAGGCCCGCGCCAAGGATCTGCGCCTTCAGAGCCGCGATGTCGGAGCTGTCGATCAGCGCGTGATCGCAGGCCGGAACCGGGTCTTGCCAGATCAGATCTTCGGCCGGGACTTCCGGGCCAAGGTAGAGCGCCTTCGGGCCGGAATCGCGGTGGGTCAGTTTGAACCAAGCGCGGGCGAAGGCATCGGCGAAGGCGGCCGGGTCTTGGTGGAAGCGGCGCGAGATCTTCTCGTAGATCGGATCAAAGCGCAGGGAGAGGTCGGCCGTGGTCATCATCGGGCGATGCTTGATGCTGGGATCATGCGCATCGGGGATCATGTCTTGCGGTTCGACATCCTTGGCCAGCCAGATTTGCGCGCCGGCGGGGGAGTGGGTCAGTTCCCATTCATACTTGAACAGCATGTTGAAATAGCCGTTGTCCCAAGTGGTCGGGTTCGGCTTCCACGCGCCTTCGATGCCGGAGGTGGTGGTGTGGATGCCCTTGCCCGTGCCGAACTTGTTGATCCAGCCAAAGCCCATGGCTTCCAAAGGTGCGGCTTCCGGCTCGGGGCCGACGAGGGCGGCATCGCCTGCACCGTGGGCTTTGCCGAAGGTGTGGCCACCGGCGATCAGGGCGACGGTTTCTTCGTCATTCATCGCCATGCGGCCAAAGGTTTCGCGCACATCGCGGCCCGAGGCGACCGGATCGGCCACGCCATCGGGGCCTTCGGGGTTCACATAGATCAGGCCCATCTGCACAGCGGCAAGCGGGTTGTCCAGCTCACGCTCGCCCTTGTAGCGGCTGTTTTCCTTGCCCGACACTTGCAGCCATTCGGCCTCCGAGCCCCAGTAGATGTCTTCTTCGGGCGCCCAAAGATCTTCGCGGCCTGCGCCGAAGCCAAAGGTCTTGAAGCCCATGGTTTCCAAGGCGACGTTGCCCGCGAGGATATAGAGGTCGGCCCAAGAAATACCGTTGCCGTATTTTTGCTTGATCGGCCACAGGAGGCGACGGGCCTTATCCAAGTTGCCGTTGTCGGGCCAGGAATTCAGCGGCGCAAAGCGCTGGGTGCCGGTCGAGGCGCCACCGCGGCCATCGGCGGTGCGGTAGGTGCCGGCCGAGTGCCAAGCCAAGCGGATCATCAGGCCGCCGTAATGGCCCCAGTCTGCCGGCCACCAGTCTTGGCTGTCGGTCATCAGCTTGGCCATATCCGCCTTCAGCGCGGCATAGTCGATCTTGGCGAAGGCTTCGGCATAGCTGAAATTCGCGCCCATCGGGTTCGAGGCGGGGCTGTGCTGGTGCAGGATGGCCAGATTCAACTGGTTCGGCCACCATTCTTTGTTGGTGCGCGCGCCATGGGTCGCGGCCTTGGCGCCGTGCATCACCGGGCATTTGCCTGCGTTGTTTCCGTCCATCTCGGTCTCCTTATTGAAAGCGGGGCAGCGGGGCGCACCTTGAGTGAGTCCCGATCTCTGGAATGGTTCTAACAGAGTTCTGCGATTGGTTTAAGTTGCATTTACTGATTACTTTGATAAGATTTACTTATGGGGAACACTACGCTCAAACAGCTTCGCTATTTCGAGGCTTTGGCGCGCACCGGCCATTTTGGCCGCGCGGCCGAGGTGTCTGCGATTTCGCAGCCTGCGCTGTCGATGCAGATCAAGGAGTTGGAGGCTGGGCTTGGCAGCGCGCTCTTTGATCGGGGGGCGCGGGCGGTGCGGTTGACGTCGTTTGGCGAGGAATTTGCCGCAAGGGCGCGGGAAATTCTGCGGCTGGTGGACGAGTTGGAGGATGCCGCGCGCATCGGGCGGGACCAGATGGCGGGGCGGCTGCGGCTGGGGGTCATTCCCACGGTGGCGCCCTATCTTTTGCCGCGTGTGATTGGCGATGTGACGCGCGCCTATCCGGCGCTGGAGTTGCAGCTGCGCGAGACGATCACGCCCAAACTGTTGCAAGACTTGGGCGAGGGGCGTTTGGATTGCGCCATCGTCGCGCTGCCGGTGTCGGAGCCGTCTTTGGTGGAGGTGCCGCTCTTTTCCGAAGAATTCGTGCTGGTGCGGCCTTTGGCCGATGCGGGCAAACCGGTGCCAAGTGCGGAGACGCTGCGCGAGATGCGGCTTTTGCTGTTGGAGGAAGGCCATTGCTTTCGCGATCAGGCGCTGTCCTTTTGCAACCGCCAAAGCGTGCAGCCGCGCGAGTTGATGGATGGATCCTCGCTGACGACGCTGGTTCAGATGGTGGGTGCGGGCATTGGGGTCACCTTGATCCCCGAGATGGCGGTGGCGGTGGAAACCCGGCTGGCGCCGGTGTCGGTGGCGGCCTTTGCCGCCCCGCGCCCGTCGCGGCAGATCGGGATGGTGTGGCGGCGCACCAGCCCCTTGGCCCGGCAGTTGGTGCAGATTGCCGAGGTGGTGCGGCGCTGTGGTGGGGGGTGATCTGGGGTTGCGAGGCCCCCACCCCCAGCCCCTCCCCACGAGGGGGAGGGGAGGTGACAGGCGACAAAACCGCGGTACGGGGGGCAGACTTTGTGACGCCCTCCCCCTTGTGGAGAGGGATGGGGTGGGGGCTGTTAGCCCTGCGTCCCGCGCGCGGTGCCGACGGCGACCGCCAGAGCAATGGCCATGGTCAGCGTGGCCGACAACGACCGGAAGGCCCCGAAATCCACCTCTTGCACGGTCAAGACCGCCTGTGCGGCGCGGGCAAGGGGGCTGGTCACTTGGTCGGTCAGCGCCACCACCGGCACCCCAAGCGCGAGGGCGTCGGTGGCCAAGGCCAGCGTTTCCTCGGAATAGGGGGCAAAGCTGATGGCCAGCACCGCATCGCCGGGCCGCAGCGCGTGGCGATGGTCCAGCTTGCCTGCCCCGTCATGCAGCATGGCCGGGACCGACATCTTTTCAAAGACATAGGCGAGGTAGGCGGCCACCGGATAGGCGCGGCGCAGGCCGACGACATGCACCATGCCCGCGCCTGCGAGCAGTGCCACGGCCTGCTCCAGCGCCGCCTCATCGACCGCAGCGGTCAGCCCTTCGAGTGACAGACGCCCGGCCTCAACAAACTCGGCCACCAGCCGCGACGCGCCCCCTGCCCCGCCGCGCAGCGCAGCCAGACGGGTGGCATAATCGGGAAAGCCCGGCGCATAGGCGTCCCGGAACAGCCGCTGCATGTCGGAAAAGCCCGCAAAGCCCATGATCTGGCAAAAGCGCATCACGGCCGAGGGCGGCACATCGGCCCCGGCGGCCAGATCGGCGACGGTGGAGACCGCGATGCGGTCAAGGTTCGCGGCGACATGATCGGCGCATTGGCGCAGGCGTTTGGGCAGGCCGTCGGCGAGGTCGGCCAGACGGGCGCTGAAGGCCTCAACCGTTTGGGGGGCGGTGGAGGCCGTCTTGGTGTCGTCGGTCATCCATGCCCTCTTGACGCGTTTCCTTTGACGCAGGATAGCAGATGGAATAAATATTCCAAATCCAAACGCGCCTTGGGCGAGTATTCCATTCCTGCAACAAAGGACAAGCAAGATGACGGTTCGGTTCGGACTTTTGGGCGCAGGGCGCATCGGCAGGGTGCATGCAAAGGCTGTGACGGGCGACCCTAAGGCCAAGCTCGTGGCGGTGGCCGATGCCTTTCCCGCCGCCGCACAGGCGATTGCGGATCAATATGGCTGTGATGTGCGGTCGATCGACGCGATCTGCGCCTCGGCCGACATTGACGCGGTGGTGATCTGCACGCCCACCGACACGCATGCCGACCTGATTGAGCAATTCGTCAAGGCGGGCAAAGCGGTGTTCTGCGAAAAGCCGATTGATTTGTCGCTGACCCGCGTCAAGCAATGCCTTGAGGTGGTGCGCGCCCATAAGGGCACGCTGATGGTGGGGTTCAACCGCCGCTTTGACCCGCATTTCCGCGCTGTGCGCGCCGAGATCGACAAGGGCAGCATTGGCGCGGTGGAGATGGTGGTCATCACTTCGCGCGATCCCGGGGCGCCGCCGGTGGAGTATATCGCCCGGTCGGGTGGGATTTTCCGCGACATGACGATTCATGATCTGGATATGGCGCGGTTCCTCTTGGGCGAGGAGGTGGCCGAGGTGGTCGCCACTGCGTCCGTGCTGGTCGATCCGGCGATTGGCACGGCGGGGGATTTTGATTCTGTTCAGGTGATGCTGAAAACCGCGTCTGGCCGTCAGGCGATGATCTCGAACTCGCGCCGGGCGACCTATGGGTATGACCAGCGGATCGAGGTGCATGGCGCCAAGGGGGCGGTGTCGGCGGA
Organism: Allotabrizicola aquatica (SeqCode); assembly: GCF_965194375.1. Lineage (GTDB taxonomy): Bacteria > Pseudomonadota > Alphaproteobacteria > Rhodobacterales > Rhodobacteraceae > Tabrizicola_A > Tabrizicola_A aquatica. The sequence goes on from NZ_CBDAEL010000002.1 coordinate 341,674, forward strand.
AAACCAGCGCCCGGTGTCGATTGAGGTGGCCACGGCCGCCGGATACACCCGCCCGCCGCTGCATGATTTCTTCATGACCCGCTATACCGAGGCCTATGCCGCCGAAATTTCGGGCTTTATCGCGGCACTGTCCAGCAAGACCCCCGCGACGCCTTCGGGCGAAGATGGGCTGATCGCGCTGGCTTTGGCGGAGGCGTGTCTGAAGTCGGTCGCCGAGGGGCGCGTGGTGAAGATGGCGGAGATTTTGTAACGGTGGCAAGCACATAGCTTTGACGCGAGGGCGGGCCAGGACTGGGCCTGCCCTTTTCGTTGCCACGTGTCGGGCCCCGTGGACCTTGGCACGAGCTGCGGCTTTACCGCGGATTTCTTGACTTTTTGACTGTCCTGCGCCTAGCCTCCAGCATTGTGATGCGCGGAGCGTTTGGTCTTCGCTGGCTCTGACTTTGAATTCTGGCTGCCTTTAAAATCCGAATTTATTTGACCCGCGCAGCACCTTTGCCGCGCCTTGTTTTTTTAGGAGAGCGACATGTCATTAACTGTGATTAACAGCAATTGGACAGGCGCAGGACCGCGCGAGACTTTAACGGCCAATGAAACGGTTTTCATCGGATCAGGCCTTAGCCTGATTTCAACGAGCGACTATGTCTTGGATAGTAACGCGTCGAATATCGCAGCGGTGGTTTCCAGCGGAACAACGCTTTATGCCAATACCGGGGCTATTCGCTTTAGCAATCCCATTGCATCCAACCGCTCGATAGAGGTCGAGCAAGGTGCCGTCGTTTCATCAGCCTTCTATGCCGTTTTGATGGCTGGAAACAATTTCAACCTTGAGAACGCAGGCCAAATCAGCGGCGCATTCTATGGAATCATCACCGAGTTAAACAATGCGACCCATACGGGTCGCATTATAAACTCAGGGCAGATTATTGGTGGAAGCAGCGGCATAACTTATAATTCCGTCGACTTCGGGACTATCACGTTATCCAATACTGGGCTGATTTGGGGCGGCAATTTCAGCCTAGAGTCTGAAGTAAACACAACCTACCTTATCACCAACCGGGGTGAAATGCGCGGCGAGGTTTCTCTGGGCAACTTGGCTGACGTTGTCGACAATGTGGGCGGCCGGATCAACGGCACCATTACCATGGGCGGCGGCAATGACATTCTGCGGCCCGGACCAAACATCGAGGTTGCGGTTGGCGGCAGTGGCAATGATGTTTTGGATTTCAGCAATTCCGGCACGGTCAGGGTGAACTTGACCACGCCTGCGTCGAACACTGGGGCGGCGGCGGGCGACAGTTACACCGAGTTTGAAAGCATTTGGGGGTCTTTGACCGGGTCAGACAATCTGACGGGCGACGGGGTGGCCAATACGCTGAAAGGTCAAGGCGGAAATGATCTGCTGTTTGGGCTGAACGGCGCAGACAGGCTGGAAGGCGGGACCGGCAATGACCTGCTGGATGGCGGAACGGGCACCGACACCATGCTGGGCGGGGCTGGCAATGATCGGTATTTCGTGGATGCGGCAGGGGACCGGGTTTTTGAAACCACAACGACCGCCAGCACCACTGATGCCGGGGGTCGGGATACGGTGAGCAGCACGATCAGCTTCGATCTGGAGTCCACCCTCGGCCTGCGCTTTGTTGAGAATCTGACCTTGTTAGGGGTGGCCAACACCAATGGCACGGGAAACGGGCTTGCAAACAATTTGACCGGCAACTCTGGCAACAACAGCTTGAGCGGCGGTTTGGGCAATGACACGCTGATCGGCGGATTGGGCAATGACTTCCTGAACGGTGCTCTGGGCAAGGATGTTCTGACGGGTGGCGGTGGCACCGATTCTTTCGTGTTCAACACCGCCTTGTCCGCAACCAACATCGACCGGATCACGGACTTTGCCCGAGGCAGCGATAAGATCCTTTTGGATAACGCGATCTTCTCGGCGATTGCCGGGGGTTCGCTGACGGCTGCGGCCTTTGCCGCCAACACCGCGGGTGCGGCGACGACGGCGGCACATCGGATCATCTATGAGACCGACACCGGCAAAGTGTTTTACGATGCCAACGGCTCGGCGGCGGGAGGCAATGTGCAGGTCGCGACCCTGAACCCGGCGCTTGGCCTGACCCATACTGATTTCTCTGTTTTCATGGTGATCTAAGCCGTCTTGCCAAAGCCTGCGTGCTGCCTGAACATCTTTCGGGCAGCAGGCAATGGAGTGCGGGAATGAAACCCATGATCGGCGTCATCGGCGGCTCGGGTGTCTATCAGATGGATGGGCTGGAGGGGGCGTCATGGGTCAAGGTGAAAACCCCGTGGGGCAAGCCTTCGGATGAGGTTTTGGTGGGGCGGCTGTCGGGCATGCCGATGGCCTTTCTGCCGCGCCATGGCCGGGGGCATGTGGAGACGCCCTCCTCGGTGAATTACCGGGCCAATCTGGATGCGCTGAAGCGGCTGGGCTGCACGGATATTGTGGCAGTGTCGGCTGTTGGGTCTTTGCGCGAGGATTTCGCGCCCGGTGATTTTGTGCTGGTTGATCAGTATATTGACCGCACCTTTGCCCGCGAGAAAAGCTTTTTCGGCCCCGGTTGTGTGGCGCATGTGTCGCTGGCCCATCCGACCTGCCCGCGCCTCTCGGCGGCCTGCGCCGAGGCGGCCGCGATCGTGGGCGTTCGCGTGCATCAGGGGGCGACCTATCTGGCGATGGAGGGCCCGCAGTTTTCCACCCGCGCCGAAAGTCTGATGTATCGCGGGTGGGGGGCCGATGTGATTGGCATGACGGGGATGCCCGAGGCCAAACTCGCCCGCGAGGCGGAGATGTGCTATGCCAGCGTCGCCATGGTCACCGATTATGACTGCTGGCACGAGGGCCATGGCGCGGTGGATGTGGCGCAGGTGATTGCCACGCTGGCCGCCAACGCCGGGGCCGCGCGCAGCCTGATCGCCGCCCTGCCCGGCCTGTTGCCGCCAGATCGCACGCCCTGCCCGCATGGCTGCGACCGCGCGCTGGACCATGCGCTGATGACCGCACCCGACAAGCGCGACCCTGCGCTTTTGGCGCGGCTGGATGCTGTGGCGGGGCGGGTTCTGGGCTGATCCGTCTGCCCGCCCGGTCGCCAGAACAAGGCCCTGCCTTGTGGCGCTTGGCGCGGTCGTGATAGCGAGGACGGGGGGCACGAAAGGGCAATGAGGCATGGCGAGAGCGGGGCTTTTGGCGGTGGCCGCACTGTGCTTGGCCGCAGCGCAGGCGCTGGCCGATGACGGCGTCGCCAGTGAAGGCAAGCTGTCGGATAAGGATTTCTTCCGGCTGGCCACCTGCGGCGCCACTCCGGGCGGTGCGTGCCTTGGCCCAGTGGTGCGCTGGCCAGACCCAGAGCTGAGTGTGGCGCTGGCCCCGGCCCACCGCCGCTATCCGCACGAGTTGGGCGAAGCCGTCTCGCAGGCGCTGGATCATGCGATCGACCAGATCAACCGCGCCGGGTCGGCCATTCGCATCACCCGCGATGATCGCCTGAGGGAGCCTGACATCATCATCTCGCGCCCTGCCCTGTCAGAGGGCGAGAAAACCCGCAACATTCCGCGTATGCCCAATGGTCACCAGATTGGCGTCGGCTTTATGTGGCTGTGGTGGAATGAGCGGGGCGAGATCACCGACGCCTCGGTGCTGATCGCCGAGGATATCGCGATTGAGGATATTCGATCGGTCATGCTGGAAGAACTTTTTCAGACCCTTGGCTTTATCTATGACATCGAAAACCGCTATTACGAAGGCCGCTCGATCCTGTCACAAGACAGCAATGCAACCACCACCCTCATCGGGCAGGACCGCAAGGCCCTGCGCCGGCTTTATCCATAAGGGGCCGACATGGCGAAATCTGTCCGCGACTATATCCGCACCATCGTTGATTTCCCGCATGAGGGGATCTTGTTTCGCGATGTGACCACGCTCTTTGCCGATCCGCGCGGGTTTCGGATGTGTGTCGATCAGCTTTTGGCCCCCTATGCCGGGATGCGGATTGACAAGGTGGTGGGGCTGGAGGCGCGGGGGTTTATCCTTGGGGGCGCTGTGGCGCATCAGCTTTCGACCGGGTTTGTGCCGATCCGCAAGAAGGGCAAGCTGCCCGGCCAGACGATTAGCCAAGCCTATACGCTGGAATACGGCGAGGCGGTGGTGGAGGTGCATGACGACGCCATGGCACCGGGGGAAAAGGTGCTGTTGGTTGATGATCTTTTGGCCACGGGCGGCACCGCCGAGGCCGGGATCAAGCTGATCGAGCGGCTCGGCGCGCAGGTGATCGGCTGCGCCTTTGTTGTCGATCTGCCTGATCTGGGGGGACGCAAGCGGTTGGAAGGCATGGGGATGGAGGTGCATGCCCTGTGCGCCTTTGACGGGCTATGACCGCCCACCCGGCCCACAGATTGTGCGTCCCGATGGCATGGGCTAACCTGCCAGCACCGCAAAACAAGGGCAGACCCCGCGCATGACCGCGCTGAAGAAATACCAGCGGCTTGAGGCTTCGGGCCTGTGGCGCGAACGCCCGGGCGCGCAGGCGCGCGATGTGGTCGTGGGTTTGCGCGAGGCGACACTTGTGCTGAGCGATCCGCGCAGCGAGGCGCCCCTGACCCAATGGTCGCTGCCCGCAACGCAGCGGATGAACCCCGGCCAGATGCCCGCCCGCTTTGCGCCCGGCTTGGATGCCGGGGAAGAGGTGGAAATTGACGACACCGAAATGATCACCGCGCTGGAAACCGTCCACCGGTCGATTGAGCGGCGCAAGCCCCGGCCGGGGCGGCTGCGCGGCGTGCTGACGGCGACCTTTGTGGTAACGGTGACGGCGGTGGCGCTGTTCTGGCTGCCCGGACAGATGAAATCTTACGCCGCCCGCATGCTGCCCGCGCCAACGCGGGTGGATCTGGGCGCTTTGGCGCTGGCCGATATTGCCCGGCTGACGGGCCAGCCCTGCAAATCGGTGCCCGGACGGCGCGCGGCGGCGGCGCTTGCGGAACGGCTGTTCCCCGAGGCTCCGCCCCGGATTGAGGTGCTGCGCGACGCGCTGCCCGCACCCGCGCATCTGCCGGGCGATGTGCTTTTGCTGCCGGCGGGCCTGATCGAAGCCGCCGACAGCCCCGATGTGATTGCGGGCCATTTGCTGATCGAACGGCTTCGGTCTGATGCCGCCGATCCCGTGCGGCCGCTTTTGGACCATATGGGGATTGGGGCCACCTTGCGGCTGTTGACCAGCGGGGCCGCGCCGGCCGAGGCAGCCAAGGGCTATGGCGAGGCGTTTTTAGCCCGCGCGCCCGCCCCCGAACCGACCGCCGATCTGCAGCGCGCCGCGTTTGAGACCGCACAGGTCAGCTCGGCGCTGTATGGTCAGGCGATGCGCGGCACCAGTGCCGCCGCCGAGACGCTGATCTCGGACGATCCCTTTGCCCTTGGCGCGCCGCTGAGGGTGATGAGCGACGAAAGCTGGCTGGAGTTTCAGGCGATCTGCTCGGACTGATCCTAGCGGATAAAGGCATCCCCAAAGCCCGCCCGCAGCGCCATCGACAAGGCCGCCGCTGCATCGGCCGCTGACCTGAAGGGCCCAGCCATCACGATCTGCATCGCCCGCCCGCCCGAGGTGATTTTGGCACGCGCCACCGGCAGACCCATGCCTTGCAACCGCGCCGCCGCGCCATCGGCGTTGGAAACCACGCCAAAGGTGCCGACCTGAATAAAGGCCCCGCCCTTGGCTGCCTTCTTTTCAACAGACGCGGTCGCGGCTTGGCCTTTGGTCGAGGTGATCACCGTCGTGCCCGACTGCGCGAACACCTTCTTCTTGCGCTTGGTCGCCGGTTGCTCGGCCACCAGTTCCGAAGGCACCTTGCGGGTCCAGACCTGATCTTGGTCGGCCCAACCTTGCGCCGTGCCCTTGCCGCGGTTGGGGTTCAGCCGGTCATCCTTCCAGGCGAGCTTATAGCCCTTGGGCGGGGTCGGCACGGCATGGCCCTGCGAATAGCCATCCCCATCGCGGCCCGAAACGCCGTGGTTGAAATGGTTGCCGCCATGGTCGCCGCGCGAGGCCACCACCGGATCCGTCAGCGCAGCCCCCACCCCCGCACCTTGCGGATAGACCGGGGGGCGCCAACCCGTCAGGGTGCCATCACCACGCGTGCAAACCACCACCGTGCCGCCGTTGCGGGTCTTGACCCGCTCGGCGACCGGGGCCGAGGAATAGCAGCCGATCTGGCCCGCACCAGGGCCACTGCTTGCCACCACCTCATAACCGCCGCTCGGCGCCACTTCGACATAGGGCGCAGGGCGCGCGCTGGGTTTTGGCGCGGCAGCGACCGGATCGGCCAGAACGGGTGCCGGGCGCAAAGCGACACTGGTGCGCGGGGTGACAGGCACCACCGGCTCCATCGCCGCCATCACACGCGGCGCGGGCGCGGCCTCGGCGGCGGGCGCGGCCATCTCGGCCTCGGTCGCCACCTCAATCGCGGCGCGCGTCGTGCCGGTCGGCGGATAGCCGCACATCGCGCGGCGATCACGGCCCACCCGCGGCACCCAATTCACCTGCCCGCCATAGCCCGCTTTCAGGAAAACACAGCCCCGGCTGTCGACCCATTGCTGCCCCTCGAACCCGGCCGGCGGCAGGTTGGCTGGCCCGCCGACCCGCGCCACCGACTGCGCTTCAGCCGATCCAGCGCCAAATACGGCCGCCACAACGGCGACCGAAATCAATTTCAAATACATTATGTCCCCCAAGGAGAATTCTCGCAGCAATTAGGGCGATATTGGGGCAGGTTTGTTTCCGAGTAAAGGGGGGATACCCCTTATTTGGTGCCGAACATGCGATCACCCGCATCCCCTAGACCCGGAACGATATAACCGTGGTCATTCAAATGGCTATCGACCGAAGCTGTGACAATCGGGACATCGGGATGGGCCTCTTTCATGCGGGCAATGCCCTCGGGCGCGGCCAAGAGGCACAAAAAGCGGATGTTCGTCGCGCCTTGCGCTTTGAGCAGGTCAATCGCGGCCACACTGGAATTGCCGGTGGCCAGCATCGGATCGACCACAATCGACAGCCGCTCGTCCAGATGATCGGGCAACTTGCAGTAATATTGCACCGGCTGCAGCGTCTCGGGGTCGCGGTAAAGGCCGACGAACCCAACCCGCGCCGCCGGGATTAGTTCCAAGATGCCATCCAACAGCCCGTTGCCCGCGCGCAGAATGCTGACCAAGGCCAGCTTCTTGCCGTCGATCTCGGGCGCGTCCATCGGCTCGATCGGGGTCTCGATGCGCTTGGTCGTCATCGGCAGTTCGCGCGTGACCTCATAGGCCAAAAGCAGGCTGATTTCGCGCAAGAGCTTGCGGAACGAGGCCGTCGAGGTCTCCTTATCGCGCATGATCGACAGCTTGTGCTGCACCAAAGGATGGGTGACGACGGTCAGATGGTTCAGCATGTTAAGGCTCCAGCAGCTTGGCGATGTTTGCCTTGGTATCGACGTCACAGAAAGCCGCGTCAAGCGCTTGGCGGGCCAGCCGCCGGAATTGCCCCTCATCCCAATCAAAGGCGCGGTGCAATTCGTCATATTCGCGCGCCATGGTGGTGTGGAAAAAGGGCGGATCATCGGTGTTGATGGTCACTTTGACGCCGCGCCGGTCCAACTCGGCAATCGGATGGGCGCGGAAGCTGGGGTAAATCCCCAAAGCCACGTTTGACCCGGGGCAGCACTCCAAGACCACGCCCTTTTCGGCCAGCTCATCCACCAATGCGAGATCCTCAATCGCGCGTACCCCGTGGCCCACCCGCTCGACGCCCAAATCCCGCACAGCGGCGCGCACTTCGTCCGGACCGTTCCACTCGCCGGCATGGGCGGTGATCCGCAGACCCGCCTCGCGCGCGCAGTCGAAGGACCAGGCGAAATCCTTAAGCGCGCCCACCTTCTCGTCACCGCCAATGCCAAAGCCGACGATGAAGCGCCCCGCCGTCTCAACCGCACAGCGCGCGGCCTCGCGCGCCTTGTCGGGGCCGAAATGCCGGATCGGCGTGACAATCCCACGCAGGGTGATGCCCATGGTCTTTTCCGCCTCAGCCGCCGCCTCTTCGATGGCATGCAGATACTCGCGCCACGCCCCCAGATCACGCCCGCCGCAGAAGTCAGGGCTGAGGAAACATTCCGAATAGACCACACCCGAGGCGGCACTCTCCTCCAAGACCGCCAAGGTCAGCCGCCGAAACTCCTCTGGTCCCGTCAGGGTGGTGCAGGCCGCTTCATAGACCTTCAGGAAATCCCAGAAATCGCGGAACCGATATGAGCCATCCTCGTTGAAGATGCCGCCGATATCGACGCCCTTCTCCCGCGCCAAGCCCCGGATAAAGGCGGGCGGTGCGCCACCTTCCAGATGCAGATGCAACTCAACCTTCGGCAAGGTGTTCACGACAGGCCCTTTCATCTTGGCAAAAATACTCTCGGGGGGTCCGGGGGGCGAAGCGCCCCCGGGGGTGGGTCACAGAAAACTCCGCCCCGGCCCCTGTGCGTCCACCCCCAGATGCGCGGCGACACTGGCGGCCACATCGACAAACCCGCGCAGGCCCAAGGGCCCCGCGCCAACACCCGCGCATAAGATCGGCACCCGCTCGCGCGTGTGTTCGGTGCCGCGCCATGTCGGATCATTGCCGTGATCGGCGGTAAAGATCGCCAGATCGCCGGGGCGCAGGCGCGCCAGAAAGCCGCCGACGCGGGCATCAAAGGTTTCCAGCGCGTGGGCATATCCGGCCACGTCGCGCGGATGGCCGTAAAGGCTGTCAAACTCCACAAAGTTGGCAAAGGTCAAGGAACCGGGCTCTTCTTTCGCCAAAAGCCGATCTAAATGATCGAAAAGATCAAGATCGTTCTTGCCCCTCCACAGCTTGCCCACGCCCTTCATCGAAAAGATGTCGCCGATCTTGCCCACCGCATGGGTCGCGCGGCCGGCATTTTGCACCCAGTCCAAAAGGGTCGGCGCGGGCGGGTCCATGGCGAAGTCATGCCGGTTGGCGGTGCGTTGGAAATTGCCCGGCCCCCCGGTAAAGGGCCGCGCGATCACCCGGCCCACCCGCATCGCATGCAGGTGCGGCGCAAGATCGGCGCAGAGTTTCAAGAGCCGCTCCAGCCCGAAGGCCTCTTCATGCGCGGCGATCTGGAACACGGAATCCGCCGAGGTATAGCAGATCGGCCAGCCGGTGCGCAGATGCGCCTCGCAATGTTCGGCAATGATCGGCACGCCTGACGCGTGGCAATTGCCCAAGATGCCGGTCGTCCCGGCCAGCTTGCACACCAGCGCCACCAGATCTTCGGGAAAGGCCGGGACGGTGTCGGGGAAATAGGTCCAGTCCCAAGGCACCGGCACCCCGGCCAGTTCCCAATGGCCCGAGGGCGTGTCTTTGCCCCGGCTCACCTCTGTCGCAGCACCCCAGCGGCCTTTGGGCTGCGTGCCAAGGCCGGGGGCGCCCAGACCGGGTACGCGTAGGCCGGAGGCAAGTTCAATCGCCGCGCCCAAGCCCAGCGCATCAAGGTTGGGCAGATGCAAAGGCCCCGACCGCCCCTGATCCGCGCGGCCCTCGGCGCAGGCCAGCGCGATATGGCCCAGCGTATTGGCCCCGGCATCGCCAAAATCGGCCGCATCGGGAGCGCCGCCGCAGCCGACCGAATCCATCACGATCAGAAAGGCCCGCGTCATCTTAGGTGATCCTTTGCAGGATCAAGGGCGGCTCGGCCACCGGGTCGGCGCCCAAGGCATAGGCCGCCTGCACCTCAGCCATGGCTTGATCGGCCTGCGCTTCGGTTGCGGCATGAACCCGGCACAGCGCCTCACCCACTGCAATCTCTTGCCCGATGCCCGCGAGATCGGAGAGCCCAACCGAGGGGTTCACCCGGTCCCCTTCGCGCTGGCGGCCCCCGCCAAGGCCCACAACCGCCAGCCCCAAGGCTTGGCCGTCAATCGTCCGCACGAAGCCCGCCAAGGGGCTTGGCACATCGCGGATCACGGTCGCGGCGGGCAAAAGATCGGTCCAGCGTTCGACGAAATCTGTGGGGCCGCCTTGGGCGGCCACCATGCGGCCAAAGCCTTCGGCGGCGGCCCCCGAGCGCAAGACCGCCTCAACCCGCGCGGTGCCCTCATCGGGGGTGGCGGCAAGACCGGCCAAGGCCAGCGCCTCGCCGCCCAAGACCGCCGTGACGTCGAAGAGTGCGCTGTTCACCGCGCGGCCGGTCAGCGTCTGCATGACCTCGGCCACTTCCAGCGCGTTGCCCGCCGCCCGCGCCAAGGGCTGCGTCATGTCGGTGATCAGGGCCGATGTCTTGCACCCCGCTCCTTTGGCCGTGGCCACGAGGGACAGCGCCAAAGCTTCCGCCTCGGCCAACGTTTTCATGAAAGCACCCGAGCCGCATTTGACATCGAGCACCAAGGCCTGAAGCCCCGCCGCGAGCTTCTTCGACAGGATGGAGGCCGTGATCAGGTCAATCGACTCCACCGTCGCCGAGACGTCGCGGATTGCGTAGAGGCGGCGGTCGGCTGGCGCGATTTCGGCGCTGGCCGAGACGATGGCGCAGCCGAGTTTGTGCACCTGCGCGCGCAATTGCCCCTCGGACAGCCCGGTGCGAAAGCCGGGGATCGCCTCCAACTTGTCGAGCGTGCCGCCGGTATGGCCCAAGCCCCGGCCCGAGATCATCGGCACATAGGCCCCGCAAGCCGCAAGCGCAGGGGCCAAAAGCAGCGAGACGCAGTCGCCAATCCCGCCCGTCGAATGTTTGTCCACCACCGGCCCCGGCATGTCCCATGCCAAGACTTTGCCGCTGTCGCGCATGCCCGTGGTCAGTGCCACCCGCCCCTCTTCGCCCAAGCCCTTGAGCAAGACCGCCATCGCAAAGGCCCCGGCCTGCGCGTCGGTCACCGTGCCATCGGCCAGCCCCATCGCGAACCAGCGCAGCGCCTCGGCGCCCGGCCGCTGGCCGTCGCGAATGGCGGCGATGATGGCGCGGGCGTCCATCAGGCGCGGTCCATATGGGCCATGGTGAACACGCCGGGCAAGAGTTGCGCCACGGTCACCGTGCGCTCTTTGCCATCCAGCGTGGCCATGGTCACCTTGACGTCTTGGGCGGCGAATTCAGCGATCTTCTGGCGGCAGCCGCCGCAGCAGGGCACCGGCTCGGGGCTGTCGGCGATGACGTAGATTTCGGCAATCACGGTGTCGCCCGCCGCGCACATCGCGGCAATCGCGCCCGCCTCGGCGCAGGTTCCTTCGGGATAGGCGACGTTTTCGACATTGCAGCCGACATGGACCGCGCCCGAGGGGCTGCGCAGGGCCGCGCCCACCTTGAACCGCGAATAGGGCGCATAGGCCCGCTCTCGCACCATCAGTGCCGCATCCCGAAGTGTCATCGCGCGCCTCCCCCTGTTTGGCCAAAGCGTAACGCCCCGTGGGCGGCGCGTGCAAGCTTGCCAACACCAGACCAGCATGAGACCTATGCACAAGGGGCTGCAAAGCCCCTGCCCTTTTCCGCCGATTTGGGGCAATCTGGGAAAACTCTTGTGGAAAACCACATCTTTTGCAGGCTGAAAAAATAGCTTAACGGTAAACTATACCGTTCAGAGGGGTTAGGAATGGACGAGACACGGGCCGAAAATCTGCGTCAGGCGGCGTTGGATTATCATGAATTTCCCAAACCGGGGAAACTTGAGATCCGCGCGACCAAGCCTTTGGCCAATGGCCGTGACCTTGCCCGCGCCTATTCCCCCGGCGTCGCCGAAGCCTGTCTAGAGATCAAGGCCGACCCCTCAACCGCTTCCCGATATACCGGGCGCGGCAATATGGTGGGCGTCGTGACCAATGGCAGCGCCGTTCTTGGCCTTGGAAATATTGGCGGTTTGGCCGCAAAGCCGGTGATGGAGGGCAAGGCGGTTCTGTTCAAAAAATTCGCCAACATTGATTGCTTTGACATCGAGTTGAATGAATCTGACCCGGTGAAACTGGCCGAGATTATCTGCGCGCTGGAACCGACCTTTGGCGCGATCAACCTTGAGGACATCAAGGCGCCAGATTGTTTCATCGTTGAACAATTGTGCCGTGAGCGGATGAAGATCCCGGTGTTCCACGATGATCAGCATGGCACAGCGATTGTTGTGGGCGCGGCGACCACCAACGCGCTCCTTGTCGCGGGCAAGGCGTTTGACCAAATCAAGGTGGTCTCGACCGGCGGTGGGGCGGCGGGAATTGCCTGCCTGAACATGCTGTTGAAACTGGGCGTCAAACGCGAGAACGTTTGGCTCTGTGACCTTGAGGGGCTGGTCTATCACGGCCGCACCGACCAGATGACCGATCAAAAGGCCGCCTATGCCCAAGGCACAACGCCCGCCACGCTGGCCGATGTGATCGAAGGGGCGGATCTTTTCCTTGGCCTCTCTGGCGCAGGCGTGCTGACGCCAGACATGGTGACGAAAATGGCGCCGCGCCCCATCGTTTTTGCCCTTGCGAACCCAACACCTGAGATTTTGCCCGAGGCAGTGCGTGCCGTCGCACCTGATGCAATGATCGCCACGGGGCGGTCGGATTTTCCCAATCAGGTCAACAACGTGCTGTGTTTCCCGTTTATCTTCCGGGGGGCCTTGGATGTGGGCGCGACCGAGATCAACGATGCGATGCAGCTGGCCTGCATCGACGGGATCGCAGCACTGGCCCGCGCCACCACCAGCGCCGAGGCCGCGGCGGCCTATAAGGGCGAGCAGCTGACCTTTGGCGCGACCTATCTGATCCCCAAGCCCTTTGATCCGCGCCTGATTGGCGTCGTCGCCAGTGCGGTGGCCAAGGCCGCGATGGAAACCGGTGTCGCCACCCGCCCCATCGCCGATCTGGACGCCTATCGCGGCAAGCTGGACGGGTCGGTGTTCAAATCCGCCCTGATGATGCGCCCGGTGTTCGAGGCTGCCCGCAACGCCACCCGCCGGATTATCTTTGCCGAGGGCGAGGATGAGCGCGTGCTGCGTGCAGCCAATGCGATGCTGGAGGAGACCACCGACAAGCCGATCCTGATCGGGCGCCCTGACGTGATCGCGCGGCGTTGCGAGCGGGCGGGCCTGCCCATTCGCCCCGACCGCGATTTTGAAATCATCAACCCGCAAAGTGATGCGCGCTATCGCGACTATTGGCAGACCTATCACGAGTTGATGGAACGGCGCGGCGTGACGCCAGACACAGCGCGTGCGGTCTTGCGCACCAACTCCACCGCCATTGGCGCGATTGCGGTGCATCGCAAGGATGCCGACAGCCTGATCTGTGGCACCTTTGGCCAGTATCTGTGGCACCTGAAATATGTGCGTGAGGTGCTGGCGCGCGGGGGCTTGCGCCCGCATGGCGCGCTAAGCCTGATGATTCAGGAAGATGGCCCGTTGTTCATTGCCGACACCGCCGTCAACCCGGTGCCGACACCCGAACAGATTGTGGAAACCACCATCGGCGCGGTGCGCCATGCCAAGCGCTTTGGCATTGTGCCTAAGGTGGCGCTCTGCAGCCATTCCTCCTTTGGTAACTTGGACAGCGATTCCGGTCGGCGCATGCGCGCGGCGATGGAAATTCTGGACAACCGCGAGGTGGATTTCGCCTATGAAGGCGAGATGAACGTGGATGCCGCGTTGGACCCCGAGCTGCGCGCCCGCATCTTCCCGCACACGCGGATGGATGGGGCTGCGAATATCCTGATCTTCGCCTTCACCGATGCCGCCTCGACCGCGCGCAATATGCTGCGGATGAAGGCGGGCGGGCTGGAGGTGGGGCCGATCCTGATGGGGATGGGCAACCTTGCCCATGTGGTCACCCCGTCGATCACCGCACGCGGGTTGTTGAACATGTCCGCTATCGCGGGCACGCCTGTGTCGCATTACGGCTGATCTTCGCAAATTCGGGTGGCAGGGTTTGCAAACTCTGCCACCTTTCGCGATTTGCAGCACATTTCGCCCAAGTTTGCAAAACTTTGCCGCGGCTCGCATGGAAATTCTGCAAAGTTTTGCCTGCGGCCCTGTCGCAAATCTTGCCCGACTCACATAAGCCTGCGTAACACTCGCGCAGACCTTGGAGGAGGGTATACCATGGGATACCGTGACATCTATGACGGCTGGAAAGCCGATCCTGAAGCCTTTTGGTTGCAGGCGGCCCACGCGATTGACTGGGTCAAGCCCCCCTCAAAGGCGCTGAACGATGCCCGCGCGCCCCTCTACGAATGGTTCACCGATGCCACGGTCAACACCTGCTGGAACGCGGTGGATCGTCATGTCGAAGCTGGTCGCGGCGATCAGGTGGCGATCATCCACGACAGCCCGGTGACCCGCAGCAAACATGCGATCACCTATGCCGAGTTGCAAACCCGTGTGGCCACGCTGGCCGGTGCCTTGCGCGCCAAGGGTGTGACCAAGGGCGACCGCGTTATCATCTATATGCCGATGGTGCCTGAGGCCTTGGAGGCGATGCTGGCCTGCGCCCGGCTTGGCGCCATCCATTCGGTGGTGTTCGGCGGCTTTGCGGCGAATGAACTGGCCGTGCGGATTGATGACTGCACCCCGAAGGCCATCGTCGCGGCGAGCTGCGGGATCGAGCCGAGCCGTGTGGTGCATTACAAGCCGCTTCTGGATGCCGCCATCGACATGGCGACCCACAAGCCCGAATTCTGCGTGATCCTTCAGCGCGAGCAGGAAGTGGCCAAGCTGGTTGAGGGCCGCGATGTGGCGTGGCATTCCTTCCAATATGGGGTGGAGCCTGCCGAATGTGTGCCGGTTGAGGGCAATCACCCGGCCTATATCCTCTACACCTCAGGCACCACCGGCGCGCCGAAGGGCGTGGTGCGTCCGACGGCAGGCCATCTGGTGGCGCTGAACTGGACGATGCGCGCGATCTACAATTGCGGACCGGGCGATGTGTTTTGGGCCGCATCTGACGTGGGCTGGGTCGTGGGCCATTCCTACATTTGCTATGCGCCCTTGATCGCGGGCTGCACCACGATCGTGTTTGAGGGCAAGCCCGTGGGCACGCCGGATGCCGGGACCTTCTGGCGCGTGCTTGCGGAACATAAGGTGCGCGCCTTCTTCACCGCGCCGACCGCCATTCGGGCGGTGAAGCGCGAGGATCCCGAGGGCAAGCTGGTGGGCGATTACGACCTGTCAGGTCTGCAGGCCCTGTACCTTGCCGGGGAACGTGCCGACCCTGACACCATTCTGTGGGCCCAGCGCCATCTGAAAGTGCCGGTGATCGACCATTGGTGGCAGACCGAAACCGGCTATGCCATTGCCGCGAACCCCATCGGGATTGAGGCTCTGCCGATCAAGATCGGCTCGCCTTCTGTGCCGATGCCGGGCTTTGATGTGCAGGTCTTGGACGAGGGCGGCCATGCGGTGGCGCCCGGCACCTTGGGTGCGATTGCGATCAAGCTGCCCCTGCCCCCCGGCACGCTGCCGACGCTGTGGAACGCCGAGGAGCGGTTCAAGAAGAGCTACCTCAACCACTTCCCCGGTTACTACGAAACCGGCGATGCGGGGTACATCGACGAGGATGGTTATCTCTACATCATGGCGCGCACCGATGACGTGATCAACGTCGCGGGCCACCGCCTGTCGACCGGCGCGATGGAAGAGGTCTTGGCAGGCCACAAGGATGTGGCCGAATGCGCCGTGATTGGGGTGTCGGATGATCTGAAGGGTCAATCGCCCTTGGGGTTCCTGTGCCTGAACAAGGGGGCGAACCGCGAGGCGGCCGAGGTGGTCGCCGAATGCGTCAAGCTGATGCGCGAGAAGATCGGCCCGGTGGCCGACTTCAAACGCGCCGTGGTGGTGGACCGTCTGCCGAAAACCCGGTCGGGCAAGATCCTGCGCGGGACGATGGTGAAGATCGCCGATGGGCTGGAATGGAAAATGCCCGCCACCATCGACGATCCAGCGATCTTGGATGAAATCACCGTGGCGCTGAAATCACTGGGGCTGGCGGGCGGCAAATAGGCCTCACCCAACCACAGGCTGACTGGACAATGGCGTGGCAAGGGCTAACCTGCCACGCCATGATGTTTTGTGCCGCAAGCCTGACCAAAGCCCGCGCGTCTTTGCCCTGCCCGAAGCGGGGACAGGCTGCCAAGGCCTTACCATTCTTTGGCGGCGGGCCCCGCCAAGGGCTGCGCTGATGGTGGCCCCGGTGAGCGACCCGTTGCAGGATCTGGTGCGGATGGCAGGCCCTGCCGCGGCGGCAGAGCTGTTTGCGCGGTTTGACGAAGATCTGCAGACCACGCGCAGCGGCCTTGGCCGCGCCGCCGCCTCGGGCGATCTGGCGGCGCTGCGTGGCCACAGCCATGTGCTGATGGCGCTGGCCGGCACGGCAGGGGAGGCCGAGTTGCAGGATAAAGCGCAGCGTCTGAACGGGTTGGCGCGTGCAGCGGGCCCTGATCTGACCGCGCTGAAGGCCCTTCTTGGGGAAATTGACAGCCGCATTGCCCCTCTGATTGGCCGGGTGCAGCGCATCTCTGGGGAGCTGTCACCATGAAGCAAGCGCCATCCGCCACCCAAGCCGGGCGCCCCGCCCCACTTTTGCTGGTCGAGGACACCCAGTCGTTGCAGGTTCTCTATCGCAGCGTGCTGGTGAGAGCGGGCCATGAGGTGGCCAGCGCCACCACCGCCAGAGATGCGCTGCGCCTCTTTGCGCAAAGCGAGATCAACATCGTTCTCTTGGATCTGGTGCTGCCCGACCGCGATGGGCTGAGCCTGATGAAAGACATGCTGGATCTGCGCCCCGAGACGGCGGTGATCGTGATGACGGCCCATGGCTCGGTTGGCCGGGCGGTGGAGGCGATGCGGGCCGGGGCGCATGAGTTTTTGGTCAAACCCTTTGACGAGGCCCGGCTTTTGTCGGCGGTGGCCAATGTGCCGGGCAGCCCGATCGCCAGCGCCCCCCGCCGCGCCGCGCGTGCGCAGACGGCCAGCGCCGACGCCCCCGACAGTTTGGCGGGTTCGGGCTTTATCGGTTCGTCCGAGGTGATGGAGCGGCTGCATCAGAAAATCAGCTCGGTCGCCCGGTCGATGGCGACGGTGTTTATCACCGGCGAAAGCGGCACCGGCAAAGAGCTCTGCGCGCTGGCCGTGCATGCGGCCTCGCCGCGCGCGACTGGCCCGTTCATCGCGCTGAACTGTGGGGCGATTCCGCAGGATCTTTTGGAATCCGAAGTGTTCGGCCATATGAAGGGCAGCTTTACCGGCGCGATTTCCGACAAGCCGGGGGCGGCGGCGGCGGCGGATGGCGGCACGCTTTTCTTGGATGAAATCTGCGAAATGGCCCGGGCCCTGCAGACCAAGCTCTTGCGGTTTTTGCAGACCTCGACTGTGGTGCCGGTGGGGGCGACCCGTCCGCGCAAGGTGAATGTCCGCATCATCTGCGCCACCAACCGCGACCCGCTGGATGCCGTCCGCCGGGGCGAGTTCCGCGAAGATCTCTATTACCGCCTGTTTGTCGTGCCCTTGCACATGCCCCCCTTGCGCGAACGGGGCGAGGATGTGCTGGAAATCGCCGAAACGGCGCTGGCGCGGTTTGCCCGCGAAGAGGGCAAGCCCTTTGACGGGCTAGACACGCCGGTTAAGGCGCTGTTCCGCGCCCTGCCATGGCCGGGCAATGTGCGCCAAGTGTTGAACGTGATCCGCAACATCGTGGTGTTGAACGAGGGCGGCCTTGTCACGCTGGACATGCTGCCCGACACGCTGGACCGTCAGATTGACCCAGCCCCGCCGCGCGGCATTGCCCCCCTGCCCGCCCCCAGCGCGCTATCGCTGGATGATCTGATCGGCCGCCCCTTGGCCGAGATCGAACGCGCGGTGATTGAGGCAACGCTGGCGCGTCATGGCGGATCGGTCCCTCGCGCCGCGCGGGTGCTGGAGCTGTCGCCCTCCACGCTTTACCGTAAGATCGAAGGCTGGAAGGCCCCTTAGGCCGTCAGGAACACTCGAACCGCCTCTTCAAACTCGCGCGGTTTTTCGGCGTGCAGCCAATGGCCTGCGCCGATCAGCTTGGCAAAGCGGGCTTTGGGAAATTGCACGCGGATCGGCTCGCGGTGTTCGGGGCGGACATAGTGGCTTTCGGCCCCGGTCAGGAACAGGGTCGGGCCGTCAAAGCTGCCTGCCGTGCCGGGCCAGCCGACGATCTTGGGCATCTCGGCCTCAAGCACGTCAAAGTTCAACCGCCAGCGCGGCCCACCTTCTGCCTTGAGGTCGAGGGATTGCAGGAAAAACGCCCGCAGCCCGGCATCTTCGACCACTGCAGAAAGCCGCTGGTCCGCCTCGGCGCGGCTGTGGAGATCGGTCAGATCGAGCCCGCGCATCGCCTGAATGTGGCGGGTCTGGTCATGGGAATAGGCCACAGGCGCGATGTCGGCCACCACCAGCCGCCGCACCAGCGTCCCTTGGGTCAGCGCCAGTTGCATCGCCGCCTTGCCGCCCATCGAATGGCCCAGAAGATCCACCCGCCCACCCAAAGAGGCGATCACCTCGGCCAGATCCTCGGCGAGATCGGGATAAGAGTGGCTGTCCGTCCAAGGGCTGGCCCCGTGGTTGCGCATGTCCACCGCCACCACATCGCGGATATCGGCGAGCCGCCGCGCAATCACCCCCCAGTTGCGCCCCGAGCCATAAAGCCCATGCGCGATCACCAAAGGCGGCGCGTGGGTTGGGGTGGCAGCGGGATGGTGCAGGGTGGCAAGCATGGCACGGGTTTTAGCCAGCGCAGGGCGAAAGGGCCAGAGCCGTTGCGCGCGCCCCATCTCGGCCCCTATCATGCCCGCCAAGGAGCATTTTAAATGAGCGCGATTTCCATTCAGCAAATGGCCGACCGTATTGCGAGCCTGATGCAAGACCGGCTTGGTGCCAGGGGCACCGGGCTTGAGGCGAAACTGGCCTCGTGTGGCCGCGCCCTGCCGCGCAAGGTGCGCCATGCCGCAAAAGCGGTGGCCGAGGTCGCCGCCATGGCACAAAACCCCAAGCTTTTGCTGCAGATCGACCATGCCGCCTTGGCGCAGAACCATGACATCTGCCTGCACCATTTGATGGCGCTGAAGCCCTATTCGGGCTTTTGGTCTGGCACCTTGGCCGTTGCGACCTCGATTGCGGTGTCGTTGCTGGTCTTGGCACTTCTGCTCATCGCGTTGTTGCGCTGGCGCGGGCTGATCTGACCCCGCCCCCAGCGCCTGCCAAACGGCCTGATCCTTCCACATGCTGATCTGCGTCAGCGCGGCCTGTCTGCGCGCCGCTAGGATGGGTGTGACTCGGGTCAATCGGCCGGGATCCGGTGACATTTTAGCACGGAGAGACGCGATGAATTGGGACCAGATCGAAGGTAAGTGGAAGCAGTTTCAAGGCAAGGCCCAGGAAAAATGGGGCAAGCTGACCGATGACGATTTCGACAAAATCGACGGGAAGCGTGACCAGCTTGTGGGCAAGGTGCAAGAGAGCTACGGCATCGCCAAGGACGCCGCCGAGCGTGAGGTCGATGACTGGGCCCGCATGCATTAGGGGGGTGCCATGGCCGTGCAGCTTTTGCCCCTGACCTTGGCGACACCACCGCGCAGACCCCCGCGCGAGGGTCAACCAAGGTCTCCCGAGGAGATGCCGCAGAGCGCGCCCGACATGCCAGACCCCGGCGCGCCGGATCTTCCGGACCCGTTGCCGGTTGAGAGCCCCGATCCGGCCCCTTCTGAAACGCCCCCCACAGAAGTTGGGAGCCGAGCCGCTGACTTTGCCAGCGGGCGGGGCTCAGCGCGCAGCGGTCTTTCCGTTGGCAAACCGTTCCAACTGGTTGAAAAGGCTTGCGAGACGGCGTGATTGATACGCCTTGCAGGTTCCTCCAACCTTGGACCGACCATGAAAAAGCCCCGCCGAGGCGGGGCTTTTCTATGTGCTAATCCGGTCGTCGCTTACATCGACGGATAGATCGGGAACTTTTCGCATAGCGCCTCGACCTTGGCCTTCACCGCGGCCTCGACCGCGCCGTTGCCGTCTTCGCCGTTCTTGGCCAGACCATCGACCACTTCGACGATCCAATCCGCGATCAGGCGGAATTCGGGTTCGGCAAAGCCGCGCGTGGTGCCGGCGGGGGTGCCAAGGCGCACACCGCTCGTGATGGTGGGCTTTTCGGTGTCAAACGGGATGCCGTTCTTGTTGCAGGTGATATGCGCCCGGCCCAGGGCCTTTTCGGTCGCATTGCCCTTCACGCCCTTGGGGCGCAGGTCGACCAGCATCAGGTGCGTGTCGGTGCCGCCGGTGACGATATCGAGGCCACCTTTCATCAGCTGATCGGCCAAGGCTTGGGCGTTCTTCACCACCTGCTTTTGGTAATCGACGAAGTCCGGGCGCAGCGCCTCGCCGAAGGCCACGGCCTTGGCCGCGATCACATGCATCAGGGGGCCGCCCTGAATGCCCGGGAAAATCGCCGAGTTGCACTTTTTGGCAATCGCCTCGTCATTCGTGAGGATCATGCCGCCGCGCGGACCGCGCAGGGTTTTATGGGTGGTGGTGGTCGCCACATGGGCATGCGGGAAGGGCGAGGGGTAGAGGCCTGCCGCGATCAGCCCGGCAAAGTGGGCCATATCGACCAGAAGATAAGCGCCGACCTTGTCGGCAATCGCGCGCATCTTGGCGAAGTCGATGATGCGGGGGATAGCCGAGCCGCCGGCGATGATCAGCTTGGGGTTATGCTGCACCGCCAAAGCCTCCAGCTGGTCATAGTCGAGCTGGCTGTCTTGCGGGCGCACGCCGTATTGGATGGCGTTGAACCACTTGCCCGACTGGTTCGGGGCGGCACCGTGCGTCAGGTGACCACCGGCGTCCAAGGACATGCCAAGGATCGTGTCGCCGGGCTGGATCAGCGCCTGAAACACGCCCTGGTTGGCCTGCGAACCCGAGTTCGGCTGGACGTTGGCGAAGGAGCAATTGAAGAGCTTGCAGGCCCGCTCCATCGCCAGATTTTCGGCGATGTCGACGAACTGGCAGCCACCGTAGTAACGCTTTCCGGCATAGCCTTCGGCGTATTTGTTGGTCATCACCGAGCCCTGCGCCTCCATCACGGCGCGGGAGACTATGTTTTCCGAAGCGATCAGCTCAATCTCATGGCGCTGACGGCCCAGTTCTTTTGTCACCGCCCCGAAAATCTCGGGGTCGCGGGCGGCGAGGGTGTCGGTGAAAAAGCCGGTGGATACTTTGGGGGACACGGTCATGGCGGCGCTCCTGAGGATGTGGTTTGAGGGGTATCTAGGCCAAAGATCGGGGGCAAGGAAGGTGCGAAAACGACGCGTTCCGGTCTTATGGCGAAAAAAGTTTCGTATCGGAAACACGACAGCGGCGTCAAATGCGGTGGTTTGGTCCTTCTGACAGGGCTTGAGTTTGCCGCGCCGCCCCGCCAAGGTTGGCAGGCAAACAAGGAAACAAGCCCGTGGCCAGTCCGCATATCGCCTTTTTGGCCAGCCCCGTTCCCGCCGCCCAAGAGGCGTTGGTGGTGCTGACCGGCCTGCATGGCCAATGCCCGCCCTATGCGGCCGATATGATCGTGGCCTTGGGCGGCGATGGGTTCATGTTGCAGACCTTGCATGAGACCCAAGGGCTGGGCCTGCCGGTTTATGGGATGAACCGGGGCACGGTGGGGTTCTTGATGAACGAGTATGCCGCCGAAGGGTTGGCCGAGCGGTTGGCCGCCGCCGAGGAGGCCGTGATCAACCCCTTGGCCATGCGGGCGGTGGATGCGCGGGGCAAGATCACCGATGCGCTCGCGATCAACGAAGTGTCTTTGCTGCGCGCGGGTCCGCAGGCGGCCAAGCTGCGTATTCTGATCGACGGCAAAGAGCGGATGTCGGAGCTGGTGTGCGATGGGGCCTTGGTGGCCACGCCTGCCGGGTCCACCGCCTATAACTATTCCGCCCATGGCCCGATCTTGCCGATCGGGGCCGATGTATTGGCGCTGACGGCGATGTCGGCCTTCCGCCCCCGGCGCTGGCGCGGCGCGCTGATCCCGAAATCGGCCGTGGTACGATTCGAGGTGTTGGAGGCCGACAAGCGCCCGGTGCGTGCCGATGCCGACAGCCGCCCGGTGCCTGATGTGGTGTCGGTTGAAATCCGGTCGGAGCCTTCGGTGCGTCACCGCATCCTGTTCGATCCCGGCCATGGGCTGGAAGAGCGCTTGATCGTCGAGCAATTCGTCTGATCTTGCCGCAGGCGATGCCTTAGCTGATCTGCTTGGCCACCCACCAGCTGACCGGCAGGGCCAGCACCACACCCAAGGCGGCGGCTATCAGGATGGGTTGCAGCGTGTAATTGCCGGCTGTCAGCGCGATCACGACGCCCGAACCGGCAAGGGTCGTGCCGATCATCGAAAACAGGATCAGTGTCAGGCGGGTCATAGGAACCTCCAAAAGCGCGCGCTTGGCTCTTGTGGCAGGGTTCTGACCGATACGCCTTGATCCGTGTCAATCGGTGGGGGGAAGTTGGGGGCGACGCTCAGTCGAGCGGCCGTTTCATACGCAGCAAAAGCCCGTCCTTCAGCCAGACGTGGTGCCAAATTGCGGCCAGCACATGCGCCCCGACGAGGGCGAGGAGGGCCACTTTCATCACCTCATGCGCATCGGCGGCGGGGACGATGCCACCAAACCACGCCGCCATGCTCCGGGCATGAATTGAAGAAGGAAAAACACAAATGGTGGAAAATCCGTGAAAACGGGAGGTTTGGAGCGGGTCAGCCCCGGCGATCGAAGAGGAACACCAGAAGCCGAAAGGCCCCGTAAATCCCCAAGATAACAAGAACAATTCCAAGGAAGATATACTCCGGCCCCAGCGGGATCTCGGCGAAGAAGGGCCCAGTGTAATAAATCAAAAATGCTAATCCCACGAGAAGGACCAAGAAGCCCAGGACATGCCCGATTGCGCCAAGGACGGCGGAAGATCCGAAGAGCATAATGGCGATGATGACAAGCAAGGCGGCTACAATCATGTCGTTCTCCAATTGATTCGGCGCAAAATCACTCGCGTCCAAGAAGAGATTGAATCTATCAGGCGTTGAATTTCAAGACTGATGGGCTTGTGAAAGCAATGTTGCAGCTTAACCTACCGGCCGTCGTTTTGTGAGAGACCATCCGGTGGTGCCTAACGCGCGCGTTGATAGCATAATCGAAATCGCGAAAGATACGAGTTGCCCTGTTGACCTCTTAGTTGCGAGCATGGCCCGAGGCGATCAGAGAACCTTTGACGCTTTCTCCGCCAACCCGCCTCTCCGGCCTAAGTGGATCAAGTCCAGAGTTGGCGCGCACGAGATTGCCATTTTTCATAATTTTTACAGCGCGATACGTCTCACCCCAGCCGCCCAGCTGTAACACTGGATCGGGTTAGCGGCATCGCGATCATGAGCGCGTAAAGCGCCAGATGGCCAAGATGCGCAGCGCGGCGCAGGAGGGGCGGTTCGGCGTCGGGCGGGGGTGGCACGCCGCGTGTGGCGCGCAAAGCCAGACGCCAGAGGGCAAAGATCAAGATCAAGGCCCCGCCGATGACATGGGACAGAACCAACCAATGAAAGCTGGGGCTCTGGCCGTCTTCGATCAGGTCCCAAGCGTCGGACATCGGCTCATGGAGCAGGAACTGCAACACGATCAGCGCGGTGACGATCCAATGAAGCCGGATCTGGCGGGCGGAATAGCCTTTGGGCGCGGTCATGCCCTGTCCTTTTGGTCAAATACGGGGCCAAGCCTAGGCCCAGCGCCAGCCTGCGGCAAGCGAAGTGCGCAATGGCGGGCCGGAAAGGCGGATCAGTTCTTGAAGGTGATCGGCAGCGAGAAGCTGTAGCTTGGCTCGCTCAGCCCTTTCGGCGCGCGGGCAAAGGGGGCGGCGGATTTCACCGCCTTGAGGGCGGCCGCATCCAGCGCGGCTTGGCCGGAGCTTTGGGCGATGCCCACGGCGAGAAGCGCGCCAGAGGCGGCGATTTCCAGCCGCACCTTCACGGTGCCCGGGGCGCTGTCGGCAGGCAAGGCGACCTTGCGGTTGATGCGGGCGCGCACTTTGCTGCCCCAATCGGCCTTGAGCGCCTTGGCCTCGCCCGCGCTGGCGGCGGGGTCGGATTTGGCAGCAGATTGGGCGGCAGGCTGGGGCGCCGGAGCGGCCGCGGGTTCGGCGGCTTGATGAACGGGCTTAGCGGGGACCTCGGCCTTGGCGGTTTTGGTCTCAGGCTTGGTCTGTCGCGGGGCTTCGGCAACCGGGGCGGCGGCTTTGGGCTTTATCGCTTTTGGCGCGGGGGCGGCGGGCTTTTGGGCCACAGGCTCGGGCATGGGCTCGGGCACGGGCGAGGGCGGCTCGGCGGCGGGTAGGGCCGTCGGTATTGCAGAGGCCAAAGAAGCCGGTTCGGGCATTGGGGCAGCAAGGGCGGGGGTCGCCAAGGCGGGGGCGGTGGCCATGGTCAGGACGGGCTGCGGCGCGCTCATCGCCAGAAACTGCGCCTCAGAAATCAGCGACACCTCGGCCGTGTTCAGATCGGGCACGATAAGCGGCCGGGCGGTGCTGGCAAACACGGCATAGCCGCCCAAAAGACCCAGATGCAGCGCTATTGAGACCAAGACCGCCCCGCGCGGGCTGCTGCGGCCCGTAGGCGCGGAAAGCACCAGCGGCGCGGGTGAGATGACCTTGGGGGCGTGCGACGACAGCGGCAGATCGCGCGCGGGCACGGCCGGGCACGGGGCCGCAGCCAGATCACCCGGCAGCGCCAGCACGGGCTTGCCCTTGGCCTTCGGCACAGGCCGAGCGACAGCCCAAAAAGGCTGGCGAAGGGCGCGGACGAGTGGCGGGCTTGCGGTCATGGGCGGGGCTGGCCTGTAAACGCGAATCGGCGGCGGGGATCGGAGATTTGGGCGATGGTGTCTTGTGCGCGGCTGGGCTTGTCAATGCAGGCCCAAGGGCGACCGATGACGCCCCTTGGACGACGGCTGGCCTAGGCCTTCGAATTAGCCCCAGCAGGTCAGAACCACTGGCCCGGCTCCATGAGGCCCAGATCCATCAACTGCTGCGAATGCCATTCGAACCGCACCGAATTGTGCCAGCGAAAATCACGGATATCGAACATCGAGCCTGCATTCGAGCGCAGGGCCTTGGCGGTTCGAAAGCTCATCACTGTGGTGGTGATGTTGTTGTGCCACGGGCAGGCGTAGGTGTTAAATTCCTCGTCGTTGAACGTGTAGTCGGGCCGCAAGGTCAGCCCCGGCTTGGCCTTGAACAGCGCGATACGGTCAATCTTGCGGCGCGGGACGGGGATGTGTTCTTCGAACCGCCAGCGAAGGCCCCCAAAGAAATCCAACTGCCGTTCCTTGGGGTAATTGTGATTGGCCGCATCGGGCCGGCCCAGCGCGTAATAGCCCGACCGGTCAAGATGCGCCTGTTCCAGCGACACCGCGTTTTGAAAGCGCCCCAGATCATCGGCGTAGAGGTCGATCACATAAGACAGCATCGCCTCACGCCGCTCTTCGGCGTGAAAGGCCACCAATTCGCGCACATTGCGCGTCTCGCAGAAGGGGTGGAACAGGTATTCGGCGTTATAGCTGTAGTAAAGCCAGATGCCCGGCGCCGCCTCGATCAGGCGATTGATCGCGGTGAACAGCGCGCCTTCGGCATGCACGTCATGGTCGATGCGGTGGATCTTGGCGCCGAGATCAGCGGGCAGCGTGATGGGCTGCGGTGCCAAAAGCAGCACTTGGGCAAAGCCTGCGGCCAGATGGTGGCGCAGGCTGGTGTCCACCTCGACCGCATCTTCGGCGAAGATCACGGCGACAGGCCCTTTGGCGAGGGCCGCCTGACCATCGATCAGAAATTGGTCGAGCGAAGGATAATGCATGGGAACCCGCAGGTTTAATTGTCTCGCAAAATCGAACAATGTCGCGGGCAATGCAAGGCATCTGTTTTCCGCAATTTGACAAAAGCCCGGGGGGCAAGGCGCGACGTGGGCAAATGCTCTGTCCGCGCCGGTGTCGCCGCCAAAGGCGAGGGTCCGCCCAAGCACGCGTTGCGCGAGCGGCGCGTTTGGCTTATGGGCAAGGCCTGCGAACAGGTGTGGCCATGACCGACGTCAAGAAACTCTTCATCAAGACCTACGGCTGTCAGATGAACGTCTATGACAGCGAGCGCATGGCTGAGGCGATGGGTGCGGATGGCTATGTGCTGACCGAAACCGCCGAGGATGCGGATATGGTGCTGTTGAACACCTGCCACATTCGGGAAAAGGCCAGCGAAAAGCTCTATTCCGACCTTGGCCGGTTGAAACCGTTGAAGCAGGCCAAGCCGGGCATGAAGATTGGTGTGGCGGGCTGCGTGGCGCAGGCCGAGGGCGATGAGATCCTGCGGCGGATGCCCGTGGTCGATCTGGTGGTCGGCCCGCAGGCCTATCACCGTCTGCCCGAAATGGCGCGCGCCGGGCGGCAGGCCGTGGACACCGAGTTTCCCGCCGAGATGAAGTTTGACCTTCTGCCCGAACGCAAGGCTCCGCACGGGCCAACGGCGTTTTTGACGGTGCAGGAAGGCTGCGACAAGTTTTGCGCCTTTTGCGTGGTGCCCTACACGCGCGGGGCCGAGGTCAGCCGCCCGGTGGACCGCATCCTGACCGAGGCGCGCGATCTCGTGGCGCGCGGGGTGCGGGAGTTGACGCTTCTGGGCCAGAACGTGAATGCCTATCATGGCGCGGGGGCGGCGGGGGATTACACCTTGGGCCGCTTGCTGCGCGAGATGGCCCAGATCGACGGGTTGGAACGGCTGCGCTATACCACCAGCCACCCCAATGACATGGATGATGATCTGATCGCCGCCCATGGCGACCTGCCACAGCTGATGCCCTATTTGCATTTGCCGGTGCAGTCCGGATCGGACCGCATCCTGAAGGCGATGAACCGCAAGCATACGGCGGAGGAGTATCTGCGGTTGATCGAGCGTATTCGTGCCGCGCGGCCCGACATTCTGTTGTCGTCGGATTTCATCGTCGGCTTTCCCGGTGAAACCGATGCCGACCACGCCGCGACGATGGATTTGATCCGCGCCGTGGGCTATGGCGCGGCCTTCAGCTTTCGCTATTCGGCCCGCCCCGGCACGCCAGCGGCTGAAAAGACCCCGGTGGCTGAAGATGTCGCGAATGCGCGGCTTTACGAATTGCAGGCGTTGGTCACCCAGCAGCAGCGCGCGGCCCAAGAGGCGATGGTGGGCCGCACAGTCGGGGTGCTTTACGAAAAGCCGGGCCGTCAGCCGGGGCAGATGGTGGGCAAATCCGACCACCTGCATGCGGTGCATGTCGATGATCCCACCGGCAAGGTGGGAGAGTTGGTCACGGTGCGAATCCTGTCCTCGGTCACCAATTCCTTGGCTGGTCAGCGGCTGAGCTAAGGCCAGCGCGCCCCTTTACGTTTTCAAATTCGCAACAACGCCGCCCCCGACGGCGCATTTTGCATCGTTTCCCGCAGCCCGGCCAAAGGGTTCACGAGAAATCGCTTTACTTCACCAAATGGTGCGGGCAAATCTCAAAAGATAGACATTTACGACTTCTGCCAGAGTCGAAAGGTAATATTTAAAGGGGGGGCTGCCACGTTGGATCGCATGTCCAAAGCAGTATTGGGTTTGGTGACAGGGGTGGCTTTGGCCACATTCGGGTTTGGAACGGCGGCGATCGCGCACCCCAGCCCCACAGCCCACGAACATCCGCAGACGGTTCCGGGCCCGAAGGTATCGGGGAAAATCCAGTGGGGTATCTGGATTGACGACGACGGCTGTATGCATTGGTGGGCCGATGGCGGGATCGAAGGCTATATGCTGGATCGCGTGAACCCCAAGACCGGCAAGCCCGTCTGCCTTAAGCGCAACACCTGTCTTGTGGAGAACACCGACCAGCTGTTCGCCACCGACAGCCACAAGCTGACCCCGCATGGCATGCGCCGGTTAGAGGATTTCTTCCGCAGTGCCGGGGCCTTTGGCTATGCCGTCTACGGCCACACCGACAGCCGCGCATCGGATGAATACAACATGCGCCTGTCTGACCGCCGGGCGCGGTCTGTGGCCGATGTCGCCCGCGCCATGGGGGCCATGGTTGACCGCGAAATCGGCTTTGGCGAACGCCAGCCCATCGCTTCGAACTCGACGGCTGCCGGAATGCAGAAGAACCGTCGCGTCGAAGTTGTCTGCTACCGGTGGTGATGAACATGATGAACACTTTGAAAATCGCCACGGGCCTTGTGGCCGCCACTGTCCTGTCGGGCTGCATTGAAGGGGTGACCCCTTATCGCGGCTCGCCAGACACCGTGATCGCCACCGCCTTTGACCGCGGCCGGGATTCGGGCGTGTTGGAAGAAGGCGGCGCGGCCATCGCCTATGACCCGGACGGCTGCCAAGGCTGGATCATCGACGACGGGGTCGAGGGCTATTCGGGCCGCCGGTTTGATCCGGTGACTGGCCTGCCGGTCTGCAACAACCTCTATCCGCCGGGCACGGTGCTGAAGGACTATCAGTCGCAGTCGCCGGGCCTGCAAGACTATGTGCCGGGCTGGGCCCAACCCAAGCGGCGTTGGGGTGGCTGAACCGGCCTTTCGGGTTTCTGGTGCAACGGGTTAAAGATCGCAGGGGCCATGGCAAATGCCATGGCCTTTTGCGTTGCCTTGGCGGCGCGGACCAAGACGCTATATCTTGGGCAAATGTCACATCCCTGTGGCATGAGACGGCAAATATAGCGCCAGCCCTGCGGAATTTACTTGCCCCGGGCCCCAAACAGGACGACGATCAAGATGTGTCCCTCTTTTGACCCGAACGCTCACAAGGAGACCCCATTGGGCATCAGCGCGCTGACCCCCCCGTCCCGCCCCGAGGATGTTGTCGAAACTGTCCTTGAATTTCCTGACAATCGCCTGCTGATCGGCCTCTGCGGTGAGTTTGACCGCAATCTGGCGCAGATCGAACACCAGATGGGTGTGCATGTTCTCAGGCGCGGGAACAGGTTGTCGGTGATCGGAGATGCGGGGGCGCGTGAACAGGCGGCAGCCGTGTTGCGCGGGCTTTATGCCCGGCTGGAGACCGGTCGCGCTGTGTCGGCGGGTGATATTGACGGCGCCATTCGGATGGGTCGCCCGATGCCCGACAGCCTGCGCCCAGACAGCGAGCAGATCGAGATGTTTTCCGGCGGCGCGATGGAGTTGCGCACCCGCAAGAAACCGATCGAACCCCGGACCGAGGCGCAAAAGGCCTATGTCGCAAATCTGTTCCAGCATGAGCTGGGCTTTGGCATCGGCCCGGCCGGCACCGGCAAGACCTATCTCGCTGTGGCGGTTGGGGTGACGATGCTGATCTCGGGCGCTGTGGAAAAGATCATCCTGTCGCGCCCGGCGGTTGAGGCGGGCGAGCGTTTGGGCTTTCTGCCCGGCGACATGAAGGAAAAGATCGATCCCTACATGCAGCCGCTTTATGACGCTTTGAATGATTTCCTGCCCTCAAAACAGGTGCAGAAGCTCATGGAAGAAAAGCGCATCGAAATCGCGCCCTTGGCCTTTATGCGGGGCCGGACGCTGTCGAATGCCTTTGTGGTGCTGGATGAGGCGCAGAACGCCACCACCATGCAGATGAAGATGTTCCTAACCCGTTTGGGCGAGGGCAGCCGCATGGTGATTACGGGCGACCGCACGCAGGTGGACCTGCCGCGCGGGGTCGCCAGCGGGTTGGCCGATGCCGAACGCATCCTGAAAGGGGTGAAGGGCGTGAGCTTCAACTACTTCACCTCGGGCGATGTGGTGCGCCACCCGCTCGTGGCCCGCGTGATCGAGGCTTATGAGCGTCACGAGGCGCAAAGCTGATCGCCTTGCCAATGGCTTGCCGCCCCCATGCCCAATCTTCGGGCCTTGAGGGGCGGCGGCTTCCGAGCTAGGCAGCCTGCCATGGAACCGCTTGTCGATATCGTGCTGGAGGACGACCGCTGGGACGCCTTCGGGCTGGAGCCGCTGGCCGATCGCGCGCTGCGCGCGGCGCTGGAGGAGCTTGATCTGCCCGCCACGGGCTTTACGCTCTGTCTCATGGCCTGTGATGATGTGCGGATTGCCGCGCTGAACGGCGATTTTCGCGGCAAGGCCAAGGCGACCAACGTGTTGAGCTGGCCCTCCGAGGAGCGCGGCAGCGACGACGAGGGCGGCCAGCCTGATCGGCCCGACCCCGGCCCTGCCGATGACCCCGAACATCTTGGCGACATTGCCATTTCTTATGACACCTGCATGGCCGAGGCCGCCGCAGCCGCGAAGCCTGCCGCCGATCACGTGACGCATCTGGTCATTCACGCGCTCCTGCATTTGCTGGGCTATGACCACATTCGTGAGGCCGATGCGACGCTCATGGAAGGAATCGAGGTCCGTGCCCTTGCAAGGCTGGGCCTTTCTGACCCATACTTGTAGGGCCCGGCACCAAGCGCGGGTGTTTGGGATAAAGGATCGATGGGCAGTAGTAGCGATGGGTCTCCCGCAGCGCGTGGCGCGCTGCATGACGACAACACCAGTGATGAGGCAGACCAAGCCCCACGTGGATTTTTCGGGCGTATCCTCGATGCCCTAACCCCCTCAGACCCAAAAGGAGATGGCCCGCCGGAAACCGGTGCAGGCCAAGTTGCGCTGCCTCCGGGCAGTGGCCAACTGGGTCTGGCCAATCTGCGCAAGCTGCGGGTGGACGATGTCGCGATCCCAAAGGTTGAGATTGCCGCCGTGCCGCTGGACATCGGCAAGGAGGATCTGGTTGAGGCCTTTCGCCAAAGCGGCTTTTCGCGCCTGCCGGTCTATAAGGGCACGCTGGACCATCCGCAGGGTTTGGTGCTGCTGAAAGACCTTGCTTTGCAGCATGGCTTTGGTGCCGCCGGTCGGTTCAGCCTGAAAAAGCTTTTGCGCCCCGTGCTCTTTGCTCCGCCGTCGATGCCCGCCGCCACGCTCTTGCAAAAGATGCAGCGCGACCGGGTGCATATGGCCTTGGTGATCGACGAATATGGCGGGGTGGATGGGCTGGTCACCATCGAGGACTTGATCGAAACCGTCATTGGCGAGATCGAGGACGAGCATGACGAGGACGAAAACACCCTGTGGAAAGAAGAAAAGCCGGGCGTCTTTGTCGCGCAATCGGTCGTGCCTTTGGATGAGTTCGAGGCCGCCATCGGCTTAACCCTGCGCGCCGATGAGGATGATGCCGAGATCGACACACTGGGCGGATTGGTCTTTGTACGCATCGGCCGGGTTCCGGCGCGGGGCGAGGTGGTGCCGCATGAAAGCGGGGCCGAGTTCGAGGTGATCGACGCCGATCCGCGCCGGATCAAGCGGTTGCGCGTGCGCCTGCCCGGCGCAGGCAGCGCCAAACCGGCCGAGCCCGCCGAAGCGTGACGCGCCGGGGCCCGACAGGGTGGCTTTCCTCCCGGTTGGTCCAATGGGCCGCCACATGGCCCGGCGCGCGGCGCGCCGCCCTTGCTTTTGGCGCGGGCGCACTGGCTGGCCTTGGCCATGCCCCGCTGTACCTTTGGCCGCTGACCCTTTTGGGGTTGGCGGCGCTGATCCGTTTGGTGGCAGAGCCCAAAGCCCCCGCTGGGTGGTTGGGCCTTCTGGGTGGGGCGGGCTATGGCGCGGTCGTTCTCTCTTGGATCGTCGAGCCCTTCCTGATCGAGCCGGAAACCTACGGCTGGATGGCCCCGTTTGCGCTGATCTTCATGGCGCTGGGGCTTGGGGCGTTTTGGGCCGTGGCCGCCCGTCTGGCCCGCACCCTGCCCTTTCGCAGCCCCACTTACGGCTTTGCCCTGACGCTCACCTTCGTTGAATTCCTGCGCGGCCATATCCTGACGGGCTTTCCTTGGGGCATGCCCGGCCATGTCTGGATTTCCAGCCCCATCGCGCAGCTTGGGGCCTATGTCGGCCCGACCGGACTGACCCTTGGCTTGCTGCTGGCCGCCGCTGCCCTGTCGCGGCTTGACTGGCGCCCAGCCTTGGCCGCCGCGGCCGCGCTGGCCGCGGCTTGGACCCATGGCGCATGGACCCTATCGCAGCCCCTGCCCGACGGGCCGGGGGCCACGGTTCGGCTGGTGCAGCCCAATGCCGAACAGGCTCTGAAATGGGACCCCGAACTGGCCCGCCGGTTCCTTGATCGCCTTCTTGACGCCACCGCTGCCGCCCCCGACGGGACCGCTCCGCCCGATCTGGTGATCTGGCCCGAAACCGCCCTGCCCTATCTTTTCGAGTACCACCCCGAACTCGCCCCGATGATCGCCGAGGCGGCCCAAGGCGCGACCGTGGCCTTGGGTGTGCAACGCGCCGAGGACGGTCGCTATTGGAACAGCCTTGCGGTGATCGAGCCAGATGGCACGGTGAGCCAGACCTATGACAAGCACCACCTTGTGCCCTTTGGCGAATACATGCCCTTGGGCGATCTGGCCTATGACTGGTTCGGCCTCAGCGCCTTTGCCGCCCAGCACGGGGCGGGCTATACGGCGGGGACAGGGCCGAAACTGCTCGACTTTGGCCCAGTGATGGGCCGCGCCCTGCCGCTGATCTGCTATGAGGCGGTCTTCCCCCAAGACGTGAACGCCGCCCCCGAGCGCCCCGACTGGCTGTTGCAAATCACCAATGATGCGTGGTTCGGCACGCGCTCGGGCCCCTTCCAGCACGCCGATCAGGCCCGGATGCGCGCCATCGAACAGGGTCTGCCGCTGATCCGCGTCGCCAATACCGGGGTCACGGCGGTCTATGATGCGTTGGGCCGCGAAGTGGCCGCCCTGCCCTTTGGCACCCAAGGCCATCTCGACACCACCCTGCCCGCCGCCCTTGGGCCGACATGGTTTTCCCGCTTTGGCACTTGGCCAGTTCTGGTGTTGCTGGCCGGACTCGCCCTTGCGTTGTTACGACGCGCGCCGCGATGAAAACTTGACCTTTTCAGTGCCATCGGCCAAGCGATGCACACAGACTGTCACAACGGCTTCCTGGCGTGGCAGGTTTTCTCATAACGGAGCACTTCCATGAGCAGAAAGAATTACGTCTTCACCTCGGAATCGGTGTCCGAGGGCCATCCAGATAAGCTTTGCGACCGGGTGTCGGACGCGGTTCTTGATGCCTTCCTGACCGAAGAAGCCCATGCCCGCGTCGCCTGCGAAACCTTTGCCACCACCGGCCGCGTTGTTGTCGGCGGCGAGGTTGGGCTGTCGGACAAGAAGGCGCTGAAGGCGATGAAAGACCGGGTGGAGGACATCGTCCGCGCCTGCGTCAAGGACATCGGCTATGAGCAGAATGAATTTCACTGGAACACGCTGAAGGTGCAGAATTACCTGCACAGCCAATCGGCCCATATCGCCCAAGGCGTCGACCGTGACGGCGCGGGCGATCAGGGCATCATGTTCGGCTATGCCTGCCGCGAAACGCCGGAACTGATGCCCGCGCCGATCCAGTATTCCCACGCCATCCTGCGCCGTCTGGCCGAGGCGCGGAAATCCGGCAAGGAACCAACCTTGGGCCCGGACGCCAAGTCGCAACTCTCGCTGCGCTATGAGGATGGTGTGCCGGTTGAGGTGACCTCGATCGTGCTGTCGCATCAGCATTTGGACGAGGCGCAGGATTCCGACGCGATCCGCGCGATTGTCGAACCCTATATCCGCGAAATCCTGCCCTCGGGTTGGATCACCGAGAAAACCGAATGGTGGGTCAATCCGACCGGCACTTTCGTGATCGGGGGCCCTGATGGCGATGCGGGCCTGACGGGGCGCAAGATCATTGTCGACACCTATGGCGGGGCCGCCCCCCACGGCGGCGGCGCGTTTTCGGGCAAAGATCCCACCAAGGTTGACCGCTCGGCGGCTTATGCCGCGCGCTATCTGGCGAAAAACGTGGTGGCTGCCGGGTTGGCCGACCGCTGCACGCTGCAGGTGTCTTATGCGATTGGCGTGGCCAAGCCCTTGTCGATCTATGTCGACACCCATGGCACCGGTCAGGTCGAGGCCGAGGCGATTGAACGCGCGGTCATGCAGTGCATGGACCTGACACCGCGCGGCATTCGCGAACATCTGCAACTGCGCCGCCCGATCTACGCCCGCACCG
This sequence comes from Allotabrizicola aquatica (SeqCode), assembly GCF_965194375.1. GTDB lineage: Bacteria > Pseudomonadota > Alphaproteobacteria > Rhodobacterales > Rhodobacteraceae > Tabrizicola_A > Tabrizicola_A aquatica. The sequence continues at coordinate 375,787 of NZ_CBDAEL010000002.1, forward strand.
CAGCTTACGGCCATTTTGGCCGCGCGCCCGAGGCGGATGGTGGCTTTTCATGGGAAAAGACCGACTTGATCGAGGCTTTGAAGAAAGCGGTTTGACCGTCAGGTGGGGCGGACGAAAGGGGCATCGAGCCCCCTTCGCCCGCGTTGCCACGGACGCAGCACAGCGCCGCGCTTGACCTGCGCGGCAGCTTCCGTCAAGAGGCCCCGGATCATCTCCGGGGCCTCTTGCCATGTACAATCCAGCCGAACGCCGCAACTTCTATGGCCGTGTCCATGGCAAGACCCTGCGCCAAAGCCAGAAAACCTATCTGGATGAAGATCTTGACCGGCTGTCGCTGCCCGGCGTGACGCTGGAGGAGAACCCCGCGCGCGCCGCCCTCGACCTTGAGCGCTTTCACGGCAAACCGCTTTGGCTGGAAATCGGCTTTGGCGGCGGCGAGCATCTGGTGCACATGGCCGCAAGCTACCCGCAAGTTGAGATCATCGGCTGCGAGCCCTTTGTGAACGGCATCGCTATGCTTTTGGGCAAAATCCGACAGGCTGAGGTGCAGAACCTGTGCCTGCATCCCGGCGATGTGCGCGATCTCTTCGATGTGCTGCCCGCAGCCTGCCTATCCAAGGTCTTTCTGAACTACCCCGACCCTTGGCCCAAAGCCCGCCACCACCGCCGCCGCTTTGTGACGCCCGAATACCTACACCCCCTCGCCCGCGCCATGCAGCCGGGAACCGAACTGCGCGTGGCAACGGACATTCCTGACTATGTCCGCCAGACCTTGGAAGAGGTACCGCCCGCGGGCTTTGATCTGGTGCAAGAGGCCGGCCCCGGCGACGCTTGGGAGGATTGGCTCTCCACCCGCTATGAACAAAAAGCGCTGCGCGAAGGTCGGGCGCCGCATTACCTCACCTTCCGCCGCCGCGCAGGCTGAAGCGGCAGGAGCCTCCGGCGGGAGTATTTTCGCCAAAGTGAAAGCCTTTTCATCTTGGCCCAAATACTCCCCGCGGAGCGTTCCCCCGAGGATGCCAGGTGCAGGTGGCGAAGCAATGGACCCCGCGCGCCGCTTGCGCTATCAGGCGGGCAACGGGAGTGAAGGAGAGACAAGATGTCCGGCCATGGTGACGCGCAACCGATGACATCCGCGAAAAGCGGGCCGCTGAAAGGCATGGCTTCGGTGCCTGGCGACAAGTCGATCTCGCATCGGTCGCTGATCTTTGGCGCGATGGCGGTCGGCGAGACCAAGATCACCGGGCTTTTGGAAGGCCAAGACGTGCTGGACACCGCCAAGGCCATGCGGGCCTTTGGTGCCACGGTCACCCGCCATGGCGAGGGTGCGTGGTCGGTCAACGGGGTCGGCGTCGGCGGGTTTCAAGAACCGGCTGATGTGATCGATTGCGGCAATTCCGGCACCGGGGTGCGGCTGATCATGGGTTGCATGGCCACCAGCGCGATGACCGCGACTTTCACCGGAGACGCGTCCTTGCGCAAGCGGCCGATGGGGCGGGTGACCGACCCGCTAAGCCTCTTTGGCGCGCAGGCTTACGGTCGCAAGGGTGGCCGTTTGCCGATGACCATCGTCGGCGCGGCCAATCCTGTGCCCGTGCGCTATGCCCTGCCGGTCGCCTCGGCGCAGGTGAAATCTGCGGTTCTGTTGGCCGGTCTCAACGCCCCCGGCCAGACCGTGGTGATCGAAAAGGAGCCGACGCGCGACCATTCCGAGCGCATGCTTTTGGGCTTTGGCGCGACGCTGACGGTCGAGTCTTCGAAAGAGGGCAATATCATCACCCTCACCGGCCAGCCCGAATTGCGCCCCCAGACCGTGGCCGTGCCGCGCGATCCGTCCTCGGCCGCTTTCCCGGTTTGTGCCGCGCTGATTGTCGAAGGGTCGGATATTTTCGTCCCCGGCGTCAGCCAGAACCTGACCCGCAACGGCCTCTACCTCACCTTGGTCGAGATGGGGGCCGAGATTGAATTCCAGAACCCCCGCGAAGAAGGGGGTGAGCCGGTGGCCGATCTGCGCGTGCGCTTCAGCGGCAATATGAAGGGCATCGAAGTGCCGCCGGAACGCGCGCCGTCGATGATTGACGAATACCCGATCCTGTCGGTCGTGGCGGCCTTTGCCACGGGCAAAACCGTGATGCGCGGGGTCAAGGAATTGCGTGTCAAGGAGTCGGACCGCATTGACGCCATGGCGCGCGGGCTGGAGGCCAATGGCGTGACCATCGAAGAGGATGAGGACACGCTGATCGTCCATGGCATGGGCGCGGGTGGCATGCCGGGCGGGGCGACCTGTGCGACGCATCTGGACCACCGTATTGCGATGTCGTTCCTTGTGGCCGGGATGGCGGCAAAAAAGCCGGTTGCGGTGGATGATGCGAGCCCGATTGTCACGTCGTTCCCGATTTTTGAATCGCTCATGAACGGGCTTGGCGCCTCTATTCGGCGTGGGTGAACCGACGAGCGCGCGCGGCGCGACGAGGAGGGCAGGATGATCTTCACCGTGGCCATCGACGGCCCCGCTGCCGCCGGGAAAGGCACGATCAGCCGCGCGGTGGCGGCGCGGTTTGGGTTTGCGCATCTGGATACTGGTGCGCTTTACCGGGCGGTGGGCATGAAGGGCGGTGATCCAGTCGTGGCAGCGCAAACCCTCACGCCCGAAGATCTGACGCGCGAGGATCTGCGGACGCTAGAGGCGGGGCAAGCCGCCAGCCGCGTGGCTGTGATACCGCAGGTGCGCGCCGCCCTTTTGGAGTTTCAGCGCCGCTTTGCCCGGCGCGCGGGAGGTGCTGTGCTGGATGGCCGCGACATCGGCACGGTCATCTGCCCCGAGGCCGAGGTAAAGCTGTACGTCACCGCCAGCCCCGAGATCCGCGCCCATCGGCGTTGGTTGGAGCTGGGCGGTGATGAGGCTGCAATGTTGGCGCAGGTGAAAGACCGCGATGCGCGCGACATGGGCCGGGCGGATGCGCCCCTGCGCCCGGCCGAGGATGCCGTGGAGATCGACACCAGCACCATGACCATCGACGAGGCCGTGGCGCGCGCTATCGCCCTTGTTGCGACGCGTCTCTAACGCGCCCGAGCGATTGTCCCTGCCCGCAAAAGCCCGCCATGCACAGACCCTTTGCATTGGCGCACAGCGGTCAGGGATTGCCCCGGCCGCGCAGTGCCCCACATAGCAACCCAGAACCCGGGCAGCGGCGCGATCATCCTGCTGCGCCCGGTGACAGACCCCGAAGGACAAGGCGAATATCATGCTGAAAGAAAAACTGACCTGGCGCTATGCAACCAAGGCAATGGATCCGGCGAAAGCCGTGCCGCAGGCCAAGGTGAATGCCATTCTCGAGGCCGCCAATCTGGCGCCCACCTCTTCGGGCTTGCAGCCCTTTGAAATCATCGTGGTCACCAACCCCGACGTGAAGGCCAAGCTCTCGGCCGCCGCCTATGGCCAAAAGCAGGTTGTCGACGGCAGCCATGTTCTGGTCTTCGCTGCATGGGACAACTACACCGCCGAGCGCATTGATGCCGTGGTGCAAGAGACCCACAAGCAGCGCGGCACGCCGATTGAGATGCTGAACGCCTATTACGACGGGTTGAAGGCCCAGTATCTGCCTCGCGCGGCAGAGGTGAACTATGAACATGCCGCCCGTCAGGCCTATATCGCCTTTGGCGTGGCGCTGACCGCTGCCGCTTTTGAAGAGGTGGACGCCACCCCGATGGAAGGCTTTGATCCGGCACAGGTTGACGAGATTCTGGGCCTGCGCGCCAAGGGTCTGCGCTCGGTCACGCTGATGCCCTTGGGCTATCGCGCGGCGGAAGGCGACTGGCTGAACGGTGCGGCCAAAGTGCGCAAGTCGATGGCCGATCTCGTCACCGAAATCGCCTGATTCTGAACGGTTTTGCGCAGCGGCCCCCGGAGACGGGGGCCGTTTGCGTTTTGGCCTATGAAATGGCGGGTTTTCCCTTGCCAAGAAGGGCTGCTGCGCCTAAAGACGCGCATCGAGAAGGGTCCGGCACTGCCGTGGCCCTTTTGGTATTTGAGCATCAAGACCGGCGGAGCCAACCGCAAGGCCAGTGAAAACACGAGAAAAGGAACTGAACTACATGTGCGCTAAAAACACTATGGACGAATTCGAAGCCCTTCTGAAAGAAAGCTTTGAAATTGACACCCCCGAAGAGGGCACGGTTGTCAAAGGCCGCGTCATCGCTATCGAAGCGGGGCAGGCCATCATCGACGTCGGCTACAAGATGGAAGGCCGCATCGATCTGAAAGAATTCGCAAACCCCGGCGAAGCCCCGAACATCAACGTGGGCGACGAAGTTGAGGTTTACCTTGACCGCGTGGAAAATGCCCGCGGTGAAGCCCAGATCAGCCGCGAGAAAGCTCGCCGCGAAGAAGCCTGGGATCGTCTGGAGAAAGCTTACGCTTCGGAAACCCGTGTTGACGGCGCCATCTTTGGCCGCGTCAAAGGCGGCTTTACCGTTGATCTTGGCGGCGCTGTGGCCTTCTTGCCCGGCTCGCAGGTTGACGTGCGCCCTGTGCGTGATGCTGGCCCGTTGATGGGCATGAAGCAGCCCTTCCAGATCCTGAAAATGGACCGTCGCCGTGGCAACATCGTTGTGTCGCGCCGCGCCATCTTGGAAGAATCGCGCGCCGAACAGCGCGCCGAAGTCATCGGCAACCTGACCGAAGGTCAGATCGTCGACGGCGTGGTCAAGAACATCACCGAATACGGTGCGTTCGTTGATCTGGGCGGCGTGGACGGCCTCTTGCACGTCACCGACATGGCTTGGCGTCGCGTCAACCACCCGTCGGAGATCCTGACGATCGGCGAGACCATCAAGGTTCAGGTCATCAAGATCAACAAAGACACCCACCGCATTTCGCTGGGCATGAAGCAGCTTCAGTCCGATCCGTGGGATGCTGTTGAAAAGCTGTATGCTCTGGGCACCGTGCACAAGGGCCGCGTCACCAACATCACCGATTACGGCGCCTTCGTGGAGCTGGAAGCCGGTGTCGAAGGTCTGGTTCACGTCTCGGAAATGTCGTGGACCAAGAAGAACGTGCACCCCGGTAAGATCGTGTCGACCTCTCAGGAAGTCGAAGTCATGGTTCTGGAAATCGACAGCGCCAAGCGTCGCGTGTCGCTTGGCCTGAAGCAGACCCAGCGCAATCCGTGGGAAGTGTTCGCTGAAAACCACCCCGTTGGCTCGGCCATCGAAGGTGAAGTCAAGAACATCACCGAATTCGGTCTGTTCGTGGGTCTGGAAAACGACATCGACGGCATGGTTCACCTGTCCGACCTGTCGTGGGACCAGCGCGGCGAGGAAGCCATTCAGAACTACCGCAAAGGCGACGTGGTGCAAGCCGCTGTCACCGAAGTGGATGTCGAGAAAGAGCGTATCTCGCTGTCGGTCAAAGCCCTTGGCGAAGACAACTTCTCGGACGCTGTTGACGGCGTGAAGCGCGGTGCGATCATCACCGTTGTTGTCACCGCCATCGAAGACGGCGGCGTTGAGGTGGAGTATAACGGCGCCAAGTCGTTCATCCGCCGTTCGGACCTGTCGCGCGACCGTGGCGACCAGCGCCCCGAGCGTTTCAACGTCGGCGACAAGATCGACGTGCGCGTCACCAACATCGACCCCAAAACCCGCAAGCTGGGTCTGTCGATCAAGGCCCGCGAGATCGCCGAAGAGAAAGAAGCTGTCGAACAGTACGGCTCGTCCGATTCGGGCGCCTCGCTGGGCGACATCCTTGGCGCGGCCCTCAAGGGCGGCAACAAGTGATCTGACCCCGTCAGATTGGAAACAATCGCAAGAGGCCCCGCTGAAAGGCGGGGCCTCTTTGCCATTCCATCGCCACCGCTTTGAAAAACGTTTGTGCGAAGATCAGAATTTTGCCTATAGTCCCTTTGAAAACAACGGGTGGCGGCTGCAAGATCCCGAAAACAGGGCTCAACCGACCACGTAGGGGGATAAGACGGATGATCCGCTCGGAACTGATCCAGAAGATTGCAGACGAAAACCCGCATTTGACGCAGCGCCATGTTGAGCGGATCGTCAACACGGTGTTCGAAGAGATTATTGAGGCGCTGGCCAAGGGCGATCGTGTCGAACTGCGCGGCTTTGGCGCGTTTTCGGTCAAGGCGCGCAACGCCCGGGTTGGGCGCAACCCGCGCACCGGTGAGGCGGTGAAGGTCGATGACAAGAAGGTGCCCTTCTTCAAGACCGGCAAACTGCTGCGCGACCGGCTGAACGACAAATAAGCCACCCTTGCCATGGCCGCCTGCGCGCCCGATACTGGGGCACGCATTGAGGGAGAGGCCATGATCCGCAGCCTGCGCTATTTGTTTCTGGCGGCCCTTGGGCTCGTGCTGTTGACCGTGGCGCTGGCCAATCGCGCGCCGGTCACGCTGAAAGCCCTGCCCGAAGATCTGGCCGCCTTCACCGGCTTTGCGTGGCAGATTGAGCTGCCGCTCTTCATGGTCATCTTTGGCGGCATCATCGCCGGGCTGTTGATCGGCTTTGTCTGGGAATGGTTCCGCGAGATGAAGCACCGATCGACCGCCAGCCGCAAAACCCGCGAAGTTGCCCGGTTGGAGCGCGAACTTGCGGTGATGAAGGACAGTCAATCGGTTCCGAAAGACGATATCCTTGCCATTTTGGACAAGCCGAAAGCCTAAGATGCCCGACATTCGCGTTAAGATCTGCGGCTTGAAAACCCCGGCCGATGTCGCTGCTGTGGCCGCCAGCGGGGCGGCCTATGCGGGGTTGGTGTTCTTTGCCAAAAGCCGGCGCAACCTGACCATCCCAGCCGCACGCGCGTTGGCGCTGGCCGCGCCGGTTGGTCTGGCGAAGGTGGCGTTGGTCGTCGATGCGGACGATGCGTTCTTGGATGCGATCACCGAGGCCATGCCCTTGGACATGTTGCAACTGCATGGCCATGAGACCCCCGACCGCGTGGCCGAAGTCCGCGCCCGCTACGGCCTGCCGGTGATGAAGGCGGTGGGCGTGGCGGATGAGGGCGATCTGGCGGCGGTCTTTGACTATTCGTTGGTGGCCGACCAGATTTTGGTTGACGCAAAGCCCCCGAAAAACGCCGATCTGCCCGGTGGCAATGGGCTGTCGTTCGACTGGCGACTGGTGGCCCAGCGCCGCTGGCTGCGGCCTTGGATGCTGGCGGGCGGGCTAAGGCCCGACAATGTGGCCGAGGCGATCCGGCTGACCAATGCCCGGCAGGTCGATGTCTCATCCGGCGTGGAAGCCGCGCCGGGGGTGAAGGATGCGGGTCGCATCAGCGCCTTTGTGAAGGCCGCCCAGATGGACGGCCCGCCGATTCTGCGCTGAGGGCTTGTGGGCAGGCACTCGCAACGGGCAAAGCCCTGCCGGATCAGAAGGCCTTGAAGGTCATGGTGGTCAGCGTGCGGACGATGCCCGGAATGTCGAAGAGCTTGCCCGACAGGTAATGCCCGACATCCTCGCCCTCGGGGATGTAGATCTTGGCGATCAGGTCATATTCGCCGGAGGTCGAGTAAAGCTCGCTCACCACTTCGCGGTCATAGATCGCGGTGGCAACCTCATAGGTCTTGCCGGGGGTGCAGCGGAATTGGACAAAAACGCAGGTCATGGCAGAGGTCCTATGGGCGGGTTCTTGGGGCATACCCCGGGGGTTTCACACCCCCGGACCCCCGTGGAGTATTTCAAAAGGCGCAAGACCTCAACCGGCGAGGGGCAGCCGGGGGTTAGAGCGGGTCATCCTCGGTAGCAAGCTTAAGCGGCGCCGGGCCTTGTTTCAAGTCGGCCACGGTCAAGGGGTAGGTCGGGCGGCCCAAGCGGTTGCGCACCACCCACATCAGCCGCTTTTCCGCGCGGGTGATGGCGACATAGGCCAGACGCTTCCACAAGGGCACGCCCGCCTCGCTGCGCCCGGCAGCGGCGGCGGCGTAAAGGTCGGGGGCAAAGACCTGCACCGTCTCCCATTGCGAGCCTTGGGCCTTGTGGATGGTGACGGCCGCCCCATGCAGAAAGGCCGCCCCCATGGTGGCGGCGTGGGGGATGAAGGGCTCTTCCTCATCGGGGCGTTCGATTTTGATGATTGAGGCGGCAGAAAGCTGCGGCTCTTCAGCGCCGATGACGTGCAGCTTGGCAAAGCCCGGTCGGTTGCCGGGGCCGAGGTAGATCACCTGCGCGCCTTTGATGAGGCCGCGCGCCTCAAGGTCGATGCGTTTCTTGCGGTGCTTCAAGGGCAGTTCGATGCCGTCGCAGATTAAGGGTTCGCCCGGCAGAAGATCATCCTCGGGCGCACCATGGGCGGCGCGGAAGGCGGTGATCAGCCGGATGCGGGTGGCATTGCGCCAGACCAGAACCGGACTGCGCGCCATGAGATCGGCGTCCACCCGTTCGGCCCAGACGACGCGGTCATCGCGCTTGGACGTCTCTTCGACGAGGCGTTCGAAATCGTCAAAGCCCATCCGCTCATCGGCCAGCGCATGGGCCAGATCAAGGATCGGGTTGTCCTGCGTTTGGCGGTGGATGCGGTGCAAGACAAGGCGAAGGGGGTCGGCCAGTTTGTCAAACACCATGGCGCCGCTTTGGCCCACCGGGGCCAGCTGGGCCGGATCGCCGAAGAGAACGAGCGTCGGGAAAATCTCGCGCAGGTCGTCAAGCTGGCGTTCGTCCAGCATCGAGCTTTCGTCAACAAAGCCCACGTCCAAAGGCTCTTCGCGCCGCTTCCAACCCTTGATGAAATCGCTGCCGCGCAGGCCCGCTGCCGCCAGCGCCCCGGGGATGGAGGCGACGGTGTCATGAAACGCCTTGGCCCGGTCCAGCGCGAGCTCCGTCAACCCCTCCACCGCCGGGCGGCTGCCTTGGCCGGTCAGCCATTCGGCGATCTTTTCATATTGCGGGTCATAGACCGGGGTATAAAGGATGCGGTGAATGGTGGTCGCCGGCACCCCGCGCAGGCGTAGGACAGACGCGGCCTTGTTCGTTGGGGCCAGAATCGCGAGCGTGCGGCGGTCCTTGCGGCGGCGGGGTTCGTAATCGCCCGAGACAAGATCAACGCCCGCTGCTTGCATCGCCCGGTAAAGGCTGGCCAAGAGCATGGTCTTGCCAGATCCCGCCTTGCCCACCACCGCCAGCACCGACGCCTTACCTTCGGCGCGCGGGGTCAGCGTGCCATCGCCAAGGTCAATGCCCATGCCCAAAAGCGTGGCCGCAACACGGTCATAGGCTTCGGCCTGATCGTCAGAGAAGGTGAGGGTTGGCAGCATGGGGCGACCATAGGCGAGGTGGGCGCCAAGGGCCAGAGCCGCCGATCAATGCGCAAGCCCTGCAGGCGGGGTGGCCTCGTCAGGGTCAGGGCTGCCCTCTGCTGCCGGGTCGGGGGGAAGACAGGCGGCGACCTCGGCCTGCGCCACGCGCATCGCTTCATCCGCTTTCAGGGCCAGCGCCGGGAGACCGTTCGACTGCGCGTAGCTGCGCAGGTCTTTCAGCACATCAAAAATCCAATCATGACGCATGGGGCCCTCTTCACGGCAAAAGGCGAACTCGCGGATTGTCTCGATTCTGTGAACAGTCTAGCGCCGGGCGGGCCAAGATTCCGACGAATAGTGCAACCTAAAGATGCAAGCGGCGGCGCAGTCCTCTGACTGCGCCGCCGCTTTGGCATGTTGTTCCCAGATCAGCGGGCGCGGCTGGCTTCCAGCGCGTCCTCAAAGGTGCGCAGACCCGTGACCGGGGCCTGCACCAGCACGGCCATATTGCCGGGCTTGTGCTGGTTCTTCCACATCAGGGTGTGCGCCTTGGGAATATCGGCCCAAGGGAAAACTTCGGACATGCAGGGATCAAGACGACGCTCGCACATCAGGGCGTTGGCGGCCGAGGCCTGCTTGAGATGGGCGAAGTGGCTGCCCTGCAGGCGCTTTTGATGCATCCACATGTAGCGCACGTCGAAGGTGCAGTTGAAGCCGGAGGTGCCGGCGCAGATCACCACCATGCCGCCCTTTTTGCACACGAGGGACGAGACCGGGAAGGTCGCCTCGCCGGGGTGTTCAAAGACCATGTCGACGTTCACGCCCTTGCCGGTGATATCCCAGATCGCCTTGCCGAACTTGCGGGCCTCTTTCAGCCAGACGTTATACTCTTCTGAGCCAACCTTCGGCAGCTGACCCCAGCATTTGAAGTCATTGCGGTTGATGACACCCTTGGCACCCAAGGACATTACAAAATCACGCTTGGATTCGTCCGAGATCACGCCAATCGCATTGGCTCCGGCGGTGTTGATCAGCTGGATCGCGTAGGACCCCAGACCGCCCGAGGCGCCCCAGACGAGCACGTTCTGGCCGGGCTTGAGGTCATGCGGCGCGTGGCCGAAGAGCATCCGGTAGGCGGTGGCCAGCGTCAGCGTGTAGCAGGCCGATTCTTCCCAAGTCAGGTGACGCGGGCGCGCCATCAACTGCTGCGACTGCACGCGGGTGAACTGGCTGAACGACCCGTCCGGGGTTTCGTAGCCCCAGATGCGCTGGGTGGGCGAAAACATCGGATCGCCGCCGTTGCACTCTTCGTCGTCGCCGTCGTCTTGGTTGCAGTGGATCACGACCTCATCGCCGACCTTCCAGCGCTTGACCTTGTCACCCACCGCCCAGACGATGCCAGCGGCGTCCGAGCCGACAATGAAGTACGGGGATTTGCTGTTGTCAAACGGGCTGATCGGCTGACCAAGGCCAGCCCAGACGCCGTTGTAGTTGACGCCAGCAGCCATCACCATGACCAGCACTTCGTTGCTATCAAGGGCCCAAGTGTCGACCACCTCAAGCTGCATCGACTGTTCCGGCGGCCCGTGGCGTTCGCGGCGGATGGCCCAAGCGTACATTTGCTTTGGCACATGGCCCAAGGGCGGCATCTCGCCGATCTCGTAGAGGTCCTTCACCGGCGCATCGTAGGGCGCGATGGTGGGTGCGGTGTCCAGTGCCATAAGGGCCTCCTTGTAAAGTGTGCCGCGTGACCCGCGGCGCATCGCTTATGCCGCGACGCAGAATCGACGCGGTTCGCGGCCTAGGGATACCCAAGTTGCGCAATATTGCAATAGGTGCAGCGCAGAAATTGTAATTTTATGTCTGCCGCGTTGCGGCATCTGTGGGCTCGAGCCGTTGCCAGACCGGAGCTGCATAAAAGGCCAGAACCGGGGCCGCGTCCGATCTCGGGCGCAGATCTGCGCCCACCAACCCGCGCCCGACCAGCTGGCGCAGCCCCTCGTCCAGCGTTTGCGCCAGACCTTGCGGCGGCAGCTTTAGCACCGCGCCCCGTGTCTGCAATTGCGCCACCAGATCGCTCAGCCGGTCGGCAAGCGCCGTGCGGTCGGCAGGCTGGCTTTGCAGCGCGGCGGCCACCAAAGGCACCGCCAAAACCGGCACCACCTTTTCGATCTCGGCCATCAAGAGCGCGCCCAAGGCTGCTGTCTGGGCGTCCGCCGACAGATCGGGATGGGCCGCGCGGAAGCCCTGCAAAGACACCGGCGGACCAAATCCGGCCGCCGCCGTGCCAAAGCCTTGAAACCGTCCGCGCAACCGCCGCCACAGATTGCGCGCGACAAAGCCCACAATCGCGCCCACGCCAGCCCGGAACCGCCGTTCCCCCGCTTGGCCCGCCGCCACCAGAACCTGGTCCTCCAGAACCCGGTCATAGGCCAGCCCCACTGGCACGAACAACACATCCCGCTCGCGCCCCGCGCCGGTAACGACATAGTTCAGAAGGCCCATCTTGGCCGGTCCCACCCGGCCATCCAGCGACAGCCCGCCCTCGGGGAAAAAGGCCTGCGTCGTGCCCTCATCGGTTGCCATCTGCACATAGCGCGCCAGCACCCGGCGATAGAGCGTGTTGCGGCTGCCGCGCCGAATGAAATAGGCCCCCATCGCCCGGATCATCCGCGAGAACGGCCAGATCCGCGCCCATTCTCCCACGGCATAGGAGAGGGCCGAGCGGTTGGCGACAAGCCATGTCACCAGCACGTAATCCATATTGCTGCGATGGTTTATCACGAAGATCACGGTCGCCTTGCGATCAAGCTGGCCGTTCAAGGCCGGGTCTACCTTACCGATTCGCACCCGGTAAAGCCCCCGGCTGATCCACCGCGCCAGACGGGTGGCCACACCGAAATAGAGCGTGGCCGAAAAGGCGGGCACGATTTCGCGAGCATAAAGGCGGGCCTCCTCAAAGGCCACGGCCCCCGGCACACCGGTTTCGGCCGCATGGTCGGCCACCGCCTCCATCACGCGCGGGTCATAGACCAGCCGCACGATCATATCCTGCCGCCGCGCCAGCTTGAACAGTTCAATCGGGCGATCCAGCCTTGTGTTCAACTGCGCCAAGGCGCGCTCGGCCCGCTTGCGGAAGAACCAGCGCACAGAGGGGAAGAGGAAATGCGACGCAAAGGTCACGGCGGCGAAGCCGACGATCAGGATCAAAAGCCAAAGCGGCAGGGTCACGTCTTGGAACATGGCGGCACCCTGCCTGATTTTTGCACAAAGTCCAAATCCCTCTTCGATGACTGCGTCACTCATCGGAGGGAGCGACACGACGAGAAGACGCAGTCGCCCGAGGCCTGCGCGCTTCGCCGCAGCGCAGCGATTGACACTGCCCGAAAATGTCGCCTATCTGTCTCGTGACGAAATAAAATTGCCGAAGCGATTCACCACACGAGGCCCGCGATGCACGCGCAGAAAGAACAACCCTGGCTGTTCCGCACCTATGCGGGCCATTCCACCGCCGCCGCCTCGAACGCGCTTTACCGCAACAACCTGTCGCGCGGGCAAACCGGGCTTTCGGTGGCCTTCGATCTGCCGACGCAAACGGGCTATGACTCGGATCACGAATTGTCGAAAGGCGAGGTCGGCAAGGTTGGCGTGCCGGTCTGCCATCTGGGCGACATGCGGGCCTTGTTCAAGGATATCCCGCTTGAGCAGATGAACACCTCCATGACCATCAACGCCACCGCCCCGTGGCTCTTGGCGCTTTACATCGCGGTGGCCGAAGAACAGGGCGCCGATATCTCGGCCCTGCAAGGCACGGTTCAGAACGACATCATCAAGGAATACCTCTCGCGCGGGACCTATATCGCCCCGCCGAAGCCCTCGCTTCGCATGATCACCGACGTCGCGGCCTATACGCAAAAGCACCTGCCGAAATGGAACCCGATGAACGTGTGTTCCTATCACCTGCAAGAGGCAGGGGCGACGCCCGAGCAGGAGCTGGCCTTCGCGCTCGCCACCGCCTGCGCCGTGCTGGATGATCTGAAGGGCAAGGTCGCGCCCGCCGACTTCCCCAATATGGTCGGCCGCATCTCGTTCTTCGTCAACGCCGGCATTCGATTTGTCACCGAGCTGTGCAAGATGCGCGCCTTTGTCGATCTGTGGGATGAGATTTGCGAAACCCGCTATGGCATCACCGAGGCCAAGTATCGGCGCTTCCGCTATGGTGTGCAGGTCAACTCCTTGGGCCTGACCGAGCAGCAGCCCGAAAACAACGTCTACCGCATCCTGATTGAAATGCTGGCGGTGACGCTGTCGAAAAAGGCCCGCGCCCGCGCGGTGCAACTGCCCGCTTGGAACGAGGCTTTGGGCTTGCCGCGCCCTTGGGATCAGCAATGGTCGCTGCGGATGCAGCAGATTCTGGCCTATGAAACCGACCTTCTGGAATATGACGATCTTTTCGACGGCAACCCCGCGATTGACCGCAAGGTCGCGGCCCTGAAGGACGGCGCGCGCGCCGAACTCGCCCAGATCGACGCCATGGGCGGCGCGGTGGCGGCCATCGACTATATGAAGGGCCGCTTGGTCGAGGCGAACTCCGAGCGCCTGTCCAAGATCGAATCCAAGGAAACCACGGTTGTCGGCGTCAACCGCTGGACCGAAGCCGCGCCCTCGCCGCTGACGGCGGGCGATGGATCCATCATGGTGGCCGATGCCGATGCCGAGCGCGACCAGATCGAACGGCTGACCGCATGGCGCAGCCAGCGCGACGAAGCGGCGGTGAAAGCTGCCCTCACCGCCCTGCGCGAGGCTGCCAAGTCCGGCACCAACATCATGCCCGCCTCGATCGCCGCCGCCAAAGCGGGCTGCACCACCGGCGAATGGGGTGCCATGGTGCGCCAAGCCTTTGGCGAGTACCGCGCACCGACCGGCGTCTCGCGCAGCCCGTCGAACCGCACCGAAGGGCTGGAGCCGATCCGGGAGGCTGTCTCGGTGCTCTCGGCCAAGTTGGGCCGCCAGTTGAAATTCCTTGTCGGCAAGCCCGGCCTTGACGGGCACTCGAACGGGGCCGAACAAATCGCCGCCCGCGCGCGCGATGTGGGCATGGACATTCATTACGAAGGCATCCGCCTGACCCCCGCCGAGATTGTCTCTGCCGCTGTCGATCAAGAGGCCCATGTCATCGGCCTGTCGATCCTGTCGGGCAGCCATATCCCGCTGATCACCGAAACGCTGGATCGGATGCGCGCCGCGGGCCTTGGCCATATCCCCTTGGTCGTCGGTGGCATCATCCCCGAGGATGACGCCGCACGCCTGCGCGCCATGGGGGTCGCCGCCGTCTACACGCCCAAGGATTTTGAGCTGAACCGCATCATGCTTGACATCGTCGGCATCGTCGACGCCCAAGACCGCGCCGCGTAAAGCGCGCAAGCCCCGCGCCGGGGGGCCTTCCAACGGCGACCAAGCTGGCATAGCTTGGCGCGCGATAAGGGAGGTCCACCATGACATTTCACATCGGCGCGAAACCGGGCGAGATTGCCGAGACCGTGCTCTTGCCGGGTGATCCCTACCGCGCACGCTGGGCGGCCGAGACCTTTCTCGAGAACCCGGTTCTCGTGAACGAAGTGCGCGGCATGCTGGGCTATACCGGCACATGGCGCGGGCACCGGGTCACCATCCACGGCTCCGGCATGGGGATGCCATCCCTGTCGATCTATGCCAATGAGCTCATCAAGGATTACGGCGCACAAACGCTGATCCGCATCGGCAGCGCGGGCGCGCTTCAGCATCACGTCAAGGTGCGCGATGTGGTGTTGGCCCAAACCGCGTCCACGTGCGGTTCACCATCCCGGTCGATCTTTCGCGAACTCAATTTCGCCCCCTGCGCCGATTTCGGCCTGCTGCGCGCTGCCCATGATGCGGCCCAAAAGATCGGGGTTCCGGTGCATGTCGGCGGCATCTATTCCTCTGACACCTTCTATGACGAACGCGCCGATCTCAGCGAACAGCTGCAACGCCACGGCACGCTCTGCGTCGAAATGGAAGCGGCCGAGCTTTACCACCTCGCCGCCCGCTATGGCCGCCGCGCGCTGGCCGTGTTGACCATCTCTGACCACATCCTCACGCATGAGGCCCTGCCGGCCGACCAGCGCGAACGCAGCTTTGGCGCGATGGTCGAAGTGGCACTTGAGGCGGCTTTTGCCTGACCCCGCCCCTCGTCGAGCCCGTTCCGGGCACTCCTCGAGAGCTGCCAAACCCTTTCGCCTTCAATGCGGCGCAAATATCCTCGGGGGGTGAGGCCGCAGGCCGAGGGGGGCAGACAGCCCCCCTTCTTACCGCCCGTGGCTGCGATCATAACCATTGGCGGGTGAAGGCGCCCAACCCACAGGCGGGGCCATCGGGCGGAACACCTCAACCAGCAAAGGATGGCACGCCGCCTGATCCGAGGAATGCTCAGCGCTGCAATCGCCGCCTGGGCAGGCCGACAAAGCCCCCAGAAGATCGATATCGGCAAAGAATTCAATAAAATCGCCGGGCCGCACCGGGCTTGCCTTCATGAAATACTGCCCGGTGTCACGGGTAAAGCCAGTGCACATAAAGACGTTCAACACATCATGCACATGCAACTCGGCCACCGCTAACGGCAGGCCCGTGCGGTCGGCCAAAGCGCGGGTCAGGTTGGAGTGGCAGCAGTGGTGATACTGGCCGCCATGCGACAGAAGGTTATGCGTGTAAGGGTCGCAGCGCGTGCCGATCACGTCATGCACCCCGCCGCCGAACGCATCGAACTGATACCAGTCCAGCGTGTCTTCGGTGATCGTCGCAAGGCTGCGCAGATGCGGCAAGCTCGACCACATCCGGTCGCCCGCGCTTAAATGCGTGCCATGGAGCGCGCGGGTTTTGCCCGAAAAGAACCGCTCATTCAGATCATGGGCGTTCCACAGGTTCAGATCCCCCACCTGCGGGCCATCCACCGAGGTGATGCGAAAGAAATGCCCGGCAGGCACGTCGAAACAGCGCGCCTCGCGCGCGGGCACCAACACCTCATCCACCTTTTCCCAACCCACCCGGGCGGCGTGAAACGGCGCAAGGTCGGGCGCGGGCAGACCTTCGACCGGATAGCAGATCACCGGGCGCACGGCCTTGCGGGCGGCACCATCAGCGGGCATCGGATGGGCGGGCGTATCGGGTTTCATGGGCACCTCCGGGGGGTCAAGCTGTCCCATGGTCGGGGGGTGGTCAAGACCCCTTCAGGCACTGGCGCGGGGCTTTTCCGGGCGCGGGCGTGCAGGTTGCCCCACAGGCAGCGCAGCGCCAGATCCCGGCGGCTTTTTCTTGCCGCCAGATGCAGGCGCGGGTCAGGGTTGAGTGGCGGCGCGAGAGCCATGCATAGGCAAAGACACCGATGACAAGAGCAAGAAGGAGAAGGGGCATCAGAGTCTTTCTGCCCCCCAAACTCACGTCCCGACCAAGGGGAAGGAAGCCAACAGGGCGGCAAAGGCAGTGCGCATGGCAGGACGGTCACCTCCCCTCCTCCTCCGTGGGGAGGGGCTGAGGGTGGGGACTTGCCCCTTACACCACCCGGTCCACCATCATCTTTTTAATCTCAGAAATCGCCTTGGCCGGGTTCAGCCCCTTGGGGCAGGTCTTGGCGCAGTTCATAATCGTGTGGCAGCGATAAAGCTTGAAGGGGTCTTCAAGGTTATCCAACCGCTCGCCCGTCGCCTCATCGCGGCTGTCGATGATCCAACGGTAGGCATGCAAGAGCGCCGCCGGCCCAAGGTATTTGTCGCCGTTCCACCAGTAGGACGGGCAAGAGGTGCTGCACGAGGCGCACATCACGCATTCATAAAGCCCGTCGAGTTTCTTGCGGTCCTCAATCGACTGGCGCCACTCTTTGGCCGGGCGATTGGTCTTGGTTTCAAGCCACGGCATGATTGAGGCATGCTGGGCGTAGAAATGCGTCAGGTCCGGGATCAGGTCCTTGATCACCGGCATATGGGGCAAGGGATAAATCTTCACGTCACCCTTAATCTCATCCAGCCCATAGATGCAGGCCAGCGTGTTGATCCCGTCGATGTTCATCGCGCAAGAGCCGCAAATCCCCTCGCGGCAGGACCGGCGGAAGGTCAGCGTCGGGTCAATCTCGTTCTTGATCTTGATGAGCGCGTCCAGAACCATGGGGCCGCATTTGTCCATATCGACGAAATAGGTGTCGACCGACGGGTTCTTCCCATCATCGGGGTTCCAGCGGTAAATCTGGAACTTCCGCACGTTCTTGCCCTCGGGCTTCGGCCAGGTTTTGCCGGTGATGACTTTGGAGTTCTTGGGAAGAGTGAACTGAACCATGGGCTTTCCTTCGTCAGATCATGGCCGGGCACAGGGCCGCGGGGCGCAGAATGGCGGGGGTGGGGGCAAGGCGGGCCATCTTAACCCACCCATCCCGGTTGCGCGTCAAGCGGCCGGGCCGGGAACTGGCCCGAGCGCGCCTTGACGCAGGCGTCAAACACTTGGGCCGGATCGCGGCCCAACAGAAAATCGGTCGAGATCGTCACATCAAGGGCCCCAACAGCCTTGCCAACCGACCCGACGCCCATCGCAATCTCGCCGCGCGGACGGCGGGCCTGATTGGCCTCTTCGACGCACATCCGTTCAGCCTGATCCAGCGGCACGGGGCCGCATCCCGCCAAGGGCGGCAGGGCGACAAGGAGCAGGAGGGCGGCGCGGAGCATCGGCTTCAGGCCCCCAACCCGGTGATGCTGCCCGCGGCCAGACAGGCCGCAGCCCCTGGCTGCGCGGCGATCCGCATGACATTGGCCACCGTGCGGCTGCCCGCGCCGACGCCAACATCCTGCACCAAGGCTTTCACGTCCTCAGAGCTTGCATTGTCGACGATGCAGCGCGTCGCGGCCTCGGCCTGCCCCGGCGCGACATAATCGGCCACGATCGGGCGCACCACCGTATCAGCGGCGCGGCGGCCAACCTTGTCGGCCACTTGCGCCGGATCGCAGGCGGCCAGCGCCAGAACGGCAAGCAGGGGGGCCAGCGCGCGCATCAGAATTTGCGCTCCGCCGGGGCGATCTTCTTCAGCGAGATCCCGCCTTGCGCTTCAGATGTCAGAGGCTCGGTCTTGACCGGACGATAGTCCAGCCGGACCGATGCGCCATCGACCCAAGCCAGCGAATGCTTGCGCCATTTGGCGTCATCGCGGACCGGGTGATCTTCGTGGGCATGCGCGCCTCGGCTTTCGGTGCGGGCATGCGCGCCATAGATGGTGGCCAGCGCGTTCGGCATCAGGTTGCCAAGCTCCAGCGTTTCCATCAGGTCGCTGTTCCAAACCAAAGAGCGGTCGGTGACCTTCAGATCAACCATCTTGGCGGCAATCGCCGTCATCTTGCGCTCACCAGCCGACAGCGTTTCCTCAGCCCGGAACACAGCCGCATCCGATTGCATGGTGCGCTGCATTTCCAGCCGCAAATCGGCCGTTGGCACCGCGCCATTGGCATGGCGCAAGCCGTCAAAGCGCGACAAAGCCTTGTCGATCTCGGCCACGTTCACCGGGGCATTGCGCGACTTGGGGTTCACGATCTCGCCCGCGCGAATGGCGGCAGCGCGGCCAAAGACCACAAGGTCGATCAGGCTGTTTGAGCCCAGACGGTTCGCGCCATGCACCGAGGCGCAGCCCGCCTCGCCCACAGCCATCAGGCCGGGGAAGATGGCGTCGGGGTCTTTGGCGGTGGGGTTCAGAACCTCGCCCCAATAGTTCGTCGGGATGCCGCCCATATTGTAGTGAACCGTCGGCAGAACCGGGATCGGTTCTTTGGTCAGATCAACGCCCGCAAAGATGCGCGCCGATTCCGAGATGCCCGGCAGGCGCAGGTCCAGCGTTTCCTTGGGCAGGTGGTTCAGGTGCAGGTGGATATGGTCGCCATGTTCGCCCACACCGCGGCCTTCGCGGATTTCCAAGGTCATGCAGCGCGAGACATAGTCGCGCGGGGCCAAGTCTTTGTAATGAGGCGCATAACGCTCCATGAACCGCTCGCCGTTCGAGTTGGTCAGATAACCACCCTCGCCGCGCGCGCCTTCGGTGATGAGGCAGCCCGAGCCGTAGATGCCGGTCGGGTGGAATTGCACGAACTCCATATCCTGCAAGGGCAGGCCCGCGCGGGCGACCATGCCGCCGCCGTCACCGGTGCAGGTATGGGCGCTTGTCGCGCTGAAATAGGCGCGGCCATAACCGCCCGTCGCCAGCACTGTCATCTTGGCGTTGAACACATGGATCGTGCCATCGTCCAGCTTCCAGCAGACAACGCCCGTGCAGGCCCCATCGGTGATGATCAGATCCAGCGCGAAGTATTCGATGAAGAATTCCGCGTTGTTCTTCAGGCCTTGACCATAAAGGGTGTGCAAGATGGCGTGGCCCGTGCGGTCAGCCGCGGCGCAGGTGCGCTGCACCGGCGGGCCTTCGCCGTATTCGGTGGTGTGGCCACCAAAGGGGCGCTGATAGATCTTGCCCTCTTCGGTGCGGCTGAACGGCACGCCGTAATGGTCCAGCTCATAAACCGCCTTCGGCGCCTCACGTGCGAGGTATTCCATCGCGTCGGTGTCACCGAGCCAGTCCGAGCCTTTGACGGTGTCATACATGTGCCACTGCCAGCTATCGGGGCCCATATTGCCCAAGGACGCGGCGATGCCGCCTTGGGCCGCCACGGTGTGCGAACGCGTTGGGAAAACCTTGGTCACACAGGCGGTGCGCAGACCCTGCTCGGCCATGCCCAGCGTGGCGCGCAGACCGGCACCGCCAGCCCCCACGACAACCACGTCATAGTCATGCACTTCATACGGATAGGCTTTGGTCATGTCTTGAACCTCAGAGCGCGATCTTGATCAGGGCGAACAGCCCACTTGCAACGATCACAGCAGACAGGGAATAGGCGAAGATGATGAACAGTTTACGCGCCGTGCCACGGGCATAATCCTCAATCATCATCGTGGCCCCCATGGCAAAATGACGCATGCCGACTACAAGGACGAGCGCGGTCAGAATGGCTGGGAAAGGCCGGGCGAAGGTGGCGACCACCTCGTCTTGCGCGGCCCCGAGGGCCGAGCCGAAGATGTAAAGCCAGGTCGGCACCATGAAGGCCAAGGCGACCGACGACAGTGTCATGCTCCAGTGGTGTTCAGTTCCGGTGTGCGATGCGCCTTTGCCCTCGGCGCGCTTACGGGCGGTCAGATAACGCATGATGCCCTCACTGAACCAAAATGACGGTGAGGGCGGTCAGAACGACCGACCCGATGATGATGCCCCAGCCCAGCTTCTCGGCGGTGGGAATGTCCAAGCCCTTGCCCGCGTCGAAGTATAGATGCCGCAGCCCGGCCAGATAATGATACCACACCGCCCAAGCCGACCCGGTGAACACCAGATCGCCGAACCAGCTGGTCGCAACCGCGTTGGCGGTGGCGAAGTATTCGGGCGAGGTCGCCGCCGCCAACAGCCACCACACCGCCAAGATGACGCCCACGATCAGCGCATTACCGGTGATCCGCGTCAGGATCGAGACGATCGACGTCAATTGCGGGCGATAAATCTGCAGATGGGGAGAAAGGGGGCGTTCAACCCGTTTGACGTTCGCCATGGCATGTCCTTGTCGCTGGCAGGGTGCGGGTGAAGGCCCGCCCCAAAGCTGTCTTTGTGTCCTTACTAGCGCGAATTTTTGCGCTGTCACCTACAAGCCTACAGGAAAAGCGGACTGGTGCCGCTATCAGTCCAAGATTCTGTTATTTGTGATCACACAATTTTTCCGTGTGATCACGATCACTCCGCCTGCTCCCACAACTGGGCCATGGCTTCGGCATATTCGGTGCACATGATGATGAGGTATTCACCTGGGAAGTAGAAGGCGTTCGCTTCGCCGCAGGGCTCAACGCTGACCAGAACCTCTTGTGGCAATCCGTATCTTCCGTTCAGATCGGCAATCTCTTCGGCCAGGATCTGGCTGATCGGATCATCTTCATCGGTGCTCACAAGGACCAAGCCAAAGGTATCCCACCCCGGCTCCAACCCCTCTAGCATCGCAGACCAGCTGGCATCGACTTGGGCAAACTCATCGGGGCACAGAGCCGCCCGTTCTTCAGGCAGTTCCAGATCGACCGCAACCGCCTCGCGCGCTTCGGGATTGGCACCGTAAAACAGGCAGACCGTCGCGTAATAGCGCTGCTGGTCCAATGAATGGGTATCGGCATAGGCTGAATCCCAGCCCTCGGGCTCCGCCGCCCAGAGGGCAAAGCCGTTTGCCGTGTCATAGGTGATCTGCGTCGCCGTTTCTTCGTCCCAGATGTAGTGGGTGAGCACAGACGCAAGCCCATCCGCCGCGTCTTCTTCTTTCCCCAGAACCGGCAGGGCCAGCACATCGATCAGCGCGTGACCCAGTTCATGGTAAAACGTCGCGATGATATTCGAGGTAACAAATTGCGCGGTCGATTCATCCTCGGGCATGTCAAAGCCAAAGGCTGGCGTGGTCGCAAGGGTTAGGCTCAGGCCAAGTGCGTGAAGTGTTTTCATTTTGGCATCAACGCCCAGTAATCGAGATCCAACAGCACTTCGGGCAGATATTTGCCATCCGCGCCCTTCAGCGCAAAGGGCTCTGCCCCTTGTTTGACCGCCACCAGCCGCAGGCGGATCGCGCCCACCCCGGGCGCGGTGGTATCGGCACGGTCCAAGACCTCGGACCAAGCCTTGATCGTGTCGCCAGAGTGGCAGGGGTTTGCGTGGGCCCCCGCATTCAAAGCCCCGATCATTTGTGCATTGGCCAGCCCATTGAACGACAAGGCACGCGCCATGGAAATCACATGGCCGCCATAGATCAACCGCTTGCCATCCTCGCGGAAGGTGGCGTCGAAATGGACCTTGGCGGTGTTCTGCCAAAGACGCGTGGCGATCATATGTTCGGCCTCTTCGACCGTCACACCATCGACATGGTCAATCTTCTCGCCCACCGCATAGTCACCCCAGCGGTGCGGCTCACCGGCCAAGCTGAAATCGTAGTTCGAGAAATCCAACCCTTTGGGGATCACCAGATCCGCCGCGGGCACCACCTTTTGCAGATCGGGCACAACCGGCTCGGGCGCGGGGGCGTCCATGCGGTTTTTGCGCACCATCACCCAGCGCACATATTCCAGCACCACCTGCCCGTGCTGGTTGATCCCCTTGGTGCGGACATAGACATTGCCCGACTTGCCGTTCGAGTTTTCCTTCAACCCGATCACGGTGGATTCCGAGCGCAAGGTGTCACCGGGCCAGACCGGGGCGAGCCAGCGCCCCTCGGCATAACCCAGATTGGCCACCGCGTTCAGGCTGATGTCGGGAACCGTCTTGCCAAAGACCACATGGAAGGACACCAGATCATCCATCGGCGCCGCTGGCAGGCCGCTGGCGCGGGCAAACTCATCCGAGGAGTAAAGCGCCCCGCGTGCAGGATAAAGCGCATGATACATCGCCCGCTCGCCCCCCGACACCGTGCGCGGCACGGCATGGATGATCACCTCACCAATGCGGTAATCTTCAAAGAAACGGCCCGGGTTGGTCTTCATCCGTCTTGGTCCTTTGGGTAGTGGGGTCGCCCCCACCCGCTTCATTGCTCGCCGAGTTTGATCTCGGGCGAATAGGTGCCCGGCACCTCTTTCACCACCGCCTGCCCGCAGCGCATGACGCCCCGGCTTGCGTCAAAGGCATAGGTGGGGCTGCCCTGCAGCTCCCACCCTTTGTTCAGGGCCGCCGTCACTTTGTGACAAAAGGCCGATGTGTCGTCGTCGCTGAGAAAACGGTAGAGTTTCATGATCTTAGCCGAAGGTTGGATAGCCAAGTGCGTAATGCACACCCACCAGAACGCCGTAGAAGATCAGGCTTCCAGCAATGGCCATCGCTTCAAACTTGGCGGGTTTTGCGGCAGGCGGCACCCAAGGACCGGCACGGTTGATCAGCACCATCGAGATCAGCGCCCAGAGGCCAAGGCCCCCGAAGAGAACAAAGGACGGCGTATCGCCATTGACCAGCACATGCGACAGCGCCCAAAGCACGGTCGCCCACAGCATCGGGTGGCGGATCTTGCGGGCAATGGCGGTTTTCATGCCAGAGGCGGCAAACAGATACACCGAGCCCAGCATCAGAAGGTTGTTGATCCCCACCATCGCGGGCGAGCGGCCCCAGAAAAACGCGCCCTCCGCGGCGCGATAGCCCACGACCATCAGCACGATCCCCAGCACCATGGCCAGTGACAACGGCCCCTTGGCCTTGTCTCCCCAACCCGCGCGCATCTCGGGCGCAAGGCGTTTCATCCAATGCGGCACAATCCACAGGGCAAGGCCAAGAATAAGAAGGGTCATCTGCACGCTCCGGTGATGAATAGGGACATCACAGTTGCATCATTCGGCCATGGCTGCAATCGCCTCGGCCTTGGCCAGCGTTGCGGTCGCCGTCACGACGTGCAGGTTCTCTACGATCTTGCCATCGACCACGGCGACCCCCTGCCCCGCCGCTTTCGCGGCCGAGAAAGCGGCAATCTGGCGGCGGGCAAGGTCCAACTCGTCGGCGCTGGGTGCGAAGGCCGCGTTGGCAATCTCCAACTGCGCCGGGTGGATCACGGTCTTGCCGTCAAATCCCATATCGCGGCCCTGCTCACATTCGGCGCGCAGTCCCGCCTCATCCTTGAAGGCGTTGAACACCCCGTCCACGATCACCTTGCCATGGGCGCGGGCGGCCAGAAGGCACAAGCCAAGTCCCGCTTGCATCGCCAGACGGTCAGGGCGAAAGCGGCTGTTCAACTCTTTGGCCAGATCATTGGTGCCCATCACCATGCCCTTCAGGCGCGGATGGGCGGCAATCTCGGCGGCGTTCAGCATGCCCAGCGCCGTCTCCATCATGGCCCAAAGGTCAGCGCCGGGCACAGCCTCGGCCACCGCGTCGAGGTCAGCCGCACGGTTCACTTTCGGGATCAGGATGGCGTCAATCTTGGCGCCGCGCGCAATCGCCGCGTCCATCGCATTGGCGTCATCGCGGCCCCAAGCACTGTCAAAGCCATTGATCCGCACGATCCGCGCCCGGTTGCCGAAATCCCAATCTGTCAGCACCCGCGCCACAAGATCTCGCGCGGCGGATTTTTCGTCGGGCGAGACCGCATCTTCCAGATCGAAGATGATCGCATCCGCCGCCAGCCCCATAGCCTTTTCCACCGCCCGCTCTTTCGAGCCGGGGATGTACAGGACCGAGCGATAGGGCCGTGCCGACATGATTCTCTCCACCGAAACAATCTTGCGGAAAAAGACACCGATTGGGCATTTTCAGCAAGCCCGATTTTGCTGCATCGCAGAAAAACCAGATCGTCCGCCGGAACGGGGCATTAACCCGCCGCTTACCCATGGGGCGCAGCCTGAGTGCACGGCCAATCACTTTGGGGGTTTTCATGGACAAGATGCTGTTTGCGCTTTCGCTGGGCTTTGCCGGGCTGATCTTCGCCACACAGGCGGCCATCGCCGCGCAATGCGCGCCGCGCGAGCAGGTGGTGGCCGGGTTGGCCACCGGATTTGATGAGGTGCGCCGGGGCGCAGGCCTGACCGCCGGACCGGATGCGCGCGCCCAAGTGGTTGAGATTTTCACCTCAGCCTCAGGCAGCTGGACGATTGTCGTCACCCGGCCCGATGGCCAGACCTGCCTTGTCGCCTCGGGTCAGGCTTGGGAGGACATCGCCGAGGAACTGGCTGCCAAGGGGGAACCGGCGTAAGCGCCCTTTAGGCGGCGGCGGACAGCCCGTCCCATATCAGCTTGAGCGAAATCGCCAAAAGCGCCCAAGTGACGATCTGGAAGAACAGCCGCTCGGGGATGATTTTGACCAGCTTCACGCCGACAAAGACCGCGATGGCCGCCACTGGCATCAACAGGGCGGCCACTTTCAGATTACTAGGGTGGAACTGACCCAAGGCCCAATAAGGCACCAACTTTATCATGTTGAGATAGGCAAAAAGAATAGTGCTGGTCGCAGCATATACCAGCTTTGGCTGGCCAAGGGGCAGGACATAGATCTGAAACGGCGGCCCGCCAGAATGATTGACGAAACTGGTGAAGCCGGTCAGCGTGCCCCAAAATACGCCGGGTGCGACCTTGGCCTTGCGCGGCTGCATGGTCCCGCGCTGGAACAAGAGTCGAAGCGCAAAGACCGCCCCAATGACCCCGACCAGCGCGGTTACGGCCCATTCCGGCGTGATCTTCGCAGTGGCCCATCCAAGGCCCACCCCTATGGTGACCCCAGCCGTCAAAATTGCTAGCACCCGGCGGTCAAAGGCATGGCGATAGGCATAAAGCCCGAACATATCGGACAGCACATAGACGGGCAGCAAAAGCCCTGCCGCCGTGACGGGCGAGACGGCCAGCGACAGCACCGGCACGCTGAGCATAGCGACAACGGGCAAGCCACCTTTACCCATGCCAACCAGCACTGCTGCCAGCACCGCCAGCGCCCAAAAGGCAAACCCCTCCATGCCTCTTCCCCCTGCCGCGCGAATCCCCCATGATGCCGCGCAATGCCGAACCGGTGCGGCCGTCACCTGCACCAAGGTCCATGAAAGTCCCGTTACCGCAATCCCGCGGCCGGGGCCAGCCCATGACCTTGCTGCAGCGCGGCAGACTTGCATTCTGGATCGCCCTGATTTAGCATACCACAGTATACAATCTTGCAGCCAAGCACTCGGAGACCGAACCCATGGCACGACCCAAAATCGCCCTTATCGGCGCAGGCCAGATCGGCGGCACCCTTGCCCACCTCGCCGCCCTCAAGGAACTGGGGGACATCGTCCTTTTTGACATCGCCGAGGGCACGCCGCAGGGCAAGGCGCTGGACATCGCGCAATCTGGCCCGGTTGAGGGCTTTGACGCGTCGCTGAAGGGCGCGAATTCCTACGAGGATATCGCGGGTGCAGATGTCTGCATCGTCACCGCCGGCGTGCCGCGCAAGCCGGGGATGAGCCGCGATGACCTTTTGGGCATTAACCTCAAGGTGATGAAATCGGTCGGCGAAGGCATCAAGGCCCATGCGCCCAATGCCTTTGTGATCTGCATCACCAACCCCTTGGACGCGATGGTCTGGGCGCTGCGCGAGTTTTCGGGCCTGCCGCACAACAAGGTGGTCGGTATGGCAGGCGTTCTGGACGCGGGCCGTTTCCGTCACTTCCTGTCGGTGGAATTCAACGTCTCGATGAAGGATGTCACAGCCTTTGTTCTGGGCGGCCATGGCGACACCATGGTGCCGTTGGTTCGGTATTCCACTGTCGCCGGCATTCCGCTGCCCGATCTGGTGAAAATGGGCTGGACCACGCAGGAAAAGCTCGACGGCATCGTGCAGCGCACCCGTGACGGTGGCGCGGAAATCGTGGGCCTTTTGAAGACCGGCTCGGCCTTCTACGCGCCTGCCGCTTCGGCGATTGAAATGGCCGAAGCCTATCTGAAGGACCAAAAGCGCCTGCTGCCCTGCGCGGCCTATGTGGACGGCGCATACGGCCTGAAGGGCATGTATGTCGGCGTGCCGACGATCCTTGGCGCCGGAGGCGTGGAGCGTGTGGTGGACATCAAACTCAACGCGGATGAGCAAGCGATGATGGACAAATCCATCGACGCGGTGAAGGGCCTTGTCGCCGCTTGCAAGGCGATTGATCCGTCGCTGGCCTGATCTGGCCGCAGGGTTCGTCCTGATTGTGTTCTTACAAGCGCGCGGTCCCAACGGGCCGCGCGTTTTGCCTTGGCCCCGCCCTGCCTGTCCAGCGCGCGCACAGGTGCTGGCGAATACAATTGCGCCAGAACGCTCCAACCACTTCAGGATTGGGGCAGGATCGGCCAACGGCCGCCCTTAGTGATTGACCGCGCTGGAGAAGAGGTGAATGACCAAGACCCCAGCCATGATCAGCCCCAACCCCAACAGCGCCGCTCCGTCTAGCACCTGCTTTTGCCAGACCCAAGCCACCGCTGTGATCAGCACGATCCCAAGCCCAGACCAAAGGGCATAGACCACCCCGGTCGGCATGACCCGCAAGGGAACCGACAAAAGCCAAAATGCCCCGGCATAGCCGAAGATCGCAATCAGACTGGGAACGAGGCGCGTAAAGCTGGCCGAGCGGGCCAAGGCGGTGGTTGCCACCACTTCAAGCACGATGGCCGCCAAGAGAAAGAGATAGGTTTTCAGCATCACGGGCCCTCCACTCCCCCTTCGTGTCATGGCAGGCCGAATGACACAAGCCAGCCCGACGATTGGCAAGGCTGTCCCGCTTTTGCCCCAACTTGGCGCAGCGCAAGAAATTTATCCGTCACACCCCCGTTTTCCTTTTGCCATTCCCCCCATGCTTTGGCCTATCCTGCCGCCAAAGCGCGACAGGAGACCGACATGGCCCGCAAACTGGTTTTGATCCGCCACGGTGACGACCCGCCCGATGACCGGGTGGTGAGCTTTGCCGTGCAGGCGGGGTTTGATCCGGTAATCTTGCGTCCCTTTGCGGGAGACCTCCTGCCAGTGCCGGGCGCGGATGTGGCCGGATCGGTGGTCTATGGTGGCCCGTTCAATGTGTTTGACGAGGATAAGCATTCGTTCTTGCATGACGAAGCGGCTTGGATCCGGGCCTGCATGGCGCAAGACATCCCGCTTTTGGGCATCTGTCAGGGCGCCCAGCAGATCGCGCGGGTGATGGGGGCCGAGGTTGGCCCGCCGCCCAGTGGTCTGCATGAGTTTGGCTATTACCCAATCTCACCCACGGCCGAGGGGCGCGACTTCCTGCCTGAGACCATTCCGATGACGCAGGCGCATTTCCACACCTTTGCCATCCCCGAAGGTGCGGTGCATCTGGCCACAAGCCCGATGTATCCCAATCAGGCCTTCCGGATTGGCCATAAGGTTTATGGCTTTCAGTTCCACCCCGAATGCACGATCGAGGGCTTTCGCCGCTGGCAATCCGCCCCTTGGGCGGCCTATGGCAAGCCCGGCGTGCAAACGCGGGCCGAACAGGACGCGGTGATGATGGAGGCGGATGCCAAACAGGCTGCGTGGTTCTACGGATTTCTGGACAAGCTTTTCGGTCGCGCGGAATGACCGACCTATCCCAGCGCAATCCGCAAGCCTACGGCGTTCTGGTCACCTTGGCCGGGGTGATGATCTTTGTGCCCGATGCCTTGGTGATGCGGTTGATCGGCGGGGATATGCTGGCTTTGGCCTTTTGGCGGGGGATTTTGGCGGGTGGGATTTTTCTAGCCGCCAACGTGATCTTTGCCCGACAGACCATGCCGGGCAAGGGCGAATGGTTTGACCGCAAAGGGCTTTTGGTGATCGGGCTTAATGCAGTTGGGGGCATCACTTGGTGTTCGGCGATGCAATACACCTCGGCCGCCAATGCGCTCTTGGTGCTGGCAACTGCGCCCTTTATTGCCGCACTTTTGTCGTGGCTGACCTTGCGCGAGACCATTGACCGCGCCACGGCGCTGGCGATTGGGCTGGTGTTTGCCGGTGTGCTGATCATCGGCTCGGGCAGTATGGGGCATGGGCGGCTTTTGGGAGACGCCTTTGCGCTCGTCAATGCCACCGCAATTGCCGCCTATTACGTCACGCTGCGCACCACGGGGCGGCGCAACATGCTGCCGCATCTGGCGCTGGGGGCGATTTTGGGCGGGCTTTTGGCCCTTCCCTTTGCCGAGTTTGTCCCAGTCGATGGCGGCACAGCGTTTTTGATCTTTCTGTCTGGTGCTGTCATCCTGCCGGGTGCGGCGGGGCTGTTGATGCTGGGCCCGCGCTATTTGCCAGCGCCCGAGGTGTCGATGATCACGCTTTTGGAGGTGATCCTTGGGCCATTGCTGGTCTGGGCGGTGATTGGCGAGAACCCGGGCCAGATGTCGCTGATCGGCGGTGCGGTGATCGTGGTCACGGTCGCGCTGCACACGCTGCGGCGGATCTCGCAGCCACAAGGGGCCAGTTGATGCGCCTTTTGGTGATCCACGCCCATCCGGTGCCCGAAAGCTTTAACGCTGCCCTGTGCAAAGTGGCGGTCGATACCGCCCGGGCGCAGGGCCATGAGGTGCGGCTGATCGACCTTTACGCCGAGGGCTTCAACCCAGTGATGTCCGCCGAGGAACGCCGCGCCTACCATGACGACGGCCCGCCCCCGCCCGATATCGCCCCGCATATCGCGGCCCTGCAATGGGCCGAGGGGCTGATCTTTGTTTATCCGACATGGTGGTATGCACAGCCTGCGATGCTGAAAGGCTGGATGGACCGGGTCTGGCGGCCCGGTGTCACCTTTACCGTGCCAAGCCCCGGCGCACCGATGCGCCCGGCGTTGACCAATGTCCGACTGATCGGTGTCATCACCACCTTTGGCGCGCCGTGGTGGCTTTGGACCTTTGTGATGGGCGCGCCGGGGCGGCGGATGATCTTGCGGGGTTTGCGCCTTTGCACCGCCAAGCGGACGAAAACCTTTTGGCTGGGCCTGCATGAGATGGACACCTGCAATGCCCCGCGCCGCAATGCCTTTGTCGCGCGGGTTGCGGCGCGGATCAGGCGGATTGCGGTCTAGGCGCGTGCGGGCTTGGCACGCGTTACTGGCGAAGCCGCTTGCCCTCGGGGTCAAAGGCGGCCCCTTCCAGCACCCGCGCCCGGTGGGGTTGGCCAAGCACCATGACTGAAAGCTCTGACCCTGCCGCGATGTCGGGGCGCAGATAGGCCAAGGCCAGCGACTGCCCGACGTGATAGCCGTAAGCCCCGGACGACACCTTGCCCGCAGGCTTTCCGGCAAGATCAAAGATCGGCTCGTTGCCGGTGGCATCGGCCGTGGTCACCTCAATCACCAGCGTGCGCAGAACTTCGCGTGGGGGGGTATCGGCGAGGGCGGCATAGGCAGCTTTGTTCAGGAAATCCTTGTCCATCTTGATGAGGCCGGCAAGGCCAGTTTCTTGCGGCCAATATTCGGGAGAATAGTCCCGGCCCCAGCTGCCATAGCCCTTTTCCACCCGCAGACTCATCAGGGCACGGCTGCCGACGGGACCGACCTCCAGCGCTTTGCCCGCATCTAAGAGCGCTGTATAAAGCCTCGCTTGGTCAGACTCCGCGCAATGAAGCTCCCAGCCCAGATCGCCTGTAAAACTGACGCGCAGAGCGATGCAGGGGACGCCGGCGACGTCAATCTGGGCAGACCGCGTGAAGGGAAAGGCTGCATTCGACAGGTCAGCATTGGTCAACCGTGCCAAAAGATCGCGCGCCAAGGGACCGGCCACGTTGAAGCCTGCCATTGTGTCGGTGACGCTGTGCCAGCTTGTGCCCGTGGGCAAAGGCACGGCATCAACGAACCGCTTGTGATAGCGTTCCGCCATGCCCGAGCCGACCATGAAGTAATCGCCCTGCCCCAGACAGGTAACGGTGAAATCGCCCGCGATCCCGCCACGTTTGCCAATCAAGGGGGCAAGGCAGGACCGGCCCGGCGTCGTGGGCATCCGGTTGGCCAAAAGCGCATCGAGCCAGTCGCGCGCGCCGGGCCCCGTGATCCGGTAGCGGGCAAAGTTCGAGATGTCGATGATCCCCGCCCGGTCGCGCAACATCCGCGCCTCACGGCCCACCGGGGCCCACCAGTTCTGGCGGTCAAAGCCGATGGTTTCTTCGGTTGGTTCGCCCTCGGCAGAGAACCAAAGCGGGTGTTCCCAGCCATAGTTCAGACCAAAGACCGCGCCCATCGCCTTTTGCACCTGATAGATCGGGCGGGTGCGAAGAGGGCGGCCTGCGGTGCGTTCCTCATTCGGGAAGTGGATCTTGAAGCGGTTGGCGTATTGATCGCGCACACGGGCCTTGGTGAAATCCTTGCCCGCCCAAGCGCCAAAGCGCGCGAGGTCCCAGCCAAACATGTCGAGCTTTGGCTCGCCCTCGATGATCCACTGTGCCGACAACAGCCCCAGCCCGCCGGATTGCGAAAAGCCGGGGATGATGCCGTTGCAGCAGAAATAGTTGCGCAGTTCCGGCACCGGGCCGAACAGGGCGCTGGAGTCTGGCGACCAGATCATCGGGCCGTTGATGACCCGCTTGATGCCCGCCGATCCCACCACCGGAACCCGGTCGATGGCGCGCAGCATATTCGGCTCGATCCGGTCCAGATCATCGGCGAAGAGCTCATGGCCAAAGCCCTGCGGCGTGCCGTTTTCGGCCCAGAATTTCATGTCCCGCTCATAGGCACCCACCAAAAGACCCTTGCCCTCTTGGCGCAGGTAATACTCACCGTCGCGATCCGCGACCGAAGGCAGGCGGCGGTCCATCGCGGCGATTTCGGCAATCGTTTCGGTGACAAAATACTGGTGCTCAGTGGGCATCAGGGGCAGTTCAATCCCCGCCAGCGCCGCAACCTCGCGGCCCCAGAGCCCGGCGGCGTTTACGACCCAGCCGGCGCGGACTTCCCCCATCGGGGTTTCCACGATCCAAGACCCATCAGCTTGCGCCCGCGTCGCGGTCACCGGGCAATTGCGGTGGATTTGCGCGCCGCGCGCCCGTGCGCCGGCAGCATAGGCCATGGTCACGCCCGAAGGGTCGACATTGCCGCCTTGGGGTTCGTACATGATGCAGCGGATGCCGTCGAAGTTCACCAAAGGATGCAGCCGTTCGGCTTCATCCCGGCTGACCTCGTAGAAGTCCATCCCGTAATATTTCGCCTTGGCCGCCTGCAGGCGCAGCTGATGCTCGCGCGCCTGCGTTTGCGCAAGATAGAGCGAACCGGGCTGGAAGATGCCGCAGCCTTGGCCGGTTTCAGCCTCTAACTCCTTGTAAAGCCCCATGGTATAGTGCTGCAAACGGCTGATGTTGGTGCTGTCATGCAGCCCGTGGATATTGGCCGCCGCGTGCCATGTGGAGCCGCTGGTCAGTTCCGACCGCTCCAACAGAACCACATCGGTCCAGCCCAGCTTGGTCAGGTGATAAAGGATCGAACAGCCGACCAGCCCACCCCCGATGACCACCGCTTGCGCATGGGATTTCAGCCGGGGGGCGTCGGTCTGGGGGTCGGCAGGGGGCATGGTCGATCTCTTTGTTCAAGTGGCGTCGTGTTCACCTTAGGGACAACACACTGCCCGTTCACGCAAGGGAAACGGGGGCCTGACCCGCAAGAATTCTAGGGCATGGTACCCTTGGCCTTGGCCGCCCGTTTGCGCTAGCTTTGCCGCCAAGGAGTGCACCGATGAAAAACCTGCCGCCGCTGAACTATATCCGGTCTTTCGAGGCCTCGGCCCGGCACCTGAGCTTTACCCGCGCGGCGGAAGAATTGGGCATGACCCAAGCCGCCGTTTCAGGGCACGTGCGGGCGTTGGAGCAGTATATTGGCCGACCCCTGTTTCACCGCGCGCCACGCAGTCTTGGTCTGACCGAAGTGGCGGCCTCGTATCTGCCGACGCTGCGGCAGGCCTTGGCGCAGATTGATGTGGCGACAGGGCAGATCCTGACCGTGCCGCACCGCCAAGAGGTCACGCTGGCCTGCCCCGCCAGTCTTGCGACCAATTGGCTGCCGCCGCGCCTGCACGCCTTTGGCCAAGTCCATCCCGAGGTGGAAGTGACCGTGTTGGCCACGATCTGGTCAGAGACCAGCGACCTGATCGCCGATCTGCGCATCACACCGCGCCACGCCAGCCAGCCGATGCAGGGCCAATCCCTCGGCGATGAAGCCTTGGTGATGGTCTGCGCGCCCGGGTTTCTGACCGGGCCGAACGCCCTGCAGGAACCCCGCGACATTCGCCATCGCGGCCTGATCCATGTGTTGGGCCGCCAGGAGCATTGGCAGGCCTTTGCCCGCCACCATGGGCTGACCGACCTACCCTTGTCCGAGGGGCTGAAGACCGACAGTTCCAACGTGGCGCTGGAGATGGCCGTCGTAGGCTTGGGCTGCGCGATCACGCTGGCCTCCTTGGCCGAGGTGCATCTGAGGCGTGGGCTTTTGGTGGCCCCCTTCCCAGACAAAATCCCTTCGGGCTGGGGCTATGATCTGCATTCGGGTGAGGTAAGCCCGACACGGGCCAGCGAAAAGCTACGTGCCTTCTTGCTGGCAGAGGCGCCCGTTCAGGACTGAACCGCGCGCAGACTGGCGCGGCGATTCAGGATCTGGCGGCGCAAAAGGGCAACGATGAAAAGCCCGGTTTGCACCAGAACGATGGTGGGCGCGGGCGCGCTGTCGAGGAAAAAGCTGGCATAAGTGCCAACCACCATCGACCCCATGCACAGCAGCACCGACACCCACAGCATGGTGGAAAACCGGCGCACTAAGAGAAAAGCAATCGCCCCCGGCGCGATCAAAAGGGCAATCGCCAAGATCAGCCCGGCCGCAGAAAGCGTTGCCACAATGGTCAGCGAGATCAGCGCCAAAAGACCGTAGTGCAGGGTGTTGACCCAGAGGCCGACCGCCTTTGCCTGCGCCGGGTCAAAGCTGTGCAAAAGCCAGTCTTTCCATTTCAGCACAAGGATCAGCACAACCCCGCCTGCGATCAGCCCTGATTGCCACAACTCGGTGGCGCTGACCCCCAGCATGTTGCCAAAAAGGATGTGGTCAAGATGCACCCCACTGTCGACCGCGACAAAGAGCACGATGCCCAAGCCGAACATGCCGGAAAACACCACGCCCATGACCGTGTCTTGCTTGATCCGGCTGTTGCCCGCCAAGAACCCGGTGGCCACGGCGGTGAACATGCCGGCGGCAAAGGCCCCAAGGATCAAGGGCGCGCCGATCAGATGGGCCAACACAATACCGGGCAGGATGGCGTGGCTGATCGCATCGCCCATTAAGGCCCAGCCTTTCAGCACCAGAAAGCAGGACAACAGGGCTGTGGGAACCGAGACGATGATTGAGATGGCAAAGGCATTCTGCATGAAGCCAAAGCGGAAAGGCATCAGCGCGGTGGCCAGATCAAACTCCATCACGCGGCCTCCGCCGGGCCGCGGCGCAGCGCTGCCGCTGCCTTGCGTCGGGCCGCCAGAAGGCCGTGCTTGGGGGCCAGCACAAAGACGATCAGGAAGATCACCGTTTGCAGGCAGACGATAACCCCGCCTGTGGCCCCATCTAGGAAATAGCTGGCATAGGCGCCGACAAAGCTGGTGAGCGTGCCGATACTGACCGAGGTGACGATCAGCCGCTCAAAGCGGTCGCACAGAAGATAGGCCGTCGCCCCCGGCGTCACCACCATGGCAATTACCAAAAACGCCCCCACCGTCTGCATTGCCGCCACGACCGAGGCGGACAACAGCATGAAGAACACGCCTTTCAACAGTCGCGGATGCAGGCCCACCGTGCGGGCATGGGTTTCGTCAAAAAACACCACTACAAGGTCTTTCCAGATCACCAAAAGCACAGCCAGCGACACAAAGCCGATGAGCGCCAGTTGCAGCGTGTCTTCCGGCGTGATGGCCAGAATATTGCCCATGGTGATCGTCATGATATCGACAGGCACCGGGCTGACCGAAACCATGAACAGGCCCAAGCCAAAGAACGAGGTGAAGATCAGCCCGATAATGACATCGGGTTTCAGCCCCGAGCGTTCGGTCAGCAACAGCATCGCCGCCGCCGCGAGCCCCCCCGACAAGAACGCGCCCAGCGCGAAGGGCAGGCCCAGCATATAGGCCCCCGCCACACCCGGCACCACGGAATGCGACAGCGCGTCCCCAATCAGGGACCAGCCTTTCAGCATCAAAAAGCAGGACAGAAAAGCGCAGACCCCGCCGACAAGTGCGGAGACCCACATCGCGTTGGTCATGTAGCCATAGCTGAAGGGTTCCAACAAAAGCGCGGTCATTCCAGACGCTCGGCTTTTTGCAGCTTGTCGCCGTAATGCACGAAGGGGCGTTCGTCATCGGTCAGGATGGTGACAGCGCGGGCGTCGGCATCGTCGTGCAGCGTGTCGCCGCCCAAGGTAAAGCGGCGCAGGACGCCGCCAAAGGTGCGTTCCAGGTTGGCATGGGTAAAGGTGGTCTCGGTAGGGCCATGGGCCAGAACGGTGCCCTTGACCAAGATCACCCGATCGCAAAACTCGGGCACCGAGCCAAGGTTGTGGGTGGACACCAGCATCACCCGCCCCTCAGCGCGAAGGTCGCGCAGAAGCGCGGTGATCTGGTCTTCGGTCTGCACATCAACGCCGGTAAAGGGTTCATCCAGCAAGATCACCTGCCCATCTTGGGCCAAGGCGCGGGCCAGAAACACCCGCTTGCGCTGGCCACCCGAGAGCTCGCCAATCTGGCGGTGGCGGTAGTCTTGCATATTGACGCGCGCCAGCGCCTGATCAACAGCCGCGCGGTCCGCAGCCGAGGGGCGGCGCAAAAAGCCCATGTGGCCATAGCGCCCCATCATCACCACATCTTCGACCAGCACCGGGAAGGTCCAATCGACCTCTTCGGCTTGGGGCACATAGGCCAGAAGGTTCTGACGCAGCGCTTCGGCCACGGGGCGGCCCAGAATTCGGATGTCGCCTTTGGCCGCCTGCACAAAGCCCATGATCGCCTTGAAAAGCGTGGATTTCCCAGCACCATTGACCCCGACAAGCGCCGTCACCGTGCCACGTGGAATGGTGAAACTGGCGTTCCACAGCGCGGTGTGACCGTTGCGATAGGTGACCGTCACATCGCGGGCCGATATGCCTTCGCCATCCGCCGCATGGGGCGACGGTGGGTTGGCCAAGGGTTTAGACGCAAGCGTATCGGGCATCGGCAGTCCTTTTGGGGCGCGGGTCAGTCGCGCACGGCGGTAAGCCCCTCGGCCACGGTGGTCGAGGTGACCCGCAAGAGATCAAGATAGGTCGGCACTGGCCCGTCGGAAAGTGACAGGCTGTCGACATAAAGGACGCCGCCATAAGCCGCCCCGGTTTCGCGCGCCACCTGTTCGGCGGGGGCGGTGTTGACGGTGCTTTCGCAGAACACCACCGGGATGTCATTGTCGCGCACCCCGTCGATCACGGCGCGCACCTGTTGGGGGGTGCCCATCTGGTCGGCATTCATAGGCCAAAGATACAGTTCTTGCAGCCCCAGATCACGGGCGAGATAGCTAAAGGCCCCTTCGCAGGTCACAAGCCAGCGTTGATCTTGCGGCACCTCGGCGATCTTGGCACGCAATGGTTCGAGCGTGGCGCGCAGGCGGGTTTTGTAGGCCTCGCCATTGGCGCGGTAGGTCTCGGCATTGGCTGGGTCCTGTGCGGCAAAGGCGGCTTCGATGTTGTCGATGTAGATGAGCGCGTTTTCCAGACCCATCCAAGCGTGGGGGTTCGGTTTGCCCTCATAGGACCCCGACGAGATTGGAATCGGGGTGATCCCCTCGCTGACCGTGACCGAGGGGATGTCGCCAAGATTGGCGACGAACTGTTCAAACCAAAGCTCAAGGTTCAAGCCGTTCCACAAGACCAAATCGGCATCTGACGCGGCTACGATATCGCCGGGCGTCGGTTCATAGCCGTGAATCTCAGCCCCCGGTTTGGTGATCGACACCACATCGGCCGCGTCGCCCGCCACATTGGCGGCCATGTCGGCCAGAACGGTGAAGGTGGTTACCACCTTCATGCGGTCTTGAGCAAAGGCGGCTGAGGCATAGGCAAGGGTCAGCGCCATCAGGCAGGCCGCACCAGTGATTTTGGACGGAAGGCAAGCCACTTTGGGCATTTCAGGGTCACTCCTGTCTCTAAGCCAAACTGTTGGGCGAAGCGGGTCGCAGTGTCAATCTAGTTGCGAATGATTATCATTAAGGATCACGTTTTCGTCAGGCATGCACATGCAAAGGGCCCTGCCGCGGCAGGGCCCTGCGATGCGGTAACCGATGCGGTGCTTAGCGGCGAATCTTGGCCGCGTCGCGGGCCTGCGCCTCGGCTGTCGCATGGCCACGATACCAGATGGTGATCAGCGACGAGGTGATCACGATGAACAGGCTGTAAAGGATCGGAATGAACAGAACCTCTTGCTGCATCGTGCCGCTGAAGGTCAGCGTGATGATCAAAACCGCCAGAGGCCCGTTCTGGATGCCGGTTTCCAGACTGATCGTGCGAGAGCGGTTGCTGTCTTGACCGAGGCCCCGCGCCAGCCAATAGCCCAAAAGCATGCCCATCAGGCCAATCCCGATGGTCGCCACGTAGACCGGAAAGCCGGTGTCCAGCAGCATCTGGTAATTGCGCGGCACCCATGACCCGATCAGGAACAAGATCACCGCCACGCCCAGCATCGAGCCTATCAGCTCAACCGTCGCGCCGATATTGGCGTTCAGCTTGCGCAGGCCCATGCCGATGACGGTGGGCACCAACAAGACCACCAGCACCTGCGCCACGTTGCCTGCCGGAATGACATAGTCGCCACTCAACCCCGCAAGGCCGCCATAGAAACTGAGCAGGAGTGGCACCGTGACCACCGCAACCAGCGTCGAGACCGTGGTCATCATGATCGAAAGCGCCAAGACACCTTTTGAGAAATAGGTGAACACATTGCTGGTTGTGCCGCCGGGCATACAGGCGATCAGGATCAGACCCGCGGCCATGGCAGGCGGCAGCCCAAGGAGCAGCGCCAGCGCATAGCCAAGAAACGGCATGATCAGATATTGCGACAAGAGGCCCACAAGAATGCCCTTGGGCCTGCGAAAGGCGATCAGGAAATCGCGGTAGGTCATGGAGGATCCCATGCCCAGCATGATTACCATCATCATGACGCCCAGAAGCGTGGTTTCCAGTTCGGTCAGCATGGTCGCCCCCTTTACAGCCCGAATTCCGCACGCACTTCGGCCTTAAGATCCTTGCGCAGGATCTTTCCGATGGGCGATTTGGGCAATTCGTCGCGAATGATGATGGATTTGGGCACTTTGTAATCGGTCAACAGCGCCTTGCAGTGGCGCAAGATATCCTCGGTTGCGAGGTCGCCCTCGTAATCGGGGTTCTTGACGATATAGGCCCGCACCGCTTCGCCGGTCTTGGCGTCGGGGATCGGCACGACGGCAGCCTCGAGAACGGCCTCCATCTTGGCCAGCGCGTCCTCGACCTCGTTGGGGTAGACGTTGAAGCCCGACACCAGCACAAGGTCTTTCTTGCGGTCGACAATGCGCAAGAAGCCGTCCGCGTCCATCACCGCCACGTCGCCGGTGAAGAGCCAACCCTTTTGCAGGGTCTTTGCGGTTTCCTCAGGCCGATGCCAATAGCCTGACATCACCTGTGGGCCGCGCACCATCACCTCGCCGGGGGTGCCTGTGGGCACTGGTTTGCCGTCGTCATCCACCAAGACCACATCGCAGCCCGGCACCGGGATGCCGATGCTGCCGGGCTTGGCGCGGTCATCGAGCGGGTTAAAGCTGACCAAGGGCGCGGTTTCGGTCAGCCCATAGCCTTCGGCCAAGGGCGTGCCGGTCATCGCACGCCAGCGCGTCGCCACCGCCTCGTGCAGCGCGGTGCCGCCCGCAATGGCGGCACGCAGTTTCTTGGGCGGATAGGCTGCGAACCATTCCTCGTTCATCAGCCCGTTGAACAGCGTGTTAACCCCGGTGATCCAAGTGATCGGGTAATTCTCGATCGCGCGTTGCAGGTTCTGCACCGGGCGAGGCGACGGGATGAGGATATTGCGGGCCCCGATTTCGAAAAAGGT
Organism: Allotabrizicola aquatica (SeqCode); assembly: GCF_965194375.1. Taxonomy (GTDB): domain Bacteria; phylum Pseudomonadota; class Alphaproteobacteria; order Rhodobacterales; family Rhodobacteraceae; genus Tabrizicola_A; species Tabrizicola_A aquatica. The sequence goes on from NZ_CBDAEL010000002.1 coordinate 414,653, forward strand.
TAGCAAATTCGCGGTGAAGGCAAAGATATGATAAAGCGGCAATGCCGTCAGCACGCAGTCATCGGTGGCCATCAGCCCGCCCGAGACCGACTGCACCTGCGCCAGATTGGCCAGCATGTTGCCGTGGGTCAGCATGGCCCCTTTGGCCACCCCGGTGGTGCCGCCGGTGTATTGCAAAAACGCCAGATCCTCGGACTTGGTCCCTGTCCAATAGGCCCGCACATCCGCGCCATGGGCGCGCCCTTTGGCAAGGGCGGCGCGCAGGCGCAGAACAGGAACAGCCAGCTTTGGCACCGGCGGCAAGGTGCGGCTCCAGACTTTTTGCACGCCGCGCACGATGGTTTCGGGCAGCTTGGGGAAGAACTCGGGCACTCCGGCCAGCACGACCGCTTGAAGATCCGTCTGGGGAACCACCTCGGCCAGCTTGTCGGCGAACATGTCGACGATGACCAGAACCTTGGCCCCGGAATCGTTGATTTGGTGGATCATCTCCGAAGGGGTATACATCGGGTTGGTGTTGACCAAGACGCAGCCCGCCTTGAACACACCAAAGGCCACCACCGGATAGTGCAGCCCGTTGGGCAACTGCACCGCCACCCGGTCGCCGGGCTGGAGCCCACAATCCTGCCGCAGATAGGCGGCAAAGGCATCGGACATCGCGCCGACCTGGGCGTAGGACAGGGTGCCATTCATGCCGTTGGGCACCACGCAGGTGAAGGCCCGCCGTTTGGCATAGGTCGCACAGGCGCGGTCGACCAGATCGGCAAGACTTGCATAGCTTGGCGGCGGCAAATCCTGCGGGATGGTTCTGCCATAAGACGCCAGCCACGGGCGTGGCGGGGTATACCCGTCGGTCATGTATCCTCCCCTGCGCCTGTTCCGGCGCTTTTTCCCTTATACTGACGCTAGCGAAACACCCGCGCTTTGCAAACAGCTTTGACAAGGGCGTCTGTGCCGCTGTCGTAACGTCACAAGGTGAGGGGATTTTGGAGGCCCTGCCCTACCAAGCCGTATCGCTCCAGACCTCGCGGCCCTTGAACAGGGTGCAAAGGACGCGGGTTTGCGAGATGTCTTGTGGCGGGATCGCAAAGATGTCGCGGTCAAGAACGATCAGGTCCGCCGAATAGCCCACCCGCAGCATACCGGTGAAATGGTCGCGCCAGCACGCGCGGGCGGCATTGACGGTATAGCCTTGAACGCATTCCTCAATGGTCAGCGCTTGATCGGCGAAGAACGGTTCCAGCGGATCATTATCACGCCGCTTTTGCCGGGTGATCGCCGTCTCGATGATCTCAAACGGGTTGAGCGTCGACACCGACCAATCCGACGACAGGCACCAATCCGACCCGGCATCCAGCATCTTGCGGAAGGCATAGACATCGGCCCAGCGGTCGGGGCCGATCATCCCCAGCGAGGGATCGGAATAGGGCGGCTCCAGCCGCGCCCAGAGGGGTTGGATATTGGCGGTGGCAAGACCTTGCAGGCGGGCATAATCGGCCGGGTCCATCAGTTGCAGATGGGCCAGCTGGTGCTGCGCGGGCCAAAAGCCATTGGCGGCGCGGGCGGCCTCCAGCCCTTCGATGGCGCGGCGCACGGCGGCGTCGCCGATGACATGGACATGGATGGCAAAGCGCGCCGCATCCAGCGCGGTCATCATCGCGCGGGTCTGCTCGGCGCTGAACATGCAAGGCGCGTTGCCGCCGGGCGTATCGGCATAGGGGGCCAGATTGGCCGCCGTGCGGTTTTCATAGACCCCGTCCATGAAGAACTTGGCGGAATGGATGTGGAAATCGGGGCCACAATGGGCTGCGCGCCAAGCCGACAGCCGCGCCACGGCGGTTTCAGGCGTGTCAGCTTCTGTCACAAGGGCGGTTCCGGCCACGCGCAGGGTCAAAAGGCCCTCGGCCTCCCCCCGGGCGTAGATGCGGCGTTCCTGTTCGGTGATGCGGGCGTCCAGAACACCAGTCAGCCCGTGACGATTGGCATGGGCCTGGCCTTCGCGCAGACCTTGCAGCCAGTCCGCCTCGGTCAGACCGGGAAGGCGGGCGGCGACCAGCGGGATCGCCTCTTCATGTAACATCCCGGTCACCCGGCCTTGGCCGTCGCGGACAATATGGCCATTCGGCGGATCGGGCATGTCTTGCACCCCCGCCATCTGCAGCGCGCGGCTGTTCAGGCAGGCATTGTGGAACGAGCTGTCGTAGACCAGCACGGGTCGGTCGCTGATCGCCCGGTCCAGCACCGCCGCCGTCAGATTGTGATCGCCAAAGACCCCCGCCTGCCAGCCCGAGCCCAGCACAATGGGCAGGCCGGGTTTGGCTGCTGCATGGGCGCGCAGGGTGGTGATCAGTTCGCTTTCACTTGCGGCTTCATAAAGCGATGCGGCGGTGGCCAGATCAACCCCACCGGACAGAAGGTGGATATGCGCATCCTGAAAGCCGGGCAGCACCAGCCTGCCCCCCGCGTCGATCTGGTGCGGAGCGTCCGGCGCCGCACCCTGGCCCAGCGCGGCAATCCGGCCATCGCGGATCAACAGCCATTCGGCATAAGGCGCGGTGGGGTCCATCGTGCGGATGCGGGCGTTGTGCACAAGGGTTTCGGTCATGGTTTATCCTGTTCAGGCGCGGCCAAAGGCTGCGGGATGGCGCTGAATTTCGGCACAGGCAGCCCCATCTCGCGCAGCATCACGGCCGGGTCCCGCCCATCATGGGCCGAGGCGATGCGGTAAACCTCAAGCACCTCGGCGCTAATCTGACCTTGGGCATAGAGTTCCATCGCCGCGCCATAGCGCACCCGGCCCGATCCGGGCTGGCCCAAAGGGGCATCGAGAAAGCGCACCGGATCAGTCATTGCGTTGAAACGCCAGCCTTTCCTCGGCCTGCCGACGCTTTTCGGCGCGGTTCATGATGATCCCGGCGACGACAACCCCAAGGCCCACCGTCACCACCATAAGCGTGGCCAAGGCGTTGATGTCAGGTGTCACCCCCAGCTTGACCTTGGACCAGATGAGCAAGGGCAGCGTGGTGGAGCCAGGCCCGGTGGTGAAGGCGGTGATCACCACATCGTCAAGGCTGATCGTAAAGGCCAAAAGCCAGCCCGACAGGATGGCGGGCGAGATCACCGGCAGGGTGATGTCAAACATCACCTGCCAAGGCCGCGAGCCGAGATCCATTGCCGCCTCTTCAATCGCGCGGTCGGCCTGCAGCATCCGGGCATGGACGATGGTGGTCACAAAGACCGCCGAAAAGGTGATGTGCGCCAGGGTGATGGTGGTGAACCCGCGCGAGGCGGGCCAGCCGATCCAGTCGCCCAGAAGAATGAAGAAGATCAACAGCGAGATGCCGGTGATCACCTCGGGCATGATGAGCGGGGCTGTGACAAGACCCGAAAACAGCGTGCGGCCCCGGAACTTGGTGTAACGCGCCAGCACAATGCCGCTCATGGTGCCAAGGATCGTGGCGATCGTGGCCGAGACCAGCGCGATTTTCAGCGACAGGATCAGCGCATCAATGACCTTGTCGTTTGTAAAGAGCGCCACATACCACTTGGTCGAAAACCCGCCCCAGACCGTCGCCAGCCGCGAGGCGTTGAAGCTGTAGACGATCATCGACAGGATCGGGATGTAGAAAAAGGCAAAACCAAAGATCATGACAGAGATCAGGAAGGTCGGTCGGCGCTTCATGTGCTGCCCTCCGCCTTGGCCTGATAGCGGCTGTAGATCATCGTCGGCACCACCATAAGCACCAAGAGCGCAACCGCGATGGCCGCCGCCATGGGCCAGTCTCTTGCCTGGCTGAACTCATCCGAGATCAGCCGCCCGATCATGGGCGATCCGGCGTCGCCCACCAGCGTGGGGATCACCAGTTCTCCGGCGGCGGGGATGAACACCAGCATGCCACCTGCGATGATGCCGGGAATGGATTGGGGCAGTGTGACATCCAAAAACACCCGGGCTGGACGGCTGCCCAGATCCATTGCCGCCTCGTCCAGCGTTGGATCCAGCCGTTCAAGGCTGGCGTAAAGCGGCAAGATCATGAAGGGCAGGTAAGTGTAGACCATCACCAAAATGACAGCGAAATTGGAATGCATCATCGGGATGGATCTGACGGCCCAATCGATCGGCACCAGAAAATTCCATGCATCCGTCAGCATGACGTTGAACCAAGAGCTTTTGCCCATCAGCCCCATCCATGCATAGACCCGCAGCAGGAACGAGGTCCAGAACGGCAAGATCACCAGCATCAACAAGATGTTGCGCCACGAGTGCGAGACGCGCGTCAGCCCGAGCGCCATGGGATAGCCAATCAGCAGGCAGAAGAAGGTCGCGATTGCGGCATTGACCAGCGAGGTCAGAAAGGCGCGCAGGTAAAGCCCATCGGTCAGGATGCGGGCGTAGGTGTCCAGACTGATCCAAGGATGCTCGCCACCCAGCGAAAAGGGCGGCGCGGTCGGGGTCTTGGTGGCCACACTCATCACGACCACGACGAGGAATGGCAACAGGAAGAAGACGATGAGCCACAGGTAAGGCAGCCCGATCAGAAGGGCGGGCCAGCCCTTGTCATCGAACCAGCGCTGAAGGGTGGCCCGTGTCATCCTCACGCCACCAGCACAAGCGCCGCGGCGGGATCAAACCCGACAAAGACCGCATCATCCCAGTCCGCCACGCGCGCACCTTCATCGCCACGCCGGGCATTGACCGCATGGGCCTGCACCATGCCGCCCCCGGCAAGGTCGATCCGGTAGAGGCTGTCTTTGCCGAAATAGGCCAGATCGCGCACGGTTCCGGCCAGCGCATTGGCCCCTTCGGGCCGCTCACGCGAGATACGCAACTTTTCGGGACGGATGGCCAGCGTCACCGCCTGCCCGACGGCGACCGCCGCCACATCGCGGGCCAGAACCTCGGCGCCAAGTGCGGGCACCGACAGGCGCAGATACGGGCTTTCGCGGGCGATCACGGTCGCCTCGAAGGTGTTGATCGAGCCGATAAAGCCCGCCACAAACCGGCTGTTGGGAAATTCATAAACCTCGGTCGGGCTGCCCACTTGCCGCACTTCTCCCTTGTCCATCACCGCGATGCGGTCGGACAGGGTCATCGCCTCTTCCTGATCATGGGTCACGACGATGAAGGTCACCCCAGTGCGGGCCTGAATGGACATCAGCTCGAACTGGGTATGTTCACGCAGCTTTTTGTCCAGCGCGGCCAAGGGTTCATCCAAGAGCAAAAGCTTCGGCTGGCGGGCCAAGGCGCGGGCGAGCGCCACACGCTGGCGCTGGCCACCCGAAATCTGATGCGGTTTGCGCTTGGCAAAGGGCGTCAGTTGCACCAGCTCCAGCATTTCGGCCACCCGGTTGGCCCGGTGGGCCTTGGACAGGCCCTTGTCATGCTTCAGCCCGTAGCCGACATTTTCTTCGACCGTCATATGGGGGAAGATGGCATAGGATTGGAACATCATGTGGACGGGCCGCTCCCAAGGCGGCACGCCCGCCATGTCGCGCCCGTCCAGAAAGATGCGCCCGGCGCTGGGTTCCTCAAATCCTGCCAGCATCCGCAAGAGCGTGGTCTTGCCGCAGCCAGACCCGCCCAAGAGCGAGAAGATCTCGCCCTTGCCGACGGTCAAGCTGACATCGCGGACGGCCTGAAAGCTGCCAAAGCTCTTCGAAACCCCCTCGATACGCAGAAACGCGTCCTGCGCCGCGCCCTCGGCCATGGGTCAGCCGCCTGCCTTGATATCCGTCCAGATCCGCGTGATGGCGGCGTCCTGTTCGGCCGTTTGCGGTTTGGGCGTGTAAAGCCGGGACAGGGTTTCGGCATCAGGATAGATTGCCGGATCGCTGGCAATTGTGGGATCCACCAGCGCGCTCGCGGCGGTGCTGGAGTTGGCATAGCCTGTGTAATTGGTGCAGGCGGCCAGAACCTCTGGGCGAAGCATATAGTTGAGGAAGGTGTAGGCGTTATCGACATTCGCCGCATCGGCCGGAATGGCCCAAAGATCGAACCAAGCCGGAGCGCCGGTCTTAGGCACGTGGTAGACCAGATCCACCTCAATCCCCGCTTCGGCCGCCCGGGCTTTTGCCACAGCGTAATCACCCGACCATGTGTTGGCGACACAGATTTCCTGATTGGGCAGGCTGGTCAGGAAATTGGTGTTGTCAAAGGTTGTGACATGCTCGCGGATCCGGGCGAAAGCCTCGGCCATTTGGGCGTAGGTTTCGGGCGTCCCCGCGTCGGCGTCGAGGCCCAACCAGCGCATGACCATAAAGCCAATGTCCGTCGGACTGTCCAAGAGCGAGATGCCACAGTCGGCCAGCTTGGCGGCATTCTCGGGCAGGAAGACCGCATCCAACGTGGTAAGATCAACGTCAGGCAGCCGTTCGCGCACCAGTGGCACGTTAAAGGTAAAGCCAACTGTGCCCCAGGTGTAGGGCACCCCATGGGAGTTTTCCGGGTCAAACCCTTGCAGAATTTTCAAGATTTCGGGGTTCAAGGTGTCCCAACCCTGCAGGCGCGCCCGGTCGATCTTTTGATAGAGATTGGCCGCCACCAGACGGTGCAGGCCAAGGCCCGATTGCAAGACGACATCATAGCCCGAGGACCCGGCCAACACCTTGGCCTCCATTTCCTCGGCACTGGCGTACAGGTCATAGACGATGTCGATCCCGGTCTCACTGGCGAAATCTTCAATCGTGGTCTCGCCGATATAGTCAGCCCAGTTGTAGACATTGACGCTGCCCGGCGAGGCATAGGACGGGCGCGCCCAAGGCAACGCCAAACTTGCAGATGCACCGATCAGCGCCTGACGGCGGTTCAATCTCATGGCAGTCTCCCCGAACAATTTGTTGGTTGTTTTGTCAGTCAGCTTATTCCTGCCCCAAGGTCTGGCAAGACATTTCCGTGTTGAGCGTCGCGATTTGATCTTCGGCCGGGGCGGTCTGCAGCCGCATCACCGGCATTAGCTGACGCAGCCCGTCATGGTGGCGGCGCAGCCCGTATTCCAGATCAGACAAATGAAACCCCTCAAAGGCCGTTGAGCGCATCGACTCGTTCGACCAGATCGAAAGCTGCTGATCCTCGGTCGAGGTGTCGCGGTCAATCCGCATAGCCAGATAGCGCGCCAAGCGGCGTTCGCGGGTTTCATTCGGCCAGCGATAAAGCCGCCCGGTCAGGCGCGTCTGGCCTTCGTTGAGCGGCAGTTCGTGGTAGAACTGCAGACCATCTGGCGTCATGGCAATGACCTGATTGGGAAACAGCCCATAGTAGGTCCATGCCCCTTGCAGGTGCTGCGGCAATTCCGGGCGCGGTGGCGAGATGCGGGCGTAATGGCGCACCGACCACAGCTTGCCCGGCACATCGCCGAACCAGCCGATCGACATCGACAAGCCGTTGTCCAGATGCATGTCGCGGTAGGTTCTGCCGTACAGATCTTGCAGACCGGGATGGGCCAAGGGGACGTGATAGCCCTCATTGTCGACATCTCGGACCGATTTCCAGTTCACCGGCAGATCCATGCTCCAATCTGGCACGGTCACGGGCAAGATATCGCGCGTACCGTAGGCGGCAAAATCGGCTTCAAACGGTTGAAGCAACTGCGCCACCGACGCCTGCGGACCCGGCGCAAAGCGCAGGAAGATGAAGCCGTGGAAGATTTCCATCTCGATCGGCTTCAGCCCGAAGTCTTCGCGCGCAAGGGTGCCAAAGCTGGTTGGCTGCGCCGCCCCGCGCAGGCTGCCGTCCAGATTGTAGACCCAGCCGTGGAACGGGCAGACGATGGACCCTTTGCAATGGCCCGTCGCCCCATCCACCACCCGCGCGCCGCGATGGCGGCACAGATTGTGAAAGGCCCGCACAACCCCGTCTTGACCGCGCATGACCACAGCGCGTTCGCCCAAAAGGTCAAAGGCCAGCCAATCACCCGGCGCGGGCAGGTCACATTCATGCCCCACCACCTGCCAATGGGTCAGAAAGACCTTTTCACGCTCTAGCGCAAAGAGGGCTGGAGAATGATAGGTCCAAGCCGGCAAACCTTTCCGGTCCCAATCGTTTGGAATGGGCAGGGCAGGATAGGGAAGTTTGGTCATCGGGCAGGCTCCATTTCGGACAAGACCCATTGGTGAAGGCGGTGGATCTCATATTCCTCGGGCATCAAGCGCGCCGTGGTGAAGGAGGGCGACGCCATGCCGCGATGGTTCATCTCGGACGCAGCGCCATCTTGTTGCATGACGATTTTGGCAAAATCCGCGACCTTGGCCGCGTCAAACCCGGGCTGGGCAAGGGTTTCCGGGGCAAAGTGCCATTCGGCCACCAGACGCGTGCGTTCAGGCCCCAGCGGCACGATCCGCACCGAACGGACATAATCGACATGCGCCACGACATAGGCTGAGGGCCAGAGGGTGACAAAGCTATAGCCTGCCGCCCTTTCGGCGGGCGTCAGGCCGGGGAATACAGGCCCGCAGGGCGCACCATCCAGCGTCCAGCTTTCAGCGCCGGGTCGCAAATTGGGGCGCACCGGGTCATCGGGCCTCCAGCCCAAGGCCTCGGAGGCGCCCATCACCCCTTTGCTGTAGATCGGAACCATGTCGCACAGTTCAGGGTGAATGCCCGGGCAATGCAGACATTCCGAGTAATTCTCCCAAAACGCTTTCCAATTGCAGGCGATCTCGCTTTCCCAGTGATGGGCGGTCACAAGACCGTCCATCGGCCAGTTGTCCAAGGTGACAAGACCGACATCGGCCCAAATGTCACGGTGCTCTGCCGAAAGGCTCAAGAACAAAAAGCCATTCCAGACCCGCAGCGAGACCGGCCGCAGCCCATGGGCGGCAGGGTCGAAATCCGGGGTGGGCACGGCATGGGCGGTGGACACAAGCCGCCCGTCGCGCGCCGCATAGGCAAAGGCATGATAGGGGCAGCGGATCAGCTTGCCGACCTCTTCCTCGTCGGCCACGCAAAGCTCAGACCCCCGATGCGGGCAAGAGTTGTGATAGGCGGCCAACGCGCCCTCCGCATCGCGCACCACGATGAGCGAGGCTGACCCGACGCTGACACGCCGCATCCGGCCCGCAGAAAAGTCAGCCGCCCGGCCCACCATCACCCATTGGCGGGCGAAGATCGTCGCCATCTCGCGCCCGTACCAGCCTGCTTCGAAGTAAGCGGCCTTGGGCAGCCCCTCGGGACACTGGCTCAGCCGCGGCGAGGCGGGGTGACGATCAGCATGCGACATCAGACACTCGGTCATGGTTGCGGTTTCGCGTCACGCTGTCACGCCACTGACTGGACTGTCAATCAGATCTTGCCAGTGGTTTTCACTTATGTGCAGCATTATATGGCTGATCATGAGGTGAAGATGCCATTGTCAGTCAAAGATCCCGATACCGAACCGCTTGCGCCCCGCACGCTCGATCGCAGCACCCGGCGCAGTCAGGTGATCGAAGCGACAATCGAATGTCTGGCCGAACGCGGGTTTTCCCGGACCACCGTCACCGACGTTGCCCGTCGTGCGGGCATCAGCCACGGGCTGGTGCTGTTTCATTTCCAGTCGAAGGACAACCTTCTGGCAGAGGTCCTTGATTTTCTGGCCGACGAGTATCAATCGAACTGGCAAGAGACCTTGGCGACCGCCAGTGATGCGCCCGAAGCGCAGATCATCGCCATGCTCAAGGCCGATTTCGCGCCCGCGATCTGCACCCCTGCCCGTCTTGCGGCTTGGTGCGCCTATTGGGGTGAAAGCCAAAGCCGCCCGCTTTACCAATCGCGCTGCGGGGCCAACGACGCGCTTCATGATGCGACTTTGGTTGGAATTTGCAGCCAGATGAACGCCTTATATGGGTATGACCATAACCCCGACCGTGCGGCTCGATTGCTGCGCATCATGACGGAAGGGGTCTGGCTGGACCTGATGTCGCTGGAGGGATCCTACTCCGTGGAAGAGGCCATTGAGACCGTTATGCTGGGCGCGCGCGCGCTGTATCCACGGCATATCTGACCGCAGGCACCTCAGTCAGGCGGGCGCCAGAGCGATGAACGGGGAGCCTTAATCACCCCAAGGTGGCAGCATCAGGCAGCGCGCTGTCGAGAAACTGAAATGCTGGTGTCAATTCGCCTTCACCTGTTCCGGCTGATCGAGCTTGCGGCGCAAAAGGACGGGGGGCGTTGCGGCGATCCGGCGGATGCAAACGCTGATGGAAGGCTGGTCATTTCAGATGCGGAATCAAGGGCTGTGAGGCATAGAGGCAGTCGTAGAGCGGCAGAAGTTTTTGGCACCGGAACGCCACAACAACCGCCTCCCTGGCCTCAGAAAACACGGTGGACCGGGGCTTGGTCGGTCCCTTCGTCGGATCAAACACTTAGATTCCTTCGAATGGGTCACCATTGCAGGACGCCAACTCAAATCTCAAACTTAAACGGGCTGCGTCGAATTGTGCGATGAATACCACAAAGACATTCTGCAACCTGAAGGAATTTCAGAGCAGTCATCGCTCAACCAAATGAGTCACACTCAAGACCAGCCTAGAACGCTGCTCCCGTAACTGTCTGGCTCGGACGAAAATCGTTCGACGAGAAGCCGGCATCATTAAGATACATCCAAGACTCCATATTGATATGCGAACTGGCCTACAGCACCGGGTACAATGCTGCACATGCAATAAGTAGGTACGGCTTTTCTTTTGGCGGGCTCATAGAAGGTCCACGGCGCGATCGCGTAAGAGAATCGTATGTTTTCAGGAGCTATAGGGTCGAATATGCAACGAGTGCAAAGTCTTCATTCTCCGATAATCGGTGAGTCATTAGCTGCAAAACGCCTTAGAATGACCATCGAGTTGGTCGCCCAGTCAAACTCATCCGTCCTCATTATGGGCCAAACTGGTGCAGGCAAGGAACTCGTCGCACAAGAGATACACCGCCTGAGCGCTCGAAAAGGCGAAATGATTGCATTGAACTGCGCTGCCATCCCCAGTGAGTTGCTCGAAAGTGAACTGTTCGGCTTCGAACGGGGTGCGTTCACAGGTGCGGACAAAATGCGCGTTGGTCGATTTGAGCAGTCATCAGGTGGGACGCTTTTCCTCGATGAAATTGGCGACATGCCACTGGCACTGCAGGCTAAGTTGCTACGCGCAATTGAAGAGCAAACAGTCAGACGTCTGGGCGGCAACAAAGACATCTTCTTGGACTTGCGCATTGTATGCGCGACTCACAAAGATCTGTCGAAAATGGTGGAGAGCGGTGAATTTAGAGCAGACCTGTTCTATAGATTGGCCGTCTTCCCGATCAGCGTGCCGTCTTTATCAGAACGGTTAGATGATGTTCCCATTCTCTTGAAAACCTTTGCCGAAGAATATGGTGCACGCAATCCAAAAATGGCCGCCCCTGTATTCAGCGATACGGCGCTCGCCATTCTGAAAAAGCACGAGTGGCCCGGTAACATTCGTGAGCTTCGTAATGTTATTGAACGTGCCTTCGTCATGTTCGCGGGGCAGGAAGTAATGGCAGAGCATGTAAAGGATAATCTGCTTCGACTGCGCATACCTGACAGTCTACTGATCGATGATCGAGATGTCTTGTGGAATGAAACGGCCGACCTAAAAAACAGCAGCCTCGAGCAAGAGTCAGCCGAGTACGGGCTGCCTCCGGATCCGGATACGTTTCGTGTGTGGTTCAAGCATTTTGAGTCGGTCGATCTGCGCCGCTATCTGAGGGATATAGAGGTGGTCTTCATTGAATCGGCACTCGAGGCCAATGATATGCTGGTCAGCCGAGCTTCAGACGCGCTTGGTCTGCGGCGCACAACATTGATCGAGAAAATGAAGAAGTTTGGGATTGAGCGTTACGAGGTAAAGTAGGGTCGGCTTACCAACCATTGCAACTTACTTAACTTTCCAAGACTCAACCATATTGGTCAGATAGGTCCCCGTTGATTTGAGACGTGTAATCTGCTGCTCCATCACCGTGAACTTGGTTCGATAGAGTTGCGCAAGGAGATCTTCCTTCTCGGAAAGCGAAATCAACGCATCCGACTGTTCGCTCGCCCTGTCATTATAGCCATTCTCAACTCGGCTAAAGTCGCCAACCTTCGACATAATCACCGAGATGTAATCGCTCATGCGATCAAGAGCAGACTGTCCAAAATAGATTGAGGAGTTGCCAAGCGCTGCATCTTCAACATCAATAGAAACACCCGCGAATGTGCCGGTGATTGCATAAAAGGTTTGCCGCCCATCCACAGTGCGAGGAATGAGGGATGTGCCGCCTAGGGTGGCAGTTGTCGAATTCGTATACTGGAAAGTATGCTCGCCCGTTGGGGGATTTGCAGAGGCCGATGCAGAGACGGTCATCCCGACATCGCTGCTTTGAGCCAAGTTCGCAAAGATGGCCCGGTAGCCAGCGGGATTGGCTGCAAAGGCCGCCGAAAACTTCTCGCTGTCGATTGAGAACGTCCCATCCCGCTCAGTTTGAACGCCAAAGGACGTCAAATAGAGCGGCGTAGGTCCAAACCCAAGCATGGGCGTTGTTGTGAGACTGCTCAGTTGACGCAAAATTGCGCCAATCGTGACATCGCCGGACAGTGGCCCGGCACCCTCGCCGTTCATGCCACGCTTTGTCGCCGCCTTCATCGTGTCGATGAGGCCGTTTAGTTTTTCCAAGTAGGTGGTGAGTTCAGCCTCTGCAAAGCCTGCGTCCTCGACAACGCCAACCGTGACCGAAGACGTCGTGGTCGCATTCAAGTCGAGCGTTACACCGGGTATCAGATCAGAAATCGTATTTGAGGACCGTTCAAGGCTGATGCCATTATAAGACATAATGGCGTTCTGGGCGGAGAGGATCTGCTGACTGTTATTGGTACTGTTATCGAATGTGCTGAGTTCGGCAACATCAGCCGTGATCCTAATGGCGTTGTCTGAACCAAGGTCTGACATGATCACAAGCGAGTAGTCGTCAGTACCCTTCTGAACAACACGAGCAGATACTCCCGACACTTCATTCAGCTTTGCCGCCAAGCTACCCAGTGTTGCTCCTGAGTCAGGCAAAGAAATGCTCTGTGCGTTGCTACTGTCGGCTTCCGAAAAAGTCGATCCCGACCAGGTCCCAAATTGAAGGCTAAGATTACCGCCCGCGACACTCGCATTGGCAGAGGTGAAGCCAGTGAACTCCAGAACCTGCCCTCGCGCCAATTGACTTACCGAAATGGAGTCACTGGCGACTTGCAGCTTGGCGTAGTTGTCGACCTTCACTGACACGGCCGTTGAGCTGGAAAACACGTCAGACGCCACACCTGCATTGGGGGTCTTCAGCGTTGTCTGAAACTCGTCGAAGGACGAGCGCAGCTTTGCAAGCTCTGAGATCGACAGCTCAGTGGCTTCCTGCTTATCTGAAATCAAATTGCGCTTTGGGGCAATTTCGGCCGTGACCAATGCGTCCACAAGCTGGGTAATGTTCATACCCGAACCCTTGCTGTTGATCGCACTTAGATAGTCGACAGCCATGATTTCATCCTTGCGTGCTTATCTTAACGTCCGAGCTTGGCCGAGTGTTAGTTGCCTTCAGCGAAGTCGATCTCAATGACGATCCGTCGATTCTCTTCACGCCCTTCGGGCGTTGCGTTGGAGGCCACAGGTTGCGTTTCACCGTAGCTCACCGCCTTCATCCGCCCAGCGCTGACCATGCCCGTATCTTGCATCGCTTGAACCACCGAGGACGCTCTGGCAGCCGCAAGGTCCCAATTGTCGCGATAAGCGGTGTTTGAAATCGGAACATCGTCGGTGTGACCAGAGACGGTAATTGTCGACTCCGCCCCCATTGAAACAACCGAAATCCTGTTCATAATCTCGCGCGCTTGATCGGTAATCTCGGCCTTGCCGGAAGAAAACGCCCCACCGGCGCCGACCGTCACCACCACTTTGCCGTCGCGTCGCTCCACTTCGACCAGACCTTGCTGCAATTCGCTTTGCAACGCGGCTTGCAGCTGATTTTCAGCCACGCCCGCCGCTTCTGCAGCTGCCTGCGCGTTGGCTTGCTCGGCTGCAGCGGCGGTGTCCGCTTGGCCTTGGTTTTCAGCAGCCTCTTTGGCCGCGGTCGCCAACTTCGCAAGCTCTTGCTCTAACCCACCAAAGAGCACTTCTTGGTCCGCTTGGCCTGAGGCCTGACGCGCCTCCGCAAGAGCGGTCAGAGTTTCGTCTATAAGGCTTGGCAGATCGGTTTGAGTGGTGTCTTCCGACGGGAAGTTAATGACAACATTTTCCCCCGCCATTTCGACCTGCACTTCGCCTGATTGGATAGCGTCCTGCAAAGCACTGGCCAATTCATCGCCAGACATCGCCTGACCAGCCGTCGCTTGGTCACCAGACTCGGCCTTTTCGCCGCCCTGCCCCTCAGACTGGCCATCAGTTGATTTCTCATCGCCTGCAGTGGCGTCTTGGTCCTTGGTCTTGACCTCAACCTCCGGCAATTCCTGCTCTGTCGTCTGTTGCGTCAGTTCGTTTGACACGGACGGGCTGGGTGATGGGCTGAACTCCATCGAAATCACTGTGGTGCCCTTTGGTTGTTCGACAACCGGAACAATTCTTTGGACGCCAAAGGCGTTATTCAAAGATCCCGAGATCTGTTTGAACTTTGGAGTGTTGAACTCTGCAAAGGAGAGAATAAGCACGAAGAATGCCATCAACAGCGTTGCCATATCGGCAAACGTCGCCATCCACGCCGGCGCACCAACCGGTGGACACTTCGGACAATCTTCGTCGTCGTCTTCTTCTTCGACTTCAACCGTGGCAGCCATGATAGCGCTCCTGTCTTTAGATGCGCTGATTAGGCCGCAGCGTTCAGTTTAGCTTGCAGCTTGGGCGGCAAGTTTGCGGCCATCTGATCTTGAATGTTCCGAGGACTTTCGGTGCGAGCAATCCCGCGCAGCCCTTCGATAACCATTTCTCGATATGTCACTTCATAGGCCGTGTAGTTTTCCAACTTAACGAGCATCGGCATGAACAGCACGTTCGCCAAAAAGGCGCCGTAAAGGGTGGTCAACAGTGCCACAGCCATCGCCGGGCCGATAGACTTGGGGTCACCCATATTACCAAGCATCAGGACCAACCCGATCAGCGTACCGATCATCCCCATAGCAGGAGCGATATCAATCCAAGCTTTCACGCAGCCTTGTTTGGCCTCGTGACGGGACTTCATCGCCTTAATCTCCATGGTCAATTGGCGCACAAGTTTGCCCTCATCAGCACCGTCCACCAACATCTGCAAACCCTTTTCAAAGAACTTGTCGGGCACGGCCTGACCTTCAAGCGCCATCATCCCATCTTTACGGGCAACGGCCGCGAGTTCGACCATACGCTCGATGAGAACGTCCATCTTCTTGACGGGGGGAAAGAACGCCTTTCCCATCGCGCTAAAACTACCCAAGAAGGTTGGCAGTGGTGCGGTGTACATCACCGCGAAGAACGTGCCGCCGATGACGATGTAAACGGAGGGCATGTCGATAAATGGCCCTAGAGAGCCGCCGCCCGCGAACAGGGACCAGATAATCATCGTAATCGCGCCCAATAATCCGAGAATCGAGGCCAGATCCATTCTGCGTCACCCTTTGGCTTTGTGTACGGTTAGCTTTCAATTTCCGGGCCATCTTACCCATCTTCAATAGAAAAGAAATGTAGCAAGCTGGCAAAAGTCTTGCATTTAGACAATGTTGGAGATTTCTCGCCATCGCTTTAAGCATGGCGGCTGTATGTACGGCAGATCAGGATTTATTGACGTCATCAACCGCTGCTGCAAAGATGAACCTTAGAGAAGAGGCGAAATGACATCACCCCGAGCTATCTTAGCCGTTGTGGCAACACTTGCTTCAGCTTCGCAACCGGCGATGTCACAGTCTACTTTCTACGCGCGAGATAACTTTGTACAGGACCTTTCGCGCGGTCTGGAGTGGATGCGTTGTTCGGTTGGGCAACGCTGGTCTTTGGAGAGCGAGACTTGCACTGGTAAGGCGTTGCAATTGAACCACGACGAGATTGCGCAAGTCATTCCTCAAGCGAACGAGCAACTTGGCCCGGGATGGCGTTTGCCAAATACTGAGGAACTCGAGTCTTTGCTTTGCGACGAATGCGGGCCACCCAAGATAGATCCCGAACTCTTCCCACAAACCGAAGCAATGCCTTACTGGACGGGCGAAAAGAACTTCAACTCCCGAAAGAACTATTGGAGTGTAAACTTCAGAACTGGCTTTAGGTATGGTCGATTCTTTCCGTACCAACAGCAAATGGTGCGGCTGGTGCGTGACAGAACCGCTGCTGAAGCGATTAAAGATTGATCTCTGTCGCAGACCTTTTGAATGTGATGCTTGACCATGGAGCGCGATAGATCATCATGCGGCGATGCAGGGCTTGGCCAATGATTGAGGAAATGCCATGACCGGGTCCCGTGATCTGGTTCCCGTTCCCAAGGGGGAGTTGGTGCCGGTAAAATCTGGGGATCTTGGGCTGGTCAAGCGTGCGACCGGGCACGGGGACCCTTTGAAACTGGTCCCTGAAACCCTTCGGCTGCACGACCGGGAAGAAGTTCGTAATTTTCTGCCCGACATTTTGGGGCGGGCCCTTGCCCGGGTGTGGATCGACACACCCTTTTCCGAGCATTTTTCGAGAAACCCAAAAGACTGCCTTGAGGCGGCCGGTGTGTTCTTGCCTGACAATGTGTCAATCGAGTTTTCGAAAGGTGCACAAGATCGGCCGAAAATCATAGTGTTTGAGCAGCAGCCAGGATCAAAGTTCAAACTGCGGGTGTTCTATCTGCAACTTGTAATGATGGCGGGCAAATGAGGCTTGGCTGGCTCGCGATCTGTGGGGTCTTCGTTGCGTCAGACTTGGCAGCGCAGGACGAAGTCTCGGTGCCTGCGGAACCCTTGATGGCGTCGGAAGCCGAGCTTTCAGAAGATGGCGATGACGCTGCCTTTAAAGTGGCTGTACAGGCGGTTCGTGACAAACAATTTCGGCATGCGGTGGATCTTTTCCTGCCACTCGCCGAAAGCGGTGCAAGCGATGCGCAGTTCAATCTGGCCTACCTTCTTCATCTTGGTCTTGGTCGCCCACAAAACTATGGTGATGCTTATTTTTGGGCTTCGCTGTCGGCGCTTGGCGGTGAAGAACGGGCTGTCGATCTGGTGGATGATTTACAAGGACTCCTGCCCGATAAGGAGCGTGAGGTTGTTGTAAAGAATTTGCAGGAGCGCCTGACCCAGCAGATTGAGAAGGGCGATGACAGCGCGCCCGAGAAACTGGCGCGTCTCTATGCAGACTTCGCAGTCAAGCCAGATATGGAAAGTTCCTTTATCTGGTTTTCCATTTGTCATGCGCTTGGAAAGCCCGACTGTGAAGACGGCATGGCCCGCGCCATGGAAGACATGCCGCCCGAGACAATTGTGAAGGTTCAGGCCAAGGCAGCAGAAGTTTTTGCAACTTCGGCTTTTGCGAAGCCCTAGGCCTCTAGTTTGGCCTTCAGATAGGCACCAAATTCGACCATCGTAGTCAGACGCAGATCAAGATCCGCAATCGCCTTATCATGTTGAGAGATCAACTGGGTGACTGCTTTAGCAATTTCTGGATCAATGGCTTGCGATGAAGGCGCCTGTGCAACTGACGATAACAAAAGGCGAATATCGTCCTCAACGCTCATCAGCGTTGTGACGTCAGAAAGGTTACCATCGAGACGCGAAATAGCGGCAGAAAGCTTTGAGAGAACCTCTACCAACGGCAGGGAGTTCTCTGTCTCGCCCGATGTCATTACTTACGCATCTCGAGGTAATTCTCGAATAACTTATCCGAGATCTGATCCAAGTCGATCGGATAGGTGCCGTTGGCGATGGCTTCTTTGATACGCCCCACCGCCTCGATATCGAGCGGGGGCTTCTCGGCCATATCCTTCACTTGCGCCTTCGAGGACAAGATACTTACGTCTGACGACCCCGACACCTGTTGTGTGACGGGAGCATCAATGGTCTTCCGCTTGGCTTGAGCACGCGCGTCCAAAGACGTTTGGCTTAGGCTTTGCTGCACTGAGGTCTTGATAACATCAACCATGGCAACCTCCTTCTTACTACACCTAACGACGCAGTATCAGTTCATGTTAGCTATGACGGAGATTTTATTTTCGCCCGAGACAAGACCCTGTAATAGCTTGTTCGAACTCGCATTTCTGACCGAGATGATATCACCGATCGCACCATTTTCAAGCGCAATTCCAGAAGATGCGACCGTAATGCTTCCAAGATCGGTTTCGATTGCGATCCGCTGACCTTCCTCGATAGCCCAATCAGGTTGCAAATGGCGGTCGCGCACCGGAACCCCGTTGCCAACATTTGATGTCAACCTGCGCCCAACAAGCGCGGCGGGATCCGAAAAATAGCCATGAGCTGGCGCTCGGTCGAATTGGGCAAGTTCCAGCATATCTGCTGTGATCAGCTGACCTTTGCGGGCTGACTGGCGCAAGACGACGGCCTGCGTCATGTCACCGGGGGAGGAGTCTTCTCCCGATCCAGCGGTATCCGTCCACACCTGTCCTTGGGTGCGCAGGATGATAGACCACGGGGTTGGGGCCGAGCAGCTTACCTCAAGCGTATCCCAGCGATCGGCAATGCGCGGGCTAACGCGCAACTCCGTGTCGCATGGATAATATCGCCGCTCCTCGGTGATGAGCAGTGATGCGGCAACGCCTGCCTCATTTAAGGCCTTCTCAACTTGCTTGGCCACATCCGCGCCCGTCAAAGCCGGACCAGTCGCCCCGACCAAGCTTGGCGACGACACACAGAGCAGCAGACTGATCGCTTTGCCCAAGCCCTGCCTCATGGCACGCCCTCCATGAAGCGCACCGGCACGCCTTGCAGATGGCGCGGATTGGCCAGAGGGTCAATTGTGGCCAAGATGGCGCGATTGCCCTGCAGTTCTGTGATGCTGAACAGCAGATAGGCCTGATCGCCACGATCGGTATAGGCCAACATGTTTTTGGTGAGCCCGTCTTGCGAGCCAATCGGAATGCTCAGCTTGCCAACGGCATAGTCCAATGTCGCTGCCAGCGGCTCACACCGATAGGCGCCGAGCAAACCGTCAAGCTCAGCCGCCACGCCTTCCAAAAGCGCCGCGGCCAACTTATGGCGGTCTTTTCGGAGCATCTGATTGAGTGCCCTGATCGGCAGGGCGGTGCCGATTGGCACGCGCCTTTCGATGCGCGTTTGGGCCTTTACCTGCAGCGAGGCCGCATCCATCAAGCGCACAGAAAGTGCCATCACCACACTTTTGCCCGCATGATCCCCACCAACCATGGTAAGGGAAAGCTCTGAGGTGATCGACAGACCAACGGCTATGTTTGGGGCGGCGACCCTCGTCCGACGCTGCGTCAAGGCTGCGTAATTCATATCCAGCGCCACCGTCGACAGCGCGCCGACCGCAGGACCTGTGTCCTTGGATTGGGTCAGTTTGGCATTGCGGGACCGCGCAAGCGCATCCTGCACGCCATCTGCCAAATCCGCGCCGAAATCTTGTAGCCAGACAGGTGCGCCAATGTCGACCGAAACAACTGGGCGATACAACGTGGCCATGATCGCGGACCGCTTGGCGCAAAGATCGGTCGCAACCGGCTCTCCTACGAAGGCCTCAACCTTGACCCTATAGTAATCCCCGCTCTTGCCTTCCGACAGGATCGAATAGCCCAGGATCCGAGATGACGGGCGCACGACCAGCTGGTCAGCGGTCAGGATCGAGCTTGCGCTGGCGGCGAAGCCATTCACGTCTACGCCGGCCGTCAGCGCGGCCTCGATCAACGCTTCTTGTAGGGCACGGCGTCGCGTGACGTCGGCCCCTAGACCTGTCTCGACTGCCTGCCCAGTGGCCTGCACGCGGCGCACGTCTGATTGCGCTGGCAAGGCAGCGGCAAAGACGACCGACCAGACAAGAAACAGAGACCATACCCTCATGACACAGGTCAGATCCCCGACCGCCGCGCGATGCGCAGCATATGGGCGATCATCGCGTGGTCGACCTCTAGGACAACCTCGTAGACGTCAGAGGATTGTGGCTCGATGCGGATCGTACGGGCCCCCCGGATGACGCCTGAAACTGTGGCCCGCAAGGTGTCAGACTGAACGACGGCCTCTGCCATGGTCGTCCGGCTGTCGACCTGCAAACCATGGATCTGTTCCGCCAAAGCGCGCATTGCATCCATGCGGGCGGCGCGGATTGCCATGAGGCTCTTGTGCGCAGTATTGCGGCCTGGTTGCACCGAAACCACCGCATAACCGATGCCCTGCAGAGGCGGCGCCTTGGACGCGGCGGCCGAAGACGGCGGGTTCATCTTATCCAGCGCCGTCTTGGTCGCAGCCAATTGCTGGGCCGCGGTAGGAGACGCCGACCCTGAGGTCGAGGCGGAAGGTGCCACGCACCCAGACATGAGCATCAGGCCAACAGCCACAGCAATCAGACGCTTTTTGGTCAAAGGATCAACTCCTGTATTCTGGGGGCTGTGGGACAGATGCCACCCAAATTCCTCGCTCTGTCATTGCAGGATTTGTGCCAGATCGCCGATCCGCGCGCTGAATCACGCTTGGCATGTTTCTTGCTTCATATACCGCAGTCGCATTTCAACGGCGTCAAAAAAGCCTGCGTTTCAAGCCAACGATGGAACGGAACGCTAAACTGACGTCGTGAAAGCTTCAAGAGTTTGAAAATTGACAGCCTGGGGGTGTCATGGAATTGACGGGGCTTCTGAATCGGATTGGTGATCTGCGAGGCTCATTGCAGAGCTTTGCATTGCCTATTGGCATCCTGGCGTTGATCGCCATGATGGTCATGCCGCTGCCGTCGCTTTTGATCGACACTTTTTTTGTGTTCAATATCCTACTGTCACTGTTGATCTTGATGGTGGCGATGAATGCGAAGCGGCCGCTTGATTTCTCGTCCTTTCCCAACCTTCTTCTCCTCGCCACGATCCTTCGACTGGCGCTTAACGTGGCATCGACCCGGATCATCTTGGCCGAGGGCCACAACGGTCCAGACGCCGCAGGGCATATCATCAAGGCTTTTGGCGATTTTGTCGTGTCGGGCAATTATGTCGTGGGTGTTTTTGTCTTTATCATCTTGGTGATTATCAATCTTGTCGTGATTACCAAAGGTTCAGGACGTGTGTCCGAAGTGTCGGCGCGCTTCACGCTCGATGCGATGCCCGGCAAGCAGATGGCAATTGATGCCGACTTGAACGCCGGAATCTTGACACCAGAAGAAGCGACCGCCCGGCGCAGAGAGATCGGCGAAGAGGCCGAATTCTATGGATCGATGGACGGGGCCTCGAAGTTCGTCAAGGGCGACGCGATCGCCGGCATTCTGATCCTTGTTATCAACGTGATTGGTGGCCTGATTATTGGCACGCTCCAACACGACCTGTCTATTGCTGACGCTGCAGAGATCTACATCCTCCTGGCGATCGGCGACGGTCTTGTTGCACAAATCCCCTCGCTCTTGCTGTCGATCGCAACCGCCATCATCGTGACGCGTGTTTCCTCGGCCAAAGACATGGCTGGGCACATTGGTGACCAAGTCGGCTTGTCGCGGGCTTGGATCCCGACAGCAGCTGTTGTGCTGATCATCGGCCTTGTCCCCGGCATGCCGAACGGGCTGTTCGTGCTGTTCGCCGGAGGCGCCGCTGCCATCGCCTATTTCTTGTATCGTAAGGAACAAGAGGCGACCGAAGACTCTGAGCAAGAACCGGAACCAGAAGCCCGCAACAATCCCGACGTTATCACACTTGAGGACGTCACGGACTATTCCCCAATCTCTGTGCAATTGGGCTATGGGCTTATTCCCTTGGTCGACGAAGACCGGGGTGGCCAGCTGACAAAGCGCATCACCTCAATTCGCCGCGATATCTCACGCTCCATGGGCTTTGTGGTGCCCGGCGTGCGGATCCGCGATGATCTTGCGCTGCGACCCAATCAGTATCGCATTCGCATTGGCCAAACCATCGTTGGGGACGACGAGGTGTATCCGGATCGCAAACTGGCCATTCCAGACAGCAAATCCGTCGTAAAGATTGACGGCATCGAGGCAAAGGATCCGTCCTTTGGTGTTGACGCTGTCTGGATCCGCCCGAACCAACAAGCACAGGCCGAGGCGCTGCATTATGTGGTCATTGAACCCACCAGCGTAATTGCGACGCATCTCAGCCAGATACTGCTGAAACACGCGGCAGACCTTGTTGGTCAAGATGACGTTCAATTCATCTTGGACAATCTGGCCAAATCTTTCCCGCAACTGGTTCAATCAGTGCTGCCAAAGATCATCTCCTTGCCCGTGATGACCGAGATTTTGCGCACCCTATTGTCAGATGGGGTTCCCATTTCTGACATGCGTCGGATCTTGGAGGGATTGGGTGGCTCGGCCGGCCGCGGGAAGTCGCCTGCCGACATGGCAGAAGCGTTGCGCCCTGCCCTTGCACCGCTGCTGATTCAAAAGGTTACAGCACTTGGCCAAACGATGCCCGTCATCACACTGGCCCCAGAGTTGGAGCAGCTTATGCTGCGGACCTTGCGGCAAGCTGGTGACGACGGGCTGATGCTGGACAACAAACTTGCTGAAACATTGATCCGCACGATCAACGAGACTTCCGAACAGCTTGCAGCCCAAGGACGTCCAGCGATCTGCGTTGTAGCGCCCCAAATTCGAAGGGCATTTTCCAACTTTGTGAAACCCCATGTACCACAGCTGATCATCTTGGGTTTCACCGAATTGCCAGAAAACAGGCATGTCGAAGTGGTTGCATCGATCGGGTCAACCGAAGGTCTCGTCTCACCAACGCCGCAGAAAGTGTGAGGTAAACACAAATGCCAACGATTACTGTCACTGCACCAGATAGCGCTCTTGCGATGGATGAAATCATGCGCCGCCTTGGTGACGGGGCCTTCATCCTTTCAACCAGAAGCCAAGATGGACAGATCATCATTCGCGCCACGAATGACCCCATTCCGGCAAAAGCCGAAAAAGCTGAGAAGGCCGAAAAACCAACCTTTGGTGAGTTGTTTTCCAAAGTTGGGAATCCTGAGGAACACTTCGTCCTGAACCGTGCGCGTGAGAACTCATCGCAGCCTGTTGCAACAAGAAAACCACTCGTCGCAGTGCCGAACGCCCAAGCGGGTGCGCACAATGACCTTTCTGACACGCATGCCGCAAGCTTTCCTGCGGGCGAAGACGACGCGCGGAAGCCGGATCCAGACGCACCAGCAATCTCTGAGACACATGCAGATGTTTCCAGCTTGGAATTCTTGGAAAGCCTCTTTGACAGAATTCGGGAATTTGATTCAGTGCGCGAAGCGCGAAACAGTGATTTGCGCCGTCGGCTGGAACGCGCGGTCTCGGGCGTGGACGCGGCCCGTGCCGCAGCGGATTTTGCAGAAGCCGAAGCAAGGGCTTTGGAGGCTGTCCGCGACAAACAAAAGGCAGACCTGCAAGAGATGAAAGCGGCGCTGGTTGCAGCGCAGCAAGAAAACCGCCGGGCCTCAGAAGAAGATGCGCTTTTGGCAATCGGATTTAGCGCCGATCTTGTCGGACGATTGACGGCTGCCGAGTCTGGCAATCGGCATCTTGATTTTGCATCTGGCCTCGCGCGCGAAATTGTTGCGGCTCAGTCCCAACTGTCTGATATCGTGCAAGGCAGTGGTTTGGTGGTCGTGGGTCCCAGTGGCTCCGGAAAAAGTCATTTGGCCGCGAAGTTTGCAGCCCTTATGCAAGCGAAGTTTCCAGATCAACGCGTCAAACTGGTTTCAGTGCCTTATCAGTTCGAGAACATAACCCTATCCAGCCTCGCCCGGCAAATTGGCATTGAACACTCCTATTTGGAGGTTGAGGATCTCTCAGATCTGTCCAAGTTCGGCCCCGATGTCCGTCTGGTGTTCGACATCAATCTCCCACGCGAGACCCTTAGCCAGTTGAAATTTGAACACCACAATCATGAGCCACTGCCGATGATCGTCGCCATGCCCGCGGGCCAAAGCGCCGGAAGAATTCGACAAACACTTGCGCATTACCAGACAATCGCGTCACAAATTGTCTTGACCAAACTTGATGAATACGAATGCGATGCTGCAGAGCTTTGTGCCTATGCGGCCTCCCCTTTACCGGTTGGTTGGCTCTCTGGCACACAAGACATTGAGGGCACACTGAAAGAGGCAAGTGTCGAAGTGTTTCGAGACTACATCATCGAAATGCTTGGGGAACCGGAAGTGACTGAGGTGACTGAGGTGACAGTGCCGATGGCAGCAGAATAGGACAACCAATGCCACAAACCATAACGATAGCGAGCGGAAAAGGTGGGGTCGGCAAAACCTCAATTGCAGTAAATTTAGCCCTGATGCTGCAAAGTCTTGGAAATCGAACAACGCTGATGGATGTCGATTTTGGCCTCGCAAACGCCCATATTATGCTGGGCGTCAACGCGACCAAGTCTCTGAGTGATGTCATCAACCATGGGAAATCCATAGAAGAGACACTTGAAGATGGCCCGAATGGATTGCGGCTGTTGGCAGGTGGCAGTGGCACGATCGACCTCCTCAACATTTCACAAAACGACCGTCTGGAATTGATCCGCAAAACAGATGCGCTGGCAGCGAGTACTGATTTTCTTGTGATAGATGCCCCCGCTGGCGCGGGCGACAACACACTTGATTTCATCGCGGCTTCGGATCGCGTTGTCGTCGTCATCGTCGCGGAACCAACATCTTTCCTGGATGCTTACGCGCTTATCAAAGCAGCTCATTTGGAACGAGAGTTGCATCGCTTCTCAATCGTGGTGAACATGGAGACCATCGCAATGGAAGCGCAGAAACATTTCGAGAAGTTTCGAGACATTGCAATGCGCTTCTTGGACGTAGAACTGACGTTCCTAGGTCATGTTCCAAATTCCCAAAGGATGCGTCGCGCTGTTTCTGAACGCAAACCTGTTCTTCTCTCGACGACCAATCGACAGTCATCAGAATTCATGGCGTTTCACGACATATCGCAGAGACTTCTGGCTGCTCCAATGAACAAAAGCGGGGGAATTCGATTCTTTGGAGGTGCTCCAAGCACTGAGAGAAAGGAATGAAACACTATGAACACGCATTATAGCGAAGTCAGACCTTCTCCACGCAGCCTGATTGAGGCTGAGCTTGGTCAAGTTCGCCGCATTGCCCACTTCTACCACGGGCGCGTCAGTGGCGTCATCGAAGTCGACGATCTCATTCAAGTGGGCAATCTTGGTCTCATTGATGCGGCCCAACGATACGTTCAGAAAGACGGCGTCACTTTCGCGGCATATGCGGGCATTCGCATTCGGGGCGCCATCGTTGACCATTTGAGGCGGGCGTCAAATCTATGCCGCACGACGATTGCGATGCGACAGAAAGTGAAGCGGGTCGCGGATAAACTGGAACAGAAGCTTCAGCGAGCACCCAGTTCTATGGAGATCGCGGACGAAGCTGGCATAAGTGTGGGCGAATACGAAGAGTGGCGCGTTGCCTTTCAGGCAAACACACACAACTCGATCGATGAAGTGATGGACGACTTCTCGATCTGGTTTCATTCCTCTGATGACAATCCCGAAGCCCACCTGGCAAAGGTTGAGATAAAGGCGGCACTCAGACTAGCTTTGAATGACCTGAGCCAGAAGGAAGCCCTGGTCGTCCAGCTCTATTATGTCGAAGAATTGAACGTCTATGAGATTGCTGAAATTCTGAATGTTACAACGGGCCGAGTGTCGCAGATCAAGAAGGGCGCCATAATGCGGTTGAGAGACCGTCTGGCAAATCTGACCGGTGACGACCATCGTGACTGACGGCAAGAAAGATAGACCCGCACTCGAGAAGATCTCGCACCTGCAGATGTTCGTGCAGAGCGCTGAACTTCGTATTGTGGGCGTATCACCGCGGGTCTCTTTGGAAGTCTCATGTCAACTGTCAAACATTGCGCGCGGGACGTGTAACCTGTCGCTTCGCGCCGTTGACATCGCACCAAAGCATGTTCTGGGGCACATTCAGGTTCCCATTAATCGACCCGTGATGAATGGGGATCTCCTGATTACTCAGCATGTCTTTGATCTGATGCATTCAGAGTTGCGTCACACAGCCAGTCGGCCGGCCAGCATCGTTTTGGCATTGAAAGAAGAAATCGCCGTAACCACTCTTGGTGATCTTTGGCTGGAAACGACGACACAACTGACTGTGATCGATTTATCCATAATTCTCCCATTGGCCTGAACAAGCGAAAGGGCCACAATCCTAAGATTGTGACCCTTCTGCGAAACCGCCGTCAGCTCCCTTATAGACCACCGTCTAAGATCAACGCTGTGTGAGCTTTTCAATCATATCGGAGTTGGTCTGAAGAATACGGGCTGCGCCGGAGAATTGCTGTTGGGCACGGATCATTCCTGTCATCTCAACCGTCATATCAACGTTAGATGTTTCAAGTGCCCCGCTTTGCACCTGACCGTAGCCATCAGCCCCGCCAATTCCATAGGCCGGATCGCCCGAGTTAACAGTGGGCTCAAACCGTGCGAGGCCCATCGGTCTCATGGCTAATGGATTGGCAAAGTTTGCAAGACCAATTTGCCCAAGCCGCTTCACAGTTTGGCCATAGGTCCCGTAAATGGAACCATCTTTGTTGATCTCAAGGGCTGACAGTTTCGACCCTTCATCTTCAAACTTCACATTAAGCTTGGTCAGAGCTGCAGGTGTTAGGGCTGCTCCTTCGCCCAAATCAGCAGGGAACCCCATCACATAGGATCCATCTGTCGAGCGAAGATCGCCATCCGCGTCCAGGGAGAACTCGCCATTCCGCGTGAACGTCCGGCGATCACTTATGGCTCCGTCCGTGGTCGGCGGCGCAGTGACGAAAAGACCGCTGCCTGACAAAGCGAGATTCAGGACCCCATCACGGTTCACAAGGTTGCCTTGGGACATGCTACGTCGGGTGGATTCCACGGCACTACCAAGCCCCGTTGAAAGGCGCTGAACTGACTCTGCTGACGCCGATCCATAGAG
The DNA here is from genome assembly GCF_965194375.1 of Allotabrizicola aquatica (SeqCode). Classification (GTDB taxonomy): domain Bacteria; phylum Pseudomonadota; class Alphaproteobacteria; order Rhodobacterales; family Rhodobacteraceae; genus Tabrizicola_A; species Tabrizicola_A aquatica. The sequence goes on from NZ_CBDAEL010000002.1 coordinate 441,685, forward strand.
ATCCGAAAAACTGACGTTGCTGCGCTGGAAGGCCGTGGATCCAGCGTTCGCAATGTTGTTCGATATTACCGCCAGTTCGTGCATTGCGGTCGCCATGCCTGATCGAATGGTTCCGTACATGTGTTGGCTCCTTGGACCAATGGATTTGATGGCTATCCGCAAGAAGCGTGCCAACGTTCACGAGCACGGCAATGCGGGAAGAAAAGAGGTTCTATTTCAAATCAGAACACCATTTGAACCGAGCCATAACCAAGAGATTATCTGGACAGCGCTTCACCGATACTCTTGGCACGATCGGTCGGTGCAAGGTTACTTCTGAGGGCGCGCCTTCTTTTCATTCGCAGTGCCGCCAGGTTTTTGTTCGCTGCGCGGTTTCTTGGCGCCAACTGCAGAAATAGGTGGGGGTAGCTCATGTGTGCTTGGCTCCTCAACAATCTCTGCCTTGCCCGCAGCCACCAGCCGCCCCGCGTCTTCCACTTTCACAGCAATCATCGAGCCTTCAAAAAACACCATCCCATTGACTTCTGCCTCGACCACAATTCGCACTCTTTGCCAAGATTTTTGCTCCACATCGAGCGACTCCACAGCGACAGAGTCATCTTTAGCTGGCGCGCTTGGATCCGCGACGGGCTGCACTGACCTCAAGGCCAGCAGCTTGAGCTTCTGGGACCCTTCCGGGTTCGTCTGCATAAAACTCTGCACGTCAGGGCCTGGCTGCCCCTTGCGCAAGGCTTCAAGGCGCCGACGCAGAATCCATGTTTGAGCGGACAAATTTGCAAGCCGTCCCTCTTCCGTTTTCTGGGTTTCAAAAACTGTCTTCAATTGCACAAGCGCATCTGAAAGGGACAGTCGCCCCAACGCAGATAATGTCTTTTCGCGCGCGCGTTCCAACTTAGGGCTAAGCTTTGGATCAGCGGGCGATCCGGTTGCGCGGCGCGCGGTTTCGCGGCCCTTGGAAGTGGGTAACATCTTTTTTCGCTCCTTGTCATCAAGTTGGCACTGCGCTTGCAAATTCCGATCCAACTCGACCGCAGAACATCATCAAGCGCAACCCGATAGAAGACAAACATGGACAGCATCTCCGCCTCTTTGAACGTTCATGCGCAAGCCCTCGGGCTTCGCAATAAGCGAAATGAGATTCTGGCGTCGAACATCGCAAACGCGGCAACGCCGCATTTTAAAGCTCGTGACTTCAACTTCGCGCAAGAGCTGGACAAGCGAATGGCTAGTGGTGATCCACTTCGCACAACTGATGCGCGCCACATTCCCCAGGTCGGCGGGGCTGGGGCAACTGATCTTAAATTTCGTGTTCCGACCGAGCCTTCGCTGGATGGCAATACTGTCGAACTGGCTGTCGAGCAGGTGCAGTTCTCGGAGAACGTTATTCGGTACCAAACATCTCTCGGTTTTCTGAACCGTAGGATCAGCGGCCTAGAATCCGCTATCAAGGGAGAGTAAAAATTGGATAAGGTCAATTCGGTCTTTGACGTAGCATCCCGGGCAATGTCGGCGCAGATGACGCGCCTAAATACCATCGCTTCGAACCTAGCGAATGCTAACACCGTCGCCTCATCGTCCGCTGAGGCCTACAAAGCCCTTCGCCCCGTATTTGCGGCGCAGTTCTCGGAAAAGGTCAACAAGTCAGGCCTTGCGACCGTTGGAATTGAAGGCATTGTCGCGCTCGATCGCGAGCCCGGCAAAACATACGCGCCTGACCATCCAAAAGCCGATGAACAAGGTTACATCTATCGCGCCGCGGTAGATACCGATGAAGAGATGGTCGAGATGCTCGAAGCATCCCGCCATTATCAAAACAATCTCGAAGTCCTGTCGACGCTACGTACGCTGATGATGCGCACGATCAGCATGGGCCGCTAATCCGAAAAGGATCCACTACTATGGCGACAATTGACTCCAACAACGCAGCGCAACAGGCACTGTTCGAAAAACTGGGGATTTCCACGACATCGGGCAGCAAACCGAACGCAAAGCTTGGAAACCGAAATCTCGGTCAGGACGAGTTTCTGAAATTGATGACCACGCAGCTCCAGAACCAAGATCCATTTGCGCCTATGGAGAACGGCGATTTTATCGCTCAAATGGCACAGTTCTCAAGCGTGACCGGGATCCGCGAGATATCTACCGGAATTACCGCGCTCGCAGATGAAATGAAGAAGATGCGGGTTGCGACAGCGTCTAATCTTCTTGGTCATTCAGTACTGGTGCCCGGCACAACGGCACGTCCGGATGACAAAGGTGAGATCCATGGTGTGATCGATCTACCCGCTGCCTCGAGCACAACACGCATATCTTTCTCTGACAAAGTGACTGGCGAGTTGCTGCACGAAGTCGATCTTGGGAGCCAGCCATCCGGCCTTGTTGGGTTCAGTTGGGCGACAATTCCGCCCGAAGTACTTGCTAAAGGCAACCCCATTCAACTGGAAGTAACGGCCAACACAGGCGGTGGACAGCAAGTCTTGCAACCCTCTGTTTTTGCGAAGGTTCTGGCGACTTCAGCTGTCGCAGACAGAACCAATGACATCATGCTCGACGTTCAAGATTACGGCGAGATCGCCACAAGCAACATCACCAAGTTCCGCTGATCCTCGCACCGAAAGGCAAAACTCATGTCATTCTACACAGCACTGACCGGACTTAACGGCGCGCAATCAGATATCTCGGCCACGTCCAACAACATCGCCAACGTCGGAACGACCGGTTTCAAAAGAAGCCGTGCCGAATTTGGCGACATCTTCGCGACGTCTCCATTGCAGAACTCATCTTCGTCAATTGGCTCGGGTGCTATCCTAAAGGGCATTAAGCAGCAATTCACCCAAGGCAACATTGCTTCATCACTGAACGCACTGGACCTCGCGATCTCTGGTCAGGGCTTCTTTGCGCTAAAGCCCTCGCTCACTTCGTCCCAGACCGTTTACACCCGCAATGGGTCGTTTAACGTGGACAATGACCGATATGTTGTCGATAGCTCGGGACAGTATTTGCTGACTTACCCGGTGAACACCGACGGATCTGTCACGGCCAAAGACCTCGACAGCGCCGTGCCGCTAAAACTCCCAGTGACGTCCGGCGACCCGAACGCAACCTCAAATATTCGCCTTGGCGTCAACGTGCCCGCTGATGCACCGGTTGTCACGAATCTTCCAAAATTCGCAAACGGCTATGTTTTTGATCCGAGTGACGCCGAAAGCTATACCAACTCCACGTCGATCACCATCTTTGACGACCTTGGAAACCCGACCATTGCGACAATCTATTTCATCAAGACGCAAAATGCTTCTGCGTCGGATCCGACGAACAAATACGACACTCGGCTTGTTATTGATGACACAGTGATCGATCCAAATCTGGTCGCCGCTGTGAATGATAACGGTAAGCAGATTTTCGTAGACCGTTTCGGAAATCAGACCACGCAGGTTCCTGATGACAACTACTTCCTGGAAGGAAAGGGCGCACCTCTTTATAAGCTCGACGATCTTCGCACAAAGGTGAACTCACAGCCAGCGTCCATTCAGGGTGAACAAGCTGGCTTTGACTTTGGCGAAGAAGGCGACAAGCTCATTGAGATTGTGACGGATCCACTCATGTTCCCCGCCACGGAAGAGGGTGGCAACACGAATTCCGGCGTTTTCTGGGGCAAGGACTTCTTGCTGGTCAACGTTGATGACAGTGACGCCCCAGTGTCTATTAATTTAAGACCGGGAAAGTACAACGCAACCCAGCTTGCGGCAGAAGTTGAGCGCGCGATTAATGAAGCCTATGGCGATGATAAGAAGTTTCAGATTGTTCAGAACGTGGACGACGAGTTGACAATCGATCTTTTTAAACTTGGAACCGACGGAAGTCCGGTCTCCCTTGGTGAGAACAGAATTACCGTTGATCTTCTGAAGGAGACGTCTGTTTCGGAACTCGCGGGCATTGCCATCGACGGCGCCTCCCCTGACTTCACAAAAGATGAATTTCTGGTGCATGTCCAACAACGCATCAATGCAACCCTGAATGATTATATCGATCCAACTGGGAACAATGGTGCAGCGACCCTGGGTCTGGATGGACGACTGTTCACACGCGCAGTGGGAGAAAAAATCTCGACACCCCCGAGCGCGCCTGCAATCATTCAGCTTGATCACAATGTTGGGACGGCAGGTATCACCGCCGCAAGTGAAACCAAATTTCTCGCATACTCCAACTTTGGCAATAAGCCTTCTTTGTCGGTCTTTGATGGCAGCATACCCCTGACGACTGCCAATGGTACTAACACGCTTACATATGACCCGACGCAAAACAAAATCACGTTGTACGTAAAGTCGGCAGACTATGATCCAAAGTCAGCCACAATTCAGCTGCAAGGTCCGACCACTGGCCAGTTTGGGGCGCTGTTGAATGGCCGAACGTTGCGCCTGATTGACTCAGCAGGCGTTACCGAGGGCATCTACACAAAGATTCAGATTGATGCTTCCGGATTGGCACTGTCAGAGACTGGATTTTCATATGGTTCAAGCGACGGAGCAATCAATCTGCTCTTTAACCCATCATCAGACGTTGAAGCGTTTTTTGAAGGTGCCAAGAATGGGACTGAGGGGGTCGTCACAACCTTTAACAGTTCCAAGATTGTGCTGCGTGAGATCGGCACTGATGCCAACAGAAAAACATCCGATACGTCCTATGAGCATGCCTTCGTGATTTCGAACTTCGATCAGCGCGTCGCATTGGCGGCACCGGTCAACGCGAACAAGCTTTCCTACGATCCGCTTAAAAAGGAGATTACCCTTCTGGTCCCGAAGGCCAGCTATAATCCTGAATCTGCAACCGTTCAGTTGCGGGGTCCCACCAACGGGCAATTCGGGACCTCGCTCAATGGGCGCACATTACAGCTGATCAACTCTAACGGTGTGACTGTGACCGACTCGTCCGTTACCCCTGCAGTAGATTATACGCAGATCAAGATCGACGCTTCGGGCCTGAATTTGCCTGCAACCGCCTTTGTATTTGGCAACAACGACGCCGCCATCAGTCTGCTGTTCAATCCGTCTTCTGGAACGAAACAGTCCGCCGTCAGTTCGCTAGGTCTAACAAATTTTGTTTATGATGGCACCAGCACAACGACCATTGCGAACTCAGAAACAAGAATCAACTTGGTTAATAAACTAAACTGGGTGGACGAGACCAACCCCGCCATCAAAGTGTCTTATGATGGCGTTAACCAAAGGCTCCAGTTCTCCGTCGATCGTACGATTCTTGGGACCGGAACTGGGTCCAACTTCAATTCGTTCACAGTTTACGGATCGTCAGACGCTCAAGATACAAACAACCTCGGCATCCCTGACAGCGGAAATGCGACCCAGGTGCTAATCCGTGGTGGGGAGATCTTGTCGGCTGAGAGCTTTGTCGCAGACGGCGAAGAAATCCAGTTGAACGACAAACGCTACGGAGTCACGGTCGGATATAAGTCTGACACAAAGTCCTTTGTAATCAACTCTGGTACCACCGGCGAGAATATCGCCGAGAATGGCGCCATTGGTGTTTCCAATTCCCAAAAAGCTTCAAATATTCAAATCGGTCGCAGGACGCTAAACAGTGATGGAACGGTTGATGCGAGCGAAGTCATAAATCTTGAGAATCGGATCATCGGTGGTGGTGAGAATTCTGTTCTTGGATTTGGCGTTACAAAGTCTGACTATCTCTTCAACGCCGGGCGAGGCTTGGCAGCACAGTCTGCAATCGCAACGGGCAGGGCAGCGCAAGGTGATCTGACCAATGTATTCCGACTGACCGGAAACGGTGGCGAGAACATCTTCAACATTTCGGTGAACGGGATTTCTGGCGTGATTGAAATTCCAGCGGGGAACTATGTGGGTACAACCCTCGCCACCGCGCTTGAGGAGAGAATCAACCAGATTTCCGACCCCGTGACTGGCGAAGGTGTGGGCGGCGTGACGGTGCGCTATTCGGCGGCAACGAACAGCTTCACCTTTATAACTGGCACGACCGGTGATGCCTCAACAATCAAAGTCAAAGGCACTTCCCGGCTTGGGCTTGACGATGTGCCTTTGGGCGTCGGTGCGATCCCGAAGATCTATAATCTTGTGCAAGCCAAAAACGCCGATGGCGTTGCACTCTATGTGGATCCAGACGGCAATGTGGTCACCACTCCGCCAGAGAACATGGTGTCAGGATACTACCCCCTCTATATTGATGAAGGCGAGTTGACCTTTGACAAGACGGGTAAACTGGTCAGCCCAAAGAATATGGTGAGTTTCGAGCAACAAGGCGATGGTTTCTCGATTTCTCTGGCGGTGGATTTCTCTGCATCTACCCAATATGCACAACCCTTCTCGGTTCTCTCGGTCGAGCAAGACGGTTTTACGTCTGGTCGTCTTGATGGCTTGGAAATTGATAGCGCGGGGACGATCCGGGCCAACTACACCAATGGGCAAAACAACCCGTTGGGAAAGATTGTAGTCGCCTCGTTCAACAACCAGAACGGTCTAAAACAGGTCGGTAACGCCACTTATGTGGAGACAGCGGTATCTGGTTCACCGCAAGTGGGCGAGGCTGGCTCCGAGGGCTTTGGTAGTGTTCAGTCGGGTTCGCTGGAGCGTTCGAACGTGGATATCACAGAAGAATTGGTGAACCTGATTACTGCGCAGCGCAACTTCCAAGCTGCAGCGAAGGCGATCGAAACGACGACGACCTTGACGCAGACCATCATCAACATCCGAATGTAATATCACTAGAGAGGGGTCGTTGAAATGGACCGCATGATCCATACTGCACTGAACTCAATACGAAACCTCTATGACATTCGGTTCACGACATCCCAGAACTTAGCCAATATGGCGGTTCCGGGATTCCGTCGTGAAATGCAGAACGAGGGGGGTAGCGGTTTTATGCTGGAAGACGGCCAGCTTAGCCCGCGTGCATTCGCATTGGAAATGGGAGCCAATCAGTTCTCCGAGGAACAAGGCGCGATCGCGCCGTCCGATCTCGCGACGGACATCGCATTGGTCAATGACTCATACTTCATTGTAGATCCTGGCGCGGGAAACTTTGCGCTTTCCCGTCGCGGAGATCTCAAAACCAACTCTGAGGGTCAGTTGATTGACGGCGCTGGCAGTGTCATGATGTCGAGCGCAATGCAGCCAATTGAGATTCCGGCATTTCGAGAGATTCAGATCACCCAGATCGGCGAGGTCTTGGTGAACCCCCTTCAAGCAGAGGTTGGACAGTTCGTCTCTGTAGGGTTCATTTCGACCACTGCTCCAGTCTCCAAGATGGCTAAAGATCTTGACGGGCACATTCGATATTCAGACGGAACAGCGATCACACCGGATCAATCTGGCAAGATCATGCAGAATGCGCTTGAAGCGTCGAACGTCAATCCCGTTGAAGAACTTGTTTTCTCGATGGAGATGCAACGGCAGTTTGAAATCAATATGAAGCTCATTTCGGCTGCAAAAGATTTGGATGAAGGCGGCGCGCAACTTTTGCGGCTGCCCAACGAATAACAAATTTCTGAGACTATGGCACGGTGTTTGCAACAGAAGACATAGCAGTTTCAAAAGGACTTGAGCCATGTCTTCAAGCGCTATGCATGTTGCGACCACGGGTCTCAACGCTCAGCAGATCAAGATGCAGGTCATTGCCAACAATCTGGCAAACGTAAATACAAACGGCTTTAAGCGAGATCGCGCCAACTTTGAAAGCCTGCTTTATCAGGTCATGCGATCAGGTGGGGCGCAAACTTCCGACGGAACAATGCTGACATCGTCCGCGACCATCGGCACTGGGGTACGGTTGGTTTCAACCGACAAGCTCTACACTCAGGGCAATTTGATCAGCACAGAGAACTCGATGGATTTGGCCGTTGATGGCCAGGGTTTCTTTCAAGTTCTATTGCCTGATGGGCGCATGGGTTACACGCGGAATGGTGCATTCTCCCGGGATGCGGAAGGCACTTTGACCACGGCGTCAGGGTATGTTGTTCAACCCGAAATTCAGATTCCCGAGGGCGCGACGGAGATCAACGTGGGTGCAAACGGCGTCGTGTCCGTATTGGTCGGCGGGCAGGCAGAACCTCAAGAAGTGGGGCAACTGACGCTTGTGGATTTCATCAACCCACGCGGTCTGCAGCCGATTGGCGAGAGCTTTGCAGTGGAGACGCCTGCTTCGGGTGGCCCAATTGAAGGCAACCCGTTTGAAGGTGGCTTTGGGAAGATTACCCAGGGCTTCCTTGAGGGGTCGAACGTCAATGTCGTTCAGCAACTCGTCGACATGATCGAAACCCAACGCGCCTATGAAGTGAGCTCGAAATCGATCACCGCAGTTGATGAGATGATGCGCTACGTCTCGAACAATCTTTGATCGGAGGTCGCGTGATGACGACATCTAGTTTCAAGCTTGGGCTGATCTTCTTGGCACTCACAGCCTGCTCCGAGGTCGTTGAGGAGCGGGCAAGCGAAGACTACCAGCCGATCTATAACATGCCAGAGGAGATTGATCCCTCGGCAATGCCGAGTGGCGCGATTTACTCAAGCGCGCAGGTCGGTCTCTTTGCTACGGACAGACGCGCCGCGCGTGTCGGGGACATCTTGACCATTGCTTTTACCGAAAGCTTCTCGGCAACGAAGTCACAAAATGCGGCGTCCACCAAGACCAGCAGCACAAACTTGACACTGCCGTTGTTGGCCACATCCGCAAGCGGTGAGCTTGCGACAGGCGGCGGTCAGAATTTCACGGGATCTGGGTCGGCGGCACAGTCCAACTCCTTGACGGGCCAAGTTTCTGTCCACGTGATACGTGTTTTGCCGGGCGGGAACCTTGAAATCCTTGGCCAAAAGCGCCTCACGTTGAACAACGGCGATGAGTACATTCGCGTCCAAGGTATCGTGCGACCGGAGGATATTTCGTCCGACAACGTCGTTCAATCAGACCGTATTGCGAACGCCGACATCAAGTATATCGGCGCGGGTGAACTGGCGGACACCGGCAAACAAGGTTGGCTGGGCCGAACCTTAACTGCCGTCAATCCGTTCTAAAGGACGCAATCATGAAACGTTTTCTGCGTCTTGCGTTCGCTACCTTGGTTCTGCTGGTTCCAAGCGCTGCTGTGGCAGAGCGGATAAAGGACGTGGCGTCGATCGCCGGTGTGCGCGGAAACCAGTTGGTTGGTTACGGGATTGTCGTGGGCTTGGCAGGAACCGGTGATGGTGGCAACGGGCTTACCTTGCAGTCCATGCAAGCGATGGTGTCGCGGTTTGGGATTGTGACAGACACGGCAGGTTTGAATGCGAAGAACGCAGCTGCCGTGATGGTGACATCGGAACTGCCGCCGTTCATCAAGCCCGGCCAAAAAATGGATGTCACGGTGTCCACGGTCGGCGGGGCAAAGTCGCTGCGGGGTGGCACTTTGCTGATGACGCCGCTTCTTGGTGCAGATGGCGAAACCTATGCGATTGCGCAGGGCAATCTGGTGGTTGGAGGCCTAGGAGTCGAGGGCGCAGATCAATCGTCCTTGGTGGTGAACATTCCGACGACGGGCCGGGTCTTGGGCGGGGCGACGGTTGAAAAGATGGTCGAGACGGGCTTTTTGGAAGCAGACCATTTGATCCTGAACCTGAACCGCGGCGATTTCACCGCGTCGCACAACATGGCAGAGGCCATCAACGAGCTCTTTGGCGCAGGCGTCGCAGTGCCGTTGGATTCAAGCTCGGTCAGGGTGCGCGCACCGCAAGATGCGGCACAGCGTGTTTCGTTTGTGTCCTTGCTTGAGAACATCGACGTCAAAGAGGCGGAACCTCCCGCGACTGTCATCGTAAACTCGCGCACCGGAACCATTGTCATTGGCGGCAATGTGCGTGTGACGCCCGCAGCGGTCACGCATGGGTCATTGACCGTGAAGGTCAACGAAGACCCCAGTGTGACACCCAATTCCAACGTGGCGATGAACGACAATCAAACCGTCATTACCCCGGCTGCCCCCACGGTGACACCAGACAGCGAGATTGCCGTCGACGAAGAGACAGCGCGTGCCTTTGTGTTTGATGCGGGCGTTTCTCTGTCCTCTTTGGTGGATGCGATCAACGCGGTTGGAGCCTCGGCGTCTGATCTTGTGGCAATCTTGGACGCTCTGCACGAAGCAGGTGCCTTGCACGCTGAACTCATCGTGATCTGAGCCCAATGGACAAGATGCCCCCCCTTCCCCAGGCTTCTCTTGGCACCGACAGCGCCTTTGGTCGACCTGCGATCTCGGCCAAGAACGCTGGCCCAGAGGAGTTGCGTCAGGCCGCCGAAGCGTTTGAATCGATGTTCGTTCGGATGATCTTGGCGCAAGGCCATCAGACCCAATTGGCCGACGGCCTATTTGACAGCAAAAAAGACGACTCCTTCCAATCGATGTTGGATGCCGAATACGCAGAGTCCGTTGCCGGTCAGGCCGATCTTGGCATTGCCAGCGCGCTTTACGCGCAGTTTTCTGGGGCTTTGCCGAAAGTGAAGGAGTGATCGCGTGGCCAGCCTGCTCGACATTGCTTCCAGTGGGATCCAAGCCTATCGCAAGGCGCTCTCGGTCACCGGGCAAAACATTGCCAATATTGACACCGAGGGTTACCGGCGGCGCGAAGTCAATATGCGCGAAGTCTCTGCGGGCCAGAATGACATTACGACGATTTCCGATCAGACTGGCTTAGGCGTTCAAGTCAGCGATATCGGCCGCGCGTTTGACGTCTTTCTGGCGGCCAGAAGCCGCAGCGCAACGTCGGACTTTGCAGAGGCAGACGCAAGCCGGGTCAGCCATGAGGCACTTGAATCGACGATCTTGCCGGATGACTATGACATTAACTTTTTCCTAAAAGAGTTCTTTGACGGCCTGAACTCAATCACTCAATCCCCCGCAGACCTGTCAGGTCGCGTGGTCGCGATCAGCCAAGGCACTGCTTTGGCAGGCGCATTTTCCCGAACTTCCTCAGCACTGTCTGACCTCAAAGATCAAATCTTCGCCCAAGCCGAAATCACTGTGGGCGAGATGAACTCCTTGCTGACAGGGCTTCGAAATACACAGCGACAGGTGGTCGCCAGTGCCGCCGGTTCAGGTGCCAATTCCATTCTGGATTCGCGCGACCAGGCACTGGCAGATCTGTCGCAATATGTGGGCTTGACGGTTGACACCCTGTCAAACGGCGCTGCACGCGTGCGGCTGGGCGCATCTGGAAATGGGCCGATCCTCGGGACAGCCACCGAAGCAGGTTCCGTGGCGCTGCAACGCACAGATGATCGATTGTTTGTGTTGGCAGGGCAAAATGGAAACATAGCCGAAACGCAAGAGGTCACATCCGGCCGGCTTGCCGGGCTGATTGCCGCTTATGACACGGTTTCACTGACCTTGAACAAGCTGGACGCCCTTGCCAAGCAACTGGCTCAGGATTTTAACGCTGTACATGCACAGGGCTTATCGCTGGATGGCAAGCCCGGCGGGCTGATGTTCAGCGCTGACAGCTGGGCGATTGCGCGCGCGCCAACCAATCTGGGGGATTTTTCGACCAGTATAACTGCCGCACAGATCACACCCGCCGACGCCCAGCCTGTGACCTTCACCTATGATGCCGCCAAATCTGGTTGGGTAGGCACAAAGCCCGATGGCAGCGTCCTTCAGACGCCGAAGTCCAAGATCACCTTAGACGGGGTGAGCGTCAATATCTCCGGGCAGCCGGCGAATGGAGACAGCTTCACCTTGGCACCATCGATCGGCAAGGCTGCAAACCTGCGCTTCTTGCTGACACGTCCCGAAGAACTGGCGGCGGCCTCGATGATAATGGCGAGCGCAAACGCGTCCAATCTAGGCAGTGCGTCGCTTGGCGTGGTCGGCGGCAATCCGATCACCCCGACGGATCTTCCGCTGCTTTCGGACGTGACGGGCAATGACCTGTCCTCTCTTGCAGGGGCAAGGCTGCGCGAAAACGGCGTGTTGGGGATCATTCCGGCTGGCACGGTTCGGGCTGATCTCGCCTCACTGACCCGGCAAGAGCAAATCAGCTTTACGCTTAGCAGTGCTCAAACAACTGCAGCGGCGAGCTTGACGGTGACCTTAGCTGGAGGTGCCTTTGCAGGCACCCATACTTTCGCTTGGCCTGACAATTCCGCATTGGCAGGCGATGCCAAGACAATCGAACGCATTGCACAGGCTTTGAACACAGGGGCCTTGAAGGCAGGCGCTTTTAGTCTGGCGGATCTGGGTTTGCACGCTGCCGGGTCCGGTACGAATTTGACCCTTGCCGCAGAAACCGCCAGTTTCTCCGGCGGAAGCCTTGGTGGAGCCAGTGGCCTTGTAACCCCTCGCATTTCCGCGGCCAGTGACATTCAGATCTTTACGCGCGAAGGCGTGCAGATTGCCGGAACCGCGCTCAGTCAGGCCGATGTCATCCGCTACTTGACTGCGGCCAATGGTTTCTTGCCCGACGCGGAATATCGCGCAGACTACTTGAACACCTCTTATCGTGGCATGACGGTGGACCGCGTCAGTCCTACGGGCGGCGCGACATTGACGATTTCAGGCGCGGGCTTTGCGCCGTTCCAGAAAGCTGGCAGCAGTTTACCGCTTCGATCCAGCGAAGCGGGCAGCTTGACGCTGAGGCTTGAAGGAGAAGCAAGCACCATCGCCCTGCCGCAAGGGACCATGGCAGGCTACATTGCGTCCCTCGTGCAAGGGCAATCTGCCGACACCGGCCTTGCGGCTCGTGCAAGCACACGGGTTGCCCTGAGCGACATCAAGGATGGCACGATCTCATTCCAGATCACCGGCGCGAACACGACCCCGATCACCATCAATTCGGGTGTAGCAAACGGCTCGCTCAGCGAACTAGCGACCGCGATCAATGCACAACGCGCCTTTACTGGCTTCTCCGCCCTTCTCGGTGCAGATGGCACGCGGTTGGTTCTTTCCAGCGACCTTGGTGATGATCTTGCTTTGGCACAGGTCACAGCAAGCGGTGGCGAGTTCACCATTGGTGCGGTCGATGAAGATGGTGAGCTATATGCCACTGCGCTGACCCTTGGCGGGGTGAGCGGCAACTCGGCCGTTCGAGTCGGCGGCACAGTCACACTTACCTCGGCATCGGACTTTTCGGTAAGCTTCAATGGCGCAGCCGCGGTGCAAAGCCAAACAGATGCGTTCACGCAGGGCCTGATGAGCCGCACGCGTGACTCTGCTGGCGGTTGGCAAGAGGTAGGTTTCAACCTGACCGAAGGCCTGGATGGCAATGAGTCCAGTGCGGATGGCCTTTCGGCTGCGGTTGGGGCGACCACGCTCTCGCTGAACCTTGGGGGCCTGTCGGTCAGCGTGAAGGCCAGCACGCTGCCAGATTTGAAGTCTGCCACCGTGGCCCAAGCCATGGCAAATGCTCTGCGCGGCTTGGGCAGCGTTCCCTCGATGACAGGGGCGCCGCTGCCGCTTTCTGGTTTGCCAGCAAATGGCAGCGTCATCGGGGTCACACTTGGACGCGAAACCTATCAGCTTGAAATGGTGGATAACGAGGTACGTGTCCTCGGGCCAGAGGCCAATCGCATCACAGCCTATTTCGACAGCGCAAATCGACTGCAGATATCCGCGACAGGTGGCAGCCTTTCGGGTCAGGCGCTCGCGCTGTCTGCGGACACGCCCACGAATATGGCAGCCGCTTTTGGCCTAACGTCAGAGGCCTCGCGTCAGATCACCGGACAAGTGTTTAGCAAACCCTTGGGCGATACCAGCTTCGCGCTGAAACTCGCCTATGGGGAATCCGTCACGAATGTGACAGTCCTTTACAATCGAACCGCCGACAGCTTTACGGCGACTGGACTGCCAACAGGGGTAACCTTTAGAGCCTTGGCAGAGGGGACCAGCGCAGCGCGGGTCCAGCTTGTGGCTGCGGGCAATGACCAAACCACATTAGGGTTTCTGGCAAGTGCAGGTGCGGCAAACTTACGTTTGGTCACCGCAGGCGCCCAAGTCACCTTGACGGATGATGGCTTGCGATTTGACTCTGTTGACGGCAACCCGATCGCCTTGTTAGGCGCAAGCAGCGCTCAGAACGGCAGTCGTTTGCGCTTGTCCGGTGTGCCGAATGAAGACTTGATTGTCCTTGTAACCGGCACTGGCGCCCGCATGATCGCCAGCGCGTTAAGCCCGGCAAACACCCAACAAGAGCAAGCTGCACCCAACCTGTCCTTTCGGGTGATGGACGCCACGAGTGGTCGTGTTGAGATTTTCGATCAATCGACCGGCAGCGCCATGGCCACACGCTACCTGGGCGAAGACGGCACTTTTTCCGTTGCGGGTCACACGTTCCGACTGAACGGCGCACTTATCACGGGCGACCAGTTCAACGTTGCTGCAAACCTTAAGGGCACCGGTGACGCGACCAACATCACCGCGCTGATGGGGCTTCAAGCCAGAAACGCACAGACAGGCGAAGGCGGCTTTCGTGAGCGCTTTGGCGCGATTGTGACCGAGGTGGGCGCCAAGACCCGCGCAACGAAGACAAGCGCCAGCGAAGCGCAAGCACGCCAGGATGCAGCTGTGCAGCAGGACGCAGAGTTTTCGGGTGTGAACTTGGATACTGAAGCGGCAAAACTTCTGGAACAGCAACAAGCCTACCAAGCTTTGGCACGCGTTCTGCGCACATCAACCGAGTTGCTGCAATCGCTGCTCGACGCAATTTCGTAATTCATGGGGGCCTCACATGGCAATCAGCACCAAACACTTCAATCAGCAAACGGTGCGGCTTTTGGGTCAGATGAATGAAATGGCTGTCGGCTATCAAAAGCAGATCGCGACGGGCAAAAAGGAAATCTCTCCTTCAGTCGCGCCGGTGGAAACTGCCCGGCTCTCAGCCGCTGAGGAAATCGACGCGCGGATCCAGCGCTATAAGCTGAATGTGAACAGCGCCGAAAGCCGGCTGAACCTTGCGGATAATGTGCTGGCGCAAGTCCAGACACTCATTACGCGCGCCAACGAACTGGCCATCCAAGGTGCCAACGATACCTACTCGTCAACCGACCGCATGGCGATGCGCATCGAAGTGGATCAGATTTCCGAAAACCTTCTCTCGTTGGCCAATACCAAGGATGCGGCAGGCCAACCTTTGTTTGGCGGATTTCACACACAAGGTCCGGCCTTCAGCGAAGGCTTGGACGGGCGCGTGACCTATCAAGGCGATCTGGGCCAGCACAAAGTTGAAGTCTCAGACAGCACCCAGCTTTCGACAGGTGTCGATGGGTTGACTGCCTTTATGCGGATCGAGAGCGACGAAGGACCGATTTCTGTTTTTGAGGTTTTGCGCGGCCTGTCCCAAGCGCTGGAGAGCGCCAGCAGTCTGAAAACATCGGCCGCATTCGAGGCCCCGGGCGGGGTAAGACTGTCTGCCCAGGCGGGACGCACCCCGATGCCGCAAGCCTTCACACTTTCTGGAAGTGGGGGCAGCGCCCGGATTTCAGCGCAGATCATCGATGGTTCCCCCGTTGCCCTGAAGGATGCCATAAACAAACTAACTGCAAAGACAGGGATCACCGCCACCGTGAACGCAGCCAACGGTAGCCTCGTCTTGACCGATGAGAAAAATGGCACCATTTCCATCAAAGATTATGAGGTTACGGGTCAGAAAACAGCCGAGGCTCAGCTGCGCGGTGCGTTGACCTTGACCCCTTTGGACGCCACTGGCCGTGACGCGGGGCCTTCGCAAACGCTGGCGGATGCCGATCAATCGATCGCAAGCTCGATCGGTCTTCTGTCGACCGCGAGCGGTCACGTTTCGATCCAGCGCGCCAAGGTTGGCGCCTACGCAAACGCCGCGCAGGTGCAAAAGTCAAACTTGGAAGAGCAGTCGCTGTTTGTTCAAAAGACCAAGTCGGAAATCGCCGATGCGGACATGGCTGAACTCATTACAAAACTGCAAACTTTGTTGCTGAACCGGGACGCCACGCAACAGGCTTTTGCCAAGATCAGCCAGCAATCTCTGTTTGACTTCCTGCGCTAAGCTCGCAGTTTCAGCCAGCAGGCTGAGCACGAAAGAAGCTGCGAAAGCCTTCTACATCTTCCCAACGGCGGCCAATCTCGCCGCGCTCAGTCCGCTTGACCAAGACAACAGGCGCTGTCACCGGCGGCAACGCCTCTGCATCCGCAGCGGCAAGGACCGCGAGCAAGCGTTCGTAGGCGTCTTCCTTGCCAGCACTGCCAAGCGAGTTGATGCCGGGCACAAGCGGGCCGTCTGCCCCCCCCAAATAGGTTGCATACAAGCCCTCAACATCCGACGACATCACCGCAGAGCTGGCCACATCCGCCGCGAACTGGGTTTGGCCGGCCTCGCCGTTTTGAACCCGGTCCAACGCTGCCAGAAAACGTGTGTGATAGGCGTTGCCTCGGTTCGGATCATTTGAATGATAGCGTTGAACAGCGGCACTCCAACTGCCAGATTCCGCGTGCAATGATTTCAAAAACTCGATGGCATAGGTGATGTTTTGAACCGGATCCATCATCGCCGCGAGCGACGGGAAGTTCTCGCCATGCCAGCGATAGTTGATCTGCATGCAGCCAATATCGACATTGCGTTGCCCATTTTCCAACACCGCCTGCAAATAGGTCATCGCATCAGCACTGGTCTTAAAATAATGCCCCTGCCCCGCTGTATTCAGCGTCCAAGGCCAAGCTCTTGTCCCACCTTCTAGGGCCAAGCCAGACTCAATGCGCGCGATGGCAGGCAGCAGGCCCTCGGGCAAACCCGCCTGAGCGCCCAATTGCGCGGCCATTGCCTCGCAGTCAGGGGTTCCCATTGCGCGCAGCGGCGTGGCCCAAAACGGGCCAAGGCCACAAAAAATCACCAGGATGATGTACTTGGCATGTCTCATGCTCTTATTTTGCAAAAGCCGGGCCATCATGTGACTTTGCACGGTTCCAGTCGCTTACACCCCGAATTGGCCGAACCAAAGGACGCATGTCATGATCAAAAAGGCGCTTACCTTCGCAGCCCTCTACCTGATACCGGCCATCTTGGTTATCGGCGGTTTTTCAGCAGGCCACCTTCTTTATCCCGCCGAACGTGATCGTTTGGTGGGGCATCTGATTGAAACCGGGAAAATTCCTGATCCTGCGGACGCCCCTGTGCCCGAAGAAACGGAAGAAGCAGAAGTCAAACTGGATGCCAACGGCCAACCCATTGATCCGGCCCTCCTGCTGCCAACATACCGATATTTTGAAATGGTCATGCCATTCACCGGAAATTTCGCTGACTCGGAAAGGCTTTACAAAATGCAGGTGGCATTTTCCATTCATCAATCGCGCATGGAGTCTGATGGCATCATTACAAAGTTGCAGGAGCTGGAGCCGCAAATTCGGCCTGTGATTGTGACTGAATTGATCGGGCTGACAGATGAGATGCTCAGCAGCAGCGAAAACCGTAAGGAATTGTTGGGCCGACTTCTAATCGTGGTCAATGAAGAACTCATCAAGCTGGAACTTGGCGCTGTCGTGGAGGACATTGTCATTACCGATCTGGCTCTCACCTAAATTGGCATTGCTCTTGCATCCCAATCCCAACCGCCAAAAGGAGTGCGAGATGGCCCAAGACAATTGTGACGGCATGGCAGGCTTCACCAACACCGCATTGGCGGATTACGCGGTCGAGATTCAGTTCTTCGACACGGCCGACCGCCCCGAAGCGCATGTGACCTTGCCTCTGGCGCTCTTTGCCGACCAAAGCTCACCCCTGGAATACAGCGTGTCTTTGGGCCGCTGGCTGAAATAACACGGCAAAACTTGCCGCTTTGGCCGCGATCCACGGCCCTGCCCTTCGATCCGCGAACAGGCTACTTGGCCTAGCAACTGTCAACAAAAAGGCCGCCACTCGGGCGGCCTTTTCGGTTTTCTGACGGTCAGTCTTAGCCCTGCAGCAGCTGCATCGACGGCAATCCCTGCTGAGCCAGAATCGTTGTTATTAGGGCTTCACAGCAGCTCGGCACAGAAATTGCTCTACTCCAAGAACCCTTGGAGGAATAGCATGGATAGCTCCGCGACCGCGATTACCCGACCTAACTATATGGACAAGTTTCGCTGCATTGGCGGTGCATGCGAAGACAGTTGCTGCGCGGGGTGGCGTGTCGTTTTTGATAAGCGGACGACGCAAACATACCTGAATGCAAAAGATCCAGAGATCCGCGAAATCGCAATAAAGTCGATCAAGAAGATCAAAACAGATCGGTCATCTCAAAACCATTCATTCATTCAGATGAACCCGCAAACCGGCGCATGTCCATTTCTACAGACCGATAAGTTGTGCATGGTCCAAGGGAAAATGGGAGAAAAGTCACTTTCTAAGACTTGTACCACTTACCCGCGTCATGCAGGCAGCGTTTCCGGGCGCACAGTTGAAGTTGCAACTTTATCCTGTCCTGAAGCAGCACGACTTTGCCTGCTCGATACAGAGGCCATGAAGATCGGCAAGGGCAAACTTTCCTCGATCAACATGCTATCTCTATCTGAAATCCCAGAACACTTCAGCTCACTTTCATACTTACACCAGACAGCATTGGAGATGCTTGAGGATGAACGTGTCTCGTTCATGGAGTTCGTGCTCGTCTACGGATCGACATTGAACATTCTACGAAAGAGGCCCGAGACGGCGTTTAGTGAGGAGCGCCGGTTCGATGAAATGCAGGAAATCATCAAGCTCATTCGCACAAGTCTCGGCAATACGCATGAGAGTGCCGCAAGAACCCGAGCCGCCACACAGTTCCAACTGGCAAAAGTATTGCCAATTCTTGTTCGGCACTCACGAAATGGGCTAAGAAACCTGAGGTTTCAGAAGAGCTTCCTTGATGCGTTGAATGGAATTTTGCCGGATCCCAACGATATTGATGGGGCAGTCGACCGGTATAGAAAAACCATAAAGGATCTCTCTTCATCAGAACGCAAACTTCTCCATTCAGCGTTAAGAAACTACATCTTGAACGATTTAGTGAACAACTCTGCTCTCTACACAAGGTCGCCAAGCGCTGCACTGCAGGGCCTACAGGCAGTCATAGTAAGGTTGTCAATTTTTGTCATTCAGTTGGTTGGCGCAAAGCTATCTGTCGAAGATTGCGATATTCAAGAACGACTGCCATTGATTGTTTCGAGTACGGCGCGCGTGTTCGAGCACAATTCCTTGCTGATGTCTGAGATCACAAACTACTTGGACCAGATTGAAGATAAGTCCGTCGCCGTTCTTGGCCTAATTGTACCGCAGTTAGAATGAAAAAGGCCCCGATTTCTCGGGACCTTTGACACAGCGCTGTATGCCGGATTACCGTTGGAGTAGAGACAGCACACCCTGCTTCGACGCATTCGCTTGAGCTAGCATCGCTGTTGATGCCTGTTGTAGGATTTGCGACTTGGCCATGTTTGTACTTTCAGCCGCGAAATCTGCATCTTCGATACGAGAGCGACCTGCCTCAAGGTTGACCGAGATATTTGTCAGATTGTTGATTGTGTGGTCGAGGCGATTTGACACTGCACCAAGCTGACTACGTTGTTTGTTGACAGATGCAATCGCAGTATCAAGTGCTGTGATAGATGCGAGGCTTTGTGCCGCAGTACCAACCTTGATAGTAGCGGCATCAACCTTCACCGCATCAGCGCCAAGAGCGGTGCTGCTGATTTTCTTGATCGTGACTTCAATCTGGTCAGATGCCGCCGTGTCGCCAGCACCAATGTGGAACTTGAACTTGCCTGTGGTGCCACCTGTCTCATCAAGCAACTGCGTGTTTGCCCAAGTTGTGACAGCGCCAATGCGGTCAATTTCAGCTGTTAGCGCAGTAAGTTCATCCTGGATGGCGGTCCTATCAGCAGCCAGGTTGGTATCGTTCGCTGCTTGAACAGACAGCTCCCGCATGCGCTGCAAGATGTTCACAACTTCGTCATGCGCGCCTTCGGCGGTGTCGATCATCGCCTGGGCGTCCGCAGCATTGCGGATCGCTTGGTTGGTGCCACGAATTTCCGACGTCATACGCGACGCGATCGCCACGCCAGCCGCATCGTCCGCAGCAGTGTTGATGCGCTTGCCAGTCGACAGTCGCTCCATCGACGTTTCCATCGACTTGTTCACGCCAGACGCAGCAGCAGACGCCATCAGCGCGCCAATGTTGGTGTTGATTTGCAGTGCCATTTTTCAGCCCTTTCACAGATCTGGGGTTCACCCGTTCCGGTTTCTCTCATCGCGCCCCACCAGACGCTCATCAAGGTAAACGGCGCATTCTGGAAAAGTTTAATCCTATGGGGTGATAATCTTGAGAAAGGCGAAAACGAGACTGCCAGCGAGAATCTTGCCACCTGCAACCAGGCTGCATGACGGGTTTCTGACAGAACGGTTTGGATCTCTGATTTCTGACGATTCCAAATATTTAACAAGGCCTTAAACCGTCAATTACCTGACGCACACCTGTCAAACAGAAAATTAGGAAAAGGGCGCTTTCGCTGCCAAACTGCCTGCAGCACACGGGGGTTTGCATGAAATTAGCGGGGGCACATCAACTTCGGCAGAAGCAATCTGTCGTGATTACAGCTCAGCTGCAGCAAGCGATCAGCCTGCTGACGATGACAAATATTGAACTGAGCGCCTATCTCGAGAGCCAAGCAGAAGAGAACCCGTTTCTGGATTGCGACCCCGCAGTTGAGACAACCGCCGAACTGCCAGCGGCTGTCGAAGCGGTCGATATGACAAAAGGCGAAACCGCAGCCGATGGCCCTATCCGCGATAGCGACTATGACAATCAGTTTGAAACCGGTGTGATTGAGGTTGGCCGCGGAACCAAACTCGGCCCACGGGATGATGACGGTTTTGATCCGCTTAGTCTGCAAGCCACCGAAGACCCCTCGCTGTACGCCCACCTGACCGCCGAGATGTTGAAAATCGGTTTTTCCGCAGAAGACAGGCTAATCGCGCAACGCTTGATC
Organism: Allotabrizicola aquatica (SeqCode); assembly: GCF_965194375.1. Classification (GTDB taxonomy): domain Bacteria; phylum Pseudomonadota; class Alphaproteobacteria; order Rhodobacterales; family Rhodobacteraceae; genus Tabrizicola_A; species Tabrizicola_A aquatica. The sequence goes on from NZ_CBDAEL010000002.1 coordinate 462,659, forward strand.
GAAGCTGTCGAGCTGTCAGGCTGGCTTGGCCAGAAAGTTGCGGACATCGCGGCAATTCTTATGGTTGCAGTGGACCACGTCGAGCGAGTTCTCGCGCAGTTGCAAGAGATTGAGCCGGCGGGCCTGTTCGCGCGCGACCTGCGTGATTGTCTGCGCCTGCAGGCACGAGATCGCGGCATGTTAAAACCCGACTTCATTGTGCTGCTCGACAATCTATCGCTTTTGGCCGATGGCGATCTTAAACGCCTTCGCAAGCTTGCCAATGTCACGCCTGAGCGTATGTCAGAAATGCTGCGGCAACTGCGCGCGCTTGACCCAAAACCCGGAACACGATTTGCCGGGCGCTCAGATCCGATCCAACCCCCTGACTTGATTGTGACACGCGCACCCGACGGTTGGAAGGTTGAACTCAATCACTCAACACTACCGGCGATCCGCGTGCACAAGGGCTATGCAAAACAGATGATGCAAACCGGCAGACGCGATCTGCCGTCTGCAAATTTCATCACAGAGCGAATTGCAAGTGCGCGCTGGCTGGACCGTGCCATTGCACAACGCAATGACACAACGCTCCGCGTCGGCGCCGCAATCGTGCAGCAGCAACAAGACTTCTTTGAACGTGGCGTGGCATTCCTGAAACCACTGGTTCTGAGAGATGTCGCTGACGCAATTGCTATGCACGAATCTACAATTAGCCGGGTTACAGCCAATCTCATGATGGCAACTCCTCAGGGCACCTTCCGTCTCAAGGACTTCTTCTCTGCCGCGATCACAGCAGATGGGAATGAAGATGGAGAAGCTGCGACCGCAATCCGGCACAAGCTGAAGAAGTTGATCGACAGCGAGGCTATCGGAAATCCGCTATCCGACGACACTCTGGTTAAAATGCTCGGCGGAACGGGGATACGAATTGCACGTCGAACCGTCGCGAAATACCGCGAGAAGCTGAACATCCCGTCCTCTTTTGAACGCAAACGCCAAGCGACCCTGTCCGGAATGCTTTAACCGCACGCCAGTTCACGCAGCAAGGTTTGGTGTGCCATTGGCGAACGATCAATGCAGGCGCGCAATTGTTCGGCACAGAACACGCGCAATCGCGTCGGGCCATGTGCGACCCCCAGACTGGACCATTGGCCATGTGAGAGTAAGTCGTCCATTCCGATCAATTGCCCACTCACCATAGATCGTGAGCTTCGCTGGCCGAATGGCGAGAAGGTCAAAATGTTCCCCTTCTCAATCAGGAAGATCGAACTGATTGGCGAACCAGGCAGGAACAAAACCTCGCCGTGAACAAGCGCTAACTGATCCAGATGAATGATCGCATCGTGGCGCAAAGCCTTGGTCATGATCGGCCATCCGCAACGCGCGCCGCCAGTCTCTCGATCGAGATGGTTCGGGCCAATAGCCATGTCAAGGAAGACTGACTCGTAAGGTGATCGCGGAAGTCTTCTCGAGGTATCACCAAAACCCGAGAGGGCAACTTCGCGACGATCAGATCTTGATATTGATCAGCGGCGAAGAATTCTATCGGTTGGAGGATGCTTCCGCGGGCATAGGTGCGTCGGCAGATCGGGTCATAAACACGACCATGCAAGACGATTAACAATCGATCCGTCGCCACTTCGCGAGACAGCACAATCTGACCTGGGCGATAGTCTTGTTGCAGATAGACGTCCAATGGGAGGCTGTTAACTAGGTCAAAAAACAACGCAGGCCCTCCCTCTCTCCCAGTCAAAACGACGGAAGCAAGAAAACCTTTAGCCGAAGAACTACGTTTTCCGCGTTACTGCCGCATCAGACTGGAGCTTCTTCTTCCGACGCCTGACTTTCTCTCCTGAGAAACGCAAATCAGCATCAAACTGGCGGGCGATCGCCCGTGCGTCCATCTCCGACGTTGCCGCGAGAACCATCCAAAAGTATTTCTCTTCAAACAGTTGGTACGATCGAAGCAAGTTGAACTGAGCCTGCTTCGTGTACACGCACACCAAAATGTAAACAGCGATAAAGAGAAGCCAGTGGGTCAGTAACGTGATTGAGTAGATCAAGATGACACCAATCATCGGATAAACAAGCCGATGGTTCAGCATCCACAGCAATGGCGCGATACTCGCTAACGGATCTTCCTTGAGCTGATGCAAACCAGCGTTGCGGTAGATATCTTTGAAAACTTCGAAGTTCAGATATGTTTCCTTCGGCTCAAAGTTCAGTGACTGAAATTCATCAACTATCTTCAAGCTCTCGTCCGCCGATGAAAAGTCATAGCGAGCAACCAAGGGCTGATCAAACATCAGGTTAAAAAAGGTTCCTTCACGCCAGAATGTAAGGAGGAAAGACGAGACTCTCTCGTTATACTCGTCCTCCTCCGAGCTTTCATCGACCTGATCCTCACCAGAAAAAACGGTCCGCAGCTGAGTTGCATCACCAGCGAACATGTTTCCGTCCACAGCGACGAGTACATCACCCTGCTTCAATCGAAACGCACGGGCCTGACGGCCAAGGCCGGTCTTTTGCAGTTTTAGGAACTGCGGCATCGTTCTGGCCTGCAGGTCCTCGTCTTGTGGCTGTGCATCATCCATTGCAGTCATGCATCATGGAAATTTGATCATGTCATCAGTGGGATTGGCGGGAGCGGAGTTCGCTTTTTGCTTGGGCTTAGTTGCAGCCGCGCTAGAAGGTTGCTTCTGCGGTTTCATGCCGTTGATTTTTGCGGTGATCTCAGCCTGCGTTAGCAAAATCTTCTGAAGTGACGCAATGATTTCCTCAACCTGCGCTTGCTTTAGGCCTGGAACCGGCGCCGCAGCATCGGCAGCGCCTGACCCCGCAGTACCGCCCATGAGAGAGAGGATCTGAGCCGAAGTCTGGGTCAGGTCTGTCAGCATCTGATCGCCAGCCTTGGTCTGCGTTGCGATACCGGTATTCACCTCGTCAACAACAGATCGACTGAATTGCGATACCGAATTTACAAGCTGCTCCTCTAATGCGGCCAATTTCGCATTGAGATCAGACTGATTGCCAGAGACCTTCTCATCAAGCCCTGTAACCGCTTGAGCGGTTGAACCAGCAGTAGCAGATATCTCGCCAAGCTTGCCGGTCATATCCTCAACAGAGGATAAAGCCGCTGTCAGCTTATCAACATTCTCAGCAAATATTACCAAGGCTTCCAGTGAAGTGTTGTTGGCCGTTTCCATGCCAGAGAGTGTCTTGTAATAAATGACCGATGCCCCCAACAAGGACACCACCGCACCCGCTAACGCGCTCGCGAAGACAATGGTGACTTTCCGATAGACCCGCTTCATATCTTCCCTGACGACACCATTCTCGACCCTGATCCGATCGAACTCGCTTGCGGCGCTGGTCGCCATGTCAGCGGCATCAAGCGCAATCTTGATGCTGTCTTCCACATTTGTGGTCATCTCACTCATGTTCTGGCTCCGGGTGCCCGAGAGGGAACTTGTTTTTTCAAGGGCACATGCTGACGATATGCAGCACAATTCGTGCCAACAATCGTGAGTGAACTAAAACTTACAAACATTCCCAATCCATATTCCTACAGAGCATTGCCTAAACAAGGCGCGGCATCATCCGAACTGTGTTCGACACTCTCAGCAGCTTTGGTTGGCAATCGTCACAGCTTCTTTCGAAGAAGGTTGGCGAGAATATCTGCAATCACAAACCGAAACGCGGCAATGATGCACAGCGCTCCAGATGCAGAGAGTCCAAATGTGCGAAAGCTAAATTCGGAGCTCTGATCTCCCAGCGCTTGGAAGACAAGCCAAAGCCCGAAGCAGAAGAACACAACCGACGAGATCATATCGCCCGTTGAACGTTTGGCCGAGTGTTTTGCCATGTTATCGCTCCGCCTGAGCTGCTGGACGTCCATCTTCGGTAAACATCAAATCCACGGGAACATCTACATCCGGCTCCGAAACAGCCTCACCGCGATCTAGTCGATAAATGTAAGCAAGCACCGTCGCAACTGCGCTGTAGAGCCGATCATTAATCTCTTGGCCAATATCACCGGTAAAATAAATTGCTCGTGCAAGCAACGGGCTACGGAAGACGGTAATGCCGGCTTGCTGACCCTTCTCGATAATCTTCTCTGCAAGCCTTCCACGCCCCATAGCAATGATTTTTGGTGCACCCTTGTCACCTGGTGCATACCGTAGCGCGACAGCAAAGTGAGTTGGGTTGGTGATAATCGCGGTCGCTTGGTCAATGTCATTCAGTGCAGCGGCTGCCTTTGCTGTTCGTCTGCTGGCCTCAATCTGAATGCGTCGAATTCGAGCCTTCACCTCCGGCGAGCCTTCAGAGTCTTTGTTTTCATCCTTAAGATCCTGAATACTCATGCGAAGTTTATTGATGTGTGTGTAATGGGAGTAGGCATAGTCAAGCGCGGCGATGCATGCCAGAACCACAAGAAGTGAGCTCACCAAAAGGACCAAGTCACCCGTGATCTGCAGGATCGTCCAGTCGAGTGAGGCGTGAACCAAATCCAGCGTCTTGGGCAAGACTTGCCAAATCAAGAACGCACTTGCGCCCCCCAATGCGCCAACTTTCAAGACTGCTTTGACAAGCTCAACCAGCCCATGAACTGAGAACATCCGCTTGAGTCCTGCGAAGGGGTCAATTCGACTGGCCTTGAACTCCAGATTTTTAGGAACGAAGTGAAGGCCACCAACGGCTGTTTGCGTGGCGAATGTCACCACCAAAATTGGAACCGCAACAACCAGAGAGAGGATTAGGAAGTCGGAGAGCGCGGACGTTATGTTCTGAAGTATCTGATCCTGCAGGTCTTCTGCGGACGAAAGCATGAAGTAGCCACGCCAGATATCAAGCAGGCTTGGCATCACGGCTCCAAGCCCGAGCACAAAAATGAGGCCAGTTATCAGTGAGGTGAAAACAAACATCTCTTTGGAAGATAGGACTTGTCCATCTTCGAGCGCCTTTTCAATGCGCCGCTGAGACGGTTCCTCTGTCTTTTCTTGGCTATCGTCCTCAGCCACCCTTAGCCTCCTGCAGCAAGACACTTAATCCAAGCAAAATTTGCTCCGCCAGATCTACGAATGCAGCCCCCAAATGGGGCACTGATAGGAACAGGATCAGGAACACCGAAACGAGCGTTATGGGAAAGCCAAACGAGAATAGATTCAACGTAGGAGCCGATCTTGTGATGATACCAATAGCGATGTTTAGGAGCGTCATCAGCGAAACAATTGGGAGCATGATCTTTGTTGCCGATATCAGCATGTCACGCATTGCCCAACTTCCTGCATCGAACAACGCAGCCAGATTCACATCCGCGCCGATTGGCAGCGCCTCATAGCTTTGGATAATCGCGACCAACGCGACCAGATGACCATTCACCGATAGGAAGACGGCGGTCAGAAACATTGAAAGGATCTGAGAAATGACGGGCGTAGCGCCGCCTGAATTCGGATCGACTTGGGTGGCGAATGAGAGGCCCGAAGTCGCAGATATCTGCTCGCCTGCGAGCACGACAGATGAAAAAAGAACTGTCATGGTCATTCCGGCGCACAGCCCAATCAAGATCTCTTGCATGATAAGCGATACGATCGACAGATCGTTCATCTCGCTAAGTTGAGGTGCCGCCACGCGACCCATCAACGAGAAGGTGATCGCGCAAGTCGCAACAATCCGCACTGTAACCACCACACTTCGAGCGCCAAAAAACGGTGCCGAAAGTAGAAATGCCCCAATCCGAAGTGACAGGATCATGAACTGCAGAGCCAGGTCATACAGACCCTGAATGTTCACGCCCGGAAGACCACCTTCTGACATAGCACCAAGCAAGGTCATTGGATGTACCGAATTTCTTCAAAAATGTAGGCGAAGTAGTCGGCTAAACCTGAGAGGACATAGCCAGACAACAAGGCGAAAACGCCCAGAACAATAACAAGTTTCGGGACAAAGGACAAAGTCTGCTCGTTAATTGATGTTGCCGCTTGAATCACGCCAATCACCAAGCCAACGGCCAGCGCTGCACCAAGGACAGGCCCAGCCGCCATAATGATCTGCCAGAAGGCCATTCGAAGATATTCAACGTTGTTATCAAACTCCATCTCCACACCTACGGTGACACGAAGGTGGCGACGAGCGATGCGGCGGTCATTGACCATCCATCAACGAGCACAAACAAAAGCAGCTTGAATGGGAGTGAGATGAGCATGGGCGACAGCATCATCATGCCCAATGACATTAGAATGGAGGAGATCACCATGTCGATGACCAAGAACGGGAGGAAGATCAGGAAACCGATTTGAAATGCGGTCTTGAGTTCCGAAGTGATGAAGGCGGGGAGAATAACCGAGTAGGGGATATCCGCATTCGTTGCGTAAGGTCCGCTGTTGTTTAAGTCTGAGAATACGACCAGAGCATCCTCTCGCGTGTTGAGAACCATGAATTCCTTTATGATTGCCCCACCCACTAGAATTGCGTCCTCTGCAGTCATGTTCTCTTCGAGGTAGGGCGTCAGCGCCTCATCATATACCTTTGTAAGCGTTGGCGTCATGACGGTTGCAGTGAGGAAAAGCGCGATGGCAATCAGCACCTGATTGGGTGGCGTCTGTTGCGTTCCGAGTGCTTGTCGCAGGATGGACAGCACAATGATGATGCGGGTGAAGGCCGTCATGCCTAAAACGATTGAGGGCAGCACTGTGATGACGGACATCAACACAAGAATCTGCAGCGAAAGAGAATATGTCGTTTCGCCGGTCTCATTTGTGCTCGACGTCAGAGCAGAGAGGCTGAGCGGATCATTTGCAAGGCTGGGTGCGGCAATAAAGATCAGAGAAATGGCGAGGATTAGCGCTCTACGCATTGGGTTTCCTCCGCGCGTTCTTTGAGAACGACCAAAGCAGACCCACTCCGCGCGGAGTGAACAAGGCAATCTTTGCCGTCTACGGAAACAAGCAGGATGCGCTCTCCAGCGCCGATGGCGAGGCTTTCTATCACCTGCAGCCGGCTTTTTGCCGCAAGACGCATGCGGAGACCTTCGCGGTTCTTTCGCACGTAAAGCTGGACGCACAGCAACACGCCCAGGAACCCTAGAACGACTAGAACCTGGCCAAGTTCAAACTGCTGCATACGCGCCCCCACTATTGCCTCACGGCATAGAAGCAATTCGCGTGCCAGCTCTATAAAGTATTACTTAAGTTACTGTTTTAAAATACAATTAATCCAGAGATGCCCACTGTGTCAGAAAACTGACGTTAAAGGCTCTGCATCCTCTTCTCCGGTTCTACGATTTCGCCGAAGCGAATTCCAAAACGTTCACCGACCATCACGACCTCGCCTTTGGCGATCATGGTGCCATTAATGAGGATGTCGAGAGGATCACCGGCGAGGCGATCCAATTCGATCACGGAGCCTTCATTGAGTCTCAGAAGGTCCCTGATTGTGATCTTTGCTCGCCCAACCTCCACGGTCATTTGAACTTCGATATTTTCAAGAACACGGAGATTTTCAATCCCAGCACGGTCTGGTTTGGGAACATCTCTTTCGGCGGTGTCATCAATTTCGGCCATGGAACTTCCTTAGCTCTCTTCTTTGCGGATACGACGTGTCAGATTGAGTGCGGTTTGCGCGCCAACTTGGCCCAACTGGGCCTCGAAGATTGCGCGATCTTCTACCTTCACTCGAATTCCATCATGCAATTGCATGGGGTAAACATCACCCTCTTGCAGATGAATAAGATTGCGAAGCGACGTCGTGGGTTGGGCGATCTCTGCAGTCAGTTGAAGCGGGATATTGAGAATGGCTTGCTCCAACTTCTGGCGCCAACTCATGTCATCTTGAACGAAGTCAGACTGCACCCTGCTGCGCAGTTGCGAAGCAATCGGCTTTAGTGTCTGCAACGGATAAATCACGTCAAACTGGGCTGGTTCGCCTCGGGGAAGTTGCACCACAAACGAGCAGACAATCACGGTGTCCGAACCATCAACAAAGCTCGCGAACTGGATGTTTTCTTCGCGTCCCTGAACACCAATTGTAACGGTCAGCAGATCACGCCATGCAGTTTGCAACGATTGGATCAAACCCTCGGTGACGATCTCAATGACGCGTTGTTCTGTTGCGGTGAACTCACCTTGATAACGCTTCAACGCCTGAACAGTGGTGCCACCATAATAGCTGTCGGTCAGAAGCGAGATAAAGCTTGGCTGAATGACCATGAGCTGACTTCCGCGAAGCTCTTCCATTCGCGAAGTGGTGAGCGATACGAATGTGTCACTTTCCTGAACATAAAGATCAAAGGTTTTAACCTCAGGCGGGAAGGAGGAGATGCGTGGCTGGATCCGCAGAAACGGCAAGAACACTGAGCGCGCCATCCGGCAGAACCGCTCATTGATCATCCGCAAGGCATGATAATCGCCCAGAAGCGATAAGTCATCCGAACCGAACATGAATGGACGAACCTCAGCGTCCGACCCATTCAAAAGCCCACTGGTTGAACCCGATCCTGCGCCAAGGCCCTCGATCAGTGCCTCGACCTCTTCCGGCGTTAACTTTCGTGTTGCTGCCATCACCACACCCTATTGCAGAACAAAGGATGTGAAATAGACATCTTCAACACCGCCAAAATTCTCAAGAACCGTCAGCCGAGCGTTGATGGCCTCGCGGATTGCGACGGCCAGCCGATCACGCCCGTCTTTGCCAGCAATGTCCTCTTCAGTGAATTCCGAGATGGTGCCCAAGATCTCTGAGCGCAACGCGAGCTGATGTGTTTCGACATTTGTGACCACGGTCGCGTCATATTGGGTGGACACGCCCACGCCAATCTGAAGGAACTTTCTAGATCCGTTGAGGTTGGTCGTGAACTCAGTCGGAAACTCATAATAGCTGGTGATGAATGTGGGCTCTGCCTCAACAGGTTTGGTTTGCCGCGCCGGTTCGGCATCTTCAGCTGTAGCATCCTCGGGTGCGGGCAATTGACCTGACTCTTGCAGCTTACGCTCGATGATAATGTCAATCTCTTCCGAAGGCGTCGGCGCTGACAGGCCAAACAACACATATCCAACACCAAGGCCCACGCCTACGAGTGAAAGTCCACCAATCACAAAGATCAGAATCTTCCCAATCTTGCCCTTTTTCTTTGGTGCTTCGTCTGTGGACTTATCTGGCATGTTGACCTCCGCTTCTCAGGCCATCAAATTGATGCTGAGCTGGGAACTATCGCCCAGTTTCAATGTTGCTGCCGGTTCAGCGCGCGCAGCCTCGGCCCCGCGGGCGCGATCTTTACGCCCTCCAGCGCCATCGCGTCCCGACTGACCGCCCGAGTTTTGTGATGTTGATTGGCCGTTAGCCTGCCCAAGCCAACCTGTTGGTGCCGCAGCCTGCGCCGTCATGCTTGTTAAGCGTACGCCCGACTGATCCATAAGATGCGACAATAGATCTTCATTTGCCAAAAGCAGTCGGGCCGCAGATGCTGTTTCAGTGATAATGCGCACGGTCGTTTCAGATCTGCTGATTTCGATGTTAAGCTGTATGTCACCTAAGGATTTCGGACGCAGCGTTATTTTAACGCTATGCGCCCCATCCCGTGCATCGCCAACGACTTGGGTCACCAGCCGCTCGCGCCACGCCGCATCCCGGGTGTCAAGTGTTTGACGCAGCTGTGTCATCATTGGCCCGGCCGCACTGGGAGTAGGCAACTCGCTTACGTTCTCAGGCAAAATGGTCGCAAGGTTAGGCGCCGAAGTGCCCGGTGCAGGTTGAGCTTTCGAACCAGATGCGAACGGATCGACCTTCTCGGCCGTAATCTGCGAGGTATCCGCAGACATCCGCACCTTAACAGGCTCTTCAAGCGCCACCTCAGGCTCTGTAACGGCGAATGGCGCTGCTGTCGAAGCTGCGGTCGGATTGATGGTCATCCGGGCCACAGTTGGCTTTACCGGTGGCGTGCTTGGCGAAAGCAGGCTTCCTTCATGGCCTTGTGGGCCATCAGACACAGGCGACGGTTCCACAGGCAGAGCATCGGCGGTCATTGGATCCAGCCTTGACGACGACACCGCACGTGAAAGGGCAGCTGTCGGTCCGGCCTTGCCTCGAGATTCAGTGTCGAGCAGAGCCGCCGACTGCTCGATAAGCGAAGACGATGGTCCATCTGCCCCCTGCAAGGGTGCAGAGGCATCATGCACAAAAGATTGAAGTGCCCCAGCCTTGGTATCTGCTTGCGTGTTCACGTTTGGCCCAGCCGGCGCCAAGACTTGGTCCAGGCCATTCGGCGCGCTCTCGCGGTTTTGCAAGGACAACGAAGGTTCAAAATCCAAGGATTGCAACGGAGCATCCTCAGAGTTGGTTTCAGTGTTCACGTCCGAAAGCGCCGGATCTGGAAGCAGAGCGGCAAAGGGTGTGGCCAAAACGAGGGTGGGGTCCAGATCGTCCACCTCGTCAAGCAACATCACATCCTTCTCGGCGTCCTCTGAATCAAGCGGCAACGACGGGATCATGCCCAGCGCGACCCACACCGCTTCGCCCTCCGCGCCCGGCAGGGGTGAGGGCATGGTCACACCCGCTATCTCGTCAAGGCCGACCGTCAGATCGTTGACCGTTTCGGCGTCTGCAGCAATCGACGCAAAGCTCCATTCAGGATCTGGTTGCGCCTGCATGAGTGGGTCAACACCCTCACCCAGCATCGCATCCACCTCAGTGACCGGAGGCTCTGCTGTCGGCAAGGCCTGGCCCGACGCAAAAGCGGGTCCTTCAGCCGGAGTAGGCGTTTCACTTGAAACAGCGAACAGCAGGCCAAAGCCAGTGACCGGGGCGGCGTTCGGTTTACCCGTCGCCTGCCCTGCCCCCAAACTGCCCTTGGTGATCGCCTCGATCGCCGCCATGTGCCACTTACCTACGTTTCAGACTGCCGCAAAAGAATACTGCAAGATCGGTGCCAGCATCACACTCGGCGCTGTCCTTGCCGTGGGGACATCAGATCATCTTCCTTTTTCTCAGCCGCTTCCTGACCTTCAATTCGAGCATCAAGGCGTCGATCATCCAGAATGTTATTGCGATTGTTTGATTTGGCCAATTGCTTGCGCGCCCCGTTCAATTCTTCGGCCAGAAACTCCAGTCGATTTTGCGCCAGCTCCTGCTGCTCGGCCATATAGCGGCCGTACCAAGATCGCGATCGCAAGTTATGCGGGGTGATCAGCCCGCCAATTTCACGATTCTCAGCCTGCAGATTGGTTAAACGATCGAGCAAAGACTGCGACTCATCCACCTGTTGCGCCAAAGATCCGACTGCGCTTGCCTGCCGTTGCATCTTAAGCTGCTCTTTCTTTTGAAGAAGCTTTAGCAGATGTTCTTTCCGCGTCATCGCTTATTCCCCCATCAACCGAATGAGGTCTTGTTGACTGTCGGAAAAGCGGCAAGCTTCGTTTGCACCTTGTCGAATGTATTCGGTGATCTTTGGCCAAAGCGAGACGGCCAAATCAAGCTCAGGATCTTGCCCGGGGCTATATCCCCCCATCAACATAAGATCGCGATTTTCCAAATACAGCGAAACGAGTCGACGAAAGCGCACCGCGGCCTTTTGGTGGCGCGATGGTGTGATGTCAGACATGACGCGACTGACCGATGCTGTGACATCGACGGCGGGATAGATGCCAAGTTGCGTTTGACGACGCGACAGCACGATATGCCCATCCAAGATCGCGCGCGCAGTGTCGACCACTGGGTCATTGGTCACATCATCACCATCCGCCAAGACGGTGTAGAAGGCCGTAATTGCCCCTTGTCCCGCCTCACCAGCGCCCGACCGTTCAATCAAAGCCGGGATCATTGAAACAACCGATGGCGGATAACCTTTTGCGGTGGGCTGTTCGCCCAAGGCCAAACCGATTTCGCGTCGCGCATGGGCGACCCGGGTCATGCTGTCCATGATAAGCAAAACTTCTTTGCCCTGCGCCCGGAAGTATTCGGCAATTGCCGTGGCACGGTTCGCCCCTTTGATCCGCAAAAGAGCGGACCTGTCGGCCGGGACAGCGACAACGCACACCTTCTTGCGCACATCACCCGGCATGACCTGCTCGACAAAATGGCCAACCTCGCGGCCACGCTCTCCAATCAGCCCGACGATGATGACATCCGCCTGCGAAAACCGCGTCATCATCGACAACAGAACAGATTTCCCAACACCAGATCCCGCTATGATGCCAAGCCTTTGGCCTGAGCCAACTGTCAAAAGGCCATTGACCACCCGCACACCAACATCAAGAGGTCTTGAAACCGCCTTGCGCGCCAAGGGGTTCAAAGGGCGGCCCATCAAAGGCCAACGATCTGGGAGCTTCAATGGCCCGCGCTCATCAAGCGGGGCCCCCAATGCGTCGATCACGCGGCCAAGGATTTCGGGCCCGACCTCAATCTCATTTCCTGAATCCAGAATCGTGACCTGCGCCCCAAGCTCAATGCGGGCATCAAGATCATAAAGAAACAGCATGTTGCGACCGTCGCGAAAGCCGATCACTTCCGCCATCGCCACCTGCCCCGATGCGGTCGACACCCCGCAAATCGACCCGACCGAGACAGGAAAGCCGCCGCATTCCAGAACTTGGCCATCAAACCGGTTTACGCGACCGCTTGCCTTGACAAAGCTTTTGTCGGGCAATGCGCGCAAATCATCTGTAATGCGGGCAATATTCGCGGTCATTCCGGTGTGCCGCTATCATTTTCGGCGCCATCATCGCCAAGGGCAGTCGCACTCCGGCGCGGTTTGGGGGAAGGCGCAGTCTTGGGCATCAATCTATCTGCATAACGCAGATTGTCAGTCGACAGCTCGATATCCCCCCGCGCAAGATCGGCATCTGGGCTGATGATGATCGAGCCGAGCGTCTCAGATGTTGCAATATATGGCTTGATCGCCGCGATATCGTCCGGGTTCATCCGCAAGCGCGGCTTCGCAAGATCATTGCGAATTCGGTCAACCAGATCTTCGATCTTTGTAAGATAAGCTTCCGGCATTTCGTCAATCTGCGCACCGGCGCGAACGGATGCCAATTTCTTGACGGCCTCAAGAATTTCATGGCGCAAACTGGCCACACCGTCAGCGCTGCGAAAGGCGGCAATCGCCGCATCCAAAACAGCCACCCGCTCTTCCACTGTGGCCGACATATCGGCAAGGGCACGCGCCTCGCCCGCCGCAAACCCGCGGCCCCATTCGGCTTTGAGTTCATCCAGATTAGCAGGTCTTGGGCCCGTGTCGCGTGGCAAGGTGGCGGAAGCTTCCGCCTCAAGCTGGCCCTGATCAATCAAACCTTCAAGGCCAGCGTGCTCCGCGCCCATTTCGGCATTGTCCAGAGCCGGATCTTCAAGCCCCGTGGCATCAGCGCCCAGAACGGGCTCGTCACTCAGGACTTCGGCATCTTCAATATCGCTCAGCGACGGCTTTGTCTTGGGCGTGACTGGGGCGCGATCATCACGGCTGGCGGCCCGGGCAATGTCAAACAGGCTCTTCGCCATAAAGGCTGAACTCGCCGGCCGCGTTGCTTCAGGCGCTGCCTTGAAGGTGCCACTGCGCATCGCGTCGAACATGCGCGAGATTTCTGCAGCATCCAGAGGCTTTGAGGCCTGTTCAGGTGTTGCCGGCATAGATATTCTCCCTCAGCCTCAGACCATTTCGTCGCCACCGCGACCGGCCAGAACGATGGTGCCGTCGTCGGAGAGCTTGCGGGCGATGTTGATGATTTGCTTTTGCGCTTCTTGCACTTCGGTCAGGCGCACTGGTCCCAGTGCTTCCATCTCATCCTTCAAATTGGCGGCTGCACGGGTCGACATACAGCCGAAAAGCTTTTCGCGCAGCGCCTCGTCGGCCCCCTTCAGCGCCAGGACCATGGCCTCTTGCGGCAAGGACCGCAGCAGAGTTTGCAGCGACCGGTCGTCCGACAAGATCAGATTGTCGAACACGAACATATTGTCCTGAATGGCGGTCATCAGCGTTTTGTTGTCTTTCGCAATGGACTTCATAATCCGGCCTTCCATCGCCGTCTTGGTGAAGTTCATGATCTTCGCCGCCGCCTTAACGCCGCCAATTTGCGAGGCACGCAGCGTGGTGTTCTGCTTGAACTTGCGCTGCATCACCCGCTCCAGCTCGCGAACGGCCTCGGGCTGAACCGTTTCAAGCGTTGCAATCCGGCGAACAATTTCAGGCTGCATCTCTTGCGGCAAAAGCGTGAGAACGTCGGCGGCAAGGCCATAATCAAGATACGAGATGATAAGCGCCACAATCTGAGGATGCTCATCCAAGATCAGCTCAGAAATCGATCTGGCGTCCATCCAGTCCAGAATTTCGATTGGACGTTCTGATGCGGCTGGCGTGATCCGAGACAGCACTGATTGTGCTTTGTCACCCCCCAAAGCCTTTGTCAGCACGTTGCGAATGTAGTTTCCAGCACCAAGGCCAATCGAGGTTTGTTGTTTGATGATGGTCAGAAACTCATCCAGCACATCATTGACCGTCTCTTGATTGACACCCTGCACCGAATACATCGCCGCACCCAAATGTTGGACTTCGCGCGGCGACAGGTTTTTTAGGATCTCAGCCGCTTCATCTTCACCGAGCAGCATCATCAAGATCGCAGACTTCTGTGTGCCCGTAAGGGTGTCAAAAATCCGGACGGTTTCTACGTTTTGTGCAACGGGCTCAGGCATGGTTAGAATGTCCTCATTCCGCTCGAACTGTTGGCATTAGCCAACCAGGTCGAGATCCTTTTTCATCATCTGCTTGAACACGTTCGACACACGACCAGCCTCGTCCGAAACAATCATGCGAATAATGGCAACCTTGTCGTCATAGGTATTCGCCGTATCCAGCATTTCGAGCGAGATATTTGACTTCTTGGGTTTAAGCTTCGCCTTGATTTCTTCCAAGGACTCCCCTTCCCTGACCTCAATCGACTCCAGGGCCTCAGTCTCTTCGTCCGACAGACCACCCTGCGCCACGACCGCGCCGCCAGATGGCACGAGAACCCGCTGCAACAGCGGACGCACCACGCCCAATGCAACAACCGCCATCAAAAGCACCGTCACCGCCTGCTTGGCGACTTCCATGACCCAATCGGTTTGATACCAATCTACGGAAACCCCACCCTCAACGGCGAGAATAAACGGCTGCGACGACAGCGTCAGCGTATCTCCACGGTCGGCCTGCAGACCGATCGTGCCGGCCACCAGCTTCTCAATCTGGGCCAAAATCTCATCGGGCAGCGCTTGCTCCACCGGCTCGCCGGTTTCCGGATCAATCACGGTTGGGCTGCGCAACAAAACCGCCGCATCAACCCGCGCGATCCGGTTCGACGGCGATGTTGTTGTTTCAACTTTACGGCTGACTTCATAGTTCTTCACCTCGGACGAAGAACGCGCTTCGTTCTTCTCGGCCGCCGCACCTTCTGCCGCGCCCGGCTGCTCGGTGGTCAAAGTCGCCTCTGAAGGAGCCGTGTTTGCAATAGCGCCGGGGATACCTTTGGCGTCCGGGCTGCTCGAAACATCCAGCGTGTTCTGCTCACTCAAAATAGCAGTGCTTTCTGGATCAACGCTTTGTTCCGTGGTCTCAGAGCGGGTAAAGTCGATTTCAAGATTGACCTGAGCCGTCACATTCCCAGCCCCAACGATCGGGGTCACAATGCTTTCAATCCGCGAACGATAGATGTTTTCCAGCCGCATCCGATACTGCAACTGGGTGTCGCCGATCAGCAAAGCCGGATCATCAGACGGCTGCGACAGCAACCGGCCGCTTTGGTCAACAATCGTCACGTTTTCACGGGTCATGCCCGAAACAGAGGTCGACACCAGATTGATGATCGCCGTAACCTGGCTTTCATCCAATGTCCGCCCCGAACCAAGCTGCAGGAAAACCGACGCTTTAGGCGGCAGTTGATTGCGCACAAAGGCCGTGCGGTCAGGCAATGCCAAGTGAACCCTTGCCGTCACGACTGAGGCAATCTCATTGATCGACCGCGCCAATTCCATTTCCTGCGCGTGCTTCAATTTCGCCTGCTCAACGGAACGCGATGTGCCCATGGGCATGTTGTTCAACTCATCCATCCCCGAGGGATCAGAGGCTGGCAAGCCTTGCGCGGCCAGTGTCATGCGCGAGCTGTAATAATCGGACGACGGAACAAGTACCTCACCCGTCGCAGGATCCAGCGTCACATCAACGCCTGCGTTGGTAAGCGTCTCGACCACACGCGATTTGTCAGCTTCTGAGAGCGACGCAAAAAGCGTAGTTCGCGAGGGTTGTTGCAGGAGAAAGTAAGCAACCAGCCCGACCACAACCACCATCAGCGCCACGATTGATGGAAATGCGCGTTGAAAACTGGGTTGCACGGTCAATGTCCGCACGCTGGCAACCATGGACCGCGCCGAGGGAGTCAACGCCCCTCCGTTTTTTAGGCCCGCCTTGTCTGAAGTCACCACGCTCGTATTCGCCATTTCCCCACCGTCGATTTATTACCGTTAAACCGGCATGTTCATGATATCTTTATAGGCCGAGAGGGCCTTGTTCCGCAGGTTCAACGTCAGTTGAAACCCAAGGCTGGAAACCTGCTGGGCGACCATCACCTTTGTCAGGTCTTGCTCAGCACCGGTTTCATACGCCGTCGCCAGATCTCTCGCAGCATTCTGAGCCTCAGCAACATCACGCAAACCGGAGCTTAAGCGGTCTGAGAAAGTCGTCTCTGTCGTCGATGGTTCAACAGTTGCTTTATCCAGCTGCTGTCGAGCCCGGTTCAAGGACTGCAGATGTGTCTGCTCAACTTGGAATTTTAGCCCACCAATCGCTGTCATTTTTTACACCTCACCCCACCAGCCAAGCTTGAGCGTGTTTGATCTGTGTCTCGACCCTGCTCTGGACCGGGCGATCAATAACAATATCCTGCGCGCAGATTTTATCGCCAATTCGTAAGACCAAGGCGCGCTGAACGACATTCTCAAGTTCACGGACATTGCCCGGCCAATCATGCGCCAACAGCCGCTCAATCGCGTCGTTTCCAAGCCAAGGCTGGGCAAGCTTATCCTCAGCGTGGCGTCGTATAAGGGCGATGGTCAATGGGATGATGTCATCAGGCCGATCCGCGAGGGCGCGTGTTTCAAGCGGAAACACATTCAAACGGTAATAAAGGTCCTCCCGAAAAGTCCGCGCCTGCACCTGCTCAAACATGTTGCGGTTCGATGTTGCGATCACCCGCACGTCGACCGCAACCTCCGTCTGCGATCCAAGCGGGGTCACAATTCGTTCCTGCAAGACTCTCAGCAGTTTTGATTGAAGGCCAAGCGGCATTTCTGAGATTTCATCCAACAAAAGCGTGCCGCCATCCGCAGCTCGAAAAATGCCCTTGTTAGAGATAGCCGCTCCCGTAAAAGCCCCTTTTTCATGGCCAAAAAGCACCGCCTCAAGCAAGTTCTCAGGAATGGCAGCACAGTTTATGGCGACGAAGGGTTTGGCTGCGCGGCTGGATTGGTTGTGAACAAAACGGGCAAGAACCTCTTTGCCGGTGCCGGTCGGGCCATTGACGAAAACCGTGACATCGGTGCGCGCAACGCGGGATGCCAATGCCGAAAGCGCAACGGTTGTATCATCGGCAGCAATCATATTGGAGAGATCTGCACAAATCAGATCTGCGACCATCAGCGCAGACTGCAGAGCATCATCTTTTCCTGCCGGCAGCTGCACCCGAAGAATTTTTCCGCCCAATTCCGGGGTTACTGAGTATCTGGCCTCACCCTCGGCAATAACCAGCATCAGGCGCGGCAAGAACTTCCGTGCGCGCTCAATCAGTGCTTGTTGCCCACCGATCTGAGTTTCAAACGCTCGAGAGAACACCAGTGTCGCACCACGCGAAGGCTCCGCATTATCTGCAAGCCCGGTCTCCACGGTCACAGGAAGCATGCGCCGGGTGATGAGGTCCGCCAATTTGACAGCCATCGACAGCCCAGTTGTCTCGATCATAACCTTTGTCATGCGGCCACCTCCTCAGGGTCTTGCTGGAACAAGGCAAGAAGCGGACCAAGTCTGAAATATTCTTATGTCTGACGCGAAAGATCAGTATCGACTTTCAAATTTCACCAAGGAATCAAGAGCTCATGGGCATCTGGGTCGCCCACGCACAAGACAGAGCGAAGAATTCGGTTCTACAGTGACGTTCCATTTGATGCTCAGCGTCAATAAAATGACTCCCCGATAGAATGGTCAAAAATCTGTCTCACACCCATGACCCGAGCGCATAGAACTGCAGAAAAGCCATCCGTCAAACCTATGGGGGCCACATCCCAATACATGATTTGCAAGAGGGTTATGCAGATCAATCAAGCGCCGTCGAGGCAAGCGGAACGCGTGCAGTGAGGCCCGTAGCAAATTTGAAATGACTGTCGAAGTCACATATTTGTTCAACAAAGCTCAGCACCAGTTTCAGAAAACAGCCACATCTTTCGGGCGCAACACCTATCGCCGTAGGTTCTTGCGCAGGTGCCCCCCCCATGCCTCAGCCCAGCCCATGCCTCCGAACAGCTTTGGCGGCTTGGAGACGGCAATGGCTCAGCGCTTGTCAGAAATCGAGCACTGCGCCATGACTGTCGAGGCCAATTGTATTCTCAACGGGTAAACATCTTGCTGTTTGTGGCGTTAAGAGAATCAGAGAGAAAAAAAGTCGGAGGCATCCATGAGTTTCGTCGCTGTTCAAAAGGCCTACACGGAGGCGACTTTCCGCGAGGCCGAAAACCTCACGCATCCGCACGAGCTCATTCAAGTCACGCTGCAGACGCTGCGTCAGAGTCTTGATCTGTTGTCTCAAGACGTGATTGATGCAGAATATTTTGCAAAATCAAAGGCTAAGGCATTGACTGCCATCTACATTCTTCAGACCAGCCTTGATATCGACAAGGGCGGCGAAATCGCGCGAAATTTGTTTCAGGTCTATGAGTATTGCCGACTTCAAGTTGTGAACTCTAAGCGAAGGGATGTGCCGCAGGGCTTGGCACTTTGCATCAAGCTTCTCGACGAACTCATTGATGCTTGGAAACGCATAAAGTAATGCTTACCTCTGGTTCGGCGAACGTCGAAACAAGAGTGTAGGAGGATCGGATGTCGAGATATTGCCCCGAGTGGCTTTTTGGTGCTGTGAGTGCGCTTATCGGGAACCGCTTTATCTCTTCTAGCCTGCCGATCGAACCCTTCGCCGTGAAATACGCGCAGATTCTCTCTGAAAAGTACGTAGCCATCCCGGATACAATGCTGCTTTCAGCCGCTGAGGGTTTCTTGCGCGCCATCATCGAGGCAAATTCTGAGGATGCTGACGTCATCCTCCACTCGTTTGCCTACAATCGCCTGATGATCTTGCCCAGCGGGGAGAGCCGCAAGTTTAAGGGGCTGTTCTCCAGCGCATTGGATGGCAGCAAAGAATGCGAATACAGCGCAGAACAGGCCGTAAAGTCGTTTAAGCCCTTTGTTTACATGATCCGAGCCAAGCCAGCTCTCGCAGCACCTGCGGGTTGGACCTGGGACAACATCGAGGATGGCGATTGGCTTCGCGGAATACAGGATATCGAAGTTTCAATCCTGGACAGCCTTTAAACCCAACGCGCGGCAATCATGCCATGATGTCAAGCGTCCGGGAAAACCGCGGTGCATCGCGCATTGCGTTTGAGGTTTGCGCCAACCGGGTGGCCGCGGCATTTTGTGCGTAAGACTGCTGCATCATGGATCGCGCAAGCAGATTTGCTTCGGTCGACTGGGCTGACGGTGCCAGATCTGGATGATAGATCTGCATTCTTGGGTCGTTAATGTTGAAAGACTCGACTTTTCCCACCGGCGTCAGGGCGCGCGGCACGTAATCAGCGGAAGTGATTGCACTTGGCATAGAAGATGCAATCGACTGAGACACAGCGCTTGAATGCGCCGATGCCCCCAAAGAACGGGGCGGGGACATCATGGGAGAAACTGGTTTGGACGATGGAAACATTGTCTGGGCGCGTTTTCCGTGTCTTTTGTAACTGTAATTCTATGGAAATGCCGATGGAAACACAAGTGTCAGGTCAGAGAGCCGTTTGGCGTGAGTTTCCGATTGATCCAGTCGCCACTATGGCTTTGCGGTTGGCGCATATTCGTCTGGCGCTAGGAGACATTATTTCTCCAGACACGATGGGACCGCACGAAGTCACACCCGCACTTCATCAGATCAATGCGCTGAAACGCTTGGCCTTGGCAGCAGATAACATACCGTTGATGGTGGTTTTACTTGCGATCTTGGACCAGATTGATGACGCGCTGCGAGACACCTCGATTGTTTACGCCCATCAGGCTGTCGTTCATTTGGAAGACACGCTGAACCGAGCGTGCTAGTTACTGCAGTGAATGCGACGGAGATTGAACACATGTTGGCGCTATGTTCCTAAGACGCACGTCGCCCAAAAGTTCTCGAAAGCGCCGCGAGAGTTGCGCGCAATGCCAAAGAATCAGAGTGTTCTTGATGATGGCATTCGCACTGATTCTTGGCATGTTCTTCGTCGACAAAGAACTCAGCCCGCTCTCGGGCCTAACGCCCATGAGCTTCGCGCTCGCGATCGTGTTTTTGGGAACCATCGGCTTTGTGGTTCGTGTCGTGCAACATTTGGCAGACAAGAAACGAGAAGCTCAATCCCATGCAGCCCGCTACGTTGTGAACCAAGAAGAACAGGCTTGATCTGTCTTATTCTGGAATGCCAGAGAACTTAGTCCAAAGGCCAACCGAAAGGTACTGGCGGCAAAGGTTGCGAACACTCTGCCATGAAGACGCAACACGTGAACGCGACAAGCCCCGCGAAGCTGTGCGAAGGGCCTCGACAGCCCACATTTACTCGATAGCGCCCAACGCTGCCCAATTGCCTAGAATTGGCGCGAAGTAACATCCTCTGTCGCTTCCTCTCGCCTCATGCCCAACTCGCGAATAATGGTGCCGCTGGAGAGGGCCGTCGCAGCAGAAACCAACCTCACAAGAAGTCCCCTGAACAGGCCTGAAATGAACGCGTTGCCGCGTGAAACCTGAATGGTGTTTCCGCGCCAGCGAAGAAAACCGGCAGGGCTGGCGGAAGCTGCCTCCAAGGCTTGGATGGCCATCGTCTGCGCTTTACAACCTATTTTTCGGTGGCTACCAATTCGTATCGTATGGTCGCTCTCTCATCAGGAGGGTCATCGGCCCGCAAATCGAGCACACAGACGCAAAGAAATGCGCGGCAAGACTGACCTGTCCTAGGGAGGCCTAACCATTCTGGAACGGTCGGAGGAGTGAGAGCTTATCGCGTGATCCGCTGCGATGATCGTCGGTGACCTTGATCCGAAGTGATCGGTGACCAGCATTGAAACACGGTCTGGAAAGGCCAAACACCCATCGGCTCGACCTTGTTGCAGGTCCAAAGAGCACAAACTGACAAAGGGCGCGAAAAGATCATGGGACGTATGCAAGGAAAATCGGCGCTTGTTACGGCGGCAGGTCAAGGCATTGGCCGGGCGTCTGCACTGGCCATGGCGCGCGAAGGGGCGCATGTCATCGCCACGGATGTGAACGAGGCTGCGCTGGCAGAGTTGGCGAAAGAGGGCCTGCAAACCCGCGTGTTGGACGTGCGCGATCCGGCGTCGATCGCCGCCGCGGTGGCCGCTGTTGGCCCTGTGGATGTGCTTTTCAACTGCGCGGGCTTCGTGGCCGCCGGTACGATCCTTGACTGTGACGAGGATCAATGGGCCTTCTCGCTCGATCTGAACATGACGGCGATGTATCGCATGTGCCGGGCCTTCCTGCCGGGGATGCTGGCAGCCGGATCCGGCTCAATCATCAACATGGCCTCAGTCGCCTCCTCGGTCATCGCGGCCCCCAACCGCTTTGTCTACGGTGCGACCAAGGCAGGGGTGATCGGACTGACCAAGGCGATTGCCGCCGATTTCATCACCAAGGGCATCCGCTGCAACGCAATCTGCCCCGGCACAGTGGAAAGCCCCTCACTCGAGCAGCGACTGCGCGACACCGGCGATTATGAGGCTGCTCGCAAGGCGTTCATCGCCCGACAGCCCATTGGTCGCATCGGCCTGCCAGAAGAGATTGCGGCGCTTGTGGTCTATTTGGCCAGCGATGAAAGCACCTACACTACCGGCGTCGCCCATATCATCGACGGCGGCTGGGCCAACACCTGAGGAGACAGAGATGAAACTACTGCGGCACGGCCTGTCGGGCGCGGAAAAACCCGGCCTCTTGCACTCAGACGGCACAATCCGGGATCTGACGGGACTGGTCCCCGATATCGGCGGGCATGTTCTATCAGATGCAGGCATCGCAATGCTGCGCGGGATTGATGCCAGCACCCTGCCAGTGGTGCCAAGCGGAACCCGGCTTGGCCCTTGCGTTGCCGGCACGGGAAAATTCATCTGCATCGGTCTGAACTACTCCGACCACGCGGCCGAAACTGGCGCCACAGTGCCACCCGAGCCGATCATCTTCATGAAGGCCACATCCGCAATCTGCGGCCCGAATGACCCCATCATCATCCCGCGTGGCTCCGAGAAAACCGACTGGGAGGTGGAGTTGGCCGTCATCATCGGTACCCGCGCCAAATACGTGTCCGAAGCGCAGGCGCTAAACCACGTGGCAGGCTATGCCGTGACGAATGACGTGTCAGAACGCGCCTTTCAGATCGAACGGTCTGGTCAGTGGACCAAGGGCAAATCCTGCGACAACTTTGGCCAGATCGGCCCGTGGCTGGTGACGCGCGATGAGGTGGCCGATCCGCAAGACATGCCCATGTGGCTGACAGTGAATGGCAAGACCTATCAGAACGGCTCGACCAAAACGATGGTTTATGGCGTGGCGCATCTGGTCAGCTATCTGTCGCAGTTCATGACGCTGCATCCCGGCGATGTGATTTCGACTGGCACCCCACCCGGCGTGGGGCTGGGCCAAAAGCCGCCGCACTACCTGAAGGCCGGGGATGTCGTCGAACTTGGCATCGCAGGACTTGGCCAGCAGCGCCAAGACGTGATCGCCGACCCAGAGTAAACCTGACTGTCCGGCCAAGCACGGCGAGATCTAGGGGGTGAAATCCCCCTCAGTCTTGCGTGCTCACATGTAAGGCGGCGGCGTGTGAAGCGGCTTTGGCAGCCTCGTACAAAGACTTTGGCTGTACCAAGGCGGCACAAAGCGCGCCAATAAACGCGTCGCCTGCGCCGTGGCTGGACACCAGTTTGACCTTCTCGGCAGGCACGGTAAAGCCTTGCCCGTCTGCATCCACTGCCGCCAGACCTTTGCTACCCGCCGTCACAATCACAGCAGGGAAACGTAAGGAAAGCTGTTTGGCGGCATCGGCCGCGCTGGAGAGGCTGTCCACGGGCTTCGCCCCCATCATCTCGGCCTCGACGGCATTGACCACCAAAAGGTCGATCAAACCGATCAGGTCATCCGACAAGTCGCGCGCTGGGGCGGCGTTCAAAATCGTGTGGATGCCGCGCGACTTGGCTTGGTGGGCCGCGGCGATGTTCAGCGCTTCGGGCACCTCATTTTGTAGGATCAAAAGGCCGATGCCATGCCAAAGGGCTGGGTCGGCCAAGGCAGCAGGATCAGATTGCAGATTGGCCCCAGACACGATGGTGGCCGCATAATCGCCCTCGGCGTCCATAATCGCCACACTCATGCCCGAACCAACGCCGGAAAGGGTGGTGACAAATCCATCCTCCACCCCCGCCCCCCGCAAGGCCCGGCGCAGGAACGTGCCAAAGTCATCCTCGCCCACGGCCCCGAACATGCGGCTGGCAACGCCCGCGCGGGCCACCGCGACCGCCTGATTGCCCCCCTTGCCCCCGAATTTGGGATACCAGCGCGACCCGACAGAGGTCTCATCCTTGCGCGGCAAATGGTCGGCCTTGACCATGATGTCATAGTGCAGGCTGCCAACGGTCAGAACAGTGGTTTGGGGCATATCGCGCCTCGGCTAAGGGTTTGTCCGGCGCAGGGCAGGCGCGCCAGACATCGGGGGTAAAGCGTTGGTTTGCCAAGATCGCGATGACGGCCAACTCGGCGGCATCATCGGGGTCATCCGCGCCATAGGCAACCCTGCGATGCGGTTTTGAGGGTGGCTTTCGCCACCGCACACCGCGAGCAGGCGGCTATCGCGCTTTGCGCCAAATGTGTAGCATCGGCGGCACAAGAGCCGACGACAGGACCGCACATGCCGAATTTCCCGATCATCGACAGTCATTTGCACCTTTGGGACCCCCAGCACCTGACCTACCCTTGGCTGTCAGGTCCGCTGGATCAAGCCTTCCTGCCCCGCGACTTTCAATCCGCAACAGGCCCTGTGCAGGTTGAGTCCATGGTGTTCCTGGAATGTGCAGCCGCGCCCCATCAATCGCTGGATGAGGCGCGTTGGGTTCTGGAGCAAGCCAAAGCCGACCCGCGCATTGCCGCGATGGTCTGCCATGCGCCGCTGGAACAGGGCGACGCTGTGCGTCCGCATCTTGAAAGCCTCGCCGCGATGGCCAAGGTCAAAGGCGCGCGGCGCATCTATCAAGACGAACCCGATGCCGATTTCTGCCTGCAGCCAGATTTCATTTCTGGGGTTAAAGCGTTGCCAGATTACGGCCTGTCTTTCGACATGTGCATCAAGCACTGGCAGTTGCCTGCCTCCATCGCTTTGGCGGATGCCTGCCCAAAGACCATGATCGTTATCGACCACATCGCCAAGCCCGGCATCAAGGCGGGCCTGATGCAGCCTTGGGCCGATCAGATGTTTGACATGGCACAGCGGGACAATGTGCTGTGCAAGCTGTCAGGTGTCGCCACCGAAGCTGCCGCCGATTGGACGGCAGAAACCTTGCGCCCTTATCTCGATGTGGCGCTTGATGCCTTTGGCCCAAATCGGCTGATGTTTGGCGGCGACTGGCCGGTTTCGACCCTTGCCATCACCTATCCTGCATGGGTGGAAATCGTCGACCAGTTGATTGCCGATCTGAGCCCCGACGAGCAGCGCCAGATATACCGCAACACCGCGCGCCAGTTTTACAGGCTCGCCTGACTACATCACCGCGCCCAACTGCCAAGGCACAAACTCGGCCCCGCCAAAGCCGAGTTCCTCGGACAAGGTTTGCTCACCCGAAGCAACCGCGATGATCTTTTCCAAGATTTCCGCGCCCTTCGCCTCGATGCTCACCCCGTCGATGATGTCCCCGCAGTTGATGTCCATATCCTCAGCCATCCGCTGATACATCTCATTGTTGGTCGCGAGCTTTATGCAGGGGCTGGGCTTGTAGCCTGAAACCGAACCGCGGCCGGTGGTGAACACGATCATGGTGGCCCCGCTGGCGATCTGGCCGGTGACCGAGCAAGGGTCATAGCCGGGGCTGTCCATATAGACAAAACCCGGCGTCGTGATCGGCTCGGCGAATTTGTAGACCCCGACCAAAGGTGCAGTCCCGCCTTTGGCCACAGCCCCAAGCGATTTTTCCAAAATGGTCGTCAGCCCGCCGCGCTTGTTGCCGGGGCTTGGGTTGTTGTCCATCTCGCCGCCGTTGAGGGCGGTATAGTGTTCCCACCACTTGATGCGCTCAATCAGCTTTTCGCCCACCTCTGTGTTGACCGCGCGGCGGGTCAACAGGTGCTCGGCACCGTAGATCTCGGGCGTTTCCGACAGAATCGTCGTGCCCCCCATACGCACCAGAAGATCACTGGCCACACCCAAAGCCGGATTGGCCGTGATCCCCGAATAGCCATCAGACCCGCCGCATTGCAGGCCAATCGTCAGCTTTGACACCGGCGCAGGCGCGCGGGCGACCTTGGCGGCCACCTCGGCCATCTCGCGCAGCACCTCCAGCCCTTTGGCAATGGTGGCCCGCGTGCCGCCGGTACCCTGAATGGTCATGTAGCGAAAATTGCCATCGGGGCGCAGGCGGCCCTGCCCCACCAGATCAGGCACCTGCAAGACTTCACATCCCAGACCGACCAGCAAAATGCCGCCAAAATTCGCGTTGCGCGCATAGCCCTTCAGGGTGCGCATCAGGGTGTCATAGCCCTCATTCACACCCGACATACCGCAGCCCGAGTTATGAACGATGGGCACAAACCCATCAATATTGGGCATCGACGACAAGATTGGGTCTTTCTCGGCGGCCTCGGCGATGAACCGCGCCACCGATCCCGAACAGTTCACCGAGGTCAGGATGCCGATGTAATTGCGCGTTCCGACCTGCCCGTCAGAGCGGTGATAGCCCATGAACGTGCGTTCCGCCAAAGGTGGTAGCGGGGTGGCCTGCTGGCCGATGGCATAGTCGGTGCTGTGCGGGCCCATACCAAGGTTATGGCTGTGAATATGCCCCCCTGCCGGAATATCCTCAGTCGCCTGACCGATCGACTGCCCATAGCGCAAAACCGTCTCGCCCTTCGCAATTGCGCAAGCCGCTATCTTGTGGCCACGCGGAACCGCGCCGGGCAGCGTCACGCCCAAACCGGCAGGTGTCGCGCCCTTGGGCAAATCGGTCAGTGCGATGACAAGGTTGTCAATCGCGTGCAATCGGATAATAGCGTCTGCCATAACGTCACCCTTATTCTTGCGGCCGCCCGCGCAGTTTCTTGACAGGCGGATCGTCAGGCCTAACATGTTAGCATGCTACAGGAACCCAAGTCCGGATCACAAGAGTTGAATGGAGCGTCGCGGCTGCTGCCGCTTGACCGGTTCAAGGGGACGTTGGGCAATCGGGTCTACCAAAGCCTGCAGCATGCCATTTTGACGCTGGCCTATCGGCCGGGCGAGATCATCCGCAAGCCGGAGATTTGTGATTTTCTGGGCGTCTCGCGCAGCCCGGTCGCCGATGCCGTCGCGCGCCTTGCCACCGATGGTTTGGTTGATGTCGTTCCGCAAGCAGGCACCTTCGTGGCCAGATTGTCGATGACCGACATCCGCGAAGGCTCATTCATCCGCGAGGCCATTGAAATGGCCGCGGCAGAGCTGGTGGCCACACAGATCACCGATGACCAATTGCGCGAGCTTCGTCGCAACCTACTGATGCAAGAGGCGCTGGTGTCAGATGGCGATCAGCAGGGGTTCATGCAACTGGATGGGCAGATGCATGACATGATCTTGTCCTACACCGGCTTTCCCCGACTGCCCCATGTCTCACAAACCGCATGGCTGAACGTGCACCGGGCGCGCCAGTTGATCTTGCCAGTTGAGGGTCGGTTGCAGGCCACATTAGAAGAACACCGTGCGATCCTAACCGCATTCGAGGCGCATAACCCGCAAGCCGCGCGCCGGGCCGTTCAGCATCATCTGCGCCAGTTGCTGACCTATCTGCAACCGCTTGAGCGTGAGCGGCCAGACCTCTTCTTGACTCAAGGACAATCATGACCCTGCCAAATCGTCCGCGCTATGCCACCCGGCTGAATGCCTTCAAGCAAAAGGGCGATACGGTGGCCCAGATGATTGCGGCCGCGGGGCGCGTTGGCGGGCTGGATGCGGCGGATCTGAACTTTCCCGACCATTTCGACCACCATTCCCCGGCGGACCTGTCGCGGCTTTTGGCAGATCATGGCATGGCGCTGAACGGTCTTGCCATGCGCTATTACACCGACCCCGGCTTTCGGCTGGGTGCCTTCAGCAACCCTGACCCCAAGGTGCGCCGCGCCGCGATTGATGTGACCAAGCGGGGTTTGGATGCACTGGCTGCAATGGGCGGGCGGTTGATGACGCTGTGGATGGGGCAAGACGGTTTCGACTACAGCTTTCAGGCCGATTACGCGCGCATGTGGGATGACAGCATTACCGCAATTGCCGAGGTGGCCGACCATAACCCCAGCATCGACATCGCCATTGAATACAAACCGAATGAGCCGCGCGCCCATGTGGTCATGCCCGATATGACCACCACCCTTCTGGCCCTGTCCGAGGTGGGCCGCGCCAATACCGGCGTCACGCTGGATTTCTGCCACATGCTCTTTGCCGGGGAAATGCCCGCGCGCGCCGCCATGTTGGCCGCGCGCCACAGCCGGATTTTGGGGGTTCACCTGAACGACGGCTATGGCAAGCGCGATGACGGGCTGATCGCGGGGTCGGTCCATCCGGTGCAGACGGTTGAACTCTTCGTGGCGCTGGACCGGGCGGGCTATGACGGGGTGATCTATTTTGATACCTTCCCCGATCATGGCGGCACCGACCCGGTGGGCGAGGCGCGGGCCAATATCGCAGTGACAGATCGGCTGCGCCGATTGGCGTCAAGCCTTGCGACCAATGAGGCACTGGCGCGCGCGCAGGCCACCCAAGACGCCGCAGCCGCCACGCGGATCGTGACGGCCGCCCTTTACGGCGGTTGATCAGACCGGAGCGTCAGCGCGCATCAAGCCCCGCGCCTTCAAGTCATGCCAGAGCGCATCAGGGATTACGGCGGTTGCGGCCGCCACATTGGCGGCCATCTCGGACACTCCCTGCCCGCCGGGAATGACCGACACCACAGCCGGGTGGCGCAGCGGGAATTGGAACGCGGCATCCACCAGCCGCACGCCATGGGCCGCGCAGACCTCTTGCAATTGCCCAGCGCGCTTCAAAACCCATTCCGGGGCTGGGTCATAATTGTAAAACGCGCCGGGCTTTGGCCCGGTGGCCAAAACGCCCGAGTTATAGGGCCCGCCCACCACAACCCCAACACCCCGCGAGGTGGCCATGGGAAGAAAGCTTTGCAGCGCCTCTTGTTCCAGCAATGTATAGCGCCCAGCCAGCAGGAAAATGTCGAAATCCCCCCGCTCCAGCATCCATTGGCAGGGTTCCCATTCATTCACACCGGCGCCAAACGCCCGAATGACCCCCTGATCACGCAGATCCAACAGCGCGCGATAGCCGCCCGCCATGAATTCATCTAGACGCGCCTGCAACGCCGCAGCCGTTCCGTGATTGAACACATCCAGATCATGGGCATAGAGAATATCGACCCGGTCCACACCCAGCCGCTCTAGCGAAATCTCCAGACAGCGCATTGTCGCGTCATAGCCGTAGTCATAGACCCCCACCCGAGAGGGAATGTCGAACCACTTGCCGACCCCATCGCGCGACGCCGCATCTGACACGCGCAACAGGCGGCCAATCTTGGTGGAGAGCACATAGTCCTCGCGCGGTTTGTCGCGCAAAAATCGGTTCAGCCGGGTTTCCGACAGCCCATAGCCATACAAGGGCGCGGTGTCGAAATAGCGCAGACCGGCGTCCCAAGCGGCGGTCAACACGGCATGTGCGGCATCGTCCGAAATCGCCCGATACAGATTGGCGATGGGCGCGGCACCAAAGCCCAATTTCGTAAACGTCAGACCGCCATTGCCCAGTCGGTCCCAGTGTCGTGTTGCCAGCATCTGCGTTCTCCCAAATCCACTGGCATGCTAGTATGATCCTGCTTTCCGTCCAATATTTTTCGCGATAGCGTGGCATGTATCAGGGAGGAAAAGATGTCACGCTTTCAAGACGTTTTCGGGGCCAATAAACCGGTCATTGCTATGGTGCACTTGGGCGCGTCGCCCGGCGCACCGCTCTATGACGCCGAGCGCGGCGTCGAAGGCATTCTGGCCGCCGCCCGCGCCGATCTGCACGCCCTGCAAGCCGCCGGGTTTGATGCGGTGATGTTTGGCAACGAAAACGACCGCCCTTATGAATTGAAGGTCGACACGGCCACCTCGGCGACCATGGCCTATGTGATTGGCCGCCTGCGCGATGAGATCACCGTGCCTTTTGGGGTGAATGTGCTGTGGGACCCGCAGTCCAGCTTTGCCGTGGCTGCGGCCACAGGGGCGCGGTTCGTGCGTGAGATTTTCACCGGCACCTATGCCTCGGACATGGGCATCTGGGCCCCGGACGCAGGCGCCGCTGTGCGCTATGCCAATCGGCTGGGTGCGGGCGGTGTGGCGCGGCTTTACAACGTGTCCGCTGAATTTGCCGACAGCCTTGACCGCCGCCCGCTGCCGGATCGCGCCCGCTCCGCGGTATTCTCCTCAATCCCCGATGCGGTGCTGGTGTCCGGCGCCATTACGGGCGAGGCGGCGGCGATGGTCGATCTCGAAGGCGTCAAACGCGCCTTGCCCAACACGCCCGTGCTGGCCAACACCGGGGTGAAACATGCCACTGTGGCCGATGTGCTGGCGGTGGCCGATGGCTGCATCGTGGGATCAGCCTTGAAACACGGCGGAGACACATGGGCCTCCGTTGACCCTGACCGCGCAGCAGACTTCATGGCCCGTGTACGCGCGGCACGGGGCGGCAAATGACCCTGCCTTCGGTTGCCGATCTGACGGTTGAATTGATGCTGATCCCCGGCCTTGCGGGCTATGAAACCCGCGTGGCCACGGCGATCAAGACCCATCTCGATGCCCTTGGTTTGCCCCATCGCTCGGACCGGTTGGGCAACCTGTCTTGCACCCTGCCCGGCGACCCTACGCTGCCCTCGGTGATAATCTTTACCCATATGGACCAGCTGGGGTTCATCGTTCGCAAGATCGAGGCGAACGGCCTCATCCGGCTGGAACGGCTTGGCGGCGTGCCCGAACGCGCGCTGCCTGCGCAAGCGGTGGTCTTGTGCACTGACAAAGGCGACCTGCCGGCGTTGATCGCCAACAAAAGCCACCACGCCACCGGGCCGGATGAAAAATACAAGGTCCTGCCCTATGCTGATCTTTACGTGGACGCAGGCTTTGCCAGCAAAGCCGAGGCCGAAGCCGCAGGCGTGCGCATTGGCACCGCGGTCACCTATCTGCCGCGTGCCCTTTCGCTGGCCAATGGCCGCATCGCGGGCACCTCGGTCGATGACCGTGCAGGCTGCGCGGCGCTCTTGAAACTGGTTGAGGCGCGGCAGGGGAAACCCGGCCCCACTGTCCATTTCGTCTGGTCGGTGCAAGAGGAATACAACCTGCGCGGCGTCTTGCCCGCCGCGACGGCGCTAAACCCGGCGATTGCTTTGCAGATTGACCTCTTGCTCGCTTGCGACACCCCCGACATGACCGCGCGCGGCGATGTCACGCTGGGCGGCGGGCCGGGCATCTCGCTTTACTCCTTCCACGGCCGTGGTACCCTGAATGGTGTCATCCCCCACCCTGCCCTTGTGAGCCTGATGGAAGCGGCAGCCGAAACCGCCGCCCTTCCCTTGCAACGCTCGGCCCATACCGGCGCATTGACGGACCTCAGCTACATTCAGTTCATGGGTCCCGAAGGTGTCGCATGTCTCGATGTCGGCTTTCCGATGCGCTATTCGCATTCGGCGCTAGAAGTGGTTGATCCGGCCGATCTCGAGGGGCTTGTCAGCCTCTTGGACACCGCGCTTTCCGCCATCACCCCCAACATGATCCTGACGCGCTAAGACATGACACACACCCTTGGCATCGACATCGGAACCTTCGAATCCAAGGGCGTTCTGGTGGACGCCCAAGGCCAGATCATCGCCAGCGCCAGCCGCCCGCACAAAATGATCGTGCCCCGTGCAGGCTGGGCCGAGCACCGCGCGGATGAGGATTGGTGGGGCGATTTCGTCTTTCTGTCGCGCGCCCTTTTGGCGCAATCCGGGCTGGACCCGACCGAGATCAAGGCGGTCGCCACCTCGGCGATTGGTCCGTGCATGCTGCCCGTCGATACCAAAGGCGCGCCTTTGATGAACGGTGTGCTTTATGGGGTCGACACCCGCGCCACCGACCAGATCGCGGCCCTGAACGCCCAGATCGGCGCGAACACCATCCACCGCCGTTGCGGCAATGCCCTGACTTCCCAGCAGGTGGGCCCCAAGATCCTGTGGCTGAAGGAAACCCATCCCGATCTTTACGCCCAGACCGCGATGGTCCTGTCCTCGACCAGCTATCTGACGTGGAAACTGACCGGCGAATATGTGATCGATCACTATACCGCCGCCAATTTCTCGCCGCTCTATGATGTGGCCCGGCAGGATTGGACCGATGATCTGGCGTCCGACATTCTGCCGCTAGAGAAACTGCCGCGCCTGATGTGGTCCACCGAGATTGCGGGCCATGTCACGGCTGAGGCCGCGGCTGAAACCGGCCTTGCCATGGGCACGCCGGTGACCTGCGGCACCATTGATGCGGCGGCCGAGGCGGTGTCGGTTGGCGTGCAGCGCCCCGGCCAGATGATGATGATGTATGGATCGACCATCTTCATCATTCAGGTCACCGCCGATCCCGTGCGTGATCCCCGCCTGTGGTATGCGCCCTGGCTGTTCCCCGGTACCCATGCTTCGATGGCCGGGCTTGCCACCTCGGGCACGCTGACGCACTGGTTCCGTGACCAACTGGCGCGTGACACCGACTTTCCCTCCTTGGTGGCCGAGGCGCAGGACAGCCCGAAAGGGGCCAAGGGATTGCTCTGCCTGCCCTATTTCTCGGGCGAGCGGACGCCGATCCATGACCCCCATGCGCGCGGCGCCTTCTTTGGGCTGAACCTGACCCATACCCGCGCCGACATGTTCCGCGCCGTGGTCGAAGGCATTGCCGCAGGCACGGCTCATGTTCTGGAAACCTATGCCGAGGCAGGGGCCAGCCCAGCGCAGGTGATGGCGGTGGGCGGCGGCACCAAGAACGCGCTTTGGCTGCAAGCAACCTCTGATTTTGGCGGGGTCGCGCAACAGGTCTGCGCTAAGACGGTCGGAGCCAGCTATGGCAATGCCTTTTTGGCCGCCGTTGCCATCGGTGCCGCGAAACAAGCTGAGATTGCCCGTTGGAACCCCAATGAGCGGACGGTTGAGCCCGAAGCCGTTCCAGCCTATGCCGTGCAATACCCCCTGTGGAAGCGGCTTTATGCCCAGACCCGCGATATCATGCAGGCTCTCCCATGACGCAATTTGCCCGCCTGCGCCCACATCAACTGCAGGCCGGGATTGCTGCGAACACACCTGTCGTCCTGCCGATCGGCGTCATGGAATACCACGGACAGCACTTGCCAGCCGGGGTCAACCTTCTGGCCGTGACCGAGGTGCTTGAGCGTCTGGACGATGCGATCATCACCCTGCCGCCCTTTGCCTATGGAGCCGCCTCCCATGCCGTCGCGGGTCCCGATGGCACCGGCACGCTGCATATTGATGCCAATGCCATTCTGCCACTGGCCGAGCAGTTGTTCACAGCCCTCCTGCGCGCGGGCTTTCGCAACATTCATGGGGTGATCCATCACCAGACCGAATCCTTCGATCAGGGCATGCCGACGGACCTTGCCTTTCGGCTCGCCGGTCGCAATGCGATTATGAAGTTCCTTGAAGGCACACGCGGCGCAGGCTGGTGGGGAGACTTCAAGATGCAGGACTATTACGCCGACCAAACCCAAAAAGCCAATCCGTTCAATTGGATTCAGATTCATCCCCTCTTTCCCAAGGGCGCAACCTTACCATTCTACCATGCTGGACAGGGGGAGACATCGCTGATGCAGGCGCTTGCGCCAGAGACGGTTGACATCGTCCGCGTCAATGACGGCGGGCATTGGTATACCGAAGGTGCCGCCGCAGCGTCCGCAGGGCTCGGCGAGGCCGGGGTGCAACTTGCGCTTGCCCATCTGCGGCAGGTGTTAGGGATAGACCCAAGCCCCAATCAAAGCTCTGGCAACTCCACCACACCTTTCTTGAGGATGAAGCAGCCATAAGGCCCTGAATCCGCTGTGCGGATGATGGCAAAGGACTTCTTAGCGGCTTCGTAGAAGGCAAACCGCTCCAAAGGCGCAATCGTGACCGCGCGACCTTCGGCACGGTCCACCACCGCCTGCATACGCGCGAAAATCGGCACGATTCCGTCAGGGTTTCCCACCACCTGCATCCGCGCCACCGGAGCGGGCACAAAAGTATCAAGCGGCATCAGCGACAAGATCGCGGCAGCCCCAGTCGGAATATCGCACCCCGCCATATCGATCAGCTTGCCATAGGTCGTCTCGGCCGCAATCGTCGCCGCCGGATGGTTCACATCGCAGATCACCAGATCATCGCCATGCCCCATCAGCATCAGCACATGCACGATCTCGGCGCTGAGGCGTTGGTCAATTCCCTTCAGCATTACTTAACCGCCCCTGCCGCCATGCCCTTGATGATATAGCGCTCCAAGACCACCCCGATGATGATCAACGGCAATATCGCCGCCCACGCCAAGGCGGCCATCGACCACCACGAAATCCCCTGACTGCCGGTCTGGCTGGCCACCATCACCGGCAAGGTGTTGGAATGGGTCGAGGTCAGAAGGGCAGCAAAGAAATACTCATTCCACGTCAAGACCAAAGACAAGATGAAAGCGGCGACCATCCCCGGCAATGCGATGGGCAGAATGATGGTCACGAAGGCGCCCCAAATTGACAAACCATCCACAAGTGCGGCCTCTTCCAGCTCGGTCGGAATGGAAGAAAACTGATCGCGCATAATCCAGATGACGATGGGCAGCACCGACAGCGTGTACAGCAAGATCAACCCGATCCGCGTGTCCAACAGCGCCAGCTCTTTGTACAAGACCAGCATCGGCAGCGCCAAGACCACGGGCGGCAAGATCAGCTGCGACAAGAAGAAGAACGAGATATCACTGTTCCGCATCCATGCGAATTTGTAGCTGAACCGGCTTAGGCCATAGGCGGCCAAAGACCCCAAGGCCACCGCCAGCACCGAGGAGGTCACCGCAATGATCGCAGAATTGGCAAAGCGCTTGAGAAACTCGGCCCGCACCGTGCTTTCATTGCCCCAGGTATCAGGCGACAGGCCCAGCGATTTCCAGCCCAGCCATTTCGGCGTGAAATCGACCCAAGGCACCATGTTCCCCTTCATCACGTCAGGGGCCATCTTAAAGCTGGTGGTCAGCGTCCAGTAGATCGGGAAAAGACAGATGATCGCCCAAAGGATCAACAGGACATAAACGGCCAGTCGTCCCGAGAACCACTTTACCCGATGAGCCCGGTCTGCCGGGCTGTCATGGAAGATCTGGGTGTCTCTCATGTTCTTGGCCTTGAAATGCGTTCCGCGAGTTTCATCAGCAATGTCATCGCGATGACGATCACCACCAGATAGACCATGGCCAAGAGCGTGCCATAGCCCACGTTCGAGCGGTCACGATATTCGCGGAAGATGAAACTGGTCACCGTATCCGTCGCCCCGCCCGGTCCGCCCGAGGTGACGGCGATGACGATATCGGCCAGTTTCAGCTTGAAGATGATGCGGATCAGAATCGCCGTGATCGACACCGGCAGCATCATCGGGAAGGTCACCTCCCAAAAGGCACGCCAGCCATTGGCACCATCCACTTTTGCGGCTTCATGAAGTTCTTTGGGAATGGCCTGCAAGCCGGCCAAGATCATGATCATCATGAACGGGATAAAGGTCCACGCGTCCATCACCATGATGGTCGCCTTGGCAATCCATGGGCTGCCGAAGAACGACGGATCGTCCCAACCCAAGGCCCGTCCCAGACTGGCGATGGGGCCAAATCGCGGCTCCAGCATGGATTTGCCGATCATCCAGCTGACCGCCACCGGCGACAGCATCAGCGGCAACAAGAACGCCAAGCGAAAGAATTTGCGCGCCCGGATCTCGGCATTCAGAGCCAGCGCAAGGGCAAAGGCGATGGCATATTCCACAAGGATCGCAAGCACATACCAAACCATATTCAGCATGGCGTTCCAGTAGAACGGATCAGCCCACATCTGGCGCACATTGTCCAAACCATTGAACGAACGGCCATCAGGGCTGGACAAGTTCCAATCGGAAAAGGCGATGATCAGGCCAAAAAGCAACGGAAAGACCGTCAATGAGATGACAAACAGTGCCGCCGGCAACACAAAGAGCGTGCGCTTTCCATGTTCGCCGTGCTGCAAAACCTGACCCCAGCACAGACAGATTGCCCATGTAATGTAGGCGTAAAGCGTGGGTCGCCAGTTTTCAAAACCAAACTCGGCAGAGCCGGTCATCTGTAGCAATTGCGCCGCCGCGACCAGCAGCATCAACGCCCCCGATCCCCAAATCATCACACGGCCAAAAGTCTTGCGACCCGCCGAAATGCTGTCATTGGTGACAACGTGCAAAAGATCGCCTGAACTGCTCACAAGACTGCCTCGCTTGGGAAGAAAAGCTGCGCATATCCTGCGCAGCTTTTGGTTTTATGGCGTCGAGATAAGGCAAATCCCCACCGACAGATCGCAGGTTGGGTGGCGGGATTGCCCCACCACCCTTGTGCCGATCACATGCCCAAGCTGGCTTTGTACAGCGCAATCTGGCTGTCGCGGCCAATCTGGTCGGTGATCTTCTCCCAAGCCGCTGCGATGGCATCGGCAGTTTCCTGCGCCGAAGCGTACTGACCGGAATAGCCCTTGGCCAGTTCATCCTCAGCAACCGAGTAGTACTGGAAGATACCGGGGATACGCGGTTCAATGGCGGCGTTCGGGTGGTTGTAGCTGTCGGCGTTCGAGCCGAGGTAATCGGCAACGAAGTCCTTGTCATAGCCCGCAGCGGCCCATTCGTCATAGTCGAAGTGGCTGTTGCGATAGGGCTGGAAGCCCGACGGGTAGGCTGCCGTCCACAGCGACAGGTCCTTGCCGCCCAGATGGGCTGCGGCCGACCATGCTGCCTTGCGCTTCTGCTCGTCTCCCGACACGCGGTTGGTGACATAGATGCCCCAGCCGATGTATGCCATGAGCGGCGCTTCGTTCGCGGTTTCTTCCCATGCGCCCGCGACCGAGTTGTAGCGGCGGCTGGAGCCCGGGTTGATGCCGAAGCCCACCACATCGCCGACGACCGAGGTGTCGGAGGTGCGTGCCGAAGACCCGATATCACCCCACCACATCAGCATCGAGCCGGTGCCGGCAAGGAACTGCGAGAAGCCTGTGGTGCCGGGGTCAGCGTTGATCTGGTCAGCCGGATAGGCCCCTGCTGCGATCAGGTCCATCACGTCCTGAATCGCCTGAACCCAGCCCTCGTTGTTGACGCGGGGCTTCATGGTGTCAGGATCGAACAGCCAAGCGCGATCGTCGGGGTGCTTGACATAGGCCGTGGCGCGGTTGGCGAGGAAGTAGAAACCAAAGCCACCCCAGCCCTTCAGCGGGTCAAGATAGCCATGCGCGGGCAGGCCGGTCAGCGGATCGGTCTGGCCGATAAGGGCCTTCGACACCGCATTAACCTCTTGCCAGGTCTTGGGAACCTCGGCTCCGCCAATGGCACCCTCACCGAAGTAGTCCTTGCGGTAAGCGAAGGTGTGGCAGTCGCCGTCGATGGTGATGCGGTAGGATTTACCATCCCAGGTGCCGACGGGGGGCTGGAGGTAGCCCACGAGGTCATCGGCTTCGATCTGGGTCTTAACCCAATCCGGCATCTCGTCCAGCAAGCCTTTGCCTGCGGTCTCCCCTTCGAAGGGGGCGCCCATTTCGATGATGTCGAAGTCGACGGTTCCGGTGGCGATGGCCTGCTGCAGACGCGGGTTATAGTCGGCCTGTGCAAGGTCGATCCAGTTGATCTTAGCACCCGTGTAGGTTTCCCATGGCTTGAGGAAGCCGCGGAACAACAGGTTGTGCAGGTTCTGGTTGTTCAGACCCATGAAGGTCAATTCAACGCCGGCAAACTCACCTTCGGCGACGTTCGCTTTGGTGGCGCCAAGGCACAGCTCACCAACCTTTTGCCAATCGGCATCGGTCGGGCTGCCATTGCCCACGCCCGGAATCGCCAGGATCTGGGCGCGCACCGAATCTTGTGCCATGGCCGGACCATAGCCCATGACCGTCGGCATAGCAGCCATGGCGCCCAAAGCCGCAGACCCCTGCAGCATGCGGCGACGGCTGAGTTTGGCCCGTGACATGGCCTC
This sequence comes from Allotabrizicola aquatica (SeqCode), assembly GCF_965194375.1. Classification (GTDB taxonomy): domain Bacteria; phylum Pseudomonadota; class Alphaproteobacteria; order Rhodobacterales; family Rhodobacteraceae; genus Tabrizicola_A; species Tabrizicola_A aquatica. Next base: position 500,440 of record NZ_CBDAEL010000002.1, read on the forward strand.
GTACAGATCAACCTTCAAGATAGCTTCTCCCTTTGGAACATGCCCGGATCGGAACTTCCGCCTCGGGTCTGGTTTCTGATTTTGGTGTTTCTTGCGGTGCCAGCCCTCGGCCAAAATGTTACGTGGTCTTGGGCTGACAAAAACGTTTCGGGGTCTCCTAGTCCCCGGCACAGCAGCTTCCCCTAGGTCAGCTTCGCAAGGCAATAAGGCTCTGTCAAGATTCTAACATGTTAGTATGGTCAGCGGATGGACAGAGCCGGTCCTGTGCGGTTAGAAATCTTAACAGGCTTCAAGGGGGGGCAAGCGTTTGGCCGAAGTGACGATCCGCGCGTTGCGCAAAAGCTATGGTGGTTTGCAGGTCATTCACGGGCTTGATCTCGATATTCCAGACGGTGCCTTTGTGGTGCTGGTTGGCCCGTCCGGCTGCGGCAAGTCGACCTTACTGCGCATGATCGCGGGGCTTGAGGATGTGACGGGCGGCGATGTGATGATCGGCGACAACCGGGTGAACAACCTGCCTCCATCCGAGCGTGACATTGCGATGGTGTTTCAAAACTATGCACTTTACCCGCACAAGACCGTTGCGGCCAATATGGGCTTTGCCTTGAAGATGCGCGGCATGGACAAAGAGGCCATCCGCGCCAAGGTCGAACATGCCGCGGGAATTCTGGGCCTGACACCCTATCTTGACCGCTATCCGCGCGCCCTGTCGGGTGGCCAGCGCCAGCGCGTGGCCATGGGCCGGGCCATTGTGCGCGATCCTCAGGTGTTCCTCTTCGACGAGCCGCTGTCGAACCTTGACGCCAAGCTTCGCGTGCAGATGCGGACCGAGATCAAGGAGCTTCACCAGCGGCTGAAAACCACCACCGTCTATGTCACCCATGACCAGATCGAAGCGATGACCATGGCCGACAAGATCGTGGTCATGCAAGGCGGCCGCATCGAACAGGTCGGCGCGCCCTTGGATTTGTATGACCGGCCCGCGAATGTCTTTGTGGCGGCCTTTATCGGCAGCCCGTCGATGAACCTCATTGAGGGGCGTGTTTCTGGCGGCATGGTCGAGGTGTCGGGCGCGCGTCTGCCGCTGCCGGCGGGCATCAGCGCCGATGAGGGCCGTGAGGTGATCTACGGCATCCGTCCCGAACACCTACACCAAGCGGATCAAGGTTTGACCGGCACTGTCTCGGTCATAGAACCCACCGGGTCGGAAACCCACGTTGTCCTGCGGCTTGCCGGGCGGGACCTGACGGCGGTGTTCCGCAATCGCGTGGCTTTCGTGCCGGGTGACACGATCACCCTTGCGCCCGATGCTGCGGCGTCGCACCTTTTCGACAAGGCCACGGGCCAACGGATCTAAGGGGAGACGACCATGCTGAAAGGAATAGACAATCGGCTGAATGCTGAAGTCTTGGGTTGCTTGCGCGCCATGGGGCATGGCGATGTGCTGATCATCGCCGACACCAACTTTCCGTCAGATTCCGTGGCCCGGGCAACGGTGACAGGCCAGCTTTTGCGCATGGAAAACCTGACAGCCGCCCAAGCGGTGCAGGCGGTCTTGTCGGTGTTCCCGCTCGATACCTTTGTTGATGACTTTGCAGGACGCATGGAAATCGTCGGGGATGCCCGATCGATCCCCCCGGTTCAGGCCGAAGTTCAGGCCGAGATTGATGCCGCCGAAGGCCGTGCGCGCCCGATGGTTTCGATTGAACGCTTTGCCTTCTACGACATCGCACGAAAAGCCTATGCGGTTATCCAGACTGGCGAGCGGCGGTTCTATGGCTGCTTCATGCTGCGCAAAGGCGTGATTGGGCCCGAGGAATAAGCCATGACGCCGACCAAAAAACCGATTGTCGTTCTTGGTATTTTCGTCGCCGACACCGCCTATCGGGCGGATCGGCAACCGAAGATGGGCGAAACGATCTTGGGTCATTCCTTTGTGCTGGGGCCCGGCGGGAAAGGGTCAAACCAATCTGTCGCCGCCGCCATGGCCGGCGGGGACGTGCATATCATCACCCGTCTGGGCAATGATGCCTTTGCCGACATTGCGCGCGCCACATGGGCCAAGGCGGGCGTCAAGCCCGAGGTTAAGGTTGATGCTGAAAGCTACACCGGTGCCGCCTATATCTTTATCGAACAGTCCACTGGAAACAACGCCATCATCGTGGCCGCTGGTGCAGCTGGCCGGGTCTCGACCGAGGATGTTGAGGCGAAGGCCGATCTCATCGAATCCGCCGCGATTTTTGTGACCCAGCTCGAGCAGCCCATTGCGGCCACGCTGCGCGGCTTGCAGATTGCCCGCGCGGCGGGTGTGACCACAATCCTCAACCCCGCCCCAGCGGCTACGCTTCCCGATAGCATGCTGGCACTGTGCGACTTCCTGACGCCCAACGAATCCGAGGCCGAGGCTCTGACCGGCCTGCCCGTGACCTCGGTCGACGAGGCCCGGATCGCCGCCGCTGCGTTGCTGGCCAAAGGGGTTGGCGCGGTGATCATCACATTAGGCGAAAACGGCGCACTCTACCACGACGCCACCCAATCGGTGCATGTGCCAGTTATCTCGGCCGGTGCTGTGGTGGAAACCACCGGTGCAGGCGATGCCTTCAACGGCGGCTTTGCCGTTGCCCTATCTGAAGGGCGCAACGTGATCGACGCCGTGCGCTTTGGCTGCGCCACGGCCGGCATCTCGGTCACCCGCCCCGGCACAGCCCCAGCCATGCCAAGCCGCAACGAGATCGACGCGCTTCTGGCGCGATGAACCGCGAAAGGCATGACTGGCGCGGGCCACGAAGGCCCCTCTTGACCAAGTCCGTCAACAGCGCGTTCCTACGTTGTCCGCCGGATACAAAGCCGCTTTTGGTTCTCGACGCAGACTTAAAGATTAGGCAGACCCAAATCCCGCTTAGCTCGACTGTATTGGAGTCCATATCGCCCCCTCAAGCGATACGTGCAATTTGGTGTCTTCTTGATGCTGTGTTGGGACACTACCGACTCGCATGCAAAAACCTGTAGTGTTGCTGCGGACTTTAGCAGTTAACGACGGTTGTGAAGGCAAAATCGGTTCAAGCCCTACCCCGGAGATTGCGGCCCAATTGCCCTGTAGATACATGGCCATGAGCCCTTTGCCGGCGCAATCGCTCATCTCGTAAATCGGCGGTATTCGACGCCGTCGGCGCATCCTGAAGCGTGCTTTCCACAAAGACAGCACGGCTGGGTTAAAGTCTAAGTCAATCAATCGTTGTCAGAGGTCGCGGACCCGGCGTTCCTGCGAGAGACGTCGGAGGGCGGCACCGTCGTGCGCAGGGCGAGACCTTCAAGGCAGTCTACCAAAGAAGATGACAGATATGCCCGCGAGGTGGTGCGGAGCGGTGCATCCATGGTAATCTGCCAGTTACAGGCGCGATCCGACCATGAAGGGCCGAACGCCACTGGACCGTCTTGATCGACACGAACGACTGTTCCGAGAGTGTCCGTGATCGCCACAGTGCCACGGCGCGTCGCAATCAGGTGCAAGAACGGAAGAATGTAACCCGGAGCCGCAATTTGATCCGGCACCGCCTCTGGCTTCAAATCACCAGCGTCGTTGGCCAATCTGTCAGCCAGACCGGCCCCAAATTCGATGGGTCCGGGTTGACCTTCGACCGCAGCAGCCAGCCATATCGCGGCCCATTCCCCAGCGGGCAGGGACCGGCGCGCCAGCCACTCGGCCGCCCAACCCGCCTCCTCAGCCAGTCCCCACGCAAGACCTGCCCCGCGCGCTGACTTGGTCACAAGGCTGCGCAGTTCGGAATGGGCCATCTCAACGCTGTGATCCATCAGCCCGCCAATTCGTCCGGGAATGGCTGGCCCTGAAACAGGCTGATCCGGACCCAGAGGTCAGACCGGGGGTCAAATCGGGTGGCGCCGAAAAAAGCGAGTTTGCAGCGCAGGATGTCGATCGGCAGCATGCCCTCGCCCAGCACATTGTCGCGAATTTCGGCATAGGGCAGGCCGCGCACCATCAGGACACGGCGCACCGTGTGACGATGCTCGGGATGGCGCAGCAGAAAGGCGGCCAGAGTGCCGTCCTCTGGCCATGCCTTAAGCGCGGCCGCGAGATCGGCCATGGCGCACGCAATGCCAAGCGGTTGCTCGCGCTCTTGTCCTGCTTCGTCGTGGCGGTTGCCAAGCCGGGGCTCCAGCTTTTCTTCGGACACATACCAAAACCGCGCGACCTGAGACGGATCCGCGAAATCAAACCTGTTGATCCACGCATAGTCGCGGTTAACGATTTCGCGCAGACGCGCCACGGGCAGGCTGCCGTCGATATCAAAGCCCGTGCTTTCGTCGGCGTGCAACATGTTTGCCAAGTCGTCGACAACAGCGCCATGCGGTTCCAAAAGCAGCGATAGCAGGCATTCCTGCCCCTCTTCCGACAGAGCCCCTTCGCCCCAGCGCCAAAGCGCGTCCCAAGGCTGGGGTGCGGCGCGATCCCATCCATTCGCCACATAGACTGCCAAGCGGGACAGGTCAGACCGCAACGACGCCAGCTTTTCCACCTGAACAGGATGCTCGCTGTGCCAAAGCTTTGCGTTCCCCTCCGCATCGGCCAGCGCGCGCAGGAACGTGTTGAGCGCGTCAGGTTCGACCACGGGCAAAGCCCGAACCCGCGCAAGCGCCGTCTCGCGCACGGTCATCCAGCTGTTGAGCAAGCGCGGATGGCGGACGAGGAAGGGCGCCATTCCAAGCCCCGTGGAGTTGCCCACGCCAAGCCTGCGCCGCAGATCTTTGTCCAGCGGCACGGCCTTTGCCCCGCCCTTCACCCGCGCCATGTGTTCGGCGATATCCACCGTGAAGGCGCGGGTCAGCCAGACCGACAACATCTCGGCTTGAAACGGGGCCTGCAATTCGGGACGATCCGCAATGTCGTCGCGATCCACCGCACCAAACTTGCCCGATCCATAAACAGCGGTCGTGCGCATGAGATAGCCAACGGCGTCGATCTCGGCCAGATCAGGCTGCAACCCCTGCGCCAGACGGTCCACAACGTGGGAGAACAGCCGGACGGACCGGTTGACGCGGCTCAGCGCCAGTTCCTTCACGCTGATCCGTCCTGCCTCTTGGTACGGGACATTGGCAGCCAGCCGATCCAGATCGGCAGCCGAAGGTTCCCCATCCACCAAGGCAAATGTGGCGTCCCATGCCGTGGCGATCACGCGGTCCGAGCGCATCTCATCGGGAAGGTCATGGGCAAAGGCGACAAGGCAATAGGTCCGCAAAGGCCCCCGCGCCCGATAAACGGCACGGCCCACGCCTCGGTCGTCCACCTCCCACAGCGGCCGATCAAAGCGCCAGCCTTCGGTTTGCAGCCGACGCAGAAGCACCCGCAGGAAGGACAGGCGCATTGGATGGGCCGATCCCATCCGCGACAGGCGCATAACGACGTCCGGGTCGCGGGGCGCGATGTCGCTGGAGAAATCTTGCCGTTCCGCGATTGTCATTCCGCCGTCCCCGTCGCGCTTGCGACATGCCCCGCGCCACTGAACGACGCCGCAAAGAACCGCGCCCAATTGCCACCCATGATCGCCTCCACATCTGCCGCTGAGAATCCAACGGCACTCAGTCCCCTAGAGATATTACAAAAATCACGGTTGTCACGGAACCATACAGGCATGGCAGGAAACCCAGCGGCGTCCTTACTGCCTTCGCCATACTCAACAGCCTTAGTCCAGCGGCCCATCCGCATCCATTCGACGACGCTGTCAGGCTGATCTTGGCAAAGATCCGTTCCTATGCCCAGAAAATGCGTCCCAAAGCGCTCTGCCGTCCGCGCAATCATGGTGCAAAAATCCTCAAGCGAACAGGCGCTGCCGCCGTTCAGATGGTGCGGATAAAGCGAGAAACCCAGCATCCCCCCCGTCTGCGCCAGCGCACTGATCACCGTGTCAGACTTGTTGCGCCGGGCAGGATGCCAGAAGGTCGGGTTGGCGTGGGTGATGGTGATGGGGCGGCTCGAATGCTCGACCGCCGCCAGCGTCGAGCGCTCCGCGGAATGGCTCATGTCCACCACCATGCCCACGCGGTTCATCTCGGTCACCACTTCACGCCCCATGCGGGTCAGGCCGGCGTCTTCGGACTCATAACATCCCGTCGCCAAAAGCGACTGGTTGTTGTAGGTCAGCTGCATGAAGCGCAGCCCAAGGCGATGCAGCACTTCGACCAAACCGATGTCGTCTTCGATGCAAGAGGGGTTCTGCGCACCGAAGAAAACCGACGTTCGCCCCGTGGCGCGAGCAGTGGCGATATCCTGAGCCGTGAAGCCTTGAAAGATCATCTCGGGCCAGCGTTCAAACCAGCGGTTCCAGTGTTCGATGTTGGCGACCGTCTCGCGGAAGTTCTCGTGGTAGACCAGTGTCACATGGACGGCATCCACGCCACCAGCACGGATCTGGCGGAAGATCTTCTCGGACCAGTTCGAGTATTGCAGCCCGTCGATCAGATAGCTCATTCTGGCACCCCCGCAGCCATGTAGGCGGTCTTGACCGTCGTGAAGAACTCGGCGGCATAGCTTCCTTGCTCGCGCGGGCCAAAGGACGAAAGGCCCCGTCCGCCAAACGGAACATGGTAATCCGTTCCCGCCGTGGGCAGGTTTACCATGACGCAGCCTGCCCGCATGTTGGCACGGAAATGTGCGGCACGGGCAAGGCTGCGGGTCATGATGCCGGCCGTCAGGCCAAAAGGCGTGTCGTTGGCAACGGCCAGAGCCTCGGAATAGCTGTCGACGGGGATGATGCAGGTGATGGGGGCGAACATTTCCTCGCGGTTCATCGCCATATCATTGCGCGTTCCGGCAAAGATGGCCGGGGCCATATAGTGCCCCTGTGTCGGCCGCTCGAGCCGCTGCCCACCTGTCAGCAACTCGGCCCCGTCAGTCCGGCCCCGTTCGACCCAAGTCAGGTTCGCCGCCAACTGGGCCTCGCTGACCACCGGCCCAATCTGCGTACCCTCCGCAAGGGCATGCCCGACGCGCAGCGCCTCAGCCGCCTGCACCAGCCGCTCGGTGAACTCCCCCAGCACCTTGCGATGCACGATCAGACGCGAGGCGGCGGTGCATTTCTGACCGGTACCGCCAAAGGCGGCGTTGCAGGCATGGGCAACCGCAAGGTCCATGTCGCAATCATCCATGATGAGCATGGGGTTCTTTGACCCCATCTCCATTTGCAATTTCGCACGGTTCGCCAGCACCCGCGCGGCAATGCCCTGCCCGACCTCGACCGACCCGGTGAAGCTGACTGCCGCCACGTCAGAATGACCGACAAGCCTGTCGCCCACGGACCGCCCAGCGCCCATCACCATGTTGAAAGCGCCCACAGGCAGCCCCGCCCCCGCGATCACCTGCGCCAAAGCCACGGCCGAGGCAGGGGTCAGGTTCGCGGGCTTCCACACCACCGCATTGCCATAGGCCAGCGCAGGCGCGATCTTCCAAGCCGGCGTCGCCACCGGAAAATTCCATGGCGTCACAATGGCGACAACCCCAACGGGTTCCCGCCGGACTTCGATTTCGACACCCGGGCGGACGCTTTCTGCCTGGTCCCCCTGGCAGCGCAGCGCCTCGCCCGCAAACCATGTAAAGAACTGGCCTGCGCGGTAGACCTCGCCCTTCCCCTCGGCCAAGGGCTTGCCTTCCTCGCGCGACAGGAGGGCGCCGATTTCGGCCGATCGCGCCATCAACTCCGTTCCGATCTGCATCAAGGCGTCATGCCGCCGCTGGATACCTGCGGCCCACCATTTGGGCTGCGCTTCCCGCGCGGCGGCGATGGCGCGGTCTAGATCGGCAGCCGACCCTTGGGCGAAATGCCCAATCACATCGGTCAGGTCAGAAGGGTTGCGGTTCTCGATAGAGTCTTCGCCCTTGCACCATTCGCCAGCAATGAAGTTGCGTGTTTCCATGTCCATGATCCTTAAACCTTCACTAAGGCGTGCATCACGCTTTGGGTGAACGAGCCCGCCATCGTGCCGTCGCCATGTGGTGTTGCCATGCCTGCGCCCTGTCTGCAAATGCCGCGAACGCCCGGAACTCCCGCGTTTCTTCGGCACATTGCGGTCCGGAAGGTGCCGCACTCTTGGCGGGCAGTTCTCGCAATTTGGTCACGAAGCGTGTGCAGGCAGTGCCACCCTGCAGCGCGGCGGCTTGAGGCTGCGCAGCACGAACAAAGGCCAGGGCTACAAGCGCCGCAAACCTCGTCTTCTGCCTCATAGGAACCCTCTGCTTTGGACCGAGCGACGTCAGTCCCCTCGATCTGGTCAAAGTTTCCGGCGCGCGCGCAAACTTCAATTTCACCGAAGCCCCAACCGCCGCGCAAGGTCTGCGTCCAATTCCACACCCTCGACGGACGTCCGCTCCCGCGCTGCCAGTCGCCGCGCCCCCGGCAGCCGAGCTCCGTCCTGTCCCTCAATCGCCTCTGCCAATGCTGCAAGGCGGGTCGTAAACCCCGGTGCATAAGCCGCCGGATCTATCGCGATGAAGCACTGACCCGTGGCGGGCGGCCCACCCGCCGGACCAGAGAAGGGGCTCGCGTCACGGCTTGCCACTGCGCCAGAGAGGACCGACGCCAGAACCTCTACCAGCAGGCCAACGCCAAACCCCTTGGCCCCACCCGAAGGCAGCATCGAACCTTTCAGCGCCGCATCTGGGTCGGTTGTCGGATTCCCCCCTGCGTCAAGCGCCCAACCTTCGGGAATGGATTCTCCCCGCCGTGACCGCAGGATGACTTCGGATTTAGCCACCACACTCGCCGACTGATCCAGCACAAACCGCGCCACACCGTGCTCATCAGGGACAGCCAGCGCAAAAGGGTTTGTCCCAATGACGGGAAGCTTGGCACCCGCTGGTGCGATGGACGCAGGCGCGTGCGTGAAACAAAGCCCGATCAGCCCGGCCTCGGCCAAGCGTTCGGCGTGATGACCAAGGATGCCGCAATTGTAGGACCGTCGCAGCGTCATCGCCGCGATGCCAGAACTGCGCGCCGCCTCCACCAGCGTCGGGAAACCAAGATCGATAGCCGGATGGGCGAAGCCATGGGCCGCATCAACCACCACCGCTGCCGCACGCGGACGCGACATCTTAGGTTCGGCCTTTCCGTCCACCTTCCCGCAGGCGAGATGTTCGGCATAGATCGGCAGATACATGAATCCGTGCGATCGGACCCCGTCCCGCTCGGCCAACCGGATCGACCTGGCCACGGGCTTCGCCTGCAGCCGCGTCGCTCCGGCTTCCATCAGCCGTACTGACGCCAGCGCCTCCACCTCGTCCAGACCCATCCACACAGCTATCGATCCCCCTCGTTGCCCTCGTGCAAGTTCGCGATTGTCAGCTTCAATGCAACGCAGTATTTCTGGCTTAGATTTCAGAAAGATTGAACATGCTCCGCCTTGAAGCCTTACGAGCCTTTGTCGAAGTGGCCGATCACGGCAACATAAAAGGCGCCTCTGAACGGCTTTTCCGCACGCCTTCGGCGCTTTCCATGACACTCAAGCAAATCGAGGACCGGCTCGGTTGCCCGTTGTTCGAGACAGATCGGAAATCGAGCCTCACCGACATGGGCCGCTTCCTCTATGACCAGTCTGTGGCCCTTTTGCGTGATTATGACCGCGCGATGGAGCGGATCGCAGCACAGTCCAAAGCGCGCAGCGGCCGTTTGCGCATCGCCTCGGTTCCCTCCGTGGCGACCATGCTGCTTCCGGATTTCTTGCAAGAGTTTATCTCGACCCGCCCCGATCTCGACATCGACCTGGTCGATACGGACAGCGCAGACGTCAGGCTACTGGTGGAGACAGGGCAGGTTGACATCGGTATCGCAGGATTTGCGGGCGACCGACCCGGGATGGCGACCAGACCGATCTTCCGTGACCCGCTCATGTTGGTTTGCCGCACTGACAACCCGCTTGCGGCAAAGGGGCAAATTCTTGACTGGGATGATCTCGAAGGCGAGGCATTGGTTCTTAACGAAGCCATGCGAAGCTTGGCGTCCGACAGGTTCCAGCAACTCATCCTTAACGCGCGTTATGCCGTGCGGAATGTTGCCTCGCTGATCGCTGTGGTCCGGGCTGGGATGGGGGTGACGTTGATGCCCGCGCTGGCAACCGTGAACCTGCCCCCAAATCTCACCGTCCGATCTCTGCGGGATCCGGCCTGCATGCGCACTGTAAGTCTTCACTGGCGGCTGGGGCGCGTCCCCAGCCCCATCGCCCAGCGGTTTCTGCAGGACTTCACCTTGGCCGCTCAGGAAATGACCAAGAGCTTCGGGCTCGAACCTGTCGTGTGACCGTCGCACCCATGCCCGATCGCAGTGCCTAGGACCATGCAGCGTGTTTTGTCGCCGATCGTCGGGCAACCTTACCGCTTCATGGGTTTTTTGAGCCATGTCTGCTCAGCATTGCGATCGCGAACCGTGGCGTCAACGCTTTCCAAAACCTCACCCTCGTGATCGACGGCACACCGAAGTCAGTGGGTTACCCCGCTGATGTCTGCAAACACTTCGTCGAAGTGCCCGCGCCATTTCTTGCGCCTGTACGTTCCAGTCCCCCGCTTTTACGGAAGTTTAGCAGCCAACACCGGACCGAACCGGTGCCACCAGTACCGCGCATTTTCATGGCCGATCCTGATCCCGCCCTTCTGCAGCAGATCTTCGACATATCGACGCGACAGTGGGGGCCGAGTTTAGCTCTTCGCAGCCAAGCGGAGGGCTCTGAGCGCGTCTAGACGCCGTGGAAAGCGGGACGATTCACCTTCCTGTACGGTCAACGAGGGGCAAAAGCCGCCTCAAGCGACAGTCCCATGACACCGCCCTCTGGGGGTCCAAAAGCAAGCTTCGACTGATATCTCTTAACTTCCCAGAAGGCAGGCAAGAAGCACAATCGCCGCGCCGGTCCATTGCATCAGGGTCATCGTCTCTTCCGGCAGCAGGAGTGTGGCGCTGATGGTTGCAACCAGTGCCTCTGACATCATCAGGATCGCAACGCGGCCGGGAAAGAGCACCCGGCTCGCCCAGAAAATCACCATGATGCTGGGCAAAAGGAGCATCGCAGAGCCGACGAACGCCAAAGGCAGGACCTCTAGCAATTGCGCAGGCGCTGGAGCAGTTCCAGGGAACAAGGCCTGTGCAAAGATAGATCCGGCAAGAACCGCAAACAGGAACTGATAAAACGACGTTACCAACAAGTTTTCGCTTGGCCACCGCTTCATGCCCGCAGCCCCAAAGGCCCATAGAACTCCAGATGTCAGGGCCAGCACATCGCCAAAGCCAAAGGCAGAGTCCGCAGCGCCAGACGCACCGACAATCAAGAGAAACAGGCCGAAAAGCCCCGCAATGACCGTCGCCACGCGGCGCAAATCAATCTGCTCCGACAGCCAGAGCACACCAATGATTGTCGACCAGACCGCAGTCAGGTAAAATTCCATCGTCACCCTGATCACCGGTGCAATGACCATGGCAGTGGAATAAGCCCCCATGGCCACGCCGGTCATTGCGCCGATAAAGAGGGCTGGGCCAGGTCTTGCCCACAGGTTAACCCCTTTCCACATCAGAAGCGGCAGCAGGACTAACAGCGGACAGAAGTTGAAGAAGACAACGCCCCAAGTCCCCTCGATCCCGAGGCGGTTCATCTCGCGCAGGGGCAGCCAGTACAGGCCCCAAACCGAAGCGCCAAGGACAAGCAAAAGCGCGGCGCGTCTTTGACGTTGGGCTTCAACCACGGGAGGCACTGCTCCAATCTTGCGGGGCATAGACATCGCCAATCGTCGCCTTCACGCCGTTGTACCAGTCAATCACGCTGCCCATCGTTTGCCCACCGCGCAGATAGGCTTCGACAATCTCATGCAAGCGCGCTTTCCCGAAGGAAGGGTAATGGCCGCCATGGAACACCTCGGCGTCCAGATCGCGCAAGCGCTCCAAGGTCAGCTGATACGTTGCGGGATCCGAGTGATACAGCCCATCCAGAAGGTCCCCATCGTAGACAGCATCACCAGAAAAGACAGTCCGCGATTTTGGGTCCCACAGCGCAATGGAGCCCGGCGAATGGCCCGGCACATGCAAGACATGATAGGCCACATCACCAAGATCCAGCACATCGCCTTCGTCCAGATAGCCGGTCAGTGGGGCAGGTGTGATAGCCCAGGTCTCAGGCTGAAAATCGGGGTGGACCTTCGGGTTCACGATTTCAATCCTGGCCCAATCGCCAGAATAGACGGCCGCACTGGGCGTCGGGTCGGCAAAGATATGCGCCTCGGCCCTGTGGCCAAGGCGGCAGTCGAATTCATGCAGGCTGCCCATATGGTCGAAATGGCAGTGGGTGCAGATCGCCTTGAGCGGCCGGTTGCTGTCATTCAGCACCCAGTTCTTCAGCGGCCCAAGTCCCATGCCGGTGTCAATCACCAGATCGCAGTCGCGGCCGCGCACATGCCAGATATTGCAGCGCATGAAGTTCGCGACACCCGTTTCCTGGATCAACGAGATGCGGTCAGAAAGGCGGAGTGTGGTGAAGGGCATGACCTACCACTCCGCGCCGGCGTTGATCTGGATATCGACATTGGTCAGTCCAGGGGCTGCTTCTGAACAGAAGAAATCGACCGTCGCGGCGACTTCTTCTGGCTGCACGATGCGCCCCTGCGGGTTTGATGCCGCAATAACTGCCCGCGCCGCGTCGCGCGTGATGCCCTGCGCTGTCGCGATACGCTCAAATGCAGTTTCCATCATTGGCGTTTCCACCCAGGTCGGGCTGACCGCGATGCAGGAGATGCCGAATGGCGCACCCTCGACCGCTGTGGCCTTGGAGAGGCCAATCAATCCGGCCTTCGATGCACAATAGGCCGCATAGCCGCGTTCGCCCTTGCTTCCAGCCGTGGAGGCGATGTTGGCGATCCGGCCCCAGCCCGCCCCGATCATATAGGGCATGACCGCGCGGGTCATTCGGAAGGCCCCAGACAGGTTGATTTCAATCTGATCATCCCAGGCCTTATCTGAGTGGTCGTGCAGGAAGGCCTCATGATAGATCCCGGCGGCGTTGACCAGAATGGTCGGCGGGCCCAAGGCATCGCGTACAGATGCGACAAAGCCGTCAACCGAAACCCGTTCGGCCACATCCAGCGCGGCCAGCATGACGCTGTCCCCGACGACGCGGTGGACTTCGGCCTTGACGGCGGCATCGCCCGCGCGCCTTGCGCCGATGGCAACACGGTGCCCGCGCGCAACCAACACCTTCGCGCAGGCAAGGCCAATGCCGGTCGTGCCACCGGTGACGATCGCAATCCGGGCGGTCATGGATGTTTACCGCGCATGGGTCATGGCCGTTTCGATCACAGTCTTCACCTCTTCAAGGCTAAAACGCCGCGGGGTGGTGCCAGCCGCCGTGTCGGTCATCGCTTTGGCCGCGATGCTGTCGATCCGGTCTGCCGTGACACCAATCTCAGCCAAAGAACGGGGGATTTCACAGTGGTCCAGAAGTCGGCTGACCGCCGCGTAGAAGGTTTCAAAGTCGTTCTCCGCCAACCCCATCGCCTGACACATCGGCGCAACCTTCGGTCCGATCGCAGGGGCGTTGAAGCGCAGGACCGCAGGCAACAGCACGGCATTTGTCAGCCCGTGCTGCGTGTCAAACTCGGCCCCGACCATGTGGCTGATGGCGTGGACCATGCCCAAACCCTTCAGGAATGCCACGCCCGCAAGGCAAGAGCCGATCTGCATCGCGCCCCGCGCCGGGATCGAGGCCGGGCTTTCAAGCGCCAAAGGAAGCGCGCGATAAATCATCCCCAAAGCCTGCAAGGCGACGCCATCGCACATTGGATGAAAGCTGGGGACAACATAGGCCTCAATGGCATGGGTCAGCGCATCGCAGCCGGTCCATGCTGTCAGGTTGTGGGGCAGACCAATGGTCAGTTCGGGGTCGAGAAGGGCCGCAAACGGCTTTTGCGCTGGATGCCAGACGCAGCCTTTGATGCCCTGCCGAGTGTCGGTGATCATCGCGGTGCTATCAGTTTCTGCCCCCGTGCCCGAGGTGGTGGGCACACACAGCAGTGGCACGAAATCGGCTTTGCAGAGCTCAGCCGGCGGGGTCAGATTATAGTCGAAATCCCACAAGTTGCGCGGGCTGTTCAACACAACGCTGATCGCCTTGCCCGCATCCATTCCTGACCCCCCGCCAAGCGCGATGATGCTGTCGTGGCCGCCAGCGAAAAAGGCAGCCTTGCCCGCGACCACCTCAACGTCTGTCGGATTTGGCGAGACATCAGAAAAGGTTCCGTGCCCCAAACCTGCCAAAGCCAAGTGCCCGCGCAGCGTGTCTACGAAGGGCAGCCTTGCGGTTGCCCGATCGGCCACGATCATTGGCTTGCGACATCCGGCTGCGGCGCAAAGCGTGCCGACCTCGGCCAGTCGGCCTGGGCCGTACTTGATGGGCACCGGAAAGTCCCAGTTGGCCGCCTGCGTGAACTGGTCATCTGTCATGGGTCTGGCCGTCCTTTGTTCGATCCAAGATCGTCTCGATTCGTGTGGTGCGGAACCAGCGGACACATGCTGGTTCGCCCTATGTCATTCAGCTGGCATGGTCAGGATGATCTTTCCACTGCCGCCCGCACTTTCAAGGAGCCGATGTGCTTCAGCAGCCTCGACCAACGGGAACCGGTCCTGAACGCGGACAAAGACCTTGCCTTCAGCAAGCCAGTCCATCGCCTTTTGCAAAATCGCCGCCTGACGGATCAGGTGAGATCTTAACCCCTTCCACATTGGGGTCAGCATCATCACGTTGTGGATTGTCAGGTTGCCATTGTAGGCTGTGCCATCGGGCAGATCGCCCGGCGTGCCCATCAGGGTGACGATATGGCCATAAGGTTGCAGCACCCTGAGACTGTTCAGAAACCCGTCGCCCCCGATGTTGTCTAGGACCACTCGGACGCCATCGCCACCGCTCCAATCCATCACGGCGGCGCAGAAATCCTCATCCTTGTAGCGGATGACAAGTTCAGCCCCAGCGGCCAAGGACAACTCGGCCTTCTGTGCAGAACTGACCGTGGTGGCCACGCGTGCGCCCATAGCGCGGGCGATCTGGGTCGCCATCTGCCCTGTGCCGCCCGCCCCGGCATGGATCAATACCAGATCTCCCTGACCGACCGCTGCGCGTTCCACCATCGCTTCCCATCCGGTGATGAAGACAAGCGCGATGGCGGCGGCGTCCTCAAGGGCGACACTGTCGGGAACCCGGACAAGGCAGTCGACCGGCACGACAGCATGAAGGGCATAGGTGCCAGCAGCGCCACCGACCCCACCGTGGCAGAAACAAACCCGGTCCCCCGGTGCGAACCCCGTGGCAGCTCGGCCGACGGCCTGAACGATGCCCGCGCCGTCATGACCCAGCACACAGCCTTCCGCAGCGCCGATGTAGGGCCCCAGACTGCGAAAGAACGTATCCGCTGGATTCACGCCGGCCGCGACAAGCCGCACCAGAACCTCCGCGCCTTCCGGGTCCCAAGCCAAGTCCACCGGGAGATACTCCAGCACGTCAGGTCCGCCGGCCGCGCGCATGACGATGGCATGGGTCGTGAAAGTCATCCCTATCTCCCCTAATGGACCTAGCTTTGTAGATACCCGGTTAGCACATTGGTCACATTCTGCCCCAAGGGCTCGATCGCATAGCCGCCTTCCATCACGAAGAGCGTTGGCAGCCCCAGCCCCGCAATGACCTGCCCCAGCCGCAAGTAATCGGGCGTCTGCAGACAGAACCCACCAACCGGGTCACCGTCAAAGGTATCAACGCCCAGCGACAGGACCAGCACATCCGGCGCATAGGCCCGGACGCGGGCGGCGGCGGCTTCCAGCGCGGGCAGATAGGTGTCGATGCGGGTACCCGGCGGCAGCGGCAGGTTCAGGTTGAACCCCTCACCCCTGCCCGCACCGGTTTCATGGGCAAAGCCCAGAAGGAAAGGGTATTCCTCTTCTGGCCGCCCATGCAGCGAAATGAACAGCACATCGTCGCGGTCGTAGAAGATGCGCTGCGTGCCGTTGCCGTGGTGGTAATCGATGTCCAAGATCGCGACCCGCGCGGCCCCTTGATCGCGGAACATCTGGGCCGCGATGGCGGCGTTGTTCAGGTAGCAATATCCCCCCGCCAGATCGCCTGAGGCATGGTGGCCGGGCGGGCGGCACAAGGCAAACGCCTCGCGGGCACCCGCCTTTACCTTTCCAGCCGCCGTCAATGTCACATCCAATGCCGAGCGGATTGCCGTCCACGTCCCCGGCACAAAGGGGGAAAAGATGTCGAAGGTATAGGCCGACAGCATCGCGTCGATGTTGTCCATCTGAGGCTTTTGTGCCAAGCCGCGCATCCCAAAAACCCGGGCAAAGACGGCACGGCTGGCGCCATGGCGTTTCTCCCACAGGGGATAGGCCGTTTCCAAGAAGGTCAGGAAATCAGGGTCATGGACGCGCGCGGCCTCAGCGAGACCATGGAGTTTGGGGGCCTCAACATCGCGCAAACCCGCCTCGGAGAGGGCCGCAAGGATAACCTCCATCCGCTCGGGGCATTCGGCCATGGGCACGAACCCCTCGCCCCGCATTTCCAAGGCACCGCCATGACCTTTGTGGGCGTCGGAATAGATGATCTTCATGGGCTTACTCCTTCAAGTTTCGCATCAATGCGCCGCTGCCAAGCCCGACAGTATTGGTCGGCCAGAAGAGCGATGACCGCCATGGCGACACCGGCGAGGAAACCGATGCCGAAGTTACCTTTGGAGAGGCCGATATAGATGATCTGGCCCAGCTCATCCGTGCCGACGAGCGCGGTGATCACCAGCATCGAAATCCCGAACATGATCGCCTGATTGAGGCCCAACATGATGTTGGGCATGGCAAGCGGCAATTTAACGCGCCACAGAATCTGCGACCGGGTCGCTCCCATGCTGGTAGAGGCCTCGATCGCATCCTTCGACACATTCCGCAGCCCGTATTCGGCGTAGCGGATGGGGGCGACGACCGCATAAAGGATGATCGCCAAAAGGGCCGAAAACTCGCCTATCTTGAAGATCATGATCACCGGGATCAGCAGGACAAAGACCGGCATTGTTTGCAGCGTGTCGTTGATCGGGCGGAGGATGCGAGAAAAGCGGTCACTTTCGGCGGCAGCAATGCCAAGTCCGGTGCCGATCAGGAAGGACGCGGCCACAGCCAACGCGCACAGCTGCACCGACAGGACCGCCTTTTCATAGCTGCCCGTGAGCAGCATGAAGGCCATCGCCACCGTTGCCCACAGAGCCAGCCGCGCGCCGCCGGACCGATACCCGAACCAGATCAGCAGCAGGCTTGCCCCCGGCCATGTCAGATTGGTCAGGCCGAAGAACATGATCACGCCGAAACTGGCGATGGCAATGGCCAGGCCACTGCGCCCCCGCCGCAGCGCAAGCCACGCGCCGAAGGCCACCAGAACGGCGTAACCCGCCGCGTGCCAGATCGTGGCCGTAAAGCCCCATGTAAAGGGGCCGACGACATTCAGAAGACCGATCTTCAAGGGCAAAACCAGCGTGAAGATGATGAAATTCTTGATCGAATCCAGAAACGGCTTGGCCCAGAGGACAAAGGCCTCAATCGCTGCATTCAGCGGGGCCGCAGGGTCAAAGGTCCAGGCCTCGGGCCATGTCTTCAACTCCGGCAGGGCCAATGTGGCCAGATAAACCAGAACCGCCGAAGCTATCACCATCAAACCGAACCGGTGACGCCCGACAAAACCTTGCTGGGGCGACATATCCGGCGCGCGGGTGGCCAACCCATAGGTGATGCGGTCCAGCACCATGGCCATCAAGGCAATGACGATGCCCGCAACAAGGCTTTCCCCGAACTCGGCTTTGCGAAGCGTGGACAGGACGCGCCAGCCAATATCCTCGGACCCGCCGATGATGGAGGCCACGATGATCATGTTCAAGGCCGCCATCGTGGTCTGGTTGACGCCCAGAAGGATCTGGCGCAACCCCGCCCGGCAGCGCACCAGAAAGAACAACTGCCCCCTCGTGGCACCGGACATCAGGCCGCTTTCGATGATGTCGGATGGGACCTCGCGCAGACCAACGATGGTGTTCTTCACCATGGGCGGAAACGCAAAAATGATCCCCGCGATCAGGCCCACCACCGGGCCAAAGCCGAAAAGGATCAGGATGGGCAGAAGATAGGCAAAGGCCGGGATGGTCTGCGTGATGTCCATCAAGGGCGTTAGGAACCGCTCAACCCGAGCCGAATGAAACCCCCAGACGCCAAGGCCAAAACCCACCGCGACAGCCAGCGGCACGGATACAGCGACCAATGCCAGCGAGTTCATCGTATCGGGCCAAAGACCCATCAAGAGGATATAGGCCAGAGACCCGGCGGTGAAGGCCGCCAGCGGCCATCCGCCCGCGCGGTGGCCGATCATGACAGCGACGACCATGCCCATTGACCAAGGCAGCCAGCCAAGGAAGCCTGAAAACCATTGCAACGGGTATTCCATCAGCGCCGAGAGCGCGCGGAACACCGGTTTGAAGACAGCGACAAAGCCGTCCATGCCGGTGTTCAGCCAGTCGGTCACCGGCAGGGTCCAGGCAGCAGGAAAGGCTTTCAACTCTGGCAGGCGCGGCTGCAAAAGGGCGAGGATCAGCACGCATGCGAGAACCAGCAACCAGACGAACAGGGTTTGGCGGTCAGCCGCCTGTCCCCTTGACGGATCAGCCATGGGGCACACGCGAAAGGCTTGCCCCCTCAACCCGGCCAAGGGTTTCGACCAAAGAGGCCGCCGTCACTGTGCCAAGGTATGCACCTCCCGGACCCACCACATCCAGACCCGCCGGGCTGGCGGCAAGTCGGGGTAAAAGTCCCTCGATCCGGTCGTCGGGGCCGATTTGCGGCAGGCCGTCGGGGCGGTTCGCCATCGCCACCGCGCATTGATGGGCGCGCAAGATCTTGATCCGGGGAACCTCGCCCGTGAACTGGGCCACATAATCATCGGCCGGGTTCAAGATCAGGTCTTCGGGGGTTCCGATCTGCACGATACGGCCGTCACGCATAATCGCCATACGGTCGGCAATCCGCAGGGCTTCAAGGAAATCATGGGTGATGAACACGATGGACTTCTTCAACACCCGCTGGATGCGCAGGAACTCGTCCTGCATCTGACGCCGGATCAGGGGGTCCAAAGCGCTAAAGGGTTCATCTAAGAACCACAGTTCGGGCTCCACCGCCAAGGACCGCGCAATGCCCACGCGCTGCTGTTGGCCGCCCGACAATTGGCTCGGATATGAGCCCTCGCGCCCGTTAAGCCCCACCAGATCAATCACATGGGCCGCACGATCGCGCTGCTGGACGGCTGTTAAACCCTGCAGGCGCAGCGGGAACGAGATGTTTTCAAGCACAGTCAGATGCGGCAAGAGACCGAAGTTCTGGAACACCATTCCCATTTTGTGGCGCCGGATCTCGATCAACTCGTGATCCGATGCCGCCAATAGATCTTTCCCGTCCAGCAAGACCTGCCCGTGGTCCGGCTCGATCAACCGCGACAGACAGCGCACGACAGTGGATTTGCCAGACCCAGACAAGCCCATGATGACAAACGTCTCGCCGACATGAACGTCAAAGCCCACATCGATGGCCGCAGGGATATGGCGCTCGGCACGCATCTTTGCGGTCAACGCCTCCGGTGCTGCACCGCCCTCATGGAAAAAACGGCCTGGATCAGGCCCGTAGACTTTCCACAGATTTCGACACGAGAGTTTGACAGAGCCGGGCATGGTCAAATCCTGAATTGCAATAGTGCCCCGGCATGGACCGGGCCGGGCGCCCAGACCGCAAGCGGGTCTGGACGCCCAGATGCAGAAACTACTGGATCCAGGTGGTCCAGACGGCCTCGTTCTTAGCGATCCATTCAGCCGCCAGTTCCTCAGCCGTACGGCCCTTCTGGTCGACCTCAAGGATCATGGCGTTGTGATCGGCATTGTTCAGGGTGAACTTGGCCATCATCGACGCCGCAGCCGGATATTTCGCAGCAAAATCATCGCTGTGGATCTTCTGCGCCTCGGCCTGAGCGAAACCACAGGCGGTTTCCTTGACCTGAGTTTCCTCAACGCATTCGCCTTCGATGGCGTTCCACTCGACGAATTTCAGCTCTTCCTCGGCGAAAATCCAATGCGGTTCCCAGAACATCATCAGGATCGGTTCTTTGGCCGCAATCGCGCTTTTCAACTCGGCAAGCATGGCGCCTTCGCTGCCACCCGGCACCACGTTGAACGGCAAGCCGATAGCTTTGACCACATCAATGTCGCGAGTGCCCCAATCGGCGGGGTAGCCGACCAGACGGCCATTGGGGAAGGTTTCCGCAGTACCGAAGGCCATGGCGCAGTCATAAAGCGCCGTGTAGCTCGGCAGGCCGGGGCAAAGCTCTTCCATATAGGGCGGATAGATCCAGCCTTCGCGCGGTTCAAGTCCAAGCGGACCAGCGGCGATGATCGCACCTGACGCCAAACCATTGGTATAGGCCTCGGTCACCGAGTTATCCCAGACCTCGGGGTTCAGGTCCAACTCGCCCTGTTCGATGGCAGCCAGCTGCGGCAAGGCGCCTGCGATGACCAGCTCGACGTTGTAACCCATCTTCTTCAAAACCTCGCCTGCGATCTGGGCCGAGAGCACCTGCCCGGTCCATTCGTTTACAGCGATCTTGATCGGATCTGACGATTCGGGGGCCTGAGCTTGGGCGAAAGTGGATGTTCCCAAGGTCAGTGCAACGGCCAGAAGGCCAAGTCTCGTCTTGCGCGTCATCTTTGTCTCCCTGTTGTTTTTTATAGTGTCATTTCCGACAGAAGCTGCGCCCGGAGCGCGTCCCTGTCATTGGCATAGTCTCTCGCAATTTCAGTTCCGCGTTGGCGGCTTTTCCAAGCCTCATCGGCCAAGATTGGCGCGTCTTCTGCCGCCGGCAACAGTTTTCCACGGATGATGTCGGCCGCGCGTTCGGCCAGCATGATCGTCGGTCCGTTCAGATCGCCCGCAGTCGCCTGCGGCATAACGGAAGCATCCACGACCCGCAGGTTCGCGACCCCAATCACGCGGCAGTCAGGATCCACCACGGCCAGCGGATCAGTGCCCATCCGGCACGTGCCGCAGGGATGGTAGGCACTTTCGACCTTGCGGCGGATGAAATCATCCAAGGCGTCGTCAGACTGTGCCTGCGCCCCGGGTGCAAGTTCGTCGCCCACATATTGCGCCATCGGCGCTTGGGCGAAAATCTCGCGGCTCAGCCGGATGCAGGCGCGCATTTCCTGCCAATCCTCGGCATGGGTCATATAGTTGAACTGCACACGCGGCAGGCTTCGCGCATCCGCATCGCGCAAGCGGACCCAGCCTCGGCTTTTCGACCGTTTCGTGCCGACATGAACCTGGAACCCGTGGCCACTTGCCAGGGATTTGCCGTCATAAGAAATCGCCAAAGGCAGAAAATGGAACTGGATGTCGGGATAGACCAAGCCCGCCCGGCTGCGGATATGGCCGCCGGTCTCGAAATGATTGGTTGCCCCCAGACCCTTTCGCGTCGTCAGCCATTTCACCCCAATCGCGGCCTTGCCCATGAGGGACATTGAGGGGAACAGGGACACGGGCTTTGTGCAGGCGTATTGGACGTAGAGTTCCAGATGATCCATCAGGTTTTCACCCACCCCTGCATGGGGGTGAAGGACAGGAATGCCATGGTCAGCCAGTTCCTGCGCCGGGCCGATGCCTGATCGTTTCAGGATCAAAGGTGACATGATGGACCCGGCGGACAGGATCACCTCACGCCGCGCCCCGACAGTTTCTACCTGGCCATGGCACAGGTATTCGACGCCGACAGCGGTCTTGCCCTCAAAGAGAATGCGCTTGACCATGGCCCCGGTGACAAGCCGCACCTTCGGATTCTTCAGCGCCGGACGCAGGTAAACCCGCGCGGCAGATGCGCGCATGCCATCGCCTACGGTCATCTCCATCGGGCCGAAACCCTCATGCTGGCTCTGGTTCATGTTGGCGCTTCGGGCATAGCCTGCCGCCACCCCAGCATCGACAAAGGCATGGTAAAGCGGGTTGGCCTCAGCCCCCCGCGTGA
The DNA here is from genome assembly GCF_965194375.1 of Allotabrizicola aquatica (SeqCode). Classification (GTDB taxonomy): domain Bacteria; phylum Pseudomonadota; class Alphaproteobacteria; order Rhodobacterales; family Rhodobacteraceae; genus Tabrizicola_A; species Tabrizicola_A aquatica. The sequence continues at coordinate 522,547 of NZ_CBDAEL010000002.1, forward strand.
CGTGAAGAGGTCCATCGGTTCCGCGATAGGGCCCGCCTCCTGCGACGCGTTCCATCTTCTGGAAATAGGGCAGGACATTGGCCCAGTGCCAACCTGTGGCACCCTTGGCCTCCCACAGCTCATAATCCATCGGGTTGCCGCGCACATAGCACATGCCGTTGATCGAGGAGGACCCCCCCATCCCCTTGCCGCGCGGCAGGTTGATGCGGCGTCCGTTCAGCCCCGGTTCAGGTTCCGTCACCATCCCCCAGTTGAACCGCTTGGTGTTCATCGGCATGGTCAGGGCTGCGGGCATGGCTACGATGACAGACCGATCACTGCCACCAGCTTCGAGCACCAAAACGCTGACACCTGCGTCTTCGGACAGTCGGCGTGCCAGCACAGACCCTGCCGAACCAGCGCCGATGATCACGTAGTCATAGGTTTCCTGTGCTGCGGTCATCTTTGGCCGCCGTTATTCGATGATGACATAGTATTTCAGCATCGGTTCGGATTGCCGCCAGTATCCCTTGAACCCTTTCGGCACAAAGAACGCGTCCCCCTTAGCGTAGGTTTCGGTGAAACCGTCAGCCTCGAGCGTCACCGAACCTTCCAGCACATACATGAATTCGTCGGCAGCATAGCTGTCGTAAAATTCGGTGTAGGGCTGTGACCGCCAAATTCCGGTGCGATACTTTGGGTGCGCGCGGTCAAAATACACATGGTCTGCACCCATCGGTGTGCCGCTGACAAAAGTCGCGGTTTCTTGTGGCACATCGGGCCGCGCCATCCAGCCTTCTGGGCCTGTGGGCGAAAACTTTATCGGCAGGGTCACACACTTCTCCTGATGTCAACTCGGGCATCGCCAAAAGCGATGCGGATGACCGAGACGTTAAGGGCGACCTTGTTGATTGCCGAATCAATAATAGTAATGAAGGGTAATCTAAAGTTACCCAAGGCCGCAGATTGATGCCAACAAGACTTCCACTGACAGCCCTGCGTGCCTTTGAGGCTGCGGCGCGCTATGGCTCGTTGACAGCGGCCGCAAGCGAACTTGGGGTAACGCGCCCGGCGATCAGTAAACAGATCAAACAGCTAGAGCAGATGCTGAATTGCACGCTGATGAACCGTCTCGGCAATGCGGTTCAACTGACGCCCGCTGGCCAAGACCTTGCCCATGACGTAGCGCTCGCCTTTGGCCAGATCGCGGCCTCGCTTGAACGCCAGTTGCAGGGAAGGACGTTGCCCAACGTCATCCGCATCCTCGTTGATCGCGATTTTGCCTCCTCCTTTCTGGCCGGACATATCGGTCAGTTTCTGCTGCACAATCCCGGCGTGTCGGTTGAGGTTGTGGCTGAAAAGAACGGTAGGATGCGGCTGGACGAGGATTTCAACTTTCGAATCTTTTACGGCCACTTCGGGGCAACGCCCTGTCCGGGTCTGCGCGAAAGGGTCCTGTGCCGCTGGTACGATCTGGTCGTCTGCACTCCGGATTATGCGCAGGCTCATGTCAGTGACAGTGGTGCGCTTGTCGATGCTCAGCTGCTGATCGACGGCAACTACAACGTCTGGGACAATTGGTTCGCCCAGACCGGCCTAGCCCATCCTGGCCCGGCCCGCGACGTGACCCATTTCAACGAGACGTCTCTGTGCCTTTCAACCGCACTGACGGGCGGCGGCATCACCATCGGCGACACGATTCTGGCTTTCCCCTCCATCCGCGCTGGCCGACTGGCGTTACCTTTTCGACACGGGCTGGAAAGCGAACAGTGCTATGCACTTTTCGACCGCGCAGGACGATTACACACCTCCGCCGAGACGTCCTTCCTGGAGTGGTTGTCCGATGTTGTCCGCCAACACGAAACAGAGGTCAGCGCCTTTCTGCAGGAAAGTGGCATCGACATTTGTCATGGTCGAAAGGGGATAAATGATGTGGATGTCTTGGACGTGCCGGTCGGTTCATAACGCCGAAACGGATTTCGACCTGCAGCCGTAGCGACCTGGATGGGCTGGGCCATCACGGATCTGACTGCTCTCAATCCCACTTGTGCAGGATCTACCGAAAACACGGCCTTAAGGCCCGCCAAACAAGAGCATTCCGCCCTGTTGGGCGTTCGAAAACCACGAGAAACCAATGGTCGTTTGCGCGCCTTAGGAACAATGGACGCGTCACAGAGTTGGAGCTGAGCTACTCCCCAACTCTTGGACAGCTTTCCGGGTTGTTTAAGCTACTGCCTGCACCTGCTGATCGGTTTCAATGCGGTTAAAGTAGACCACGGCGGGCGGTTGGCCGCCATGGGCAGTGTGAGGGCGTTGGTGGTTGTAGAAGGTGATCCAGCGCCCGATGCCGACCCGTGCCTGCGATCCGGTTTCCCAGGCGTGCAGATAGACGCATTCATACTTCAGGGACCGCCACAGGCGCTCGATGAAGATGTTGTCGATGCAGCGCCCTTTGCCGTCCATAGAGATCCGGGTGCCAACCCGTTTCAGCCTGTCAGTCCAGACGAAGGACGTGAACTGGCTGCCCTGATCCGTGTTCATGATCTCGGGCGGGCCGAACTTATGGATCGCCTCGTTCAAAGCCTCCACGCAGAAGTCGGCTTCCAGCGTGTTGGATATCCGCCAGGCCAGCACCTTGCGGGTATACCAGTCCATGA
>NZ_CBDAEL010000003.1:0-350057 GCF_965194375.1 Allotabrizicola aquatica (SeqCode)
CGATGCGCCGTGGCTTCCTCTATCTGGTCGCCATCATGGACTGGTATACCCGCAAGGTGCTGGCCTGGCGGATATCCAACACGCTGGAAGCCGACTTCTGCGTGGAGGCTTTGAACGAGGCGATCCATAAGTTCGGCCCGCCCGAGATCATGAACACGGATCAGGGCAGCCAGTTCACGTCCTTCGTCTGGACTGACAGGCTGAAACGGGTTGGCACCCGGATCTCTATGGACGGCAAAGGGCGCTGCATCGACAACATCTTCATCGAGCGCCTGTGGCGGTCCCTGAAGTATGAATGCGTCTATCTGCACGCCTGGGAAACCGGATCGCAGGCACGGGTCGGCATCGGGCGCTGGATCACCTTCTACAACCACCAACGCCCTCACACTGCCCATGGCGGCCAACCGCCCGCCGTGGTCTACTTTAACCGCATTGAAACCGATCAGCAGGTGCAGGCAGTAGCTTAAACAACCCGGAAAGCTGTCCAAGAGTTGGGGAGTAGCTCAATCCCGCTGAATGCCAACAAGACCTACCCCTATCTGCTGGGCGTGCTGCGGATCGACCGCCCTAATCAGGTCTGGTGCGCTGACGTCACATATTGGCTGATGCACAAAGACTTCATATTTCTGGTGGCCATCATGTACTGGTTCAGTCGCAAAGTGCTCTGCTGCCGCATCTCAAAAACGTTGGAGGCGGACTTCTGCCTCTACGCGCTGAACAAGGCCATCCCAAAGTTCTACCGGCCCAAATCATGAACATCGACGAGAGCAGCCAGTTCACATCCTTCGACTGGACTGACAGGTTGAAGCGGCACAAGACAATGATATCGATGGGCAGCAAAACCCGATACTTGGACATCACCTTCATGGAGCGGCTCTGGCGGTAGTGGAAGCATGAATGCCTCTATCTGCACGCATAGAAAAACGGATCATGGGCGAAAGCCGGCGTGGGGCGTTAGATTACCTGCTGCAACCACTAGCGGCCTCACGCCGCCCATGTCGGTCAACCGCCTGACGTAGTCTAATGCGACGCAAACCATAACCATCAGCGGTGCACGACCTAGCTTAACTCAATCGGAAAACTCTCCAAGACACTGAGGAGGGGCTTAGTTATAAATAAACCCATTCACTGGGTTCACACGGCCAAGCGTGCCGCCCACGCTGGCCACCTTGACGCGGCTCCAGTCGCCCTTGTCCGAGACATCAACCACCAGCGTATCAAGCGTGATCTGGTTGCGTTCCCAATTGGCCTGATCGACCAGAATCTCCCGGTCTGAAAGCACCTTGGAGACCACCGCCACATGGCCCTTGGGCATGGCGCGGCTGGCAGCAAAGGACATCACGGCGCCCACTGCGGGCTCTTGGCCGCGGGCATAGCGGCCCTTGGCTTGCTGCCACCAGGTTTTGGCATTGCCGCGAATATCAAGCCCGGTCACCGCCCGAGCGAAGGGCACACACCAGATGCGCCCCTTGGGTTTGTTGGCCACCGCCTCGGCGACTGCCGCCTTCACCTCGGCCCGCGCCGCGTCGCTGGTGGAGCTCGACTGGGCATGGCCCGATGCCTTGGCGCGCTGCCGGTCGGCACGCCGCGCCTCACGCTCTGCGTCCCGTTCGGCTTTGGCCGCCGCGCGACGCTCGGCCCGCGCTTGCTGCGCGGCCGGATCTTGGGAGAAAATACCGACAAAAAGCCCGCCGGTCTTAAGCGGCACCGCCACGGTTTCTGCCGCACCCGTCACCACTGCACCCTCTTCGGCCCCGGCGGCCAAGGCCGGGATCAACGCCAAACTGGCGGTCAGCACAAGGATACGGGGCATTCGGAACATCAGCAAACCTGCAGTTGTTAAAACATCGCAGCGTCTTGCCATGCCACGGCCCTTCGGAAAACCCCTTCGCCACGCCATCGGCAAGACCCCGCCCATTCAGCAAATGGCTTTCCTTTTTCCACCCGTCGGGCTAGCAAGCGCCATTCCTTTTCCCGCCCAGATGAACGGAGCACTACCTCATGTCGAACGAGATCAAGCGGATTGGCGTTGGCGCCCGCATGTCCGAAGCTGTTTGCTACAATGGCATTGTCTGGCTGGCCGGTCAGATCGGCAACCCCGGTGACAGCGTCGAGGCCCAGACCCGCACCTGTCTGGCCGAGGTTGACCGCATCCTCGCCGAAGCTGGCACCGATAAGACCCGCATTCTCTCGGTTCAGATCTGGCTGGCCGATATCTCGACCTTTGACGATATGAACAAGGTCTGGGACACTTGGGTGCCCGCCGGGCACACGCCCTCCCGCGCAACCGGTGAGGCCAAGCTTGCCACCCCGGATTACAAGGTTGAGATCATCGTGACGGCCGCGCTGAAGTAAGCTGTTCTCGAAGATGAATCGAAAAGTAAGGGGGGCTTTCTGCCCCCCTCGCCCGTACCAGCCCACGCCATTGGTTTCTCGGACCAATGCCGAAACCAACGGCATACCCCCCGAGGATATTTGCGCCGCATTGAAGACAACAGTGCTCGGAAAACCGTTCTGCTGGCATTAGGGCTTCAAGAACGCCACCAGCGCCGCCGTTGAGCCGTCCTTGCCCTCAGTGCCCGTCTTACCCTCCAGCACCGGTTGCAGCGCCAGCGCGAGTTCCTTGCCCAATTCCACTCCCCATTGGTCATAGGAATTGATGCCCAGAATCACGCCTTCGACAAAGACCCGATGCTCATAAAGCGCGAGGATCTGGCCCAGCGTGAAAGGCGTGAGCTTAGGATAGGCCAGCGTCGTGGAGGGTCGGTTGCCCGGAAACACCCGGTGGCGCGCCTGACGTTCCAACTCTGGCCCGCTGAGGCCCTTCTTCGCCATGATCGCCCGCGCCTCGTCCAAGGAGCGGCCCCGCATCAAGGCTTCGGACTGCGCCAGACAATTGGCGACCAGCAAGAGGTGCTGATGCGTAAGGTCTCGTTCATGCCCTTCGCGCGCCACCAGAAACTCGCACGGCACCACGCGGGTTCCCTGATGGATCAACTGGTAGAACGCATGCTGGCCATTGGTGCCCGGCTCGCCCCAGACCACGGGGCCCGATTGCACCGTCAGGTCTGAGCCATCGACCGCCACGCGCTTGCCGTTGCTCTCCATTTCCAGCTGCTGCAAATAAGCCGGCAGCCGCGACAGCCGCTGATCATAGGGCAGCAACGCGCGGCTGGCATGGCCTGCAATCTGCGCGTGCCAAATGCCGACCAAGGCCAGCATGATCGGCATATTCGCCAGCGGCGGCGCGCTTTGGAAATGGTCGTCCATCGCCCGTGCCCCGGCCAGAAACTGGTCAAACTGCTTGGCTCCGATGGCGATCATCAGGGCGAGGCCAATTGGCCCCCAAAGCGAATAGCGCCCGCCAACCCAATCCTCTAAGCCAAAAACACGGCCCGGATCAATGCCATAGGCGGCGGTCTTGTCAGCGGCGGTGGAGACAGCGGCGAATTGGCGGTTGGGCTGTGCCACCTGTCCCGCCATCCAGGCCTTGGCCGTGTCAGCATTGGTCATGGTTTCAATGGTGGTAAAGGTCTTGGAGGCGACGATCACCAGCGTCGTCTCGGGGTTCAGACCTTTCAGCGTATCCGCGATATGCGCGCCATCGACGTTCGACACAAAATGCACGCGCGGTCCGTCGTGATAGGGTGCCAGCGCCAGCACCGCCATGGCCGGACCGAGGTCCGATCCGCCGATGCCAATATTCACCACATCGGTGATCCGCCCGCCCTGCCCGCGCATACGGCCCTGCCGCACATCTTCGGCAAAGGCCGCCATCCGTGCCCGTGTCGCCCGCACGCCCGGCATCACATCGGCCCCGTCCACCGCGATAACCGCCTCGTCACCCGCCCGCAGCGCCACATGCAGCACCGCCCGGCCCTCGGTGTCGTTAATCTTTTCCCCGGCAAACATCGCCGTACGGCGCGCGGCCACGCCTGATCCTTGCGCCAAATCCAGCAAAAGCGCGCGCGCCCGCGCATCGATGCCGGTTTTCGAATAGTCGAAGAGCATGTCACCTTCGCGCACCGAGAACGAAGCAGCCCGGGTGGGATCGGCGGCGAAAAGATCCAGAATTTTGCCCTTAGCCGTCGCGGCGTGATGGTCTTTCAAGGCTTGCCATTTGTCGGCCATGGCTTACTCCGCCCAATGTACGGTTGCGTCGTCCAGAACGGCGCGGATCGGCGCCAGTTCCGGGGGTAGATCGCGCGCACGCTCAATCGCCGCGCGCTTTTCGGCCCCTGTGATGAGAATATGGATGGCCTCAGCCGCTTGCAGCACAGGTGCTGTCAGCGTCACGCGCGGCTCGCCCGCCGCCTCAGCGCGCAGGGCCATCAAGGGCGGCGCATCGGCGGCCAGCGCCTGTGTCAAGAAGTCCGCACCGGGAAAGAGGCTTGCCGTGTGCATGTCCGCACCCATGCCCAAAAGCAGCACCGAAACAGGCAGATGCGGCGCGAGGCCTTCGGCCAGCGCTGCAAGCTGGTCCTCAGGCTGGGCGGCTGGGGCATAAAGCGGCACGAGCTTGGCCTTGGCCGCCGGGCCACACAAAAGCCGCGCGCGCAAAAGCCCTGTGTTAGAGCGCGGGCTGTCTTCGTCCACCCAGCGCTCATCATTCAAGAACACCGCCACCTTGGACCAATCAAGCGGCATCTGGGACAGGATGTCGAACACCGGCCCCGGCGTCGTACCACCCGGCACCGAGAGCGAGGCATGGCCCCGCTCGGCAATCGCCGCGACCAGCCCCTCGGCCAACAGCTTGGCGAGCCCGTGATACAGCTGGTCCCGATCGGGATAGGCGATCAGCCTCATTCCCGAATGTCCCGCCAGCGCCGCCCATCGCGGTGCATCAGCATCAGCGCATCTTCTGGCCCCGAGGACCCTGCATCATAGGGCTGCGGCTTGTCGCCCCGCGCTTCCCAGCCCTGAATGATCGGGTCTGCCCAGGCCCAAGCTGCCTCGACCTCGTCGCCGCGCATAAAGAGGGTCTGGTTGCCCCGGATCACATCCATGATCAGCCGCTCATAGGCGTCGGGCACCTCATTCAGATCGGCCCCGACCGTCTCGGCAAAGCTCATGTCCAAGGGCACCTGCATCAGGCGCATGCCGCCCGGACCGGGTTCCTTGATCATCACCATCAGGTTCATGCCCTCATTGGGCTGCAACCGGATCACCAGCACATTTTCGCGCCAGCCGCGTTCGTCGTCAAAAATAGAATGCGGCGGCTCGCGGAAGGTGATCGCAATCTCGGACGAGCGCGCCCGCAGCTTTTTGCCAGTGCGCAGATAAAAAGGTGTCCCCTTCCAGCGCCAGTTTGAGATATTGGCCTTCAGCGCAATATAGCTTTCGGTGCGGCTGTCGGGGTTTTCGGCATGGTCGCGGTAGCCGTCGTTGCCCGCCGTCGTCGGCCGATACTGGCCGCGGACGATGTCTTCGGGCTTCACCGGATCCAGCGCGCGGATGACCTTCAGCTTTTCATCGCGCACGGCGTCCGGGTCAAAGTGATAGGGCGGCTCCATCGCGATCAGGCACAACAACTGCATCAGGTGGTTTTGCACCATATCGCGCATGGCACCCGACGTGTCGTAATAGGCTCCGCGCCCGGCCACATCCACCGTCTCAGCCACGGTGATTTGCACATGGTCGATGTATTCGGCCTTCCACAACGGCTCGAACAGGATATTGGCAAAGCGCACCGCCATCAGGTTCTGGACGGTTTCCTTGCCCAGATAATGGTCGATCCGGTAGATCTGCTGTTCCGAGAAATGCCGCGCCAGAACCGCGTTCAACGCCCGCGCCGTGGCCAGATCGCGGCCAAAGGGCTTTTCCACCACGATACGCGACTGTCCATCGGCAATGCCATGGGCATGCAGCCGCTCGGCCAGATCACCAAAGAGCGTGGGCGAGACTGAGAAGTAAAAGGCCTGCACCACACCGCCGCGCATCCGCGCCTTGAGTTCAGGCCAGCCTGCATCACCCTTGGCGTCAATCGCCACATAGCCCACATGGGAGAGAAAGGCAGCAAGGCTCGCCTCGTCGCGACGGCTCGGTGGCACAAATTCTTCCACCGCCTCGCGCACAAAGGCGCGAAAGCCCTCATCGGTTAGCTCGGCCCGCGCCGCACCGATAATGCGGCCCGCGTCGGTCATCTGGCCGCCTTGAAAGCGGCGATACAGACCCGGCAAGATTTTGCGGCGGGCCAGATCCCCGGTTCCGCCGAAAATCACCAGATCAAAAGGGTCAACGGGTATGACACGAGGGGCCATGGCGACATCCTGCCGGAGTTGCTTCGGTTATGTTAGCGCTAACGGGCGCTTCATACCCCCGTAGATCGGCAAAGTCTAGCACTGCTTTGCAAAGGCTTAAACCTCTTGTCGCGCCCCAAACGCAAGCCCCGGACACTTGGCGCACAAGCCCATTCACAGCGGTCGCGCGGTGAGGCTCCAACATGGGCCGTCCGTTACGCGTCGAGTTCCGCGTCCCAATACAGATAATCCATCCAGCTTTTGTGCAGATGGTTGGGCGGAAAGCGACGACCATGCGCCAGCATCTCGGCGGCTGTCGGCTGACGCGGCACCCGGTTCAATGACAGACCCGATTGGCGCAAGGTCTTGGACCCTTTGCGCAGATTGCACGGGCTGCAGGCGGCCACCACGTTTTCCCAACTGGTGATCCCCCCGCGCGAGCGTGGCACCACATGGTCAAAGGTCAGATCGCCCTTGCTGGCGCAATACTGACAGCAAAACTCGTCCCGTAGAAAAAGATTAAAGCGCGTGAAGGCCACGCGCTTTTGAGGTTTCACATAGTCTTTCAGGACGACGACCGAGGGTATGCGGAACTCTTGCCTTTGGCTGCGCACCACATGGTCATATTCGGCCACGATCTGCACCCGGTCGAGCACCGCCGCCTTGATCGCCTCTTGCCAGGGCCACAGCGACAAGGGGTAGTAACTCAGCGGTCTATAATCGGCATTCAGGACCAGCGCCGGAAAATGCTTCAGCGAAGCGGGATCGCGTACAAACTGTGTCCTGAAGTCGCCGTCCATAGTCCGAGGTATCCCCGTCAATTGACTGTCGTATCACTATATCTTGGGTTCGTTTCAAGGCAAGCCCCCGATATGCGGCAGATTAGCCCCCAAATATCACGCAAAAATGACAAAGGCCCCGGTCTCCCGGGGCCTTGGGTTGTTCTGCCCTTGCGATCAGTGCGCGGCGGTCACGGCACGCCCGGTCAGCACGCGTACCAGATTGGCGCGATAAGCCGCCGTTCCGTGCAGATCCGAGATCATGTCGTTGTCATCCACCGCCAGACCCTTGACCGCATCAGCGGTAAAGGATTTCGACAAGGCCGCCTCGCCTTCGGCCCAGCGGAACACGCCATTGTTCGACGCACCCGTCACGGCGACCCGCACGCCCGTCTTGAACTTGGCCACAAACACCCCGGTCAGGGCAAAGCGGCTGGCAGGCTGATTGAACTTCACATAGGCCGCCTTCTCCGGGATCGGGAAGGTGACGCCCGTGACGAACTCGCCTTCTTCAAGGGCGGTCGTGAACATGCCCTGAAAGTAGTCGTCCGCCGCGATCTTGCGCTTGTTGGTCACCACCGTGGCCCCACCGCCCAAAACCGCTGAAGGATAGCAGGCCGAGGGGTCATTGTTGGCAATCGACCCACCGATCGTGCCGCGAGAGCGCACCGCCGGATCGCCGATGCCGCCCGCAAGGGCCGCGAGCGCCGGGTAATGCTTGGCCGCCTCACGTGCCACCACGGCATGGGCCGTGGCCCCGCCGATGTGCAAGCCACCATCGCCCATGCAAACGCCCTGCAACTCGGCAATCCCGGTCAGGCTGACCAGAACCGACGGCGCCGCAAGCCGCTGCTTCATCGTCGGCATCAGCGTCTGACCGCCCGACAGGGGCTGCGCCCCGTCTTGGCCCAGAAGTTTCGCCGCCTCGGCAATCGAGGAGGGTTTCACGAAGTCAAAGTTGTGCATCTTTTGTCCCTCCCTGTTAGCCGTTCATCGCCTGCCACACCCGACCGGGCGAGACGGGCATATCGATATGGGCCACCTTATGGCCGCCCGAGTTCAACGCATCCAACACCGCGTTGATCACCGCCGGGGGTGAGCCGATGGCACCCGCCTCGCCGCAGCCCTTCACACCCAAGGGGTTGTGGGTGCAGGCCGTCTGGCACGAGTAGTCCACGTTGTAGAACGGCACATCATCGGCGCGCGGCATGGCGTAATCCATGTACGAACCCGTCAGAAGCTGGCCGTTCTCATCATAGGTCGTGTTTTCCAACAGCGCCTGACCGATGCCTTGACCCACACCGCCATGCACCTGACCTTCCACGATCATCGGGTTCATGATGTTGCCAAAATCGTCGGCGCAATGGAACGCCAAGACGTCCACTTTGCCGGTGCCCTCATCCACCTCGACCTCGCAGATATAGGCGCCTGCGGGATAGGTGAAGTTGGCCGGGTCGTAGAAGGCAGTTTCCTCCAGCCCCGGTTCCAGCGTTTCAAGTGGATAGTTGTGCGGGACATAGGCCGAGAAGGCGATCTCGCCAAAGGTCTTGGCCTTGTCGGTGCCCGCCACGCTGAACTTGCCATCCTCAAAGGTGATATCCCCTTCAGAGGCTTCCAGCATATGCGCGGCAATCTTCTTGCCCTTGGCGATGATCTTGTCCACCGCCTTGGTCATTGCCACACCGCAAACCGCCAAGGAGCGCGAGCCATAAGAGCCCATCCCGAACGGAATCTTCGAGGTGTCACCATGGACAATCTCGACCGAGGCCTCGGGAATGCCAAGCTTGTCCGCCACGATCTGCGCGAACACCGTCTCATGGCCCTGCCCGTGGCTGTGCGCGCCGACCATCACGCTGATATTGCCGGTCGCATTCACCCGCACTGTGGCCGCGTCATACAGACCAACCCGCGCGCCAAGGATGCCGACAAGGTGGCTCGGCGCAATGCCGCAGGCCTCGATCCAAGTCGACAGCCCCATGCCGCGCAGCTTGCCGCGCGCAGCACTTTCGGCGCGACGCTTGGCAAAGCCCGCCACGTCGGCCATCTGCATCGCACGATCCAAGGTCGCGTGATAGTTGCCGGTGTCATAAACCAGCGCCACTGGCGTGGTGTAGGGGAACATGTCGGTGGTGATAAAGTTCTTCCGACGCACTTCGAACGGATCAAGACCCAACTCGCGGCACATCTTGTCGATCACGCGTTCCAGCGAATAGGTCGCCTCCGGCCGCCCTGCCCCACGATAGGCGTCGACCGGAGCCGTGTTGGTGAACACGGTTTTCACGTTCACATAGACATGCGGCACCTTGTAGGGGCCGGCCATCAGCGTGCCGTGCAAGAAGGTCGGCGTCACGGTCGCGAAGTTCGACAGATAGGCACCGACGTTGGCCATGGTCTCGGTCCGGAAGGCAAGGAAATTGCCCTCTTTGTCGCAGGCCAACTCGATCTTCGTCACATGATCGCGGCCATGAGCATCGGACAGGAAGCTTTCCGAGCGTTCCGCCGTCCAGCGCACCGGACGACCCAATTTCTTGGATGCAGCCAGCACCAAGGCCTCTTCGCCATAGTGATAGATTTTTGAGCCAAAGCCGCCGCCCACATCAGGCGCGACAACGGTCAGCTTGTTTTCCGGAATCCCCAGAACAAAGGCCGCCACCAAAAGCCGCGTCAGGTGTGGGTTCTGGCTGGTGGTGGTCAGCTTGTAATCGCCCGTGCCGGGGAAATACTCGCCGATCGAGGCGCGCGGTTCCATCGCGTTCGGTACCAGACGGTTGTTGACCAATTCCAGCGTCGTGACATGGGGTGCGGCCTTGAAAGCGGCGTCCACGGCGGCGCGGTTGTCTTCGATCCAGCCCCAGTCATAGCACTGGTTGTCCGGAATCTCGTCATGCACGCGGTTCGACGAATCCGCCAAAGCCTTGGCCATGTCGATGATCGCGGGCAGCTCCTCGATCACGGTATCATCAGCCAGTTGCTGGGCTGCGTCTTTCGCCTGTTGATAGGTCTCGGCGACCACAGCGGCATAGGCATCGCCCACATGGCGCACTTTGCCATGGGCCAGCACCGGGCGCTTCGGCTCGCGCATCGGTTCGCCATTGCGCGACTTGATAAGCCAACCCGCCGGGTTGCCGCCCACGTCCTTGAAATCCTCGCCAGTAAAGACGGCCAGAACGCCCGGCATCGCCTCGGCCGCCTTGGCGTTGATCGACTTGATCCGGCCATGCGCCACGGTCGAGCGGACAAAGACCGCATAGGTCTGCCCGTGCAGCGCCATGTCGTCGGTGTAAACCCCGCGACCGGTCAGAAAGCGGATATCCTCGCGGCGCTTTGACGATGCGCCAATTCCATGATCCTTCGGCATCTGATCCCCCCTCATTCCGCCGCGACCGTCTGCCCCGAGGCAGACAGCACAGCTTTGACGATGTTGTGATAACCCGTGCAGCGGCAGATATTGCCCTCAAGGTAATGGCGCACCTCGGCCTCGGTCGGCTTGGGGTTTTCCGCCAAAAGGGCTGCCGAAGACATCACCATGCCCGGCGTGCAGAAACCGCACTGCAGACCGTGATGATCTTGGAACGCCTGCTGCAGCACACCCAAAGACCCGTCCGGGTTGGCCATGCCTTCAATGGTCTTGACCTGCGCACCGGCCACGTCCTGCGCAAAGACGGTGCAGGATTTCACTGGCTTGCCATCGACATGCACCACACAGGCGCCGCACTGGCTGGTGTCGCAGCCGACATGGGTGCCGGTTAGACCCAGCCCCTCACGCAAAAAGGCCGACAACAGCGTGCGGCCTTCAACCTCGCCCGCAACGGCTTTGCCGTTCACGGTCATGCTGACTTTCGTCATGGATTTCCTCCCTTGGACAGTCCTGGGTACGTCTTTTCAGTCTTTGTTACGTCTTGAGCTCAGGCGCCGATCATGCGCTTGAACCAGCCCTTCTTCGGGGCTTCTTCGCTGCCTTCGGCAATGGCCTCGGCCTCATCAGACCCCTCCTCCGGGGCCTCCAACGCGTCTTGAAAGCGGGTGAAGAACTCATCCGCCATCTTCTTGGCAAAGCCGTCGATCAAGCGGCTGCCCAATTGGGCAATCTTGCCACCGACCGAGGCATCAACCGTGTAGGACAATTCGGTCCCCTCAGGCACCGCGACCATCGTCACTTTGGCCCCGCCCTTGGCATGGCCCGCCGCCCCGCCCTTGCCTTCGCCCGAAATTGTCACGGCGCGGCCCGGATCGATATCCGACAGCTTAACCACCCCTGTAAAGGTGGCGCTGACCGGGCCGACCTTTTGCTTCACCGTGGCCTCAAATCCCTCTTCGACCGAGCCAGTCATGCTTTGGCAGCCCGGCACGCATTGCATCAAAACTTCAGGATTCAAGATCGCGGCCCAAACGGTTTCTGGGCTGGCCTTGATGGTTTTCACATCGGACAGTTGCATCACGAAAACTCCTCACTCGGCCGACAGCCTAAGGGGACCCGCCACGCGGCGCTATGGTTCCTTGGTCGTAGTCGCGGCCAGAAAGGCGTAAATCGCCTCGGGCTGTACCGGCTTAATCAACAGCCCCAACCCCGCTGCGGTTGCGGCCTCACGCAGACCCTCGCCCCGATCAGCCGAGAGCAGGCGCGCCGGCAAGTCGGGGGCACGGGCGCGCAGGGCGACCAGCGTTTCAAGCCCGCTCATCCCCGTTCCCAATTGCTGATCGGCAATCAGCGCATCGGGCAGGATGCCCAGATCTTCGATCAACGCCAAAGCCTCTTCGCCGCTGGACGCTTCGATCACCGCGACGCCCCATTTTTCCAAGAAAAGGACCATAGCGCGGCGCAGTTCCGCGTCATTTTCCACCAACAGCACAATCCGCCCTTCCACCGACCGGCCCGGCAGCGCGGCAAAGGCGGGACGCTCCTCGGGCACCATGCCATCGGCCAAGGGCACCTGCAGCATAAACACCGTGCCGCGACCTTGCCGTGACGACAGGCCCAAAGGGTGGCCCAGCAAAGCTGCCGCGCGGTCCACAATGGCCAAGCCCAGCCCCAACCCTTCCGAGGCGCTGGCCCGCCCGGCGATGCGATGGAACTCTTTGAAGATGTTTTCTTGCTCGGCCTCGGCAATCCCCGGGCCGGTGTCCCAGACCTCCAGCCGCAGCATCCCCCCGCGCACCCGCGCGGCCACCAGAACCCGCCCGGTTTCGGTGTAGCGGATCGCATTGCCGATCAGATTTTGCAGAATGCGCCGCAGATATCCGGGGTCGGACAGCACCACCGCCTCACAGGGGCGCACCGTCAATCTCAGCCCCTTGGCCGCCGCCAAAGGCTGAAACTCATCGGCCAATTGCACCAAAAGCCGCCCCATCCGGATCGGCGCCACGGTTACCGCTGCCTTGCCGCTTTCCAGCCGCGAGATATCCAAAAGGGCCGCCAGAATGCCCTCAACCGAGACCAGCGCATTTTGCGCCTTGCCCACCGCCTCGACCACCGGCGCGGGCAGATCGGTTTCGGGCACGGATGACAAAAACAGCTTGGCCGCCGAGAGGGGCTGCAACAGATCATGGCTCGCCGCCGCCACAAAGCGCGAGCGTGAGGCATTGGCCCGTTCAGCCTGCGCCAGCGCGTCCTCAAGATCGAGCGTGCGTTCGACCACGCGGGCCTCAAGTGTTTCCTTGGCGCGCGCCATATCCTCGACCGCCCGGCGCTCGGCGGTGACATCGGTAAAGCTGAACAAGAACCCCTTGTCCGGCATTTCCTGCGCAAAGACATCCAGGATCAGCCCCGGATCGCGGCGCAGCTCGAACGTCACCGGCGGTCGCCCGCCCCGGCCATCCACCCAAGCGCCCAGCCGATCCGCCGTCATCCCCTCACCAAAGCGGAACTGCCGCGCGAGCCCATCAAAGAGCGCGCCAAACTCAGCCCCCACCCGCATCCGCACCATCGGCAGCGCAAGCAAAACCCCAAGCCGCGCATTCCATCCGACCAACCGCTGCCCGGCGTCAAAAATCGCCACCCCTTGGTTGATATGGTCCAAAGTGGCGCGCACCAGCCGTTCCTGATCGTCCAACAGGCGGCCCAACTCTTGCCGCTCAAACCGGATGAGGTCGGTCACATCGGTCTGCAAAACCACGGTGCCGCCGTCATTGGTGCGATGCTCGGACACCTGCACCCAATGGTCCCAGCGCATGCGGACATTGAAGATCACATGCTGATCCATATGCCGCCGCCGCCGCTGCACGACCCAGCTTTCCGCCGTCTCGCCCTCGGGCAGTTCCAGATCCTGCGACTGGCTGACCAGATCGACATAGGCGGCAAAGGTCAGCCCCGGCTGCAAGGCTGGGCGCACATCGGTCAAATGCACGCAAAACCGGCTGTTGCACATGACCAAGACATCATCGGGGCCAAAAAGCGCGAACCCCTCCTGCACCGTCTCAATCGCATCGGCGAGGTTTTGGCGCGCGCGTTCGGTCTCGCGATTGGCATCCTCCAGCGCGGCATTGGAGGCGTTCAGCAAATCCAGCGCGCGTTCCAATTCGCGCGTGCGCTCGCGCACCTGATCTTCCAGCATGGCCGCGCGCTGAAACTGGGCATAGGCCGCGCCGCCATCATCGGCAATCTGCTCCACCCGGCGCATTAAGACCTTGGAGATCGCCAACAGCTTTTCAATTTGGCGGGCCGGTGGATCGGCGGGGTTTACAAGCGTGTCGGTCACAAGCCGCCCCCGTCAACTGCGTCCGGCGGATAAAGCGCCACGCCGGTCATGGTTTGGTTGACATGCATCGAATTGACCTGCTCGCCATAGGTGGAAAACCCCACCACGCCATGGGCGCTCAACACCGCCGAAATCTCGCCGGTCATCTGCTTTTCCAAGGCTTCCATACGCCGCAAAATGCAGTCGCAAGCCAAAATCGCCGGGGCCGCCCCCTGCCCCCGCAAATCGGCCAAGGCCCGCGACAGATGGGCAGCCATGTCCTGCGGTTCGGCCAAGGTCAGCACAACCCCCTCATCTATGGCTGAGAAAAAGATCAGATCGCCGTTGGCATCCACCTGTTGGATGGCGCGCACGTGATGCGCGCCGCCAATGCGCACGACAACCGGATGGGCGGCAAAGGTGAACGTCGTCAGTTGCGCCGGGTCCTTGCCCAGAATGCGCGCATATTCCCGCGCGGCAGGTTCGGCGTTGATCCCGCGCACAATGCGGCGCGCAGGGTCGGCTTCGGTCACCACCATGCGTGCCTCGGTCGGGCGCAGATGGTCTAGGCTGAACACCTTCACCCGCGCCGCCGTCCGCACCAGCGTGACGACAGCGGCATTTTGCAAGAACCGCCCCTCATGCAGCACAAAGGTCGCGCCAAACCGCGTGCCATCCCCTGCCGAGCCGCCAAACAAGGGCACCGGCCCCAAACCCCGCGCCAAGGTCGAGGCCAGCTCATCCTCGCGCACCGAGAGCCCGTCCACCATGAGAAAGGCAAACTCGCCCTCCCATGCGGGCCGTGCCCGCGCCATGGCTTGGCGGTCGCGGATCAACTGGCCAATCAGCGCCTGCGCCTCAATCCGCCCCAGATCGGCGATCAAGAGGGTCGAGACCATGAACAAGCCCTGCGGCAAGCCCACGGCGACAATCTCGCCCTCGGCATAGCCTGCTCCGGTGATTTCCCCCGCCGTGGTGCAGCCAATCACCGGCACCGCGCCAAAGGCAGCCGTTACCTCGGTGGCCAAGGCCGCAAGATCGGTTTCGGGCGAGACAAACAGCAAGACCGCCGCAAAGGGCCCCGCCCCCAGCGCCTGTGCCAAAGCAGCCGCCCGCCCCGGCCCCCATGCGGGCACCGAAACGCGCGGCATCAGCGCCATGATCTGCCCGCAGTCCTCCACCAAAGACCCTCCCAAGCCTGCCGAAAGGTTGGGCGATCCACCGCCCCCGCGCAAGGGGTCTTGGACGCAGCGAAGGCCTTAGCCTTCCGGCACCATGGCCGAAAACCGCGCCTCTTTCGCCATCAAGACTGCCTGCGTTCGGCTCAGAACCCCAAGCTTGCGCATAATCGCCGTGACATGCGCCTTGACCGTGGTTTCCGCAATATTGAGCTCATAGGCGATTTGTTTGTTCAGCTTGCCCTCGCAGATCAGCTGCAAAATGCGCGCCTGCTGGCGGGTGAGAAGCCCCAATCGCGCAATCGCCTCTTCGCTGGCGCTGGTGCCGCCTTCGGCCTGCACCCCATCGGGCAGATAGGTCCGCCCCGCGCGCACCGCATCTAAAGCGGCGCGGTAGGTGTCGCGGTGGGCGTGCTTGGGCACAAACCCCGCCGCCCCCGCCCGCACTGCCGCCCGCATGATGCGCGGATCAGCCAAGGAGGACACCACCAACACCGGCACATCCGGCACCACCAGACGTAGCCGCACCAGCCCGTCCAGCCCATCGACATCCGGCAGGTTCAGATCCAACAGCACCAGATCGGGCCGTGGCCCCCGGTCGAGCCGCGCCGTCGCCTCCTCCAAAGACCCCGCCGTTTCCACCACGGGCAGCCCCGCCACCATCTTCAGCGTCATCGACAGAGCATCACAAAACAAAGGATGGTCATCGACAATCAGCGCCCGTTGCGGCGCAGGGCGCAAAGAAGGGTCGGTCTGGGTCATCGGCTTGCCTCGCAGTTCATGAGACCAAGCCTATCACCCGTTGCCCCGCTCTGGCCAGCACGGCCAAAGTCGCAACTCCGCCGATCCGACGCAGGCGAAGTGCCTGCCCCCTTTCCACCTGCGCTTTGGCCCGTTATGACCCTGCGACCCAACCTTCCCGAGGCCCCCATGCTGACCCGCCGCACTGCTCTTCTTCTGTCGCTCACCGCTTTGGCCGCCTGTGGCACCCGGCCTGAGCCTGAGGTGTCGCATGCCGCGCTGCATCCCGGCGAAACCCCAGAGTTGCGCGCGCTCATCCGCAAATGGGCCGCGACCTATGAGATTCCCGAAAGCCTGCTGCATCGCCAGATTCAGCGCGAAAGTGGCTATAACCCGGCTGCACGCAACGGGCCTTACTACGGTCTGATGCAAATCCTGCCGCAGACCGCCCATGGCATGGGCTATCGCGGCACGCCTGCCGGGCTGTTGGACCCCGACACCAATCTGGAGTTTGGCGCAAAATACCTGCGCGGCGCGTGGCTCGTGTCTGGCGGCAACGAGGATAAGGCGATGAAGTGGTACGCGAAAGGCTACTATTACGAGGCCAAGCGCCTCGGCCTCTTGCGCGAAACCGGGCTGATCAGCTGATCGACACACCGCCGCAGGATCCGCGGCGTGCGCGACCAAAGTTCCGCAAGTCCCTGATCTATGAAGAAAAACGGGATGCATCCAAAAATGGACGCATCCCTTTTCTCTCAATACCAAGCGTCCGCCATACCGGTCTTGCGGCCTTCGATAAAGTCACGCAGCCCCTCGCGGATGCCCTCATCCAAAGCCGGGGCCTGATATTCGGCCAGCCGCTTTTTCCAAAGCGCATTGGCCCGCGTCGCCGCATCAGTTGATCCGGCAGCTTCCCACTTTTCAAAAGGCTCGTTGTCCGACAACTCGCTGTCCCAAAACGCGGTCTCATAATGCGCCATGGTGTGCGAACAGCCAAAGAAATGGTTGCCCGGCCCCACTTCGGCAAAGGCATCGACGGCCAGCTGATCGTCGTCGATCTTGATCCCATCCAGATAGGAATGCAGCGCCCCACACAGATCAGCATCCAGCATGAACTTCTCGTAAGACATGCTCAAAAGCCCATCCAAGAAGCCCGCCGAATGCAGGATGAAATTCGCCCCGCAATGAATGGCGGACAGCATCGACATGGTGCCTTCCATCATCGCCTGGGCGTCGGGCAGCTTTGAGGTCGTGAAATTGCCCGAGCAGCGCAGCGGCAAGTTCAAGCGCCGCGCCAGCTGGCCAATCACCATCGAGCCAATCGCAGGCTCCGGCGTGCCGAAGGTCGGGCTGCCCGACCGCAAGGACATCGAGGACAGGAAGTTGCCAAAGATCACCGGCGCGCCCTTGCGCTCCAACTGGGTCAGCGCACAGCCCGCCATGGTTTCCGCCAAAGACTGCGCGATTGCGCCCGCATTGGTCACCGGCCCCATCGCCCCGCCCAAGATAAACGGCACGATCACCGCAGCCTGATTGGCCCGCGCATAGGCCCGCAGCGATTTGGTCATGGTGCCGTCCCACACAAGCGGTGAGTTAACGTTCACATTGCCAAGGATCACGCAGTTCTGGTCGACGAAATCGCGGCCAAAAAGGATACGGCACATCTCAATGCTGTCTTCTGACCGTTCTTCCGCGGTGACCGACCCCATGAAGGGCCGATCGGAATACTCGATATGGGCCATCACCATATCCAGATGCCGCTTGTTCACCGGAATATCGGTCGGCTCACAAATCGTGCCGCCTGAATGGTGGAAATTCGGAGAGGATTGCGCCAGCTTGATGAAATTCTGGAAATCGTCCAGCGTGCCAAAGCGCCGACCCCGGTCCAGATCCATCACGAAGGGGCTGCCATAGGCTGGCGAGAAGACCACGTTCTTGCCGCCAATCCGCACCGAATTGGCCGGGTTGCGGGCGTGTTGGGTAAACTCTGCCGGGGCCGAGCGCAGGATCTCGCGCAGCATGCCCGGCTCAAACTTGACCAAAAGCCCATCCACCTTGGCCCCGGCCTTGCGCCACATCTCCAGCACTTCGGGGTCATCGCGGAACTCGATGCCGGTCTCAGCCAAAATCCGGTCAGCCGCCGCTTCGACCCGGATCAAGTTCTCCTCAGACAGCACGTCATAGGTCGGGATATTGCGCTGGATATAGGGCCGCCCCACGCCGGCACCCTTTTGCGCGCGCTCTGCCTGCCGCGCCTGCCGCCCTGATCTTGCCCGCGTCTCGCTCATGCCCGTCTCCTTCTCGACACATGTGTCAAGTTTCAACAAAGCCGCCCCCGCTGCTTGGCTTTTCCCGACAGATCAAATGTCGCAAACGCACGAAGTTTTGCGCCTTTCCAAATACTCACCCTTGGCCCGGCCCGCTCAGGTCACCACGTCCGGCGCCGTGCGGCCGGTCTGCCCGGCAATCACCGCAATCGCCTCGGCGGCTGCAATCACGGGGGCCAATGCCTCTTGCGGATGCAAATCCAGCCCCTCCGGCCCCGGCGCATAGCGCTCCAGATACAGCCGCAGCGTCGCCCCTTCCGTGCCGGTGCCAGAAAGCCGCATCACAAACCGCGCGCCCCCCTCGAACATCACCCGCACGCCCTGCCCTTTGGCGACCGCGCCATCCACCGGATCTTCACAGGAAAAATCATCCGCCGCTGTCACCGTCAGCCCCGCCATCTTCCGCCCCGGCAGGCTGGGCAGGCTGGAGCGCAACGCCGCCATCATCGCATCTGCCCGCGAGGTCTCAATCGCCTCATAATCGTGGCGGCTGTAATAGTTGCGGCCAAAGCGCGCCCAGTGATCGGCCATGATCTCGGCCACCGACAGGCCCCGCACCGCCAGAATGTTCAACCACAACAGAACCGCCCAAAGCCCGTCCTTCTCGCGCACATGGTCGCTGCCGGTGCCAAAGCTTTCCTCGCCGCACAGCGTCACCTTGCCCGCATCCAAAAGGTTGCCAAAGAACTTCCAGCCCGTCGGCGTCTCATGGCACGCAATCCCCAAAGCCGCCGCCACCCGGTCCAGCGCCGCCGAGGTGGGCATGGACCGCGCCACGCCCGCCAAGCCCTTGGCATAGGCCGGGGCCAGATGTGCGTTCGCAGCCAAGACGGCGAGACTGTCCGAGGGCGAGACATAGATCCCCCGCCCCACCACCATGTTGCGATCGCCATCTCCATCGCTCGCTGCGCCGAAATCAGGGGCGTTTTCTCCCATCATCTCCGCCATCAACCCATGGGCCCATGTCGGATTGGGGTCGGGATGCAGCCCGCCAAAATCGGGCAAGGGGGTGGCGTTGACCACGGTGCCCTTGGCAGCACCCAGACGGTTTTCAAGAATTTCAACGGCATAGGGCCCGGTGACCGCATTCATCGCATCCATCCGCATGCGAAACCCACGTTGAAAGAGGGCGCGAATGGCGGGGAAGTCGAAAAGCCCTTCCATCAAGGCGGCGTAATCCGCTACAGGGTCGACCACATCGACGGCCATGTCGCCGATGTGCTGGGGTCCGATCCGGGTAAGATCGATGTCCTGCCCCTCCCAGATGCGATACTCAGCCATGGTCGTGGTGCGCGAATAGATCGCCTCGGTCACACTTTCGGGCGCGGGGCCGCCATTGGGCATATTGAATTTAACCCCGAAATCCTCCTCCGGCCCGCCCGGGTTGTGGCTGGCGGACAGGATGATCCCGCCATCCGCTTTGTTCAGCCTTATCAGATGGCTGGCCGCCGGAGTTGACAAAATCGCTCCATGCCCAACGATCACCCCCGCCACCCCATTGGCCGCAGCCATCGCCAAGATCACCTGCGCGGCGCGGTCGTTGAAATAGCGCCCGTCGCCGCCCAGAACAAAGGTTTTACCAAGCGCCCCCACCACATCGAAGGTCGCTTGGACAAAGTTCTCCAGATACTGCGGTGCCATGAAGACCTTGGTCTTTTTGCGCAACCCGCTGGTGCCGGGCTTTTGGCCCGAAATCGGCCGGGTCGGAATTCTCCGCAGGGTCATGAAATGCCTCAAGAAAAAGATCACTGAAAAGACGGCTGCGAGGCCCTTTCACGGGATGCCTGCCTTCGGCCAATGTTTCGCGCCGGGGCGGGGACTGTCAAGCGATCTGGCCGGATAGCCGCGCTATCTCCTTGCGCCGCGGCCGAGGCCGCGAGCTGAAACGTCCCGCGAATGATCTGTATCAAATACAGGTTCGACACGCTGGGCTAATGTCGCCCTGACAATCCAATGCGGGGGTAACGCCATGCGACTGACAACACGCACCAATCTGGCGATGCGCACCTTGATGTTTTGCGCCGTGAACCCCGGCCAGATCGTGCGCAAGCACGAGGTGGCCACGGCCTGCGGCGCCTCGGAAAACCATCTGGCGCAGGTGATCCACCTTTTGGCGCGCAAGGGCTATATCAAAACCCAGCGCGGTAGATCGGGCGGGCTGATGCTGGCGCGCGCGCCGGAAGAGATCGGCGTGGGCGAGGTGTTTCGCGCCTTTGAGGCGGTTTTGCCCTTTACAGAATGCACCGAGGAACGGCAGGCGAGCTGCCCGCTTGCGGGCTGTTGCCGGTTGAAATGCGTGCTGGAAGAGGCTTTGGGCGCCTTTTATGGGCGGCTTGACCAATCAACGCTGGCGGATCTGGTCACCGACAATACAGCCCTGAAAACGCTGCTGAAAGTGGCCTGACGCGCGCTATCCCCGCCAGCCGCGCAGCCGCAGCGCATTGCCCAAGACAAAGACCGACGACAAGGCCATCGCCCCGGCACCCAGCATGGGCGAGAGTTGCGGACCGCCAAACGGCACCAGAACCCCCGCGGCCACCGGAACCAGAACAGCGTTATAGCCAAAGGCCCAAAAGAGGTTCTGCCGAATGTTGCGCATCACCGCGCGTGACAGGCCAATGGCCTGCACCACGCCTTGGGGATCGCCGCGCATCAACACCACATCACCCGCCTCAATCGCCACATCGGTGCCGGTGCCCATGGCAATGCCCACATCGGCCAAGGCCAGCGCTGGGGCATCGTTTAACCCATCGCCCACAAAGGCCGTGCCCGCCCCAAGACTGCGGATCACTTCGGCTTTTTGTGCAGGCATAATCTCGCTATGCACAGTCTTAATTCCGATAAGCGCAGCTATGGCCTGCGCCGTCGCGCCTGCGTCCCCGGTGATCATCACCGAAGTTATGCCCATCTTTTCAAGCTGATCCACGGTGCCGGCCGCGTTTGGCTTGACCGGGTCGGACACCACAATCGCCGCTTCGGCCCGGCCTTCGCGGCCGACCAAAAGCACGCCTTGGCCCTGCGCCTGAGCAGCGCTGCACATCTGTGCAAGATCAAGGTCCAGCGGTTGGAACAGCCGCGCCGAGCCGACCTGCACCCGCGCACCCGCCACCTCTGCCTCGGCCCCCAAGCCGGGATGGGCCTGAAAGCCGGTCGCCTGTGGGACGGCCAACCCAAGGCGCGCCACCTCAGCCAGCACCGCCGCCGCCAGCGGATGTTCCGAGCCTTGCTCTACCGCCGCGGCCAACGCCAAAAGCTGGTGGGCGTCCAAGCCAGGCAAAGCCTGCACCCGTTGCACCAAGGGTTTGCCCATGGTCAGCGTGCCGGTCTTGTCAAAGGCCACGCGCTGAACCGTCTCTAACCGCTGCAAAGCCTCGCCCTTGCGAAAGAGAATGCCCATCTCTGCCGCCCGTCCGGTGCCCACAAGGATCGACACCGGCGTCGCAAGACCCATGGCGCAGGGACAGGCGATGATCAGCACCGACACCCCCGCCACCATCGCCTCGGCCAGCCCCGGACCCAGCACAAGCCAGACGGCAAAGGCCAGACCCGCCAGCCCCATCACCACCGGCACGAACCACAGCGTGATGCGGTCCACAAGCGCCTGCACCGGCAGCTTGCCGCCCTGCGCCTCGGCCACCATGGCGATGATGCGTGCCAGAACCGTGGCCGCCCCCACGGCGCGCACCTCCATCACCAGACCCCCGGTGCCGTTCACTGTGCCACCCGTCAGAGTGTCGCCAACGAGCTTGGCCACCGGAATCGGCTCACCTGTGAGCATGGATTCATCGACGGTGGAGGCACCCTCCAGCACCACACCATCCACCGCAATCCGCTCACCCGGGCGCAGTTGCACGCGGTCACCGACCAAAAGGGCGGCAATCGGCACCTCCTCGGGCTGGGGCGACAGGCGCAAGGCGGTGCGCGGCTGCAAGGCCACAAGCCGCGCAATCGCAGCCCCCGCGCGCCCGCGTGCCCGCGCCTCAAGACTGCGACCAAAGAGGATCAGCGTCACGATCACCGCCGCCGCCTCAAAATACACCGCACGGCTGTCCGCCGGGATCAGCCCCGGCGCAAAGGTGACCAAAACCGAATAGGCCCAAGCCGCCCCCGCCCCCAACGAAACAAGGCTGTTCATATCGGGCGAGGCGCGCAGAAGCGCTGGCACACCTTTGCGGAAGAACCGCGCTCCGGGCCAGACCAGCACCAGCGTCACCAGCAGGAATTGCATCAGCCACAGGCTCTGCGTCCCCACCAGCCCATGCAGCCAATGGTGAAAGCCCGGCACCAGATGCCCGCCCATTTCCACCACAAAGACCGGCAAAGTCAGTGCCCCGGCAATGGCCGTCTCGCGCCACAAGGCGGCCTCTTCCGCCTTGGGATCCTTGGCCCCGCTTTCCGCCATCGGCGCGGCCTGAAACCCTGCGCGCGAGACGGCGGCGGCCAGCGTGCTCGCGTCCACCTGCCCCCAGAGCGTCACCGTCGCCGCCCGCGTGGCCAGATTGGCCGTCGCCCCCGCAACTCCGGGCTGAGCGCGCAACACGCGCTCCACCCGGCCCGTGCAGGCCGCACAGGTCATGCCTTCGACCGCAAGCACCACCTGCCGCTGCCGCGCAGGATATCCCGCCTGCGCGAGCGCAGCCGCCAGCGTTTCCGCCGTGGCAGGGGCGTCATAGGCGACCTCTGCGGTTTCAGTGCCAAGGTTCACGCTGGCATGCGTCACCCCGGCCTCGGCGGTCAGCGCCCGCTCGGCCCGCGCGACGCAAGAGGCGCAGCTCATGCCCTCCAGCTCAAATCGGATGGTGGTGCTCATAGGATCATAAGGGCGCGCCGATGCGGCAAAGGTCAAGGGCGGGCAGGATCAAAACCCCGCGACTGGGAAGCCAGACCCCTTGCATGGACCCACCATCACGCGCCATATCATCAGAGCAACCAAGGAGATCGCCATGACCCTGCTTTCCGTTCCAGACATGAGCTGCGGGCATTGCAAAGCCTCGGTCGAGGCGGCCCTGACCCCGCTTGCCGGCATGGCCCCGATCACCGTTGATCTGGCTCAGCGCCAAGTCAGCGTGGCCGGTCCCGCCGCCGAGGCCGTCAAGGCGCTGGCCGCGATTGGCTTTCCCGCGACAGCGGTTGCCTAGCGCCTGCACCCGATCTTCCCGCGCCGCCAACCGCGTCCTTGCAGCCACAGTCACGAAAAGCTGACGGGTCACGGCACCCCTGCAACCATTCTTTGCGTTGCAGATGGCGAAAATTAGCATTAAATGGTCGAATTCTGAACGAAGTTCGGGCGCGGTCTTGCCCGCATCCCTGTTCAGGATGGTCATCGGCAGAACGCCGAGACCTTCAACAATGTCGTGAGCGGAGCAGTCCCATGTCGAATACACCGAGCCCCCAGCAAGGCGGCAGCACCAGCCCAAGCCAGCAACAAGGCCAATCGGGCGGCGCCCCGGCCCAGCAGCAGGGCGGCCAGCAGCCGATCTTCCGCGATTGGGCTTCGATCTAAGGGGAACGGGCCAGCCACGCGCTGGCCTTTTTTCTGCACGCCATGCCGGATCCTGTCTCCTCTATCCTTAATCTTGGGCCCGCGACCGAGGCCGCCTTTGCCCGCGCCGAGATTCATTCGGCCGATGAGATCCGCGACATGGGGGCCGATGCCGCCTATCTGCGGCTGATCGAGGCGGGCACCCAGCCGCATTTCATTGGCTATTATGTCTTGGTGATGGGCCTGCAGGGCCGACCTTGGAACGATTGCCAAGGGGAAGAAAAACGCGCGCTTCGGGTCAGGTTTGATGCCCTGAAGGCCCGCGCCCGGGCCGATCTTGGGGCCGATCACGCGCTGGATGCCGCCCTTGCGGCCATCGGGGTTATTCGATCCCCCAAAGCGTGACGGCGCTCTCTTAACGGCGCAAGATCATCTGATCGCCTGTGATTTCAATCGCATAGCGGCCAAGGTACTCCATCCCCAGCAATGAGCCGTCCATATCGCCTTCATTCACAAAGGCACCGATGCTTTCATCGTAAAACGGGCCAAGGGTGACCTCGGCCAGCCGCACCCGCGCGGTGCGCACAATGCCATTGGCGGTTTGGCTTTGCCCGGCATAGACCAGATCGGCCAGATTGATCCCCAAGCGCTCTGCATCGGCCTTACTGAGGACCACGCCGCTCGCCCCGGTATCGGCCATGAACTCCATCGGCTGGCCGTCGATCATCAGGGTGATGTAGTAATGCCCGTCTGCGGCACGGGGAATTTCCACCGCGTCTGCATGGGCCACTTGCGACGGCATCACGTCATGGCGGATGTCCTGCCACAGCCCATAGCCCGCCATCAGCCCGACCACGATCAGGCCCCAAGCCAGAAAGGCGCGCAAGCCCTGCCCCATGCGGCCGCGATATTCCGACAGACCCCATCCGGCCACCGCCGCCAGAAGAAGCCCCAGATAGATCAGCCGCCCATAGTCATCGCCGTCCAAGGCCAACCCCTTCAACTCATTCCGGTGCCGTGCTGGCAACATCCGAAAGCTAGGCACTCCTTGCCCCCCGTGCAAGCGAAGCACGGCCGATGCGCCCAAAATCGCGGGCCTCGTCGGAATTCCCCTTGGCTTCAAATCCGTCTGGCCCTGTGGTCCAACATCGCGTAAAGCCCATCCCCAGCAAAAGGACTGCACCGATGCGCGACATCATCGCCCGCTGCGAGGCCAAGGGCCTGCGCATGACAGACCAGCGCCGGGTCCTGGCGCGTGTCATTGGTGCAGCCGAAGATCACCCCGATGTCGAAGAGCTGCACGCCCGCGCCGCCGCCATTGATGCGCGCATCTCGTTGGCCACGGTTTACCGCACGGTCAAACTGCTGGAAGAGGCCGGGATTCTGGACAAGCTGGAATTCGGCGACGGGCGCGCGCGCTATGAAGACGCCGAACGCGACCATCATGACCACCTGATCGACGTCGTGTCGGGCGAGGTGATCGAATTCGTCGATCCTGACATCGAGGCGCTGCAGGAAAAGATCGCGGCCCGGCTGGGATATCGGCTGATCGGGCATCGTCTGGAATTGCTGGCGGTTCCCCTCAAGAAAAGCAGCACCCCGTGAGACAAACCGACAACGCGACCGCCACCCTTTTGATGGTGGGGGCGATGGCGGCCTTTGCGGTCGAGGATCTGTTTTTGAAACGCGCCGCCATGGCGCTGCCACCCGGTCAGGTTATCGCCATGATGGGCGTGGGCGGGGCCATAGTGTTTTGGGCGCTGGCCGCGATAAAGCGCCAGCCGATCCTGACCCGCCGTGCGCTTCAAGGCGCGCCCTTGATCCGCGCTCTGTCCGAGGCAGCGGCGACGATGCTTTACATCACCGCCCTCGCGCTGATCCCTTTGTCCATCAACTCGGCCCTTTTGCAAGCCTCCCCGCTGGTGGTGACCATGGGAGCCGCGCTGTTCTTGGGGGAAAAGGTCGGCTGGCGGCGTTGGACGGCGATTGGCGTCGGCTTTCTGGGCGTGCTCATCGTCTTGCAGCCGTGGAATGACGGCTTTCAGGCGGCTGGTATTCTGACGGTGCTTTGCGTGATCGTTCTGGCCTCTCGCGATCTGGCCACGCGCGCCATGCCAGAGGATATTGGCACCTTCCAGCTTGTCACTTGGGCCTATATCGCGCTGATCCCGGCGGGGCTGATCCTGATGGCGCTGGGTGGCGACGGTCCCGGCGCGATTGACCCGACACGCAGCTTTGATCTGATGATGGCGCTGATATCGGGCCTTTTCGGCTATTACGCGGTCACCGCCGCGACCCGCATGGGCGAAGCGGCCGTCATTGCCCCCTTCCGCTATACGCGCCTCGTCTTTGCGCTGATCCTTGCGATGCTGGTCTTGGGCGAACGGCCCGGCCCGGCCATGCTGATCGGTGCGGCGCTGATTATTGGATCAGGGCTTTACACCTTTACCCGCGAGCGGATGCGTGCGCGGGCCGCGCAAAGCTAAACCCGCCTTCGCCGCGCCGCAGAGACTTTCCATGTCGGTTCTGACCGTGTAAGAGGCGCAAAAGCTTTGCAGCCCCCAGGAGCGCCCCATGAGCACGATCATCGACATCCACGCCCGCGAGATCCTCGACAGCCGGGGCAACCCGACGGTTGAGGTCGACGTCTATCTTGAAAGCGGTGCCATGGGCCGCGCCGCGGTGCCATCGGGCGCCTCCACCGGCGCGCATGAGGCCAATGAAAAGCGCGACGGCGACAAGTCGCGTTTTATGGGCAAGGGCGTGCTCGAAGCAGTCGCGGCGGTGAACGGCGAGATTGCCGAGGAACTCGTCGGCTATGACGCCACCGAACAGGTCGGCATTGACCGCACCATGATTGAAATGGACGGCACGCCGAACAAATCGCGCCTTGGGGCCAATGCCATTCTCGGCGTGTCCTTGGCCGTGGCCAAGGCGGCCGCCGAATTCACCGGCCAGCCTTTGTTCCGCTATGTCGGCGGCACCTCGGCCCGCGTTTTGCCGGTGCCGATGATGAACATCATCAACGGCGGCGAACACGCTGACAACCCGATCGACATTCAGGAATTCATGATCATGCCGGTCGGCGCGGACAACATCCGCGACGCCATCCGCATGGGCGCCGAAGTGTTCCACACGCTGAAGAAAGAGCTGCAGAAGGCAGGTCACAACACCGGGATTGGTGACGAAGGCGGCTTTGCACCGAACTTGAAGTCTGCCCGTGAAGCGCTTGATTTCATTTTGCAATCCATTGAGAAGGCAGGCTACAAGGCCGGGCAGGATATGTTCCTTGCCCTCGACTGCGCCGCGACCGAATACTTCAAGGGCGGCAAGTATGAGATGAAGGGCGAAGGCAAATCGCTGACCATCGCGCAGAACGTCGATTTCCTGGCCGGTCTGGCCAAGGATTACCCGATCATCAGCATTGAAGACGGCTGTTCGGAAGATGACTGGGAGGGCTGGAAGCTCTTGACCGACACGCTGGGCGACAAGGTGCAATTGGTGGGCGACGATCTCTTCGTCACCAATCCGCGCCGTCTGGCCGAGGGGATTTCCAAGGGCGTTGCGAACTCCATGCTGGTCAAGGTCAACCAGATCGGCACCCTGACCGAAACGCTGCAGGCCGTCGATATGGCCCACCGCGCGCGCTATACCAATGTGATGAGCCACCGCTCGGGCGAAACCGAGGATGCCACGATCGCCGATCTCGCGGTCGCCACCAACTGCGGACAGATCAAGACCGGCTCGCTGTCGCGCTCGGACCGGTTGGCCAAGTATAACCAACTGATCCGGATCGAGGAAATTTTGGGCGAGACGGCAGAATATGCCGGGCGTTCGATCCTGAAGTAAGAGATCATCATCGAAAACAAAGGCGCGGCGGGCAACTGCCGCGCCTTTGTCATGTGCTGTGCAAGAGGCGAACGGGTTGGAATGGGCGCAGAACCGGCAAGACCCCTCGCCCCGCCATCTCGCCCGCCAATCCTTCCGCCGCAATCGCGGCCAACGTCACGCCGGAATGCATGACCGACAGCCAAAGCCCCGCCACCCCCGGCACTGCCCCCACGACTGGCAGCCCGTCGCCCGGCACCGGGCGTTCGGCCTGCACCACGCGCTCAGCCCGCAATCCCGACAGGCCCAAAAGCCCTCCGATCCGCGCCATGGCCGCCTCCGCCTGCCCCAAGGGATCTGCGAGATTCCCACCTTCATCTGATTGGTGAAAGGCCGCCGCCGGGGCCAACAGCCGCCCCGCATCGTCTTGGCGGATTTCTTGTTCTGGCGCGGCCAGAATATGGGCCAGACGCAAGGCCACAGGGGCGGTGCGCAGCATCAGCCCCGGGCGGTGCAGCATGGGCAAGTTCAGCCCCAAGGGGGCCAGCAGCGCAGGCGCGCCAAGGCCCGCCGCGATCACCACCTGATTGGCCATGATCGGGCCAAGGAGCGTGTCCACCCCTGAGGCCCGACCGTTTGCCACCAGAATCCGCGCCGAAACCCCCGCCAGCACCCGAGCACCTGACGCGGCCAACAATGCGCGCGTCAGCGCGGCGGGGTCCACCCAGCCCTCGCTTGGGAAAAACAGCGCCTCCTCCGGTGGAGTTTTCAGCGCGGGTTCGCGCGCCAAAACGCCCGCCCGCGTCAACCGCTCCACCGGATAACCCGCCGCCTGGAGCCGGTCCGCCGTGGCGGCAAAGGCCTCCCCCGCCTCTTCCCACCACAGGCACCCGCTGGCCCGGTGATGGCCGGGCACGGCCCGCGCCAACCGCTCATGCGCCGCCATTCCAGCCACGCGCAGGGCAAAATGGGCTTCTGACAACGCAAAACTGGCGTTGATCCAGCCAAAACTGCGACCAGAGGCGGCTTGGGCGGGCAACCCCGCCTCCACCACCGTCACAGCGCGGCCCGAGCGCGCCAGTTGAAAGGCCAGCGTCGCCCCGATCAACCCGGCCCCGATGATGACGATCTTTTCCATTGGCTTTTGCATCACAAAAGGCTGGCATGCCGTGGCGCAAGCTTCAAGGCCCGTGCTATCAGGGGTCATGCTGATCCTTCTGAACAAACCCTATGACATGCTGTGCCAGTTCACTGATGGTGAGGGTCGCGCGACCTTGGCCGATGTGGTGCCGGTCAAGGGGGTCTATCCCGCCGGGCGGCTCGACCGTGACAGCGAGGGGCTTGTGATCCTGACCGACGATGGCCGCTTGCAGGCGCGCATTGCAGACCCCCGGCACAAGATGGAAAAGACCTACTACGCCCAAGTCGAAGGCGTGGTGAGCGAGAACGCGATCGAAGCCCTGTCCAAGGGCGTCACGCTGAAAGACGGCCCCACTCTGCCCGCCCGCGCCCACGCCGTGGCGCCGCCTGACTGGCTCTGGCCCCGCACCCCGCCGATCCGCGAGCGCAAGACCGTGCCCGATGGCTGGATCGAACTCACCCTCCGCGAAGGCCGCAACCGCCAGGTGCGGCGCATGTGCGCCGCCGTGGGCCTGCCCTGCCTGCGGCTGATCCGCTGGCGGGTGGGCGATTGGACCTTGCAGGGGCTTACCCCCGGAGACTGGAGAGAGGCATGACCGAAGCCGACCAGATCATTGCAAAGCTGGGCCTGCACCCCCACCCCGAAGGCGGCTGGTATCGCCAAACCTGGGTCGGCCCCGATTTGCACATCGGTACAGGCACCCGCGCCAGTGGCACGGCGATCCTTTTCTTGCTCAAGGCGGGCGAGCGCAGCCATTGGCACCGCGTGGATGCTGATGAAATCTGGATTTGGAACGCAGGTGCGCCCTTGCTGCTGTCACTGGGCGAGACGGTGGCGCGCGACATCCGCATGGGGCCCGATGTTCTGGGCGACGATCAGGCGCAGGCCGTGGTCCCCGTCGGGCATTGGCAAGCCGCGCGCAGCCTTGGCGCGTGGAGCCTTGTGACATGCACCGTCAGCCCGGGGTTCCGGTTTGAAGGCTTTGAGCTCGCCGATCCCGGCTTTGACCTGCCACGGGGATAGGCCGCGCATGGACCACAAACAGTTTGTCGCCGCCCTGCCGCCCGAGGACAAAGCCCGCCTCACCGCGCTGTCGAACCGTGCGGGGCTGTGGCATCTGGCCGGGCATCTGGGGCTGATTGCCGCCCTCGGCGCGGCCATTGCGCTGGGGCTGCCGAGCTGGTGGGCGCTGTTGCCGTTGCAAGGCGTTGCGCTGATCTTCCTCTTTACGCTGGAACATGAATGCACCCACCGTACCCCCTTTGCCACGCCCGCTCTAAACGACTGGGTCGGCCGGGCCTGCGGGGTTGTGCTGCTTTTGCCCTTCGAGTGGTTTCGCTACTTCCACCTTGCCCATCACCGCTGGACCAATATCCCCGGCCGCGACCCCGAGCTGGAGGGTGCCAAGCCCGAAACCCGCGCCCAGTGGCTGTGGCACGTCTCGGGCCTGCCCTATTGGCTGGGCATGGCGCGGATCACCTTGGCGCTGGCCTTTGGGCGCGGTGTGGCGGCGTATCTGCCAAGCCCCGCCCTGCCGCGCATCCGGGCCGAGGCGCGCTGGATGCTGGTGGGCTATGCAACCCTTGCCATCACGTTCGTTTGGACGCCGATCCTGCTCTGGGTTTGGCTCGTGCCCGTGCTTCTGGGACAGCCCTTCCTCAGGCTTTACCTTTTGGCCGAACATGGCGATTGCCCGCAGGTGGCCAATATGTTCGAGAACACCCGCACCACATTCACCACGCGGGCCGTGCGCTTTCTGGCGTGGAACATGCCCTTTCACGTCGAACACCACGTCTACCCCAACGTGCCATTTCACCGCCTGCCCGCCTTGCATGACCTGATGCAGGACCAGTTGCAGGTGACGTCGCAAGGCTATGCCGCCTTCACCCGCGATTATCTGGCCCGCCGCCATACCTCGGCACGGCGCTGAAACCAGCGGACGGCAGGCAAAAACCATAAGTCCTGCTTATTGCACCTCTCACAAGATAGCATTGGCGGCCCCGCGCGCCCTAGGTTAGTCAGGCCGCATGACCATCGCACCCCGCCCCAATATCGACACCCCGCGCGGCTTTGCCTTTGCGCTGACCGCTTATCTCTTGTGGGGGTTCCTGCCGCTGTACATGAAGGCGCTGTCGCATATCCCGACGCTGGAAGTGCTGGCGCATCGGGTGATTTGGTCGGTGCCGATTGCCTTGGTGATCCTCGCCTTCCTCGGGCGCACAGCCGAGCTGAAGACCGCCCTACGCACCCCGCGCATGTTGGCGATGGGGGCGGTCACAGCGGGGCTGATCTCGATCAACTGGGGGATCTATGTCTGGTCGATCCAGACCGGCCATGCGCTTGAGGCGGCCTTGGGCTATTACATCAATCCGCTGTTTTCGGTGTTCCTGGGCGCGGTGCTGATCAAGGAACGCCTAAACCTTGCGCAAAAGCTGGCCATCGCGCTGGCCGCCTTGGCGGTGGCCTACCTGACATGGCAGGTCGGCCGCGTGCCACTGGTGGCGCTGAGCCTGACTGTGACATGGGGGTTCTACGCTTATTTCAAAAAGATGCTGCCGATTGGGCCCAATCAGGGTTTCGCGCTGGAAGTGATCCTACTTTTGCCCTTTGCCTTGGGCTATGCGATCTGGCTTTCGGCACGCGGTGAGGCGGTGTTTTTGGCCTCGGACCCCGCGGACAGCCTTCTCTTGTTGGGCTGCGGCGTCGTCACGGCGGTGCCTTTGATGATCTACGCCAACGGGGCGAAGCTTTTGAAGCTTTCGACCATCGGCATCCTGCAATACATCGCGCCGACGATGATCTTCCTGACAGCGGTGTTCTGGTTTGGCGAGCCCTTTGATTCAGCGCGGCTGGTGGCCTTTGTGCTGATCTGGACGGCGCTGGTGATCTACACGAGCGCCCTCTTCCGACAATCGCGCAACAAGGGCTAGGGTGCAATGGGCCTGAGTTCTTGCAAAGGAATCACACTCTTGCACAAACTGCAGGCCGTCCGCCGCCACAGCCCGGTTTTGCTTGACCGCGCCCCGCGCCAGATTCAAACATACGCCATTATTTGATCCATTTTTCGAAGAATACGCCGAAATCCGGACCAAAGACATGAAAAGCGCCACTCAAAGAGCGCGATTGTTGAGGTGACATATGGCGACGGTCGGGTATTACGACATGTCCTTGGGCCAAGGCGGCTCGTATCAGGTCAATGAATTGACCGGCAACGGCCATACGGCCGTGAACATCACCGTGCCCAATGCCGCGCAACTGGCCGGGATTGACACGCTTTACGTCACCAACCCCTCGAACACGAATTTCGGGGCAGAGTATCTGGCCAATCAGGCGGCGATTGCGACAGCGGTTCAAAACGGCATGAACCTTGTGATCTTTGACCGCAATGTGACCAATGCCCAAACCATCCTGCCGGGCGGCAGCGCGATTTCGGTGGTGCGCAATGTCACCTCTGGGGCGACGGATGTGAACATCGCCGCAGGCGCGCCCGCAGCCTTTACCGCCGGGATCACTAACGCCACCTTCGATGGCGGCAACCTGTCGTCGCATCGCTATGTGACGCTTGCCTCTTTGCCGCCGGGCGCGGTGCCGTTGCTGACGCGGGCCAATCCCAACCAAGTGGTGGCCTTCACCTATCCCTACGGGTCGGGGACGGTGTTTTATTCGACCATCCCGCTGGATTTTTACTCCAACAGCACAAACGCCGCCATCACCCCGGCCGAGATCTTAACGCTGTTTGGCAATGTGGTGGATGTCTTGTGCTTTGCCGCAGGTACGCGGATCATGACGGTGCTGGGCGCGAAACCGGTTGAGGATCTGCGGCCCGGCGATTTGGTGCGCGTGCTGGACGGCTCGCACCAACCCCTGCGCTGGGTCGGGCAGCGGCGGCTTGGCAAGGATGATCTTCGGCGCAACCCAATGCTTCATCCGGTCAAAGTTGCCGCCGGAGCCTTGGGGCTGGGCCTGCCGCAGCGCGAGATTCGGGTGTCACGCCAACACCGGATGCTGATCGCCTCGGCCCCCCTGCGCGCGCTGACGGGCCACAGCGCAGCTTTGGTTGCGGCGTGCAAACTGGTTGGCCTGCCGGGTATTGTCTTGGACGACAGCGTCGCGGAGGTGACCTACATCCACCTGCTCTTTGATCGTCATCAAGTGATCTGGGCCGAGGGGGCGCCGTCGGAATCGCTTTTGCTGGGTCCGGAGGCAGACAAGATGCTCACCCGCGCACAAGTTCAAGACATCGCGGTACGCCTGCCGTCTTTGGCTGAGGCCAGCACACCTGCCCTGCCCGTTCTGACGGGCCGCATCCGCAAAAGCCTGATCCAGCGGCACCAAAGGTCGGGACGCGCCTTGATCGAAACCCTGCCAGCCCCTCGCCCGGCAAGCCCGCTCAGCACCTTGGGCGCCTCAGCCCAAGGAATAGCCCGCGCCGCGCACCGTACGCAGCGGATCCTCGCCGCCAGTCGCCATCAGCGCTTTGCGCAGCCGGCCCACATGCACGTCTACCGTGCGGCTGTCGACGTAAACATCCCGGCCCCACACGCGATCCAACAGTTGCTCGCGGCTGAACACCCGGCCCGGACGTTCCATCAGGCATGACAACAGGCGAAACTCGGTCGGGCCAAGCTTTAGCCCTGCCCCCGCCCGGGTCACGCGGTGGGTTTCCGGATCAAGCCGGATATCCTGCCATTCCAGCACTTCGCCAGCCTGCGCCGGGCGCACGCGGCGCAGATGCGCGCGCAGGCGCGCCATCAATTCGGCCACGGAATAGGGCTTGATGATGTAATCATCCGCGCCCGTCTCAAGGCCGCGCACCTTGTCGACCTCTTCCGAACGCGCCGAGAGCATCAGAACCGGGATCCCCCGCGTCTCGGGCCGCGCCCGGATGCGGCGGCACACCTCAATTCCCGAGACATGCGGCATCATCCAGTCCAGAAGGATCAGGTCCGGCAAGCCCTCGGCCAACCGCTCCATCGCCTCTTCACCGTCTGCCGCGCAGACCACGGCAAAGCCGTCGGCCTCAAGGTTATAGCGCAGGATCTCGCGCTGCGCCGGTTCGTCCTCGACCAAAAGGACAACTGGCTTTGGGGCGGCCATCAGACCTGGCCCCCCAGCCCCGCAACCGCATCCACCTTGGGCCGCGCATCGGCGGGCAGGCTGCCGGTCGTCATGTAAATCACCTGTTCGGCGATGGTTGTGGCATGGTCCCCCACCCGTTCGACGTTCTTCGCGATGAAATGCAGCTGCATCGCCGGCGTGATGGTGCGGCTGTCCTCGAGCATATGGGTCAAAAGCTCGCGAAAGAGCGCGTTGTACATCTGGTCAATCTCATGGTCGCGCAGCCGCACTTCGGCTGCCAGCCCGCCATCGCGCGCGATGAAGGCATCGAGCGAATCCTTCAGCAACAGCCCCACCGCCTTGGCCATCCGCTTGAGCGAGCCTGTGGCCCCCGGCAAAGGCTGCAACCCCGCCAGCACCTTTGAGCGTTTGGCCAAGTTCTTGGCATAATCGCCGCAGCGTTCAAGGTTCGAAGCGATCTTCATCACCGACAGCACCATCCGCAGATCGGTACCCATCGGTGCACGAAGCGCAATCAGCCGGGCACATTCAGCATTGACCTGCTCTTCCAGCGCGTCAATCGCGGCATCGCCCGCGCGCACCTGATCGGCCAAAACCTCGTCCAGCGTGTCCACCGCGCGCGCGGCGTCGGCCAGCGCGGTTTCCACCAGCCCGCCCATCTTCATGATCATGGCCTGAACCGCCTCAAGATCACGGTCAAAGGCCCGCAGGATATGTTCGTTGCTCATGGCGGTCCCCTTAGCCGATCCGGCCGGTGATATAGGATTCGGTGCGCGGATCCTTCGGGTTGGTGAAAATCTGGCCCGTCTCGCCAAACTCCACCAGATTGCCCATATGGAAGAACGCGGTGCGCTGGCTGACACGGGCAGCCTGCTGCATGGAATGGGTCACGATCACCACAGAAAACTGGTGGCGCAACTCGTCGATCAACTCTTCGACCTGCGCGGTGGCGATGGGGTCGAGTGCCGAACAGGGTTCGTCCATCAGCAAGACCTCGGGGCTGGTGGCGATGGCGCGGGCGATGCACAGGCGCTGCTGCTGGCCGCCCGACAACCCAGTGCCGGGTGCTTGAAGGCGGTCCTTCACCTCGTTCCAGAGCGCGGCTTTGCGCAGGCAATCTTCGACGATCTGATCCAGTTCGGCCTTGCCTGCGGCAAGTCCGTGGATACGCGGGCCATAGGCCACGTTGTCATAGATCGACTTCGGAAAGGGGTTGGGCTTTTGAAACACCATGCCCACCTTGGCGCGCAGCTGCACCGGGTCCACCCGGCGGTCATAGATGTCTTCGCCTTCCAACAGGATCGACCCTTCGACCCGGCAGATCGAGATGGTGTCGTTCATCCGGTTCAGGCAACGCAGGAAGGTCGACTTCCCGCAGCCCGATGGGCCGATAAAGGCCGTCACCGACTTGTCGGCGATATCAACATCCACATCCTTGATGGCGTGTGTTGCCCCGTAATAGACCTGCACCTTGCGGGCCTCGATCTTGTTGACTGTGCTGTCCACACGGCTCTCCATTCGCATATCTTTCATGGGGGCTTCCCGGGTTACCAGCGGCGTTCAAAGCGGCGGCGCAGCCAGATGGCGCCGACGTTCATCACCACAAGAAAGACCAACAGCACGATGATCGCACCGTTCGACCGTTCGATAAAGGCAGGGTCAGACCGGCTGGCCCAAGAATAGACCTGCACCGGCAGCGCAGTGGCCGGGTCCATCATGCCCGACATCGGCAGGCCGGGGTAATTGTCGACGAAGGCCACCATGCCGATCAACAACAGCGGCGCGGTTTCCCCCAGCGCCGTGGCCAGGCCCAGAATGGTGCCGGTCAGGATGCCGGGCATCGCCAAGGGCAGCACATGGTGAAACACCGTTTGCATCTTTGACGCCCCCACCCCCAGCGCCGCATCGCGGATCGACGGCGGCACGGCCCGGATCGAGGCCCGGGTGGCGATGATGATGGTGGGCAGGGTCATCAGGCTGATCACCAGCGCGCCGACAAAGGAAGACGACTGCGCGAAGCCCGCGAAGTTGATAAAGATCGCCAGACCCAAGATCCCGAATACAATCGAGGGCACGGCGGCAAGGTTCGAGATGTTCACCTCAATCGCATCGGTCCAGCGATTCTTGGGCGCGAACTCTTCGAGATAGATCGAGGCCGCAACGCCCACGGGCAGGCACATCAGCGCGACCAGCGCCATCAGATAGGCAGACCCGATCAGCGCCACACCCAGACCCGCCGCCTCGGGCCGCTGGTCAGAGGCGTCAGGATTGGTGAAAAAGCCCCAGTTCCAGCCGGTTGACAAGATCCCTGCCCCGCGCAGCCGGTCGGCCAGCTCCAGCTGTTCGGGGGTAATGTTGCTGTCCAGCTTGGCGCTTTCCATGGTGACGCGACCCTTGAGGTAGCCGTCAATCCGGCCCCCCGCCAAGACAGTCGAGTCAATCGTGGTACCGATCAGTGCGGGATCAGCCAGCACCATGGCACGCAATCCGCCCGCCGCATCTTTCGAAATGAACTCGGCCACCTCTTTGTCGGTCAGCGTGCCAAGGTCGATCTTCTGGCGTTCCAGCTCGACCATCAACGATTGCGCCAGCACCTTGGTATAGCCAATGGTGGTAACTTTACCCATTTCGGCGGCGTCGCGGTTGCCCTTGGGGTCCAGCACTTTTTCGGTCAATTCGACCGGAAAGCTGAGCTTGGCCTGAAAGAAGGCCGAGCTGCCATCGCGCACGATTGTGAAAAGCATGATGGTCAGCATGGTCAACGAAATGGCAATCGCCACCAGACCATAGAGCCGGAACCGACGTTCGGCAGCATTGCGGCGCTTCATCTCGGGGCTGGTGACATAGATCGACTGCGCGGGCTTCGCCCCCGGCATCGGCGCGGCATCCAAGGCGGCAAGATCGGTCATTCGTATTGCTCCTTGTACTTGCGCACGATGTAGAGCGCAAAGACGTTCAGGCCGAGCGTGATGATGAACAGCGTCATCCCCAGTGCAAAGGCCACCAGCGTCTCGGGCGAGGCAAAGTCGGTGTCCCCGGTCAACTGGCCGACGATCTTCACCGTCATTGTGGTCATCGCATCAAACGGGTTGAGCGACAGCTGCGCCGCAGCCCCTGCCCCCATCACCACAATCATCGTCTCGCCAATCGCGCGGCTCGCGGCCATCAGCACCGCCCCAACAATGCCCGGAAGGGCTGCGGGCAAGATCACCTGCCGCACGGTTTCGGACCGGGTGGCACCCAGACCATAGCTGCCATCGCGCAAAGATTGCGGCACGGCGTTGATGATGTCGTCCGACAGGGAGGAAATGAACGGGACGTTGAGAATCCCAATCACGATCCCGGCCGTCATCACAGATGAGCCGGAATTGCCTAGACCCAAAGGCTCGGCGAACCAGTCGCGCAGCGCAGGACCCACGGTCACTAGCGCAAAGATACCAAAGACCACGGTCGGGATGCCCGCGATGATTTCGATCAGCGGCTTGACCCAGTTGCGCACCGGACGCGAGGCGTATTCGGCCAGATAAATCGCGGTGAAAAGCCCAATCGGCACCGCGACCAACAGCGACACCACGCTGATGTAAAGCGTCCCCCACAACAGCGGGATCATCCCCAGATCGGAATTGCCGCGAAAGTTCGGCGACCAAGTCAGCGAAAAGAAGAAATCCTGTATCGGGTATTTTGTAAAGAAATCATAGGTTTCTGACGCCATCGACCAGATGATGCCAAAGGTGGTCAACACGGCGATGGACGAGGCCAGCGCCAAAAGACCCAAGACGACACGCTCGACCGCGTTGCGGGCACGAAAGCTTTTATGGGCGCGGCTGACACCCCAAAACAGGCCCACAACCGCGACAACCAAGAGAAGGATCGTCCGCGCTGCCGCACCCCAGGCCGTCATCGCGCGATAATCCTGCGCGGCGGACAGAACCTCTGGCGTCACGGTGCTGCCAAGCGCCACACCGACCTCGGCCAGCCGCGCGCGCACATCGCTTTCGCCGGTCGTCAGCAGCCCGGCCTCATCTTCCGTCATCGCGCCCACGGCGACGGCCTGATCCAGACCCCCGGCCACACGGCGCACATCGGCCATCACCAGCGCGCGGGCGCTGTCATCGGCCACCATCTCGGTAGGAAGATTAGCGGAAATGCGGTTTTCCACCACCATCGGCTGCACGATCAGCCACAGGGCAAAGGTTGCCAGCGCGGGTATCAAAACCCAGATCGCACCATGCCATCCATAGGCATTCGGCAAGGAATGCAACTCTCTCGGGTTGCCCCCGGCCGAGGCGAGCGCCTTTTGCCGCGACAGGACAAACCCTGCAAGCGCCAGCACCCCAATGACCGCAAGAAGCATCGCGACAGACATCTTTAAGCCTTATCTCGGAGGAGAAACAAAAATGGGCGGGGCCGTTAGGCCCCGCCCAAAGATCAGCTTATTCCAGCGGACCCATCGGGGTTTCAGCAGCCACCATCGCTTGGGTGTCTGCCAAGGCCGGGTCGGAGACCAGGCCATAGGCCGCCAGCGGGCCATCGGGGCCAGCCATGTCGTTGGACACGAAGAACTCGATGTATTCCTTCAGGCCGGGGATCACACCGATGTGCGCCTTCTTGACGTAGAAGTACAAGGGACGCGACACCGGGTAGTCACCCGAAGCAACCGTTTCGGCCGACGGCACGACGCCGCCCATGGTGGCCACGCGCAGCTTGTCGGTGTTGTTCTGATAGAACGACAGACCGAACACGCCGATGGCGTTCTTGTCAGCATCCAGACGCGCCAGCGTCTCGGTGTAGTCGCCGTCGATGTCCACGTTGCGGCCATCGGTGCGCAGCTTCATGCAAGCTTCTTCGGTGGCATCTTCGTCCATGCCGCTGGCGGTGAAGGCGGCCATAGCGCCGGTGTCTTCACAGCCCTGGACGATGACCTTTTCGTCAAACACTTCACGCGTGCCGTGCTTGGTGCCGGGCGACAGAACCAAGATGTCCTGCGCGGGAAGGGCCGCATTGAATTCCGACCACTGAGCGTGGGTGTTGGCAACCAGGGCGCCATCCTTCACAACGGTCTCAGCGATGGCGTTGTAGAGATCCGACGGGGTCAGCGCGAATTCGGCGCCATTGACGTCCGAGGCAAACACGATGCCGTCATAGCCAAAGCGCACTTCCATGATCTCGGTCACGCCATTGGTGGCGCACAGGTCGATGTCCGACTGCTTGATGCGCGAGGACGAGTTGGCGATGTCGACGGTGTTTTCGCCAACGCCTTCGCACAGCTTCTTGCGACCAGCACCCGAACCGCCGCCTTCAACCACCGGCGAGGGGAAATCAAAGTTTTCACCAAAGGCTTCAGCCACGATGGTAGCATAAGGCAGAACCGTGGACGAACCGGTCACCTGGACCTGATCACGGGCCGAGGCGATAACGGTCGACGCGGCAAGGATTGCCACGGTCGATGCGGTCAGTTTCATGAAAGACATCTGTCACTCCATCAGAATCGCGAGGGGCCGGATGCCCGTCGTCTGACCCTCGTCTAGGGGGCTTACGCAAGGCTTTTGCGACAGTTGTGTAACAGTTCTATGACGGCCCGCACCATCCCGCCAAATGGCAGGGGCAACCCGACAGAAGGACGTTAAGCCATAGGAAGCAAGATACTGAATTTACTTCCATTTCCAATTTCGCTTTCAATCACCAACCGCCCGCGATGACGCTGAACAATGTGCTTCACAATGGCCAAACCCAGCCCAGTTCCGCCCATTGCGCGGCTTCTGTGACTGTCGACGCGGTAGAATCGTTCGGTCAGGCGCGGAATGTGACGGGCATCGATTCCCGCGCCCTGATCAACCACGTCCACCCGCAAGACCGGCCCACGCGGCCCGCTCTCCCGCGAGAGGGCCAAAGTCACAGTCGTCCCGGCAGGGCTGCCGTATTTGATGGCATTCTCGGTCAGGTTGGTTAGCACCTGCACCATCTGATCGGCATCCGCCCGCACCAAAGCCTCGTCTTGCGCGCCGATCAGAGCCAGCTGCACATCGCTTCCCCGCGCCAAGGGTTGCAGACTGTCGGCCACGCTGCGGGCCACGGCGGCCAGATCGACGCGGGTTTCGGGGCGGATACGCTCTTCGGCCTCCACCCGGCTTAGGTGCAAGAGATCCCGCACAAGGCGGTTCATCCGTTCCGCCTCGGCGGCCATGATCGCCAAGAACCGCTCACGCGCATCGGGGTCATCCTTGGCCGCCGCGCGCAGGGTTTCGATAAAGCCCGAAATCGCGGTCAGGGGCGTGCGCAACTCATGGCTGACATTGGCCACGAAATCGCGCCGCATGCGGTCCATCTGCACCGCCTCG
Source organism: Allotabrizicola aquatica (SeqCode) (assembly GCF_965194375.1). Classification (GTDB taxonomy): domain Bacteria; phylum Pseudomonadota; class Alphaproteobacteria; order Rhodobacterales; family Rhodobacteraceae; genus Tabrizicola_A; species Tabrizicola_A aquatica. The sequence continues at coordinate 39,807 of NZ_CBDAEL010000003.1, forward strand.
GTCAAATCGGCAAAGGCCAGAAGCACACCTTCATGAAGCGGCGTCACCGTCACCTCATAGACTTGGTCATGGCTGACTTGCGCGGTGACCAAACGCACCACCGCCCCTTGACCCTGCCTCAAGGCGCGCTCGATGGCGGCCAACACCTCCGGCGCGCGGATCAACAGACCATGATGCCGCCCAACCAACCCTTCGCCCGACACCGCAAAGAGCGCCTGCGCGGCCGTATTGGCCTCGGCCACCAGAAGATCGGGGCCGATGACGATCAAGGGCATGGGCACCCCGCCGACAAGGCGGGCAATCGGATTTGGCATGGGTCACATCCTGTCACGGCGGCGTCTTGCCAACAGCTAGCGTCCGCATGTGACAATTGCCAGACATTCGGCCTTTTGCCCGTGCTAGCGGTCGCCCGCCTGCCATTCGCGCAGCGCGGCGTTCGAGTCGTGCGCCGCAGGAAGATCGGGCACATCGGCGGCCGCCTGCGGCAGCGGCACGCCCGGCGCGGGCCTGTTGCGAAAGTAAAACGTCTCGCGCGCACCAAAGTAAAACGCCACCACCGCCCCCAAAAGCCACCACAACGGCTCTGGCACCGCGTTCAACCCGACCATACGGGCGGCAAAGCCCTGCGGGTCCATCATGGCAAAGATGAACAGACCAATCGTACCAAAGGCCAGAAACGGCCGCGGAAGGCGGTTCAACCCGTTCACCAGCCGGTCGAACCAGCTCAAGCTTGGCATCTGATACTCATGCCCCAATTGCGACAGCGCCGCCATCTGCGCCTCAACCGAAAGCTCCATCCGCCGCGTGGCTGAAGGGGTCAGCACCTCGGCCACCCCTTTGGCGGCTGTGCCAAGCGAGGCAATGGCGGCTGGGCCGCCCAAAAGCTGTCGCATCATGCCCATGTGGCCACCCTTGCGCGATGTTCGGCCTCGCTCAGGTGATAGCGTGGCGCGATGAACTCCTCGGCGCGGACAATCCAGCCCCCCTTCCCGCCATCCCGGCGGCGGGCAAACTTGCGACTGGCGGGCCGGGCATCGGCCAAAGCGTAATAGTAATTGCGCCGGGCAATCCCATAGGCATCGGCGATATGGGCCGGGGCCGCCTCGTAGGACCGCTGGGCCGCACGGATCGTTTGCGGCCCGATCACCCCATCATCAATACAAGCAAACCCCATCTGGCTGCACAGCCGCTGCAGGATTTTCACGGCATTGGCGCCTGCATTGACATACATGTCAAAAACCGAAGGCTGTAGCACCTCGGGCAAGGCCCCGATGCCCGGTCTACGAAAATAGTGATCGACGTAAATCTCAATCGCACGCGCGCGGCTTAAGCTTCGCACATCCGACACATCCACCCGCCCATCGCCTGTGATATCGATCCCAAGCCGCCGCAAACTGTGGATCGTCACCCCGTGATTGGTCGCCCCCCCCCGGATCGTCCGGATCGTCGACAAAGCCCCCTTCACGCGCGACAATCTCTGCCGCCAACTCTCGAACCGTCTTCATCTTGCCCCCCACTCGCCGCGCTCGCGGGCCTCAGGATCAAGGGGTTGGGTTAAGGGGCCATCATCGTGGCGCGCGCCCTTTCATCTTGGCGAAAATACTCCCGCCGGAGGCACCCGGCATCTGCCCGTCGGAGCCTCCGGCGGGAGTATTTGGACCAAGATGAAAACCGGGAGGTGTCAGTTGGTCTGGGGGTCTTTATAGACGCCTTGCGCCTTGAGGCTGTCGATCACCTCTTGTGGCATATAGGTTTCGTCATGCTTGGCGAGGATCTCGCTGGCGACGAACACACCATTTTGCATCTCGCCGGTGCCGACCATGCCTTGGCCTTCTTCAAAAAGGTCAGGCAGGATGCCGGTAAAGGTCACAGGCACCGTGGCATTGGTGTCGGTTACGCGGAAGGACACAGTTTCGCTTTGGCCGCGCAGGATGCTGCCCTCTTCCACCAGACCACCGATGCGAAACACCTCACCGGGTGCCGGCGGCTCTTCCAGAACCTGCGTGGGCGAGCGGAAGAAGTTGATGCCGTCGCGCATGGCATAGCCGATGAGCACGGTTGAAATCGCCAGCGCCAGAATGGCCAACAAGATCACCTGAATCCGGCGCTGTTTTTTCAGGCCTTTCATGCCGCGAAAGCCGGGTTTTCCGGTGGCGTCCATCGTCTCGTCTCCTGCAAACTTGCGCATGACATGCCGCAAGAACATGGGGCCTGCTTTGACCTCAATCAACCTCTGCGGCGCAAGGTCACGGGAAAACCGGGGCGAGCATCAGCCCGGCGGTCTCGTCAATCCCGAGCATCAGGTTCGCGTTCTGGATCGCTTGGCCGGACGAGCCCTTTGTCAGATTGTCCAACACCGCCACCACCACCGCGCGCCCGGCGATGCGGTCGCCGATCACGCCCAGATGGCAATAGTTCGATCCCGCGATGTCGCGGGTCGAGGGCAGCGACCCGAACGGCAGCACGTGCAGGAAGGGTTCCTTGGCATAGGCCGCACTCAGCGTCTCATGCAGGGTCTTGGCATCGCCCTTGACATAAACCGTCGCCAGAATGCCCCGGTTCATCGGCAAAAGATGCGGGGTGAACTGGACCTGAACAGGACGGCCTGCGATGGCGGAAAACTCTTGGTCAAACTCACCCAAATGGCGGTGCTTGCCGCCCGCCGAATAGGTATGGGTGCCGCCCGAAAGCTCGGCATGCAAGAGGTTTTCCTTCAGCGACCGCCCCGCCCCCGACACGCCTGCCTTCAGATCGATCAGGATATCGTCAAGGTCAATCACCCCTGCAGCGATCAGCGGGCGCAGCGCATATTGGCCCGTGGCCGCATTGCAGCCGGTGCCCGCCACCAGCCGCCCCTTGGCAATCTTGGCGCGGTAAAACTCGGTCAGGCCGTAAACTGCCTCGGCCTGCAGATCGACGGCGGCATGGGGATTGCCATACCACTTTTCATATTCAGCCGGGTCGCGCAGACGGAAATCCGCCGACAGATCGACGATCTTCAGATTGCGTGGCAGTTGGGAAATCACCGCTTGGCTGGTGGCATGGGGCAGCGCACAAAAGCACAGATCGACGCCAGAAAAGTCGATCTCGTCGATCTTGACCAAAGTCGGCAGAACCAGATGGCGCAGGAAAGGAAACACCTGATCCATCGACATGCCCGCCTTGCGGTCAGCCGACAGCGCCACGATCTTCATCGACGGGTGCGTGGCGATCAGGCGCACCAGTTCGGCCCCCGTATAGCCCGAAGCGCCCAAGATTGCGATGCGATGGGTCATGTGATCCCCCTATGGCTTGATGCGCCCCTCTTTGGTCCGAAGCGGGGCACCATGCAAGAGGGCAAAACGCCGATCAGCGGGTCAGAGGATCGAGATATCGTCGCGCAGCGCCGCCAGCGTGATGTTCTCGACCACCAGCACATCGCCTGCGCCGAGGTCAAAGACCACATGCGCCCCGGATTGCCGGGCATGGCCAAGCGCCGTGCTGGCGCTGGTCACACCGGCAAAGCCGCCAAGCAGGATGGTGTCCACATTGTCCTGAAAGTCGCGGATGCGGTCCGTGTCATCGCCGCGCTGGAACACAAACCGATCCGCCCCGGTGCCGCCCAAGAGAGTGTCATTCCCAGCCCGGCCCGCCAGCATGTCATCGCCGCCCAGCCCCCAGATCACATTGGCCAAGGCATTGCCCGACAGCCAATCGCGGTGCGCAGAGCCGATCAGGTTTTCAACCGAGACAAACCGGTCGCCAGACGCCTCGCCCATGGCGGTGCCGGTCATCACGCGGGTCAAATCGGCGCGAACGCCACTGCTCGCCGATTGATAGGAGGCAGTGTCACGCCCCTCCCCGCCAAAAAGCTGATCCGCCCCCGTGCCGCCAATCAGCCGATCATTGCCCGCCCCGCCAATCAACGTGTCATCGCCCTGACGGCCTGACAGGATGTCAGCCATGGTGCCGCCCTGCAGCCGATTGGCCGCTACCGTGCCGGTTCCGGCGAAACTGGCAGTGCCGGTGTAGGTTAGATTTTCGACATTTGCGCCAAGGACATAGCGCGCCAAGGTCGTCTGCACCACGTCACGGCCCTCGCCCAGATGTTCGACCACAGTATCAAGGCTGCTGTCCACGACAAAGGTGTCGTTGTGACGACCGCCAGCCATGTAATCTTGGCCGGACCCGCCATCCAGCGAGTCATTGCCCCAGCCGCCGAAGAGCTGATCCTTGCCAGTGCTGCCCAAGAGCCGGTCATTCCCGTACTGGCCGTAAAGGAAATCATCGGCCCCATAGCCCGCCAAGACGTCATTCCCCTGCCCGCCATAAAGGAAATCATTGCTGCCCGAGGTTCCGCGCAACGTGTCATTGCCGCCAAAGCCAAAGCCCGCCTGCGACACGGCATCAAAGGTCGCCTCGCCCGCCGCAGTTTCATAGGCCTGATTGCGCAGCCGCGCGGTGACCAATGACGCGGTCACCGCCTCGCCCGCAGCCTCGGAGGCCGGGGCTTGGCCCAGCGAAAAGGCGTTCATCGCATGGGCCAGCGAATGCTGGTTGCGATAGGTCTCGGTGCCGTTGGTTTCCAGATAGATCAGATGCGACGCCCCGGTCTGCACGCCCGGATACCAGCCAAAGCCCATGCCTTGGCCGACAAACAATTCATAGGCTGCGGCGAAAAGATCATCAAATCCTTGGGGTTGCGCGGGGTTGTTGACCTGCCCATCAGCGTTAATCTCGGTAATCACCACCCGGTCCACGGCCACCGGCGCATAGATCGCCTCAAGCCGGGCAATCAGCTCGGCCGGGGTGTCGACAAGGTTGGTGCCCATCCAGCCGGGATAAAGATGCGCCGACCAGACCAGATCTTGTCCGACGCCCGCGCGCAGATAATCCAGCGCGCTTTGGCCGTTGATCTGGGTATTGGCCAGCGTCAGAAAATCGCCGTTATAGCCCCAGCCACCGACCAGAATATTGCCCTCGGCCGCTGCGCTGATCTGGTCGGCCAATTCGATCGCATGATCGGCGTACAGCTTGACAAAATCCGCCGCCGACAGCCCATCTGCCGTGCCGTTGAAGCGCACTGAATGGCGGTAGGCGGCACTCTCGTTCATCAACTCCCAGCCCCAGACCCCTGCGGCAACGCTGGGATTGGCGGCCATCCAAGCCAGCATATCGGCCCCTGCGCCCGACACATCGGTCAGGTTCTCTTGCAGCGCGAGAACGGCCTCGGGGTTGCTCAGCGCGGGCCAGCGGTCGGTGCCGATGCCGATGTTTTGCGCATCACCCCCGCCATAGCAGATCGTCAGTTCAAACCCCTGGGTAACGGCGGCCCGCAAGAACCGCTCCATCTCGGGGTGCAAAGAGCCATCGGGGTTGAAGCTGTGTTCGTTGAACAAAACCCGCAGGTTGTTCACCAACGGCAGCCCCTCACGAATGCGGGCAACAAAGCCTTCGGGATCGCCGTTCATGCCATGGGGGATCAGTTGCACCGGGTCTTGCCAGACCCCGCCACTGCCGTCGGCGGCCAGCATGACAAGGTTGATCATAGCCACATTGGTCGTGCTTGACGCTTGAGACATCGTTCACTCACTGCAACAAGGGGCGTACTGCCCCATACCCAGACACTCCGCAGCCAAGGGGCGCGGTCGAAATCCTGTCCTCGCCCAGACCGGTGGCAGAACTGTGGCCGAGTTCGGAGGGTCTTGGGTTGATTTTATGACGAGTGCCGGGCGCGGCGGGCGCCTTACCCCCAGATTTCGCCTGCGGTCACCGCGAAAGCCAAGATGTTCTGGCGCGGCGGCAAGGGGCAGATCGCGTGGGGGGTAAAGGCGCAAGGCGGGGTAAAGGCGCGGTTGAAATCCAGTGTGATGGCGTCGTCCGTCATCTCCTCGCCCATCAAGAACCGCGCGGCGGCGTAGGTTTCGCGCCCCGATGTGGCATCACGAAACACGAACATCGGCTGGCCACCCTTCCAATGGGTCGGCGCCAAGGCCACATCATGACCCGCAAAGGTGAACCGCGCGACATGGGTCAGCGTCACCTGCATATCCGCCCCGCCGCGTTGGCCGATCATAGCGGTGTCGGGGGTTTCCAGCCGCTCCCAACGGGCGCGGATCACCAAGGCGGGGTTTTCTGGGAAATAGTGCAAATCAGCCAAGCGTTGGGCTGTTAGATCGCGCACCCGCAGCGCAGGCACCCCATCAACTGTATGAATTTCCAACAAAAGCGGTGGCACCCGCAGTTGCGGAAATCCCCCCGGCGCGGGTGCAAAGTCGTGCGGCACACCCTGTGATGTGGTAAACTGCGCGCCGCCGTCGATCAGCGTCAGCACGCCCAAATGACCCGGCCCCACCGACAACACCAGATCATTGCCCGGCCCCTGCCCCACGCGCTGAGGCCCCGGCGCAATCTCCACCCGGTCGGTCAGGTTGACCCAGCCATCCTCGGCCGTCAGCGCTGCCAGCCGCGCCGCTTTCCAATCTTCAAGGCTTTGCATCATGCCCCCTCACAAAAAGAGCCGCCCCGCCATGGTCTTCACGGCTTGGCCCGTCACCGTGACACCGCCCGCCCCGACCAAGACGCCAATCTGCGAGGGGCGCCCCATATCCACCCCTTGGGAAATCTCCAACCGCTGCGGCCCGCCCGGAAGCTGCGCAAGGTAGGCCCCCAACGTGGCCGAGGCGCTGCCGGTTGCAGGGTCCTCGGGCATATTGTCCAAAGGCGCGAACATCCGCGCCTCGACCGCCTCACCATGGCGGACATAGGCGAAAATCGCGAAGTCGAGTCCCGCTGGATGCAGCATTGCCCCCCGGCGGCAGGCCTCAATCACCGGCTGTGCCGCGGCAAGTGCTGCACGGTCAGCCAATTCCACCAGCACAAAGGCCAGCCCCAAGGACGCCTGCACTGGCGCGTGGCGATCCGTACGAACGGCCGCCGCTGGCAGCCCCAGCGCTTCGGCCACCAAAGACGGCGCAGGATGGGCAATCACCTCCAACGGCACGGGCGTAGTAAAGGACGCGCCCGTTTCCCCGACGCGACACGGGATCGGCCCGACACCCAATTCCAGCACCATCTCCGACCCAGCCCCCAGATCATGCAGCGCAATCGCGGTGCCAATGGTCGGGTGACCCGCGAAAGGCACCTCACGCGTCGGCGTGAAAATCCGTACCCTTGCGGTATGGGCGGGGTCTTGGGGCGGATAAACGAAGGTCACTTCCGAAAAGTTGAACTCGCGCGTGATGGCCTGCAACCGGTCCTCGGGCAGGCCCTGCGCATCGGGAAACACGGCCAATTGGTTGCCGCCAAAGGCCGTGGCGGTGAAGACGTCATAGACGAGATAATCGGCCCCGCTCATGCCGCTTCAAACACCACTTGGTGGCGCAAAAACTGCGTCGCCTTGGACGAGACATTGACCGGGTCCCCAGTGGTCAGGAACTTTGATTGCGTGCCCGCACCCATGAACTCAGGCCGCCGCTGCAGGTAATCCGCAAGGCTTTCGGCCACCAGATTGGCTTGTGAATAGACCTTCACATCAGGCCCCAGCGCATCCTGAAATGCCTTTTGCATCAAAGGGTAATGCGTGCAGCCCAAGATCGCGGCCTGCGGATGCGGCATCCGCCGCTTGAGGCTTTCGACATGGCTGCGCACCAGCGCCTCGGCCAAGATCTCATCGCCGAGCTCAATCGCATCCACCACGCCCGCGCAGGGTTGCGCCTCGACATCCACACCAATCGCGCGGAACGCCAACTCGCGCTGAAAAGCGCGGCTCGCCACCGTGGCCGGGGTGGCGAACAGCGCCACATGCTTCACATCCACCTCACGCGGGGGAGAATTGTCGCCCCACTGCCGTTCAGTCAAAGCCTCGATCAGGGGCACGAAGACCCCAAGCACCCGCTTGTCTGCGGGCACCCATGTTTCCTGCATCCGCTTCAACGCCGCCGCACTGGCCGTGTTGCAGGCCAAGATCACCAGATCGCAGCCCTCGGCCCAAAGCCGCTCGGTCGCGGCACAGGTCAGGTTGAAGATGTCCTCATGGGTCCGCACCCCATAGGGCGCATGGGCATTGTCACCAAAATAGACAAAGGGCACATCCGGCAACCTGCGCACCACAGCATCCAGAACCGTGAGGCCGCCAAGACCCGAATCAAAGATGCCAACCGCCATACTGCCCCCCGCCGTGTCCGGCTCAATCGACCTGCTCTAATCTTGCCCCCGATCATAGGGGCGCAGCCAGCCAGTGGAAAGATCGGAAGTGCCCGCCACCGCGCGACAAAACCCCATCCTGCGCAGGCCAAAGACCTATGCGCGCCGCACCAGATGCGGGCAAAAACCGACGAATCAACGGAAATTTCTGCGACTTGGGCCATTTAAAGCCAAGTTCAGATACCTACATGGAGCGGTGTATGGTAACGATTGACCGATCAGCAGGGAAACATGATGGACTGGGATAAGCTGCGCATTTTCCACTCGGTGGCCGAAAAAGGCAGCCTGACCCATGCGGGTGAGGTGCTTCACCTGTCGCAATCGGCGGTCAGCCGCCAGATCCGCGCGCTGGAAGAGTCGCTGAATGTCACCCTGTTTCACCGCCACGCCCGCGGTCTGATCTTGACCGAGCAGGGCGAACTGCTGTTCGACGCCACCCAAGCCATGGTCAAACGGCTTGATGCCACCTCGGCCCGCATCCGCGACAGCGAGGATGAGGTGTTCGGCGAATTGCGGGTCACCACCACCACGGGGTTTGGCACGCTCTGGCTCGCCCCGCGCCTGCCCGCGCTTTTCAAGCAATACCCCAGCCTGAAGATCGACCTGATGCTGGAAGAACGTGTGCTGGACCTTCCGATGCGGGAGGCTGATGTGGCCATCCGCATGAAGGAACCCTCGCAGGCCGATCTGATCCGTAAGCGTCTGATGAACATCAAGATGCGGCTTTACGCGACGCCGGAATACCTTGACCAACACGGCACCCCGTTGACGATGGAAGACTTCAACCAGCACCGTCTGATCTGCCAGCACGCCGGCACCGCACAGGTCTCTGCGGGCGCGATGCTGGTGGCCGAGTTGATGAGCCATGACATCCCCTCAACCTTTACCGTCAACAACTATTTCGGCGTCTTGCAGGGGGTGCTGAACCATCTCGGCATCGGGGTTCTGCCCGACTATATCACCGAGGATTTCCCCCACCTCGTGCGTGTCCTGCCCGAAACCGAAAGCAGCGAAGTGCCGGTGTTCCTCGCCTATCCCGAAGAGCTGCGCCATTCCAAACGCGTCGCCGCCTTCCGCGAGTTTGTCACCGAAGAGATCTTCAACTACCGCAAACGCCAGCAAGCCTAGCCCAACGCGGCGCAGGATCAGTCTTTACCCAACATTCTTTTCTTGTGCGTTTTCCTGTAGATAGATCCAGAAGCGGCACAGCATTCACATCCAACGACACAGCCATGCAAAACGCGCATAGCGGCAATGCTGCATCCGCAGCATGATAGTTCTTGAGTTGCCCAATAGGTCAGCATATCTACCGCAGTGAGCCGGTAATTGAGGCAACTCTTGCCGTCTCACCTCCCTGTTGGACTAGGCCGGGCGAAAGCCCGGTCTTTTTTTGGCCACACTTGCGCCAAGTGGCGCTTTGGCATCCGCCAAACCGCACCAACGGCAAAATTTTTCGCCCTTACGCCGCCGCAGGCGCTTTTCCTTTCCCGCCCCTTGGCCTAAACGGCAGCCAAAGCCGCCGCCCGTTGCGCCCCCAAGGGAGACTGCCGTGTCTGAGACTGCCATGTTCGAGCCCCAAATCACCGAAGATCTTGTGGCAAAGCACGGGATCAAACCGGATGAGTGGGAGCGGCTCTTGTCGATCCTTGGCCGCATGCCGACCTTCACCGAACTCGGCATCTTTTCGGCTATGTGGAACGAGCATTGCTCGTACAAATCTTCGAAGAAATGGCTGCGCACCCTGCCCACCACCGGCCCGCAAGTGATCTGCGGCCCCGGCGAAAATGCAGGCGTGGTTGATATTGGCGACGGACAAGCCGTCATCTTCAAGATGGAGAGCCACAACCACCCCTCCTATATCGAACCCCATCAGGGCGCGGCCACCGGCGTTGGCGGCATCCTGCGCGATGTGTTCACCATGGGTGCGCGCCCAATCGCTGCGATGAATTCGCTCTCGTTCGGCCTGCCGTCGCATCCGAAAACCGCTCACCTTGTGAAAGGCGTGGTGGAAGGCGTGGGCAGCTATGGCAACGCCTTTGGCGTGCCCACAGTGGGCGGCGAAGTGCGTTTCCACAAATCCTACAACGGCAACTGCCTGGTCAACGCCTTTGCCGCAGGCTTGGCCGATGCCGACAAGATCTTCTACTCGGTCGCCTCGGGTGTGGGCATGCCCGTGGTTTACCTTGGCGCCAAAACCGGGCGCGACGGGGTTGGCGGGGCCACCATGGCCTCGGCAGAGTTTGACGACACCATCGAAGAAAAACGCCCCACTGTGCAGGTTGGCGACCCCTTCACCGAAAAGCGCCTGTTGGAAGCCTGCCTTGAGCTGATGGCATCGGGTGCCGTGATTTCCATTCAGGACATGGGGGCCGCGGGCCTGACCTGCTCGGCGGTGGAAATGGGCGACAAGGGTGGTCTCGGCATCAAGCTGCAACTTGATGACGTGCCTCAGCGCGAGGCGGCGATGACCGCTTATGAGATGATGCTGTCGGAATCCCAAGAACGCATGCTCATGGTCCTGAAGCCCGAGTTGGAGGATGTCGCCCGCGCCATCTTTGCCAAATGGGATCTGGATTTCGCCATCGTCGGCGAAACCATCCCTGAGGATCGCTTCCTGATCCTGCACGGCAATGAGATCAAGGCCGATCTGCCGCTCTCCAAGCTCTCCTCTTCTGCGCCCGAATATGACCGCCCATGGCTCGAGACGCCCGCACCGGCGCCCTTGGGCGCGGTGCCGGAAATTGCGCCAATTTCCGCCCTGCGCGCGCTGATCGGCAGCCCGTCCTATGCCCACAAGGCTTGGGTCTATGAACAATATGACAGCCAAGTCGGTGCCGATACCGTCGTCGCCCCCGGTCTAGGTGCTGGCGTGGTGCGGGTGCATGGCACGGGAAAGGCGCTCGCCTTCACAAGCGATGTGACCCCGCGTTATGTAAAAGCCAACCCGTTCGAAGGCGGCAAACAGGCCGTGGCCGAAGCCTACCGCAACCTCACCGCGGTGGGGGCAACGCCCTTGGCCACCACGGACAACCTCAATTTCGGTAACCCCGAAAAGCCCGAAATCATGGGCCAATTCGTGGGGGCCATCAAAGGCATCGGCGCGGCAGTGGCCGCCCTTGATATGCCCATCGTGTCGGGCAACGTCTCGCTTTACAACGAAACCGACGGCTCGGCCATTCTGCCCACCCCCACCATCGGCGCAGTCGGCATCTTGGCCAGCCTGGATGATCTGATCCACGGTCGCCCCTCGGCGGGTGATCTGGCGGTGGTGATCGGCGCAACGCATGGCCACCTTGGCCAATCCGCCCTTCTGGCTGAAGCCTTCGGGATCGAGGCGGGCGATGCGCCTCCTGTCGATCTGGCAGCCGAAAAGCGCCACGGCGATTTCATTCGCGCCCAAGCCAAGACCTTTGCCGCCTGCACCGATCTTGGCGATGGCGGCCTGGCTTTGGCGGCCTTTGAGATGGCCGAAGGGGCCGGGCTGGGCGTCAGCCTGACCAGCGCCGACATTGCCACCCTCTTTGGCGAAGATCAGGCGCGTTATCTTGTGGCGGTCCCGGCAAGTCGCCTGCCCGCGCTGCAAACGGCCGCGCAGGCGGCAGGCGTGCCCTTGGCCCAAGTCGGCCAGTTTGGCGGGTCTAGCGTGACGCTGGGCACCGATGCCGCCTCCTTGGCGGATCTGTCCGCGCTTTACCGCTCGGCCTTTGCCAAGGCGGTTGGCTGATGCTGGTCCAAGCCACGCCCGCCGATCATGACCTGATCGCGCAGATGTGGCTTGCCCCCAGTACCGCCAATTGGATCGAACCCCCTGACGACGGCGAAATAGCCAGCGCGATTGATGCAGGCTTTGCATTCCTTTGGCAGAAGAACGGCCAAGCCGTTGGTTTTGCTATCCTCATGACATGGGTGCCGCGCGTGATGGGCCTGTCAGCGTTTGTGAGCGACCAACCCGGGCAAGGCCAACCCTTCCTGCGCGCGGTGCTTGCTCATATCTTTGGCCCGCTCAACGCACATCGTGTCGGACTTGACTGCACCACTGACAACGCCCGCGCGATCCGGCTTTATGAAAACATTGGCTTTCAGAACGAAGGCCGGGTTCGTGAATGCTGGCAGCGCCCTGCAGGCGACTGGACCGATTGCGAGCTTTACGGCCTTTTGGCGCGTGAGTGGCGGCCATGATGACCCCACGCGCCGCCACGCCGGACGACTTTGCTTTTATCCGGGGCCTTGCGGGCCATCCCGATTATGCCCCTTTCATCACCGATGAAGACGAGACGGCGCTCGCGCTCTATCTTGCTGACCCCAGCGCGCGATTGCAGATCTGGCAGGAAAACGGCCAGCCCGCGGGCTTTGCCCTGTTTTGCGAGATCGGCCATCCCTCCGGCCGGGTTGAACTGCGCCGCCTTGCACTGGCGCGCACCGGTGGTGGCCGAGGCTTGGCCTTTGTCACCGCCCTGACCGATCATGCCTTTGAAACGCTGGAGGCCGCCCGCGTCTGGCTGGATGCCAGCGGCGAGAATGCCCGCGCGGCGCGGGTTTACGATCAGGCGGGCTATCGTCTGGAAGGCGTGCAGCGCGGCCATTGGTGGCGCCCTGCCTTGGGCCGCTCGGTCGATCTGCTGCTCTATGGCCTGATGCGCGCCGAATGGCAGACCCTTCGGCGCTGATTGCCGCGCTCGCGCCTCTTGCTCCTGCGCGCCCTCGGGCTTACATCTGGGCCAAGACCAAGAAGGAACCTAGCCCATGCCCGTCGAAGCCAAGGATATCGAAGCGCTGATCCGCGCCGCCTTCCCAAAGGCCCGCATCTCGGTTCAGGGTGACGATGGCCAGCATTTTTCCGCCGAGGTGGTGGACGAAAGCTTTCGCGGCCTGAACCGCGTGCAACAGCAACGCGCCGTCTACGCCAGTCTGAAGGGCAAGATGGACGGTCCCAACGGTGCGTTGCACGCGCTCGCGCTGACCACCCGCGCCCCGGAATGATACGCGCGCTGGCCCCGAAACCGGGCAAGACACCTGACCAACACAAGACTTTGCACCGAGCCAAAGCGGTGCCCCCAGCCAAGGAAACGCGACCATGACCGCAGTCGACCAAATCCGCGAAACGATCCAGAAGAACGACGTGGTGCTTTACATGAAAGGCACCAAGACCATGCCGCAATGTGGGTTCTCGTCCCGCGTGGCCGGAGTTTTGAACTACATGGGCGTTGAATTTGCCGATGTGAACGTGCTGGCGGATGCTGAAGTTCGCCAAGGCATCAAGGACTTCTCCGATTGGCCGACCATCCCGCAGCTTTATGTGAAGGGCGAGTTCGTCGGCGGCTGCGACATCGTCACCGAAATGGCGCTCTCGGGCGAGTTGGACACACTCTTTGACCAAAGCGGCGTCAGCTACTCCAAAGAGGCCGCTGATCGCATCCGCGAAGCGAACAAGGGCTAAGCCAGTCGACCCTGATCGAATGGATAGGGGCCCGTCGGGCCCCTATTTCTTTGGCCCTACCCCTGCAGGGCGTGGCACTCGACCAAAAGCTGCTCTTCGGCCGCGGGGTCGGGATCCAGCTTCAAGAGCATCACCTGATCGCCCTTGCCCTGCAGCCGATACCCAGTCTGCGCATTCACATCGACATAGCGCACACCCGAGGCGGCGACGTCCCGCACCAAGGCATGCACCACCCCGCCGATCTGCACGGCGGCAAAACTGGTGGCGTCGGGCGCGGTGAAATAGGCGACCGAAAGCGAATCCATCGCGCTGTCGTAGGTATAGATCACGGTCTCAACCCGACTGCCGTCTCGGCTCCAACTCCCTTGGGCATCGGCGGCGATAGGCAGACTGGACAGCAACATCACAAAGGGGCGAAACATATCAAGGGCCTGCGGGATAAGGGACGACGCCCCCCTCATGGCCTATTCCAACCGGACACCATAAGGGGAAGAACGACGCAGCCTTCCCTGCTGTCAGCCCCGGGCCACAGCCTCAGCCGTGACGCTCTTCCAGACGATCAGCCAAAGCCTCGGCCCGCGCGGCCAGTTCGGCCAGCGTCTCGGTCACCTGCGCCGGGATCACCGGCACCTCAAGCTTTTGGCGCTCGGGCACGGGGCGACCTTCCATCTCGGCCAGTTTGGCCTTCAAGTGGCGATTCTCATCCTCAATCGCGGCCGCTTTGTCGGCCAGCATCAGACCCGACATCAACAGCAACCGCGCCTCGGGCAACCGCCCCATGGAGGCCAGCAAGGGCTGCGCCTCGCTGTCCAGCATCGCGGCGGCGGCGCGCAGGAAATGTTCTTCGCCCGGTTGGCAGGTCACCTGAAAGCTGCGCCCGCCGATGATGATGTCGATATCAGGCATGCGGAGCCTCCGAGCTGGCGGCTGTGACCAACGGGTCCAGCGCGGTGACGATTTCGGCCAGTTCCTCGGCCTCGGCGGCGCGGGCGGCGCGCAAGGACGCAATTTCGCGCCCGGCTTCGGCCAGCACCCGGCGCAAGGTGGCCAGCTCGTCAGCCTGCGTTGCAAGCTTGGCCTGCAAATCGGCCACCACCTCGTCCGAGCCCTGCCCTGCTTTCTCGCGCAGAACCCGCAGACGTTCGTTCAATTGGGCGTTGGTCATGCGCTCTTCATCGAGCGCCTCGGTCAGATGCGCGATCCGCGCGGCGGCGTCGCCCGAGGCGGCCTCGGCACCGGCCGCGCGAGGGCTGGCCCCAGCACTGCCCTTGGCCAACTGCTCCACCCCATAGGTGATCCGCTCCATCGCGGCTGTTATCCGCCGCTCCAGCTCGAGGATGTCCTGCATGAGACGCTGCGCCCTTTCTTCTTCTCTGCCCCAGTTTCGGCAAAAATCCCTGCAACCGGGTTCCGGCCCAAGGCCAAATCTTCACCAGCGTTGCGAATCGCAAAGCCAGCGTCAAGCCCGATCATAGCCGCTTGCCCGCCTGCGGTCTTGTGTTTCCCACCAAAGCCTTGCGGGCCGCGCTTGATCTTGCCGCCCATGCTGCTATGCACCCTCAAAGCCCGCAACCAGATAACAGGACTGCCGCCTTGGATATCGAAACCCTCCGCGCCCGCCACCCCGACCAATGGATGCGCGCCGCCGCGATCCGCACGCTGACGCTTGATGCGGTGGCGGCAGCAAATTCGGGCCATTCCGGCATGCCAATGGGCATGGCCGATGTGGCGACGGTGCTCTTTGAAAAACACCTGAAGTTTGATCCCAAGGCTCCACGTTGGCCGGACCGGGACCGCTTCATCCTCTCGGCCGGTCACGGCTCGATGCTGATCTATGCGCTTTTGCATCTGACCGGCTATGAGGACATGACGCTGGAGGAGATCAAGAACTTCCGCCAGTGGGGCGCCATCACCGCAGGTCACCCGGAATACGGCCATGTGGCCGGGGTTGAGACCACCACCGGCCCCTTGGGCCAAGGCATTGCCAACTCAGTCGGTTTTGCCATGGCCGAGGCGCATCTGCGCGCCCGCTGGGGTGCCAAGGTGCAGGACCATTACACTTGGGTCATCGCTGGCGACGGCTGCCTGATGGAAGGTGTGTCCCAAGAGGCCATCGGTATTGCAGGCAAGCACAAGCTGAACCGGCTGATCGTTCTGTGGGATGACAACGGCATCACCATTGACGGCAAAGTGTCGCTCTCGGACGCCACTGACCAAAAGGCGCGCTTTGCCGCCAGCGGTTGGAATGTGCTCGAATGTGACGGCCATGACCCGGTGGCGATTGATGCCGCCATGACAGCGGCGAAAAAGTCGGACCGCCCGACGATGATCGCCTGCAAGACCCACATCGCCTTGGGCCATGCGGCGCAAGACACCTCCAAAGGCCATGGCGCCTTGACCGACAAGGCCCAGCTTCAGGCGGCGAAAGACGCTTATGGCTGGACAGGTGGCCCCTTCGAAATCCCGGCCAAGATCAAGGCCGAATGGGAAGCCATGGGCACCCGGGGTGCCAAGTCCCATGCTGAATGGTCCGCCCGTGTGGCCAGCCTTTCGGCGGCCAAACAGGCCGAACTGATCCGCATCTTCTCGGATGAGGCCCCGGCCAAACTGCCCGCCGCCATTCGCGCGGTGAAAAAAGCCGCCGTGGCGGCACCCGCCAAACTCGCCACCCGCTCGGCCTCGGAAAAGGTGCTGGCGGCGGTCAATCCGATCATGCCAGAAACCTTTGCCGGTTCCGCTGACCTGACCGGATCGAACAACACGAAGACCGCCGATCTGGGCGTGTTCAATACCGACACCCCCGCAGGCCGCTACATGTATTGGGGCATCCGCGAGCATGGGATGGCGGCGGCGATGAACGGCATGGCGCTGCATGGCGGCGTGCGGCCCTATTCGGGCACCTTCATGGCCTTCACCGACTATGCCCGCCCCTCGATGCGCCTCTCGGCCCTCATGGGCCTGCCAGTGGTCTATGTCATGACACATGACTCGATTGGCCTTGGCGAAGACGGCCCGACCCACCAGCCGGTGGAACATCTGGCCATTTCGCGCAGCACCCCGAACACCTTGGTGTTCCGCCCGGCGGATCTGGTGGAAGTGGCTGAATGCTGGGAACTGGCCTTCAACCAGAAATCCACCCCGTCGGTCATGGCGCTCTCGCGTCAGAACCTCGCGGCCGTGCGGCTTACTCACACCAACACCAACCTCTCGGCCAAAGGCGCCTATGTGCTGGCCGAGGCGACGGGCAAGCGTCAGGTCATCTTGATGGCCACCGGCTCGGAAGTGGAAATCGCGCTGAAGGCCCGCGAGATGCTTGAAGCCCAAGGCATCGGCACCCGCGTGGTCTCCATGCCCTCGATGGAGCTGTTTGCCGCTCAGGACGAAGCCTACCGCAAAAAAGTCCTGCCTGCAGGCCCGGTGCGCGTGGCGATTGAGGCGGGCGTACGCATGGGCTGGGACCGCTGGCTTTTGGGCGAGCGGGGCCGTGACACCAAGGCCGATTTCGTCGGGATGTCGTCCTTCGGGGCATCGGCCCCTTATGACCGGCTTTACAAGGAATTCGGCATCACCGCCGAAGCCACGGTTGAAAAGGTGAAGGCACTGCTTTGACCGCAAATCGCTTCGAAGAGATTTGTAAATTCGTTCGAACGAATTTGGGCCGCGCTTAATGCGCGGCCTTTTTCTTGCCCGTGACCGCCGACCACAAAGGCCCGATCACCCGCGTCGCGACAGGAATCAGCGCCACCCCAAGGGCAAGGCCCAAAACCCCGTCGATCCCGGCCTGCACAGCCCACAGGACAAAGCCCGACGCCACAGGCACCGCATGGGCGGCCGTCTCGGCGATGTGGTGGATTGCTTCATAAGGCCAGGGCCAGAGATGCGTCACCTCTAACCCATGCAGCACGATAGACCCGCCGACCCAAAGCATGGCCGCCGTGCCCACCGCGGACAGAACCGCCATCAGTTTCGGCATCGCCACCACCAACCCACGCCCAAAGGCCCGCGCGGCGGCGGTCTTGCGGTTGGCCGCCATATGCAGCCCAATGTCGTCCATCTTCACGATCAGGGCCACCGCCCCATAGACCGCCGCCGTGATGAACACCCCCACCACCGCGAGCGTGATGCCTTGCATCCAGAAACTGGGGCTTTCCACGGTGGCCAAGGCAATCGTCATGATCTCGGCCGACAAGATGAAATCGGTCTTGATCGCGCCCGCCACCTTTTCCTCTTCCAGATGCGCGGGGTCTTCGGTGTCGAAATCCTCGGCCACCTCGGGATCGGCATGTGGGAACAGAAGATGAAACACCTTCTCCGCCCCCTCAAAGCACAAATACGCCCCGCCCAGCATCAACAAAGGCGTGATCGCCGCAGGCAGAAGGTAATTCAGCGCCATCAGCCCCGGAAGTAAGATCACCAGCTTGTTCTTCACCGACCCCAGCGCAATGCGCCAGATGATCGGCAATTCCCGATCGGCGGAAAACCCATGCACATACTTCGGCGTCACCGCAGCGTCATCGATCACCACGCCCGCCGCCTTGGCCCCCGCCTTGGCCGCCGCCGCCGCGATGTCATCGACGCTGGCCGCGGCCACCTTGGCAATCGCCGCGACGTCATCCAACAGCGCCAGAAGTCCACTCATCGCCTCAACCTCCTGCCAAGCCTTCCTCTCTCTACCCCGCGCAGCCTGCTAAGGCAAAGCCTGTGACTTGTTAGCGCGAACGCGGCATGTTTGCGATAACACTCTGAAAAACCGTCGCTTTTGCGCTTTTTGCACCGGCGCACCTGCGGTATAGCGCGTCAGGGGCATTTCTTGTTGGACAGGATCAGGCGCATGACCATCACCATCGGCATCAACGGTTTCGGACGTATCGGGCGCTGCACGCTGGCCCATATCGCGGAATCGGGGCGCAATGACGTGCAGGTGGTGGCGATGAACGCCACCGGGCCGATTGAAACCAACGCCCACCTATTGAAATATGATTCTGTCCATGGCCGCTTTCCCGGCACGGTGAAGGTCGAAGGCAACACGCTCGACTTGGGCCGGGGCCCGATCCGCGTGATGTCGACCTACAACCCTGAAGAGCTGGACTGGGACGGCGTTGATATCGTTCTGGAATGCACCGGTAAATTCAATGACCGTGACAAGGCCGCTGTCCACCTGACGCGCGGGGCCAAGCGGGTCTTGGTCTCCGCCCCCGCCAAGCGCGCTGATCTGACGGTGGTTTACGGCGTCAACCACCGCAGCCTTCTGCCCGAGCATCTGGTGGTCTCGAACGCCTCGTGCACCACCAACTGCCTTGCCCCCTTGGCCAAGGTGCTGAACGACGCCATCGGCATCGAAGCGGGCATCATGACCACGATCCACAGCTACACCGGTGACCAGCCCACGCTGGATCGCCGCCACAAAGACCTCTACCGCGCCCGCGCCGCCGCCATGGCGATGATCCCCACCTCCACCGGTGCCGGCAAGGCGATTGGTGAAGTTTTGCCGGAGCTTGCGGGCAAGTTGGACGGCTCGGCCATCCGCGTGCCCACCCCCAACGTCTCGGCGGTGGACCTGACCTTTGTGGCTGGAAAATCCGTCACGGTCGACGAGGTCAACGAAATCATCCGCGAAGCCTCGCTTGGTAAGATGAGCGCGGTGCTCGCCTATGACCCCGAGCCCAAAGTCTCCATCGACTTTAACCATACACCGCAATCTTGCATTTTCGCCCCGGATCAGACCAAGGTGGTCGGAGGCCGCACGGTGCGCGTGCTGGCTTGGTATGATAACGAATGGGGCTTTTCCTGCCGTATGGCCGATGTGGCCGTCGCGATGGGGCGGCTTCTGGGTTAAACCGGGAGGGGCTTTGACCGACCGCATCGCTTTTGTTCTGGCCGGGGTCATCGCCTTGGCCGTGCTGGCCGACCTTGCTTTGAACAGCGGGTCGGCCCTTCTGTTCCTCTCACGCAAGCTGATCGACCTGATTGAGCTTGTCGCCATCTGGCGCTGACGCCGCATCTGAGCAGAATTTGACCGATCCAAGCTTTGCAGCTTGATCTTTTCCTTCATATGTCGATGTTAGCGCTAACGAAGCATGCGCGAGTCGCAGCCCAGAGAGGGAACGCCATGACCGTCAAGGTAGCCATCAATGGATTTGGCCGCATCGGCCGCAACATCCTGCGCGCCATCATTGAATCGGGGCGCACTGACATTCAGGTCGTCGCCATCAACGACCTTGGCCCGGTTGAGACCAACGCCCACCTTGTGCGCTTTGATTCTGTCCATGGCCGCTTTCCCGCCACCGTGACAACGGGCGAGGATTGGATCGACGTTGGCCGCGGGCGCATGCGCGTGACTGCGCTGAAAAACCCGGCCGATCTGCCGTGGGGCGACGTCGATATCGTGCTGGAATGCACCGGCATCTTTACCAGCAAAGAAAAATGCGCGGCCCATCTGGAAAACGGGTCAAAGCGCGTTTTGATCTCTGCCCCCGGCGACGGCGCCGACAAGACCATCGTTTTCGGCGTCAACCACAAGACCCTGACCGCTGCCGACATTGTGGTGTCCAATGCCTCGTGCACGACGAACTGCCTGTCTCCGGTGGCACAGGTGCTGAACGCGGCCATCGGCATTGAAAAAGGCATGATGACCACGATCCACAGCTACACCGGCGACCAGCCGACGCTGGACACCATGCACAAGGACCTCTACCGCGGCCGCGCCGCTGCCTTGTCGATGATCCCCACCTCGACCGGGGCCGCCAAAGCGGTCGGGTTGGTCTTGCCCGAGTTGAAGGGAAAGCTGGACGGTTTTGCCATCCGCGTGCCCACCCCCAATGTGTCGGCAGTGGATCTGAAGTTCATCGCCAAGCGCGCGACCAGCGCCGAAGAGATCAACGCGGCCATCAAGGCGGCAGCCGATGGCCCGCTCAAGGGCATTCTGGGCTATACCGAGTGGAAGAATGTGTCGTCGGATTTCAACCATGATCCGCATTCTTCCGTGTTCCACATGGACCAGACCAAGGTGATGGACGGCACCTTCTGCTCGGTTCTTGCCTGGTATGACAATGAATGGGGCTTTTCCAACCGGATGGCCGATACAGCCGTGGCGATGGGCAAGCTTCTGTAATTAAATAATATTTGGCAAAGTGCCCTCGGGCGCCCTTTTGCTATGCGTCAGACGCATAGCGGAAAGCCCATTTTCCACGGTTGTTACCGCTAACGCCGCGGGCCATATGCTGCACATGCGAATAAGGGGTTGGCCATTCGGGCCGCCCGGTCGCACGTCGAAAGGACATATGATGATGAACCTGATCACCCGCCTGCGCAGCATGGCCGCCGAACAGGCCACCTACCGCCGCCTGCGCGCCGAAATCGCCGGGCTCAGCCACGCCGAGGCGCTGGACCTTGGGATCTTCCCCGGTGACGCCGACCGCATCGCGCGCCAAGCTGTCTGGGGATGACCGCCGTCTGGGGCTAACCCCTCAAACAACACGCTGGATCGGGCCCCTAGGGGCCCTTTTTCATGCCAAAAGCCGCGCCGCCAGCGCTGGCAGATCGTCGTAGTGATCCAAAAGCGCCTCGGGTTGCAGCCGCTCAATCGCGCGGCCCTCGGGGCCAAAGGTGACCAAGGCCACCGGCACCCCCACCGCAAGGCCGGTGTTTCGATCGGTCTCAGTGTCGCCAATCAACATCGACCGCCGCACATCTCCCCCTGCCCGCGTGACCGAGGCCACATAGGGCGCCGCATCGGGCTTGCGCGTCGGCAAGGTATCCGCCCCGATCAGCGCCCCGAACAAGGGCGCAATCCCCAAGCGCCGCACCAGTTCTACCGCCAAGCCCTCGGGCTTGTTGGTGCAGATCGCGGTGGCAAAGCCAAGGCCACGCAAAGCCTCCACCGCGGCCACCGCCCCGGGATACAACCGAGTGTGGGTGTCGATCCCCTCGGCATAGGCCGCCAACAGCCGGGGATAGTGCCGCGAGATGTCGTCCTCGCTGACCGCAATCCCCAGCCGCGTATAGCCCGCCCGCAGCATGGCCCGCCCACCGTGAAAGGCGACCAGCCGGTCACGCCCGTCCAATACCGCGCCATGGCCCTCGGCTTCAAAACAGGCATTGGCGGCGGCCAAGAGGTCATCGCTGGTATCGGCCAGCGTGCCATCCAGATCAAACACCACAGTGCGCATATTGTAACCTTCCGTGAACCATCGCGGGCTTGCAGTGCCCGTGATCCGGGGTAAAACGGGCGGCATCGAATTGAAAGGGGCGTCATGCCGGTTTCGTTGATTGTTCTGGCCGCAGGCATGGGCACGCGGATGAATTCCGACCTGCCCAAGGTCTTGCACAAGGTGGCCGCGGCCCCGCTTTTGCATCACGCCTTGCAGGCCGGTGCCAGCCTTGCACCTGAGAAGGTGGTCGTTGTCACCGGTCACGGGGCCGAGGAGGTCGCGCGCGCCGCGCGCGACTACGACGAGGCGACGGTGACCGTCCTGCAAGAGCCGCAGCTTGGCACCGCCCATGCCGTCGCCCAAGCCGCACCACTTCTGGCAGATGCCACGGGCGATGCCATCGTTCTGTACGGCGACACGCCCTTTATCCGCCCCGAGACGCTCGAGGCGATGCTTGCAGCCCGCAGCGCGCATGCGGTGGTGGTCTTGGGCTTTCACGCCGCCAATCCCGGCCGCTATGGCCGTCTGCTGACCCAAGGCAATGACCTTTTGGCCATCCGCGAATTCAAAGATGCGACAGATGAGGAACGTCTGATAACCCTTTGCAATTCAGGCGTGATCTGCGCTGACGCCAAAACGCTTTTCTCGCTGGTGGCCGATGTGGGCAATGCCAATGCGAGCGGCGAATACTACCTGACCGACATCGTCGAACTCGCCCGCGCGCGCGGCCTCTCAGCGGGCGTGGTGATCTGCGACGAGGCGGAAACCATGGGCATCAACACCCGCACCGAACTTGCCGCCGCCGAGGCCGCCTTTCAGGCGCGCGCCCGCGCCGAGGCCTTGGACAATGGCGTCACCCTGACCGCCCCCGAAACCGTGTTCTTCGCCCTCGACACCCACATCGGCCGCGATGCCATCATCGGCCCGAATGTCCTCTTTGGCCCCGGCGTCACCATCGAATCTGGCGCGGAGATTAAAGGCTTTTGCCACCTAGAAGGCTGCCATGTGTCGCGTGGGGCCGATGTCGGCCCCTTCGCCCGCCTGCGCCCCGGGGCAGAGCTTGCCGAAGATGTCCATGTCGGCAATTTTGTGGAAATCAAGAACGCCATTCTGGACGAAGGCGTCAAGGTGGGCCATCTGAGCTATATCGGGGATGCCGATGTGGGCGAGTTTACCAACATTGGCGCGGGCACCGTTACCTGCAACTACGACGGCGTGATGAAGCACCGCACCCGCATCGGCAGACGCGCCTTCATCGGCTCGGACACCATGCTGGTCGCCCCCGTCAGCATTGGTGACGGCGCGCTGACCGCCTCGGGCTCGGTCATCACCGAAGATGTGCCCGCCGAGGCTGTGGCCTTGGCCCGGGCCAAACAAGTGAACAAGGCAGGACTTGCCACCAAGCTTTTTGAACGGCTGCGCGCCATTAAGGCCGCGAAAGGAAAATCATAATGTGCGGAATTGTTGGGGTTTTGGGCCATCACGAGGTGGCCCCCCTTTTGGTCGAGGCGTTGAAGCGGCTGGAATATCGCGGCTATGACAGCGCCGGGATCGCCACCATCAACGAGGGCAAGCTGGACCGTCGCCGCGCGGTGGGCAAGCTCATTAACCTCTCCGATCTTTTGGTCCACAACCCCCTGCCCGGCAAATCCGGCATCGGCCACACCCGCTGGGCCACCCATGGCGCGGCCACCACGCTGAACGCCCATCCGCATCTTTCGGGCCGCGTCGCGGTGGTGCACAACGGCATTATCGAGAACTTCCGCGAGTTGCGCGCCGAGCTTACCGCAGGCGGGGCGGTGTTCGAATCTGAAACCGACACCGAAACCGTCAGCCACCTTCTGCGCCACCATTTGGACAAAGGTGCAAAACCCATTGAGGCCGCGCGCGAAACGCTCAAACGCCTGCACGGGGCCTTTGCGCTCTGCATCCTCTTCGAAGGCGAGCAAGATCTGATGATCTGCGCCCGCAAGGGCAGCCCCTTGGCCATCGGCCATGGCGATGGTGAGATGTTCGTCGGCTCGGACGCCATCGCGCTCGCACCAATGACCGACCGCATCACCTATCTGGAAGAGGGCGACTGGGCCGTCATCACCCGTGGCGGGGCGCAGATCTTTGATGAGGCGGGCCATCTTGCCAACCGCCCCGAGGCGCGGATTCAGGTTGACCAGACCCGCATCGAAAAGGCCGGTTACAAGCATTTCATGGCCAAGGAAATCGCCGAACAGCCGGTGGTGATTGCCGACGCGCTCAAGCATTACGTGTCGGGCGAAAACACCCTGCGCCTGCCTGCCGAGCTTGATTTTGCGGCTGTGGACCGTCTGACCATGGTGGCCTGCGGCACCGCAAGCTATGCCACCCATGTGGCGAAATACTGGTTCGAACAGATCGCGGGCCTGCCCGTCGAAATCGACATCGCGTCGGAATTCCGCTACCGCGAGCCGCCGCTGTCGCCCCACCAATGGGCGCTGTTTGTCAGCCAATCCGGCGAAACCGCCGACACGCTGGCCGCGCTGCGCTATGCCAAGGAACGCGTGGGCAAGGTGGTCTCGGTGGTCAATGTGCCGACCTCCTCGATTGCCCGCGAAAGCCATCTGGCGCTGCCGATCATGGCGGGGGTCGAGGTGGGGGTCGCCTCCACCAAGGCTTTCACCTGCCAGCTGACCGTGCTGGCCATTCTGGCGCTGAAAGCCGCCGTCGACCGGGGCCGTCTCGACGCGGCGGGCCTTGCCGCGCACCTCACCGCGCTGCGCAGCCTGCCGGGCCTGATGAACCACGCGCTGGCGCTCTCCACCGATGTGGCCGCCGTCGCCAAGGACCTGGCCGAGGCGCAGGATATCTTGTTCCTGGGCCGTGGCCCGATGTATCCGCTCGCCTTGGAAGGTGCGCTGAAGCTCAAGGAAATCAGCTATATCCACGCCGAAGGCTATGCGAGCGGAGAGTTGAAGCACGGCCCCATCGCGCTGATTGACAACCGCGTGCCGGTGATCGTGCTGGCCCCGCGCGATGCGCTTTTCGACAAGACCGTGTCGAACATGCAAGAGGTCATGGCACGCCACGGCAAGGTGGTGCTGATCTCGGACGCCGCCGGCATCGCCGAGGCGGGTGCGGGCTGCTGGAAGACCCTCACCTTGCCCGAGGTGGCCCCACAATTTGCCCCGATCCTCTATTCGATCCCGGCGCAGCTTTTGGCCTATCATACCGCCATCGCCAAAGGCACCGATGTGGACCAGCCGCGCAATCTGGCCAAATCGGTGACAGTGGAATGACCGTCAGCCTTGATCAGGCCATCGCCGCGCTGGAGGCATTGGCCAACCCCGAGAAGGCCACCGAAATGGCGGCCTATCACAAATCCACCCGCCGGTTCTTCGGCGTCAGCGTGCCGCAGATCGACGATCTCACCGACGCATGGCGCGCCGAGTGCACGCTGGACGAACGGCTTGCCTTGGCCGCAGCGCTTTGGGCGGCCGATATTCATGAGACCCGCGTGGCGGCGGCCAAGCTTTTGACCCAAGCCCGCATCCGCCCGGATGACGAGGGCGCATGGCAGCTTTTGCAAAGCTGGGTGCCTGATTCCGATGGCTGGTCTTTGGCCGATCACGCCATGATCGCCGCGCAAAAGCGGCTGGTCTGGCAGCCCGACCGGATCGAGGCGGTTGAGGGCTGGACCAATAGCCCCCACATGTGGACCCGCCGCGCCGCCATGGTCATCACCCTGCCCTATGCCAAGCAAAACCACCCCAAACCCTTAGAAAACGCCATCCGCGAGCGGGTTCTGGACTGGGCCGTGCGCTATGCAACAGACCCGGACTGGTTCATCCAGAAATCCGTGGCGTGGTGGCTGCGCGATCTGTCCAAACATGACAAACCCCGGGTGGAGCGCTGGCTGGCCGAGCATGGCGACAGCTTGAAACCCTTTGCCCGCAAAGAAGCGTCCCGGCATTTCTGATCGCGCAGCTCCTCGTCGACTTCGTCGCGCGTCGGGGTAAACCGAGGAGAAGCCGAAGGCGCCCGACGAGGTGCACGGCGAGACGCCCAATTACTCCGCCGCCAGCGCCTTCTCCAGTTCCGGCCGGAAACGCTGCAGATAATCATCGCCCACCAAGGGGCCGATGAAGCGATAGACCACCTCGCCCTTGCCGTTCACGATAAAGGTCTCGGGCGGGGCGGTGACGCCCCATTCCAGCCGCGTCCGGCCCTTGGGGTCAAAGGCGATGCTGGCAAAGGGATTGCCATCATCTGCCAAAAACGCCAGCGCATCCCCCTCACGGTCCATCATATTGACGCCGATCACCGGAATGCCTTCGGCAGCCAGCGCGGTCAGCGTCGGATGCTCCGCCCGGCAAGGGGGGCACCATGAAGCCCAAAAGTTCACCAACACAACGCGACCCTGTGCCAGATCGGACTGCACCGGCGCTGGAATTCCCGGCAAGGCCGCCTGCTCAATCGCGGGGGCCGGCTTGCCCAGAAAGACCGAGGGCAGATCATTAGGATTATCGCGGGTCATGCCCGTATAAAACAGCACCGCCAGCCCCAAAAACAGCAACGGCGGAATCAACAACAGCCACTTAAGCATCGCCTGCCCCTTCCTGCCGCGCCTCAACCTCGTGCAAGGCCTGCTTTACCCGGCGGCCCTGCCACAGCGTCACCGCCACCAGCCCGACCAACAGCGCAATGGTCGAGACATAAGACCAAATCACCGCATCGGCGTATTTTCCCAGATCAGGCATCAAGCCAACCTCTCGCGTGACAACAGCGCCTGCAACCGGCGGGCGCGAATTTCAGTGCGGGTGCGCATCAAAACCAGCATGACGAACAACAGGACAAAGCCGATGATGCAAACCAAGAGCGGGAACCAATAGACATCCGACACATTCTCTTCCTTGTCCAAAGACAGGCTCGCCCCTTGATGCAGGCCTTGGTTCCAAAACAAGACCGCATAGCGCGACAAAAAGGCAAAGACCGATCCCACAATAGCCAGAACGCTGGTCAGGTCCGCCGCCGTGTCGGGGTTCTCCACCGCCGCCCAAAGCGCGATATAGCCCAGATAGAATAAGGCAAGGATCAGGAACGACGTCAGACGCGGGTCCCAAGCCCACCATGTGCCCCACATCGGCTGGCCCCAGATTGCCCCGGTCACCAGCCCGATCACGGTAAAGACCAGCCCAATCGGGGCCGCCGCCTTGGCCGCCAGCGCCGAGACATGATGCCGCCGGATCAGCCAGATCAGCGAGGTGACCAGCATCATCGTCCAGGCCGAGATGGCCATCATCGCGGCAGGCACATGCAGGTAGATGATCTTGACGGTGGAGCCGAACTTGTCAGCGTCCGGTGTGAAGAAAAAGCCCCAGACCAGCCCCACCACCAGCGTGATCGCCGTCAGCCCGCTGACCCAAGGCAACAAAAGCCCCGAGGTCTGCATGAACTTTTTCGGGTTGGCATATTCCCAGATCGACATGGTTTATCCTTGGATTGCCGCGCGCTGCCGTTTGCTTAGCATGGCGCGGGCCTAACGCAAATTGACGCGGATTGCCGCAGATGCGGCAAAGGGCAACAGGGCCAGCGACCCAGCGGTGATCGCGGCCAAAAGCGCAAGCGGCGTACCGACGGCCATGCCCACAGCGCCCCGCTTGACCACCTCGGCCCCGAAAATCAGCGTTGGCATGTAAAGCGGCAGCACCAACAGGCTCATCAACAGCCCGCCGCGCTTGAGCCCCACCGTCAGCGCCGCGCCAAAGGCCCCGATGATCGACAGGGCTGGAGTGCCCAATGCCAAGCTGATGACCAACCACACATAGCCCGGCCCCGGCAGGTTCAGCAGAACGCCCAGCACAGGCGCCACCAGCACCAAAGGCAGCCCCGTCACCAGCCAATGCGCCAAGGCCTTGACCGCCACCGCGCCCTCCATCGGCACGGGCGAGGTGGCCAAAAGGTCCAGCGAGCCATCCTCGAAATCCAAGGCAAAGATGCGGTCGAGCGACAAAAGGCAGGACAAAAGCGCCCCCACCCACAGGATGCCAGGTGCAATCTTGGCCAGCGTCGCGGGTTCCGGCCCCACGCCCAAAGGCACGATCACCGCCACCAGCAGGAAAAACGCAAGGCCCAGCCCAAAGCCGCCGCCCGCGCGAATGGCCAATCGCAGATCACGGCTCAGAAGGGCGATCATGTGAAGGCCTCATCAAAGGCCGAGCGCACCCCGCCTTGCGACAGTTTGCGCGCCTTGAACGGGGTCAGGTCGAGAACATCGGCCTCCAAGCCCAGATCGATATGCGTGGCAATCAACGCCGCCCCCCCGGCGGCCAGATGGTCACGCACCACCGCGCCAAAAAGCTGGACCGAGGCCACGTCCAAAGACACCGTCGGCTCATCCATCACCCAAATCGCCCGTCCGCTGACCAAAAGCCGCGCAAGACCAAGGCGGCGCTTTTGCCCGGCCGACAGGTTCGCCGCCCGCCGGTCGGCCAATTCGCGCAGCGCCATCCGATCGATCGCGGCACCCACCGCATCGGTGCCAAAGACCCGCGCCCAGAAGGTCAGGTTTTCCGCCACTGTCAGCGTGGCCTTCACCCCATCGGCATGGGCGGCATAGGTGATGCTATCCGCGGCCGTCTCAACCCGGCCCTCCAAGGGCGGCTGCAACCCGGCTATGGTGCGCAGAAGCGTGGTCTTGCCAATGCCGTTAGGTCCGCGCAGCACCAAGGCCCGCCCCGGCTCCAGCGCAAAACTCACCCCTTGCAAGACCGGCACCCCGGCCCGCGCCACGGCCAGATCGTGCACCGCAAGGCGCGTCATGGACCCACCGGCAACAGGGCGGCGGCAATCCGGCGCCCCTCTCCCAATAAGACGTTATAGGTGCGGCACGCGGCGGGCGAGGACATCGGCTCGACCCCGATCCCTGCTGCCTCTAGTGCGTCACGAAAGGCGCGCGGCACCGGGGTGATCTGCGGACCAAGCCCCACCAAAAGGACGTCAATCCGCCCTGCCAGCGCCAAAGGCGTGGCGCTGTCACCCAGCCCACCCCAACCGCCCGCATCCCACGGCGTCACCAGCGTCGCACCCTGCAAGGCATGGGTCCCCACCCGGAAAAAACCCGGCCCATAGCCCTCAATCGCCAAGGCAGCCCCGTAGCTGACCTCGATCAGGCGCATGGCTTAGGCGTCCACATCGGCGAATTCGTGATCCGCCGGTTTGCCGGTCTTGGGCTTGTCGCTGCGGTCCAGCCCCAGCATCAAGACGATGTTTTTGGCCACGTAAAGCGTCGAATAGGTGCCGATGATCACGCCAAAGAGCATGGCAAAGACAAAGCCCCGGATCACATCGCCGCCCAAGATCACCAGGCAAGTCAACGACAGTAGTGTGGTCGTCGCCGTCATGATCGTGCGGCTCAGCGTCTCGTTCGCGGTCAGGTTCATCATCTCGCGCAGCGGCATCGCTTTGTACTTGGCCAGATTCTCTCGCAGCCGGTCAAAGATCACCACCGTGTCGTTGATCGAATAGCCAAGGATGGTCAGCAAAGCCGCCACGATGGTCAGGTCGAACTTCAGCTGAAAGATCGCAAAGACGCCAACGGTCACAACCACATCATGGATCAGGGCGGCCACGCTGCCGACGGCGAATTGCCATTCAAAGCGCAGCCAGACATAGATCCAGATCCCCAAAGAGCCCGCCGCCACAGCCAAAAGCGCGGCCCAAATCAATTCAGCGGAAACCTTGGGCCCGACCGATTCGACCGAGGGGAAGGTAATCGCCGGGTCCACGGCGCGCAGCGCCCCTTCAATGGCGGCAATGGTTTCGGGGGTGATCGCCTCTTCGCCCTCTTGGGCCTCAATCCGCACCATCGCAACATGCTGATCTTCGCGGAAGGTCGGATCAAAGACCTGCGTGATGGCGACATCGCCCAGATCCAGCCCTGTCATCGCCTCGCGGTAGACGCCGACGTCCACCGCCTGCGTGCTCTCGGTGCGAATGGTGGTGCCGCCTTTGAAATCGACACCAAAGTTCAGCCCCATGATCGCCACCGCCAGAATGGAGACGACAACCGCCGCGATGGAGGCCCCGAAGGTCACCCACTGCAATTTGAAGAAATCGATGTTGGTCTTGACCGGAACCAGCCGCAAACGCCATGCCATGATATCGCTCCCCCTCAGACCACAAGCTCTTTGGGCTGTTTCCAGTTGATGTAGGACGTCACGATCAAACGCGTCACCAAGATCGTCGTGAACATCGAGGTGAAGATCCCGATCCCCGTCGTGACCGCAAAGCCGCGCACGGCGCCAGAGCCAATCACGAACATGATAAGCGCCGTGATCAACCCTGTGATGTTACTGTCCAAAATGGCCGAGAACGCGCGCTCAAAGCCCAGTTCAATCGCCCGGGCGGGTGACTTACCATCGCGCAACTCCTCGCGGATGCGCTCAAAGATCAGCACGTTGCTGTCCACCGCGATGCCCGTCGTCAAGACGATCCCGGCGATGCCCGGCAATGTGAGCGTGGCCCCAATCGTCGACATCAACGCAATCAGCAAGGTCATGTTGATCGCCAGAGCGATATTGGCAAAAACGCCGAACAGGCCATAGCTGAGCACCATATAGCTCGCCACGGCGATCAGCCCGACGATGCCCGCCATCTTGCCCGCATCAATGCTGTCTTGGCCCAGTTCCGGGCCAATCGTGCGCTCTTCCAAAAACACCATCTTGGCCGGCAGGGCGCCCGCGCGCAGCAAAACGGCGAGGTTGGTCGATTCCTCGACCGTGAAATTGCCGGTGATGATCCCCGACCCACCCGCGATATGGCTTTGGATCGTCGGGGCTGAAATCACCTCATCATCCAAGACAATCGCAAAGGGCTCGCCGATATGGGCGGCGGTATAGTCGCCAAACGCGCGCGCGCCTGTCGGATTGAACCGGAAACTCACCGCAGGGCGGCCGTTTTGGTCAAACGACGGCTGGGCGTCGGTCAATTCGTCGCCGCCCACCACCGATTCCTCGGCGATGATGTGATAAACGCCCTCTTCATCGGCATCGGCCACCAGCCGGTTGCGCGGCCCCGGATCGGCCCCCGCATCCGAGGTGCGACCCAAGACCTGATGGAAGGTCAGCTTGGCTGTCGTGCCGATGACCGCCTTCAACTCCTGCGCCGAGCCAATGCCCGGCACCTGAATCAGGATCCGGTCATCGCCCTGCCGCTGGATCGTGGGTTCGCGCGTGCCCACCTCATCCACCCGGCGGCGAATGATCTCAAGGCTTTGCTGCACCGTGCGGCTGTCGCTGGCCAGACGTTCGGCCTCAGACAGTTGCACAATGATCTCCAACCCCTCAACCGACACGTCAAGGTCCGAGGCCCCTGCCCCGGTTAGCGTCATCACCGGCGTGGCCAGTGCCCGCACCTTTTCCAAGGCCACGGGCACACCATCCGGGTTCGAGATCGCCACGCGCAACACGCCGGGCACCGAGGGCTGACGGCGCACCGCGCCCACCTCGTCCCGCACTTCGCGCAGCGCATCGCGCACGTCGGGCCACAGCCCGTCGATCCGCTGGGCATAGACATCTGCCACTTCGACGCGCGCCAAAAGATGCGCGCCGCCCCGCAGGTCCAACCCAAGGCTCATCAGAGCCGAGGGCAAGACATCGGGCCACAAGGCACGGTCGGCGGCCTGCGCCTCGGTGGCCACGCCACCGTTGGCCTCGATCACCTTCACAGCGTCATTGTGACGTTCGACTTGCGTGTAGAGCGCGTTTGGAACAGCGGCCAGTATCCCCCAGCCAACAACCAAAACGATCAACAAACGCTTCCACAGCGGGGTATGCAGCATGATAAAAGTGCCTTCAGGCGGCCGCAGCCGGTTCAGTCTTGTTCATCACCTGAACGATGGTGTGCTTCATGACCTTAACTTTGACGCCCTCGGCAATCTCGATATCCAAGACGCCATCATCGCCCACACGGTGAATTTTGCCGATGATGCCGCCTTGGGTCAGCACCTGATCACCCTTGCGCAGGGCTTCGATCATCGCCTTCAGCTCTTTCACCTTCTTTTGCTGCGGACGGATCAGCAGGAAATACATGATCGCAAAGATCAGGATCAACGGCAAGAAAGAGCCAAGGGCAGCCCCGGCCCCACCAGCGGCACCAGCATCTTGCGCATAAGCGGCGGTCACGAACATCAGAAGTCCTCTCGTTGGGGCACCACGGGCCCAGTATGGTTCGGCGTATAGATCGGCGCGCACCCTACCCTTGGCCAATGACCGGCGCAAGGTTGCCACGCTCCTCGCTGTCACTTGGGCAAGCCCCGTGCAATGCGCAAGAGATTTGGCTATTCATTCCCCATCCATTTGACAAAAAGGGCCATTATGGCGCGTATTTTTTTGCTTTCAGCGATGAAGAACGAAGGGCCCGACGTGTTGGAATGGGCGCTTTACCATCGGCTGATCGGTTTTGATCACATACTTGTTTACACCAATGACTGCACGGATGGCTCAGATCGGCTGTTGGATGCCATCGCCGATCTCGGCTGGTTAACCCATCACCGCCACACCCCGCCCGCTGGGACATCGCCACAAGATGCGGTCGCAGCCCTCGCCAAAACGGACCCCGTCATTCGAGAGTCTGAGTGGGGGATGTGGCTCGATGCGGACGAGTTTCTTGTGGTGCATGCGGGCCAGCGACAGGTGGCGGACCTTGTCGCCGCCGCCCGCGGGGCCGACGCGCTTGCGCTCAACTGGCGCAACTTTGGCGATTGTGGGCATCAGACCACGCCTGCGGGGCTGGTGATTGAAAACTTCACCCACGGCATGAGGCTAGACAATCCGCAAAGCCGCAGCGTGAAAACGCTGTTCCGCCTGACCCCGCGCATCGCAGATTTTGCCATCCACCGCCCGATCATCACGACAGGCGAAGAGATCGCCTTTCGCGACGGTGGCGGAAAACCCCTGCGTCACCACTTCCAGTTTGACCGCAACAAGGACAACCGCCCCAAGCACCGCGTCCCCGAAGGCCGCCAAAGCTGGAAAATCGGTCAGATCAACCACTACCCGATCAAGGCGCTGGACCGCTATCTTCTGAAACGCCTGCGCGGCAACGGGCTTGAACCCGATTGTGCGCCCGAACGCTTTGATCCGGAATATCTGGACATCTTCAACTTCAACGACGTGCAGGACCTCAGCCTGCACCGAGATCTGCCTGTGCTGAAATCGGCCATGGCGACCGCACTCGCCACACCCGCCATCGCCGCGGCGTATGCCGAGTGCGCCGCCCGCGACGCCGCCCGCCGGGCCGAGGTTGCCCCGCTGATCCCGGCCCTACTGCCCCTGCGCTACCGCCGGGGCGGCCCCCCTTCCCCCTTGCAGGCGAATGGGGCATAACCCGGCCAGCCATTTGCCACACGAGGCCCAGACATGCACGACATCCGCGCCATCCGCGAAAATCCCTCCGCCTTTGATGCGGCCCTCGCACGCCGGGGCCTGTCGCCGATGTCGCCCGCCATTTTGGCCCTCGACAACAACCGCCGCGCAAAGATCTTGGCGTCCGAGACCGCCGCCGCCGCGCAAAATGCCGCCTCGAAAGAGGTGGGTGCCGCTAAGGCGCGCGGAGACGACGCCGAGTTTGAACGCCTTCGCGCGCTGGTGGCCGAGAAAAAGGCCGAAATCGCCAAGCTGACCGAAGAAGCCGCCGACGAGGACAGCGCCCTGCGCGACATGCTGATGCGGATCCCGAACCTGCCTTTGGATGCGGTGCCGCAAGGGGCCGATGAAAACGACAATGTCGAAATCCGCCGCTGGGGCACACCCCGGACCTTTGATTTCACCCCGCATGAACATTTCGACATTGCTGGCGTCAAACCGGGGATGGACTTTGAAACCGCCGCCAAACTCTCGGGCGCGCGCTTTGTCGTGCTGCGCGGCGCGGTGATCCGCGTCCACCGTGCGCTTGGCCAGTTCATGCTGGACACCCATATCAACGATCATGGCCTGTCGGAAACTTGGACCCCGGTTCTGGTGAAGGAAGAGGCGATGTATGGCACCAACCAACTGCCGAAATTCGCCGAGGACAGCTATCAAACCACCAATGGCTGGTGGCTGGTGCCAACCTCCGAGGTCACGCTAACCAACACCGTCGCGGGCGATGTGCTGGACGAGGCGCAACTGCCCATCCGCATGACCGCCCTGACCCAATGCTTCCGCTCGGAAGCCGGGTCTGCGGGCAAGGACACCTCGGGCATGCTGCGCCAGCACCAGTTCGAAAAGGTCGAGATGGTCACGATCTGTGCGGCGGATAAGGCGCTGGACGAGCACGAGCGCATGACCAAATGCGCCGAAGCCATCCTTGAAAAGCTGGGAATCCCCTATCGCACCATCGTCTTGTGCACCGGTGACATGGGCTTTGGCGCGCAGAAAACCCATGACCTTGAGGCGTGGTTGCCGGGCCAAAACAAATTCCGCGAAATCTCAAGCGTTTCCACCTGTGGCACCTTCCAAGCCCGCCGCATGAACGCCCGCGCCAAAGCCCCCGGCGGCAAGCCCGAGTTTGTCGCCACGCTGAACGGATCGGGCCTTGCGGTCGGGCGCTGCCTGATTGCGGTTTTGGAAAACGGCCAGCAGGCCGATGGATCGGTCGATCTTCCGGCAGCCCTGCACCCCTATCTCGGCGGCAAGACCCGGATTTCGGCCTCAGGCGTGCTCGAGTGAGCGTCGCGCGGCTGATCCAACCCGCGCTTTTGCTGGCGATCCTCGCCATGGTCGCCGCCCCGGCGCTGACCCCCGCCTTCACGGGCTATGATCCGGCAACCTTCCCGGTGCGGATCGAGCGTCCCGCGATCCAACCCGCTGGCTATGCCTTTTCGATCTGGGGGCTAATTTACCTTTGGCTGCTGGCCCATGCCGTCTTTGGCCTGTTGAAACGCCGCAATGACCCGGCCTTTCTGCGCCCGGCCCTGCCGCTCCTGGTCTCGGGGCTTTTGGGCAGCGTCTGGCTGGCCATCGCCTCCAGCGCACCGATCACGGCCACATTCGTCATCCTCGTGATGGGCTGGCTGGCGATGCTGGCCTATCTGCGTGCCGACCAGACCCAAGACCGCTGGCTTTTGGCGGCACCTTTGGCGATTTACGCAGGCTGGCTGACCGCCGCCTGTGGCGTGTCGGTGGGGGTGATCTTGGCGGGATACGGGGTGCTGTCGAACACGGGCGCGGCCCTACTCATGCTGACCGTGGTGATCGCGGTCGCCTTGTTCGTGCAGGCCCGCCGCCCCAAGATGCCGGTTTATGGAGCCACCGTGGTTTGGGCCGCCATCGGCGTTGTGTTGGCCAATTGGGCCGATACCCAGACCGTCGCCCTGACCGCGGCAGGCGGCGCGCTGATCGTCGCCCTCTGGACCCTCATCACCCTACGCCGCGCCTAAGACAAAAGCCCCAACCGGGGCCTTTGCAGGGCTTACTCGCCCGTGTTCTTTGCCTTGTGTTTGCGCAACCGGCTGGGCGTGTGGAACTTGCGTTCCTTCCACGGATTTTCATTGGCTTGGCTGCGGAAAAACAGCCGAATGGGCGTGCCCGGCATGTCAAAATGATCGCGCAACCCATTGACCAGATAGCGTTTATAGCTTTCGGGCAATTCATCGGGGCGCGAGCATTTCACCATGAACCCCGGCGGGCGGGTTTTCACTTGGGTCATATAGCGCAGCTTGATCCGGTGGCCCCCGGGGGCCGGTGGCGGATGCGCCTCTGTCATGGCCCCAAGCCAGGTGTTCAGCCGCGCCGTCGGCACACGGCGGTTCCAGACGTCATGCGCTTTGCGGATGGCGTCGTGCAGCCGGTCCAAACCCCGGCCTGTCTTGGCCGAAACCGTGACCAAGGGCGCGCCGCGCAACTGCGGCAAAAGCCGCTCGAACATCTCTTTCAGATCGGCCAGCTTTTCCTGCTTGTCGTCCTCAAGATCCCATTTGTTGATCGCCACCACCACCGCACGACCCTCGGTCTCGGCAAAGTCGGCGATCCGCAAGTCTTGGGTTTCAAACGGAATTTCTACGTCCAGAAGGACGACCACCACCTCGGCAAAGCGCACGGCGCGAAGCCCGTCCGACACCGACAGCTTTTCCAGCTTTTCGGTGACCTTGGCCTTCTTGCGCATGCCAGCGGTGTCGAAAATCCGGATCGGCGTGCCCTGCCACT
This sequence comes from Allotabrizicola aquatica (SeqCode), assembly GCF_965194375.1. Taxonomy (GTDB): domain Bacteria; phylum Pseudomonadota; class Alphaproteobacteria; order Rhodobacterales; family Rhodobacteraceae; genus Tabrizicola_A; species Tabrizicola_A aquatica. The sequence goes on from NZ_CBDAEL010000003.1 coordinate 75,734, forward strand.
CGGCCCGGACTGAAATCGCATCGCGGGTGATCCCGGCCTCGGGGCCTGTCAAAAGGCGATCATAGCCCAGAATCTTGTTGATCAGAGTCGATTTGCCCGCATTCGGGCGGCCAATCACAGCGATCTGCAGCGGCTTCTTGGCGGTCGGGTAATGGGCGAATTCATCGGCCTCAAGCTCGGCCTCATCTTCCGAGATATCGACATCCACCACCGGGGCGTTTTCCGCCTCACGCTCGGCAAACTCGCCCTCAAGCGGTTTGAGCATGTGGTAAAGGTCGTCCATCCCCTCGCCATGTTCGGCCGACAGCCGCACAGGCTCGCCCAGACCCAAGGAATAGGCCTCCAAAGCGCCTGCGTCGCCTGCTTTGCCCTCGGCCTTGTTGACGCCCAAGATCACCCGCGCCGATTTCTTGCGCAGGATCTCGGCAAAAACCTCGTCCGAAGGTGTCACCCCCACGCGGCCATCAATCAGGAAGAGGCAGACATCGGCCATATCCACCGCGCGTTCGGTCAAGCGCCGCATCCGGCCCTGAAGGCTGTCGTCGGTGACCTCCTCCAGCCCCGCCGTGTCAATCACGGTGAAGCGCAGGTCAAACAGCTTGGCATCCCCCTCGCGCAAATCGCGCGTCACACCGGGCTGGTCATCCACCAGCGCCAGCTTGCGGCCCACAAGCCGATTGAACAGGGTCGATTTTCCCACATTGGGGCGGCCTACGATGGCCAGCGTAAAGCTCATGATGCGTCCGTTTCTCTCAAGCCGCCCCCCTTACAGGGCTTTGGCCCTAACGGAAAGCGTGAAGTTGCCCATTGGTGCCAACCACAAACAGCATCCCCGCCGCCAGCGCCGCCGGCGAGGCTGCGCCTCCGGGGATTTCAGCCGATCCGACCATCGCCCCATCTACCGGATTGAAGAGCCGCAGCCCGCCGTCCGAGGAGACAATCGCAATCCGCCCACCGGCCAGAACCGGCCCGTAATGCGCGGTGATTTCCTTCCAGCGCTTGGGCTTTTCGGCCTTGTAATAGGGCATCTGCACCGCCCAGATCACTGCCCCGCTTTGGGCGTCAAGACGCACCAGCTTGGCCTGGTCATTGACCACAAAGACCGATCCCCCCACCACCAAGGCGGGGTTCATCGCGCCCTCATTCGCCGTCCAAAGCCGCTGTCCGGTTTGCGCGTTAAAGGCTGAGGTCCGCCCCGAAGCCGAGCCGACATAAACCGCCCCACCGGCAATCACCGGATCGCCCGTCAGATCGGACGTGCCCGCCGCATAGGCCCGGCCAAGCCGTTGGCCTGCCACTGCACCGCCCCAGCTGCGCGTGCCATCCTCGGGCTTGATAGCGGCCACCTCGCCCCCGGCGAAGGGCAAGAGCACGAGCCCCTCCCCCACCCCCGGAGAGCCGCTGCCCACCATGCCCGACACCGCACGCGTGCCGCTGACGCTCCAGCGCTGTTTGCCGCTTGTGGCATCCACGGCCACAGCCGTGCCATCGCGCGCCACGGCATAGACCGTGCCGCCGTCAACCGCCGGTGCGCCGATCACAGGTGCATCAAAGCGCTGGCGCCACTGCACCGTGCCGGTCGCGGCATCCAGCGCCACCAGTTCCCCAAAGGCCGTGGTGACAAAGAGCTGCCCGCCCTGCGCGGCCAAGCCGCCGCCCGAGACTTCGGACGCGTTCTTGTCAAACTCGGCCCGCAGATCGGCCTGCCACAGCACAGCGCCCGAGGTCGAAAGACCCGTGACCTGCGCGCGCGAATCCATCGCAAAGACCCGGCCATTCGCCACCACGGGCGCGGCTGTCAGGCGGTTGCGCTTGGAATTGCCCGCGCCGATCGCGGCGCTCCACACCCGGACAGGCGCGGCCGACAAGGCCCCATGCGGCCCAGAATGGCGCACTGACCCGCCGCGATGGGTCCAATCGGCATTGGCCACGGCGCCCGGCAGCGCAATCGGACGCGCCTCGTTTTGCAGCACAAAGGCTTCGGCGGTCGGATCAGGCTGGCCCTCAACCGGGATCGAGGCTTCCAAGGGCGTGCGCAGATCAAACCGCTCGCCTTCCAGCACGACATCGCGTTCGCAGCCCGCGAGTGCGGTCGCCAAAAGCGTCATCCCCAGGATTGGCCGCAAACCCCCTGCCATCGCCCGTCTCTCCACTTGCCGAACCGTCATTGCCGCCTCAATTCACATCGCCCCGGCCCAAGGGCCAAAGGCTTTTCGTCATCAACCCTGATCGGGCGCAGCTTCAGCCGTTTCGGGCAAGCTGCCCCCCAGCGCGGTGATCATCTGTGCCGCGCGCGCCCGCAGACCCTGCGTCGCCTCTTGATCCTGCATCAGCGTGGCGAGCGCGGCAATTGCCGCCTCGGTGTTGCCCTCTTCGAGCATCAGATAGGCCAGCTGCTCGGCCGCCATCACCCGAAATGCCCGACCGGGGGCGGAAATGCCCTCAAGCGCTGCGCGGCGGTCGGCCAAGGCCATATCGGTCCCCGCCACCATCACCCGGCGCAACTGCGCCATGTCGCGGTAAATCTCGGGCTGGGTGACATCGGCGATCAAAGCGTCCAAGGCCGCCAAAGCCGCCGCTTTATCCTCGGCAGGGTCCGAAGCGACCATCAACGCGCGCAGGGCAAGCTGCGCCCCATCAGCCGGAACAGACCCCATCGCGGCGCGCCGTTCGGACGCACCCCCAATGTCCAGCGCATCCAGCATCGCCTCGCCAAAGCCCTCGGCCCGGGCCAGCGCCTGCGCCTTTTGCCATTCGCTATAGGCCGCACCGCCCACGATGGCGACCACCAAAAGACCGCCGATCCAGCCGTATTTGCGGAACATCGCAAACAGCCGGTCACGGCGCACCTCTTCGGTCACCTCCTCGATGAAACTGTCGGGATTGCTCACTTCCGTGCCTCTCCTTGGCGGCCTGTCGGGTCTCTGCCCACGGGCCTTGTTCGGTCCACCATCAACCCTTGGGTCAACTCTTTGGTTTGTCTTACAGGGCTTGCGCCCGCCCGCCAAGCCCTTGCGCCGGAATGGGCTCAAATCTGCACGCCCAAATCTGGCCGGGGTGCCCTTGCGCGCCCATCCCCCCCCTGCGACGTCGCCGGGCAAAGACCGCGATTGCGCCCAGCTTGGGCCACAATCCCACGTCAAACTGCGCATTGATCGCGGTTCTTCACAGGTTCCAGAATGGACGTCGCCACCCTCGTCAACCTTCTCCTCTTCGTTGGGGCCTTTGGTGCCAGCCTATCCTCGGACGATGACAGCCCCAGTTCCAGTGCCGCAAATGACCGTCTTTATGACGAAGACAATTACAGCCGCACCGACCGGTTTGCCGAGGGAGATGACACCGTCACCGCCGATGCCGACAACCTAGCCTGGTTTATGGGGGGCGGCGATGACGATCTCACCGGCTCGTCAGCCGCCGATTACGCAGATCTTGGCTCGGGCGACGATCAGGCGGCTATGGGGGCGGGCAATGACATTGTTCTGGCCGGAGCGGGCCACGACACGTTGCATGGCGAGAATGGCAATGATCTTTTGCGGGGCGAAGAGGGCGATGACAACATCTTTGGCGACCTCGGCGATGACAGCCTGGCCGGTGAGACGGGCAATGACCAGCTTGCGGGTGGCAGCGGGGCCGACATCCTGTCGGGCGGCCTGGGCGATGATCTGATCTCGGGCTTTTCCATCCAAGGTGGGGCTGCGGCTGGAATGGGTGCCCCTGATGGCGCCGACCAGCTTTTTGGCGGGGCGGGCGATGACAGGCTGATCTTGGGCCGGGGTGACAGCGCCACCGGCGGCGCGGGTGCCGACCGGTTCGAGATGGACGCGCGCTGGCGCGAGGGGGAGGCAGCCTTTGTGATTGCCGATTACCGGGCGGGTGAGGACAGCCTTGTGCTACAGCACCCGATCACCCTTGATCCCAACACCTCACTGCCTGTGGCACCGACCCTGACCGTCCAGACCACGCCCGATGGGCTGTCGAGCCGGATCTTGCTGAATGGCGAGGTGGTCGCCATCGTGGAAGGCGTGCCCGATCTCGACCCTGAAGCGATCACGTTGCAGGTCGACCCCACGGTGGATGCCGGATACCGCGCGGACGGCTTTGACAGCACCCTGCCCGGCACGCCCAGTGGCGACAACGCCACTGGAACCACAGGAGACGACTATGGCCGCTTTGGTGCGGGCAGTGACAGCGTCAGCGCCGGGGCGGGCAACGATTCGCTCTTGGGCGAGGATGGCGCCGACAGCCTGCTGGGCGAGGCTGGCAATGACACCCTGTCCGGCGGCCAAGGCGATGATGCGCTGGCAGGCGGGGTGGGTGATGATCTTTTGCGCGGCGAGATCGGTCAGGATGCGCTTGTCGGGGATGACGGGGACGACAGGCTCTATGGCGGGGCGGGTGATGACACCCTTTCGGGCCACGGGCCGGACGGCGCGGGTGGCACCGCGCCTACCATCGACGGGGCGGATCGGCTGTTCGGGGGCGACGGGGCCGATGCGCTGATCCTTGGCAAGGGCGATTTCGCCAATGGCGGCGCCGGGGCCGATCTCTTCTGGCTCGACGGCAGTTCCAACGCCGACGCCACCACCTTCGCGACGATTGACGACTACCTGCGCGGCACCGACCAGATCGAGGTGCATTACACCCCAATCCTTGGCACCAACGGCGTAGAGGTGCCGCCGACCCTTTCGGTGATCATGGGGCCAAACAACGCCTATGCAGTCATCCTGTTCAACGGCGCCCCCTTGGCGCATGTCACAGGGGCGACCACGCTGACCACCGCCGATATCCGGCTGGTGCGCGAAAGCTAAAGCTGGGCGAGCCAATCCTCAAGCCGCGCCCGGTTCACCCCCAGATCCGACCGCCCGAACCGCAGCCGCGACCAGACCGCGAGCCCCTTTGGCCCGGCCTCGGCGGTTATGTAATCGGGAAAGCCCCAAAGAGCCGAGCGCGCGACCCAGGTCATCCGCCCCTCTTCCACGCTGCCCGCCAAGAGCCGCACCCTTGGGCTGGCCTCGGCCACCGCTGCCAGCCGCGCCAGCCCCGCGCGGCCATCGGCCATCGGCACAAGCGCCCGCGCCCCGCCGGGATCGGTCACGATCCCGGCCGCCGTCGGCATCCCTTCCAGCGGTTGATGCCAGCGCGCCACCACATCGGGGGCGAGCCGCACATAGGCGGCCATCCCCGCAAAACAGGCCAACAGAAGCCAAAAGATCATCCTACGCGTCCTCACCTTTGCGTCTTGGCCCAGTGGTAAAGGCAGACCAACTCATGCGCCACATGAGCCCCTGCAATCGCCGTGGCTCCGGTGGTGTCATAGGGCGGCGAGACTTCCACCACATCGCCCCCCACCATGTTGATCCCCGCAAGGTCGCGCAGACAGGCCGCCGCCTGCCAAGACTGCAAACCGCCCCAAACCGGCGTGCCGGTGCCCGGCGCCGCCGAAGGGTCCAAACAATCAATGTCAAAGGTGACATAGGTTGGCCGATTGCCGACAATCTCTTTGGCCCGCGCCACCACATAAGCGCAGCCCCGCTCATGCACGGTCCGGGCGTCGATGAACTCCACCCCCAGATAATCGTCACAGGCCGTGCGGATACCGATCTGAACGCTGGTCTTGGGGTCGACGAGGCCGGTCTTCACCGCCTTGTAGAAGAACGTGCCATGATCGATCCGGCTCATATCGTCGTCTTGCCAAAGATCGGAATGGGCATCGAAATGGATCACTGACATCGGGCCGTATTTCTCGGCATAGGCGCGCAGGATCGGCAGGGTGATGAAATGATCCCCCCCCAGCGTGATGCTGCCCGCACCCGCGCTGAGGATCGTGCGGATGTGGTCGGTCACGAGACCCGGAAAGCTGGGGGTATGGGCATAGTCAAAGGCCACATCGCCGTAATCGACAATGGTCATCTCTTCCAAGGGGTTGGTCGGCCAGCCATAGGGCGGATCAAAGGGCTGCAAGGCGCTCGCCTCGCGGATCGCGCGGGGGCCAAAGCGCGTGCCGGTGCGGTGCGTCACAGCTTGGTCAAAGGGCACGCCCGTGATCGCGAGATCCACCCCTGTGAGGTCCTTGGTATAGGTGCGGCGCAGGAAACTGGTCGCCCCCCCAAACGCGTTTTCAAAGGAAAGCCCCCGCTTTGATGCACGGGTAAAGGCGGTGTCCACCTCGTCTTTGGCGTCTTCCATGGCCATGATGTATCTCGGAAATTTACAGATCGCGTCGTCGTTATGGCAGGCCCCGGAGACGCCGCGGATCACATGGGCAAGGGTGAGGGTGGCGGGTGAGGGGGTGGGGTGTCAAGGGTCTCACTCTTTAGGACCCTGTTTTCCGGCAAATGTGTTGAACACCCCTAAAGAACTTGGCTCGGAGCGCACTTCAGCCAACGAATTTCGCGACTTAGCGCCAGATAACAAATCACTTGCTGACAAACCCATAGCATCCGGCCTTGCACCCAAACCAGCGAGGGCATTGTAAGTTGGCTCGCGGACTAATGCTTGCCTCATGCGCGACACTTCATGCTTCAACCGATCGATTGTATCCTGCTTTTCCTCCGCGCTTTGTTTCACTCCTCCCAATTCCAACGATAGCTTGTCTATCTGGGCAAGCGCTTCATCAAGCTCACTTCGAATTACTTCGGTTTCCTGTGCGCTCTTCGAAAGCGAGTTGCTCAACTGTAGTGCATAAGTCGACATTTCATCTGCCATGCCGGAAAGTCTGTTAAGGATCGCACTAGCATGCGCTACGAGATGGTCCTTTGAAAAATTTGGATATCTTATTCTATGGTCTACTTCGCTCCAACCTTCCTCGAAAACGGTTCGAACCTGAATTTCCAAGTGAAGCTTACGTTTTATGGGCTTAACAGTTTTTACATAGTGGATTGATCTATATCCTTCAGGGTGAAATCTAACTTGTAAACCAAGTGATTTATAGTGTTCTGTCCACTCGTCTGGATCGCCCTCGCGTAGGTTGGCAACTGGATCTTCTTTATTTTGGAAGAAAGGATCAAGAAACTCATGAATTTGCGCAAAATCTCCCTTAAAGAGATGCAAGGCCCTTATTCCCACTAAATCTGTAACTCGATCAAAATAGTTATCGCCCGATATATCAGTATACCCTTCTTTCTGTTCATTCCTTTTTCGGACAATTTTTGCCATAAGATGGTCAGCGCTCTTTACTCTCCATCGCACTGAATGAACACCATGAATTGACTGAATCAGACTGGCATACATGCTTGCACTCTGCGATAGAGATTTGATCTGTTGTTCGTGATCATCCCCTATACTGCGCAGTTCACGCCATTCGATCTTTGCTCCCACCCATTCATGAGGAGAAATCCGGTTACTCTTACAAAAATCTACTCCTAAGGCGTCCAGGTCTTTGGGAAAATCACTCATCTTCGTCCTCGATCAAATAATCAGCGCAATACAACCCTTACGCTAGTCGTGTACGAGTAGGCATTCAAGCGAAACTCAACACAGGGCCGCGCCCGACCTCGGGATGGCGCGCCGAGGCTGGTTCTAGGCGCTTTATCCGTCAACCCCTCCCACCGAAGTTCTGCTGGCCACGCTCGCAAACGCGCCCTCCCGGGGGGAGGTCGGGCGCGGGCCGGCGGCGCATACGCGCCTTGATTCCGGCCTTTTGGCGGCGCAAGCGCCGCGAGATTTCGAGCCGAAAGGCCGCGGCTCACCCCACCCGATACCCTTCGCGCACCAGATCATCCGTGACCTTGGCAATCGCCTTGCGCAGCGTGTCGACCACAAAATCCACCTGACCTTCGGTGATCGTCAGCGCCGGGCTCATCACGTTCAGATGGCCCAAGGGCCGCACCATCAGCCCAAGGCTTTCGGCATAGTCCGAGATGCGTTTGCTCTCGTTCGCCTCATCCGGCAACAGCGCCTTGGTCGCCTTGTTGGCCACCGATTCCACGCACATCATCAGCTTGCGGCCGCGCACGTCGCCCACCAAGGGCAGGTCCGACAGACCCGCCAGACGCGTCTCGAAATAGGTCCCGACGCGGGCGGCATTGCCCAGAAGATCCTCGCGCTCCATGATCTCGATGTTCTTCAACGCCGCCGCGCAGGACACCGGATGGCCGGAATAGGTAAAGCCCGTCGTAAACCAGCGATGCCCCCCTTCCGCCATCACATCCCAGATGCGGTCGGACATGATCATCGCGCCCAAAGGCACATAGCCCGAGGTCAGCCCCTTGGCCGTGGCCACCATATCGGGCATGACGCCGAACTCATCCCAAGAGGAGAACCAGTGGCCCAGACGGCCAAACGAGGTCACCACCTCATCAGCAATGAACAGGATGTCGTGGCGCTGGCAGACCTCCCACATCCGTTTCAAATAGCCCTCTGGCGGCACGATGATGCCCCCGCTGGCCTGAATGGGTTCCGCGATGAACCCACCGATGCGGTCCGCCCCCTCACGGGCAATCAGCGCCTCAAACTCAGCGATCAGATGGTCGCAGAACTGGGCCTCGGTCATGTGGTCGGGGCGGCGGTAAAGGTAGGGCGAGGAGAGGTGGTAGATGCCTTCGGACTGATACCGGAACTCGTCCACCCGGTCGCCATTCCGCTTACCCACCGATTGGGTCAGATAGGTGGAGCCGTGGTAGGAGTTTTCGCGCGCCACGATCCCGGTTTTCTGTGGGTTGCCCTTGCAATGGTGGTAAAAGGCGACCGTGCGCACCGCCGTCTCGACCGCCGTGGAGCCACCGGTGGTGAAGAACACCCGGTTCAGATCGCCGGAAGCAAGGCTGGCCAGTTTGCCCGCCAAACGGGCTGCGGTGTCCGAGGTGACGTCGCAGAAATAGTTGGTATAGGCCAGTTGCATCGCCTGATCCGCCATGGCCTGCGCCATCTCGGCCCGGCCCAGCCCGATGTTGGTGCACCACATGCCGCCGATGGCGTCAAAGTATTCGCGCCCCGAAGCATCCCACAGCTGGCACCCCTGCCCTTTGACCATCACCAAAGACCCCGCCGCCTCGAACGCGCCAAAGTTCACCCAAGGATGCACCGCATGGGCGCGGTCCAACTCAAAAGGGTTGTCATTTGGCAGGTTCAGCGGGGCGTTCATTTTGAATCTCCAGTCAATATAACATCTGACTAGCCGATTCCCGCAAAAAACGCCACCAGAATTTGATCAAAAGACGCTTTGCTTGGCCTTTGACACCGTAAACCCATGCCCAGAGTCATTCGTGCAGGTCATGCCTGATTGGGCAGAACTGCAGGTGATCCCACCCAGACTGATCTCTTGGCCGTACCCAAGCTCGAGCCCCGCATCATCGGCCACGGTATCCGACACGCAGGCCAGATAGCCCTCACCTGTCGCGTCCACCGCGAAACTGTTGCCCCAGTCAAATTCGCAATCTGCAGGCGCGCTGGTGAAGCTTTGAGCCGTTATCTGGAAGATATCACAGCGCGCGCCGGTATAGTCTGCGCTGACAGTCAAACCGCAGTGAATGTTGCCGGAGGGCGAATGGAAGGCGATGTATTCATCGGCCAGAACCGGCGTCGAGATAAGGCAAAGGGCGAGGGCAAACCGCATGGGATGTTCCTGTTATGGAAAAAGCGCGAGGCCAGAGCATCGCGCTTTTTGTGCCTGACAGGAACAGGCATTTGACAGGGGGCTTAGGCCAAAGGCTGCGCGCGTTCGACCAGCCTTGCGAAGAAGCTGGCGCCAATCGGGGCGGCTTCGTCGTTGAAGTCATAGGCGGCGTGGTGCAGGCCTGCGCCGGGGCCAGTACCTAGGAAAAGATAGGCGCCGGGGCGGGCTTCGAGCATGTAGGAAAAGTCCTCGGACCCCATTTCGCGCACAGAATTACCGTTCACCAGCCCCTCGCCCACCACTTCAGAGGCCACTTCGCAGGCAAAAGCGGCGTTTTCGGCGCGGTTGATGGTGGCGGGATAGCCCCAGTCATAATCGATGCGCGCCTGCACACCGTAGGCGGCGGCATGGCCTTCGACGATCTCATAGAACCGCTTTTTCAAAAGCGCCCGCACATCGGGCTTGAAGGACCGGATGGTGGCGCAAAACATCGCCTCTTCGGGGATGATGTTCGAGGCCGTGCCGGTGTGGATTTGCGTGACCGAGACCACCGCCTCATCCAGCGCATAGACATTGCGCGGGATGATGGTCTGGATCGCGCCCACCATGCCGACCACGGCCACCACCGGGTCCACGCATTCATGCGGGGTGGCACCATGGCCGCCCTTGCCGGTGATATAGACAAAGGCCGTGTCCACACTTGCCATCAGCGCATCGGGCGTGGTCAGGAACTGGCCAAAGGGCACGTTCGGGGCGTTGTGGATGCCGTAAACCTGGGTGATGGCAAAGCGGTCCATCACGCCCTCTTGCACCATGACCTGACCGCCGCCGCCGTCTTCCTCGGCGGGTTGGAACAAGAGCGCCACCCGGCCCGAGAATTTGCGGGTTTCGGCCAGATATTTGGCCGCGCCCAGAAGCATGGTCACATGGCCATCATGGCCGCAGGCGTGCATCTTGCCGGGGATGGTCGAGGCATGCTCGGCCTTCGTCAGCTCTTCGATCGGCAGCGCGTCCATATCGGCGCGCAGGCCGATGGTCGGCCCAGCTCCCTGCCCGTTGATGATGGCAACGATGCCGGTCTTGGCGATGCCGGGGTGAATCTCATCCACGCCGATCTCTTTGAGCCGATCGATGATGAAGGCGGCGGTGTTGTGACAGTCAAACGCCAGCTCGGGATGCTGGTGCAAATGGCGCCGCCAGCCCTTCATTTCTTCGGCATAGGCTGCGATACGGTTGAGAAGGGGCATGGGCGACTCCTGATGTCTGGCCTTTGATCAAATCGCAAAACCGGGGACTCGGCAATGACAGATGCGGCATCCGACCGTCTTGTTCACGACCTTGAGGGCGGAATGCCCCGGCTTTTGGAGATCATGCGGCGGTTGCGCGACCCGGTTGCGGGATGCCCTTGGGACATTGAGCAGACCTTCGCCACCATCGCGCCCTATACGCTGGAAGAGGCGCATGAGGTGGCCGATGTGATCGAACGGCAGGCTTGGGACGAGTTGCCGGGTGAGTTGGGGGATCTTTTGTTTCAGGTCGTCTATCACGCGCAGATGGCGCGGGATGCGGGCCTCTTTGGCTTTGACGAGGTGGTGCGGGCGATCTCGGACAAGATGGTGGCGCGCCATCCGCATGTGTTCGGGGCGGAGAGCCGCGAGAAATCCGCCGCGCAGCAGGTCGCCGATTGGGAGAAGATCAAGGCCGCCGAGCGCGGGCCTGCGGGGGTCTTGGATGGCGTGGCGCTGGGGCTTCCGGCGCTGGTGCGGGCGGTGAAGCTGCAAAAGCGCGCGGCTCGGGTGGGGTTTGACTGGCCCTCCACCGATGAGGTTCTGGCCAAAATGCGTGAGGAAATGGCCGAATTGGTCGAGGCACGCGAGAGCCTTGGACCCGATGAGGTGGTTGAGGAGTTTGGCGATCTGATGTTCGTGATGGCCAATCTGGCGCGGCACATGCAGGTGGACCCGGAAGCCGCGCTGCGCGCCGCGAATGCCAAGTTCACCAGGCGGTTTGCGAAGATCGAGGCTTGGCTGGCCGAGGCTGGCAAGACCCCGGCGATGAGCGATCTGGCCGAGATGGATGCGCTGTGGAACCGCGCCAAGTTTGAGGATAAGGCGAAGGCCGGGTCCAAGACCCCGACCGGAACGCCGGGGTGATCTGGGGAAGCCTCCGGCGGGAGTATTTTGGCCAAGATGAAACCAATTCTTTTTGTCAGGTATTGACCCGAGTAAAAGACTCGGGTTATTGAGGCCGTGCAATTTCCGACTAAAGGACTCAGTGATGCGATCTTCTCTTCTGGCTCTTGCCCTTCTGTCCACCGCCCTGCCCGCACTGGCGCAGGAGGTGAATGTCTATTCCCACCGCCAGCCCGAATTGCTGCAGCCGCTGGTCGATGCCTTTACTGCCGAGACCGGCATTGCCGTGAATGTGGCCTTTGTTGACAAGGGAATGGCCGAGCGGCTGGTGGCCGAGGGCGACCGTTCACCCGCCGATCTGGTGCTGACGGTCGATATCGCGCGGCTGATGCAGGTGGTGGATGCCGGCGTGATCCAGCCCGTGCAATCGGATGTGTTGGAGGCCAATATCCCGGACTCACTGCGCGATCCCGCGGATCAGTGGTTCGGCCTGACTTCTCGCGCGCGCATTGTCTATGCCTCGAAAGAGCGGGTGCAGCCCGGTGAAGTGACGACCTATGAAGATCTGGCCACAGAAAAGTGGAAAGGCCGCATCTGCTCGCGTTCGGGTCTGCATGATTACAACGTGGCGCTTCTGGGCGCGGTGATTGCCCATTATGACGAGGCGACTGCAACGGCCTGGGCCGAGGGTCTGAAGGCCAATCTGGCGCGCAAGCCTGACGGCGGCGACCGCGATCAGGTCAAGGCGATTGCGGCCGGGGAATGCGACATTGCCATCGGCAACACCTATTACATGGGTCAGATGCTGGACGATCCCGAGCAGGTTCCGGCGGCCGAGTCCGTGAACATCGTGTTCCCGACCTTTGCAAGCGGCGGCACGCATCTGAACATCTCGGGGGTGGCGATGACGGCGGCGGCACCGAACAAAGAGAACGCGTTTAAGTTCATGGAATGGCTGTCGGGAGACGCGGCGCAGAAGATCTATGCCGAGACGAACCACGAATACCCGGTCAAGCCGGGCGTTGAACGTTCGGCGCTTGTCGCCTCCTGGGGCGAGTTCACGGCCGATACCAAGACCTTGGCCGAGATCGCGGCGCAGCGTCCGGCGGCGGTGAAGATCATGGAGACCGTGAACTTCGACGGCTGATCGGGAATTTCCAAGACAGGCGAACGGGGGCCGGGTGCGGCCCCCTTTTTCTTTGACCCTGCGGATAAGGTTGGGCTAGCTAAGCGTCTTGACCGGCACGGAGGCCCGCACATGACCCGCAAGATCATCATCGACACCGACCCCGGGCAGGACGATGCCTTTGCCATCCTCTTGGCACTGGCCAGTCCCGAGTTGGAGGTTCTGGGGGTGACGGCCGTGGCAGGCAATGTGCCCTTGCAGTTCACCGAAAAGAACAGCCGGATCATCTGCGAACTGGCAGGCAAACCACAAACGCGGGTTTATGCGGGCTGTGATCGGCCGATCAAGCGCAAGCTGGTCACGGCGGAATATGTGCATGGGCAAACGGGCCTGAACGGGCCGCAACTGGCCGATCCGAGCATGGCGCTTCAGGCGCAGCATGGCGTTGATTTCATTATTGAAACCCTGCGGCGTGAGCCCGCGCATACGGTGACCCTATGCCCGCTTGGCCCCCTGACCAACATCGCGGTGGCCTTTGAAAAGGCGCCCGATATCGTCGCCCGCGTGCAGCAGATCGTGCTGATGGGCGGGGCCTATTTTGAGGTGGGCAATGTCACACCTGCGGCCGAGTTCAACATCTATGTGGACCCTGAAGCCGCGGACATCGTGTTCAAATCGGGCGTGCCCTTGGTGGTGATGCCCTTGGATGTGACCCACAAGGTGCTGACCACCCGCGCGCGGGTGGAGCGGTTCCGCGCCATGGGCACCGAGGTCGGCCGCGTTTGTGCCGAGTGGCTGGAGTTCTTTGAGCGCTATGACATGGAGAAATACGGCAGCGATGGCGGGCCTTTGCATGACCCGACGGTGATTGCCTATTTGTTGCAGCCGGGGCTTTTCAAGGGGCGGCATATCAATGTTGAAATCGAGACGGGGTCGGAATTGACCCTGGGCATGACGGTGGCCGATTGGTGGGGTGTGACGGGCCGTCCGGCCAATGCGCTGTTTATCGGCAGTGTGGATGCGGATGGGTTCTTTGATCTTTTGACCGAGCGGATTGCGCGGCTGTGATGCCTCTTCGTCGCCGTGCCGGCGCTCATCAGCGCGACGGACGGCTGATCTGACCACCGCCCACAGCGGCGGACACGCCGGTGGTTGTGGGGCATGACGTGGGCAGGCCGCGCATGACGCGCACGGCAAGATAGGCGAAGGCCTGCGCTTCCAGCATGTCGCCGTTCAGGCCCGCCGCCTCGACCGGCGCCACCGGGCAAGAAAGCCGCGTGGCGAGTTCGCGCATCATCGTCGCATTATGCCGCCCGCCCCCGGCGACAAGAAGCCGCGTCACGGGGCGGGGAAAGTGCTCGGCCCCGCGGGCGACCGAGGCGGCGGCGATGGCGGTGAGGGTGGCGGCGGCATCTGCGGGCGAGAGGCCCTCCACCACCTGCAGCGCGGCGTGAAACTCATTGCGGTCCAAGGACTTCGGCGGCATTTTGAAGAAATAGGGATGGTCCAGAAAGCTGGCCACTGCTGTCTCATCCACCCGCCCACTGGCCGCCAAGGCGCCGCCCTCATCTTGCGCGCGGCCTAGCCGGGCCTGCATCAGATCGTTGATCGGCGCATTGGCCGGGCCGGTGTCAAAGGCCAGAAGCGCGCCGGAGGCGTCGGGGGTGGCACAGCTTGGATCGACCCAAGTCAGGTTGCCTACCCCGCCCAGATTGAGAAAGGCGACGGGTTCGGTCGCCCCCGCCCATTTGGCGCAGGCGAAATGGAAGAACGGGGCCAAGGGCGCGCCCTGACCGCCCATCGCCACATCGTTTGATCTAAAGTCCCAGACCACGGCGGTGCCCAAGAGTTCAGCCAAGAGCGCGCCGTTGCCGCATTGATGGGTGCCGCGCTGGCCGGGGTCATGCGCCAAGGTCTGGCCGTGAAAGCCAACGACATCTGCCCCCGAAAAGCGCTCCAAAAGCTCGGCATGGGCGCGCTCAATCACTTCAGCGGCGGCCTCGACGCCCGGATCACCGGGCCAGCGGCCAAAGGCGGCGCGGATCGTGGCACGCTCAGCCTCACTCAGCGGGCGATAGGCGTGGGGGCCAAATTCGGCAATCGTCTCGCCATCGGTGAGCACCATGGCGGCATCCACCCCATCCAGAGAGGTGCCCGACATCGCGCCCAAAGCCCAGATCGGCCCCGCTTTCATGCCTTCCCCTGCCCCTTTTGCCCCGCTATACCGCTGCCATCCTTAAAGCATGAGACGGCCATGACCTACCATCCGAAATCCGACTTCCTGCGTGTGATGTTCGAGCGCGGCTTTGTGGCCGATTGCACGGATTATCAGGCGCTTGACGAGGCTTTCAAGGCGGGCGTGGTGCCGGGCTATATCGGCTTTGATGCCACGGCGAAATCGCTTCATGTGGGCAGCCTGATCCAGATCATGATGCTGCGCTGGTTGCAGAAAACCGGCGGCAAACCGATTGTGCTGATGGGCGGCGGGACCACCAAGGTGGGCGATCCCAGCTTTCGCGCCGATGAGCGTCCTTTGCTGACCAATGCCCAGATTGATGACAACATCGCCGGGATCAAGCGGGCCTTTTCGCCCTATGTGACCTTTGGGACCGGCGCCACCGATGCGGTGATGGTCAACAATGCCGAATGGCTGGATGATCTGAACTATCTGGAATTCCTGCGCGTGATCGGGCGGCATTTCTCGGTCAACCGGATGCTGAGTTTTGAATCGGTCAAGTCGCGGCTGGACCGCGAACAAAGCCTCTCGTTCCTTGAATTCAACTATATGATCCTGCAAGCCTATGATTTCCTTGAGCTGAACCGCCGCTATGGCTGCTTGTTGCAGATGGGCGGGTCGGATCAGTGGGGCAATATCGTGAACGGTGTGGACCTGACACGCCGGGTGATCGACCATGAGGTTTATGGCCTGACCTCGCCTTTGTTGACCACGAGCGATGGCAAGAAGATGGGCAAGTCGCAATCGGGCGCGGTCTGGCTGAATGGCGATATGTTCAGCCCCTATGAGTTCTGGCAGTTCTGGCGCAACACGACCGATGCCGATGTGGGCCGGTTCTTGAAGCTGTACACTGAATTGCCGATTGATGAGTGCAACCGTCTGGGTGCCTTGCAAGGATCCGAGATCAACGGGGCCAAGATTGTCTTGGCCAATGCGGTGACGACGCTTCTGCACGGGGCCGAGGCTGCGGCGGCGGCCGAGGCCACTGCGCGTGAGGTGTTTGAGCGGGGCGGCGTGGGCGATGATCTGCCCACCGTCACCGTGTCGTCCGTTGATCTGGCCGAAGGGCTTGGGATTGTTCAGCTTTTCGTCAAGGCGGGGCTCGCTCCTTCGGGCAAAGAGGCCAAGCGGCTGATCTCGGAAGGCGGGGCCAAGGTGAATGATGAAACCGTCACCGACACCGGCCTGCGCTATGGCGCGGACGATCTGGCCCAGCCGATCAAGCTGACGGCGGGCAAGAAGCGGCACGCTTTGGTGGTTTTGGGCTAACGCCCCGTCGACATCGTCGCGCGCCGTGGCGCGGAGACGCCCGACGCGTGCTATGTGAATGACAAAGGCCGGGGTTTCCCCCGGCCTTTTGCATTATTCCTGCACGGTGACCTTGGCCATAACGTCCGGCTCAGAGGTGACCTCGCCGTTCGCGCCATCGCCGCGCTTGATGGCGTCGACGATCTCCATGCCAGAGATCACCTGACCAACCACGGTGTATTGCCCGTTCAGGAAATCGCCCTGATCGAACATGATGAAAAACTGGCTGTTGGCCGAATCCGGGTCTGCGGCCCGGGCCATGCCCACGACACCGCGCGCAAAGGCGAGATCCGAGAACTCGGCCGGAAGGTCGGGCAGAGTCGAGCCGCCGGTGCCGGCCATCGACAGATCGCCCCCGGCTTTGCCGTTCGACACGTCGCCGGTTTGCGCCATGAACCCGTCGATCACACGGTGAAACACCACGCCGTCATAGGCGCCAGATTTCGCAAGCTCAACGATCTGGGCCACGTGCTTCGGGGCCTTATGATCGGCCATATCGATGACCACGGTGCCATTGGCCACCCCGGCAATCTCGATCACAAGGTTCGGGCCGGGGCCGTCAACCACGTCTTGGGCCAGCGCGGGAGATGCCGCAAAAGCGGACAGGATCAAAGCTTTACGCAACATCGGCAGCCACCCGGACAGTGATCATGCGGTCAGGCGAGGCTGGCGGCTCACCGCGGGTGATCTTGTCGACATGCTCCATGCCCGAAATCACCCGGCCATACAGGGTGTACTGGCGGTTCAGGAAATGGTTGTCGTTGAAGTTGATGAAGAACTGCGAATTGGCCGAGTTCGGGTTCTGCGAGCGCGCCGCACCGATGGTGCCACGGTCATGCGGGATGCCCGAAAACTCTGCCGGAAGATCCGGGTGCTCTGACCCGCCCGTGCCTGCGCGGCGCAGGTTGAAGTCTTTTTCCATGTTGCCATTGGCCACGTCGCCGGTCTGAGCCATGAACCCGTCAATGACACGGTGGAAACACACGTTGTCATAGGCCTTGGCGCGGGCAAGCGCCCTCATCCGCTCGCAATGCTTGGGCGCGATGTCGTTCAGAAGTTCGATCACCACTTCGCCGTCTTTCAGCGTGATGATGACGGTGTTTTCGGGGTCTTTGATCTCGGCCATTGGGGGCGTCTCCATTTTTTTCTGCGGCGAACCTAATGTCGCATGGGCGAAAGGGAAAGGCCTTATGGTTGACGAAGCCGCGAGATGCGCGGAAAGAAGGGACTGACAAACAAGGCTGGGATTTGGAGGTCAAGATGGGCTGGAAAACGCTGGATGATGTGGCTTTGGCGGGCAAAACCGTGCTGTGCCGTGTGGACATCAACGTGCCGATGGAGGGGGGGCGGGTCACCGACACCACCCGCATCGACAAGATCGCGCCCACGGTGGAAGACATCATCGCGCGCGGGGGCAAAGTGGTGCTTTTGGCGCATTTTGACCGGCCCAAGGGCAAGGTTGTGCCCGAAATGAGCCTTGGCCATGTGAAAGACGCGCTGGCCGCGGCCTTGGGCCGCAAGGTGGTGTTTGGCAGTGATTGCATCGGTGCCCCTGCCCGCGCGGCGATTGCGGCAGCGGGTCAGGGCGATGTGGTTTTGCTGGAAAACACCCGCTTTCATGCCGGTGAGGAAAAGAATGATCCGGCTTTGGCGGCCGAATTGGCGGCTTTGGGCGATATCTTTGTGAACGACGCCTTTTCGGCTGCGCATCGGGCGCATGCCTCGACTGAGGGGATCGCCAAGCTCATGCCCAAGGCCGCCGGTCGGCTGATGGAGGCCGAGCTGCGCGCGCTGGAGGCCGCCCTTGGTACCCCGCAGCGCCCGGTGGTGGCGGTTGTGGGCGGGGCTAAGGTTTCGACCAAGCTCGACCTTTTGGGCAATCTTGTCGGCAAGGTGGATCATCTGGTGATCGGCGGCGGCATGGCCAATACTTTCCTTGTCGCTCAAGGGGTTGAGGTGGGCAAGTCGCTGGCCGAACGCGACATGTCCGACACCGCGCGCGAGATTTTGGCCAAGGCCAAAGCCGCTGGATGCGCCATTCATCTGCCCGTCGATGTGGTGGTGGCGCGCGAGTTCAAGGCGGGGGCTGCGCATGAGACGGTGGCGGCGGGCGCTTGCCCCGCGGATGCGATGATTCTGGACGCAGGGCCGCAGACCGTGGCGGCGCTGACGCAGGTGTTTGAGACCTGCAAGACCTTGATCTGGAACGGTCCTTTGGGCGCGTTTGAGATTGAACCCTTCAACGCCGCGACCAATGCCGCGGCCAAGGTGGCGGCGGATCTGACCCGCGCGGGCAAGCTTATCTCGGTCGCGGGTGGCGGCGATACGGTGGCGGCGCTGAACCAAGCCGGGGCGGCTGAGGAGTTTACCTTTATCTCCACCGCTGGCGGCGCCTTCTTGGAGTGGATGGAGGGCAAGACCCTGCCCGGCGTTGCCGCGTTGAACGGCTAATTTCGCCCTTTTGGCGCTGAAGTTCGGGCCCTGCGACGCCTTGTGCGTGGCGGGGCCAATTTGTTTCCAGATGGCTGGCACATGTTGGCGCTATCAGATTTGCCAGCGCCTTTGCGAGACGTTATGGCCGATCCAACGATTGCCAAAATGGATACGGACATGACCAAGGCGCAGCAGACGGAACGGGTGGAACAGGGCAACGGGTTTATCGCAGCGCTTGACCAATCGGGCGGCTCTACCCCCAAGGCGCTGCGGCTGTATGGCATGCCGGAGACTGCCTATTCGGGCGAGACCGAGATGTATGACATGATCCATGCGATGCGCTCGCGGATCATCAAATCGCCTGCCTTTACGGGTGACAAGGTGGTGGGTGCCATTTTGTTTGAGCAGACGATGGACCGCGAGATCGACGGGATTCCGACCGCGACCTATCTCTGGGACAAGCGCAAAGTTGTGCCGTTCTTGAAGATCGATAAGGGTCTGGAGGCCGAGGTTGACGGCTGCCAGATTCTGAAACCGATGCCGACGCTGGATGCGCTTTTGGACAAGGCGGTGGCGGCGGGCATCTATGGGACTAAGGAACGCTCGGTCATCTCGGCGGCGAATTCCAAAGGAATTCAAGCGGTTGTGGACCAGCAATTCGCCGTGGCCGCCCAGGTGCTGGCCAAGGGGTTGATGCCGATCATCGAGCCGGAAGTGACGATTTCGATTGCCGACAAGGTCGAGGCCGAGGCGCTTTTGCGCGATGCGTTGATCCGTGGGCTGGACACATTGCCCAAGGGGCAGAAGGTCATGCTGAAGCTGACGCTGCCGAGCGTGCCGAACTTCTATGCGCCCTTGGTGGACCACCCGAATGTGCTGAAAGTGGTGGCGCTGTCGGGCGGCTATGTCCGCGATGAGGCCAATGCGATTTTGGCCAAGAACCGGGGGATCATCGCCTCGTTCAGCCGCGCGCTGACCGAAGGGCTGAGTGCCCAGCAATCGGACGCCGAGTTTGATGCCGCCCTTGGCGCAGCGATTTCTGCCATTCACGCCGCCTCGATCGCTGGGTAAAACACCCAAAATTTAAAGGGAATCCACTGTTTAGGGGATTCCCTTTGTGATTCGCTTGTGTCATGATTCTGATGCGACCTCCCCCGGCACATGAGGGGCGGCGCAGAGGCAGAGCATGACGAACACCCCATCTCGCATTTCGCTGGGCGGAATCTTCTATCTGGTGTTGGCCTTCACGCTGGGGGGCTATTTCACCTTTGCCGCCGTGCAGGGCGATTATGGGGTGTTGCGTCGTGTTCAGATCGATGCCGAGGCGGATGCCTTGCGCGTGGAGCGCGACCGGCTGGCGCAGGAATTGACGCAGTTGACCAACCTGACGCGGCGGCTGTCGGATGGGTTTCTGGACATCGACCTTCTCGATCAGCAGGCCCGCGACGTGCTGGGCTATATGCGCGCTGATGAGATCGTGATCCGCTAAACACCCCCCTTTCAACCGTCTGGTTTGCGTCTGGCGGGCGTCTGGTCTGCGTATGGCATCTGTCCCGACACGCGTCTCGCCGCAGCCCTAAGGCAATTCCCGCCTCCGATTTGCGCGCCGTGCATGGCAGCCATGCAGGCCGCATTTTCTGTTTTGCGTTATTTCACCGATGCTGTATAAATAGTTTAACGTTAAACTATTCCAAAAGTATCGGGAGGATGCGCCGTGGTCGCCAAGAAAGCGCCGGAAAAATCCAACGTCTCCAAGGACGATTTGCTGAAATACTACCGCGAGATGCTGCTGATCCGGCGATTCGAGGAGAAGGCGGGCCAGCTTTATGGCATGGGTCTGATTGGCGGGTTTTGCCACCTCTACATCGGCCAAGAGGCGGTGGTGGTCGGGCTTGAGGCCTGCACCAAGCCCGGCGACAAGCGTCTGACCAGCTACCGCGACCATGGCCACATGCTCGCATGCGGGATGAGCGCGAATGGCGTGATGGCGGAACTGACGGGGCGCGAGGGGGGATACTCGAAGGGCAAGGGCGGGAGCATGCACATGTTCTCGAAGGAAAAGCATTTCTACGGCGGCCATGGCATTGTGGGCGCGCAGGTGCCGCTGGGGGCCGGTCTGGCGATGTCGGACTGGTACAAGGGCAATGACAATGTCACCTTCACCTATTTCGGCGATGGCGCGGCCAATCAGGGCCAAGTCTATGAGACCTATAACATGGCCGAGCTGTGGAAGCTGCCGGTGATTTTCGTCATTGAAAACAATGGCTATGCCATGGGCACTTCGATGAAGCGGTCCACCAAATCGACCACCTTCTTTGGCCGGGGTGCCGCCTATGGCATTGAGGGCGAGCAGGTGGACGGCATGGACGTGCTGGCGGTGAAAGCGGCGGGCGAAAAGGCCGTGGCGCACTGCCGGGCGGGCAAAGGGCCGTATATTCTGGAAATGATGACCTACCGCTATCGCGGCCACTCGATGAGCGACCCGGCCAAGTACCGGACCCGCGAAGAGGTGGAAAAGATCAAGCAAGAGAAGGACTGCATCGAGCATGTCCGCGATTTGCTGACCCAAGGCGGCTTGGCTTCTGAGGAGGAGCTGAAGGCGATTGACAAGGATATCAAGGAGATCGTCAACGCCAGCGCCGAGTTTGCCAAGGAAAGCCCCGAGCCCGCACTGAGCGAGCTTTGGACCGACATTTACGCCTGAGGGGAGAGAGACCATGGCAACCGAAGTATTGATGCCCGCCCTGTCCCCGACGATGGAGGAAGGCACGCTGGCCAAATGGCTGGTGAAGGAAGGCGACACCGTCAAATCTGGCCAGATCCTGGCCGAGATCGAGACCGACAAGGCGACGATGGAGTTTGAGGCGGTGGATGAGGGGGTGATCGGCAAGCTGCTGGTGGCCGAAGGCACCGCCAATGTGAAGGTGAACACGCCGATTGCGGTGCTGGTGGAGGAAGGTGAGAGCGTTTCGGCGTCCCCTGCGGCCTCCTCGTCCGCCTCTGGCGGCTCGTCGGTGGCCCCTGCCCCGATGGCGGCGGCTCCGGTGGCCGCAGTTGCGGCGGCCCCGGTCGCCGTGGTCTCAAAAGCCAGCCCTGATTGGGCGCCGGGCACACCGATGAAGACCATGACCGTGCGGGAAGCGCTGCGCGAGGCGATGGCCGAGGAGATGCGCGCCAACCCGAACGTGTTCCTGATGGGCGAAGAGGTGGGCGAGTATCAAGGGGCTTACAAGATCTCGCAGGGCCTCTTGGATGAGTTCGGCCCCAAGCGCGTGATCGACACGCCGATCACTGAAATTGGCTTTACCGGCATTGCGGTGGGTGCTGCATGGGGTGGATTGAACCCGATTGTCGAGTTCATGACCTTTAACTTTGCCATGCAAGCGATTGACCACATCATCAACTCGGCCGCCAAGACCAATTACATGTCGGGTGGCCAAGTTCCCTGCCCGATCGTGTTCCGCGGCGCCAATGGTGCGGCGGCGCGGGTTGGCGCGCAGCATTCTCAGGATTACGCGGCGTGGTATTCGGCCATTCCGGGCCTGCGCGTTGTGATGCCTTACTCGGCGTCGGATGCGAAGGGGCTGCTCAAGATGGCCATCCGGGACCCGAACCCGGTGGTGTTCTTGGAAAATGAGATCCTCTACGGGCAGTCTTTCGAGGTGCCGGATCTGCCCGATTTCACCATTCCCTTTGGCAAGGCGCGGGTCTGGCGTGAGGGCAGCGATGTGACCATCGTGTCCTTTGGGATTGGCATGCGCTATGCGCTGGAAGCAGCGGATATCCTTGCGAAAGATGGGATTTCGGCCGAGGTGATCGATCTGCGCACGCTGCGCCCGATTGACTATGACACGGTGATTGCAAGCGTGCAGAAAACCAACCGTTGCGTGACGGTGGAAGAGGGCTTCCCTGTGGGGTCCATCGGCGATCACATGGCAAGCACGATCATGCAGCGCGCGTTTGATTATCTGGATGCGCCTGTCGTGACCTGCACCGGCAAGGATGTGCCGATGCCCTATGCGGCGAACCTTGAGAAACTGGCGCTGGTGACGACGGCTGAGGTCGTCGCTGCCGTCAAATCCGTTTGCTACCGGTAAGGGAGGGGAACATGGCTGTGGAAATTCTGATGCCCGCGCTGTCTCCAACCATGGAGGAGGGCACGCTGGCCAAGTGGCTGGTAAAAGAGGGCGATGTGGTGAAGTCTGGGCAGGTGATTGCCGAGATTGAGACCGACAAGGCCACGATGGAGTTTGAGGCGGTGGATGAAGGCACTATCGGCCAGATTCTGGTGGCCGAGGGCACGGCAGGCGTCAAGGTGAACACCGCAATTGCCGTTTTGCTGGAAGAGGGCGAGGCGGCGGGTGCGGCTGTGGCCAAGCCTGCGGCGGCTACCCCGGTTGTGGCTGTTGCGGCGGCTACCGTGTCGGTTGCTGCGCCTGTTGCGGCTGCGGTGGCTCCGGTGGCGGCTGGCGCGCGGGTGTTTGCATCGCCCCTTGCGCGGCGAATTGCCAAGGAAAAGGGGCTGGACCTGAGACGGGTTGCCGGCTCGGGTCCGCATGGGCGCATTGTGCGGGCGGATGTTGAGAGGGCAAGCCCGGTGGCGGCAGTGGCTTCGGCGGCAGCGCCAGCGGCGGTTACCGCAACGGCGGCCCCGACCAAGGCGGCGATGCCCACGGGCATGGCGGCGGAAACCGTGATGAAGATGTACGCGGACCGCGCCTTCACCGAGGTGCCCTTGGACGGCATGCGCCGCACGGTGGCGGCGCGTCTGACCGAAGCCAAGCAGACCATCCCGCATTTCTATCTGCGCCGCGAGGTGCGGCTGGATGCGCTGATGGCCTTCCGCGAGCAGTTGAATAAGGGTCTCGAGGCGCGAGGCGTCAAGCTGTCAGTCAATGACTTCATCATCAAGGCTTCTGCGATTGCCTTGCAGGCGGTGCCGGGGGCCAACCGGGTTTGGGCCGGCGACCGGATGCTGCAGCTGACGCCGTCGGATGTGGCTGTGGCCGTGGCGGTTGAGGGGGGGCTCTTTACCCCTGTGCTGCGCGATGCGGAGACCAAGACACTCTCGGCGCTCTCGGCTGAGATGAAGGATCTCGCGGCGCGGGCCAAGTCAAAAAAGCTGGCGCCGCAGGAATATCAGGGCGGGTCGTTCGCGATTTCCAACCTTGGAATGATGGGGATCGAGAACTTTGACGCCGTGATCAATCCGCCGCATGGGTCAATCTTGGCCGTTGGGGCGGGGATCAAAAAGCCGGTTGTTCAGGCGGACGGGTCGATTGGCGTGGCGACGGTCATGTCGATGACGCTGTCGGTCGATCACCGGGTGATCGACGGGGCCTTGGGGGCGGAGTTCCTTAAGGTGATCGTGGAGTGCTTGGAAAACCCGATCTCGATGCTGGTCTGATCGCACTCCAATAAAACAAAAAGAGCGGGCAACAGGGCCCACTCTTTTCATGTAAGCTCTATGGATTGCCCCGCCCCTTCATCTGTTCCCAAATATCCTCGGGGGGTCCGGGGGGCGAAGCGCCCCCGGGGGTGTCAGCAGTCGCAGTCTTTCAACCGCTGATCCATGGTAACCGACGGGGTATCGCATCCCGCCTCGCCCACGATGCGGGCGGGAACCCCGGCGACGGTCTTGCAGGGCGGCACGTCTTGCAGCACGACAGAGCCTGCCGCGATGCGGGTGCAATAGCCGATCTCGATATTGCCCAGAACCTTTGCCCCGGCCCCGATCAACACGCCATTCCCGATCTTGGGGTGACGGTCGCCATCTTCCTTGCCCGTGCCGCCCAAGGTGACGGAATGCAGCATCGAGACATTGTCGCCGACGACCGCCGTCTCACCGATGACGATGGAATGGGCGTGGTCAATCATCAGTCCGCGCCCGATGCGGGCGGCGGGGTGGATGTCGACGCCGAACACCTCGGACACCCGCATCTGGACGAAATAGGCCATGTCGCGGCGGCCTTGTTGCCACAGCCAATGGCCGATGCGATACGCCTGAACCGCCTGAAATCCCTTGAAGAACAGGATCGGCTGGATGAAGCGGTGGCAGGCCGGATCACGGTCATAGATCGCCATGATATCGGCGCGGGCGGCCTGACCGATCTCGCTGTCTTCGGCATAGGCCTCATCGGCGATTTCGCGCAGGATTTGCTCGCTCATCTCGCCCGAGGCGAGTTTCAGCGAAAAGCGGTAGGCCAGCGCGCGTTCCATCGTCGGATGGTGCAAGAGGCTGGAATGGACCAAACCGCCCAACAAGGGCTCGGCCTTGACCATTTCGGAGGCCTCATCGCAGACGCGCGACCAGACCGGATCGACCGCTGTCAGTTTTGCTTTGATTTCTGCCATGATCATCTCCCAGTTCGGGGGGAGTATAACACAGGCCAGTATCGGGTGACAAACCATGTCGGCGTATGGCGGCGTCTTGGCGGAACGCAGCCACCGCCAAGGCCATCACGGCCAATGCCTGCAGGCAGAGCGGGCGGCCTGTCGGGGCCGCATCGCCCAGCGCGCGGGCCATCAGGCTGCCATTGCCCCAGCGCGGATGCGGCACGCCAAAGCGGCGCATGAAGTGGTGGGCGGCGTGGGCCTCGTGCAACAGGCGGTGCGCGAGACCGGGCCGCTCGGGGTGTGGGACCAGAGCCAAGCGCCCAGCCCCCGCCAAGAGATCATCGAGAAGGCAGGCACGCATCGGGTTAGCCGAGCGTCAGCGCCCGCGCCGGGCCTGCGCCAAAGCTGGCCGAGACCTGCGCCACCTCGATCCTTGTCAGCGGTCCTGCCCCGTCCACCGCTTGCAGCGCGGCGGGATAGGTCCAGCCCGGTTGCATTGTGCTCACTTCGCGCAACAGCGTAGCGCCAGAGAATACCTGCAGACGATAGCGCTCGCTCTCTTCGCCCAAAGGCACCTCAATCGACTGCCAGCTGTCGCCGTCGATCCGGGTCCGGCGGATCCAGTTAAGGTCGATGTCCGCGCCCAGCGCGCCGCGCTTTTTCAGATGGCAGACCGAGTAGGGCCGCAGCCCGTTGCCCTGAAACGCGGCGTTCAGTGCGACGACCCCCTCGGCATCAAAGCCGCGCGTGGCGTCGCCGACGCGGTAATGGCGCACCAAGCCGCGGGCCGATTGTGGCAGGGTGATCTGGCGCAGGGCCGCGTCGAGAAGCACCACCGTGCTGCCAGCAGGCCAAAGATCGGGCATCAGCCCGTCGGTGCCAAGTTGGCCCCGCAAGCGGGTGTGGATCTCATAGGTCCCCGGTGCCACCAGCACGGCATCGGCGAATTGCAGCACCTCCCACAGGTCGGCGCTGCCGTCGCCGATGGCCAGCGCATTTCCCCCTGCCAACACCGAAAGCGCATCGGCCGAGGACAGCTGCCCGGACCCCAACCGGATGCGCAGGGCCGGGCCGCGCTCCCATCGCCCGGCCTGACCACGGGCGAGCGCGGTCTCGGTCACGCCCACAATCGCAGGACGGTTGAGAAGGGTGTTGAGTGTGAAACCCGCCTCGGTCGGTGAGGACCAGAGCGCCACCTGCCCCGGCCAAGGGCTGGCCGCCACCGCCAGATGCGGCACATGCGGCTGTTCCGAACCTGTCAGCAAGGGCAGGTCCAGAAATACCGGATAGGGCGGCAAAGGGGGTTGGTAGGGCTTCCAGCTGGTCGCCTCGGGGTCGATCCTGGGGTCGCGGTAGACCGAAGGGTCAATGCGCACCGCCTCAATGTTTTGCATCGCGGTCAACTCGCAGCGATCCACCCGGTAGCGTTTGCCCGCCACCTCGATCACCGATCCGGCCCCGATCTCGCGGCGCGAGGGTGGCAGGCCCAGCCGCAGGCTGTCACGGGCCAGACGCGCCTCAATCAGCCAACGCTCGGCCATGGCTGCGGCCTCGGCCCGTGTCAGGGCCAAGGGCAGATCGCTTTGTGCCACGGAGGCCCCTGTGGCGTCGGGCAGGCTTGCAGCCACGGCACGCACCGCAAAGTCGCTTTCGGCCTCGAGATAGATCAGGCGCAGATGGTCATGCGTCTCGGTCTCTCCCAGCCGCGTTGCCTCAAGACCCGCATCAGCACCCTCCATCAGGGCAAGGCTCTCGGGGGTCAAAGGCGTCGGGGCAAGCCCGGTGCGGCGCAGAAAGCTCATGCGCCCCTCGCGTTCCACCGCATCGACCGAGGCGGCCTGCAACATCGGCTGCAAAACGGCACGGGCCGAGGCAACGTCGGTCACATGATACCCCCGCACCACACCATGGGCGCGGGTAGTGTCGACGTTGCTGAGACGTGCCGCAACGCAGACATCCTCGATCACGGCGGCCAGCGACTGATTGGCCGATCGCCCGTTCAACCAATGCCCGGCCTCAAAGTTTCCGCCATCGCTCCACAGCGTCTGGTTCAAGGGAAAGGCCGGGAACGGCCGGGCATCCCAAGCCCAAGCAAGGGAACGGTCAAAATCCAGCATCGACCCAGCATAGGCCAAAGAGGCGGGGTTGTTGGCCGGATCACGCCAGAACCGCGCCATGGCGGTGTAATAGGCCATCTGCACCAGATCATCACGCTGGCCGGTCGAGAACTTGGGCAGCGCGGATTCCGAAGATTTCGGATCCAGAAACTTGTTGGGCTGATTGGTGCCCTTGTCGATGGCTGCACAGCCATATTCGACAAAACGGAAGGGCTTGGATTGCGGCACCCAAGGGGTGGGCGTGGATTGGCGCACCCCGGCAATGCGCGGATGGTGCTGCGACAGCCACCAATTGCGCAAATCCTTATAGCGGTAGACCCAAGGCTCGTCATGGGCGCCATCGGTGATGGGGGTGCGGGTTTGCGCGGCCTCATCGAGCTCATTGGCGTAATACCAGTCAAACCCCTCGCCGCCCGCGATATTGGCGATCAGGTAATCGGGGTCATAAAGGGATTGCCATGCGCTGTCGGCATGCACCTCTCCTTCGCGCCATTCGGACAAGGGCATGTAATTGTCGATGCCGATGAAGTCGATGTTGGCGTTGGCCCATAGGGGATCAAGGTGGAAGTAGACGTTGTTGCCGACATGATAACCGAAATACTCCGACCAATCCGCGGCATAGGACAGCTTGCAGGTCGGCCCCAGAATGGTGCGCACCTCGGCGGCCAGCGCGATCAAGGCCGTCACTGCCGGAAAGCTGTCGCCCGCCCCCCGGATCTGCGTCAGCCCCCGCATTTCTGAGCCGATGCAGAACGCCTCGACCCCGCCGGCCGCCGCACAAAGCATGGCGTTGTGCAGGATGAAGCGTCGATAGCTCCATTCATTCGGTCCGCTATAGCTGATCGTGGTGCCCGACAGCGAAAAATGTGCCGCCGTGGCCGTGCCGATAAAGGCTGCCACCTCGGCCGCAGCGGTGGCGGTACGGTCCGGGGTGCCAGCAAGGCCCGGCGCCAGCGAGGTGGTGATGCGCCCGCGCCAGGGCAGCTTTGGCTGGCCCACATGCCCGGTCCAGGGGTTTACAAGGCTATTGCCCTCCAACTGGTCCATCAGGATGAAGGGGTAGAAGGTCACGTCCTTTCCCGCGGCTTTCATTGCGACAATTGCCTCGATGACGGCCTGATCGGTCGGCGTGCCGCCATAGATCGAGCGCCCCCCCACCTTGGGCACTTCCTCGGCCATGGCCCGGGTGATACCGCCCGACCGCCACGGCATGCCAACGCCGTCCAGCGTTTTTTGTTCCACCTTCGGTCGAATTGTGCATTGCCCACAGCGCAGATCATCGCCGAACCACGACACCACCAAAGAGGCCGCCCCCACCCCCGGCATCTCTTCGGTCAACTGCTCCAGCGACAGCGCAAAGTCGGTCTGGTCGGTTGGCATGTTCACATTAGCCGTGCGGTTCTGGCCGGGACCGGTCTGGTAATGCACAGGCGTTGTTGCCAACGAGTATTCGCCCGTGCCCGGAATCACGCAAACACCCGAGATGCTGGCCGCCAACTCCTCAACCCGCGCTCCGGCAGCGGTCTGTGCCGGACGCACCACCTCAAAGCTGAACTGCGGCACCCGGTTGCCAAAGGCCGAAAGATCGAGATCCTCGATCACCACATAGGCATCCCGCGATAGGCCGGCGCATTGCCCGCGCCCTCGACCGCCGCAATCTTGGGATCGGCAAGCTGCGTCTCGGTCCCTTTGTAGACCCGCAGGGTCAGCGTGTTGGTGGCTATCTCGTTGCCATCGGCCCAGATCCGACCCACGCGGCGGATTTCGCCTTCGCAAAGCGCAATCGAAAGGCTGACCGAATAGCTGTATTGCGTCACCCGGCCCCCACCGCCGCCCTTGCCGCTGCCGGTCTCGGACACCGTTTCGCGAAAGCGCGTCGCCCAGATGACCTGCCCCCCCAGCCGCACCCGGCCCCAGGCCCGCGTGACCGCCGCACCTTCGCTGGCCCCGGTCAGGCGAAAGCGCTCGACCCGGCCCACCTCCACTGCCTCGGACCCTGCCCCAAGGAGGCGCTGGTCAATGACCTGGCCCAGCGTGGCCCCGATGGCCCGGCCAATCACCGCCCCTGACAGGCCCAGCACCGTGCCGCCGAACCCCGCCCCGACGGCCGCTCCGACTGCTGACAAAAGGATGGTCGCCATGATTCAGGCTCCTTCAAGGAAAACGAAAAACGGCGGCGATCTTGCGCAGCCAAGGCCCCGACAGCGGCGAGATCACAACCCCATGACCGCTGTAGGCATGAATGAACGCGGGTACAGAGCCCGTTTCGGCCAGAATGCCCAGATGCTTAGCCACCGCCCCGGGCCGCATGCGAAACAGCAAGATGTCGCCGGGCACCTCTTGGCCCGGCACCACGGGCTGCAAGATCGCCTGCGCGGCCTGCAACAGCACCTCCTGCCCGGTCGGCTCGCCCCAGTCTGCGGTGTAGGCTGGCACAATGCGCGGCTCATCGCCGTGAATCTCGCGCCAGATACCGCGCAAAAGGCCCAGACAATCCGTGCCCGCACCTTTACAACTCGCCTGATGGCGATAGGGCGTGCCCAGCCAGTCACGGGCACGCGCCAGAACCTCGTCATTGCGGGTCATCCCTGCAGGCTCCCCCCGTCATTCACAGTGCCCGAGACGGGGTACGAGGTCAGCCAATCCTCCCCCGGTACATGGGGAAAGCCACGAAAGTTCAGGAAATTCGCAAACTTCGTCTGGCAGGTCGCCGCGCGCCGATCACAACCGGCAATCAGCCGAATGCTGTCGCCCGCGCCCAACACCGCACCCGTGCCGTGCCAAAGGTCCACCACCCGGCCCGTCGCGGTCAGCCGGTCGGCCTTGACCATCACCGACATGCCGGCCGAGGCCCCGCTTAGCACCTCGATCTGGCCCCGCTCGAACCACTGATCGGCAAAGCCGGTCAGACCCTCGATCCTGATCCGGCCCAGCACATCAATCTCGGCAATCGGCGCGCTGGCCCGATAGGCCGGCAGGCCAAGGTTCACCCCACAGCGCGCATCCCCCAGAACCGCGCCACAGCCCGCCTGATAGACCAACCCCTGTGCTTGGTTCAGCCGCTCGCTTAGGCCCCGCAGTTCCACCCGAAAGGCACCAGCCTTGCGCGTTACCTCACCGAAATTGCCGCGAAACTCGGTCACCCGCGCGCTCACATCGGCCCAATTCACCAGCCAGCTTTGCACTTCGGCCCCGTCAAAGCGCCCCTCCGCCAGATCTTCCTCGCCGATCGAGACATCCGACAAGGCCCCCACCGCCTCGGAATTGTCCACCGACAGGCCCGTCGTCTGCTGGAAGGCCCCAGCCGACAGCCCGCTGGCCGCCTTGAACACATGCCCCTCAAAGGTCAGATCGCGGTCATGGTCGGTAAAGCCATAGGTCTCGCCATCCTTGCGCGTCACCAGCCAGCAATGACAGACCGTGGTGATGCCGTCGCCCAGATGCTGATAAAGCGCCTCACGCCCGCTCATAGCCGCACCTCGATCACCGGCACATCCGGCACCTCACCCGCCTTGAACGAGGCCAGCGACACTGCGATGCGGTCGGTGTCGAACCGCACCGGCACATCAAACTCAAACCCCGCCGTGACCTGCGCACCAATGTCAGGGGGCGTGACAAAGCTCACAAGCCCGGTCGTCGCATCGACCGTGAACTCCACCCCTTCCACCTTGGGATCATATGCAATCGCAACCGTCACCGTGCCCGCCACGGGCTTGGCAATCGGGCGCCAATAGTCCTGAGACCCTGACAGATACCGCTTGCGCAGCTGGAACGTCGTCCGCACCCCATCGCCAGCGCCCAAGATCTGATCCACAGGCCCGGTCGCCGCCGAAGGGAGCGAAGATTTCCAATCCGCCCAATCCTTCCAGCGAAAGGCGTGCAAAGGCCCGCGACGCGCCTCGAAGAACGCGATCAGCGCCTCCAGATCATCAAGCGACCGCAGCCCCATCCCCGCGTCATAGCGCCGACGCGAATGTTCCCAGGGCGTGTTGCGCTCCTCGTGGCCATTGGCCAGCGTCACAATTTCGGTGCGCCGCTCGGGCCCGCCCAGCGCGCCGAACGAACGGTTCGCCGGAAAGCGGATGTCGTGAAATGCCATGGTCCTGCCCCCTCAGCGGTTTCTTTGCCCACGCGCCAGCATCCGCTGGGCCTGGGCGGCGATCTGGGTCTGACTGCGTTGAAAGCCCTGCACATCAGGGGTCGTGATATTCATCACCACCGTCACAGGCCGTGCCGATCCCGTCGCCTGCACACCCAACCGGCCATCCGCCCCGCGCGCCAAGGGCATGATCGCCTCTGGCCCCGCTTCACCCATCAACCCCGTGGCGCCCCGCATCGGAAAGGCCGTGGCCTGTGCCACCACACCGCCCTTGGCAAAGGGCATCACTCGGCCCTGGGCAAAGGCACCGCCCTTTTCAAAGGGCATCAAACCACCCAAAAGCCCGTTCAACCCTTGCGCCAGTGCGCCACCCAGCGCGTTCTGCACCGGCCTCATCGCCACGCCATAGATCGTGTCGGCCATAGTCCGCGCCACACCGCGCAGCGCATCCGACAGCTTGACCCCATCAAACACCAGCCCATCGAAAGCCCGCCGCAAGCCGCCACCGATCCCCGAGGACAGCGTGTTCACCTCGCGCCCCGTGAACACCAGACTGTCGCGCATCCGCGCCAACTCGCCATCAAAGGCCGCCACCATCCCCGCACTGCCGGCCAATGTGGCCTCAAGTGCGGCGATCTGGTCTTGCAGCTCGTCAATCTCTGCCATGATCCTTGCCCTTTCCCTGATCAGGATATGCCGCAGCCAGTTCTTCCAGCCGCGCCCGCGTCAAAGGCGGCACCGTCGCCTCTGCGCCCAACATGATCCGCAACTCCACCGGACTAAGCCGCCAGAACTGATCAGGCGTCAGGCCCAAGCGGCCCATCCCGGCCCGCATCAGCCCCGGCCAATCGATCCCGCTCATGCCTCGCCCGGCAGCTGGAACGCCCGTGCGAGCAACTCTGCCGCCACCCGCGCCGCCGCAACCGGCCCGCCAGCAATCTCGGCGGTGCGCAAATCGGCGGCCGTGCCTTGCCAGCCCCCGCCCCGCAGCCCCGCCACAACCAGCGCCAGCACATCGCGTGTGGTAAAGGCTCGCGTCTCGAACCGCTCCACCAGCTCCATCAACGACCCCGCCTCCAGCGCGGCCTCCAACTCGGCCAGCGTGCCCAGGGTCAGCTTGGCCACATGGCGCTGCCCATCCAGCACAATCGCCACCTCACCGGCATAGGGGTTGGCCATCCGCCCGCCCCCTTACAGCGCGACAAAGGTCAAAAGACCGGCCGAGGCGAGGCTGATCTCATAAGTCGCCTCGCCATTGTGGCTGCCGGCATATTCGATGCTGGTGATCTGGAACGGCCCCTCGATGGTGCCGAAATCCGGAACCACCACCTGAAAATCCGGGGTTTCGGCATCAAAGAAAATCTGCCGCGCCCGCCCATCCGTTGCAGCATCGCGAAAGACGCCCGAGCCCGAGATCGAGGCCGACTTCACCCCAGCCCCCGCCAGCAATTCCCGCCAGCCGCCCGCACTTTCCAGACTGGTGACATCCACCTGATCGGCGTTCAAGCTGAACCGCTGCGCGCGCAACCCCGCCAGCGTCTGAAACTGCCCGTCCCCAACCATATCGACCTTGATCAACAGGTCTTTGCCGTTCTGCACCGCCATGTCTCATCTCCTTAACCGCCAAAAGGCCGCGCCCTTGGCTGTGAAAATCCGCTAAAGCTCCACCCGCGCCCGAAACGTCATGTCGATGCGCCGCGTGGAGCCCTCCTCCAGCCGCCGCGCTACGGCGCGCTGGAAATTGATCGACACCAGATGCCCCGTCGTCAGGCTAAGCCCCCCCGTCAACACCGCCGCCGAAGCGGCCGAGGCCACCGATTTCGCGGTCAAGAACCCCGTCGCATCGCTGATGACGCTGATGGTGAAGCGGTGCTCCGCCCCCGCCCCCGTGCCATCCGACTGATCCACCGCCACTTCGGGGCCGATCAAAATGAAGGTGCCGGGCGTGGTGCCGGGGGGCATGGCATCAACGATGCTCACCCCCGAAAGCGCAGGTGCCGCACTTAACGCCCCGTAAATGATCGCCTGCAAGGCCGCTGCCGCTGCATAGCTCATGCCGGATCCTCCTCACGGGCAAAACAGGTCAGATACTGGCCACGCGGGCCCTCTTCGGTCACGGCCAGCAAGGTGAACACCCGCGCCCCATCCCGCAGCCGATCCTCAGGCCGAGGCCGCGCCGTAGACCCTACCGGCGCGCCGCGCACGGTGATGCGGTAAGGCACTTGCGCTGCACGCACCTCGACCCCTGCCGCCTCGCGCCCCGCCCCGGGCGTCAGCGCGGCCCACAAAACACCCCGCACCACCCAGGTCAGCTGAAACCCACCCGCCCCATCGGCCACCCGCGTGGGCGCCTCCAAGACCATCCGGCGATCCAGACGCGGCGTCTTTCGAGGGGCGCTCATGGCTTACCCCCCAAGATCCGCACGGTGCGCCAGCGCTCAATCAACGCCTGCACCGCAAAGGGCAGCCCCGCCTGCCCCCCATCTCCGGGCTGGCGCGTCTCATAATACTCAGCCGCCAGCAGCATCACCGCCTGCGCCAGATCCACCGGCACCTCGGCCCATGTCGCGCCAAAGCCTGCGTCAAATACCACCTCGGCGCGTCCATCCATCGGCACGACGGGCAACAAGACCCCCACCGCCACAAGCTTTGGCCGATGCATGTCCGGCACCAGCCGATAACGCGCGGGCTCCACCACCGTGGCCGCACCCTGCACATCCAGAACCGTGACCGACACCACCGAACTCACCGGTGCCACCGGCAAGGGCTGCTCGCCTGCCCCGCGCCAATCCTGAAGCTCCAACTTGAACCGCCGGGCGATCAGCATCTTGCCGATCCGCCCCTCCACCACCGCAATCGCGGCGCGCAGATAGGCCTCGATCAACCCATCCTGCAGCCCATCCTCGGTGAACCCCGACCCCAGCCGCAAATGGTCTTTCAACCCTTGCACGGGCAGGGCCGCAACGGGGACCGTCGTCATTTCCGTCAGCATCATCTTCAGATCCTTTGCCATCAGCCCCAAAGGCCCGTTTCGAACCCGCGCGCGCCAATAGATCCGGCCCCCTCACAGGGGCCGGACCCGCAGCCTCGCCTTACGAGACCGCGACACGCAGCAGCTTGATCGCTGCAAAGTCGGTGACATCCCCACCAACGCGCTTGTTGGCGTAGAACAGCACGTTCGGCTTGGCCGAGAAGGGATCGCGCAGGATGCGCAGATCGGGGCGTTCGGCGATCGTGTAGCCAGCGGTGAAATCGCCAAAGGCGATGGGGTGGCTGTTGGCCGCCACATCCGGCATGTCCTCGCAGATCAGCACCGGATAGCCCATCAGACGCGCGGGCTCCCCGGCCTGCAGGCTGTCGCCCCACATGAAGCGACCATCGGCATCCTTCATCTTGCGCACCGCACCTGCGGTTTTCGAATTCATGATGAAGGTGCCATTGGCGCGGTAATCCGCCCCCAGCGCATAGACCAGATTCACGATGCAATCGCTGGCATTGGTGGTGGCAAAATCCGCTGCAGCGCCCGTCGGGATGTAGCCCAGATTGCCCCAGGTCCAGGACGCATTGGCCACCTTCGGCGGCAACAAAATCCCGCGCGGCTTGTCCACACCATCCCCGTTGATAAAGGCCGCAGCCTCGGCACGAATAAAGCGCGTGGCGATCTTGCCAGCCAGCCAGCCCTCAACGTCAAAGGCGGTGTCATCCAGCAACCGCTGGCTTGCCTTAGGCATGGCCGACAGCTCATGCAACTTGATCGAAATGCGATCAATCAACGGGGTCGCGGTTTCCGCCTGCGGCGCCACTTCCGTCGCCCAGCCCGAACCGACCTCCGACCGATCAATCAGCACGTCAAACGACGTCGCATCCACCTGCACCACATTGGCCGCAGCCCGCAAGCTAGAGGTCGACACCAGCATTGAGCGAATGGTCTCGGCGGTCTGCGGATCGACCAGATAGCCGCCATCAGCGGCCACTGCGGTCGACAAGGCCTTGCCCTCCAAGACAAGGCCACGCAGGCCATCATCATCGCCCGAACGCAAGTAGGCGCCAAAGGCCTTCTTGTGGGGCACTTCCACCTCGGCACTGGTGGCCAGTGCAGGGCGGCCAAAAGTCATCTGTTTGCGATCCAGCATGGTCAAACGCTCTTCCTGATGTTGCAACGATTGTTTCACTTCACCCTGAAAGCCCTTGAAGGCGTTCAGAAATCCAACCAGAGCGGTTTTCACTTCCGCACCCGGAGTTTGGGCCGATTGGGTGGCCATAGGCACACCTTCCCCGGCCCGAGCCTTCGTCTCGGTCATTCCATTCATCCTTTGGTTTGGTCGTAAAAACCGGGCCTAGGGCCGCCCGGCCATGGCCTCTGCCGCTTCGGTCAAAGCCTGCGCCAGACTGCGCCAGATCTCGGCCTCAGGCAGGTCGCCCTTGGCCGCCACCCGCGCTTCGGGAAGCATCGGAAAGGTCACCAAGGACACCTCCCAAAGCTCCAACTCCTGCAAAAGGCGCTGCCCCTTGCCATCGCGTTCCGCCTTTACGGTGCGGTAGCCAATCGACAACCCGTCAATCGCGCCCGCCGCCAAAAGGGCCGCCGCCTCGCGGCCCTTCTCCACATCGAGCAACAAGCGCCCCTTGACCCAAAGGCCCGTGGCATCCTCGCGCACCTCATCCCAAATGCCGATCGGCTGGGCCGGGTCATGCTGCCACAGCATCTTGACCGCCCTCCCGCCCGCCGCCAATCGCTTGAGGCTGGCCGCATAGGCGCCCTTCAGCACCACATCGCCGCCCTGATCGCGCTTGCCAAAGAGGCTGGCATAGCCCTCGATCCCGTGGCCCTCGGTCAGCCGCAGGCCCATCCTGGCCCCTGCCACCGCCTGCATGTCTTTGCGTTCAAGCTCACCCGCAATCGTCATCTCACACCTCACCGTTCTACCTAGTGGCCGCCTGGATCAAAGCCTCGGCCATCTGCGCCAACAAAAACGCGGCCACCCCGTAAACCCCCAGCCAGATGCGCTTTTCCAACCGCTCCAGCACCGCATCAATCTGGCCCAGCCGCCATTCCAGCGCTGCCCAACGCTCCTCGGCCACCCGCTCATTCGCCTCGATCCGGGCCGCCGCGGCGTCAAAACTGTCGTAGACAAAGCGCGACCCGCTTTCGCCCGGCTTTCTCACGCCTCACCATCCTCCACCACTCCCGCCTCAGGCAGGCGCGGCAAACCCAGCAAAGCCCGCTTTTCGACCGACGTCAGGAAATCCGCCGCCCCCACCCGCGCCCATTGCTGATCACGCTCCACCGCCAAGGCCGGAATCTGGTCCAGATCGGGCCGCAACTCCACCGCCTCGCCCGTAAACCCCGACAGCCAATGCGACACCCCCGCCGCCACCCGCTGCACCAAGGGCAGCACGGTCAGCCGGTAAAATGCGCGGTTCGCCTCCTGGTAATTGGCATAGGTCGCATCCCCCGGAATCCCCATCAGCATCGGCGGCACGCCAAAGGCGATGGCAATCTCCCGCGCCGCCGCCTGTTTGGTCTGGTGAAACTCCATGTCGCTGGGGCTGAACCCCATCGGCTTCCAGTCAAGCCCGCCTTCCAACAGCATCGGACGGCCCGCATTCTTGGCCCCCTGATGATGGTTTTCCATCTCACTCAACAGCCGGTCATATTGGTCATTGCTCAAATGGCTCTGCCCATCTGCACCTCTGTACACAATCGCCCCTGAGGGCCGCGCGGCATTGTCCAACAACGCCTTTGACCAAGCACTCGCGCTGGTATGGACATCCAAAGCCACCGCCGCCGCCTGCAAGGGGCTGAACCCGTAATGGTCATCCTGCGGATGGAAGGTTTTGATATGGCAAATGGGCTGCGCGTCGATGCTCATGGCAAAACGGTGCGTGCGCCCCGACACGGTGTAATCATAAGCCACCGGCCAGCCATCCGCCCCCGGCACCAGCGCCATCCGGTCGGATCGCAGCACATGCAACTCCCCCGGAAGCGCGCCCACCCCCGGCACCGCCTCGATATAGGCATTGCCCGACAACAAGAGATGCCCGTAAACCGCCTCAAACAGCTCCGCGCGCCCCTGCACACCATTGGGGCGGCGGATCAAGTCCAGCACCGGGTGCGCCTCATAGCGCCGCTCGGCATCCTGCAAAACCAGGGGAAGCGCCGCCGCCGCCTCGGCAATCAGCTTGACCGCGCGAAAGCCGATCGGGTTGCCCTGAAACCCCGACCGCGCCAAGCTCACCGCATCGCGCGGGCTCCACGCCACCCGGCCTGAGGAGCCAAAGGCCACCACGCGCCCCGTGGCCGAGGCTTTTGCCTCGGTCACGAAGCCTCCAGCATGGGCCGAGGCCTTTGCCTCGGTCACACTCGCCGCAGCCGCCTTCTCCGCCCCCGGCGCGCGCTTCAGGAAATCGAACACCATCTCGCAAAGCTCCTTTGTCGCGTGCCCCGCAAAAGGCCCGCCGTTCACGGTCCCCCAACTCGGCGGCCGCTGTCTTGTGATCTGAACACCACCCTAAAGCGGCAATCCTTAAGGGGCGTTAACCCAGCGTGCGCAGCCTTGGGGCGACAAAGGCTTGCGAGGGGTCAACAATCAGCTCGGTCAACGCCCAAACCAGCGCATCCACCCGGTCAGGGCTGCCCTTGCCCCGATAACCTTGCACCGTCATGCGGCACATCTGCTCTTCCAGCGCGGTAAGCCCGCGCAGATGCGCCACACGGCCCTGCTCATACAAGGCCGCCACCGGCTCGGCCCGCGCCACCTTGCCCTTGCTGGCATGCACCGCCTTGATCGGCACCAGCGCATCCACGCCCCGGATCACGCTGGTCACCAGATCCCCGCCTTGGTTCACCTCAACGACAAGCCGATCCGCCTTATGCCGCGCCATCGCCGCCAAGGCGGCCCGCGCCCATGTCTCGGGCGAGGACATCCGCACAGAGGCATCCTCCAAGACCACCGCCCGCCAGTTTTGCGGCGGCCCCTCTGTCACCGCCCCCACCACCACAATCCCGCACTCATCGCTGCCACCGCCTTGGCTCACCGCCGGGTCCACCGCCACGACGATCCGGCTAAAGACAGGCACCACCGCCACCCGCGCCGCGTCCAATTGCGCCGCAGACCACAGGCTGCCCTCCACATCCTCCAACAAAAGCCCGTCCAACTCCTGCCGCCCCAGCCGCGTGCCGCCATAGCGCGCGCGCACCTCCTCCAGGAAACTCGCCGCCAGATGCGCGCGGTTGGCCTCGGTCGGCGCATGGGTGGTCACGGTCGAGGGGTTCTTCAAGATCGCCTTCAACACCTCAACATTCTGCGGCGTCGTCGTCACCACCTGCCGAGGCGCCTCGCCAAGCCGCAAGCCAAACTGCAACTGGTCCCAAGCCTCTTGCGCCTTGGGCCATTTCGCCAACTCATCGGCCCAAGCGGCATCGAACTGCGGACCGCGCAAACTGGCCGGATTATGGGCCGAAAACACCTGCGCCACCGCGCCATTGGGCCAGACAAGCTGGCGCCGCGTCGCATGCCACTCGGGCCGCCGATCCGGTGGCGAGCAGGCCAGAATCCCGCTCTCCCCCATCACCATCACCTCGCGCACCTGATCCACCGTTTCGCCCACAAGCGCGACCCGCCGCGCGCGGCCCGGCGCCATCGGGGTCGCCCCCTCCACCTCGGCGCGCACCCATTCAGCCCCAGCGCGGGTTTTCCCCGCACCGCGCCCGCCCATGATCACCCATGTTTTCCACGCGCCTTCGGGCGGCACCTGATGCGGCAAAGCCCAGAATTCAAAAAGCCACGGCAGCGCCAACAGCGCGTTGTCGCTGAGCCCTTCCAAAAACGCCTCAATCGCCTCCGGCGTCGCGGAGGCGAGCCAACCTGCGCCCGATTTCATCGCGCGCGGCGTCCATGTCGAGGCTGCCGGTTCCGACAGACCCGGCAACTTGCTTGCGGAGTTTTTCAACACGATTTCCTTCTTCTATGGCCAGATGCACCGCCGCCTTCAGCCCCTTGATGCACTCCACCGCGTCCTTGACCTTGCCGAACTCGCCGGACTTGATCGAGTGAACGGTGCCTGCCAAAGCCTCAGCCGCCTCACGTAGCCAGATTTCTGTGGTCGCCAGCATGTCCACTGGCGGCTCGTCCCCCGAGGAGAAATTGATTGTCATCGTCGCTGGCTGCCCCCTCATGCTCCTCACATGCGCGAAATGAAAAAGCGGCACGGGGTTGCCCCCGGCCGCTTGCCCATCTCTCCTAGCATGACAGAAACCCTACATCAGAGCGCCCGCAGAGTCAAAGCATTTCCGTTCAAGATCAATGTCTTGGCGCGCGCGCCCTTAACCACACGTTAACCCTCAATCCCCCGCCGCCTCGGCCTCTTCCTGCGCCTTCAGCAACTCCGCCTCAATCTCGCGCCACTTGGCGACGTTGGCATTGTGCTCGTCCAGAGTGCGGGCAAAGGCATGGCCGCCCGTGCCATCGGCCACAAAGAACAGGAAATCCGACCCGTCCGGGTTCAAAGCCGCTTCAATCGCCGCGCGTCCCGGATTGGCAATTGGCCCCGGCGGCAGTCCGTCGATGACATAGGTGTTATAAGGTGTCTCGCGCCGCAACTCGCTTTGACGAAGGCCCCGACCCAAGACGCCCTCGCCATTGGTGATGCCGTAAATCACCGTGGGGTCGGTCTGCAACCGCATCCCCTGACGCAAACGGTTGACGAAGACGCTGGCCACCCGGCCCCGTTCGTCGGCCACCGCGGTTTCCTTTTCCACGATCGACGCCATGACCATCGCCTCTTCGGGCGTGTCATAGGGCAGATCGGCCGCCCGCGTCTCCCAAAGCTCGGCCACGATCCGCGCCTGCCGGTCTGCCATCTCGCCCAACAAAGCCGCACGGTCCGCGCCGCGGTCCACCTCATAACTGTCAGGGGCCAAAGATCCCTCTGGCGGCACCTGATCCAACTCGCCCGCCATAAACTCGGCCCGCTTCAGCCCTTCCACCACCTGCCAACTGGTAACACCTTCGGCGACCGTGATGCGCAAACGAACATCATCGGCCGTCGCCGCCTCGGTATACTCCGCTGGCACCGGACCCACGGCGGGATCGAACTTCACCACCTCAACATAGCGGTCGGTTGCAGGGTCCAACTCGCGCAGCACCACATCTGTCGAGTTCACGCTGATGCGAAAATTGACCTCACGCCCACAGCTGGACTGGCCGCCCGCCGTCAACTGGTCAATCACTTGCTCCATCGAAGATCCCGGTGGGATCAGGTAACTGCCAAACTTCAGCGCCCCGCTTTTGTCGGTGTAATCCGCCCCGATCCGGAAGATCCGTGCATCACTGATCGCCCCTTGCGCCTCCAAAGCCCGGCTCACCTGACTTAAACTCGCACCGCGCTCCACCTTGAAACACACAGCCTGTGCCAAGGGCCCGGGTCCCGTATAGGCCTGCCGACCCAAGGTCAGCAGGCCCGCTGCAACAACCAGCAGCACAATGAACAACGTCAGCGCGTTCGAGGCAACCGCGCGCCACATGGCTTAGCTCACCCGGCCCAGCACAAGGCTGGCATTGGTGCCGCCAAAGCCAAAGCTGTTGGACAAAGCCACGTCGATCTTGCGCTTCACAGCCTTGTTCGGAGCAAGGTCCAGTTTAGGCTGCACCGCAGGCGTGTCGAGGTTGATCGTCGGCGGCGCGATCTGGTCCCGCAGGGCAAGCACGCAGAAAATCGCCTCTACGGCACCTGCAGCCCCCAACAAATGGCCAATCGAGGATTTGGTCGATGACATCGTGGCCTTTCCCGCCGCATGGCCCAAGAGCCGCTCCACCGCGCCAAGCTCAATCGTATCCGCCATGGTCGAGGTGCCATGGGCGTTGATGTAATCCACCTGATCCGCCGTGATCCCGGCGCGGTTCAGCGCCATGGTCATCGACCGGAACCCCCCATCCCCATCTTCCGAGGGCGCGGTGATGTGATAGGCATCGCCCGACATTCCGTAACCCAAAACCTCGGCATAAATCTTGGCCCCGCGCGCCTTGGCGTGCTCGTATTCCTCCAAGACCACCACGCCAGCGCCTTCCCCCATCACGAACCCGTCG
Source organism: Allotabrizicola aquatica (SeqCode) (assembly GCF_965194375.1). Lineage (GTDB taxonomy): Bacteria > Pseudomonadota > Alphaproteobacteria > Rhodobacterales > Rhodobacteraceae > Tabrizicola_A > Tabrizicola_A aquatica. The sequence goes on from NZ_CBDAEL010000003.1 coordinate 117,162, forward strand.
CGGTCCGCATCATAGGGGCGACTGGCCTTGGCAGGCTCATCGGCCCGCTTGGTGGACAGCGCCTTGCAGGCGTTGAACCCAGCAATGCCGATCTCGCTGATCGGGCTTTCTGCGCCCCCGGCCACCATCACATCGGCATCACCAAAGGCAATCATCCGGGCCGCATCGCCAATCGCATGGGCGCCCGTCGAACAGGCCGTCACCACCGCATGGTTCGGTCCCTTAAAGCCAAAGCGAATAGACACCTGCCCCGACACAAGGTTGATCAGCGCGCCCGGAATAAAGAACGGCGACACGCGCTTTGGTCCCTTTTCCTTGATCAAGACCGCCGTCTCGGCGATCGAGGTCAGCCCGCCAATGCCCGAGCCAATCATCACGCCAGTGCGGCAGCGATCGTCTTCCGTCACCGGCTCCCAGCCCGAATCCCGCACCGCTTGCGTCGCCGCCGCCATGCCATAAAGGATGAAGTCATCCACCTTGCGGCGGTCCTTCGCGTCCATCCAATCATCCGGATTAAAGGTGCCGTCCGAGCCATCCCCCATCGGGATCTCGCAGGCATATTGCGTGACAACATTCACCGGATCGAACCGGGTGATCGGTCCTGCCCCCGACTGGCCAGCCAACAGACGGCTCCAGGTTTCCTCAACCCCGCACGCCAAAGGCGTAACCATCCCAAGACCTGTGACCACCACTCGACGCATGTCGCCCTCCTGACCCCGTGTCGTTCGTTCCTCGCCTGATACACGGCAGCCCTCGGCTTCGCAACGGGAACTGGCCAAACCCCGCCGATGCCTGATCCGCGCCGCACCAAACTAACCCAGCACCAGGGCTTGACCTTTCGCCGCGCAAAACCAACTATGAATGAACGTTCATTCTCAATCGGCAGACTTACCCCCATGACCGCCACCCAATTGTCCTTGCGCCCCGAGGCCAGACATGACGGCCGCACTGTCGAAATCCTTGCGCTCGTGCGCGGGGCCTTTGCCGAAAAAGGCTTTGACGGCGCCTCCATGCAAGATCTCGCCCGCGCCGCCGGGATGAGCGTCGGCAACTTCTACCGCTATTTTCCGTCGAAATACGCCATCGTTCAGGCGCTCATCGCCCAAGATCTGGCCGAGATGGAGGGCGAATTCCTGACCGTCCTGCAATCGCCCGCCCCGATGGAGGGCCTGCGCAGCCTGATGCAAGCCCGGCTCGACGTCCACCGAACCCGCGAAGACGGCCAGCTTTGGGCCGAAATCACCGCCGCCGCCCAGCGCAAGCCGGAAATCGGTCAAGCCGCCTGCGACATGGAAACCCAGATCGCGGCCTATCTCAATCGCATCTTCGCGGCTGAAACCGGCCTGACCGAGGCCGAGATCACGGCCCGCTTCCCCGCCCATGCGGCCTTTGCCATCACTCTCTTCAAATCCGCCGCCATGCTGCCGCCCACGGCCGAGCCGATCCGCGCCGACCTCACCGCGCTGATCCAACGCGCCATCGACACGACCATGAGCGACATCCTCGCCCTTCGGAAAGCCTGACCCATGCGCCTCACCATTGCCCTTTGCACCGCTGCCCTTTTCGCCTTGCCTATGAGCCCCCTCTGGGCCGAGGCGGCAAGCCCCGAGGCTGCGGCCGCCGTGCCCGCGCCCCATATCACCGTGACCACCGTTCAAAGCCGCACCATGCGCGATATCGTCATCGCTTCGGGCTTGATCGGTGCGGTGGAACAGGTGCAGGTCGCCCCCCTTGTTGAAGGACAGCAGATCGAAGCGCTTCTGGCCGATATCGGCGATCAGGTCACCGACGGCCAAGTGCTCGCGCGACTTTCGACCTCCACCCTCACCTTGCAAAAGGCCCAACTCACGGCCTCCCTTGCCGCCGCCCGTGCTGCCATTCCGCAAGGTGAGGCACAGGCCGATGAGGCCCAGCGCGTCGCCACCCGCGCCGAAACGCTTCTCGCCCAAGGTTCCTCCTCGCAGGCCGCCGCCGACAAGGCCCGCGCCGCCGCCATTGGCGCGGTGCAATCGCTCGAAGCCGCCCGCGCCAATCTCGCCCTTGTCGAGGCGCAGCTCGCCAATGTCGAATTGTTGCTCTCACGCACCGAGGTCAAGGCCCCGGTCGCTGGCGAAATCACCGCCCGCTCCGCCCAAGTCGGCGCGATTGCCTCTGCCGCCATGCCCATGTTCTCCATGATCCGCGACAATGCGCTGGAACTGCGCGCTGATGTGGCCGAAGGCGATGTCCTGCGCCTTGCCCCCGGCCAAACCGTGACACTGCACCTCGTGGGCGACACCGGCCCGCGCAAAGGCACCGTGCGTCTGGTGGAACCCGCCATTGACACCGCCACCCGCATGGGCCGCGTCCGCATCACCATCGACGATGCCGCAGGGGTCCGCCCGGGCATGTATGCCATGGCCGAAGTCCTTGTGACAGAACGCGAAACCGCCGCCGCCCCGATCACCGCTCTTGGCGTCAGCGCGGGCGGTCAAACCGCACTTAAGGTCACCGGCGACACCGCAAACTTGGTGCCGGTCACCACCGGCATCCGCGATTCTGGCTGGATCGAGATCCTCACCGGCCTTGCCCCCGGCGACCAGATCGTCGCCAAGGCCGGGGCCTTTGTCCGCGACGGCGACCGGATCACCCCGGTTGCAGCCAAGGAGTAAGCCCACATGAACTTCTCCGCTTGGGCCATCAAGAACCCCGTCGCGCCCCTTCTAGCGTTCTTCATGCTCATGGTGCTGGGCTGGCAATCCTTCAACGCCCTGCCCGTCACCCGGTTTCCGAACATCGACATTCCCGTCGTCGCCGTCGCCGTCGCCCAACCGGGTGCCGCGCCTGCCGAGATGGAAACTCAGATCACCAAAAAGATCGAAGACGCGGTTGCGGGCCTGACAGGTGCCAAGAACGTCACCACGACGATCTCTGACGGCATCTCGACCACAGCTGTCGAATTCCGCATGGAGGTGCCAACCGACAAGGCGGTGCAAGACACCAAAGACGCCATCGACCGCATCCGGGGCGACCTGCCTTCCTCGATCGAAGCCCCCATCGTCACCCGCATCGACATCGAAGGTCAGGCCATCATGACCTTTGCGGTCACCGCGCCCGACATGACGCTTGAAGAAATGTCATGGTTCGTCGATGACACCATCATCCGCGTGCTTCAGGGCCGCCCCGGCGTCGGCAAGGTCGAACGCTATGGCGGGGCCGACCGCGAGGTGCGCGTGGCGCTTGATCCGGTCAAGCTGGAAAGCTACGGCATCACCGCCACCACCGTGTCGAACCAACTTCGGCTCACCAACACCAACGTCGGCGGCGGCAAGGCCGAGATCGGCACCGCCCAGCAGGCCATCCGCACCCTTGGCGATGCCCAAACCGTCCAAGGTCTGGCCGAGACGCCAATCTTCCTGCCCGGCGGTCGCCATGTGCGGCTCGCCGATCTGGGCGAAGTGGTCGACGGCTATCAGGACCTCAAATCTTTCTCGCGGCTGAACGGCGATCAGGTCGTCACCTTCGCCATCTTCCGCGCCAAAGGCGCATCTGAGGTGTCGGTGGCCGAAACCGTCAACGCCACGCTCGACACGCTTCGCGCCGACCACCCCACCGTCGGCATCACCCTTGTCGATGAAACCGTGTTCTACACCTATGGCAATTACGAAAGCGCGATCCACACGCTTATCGAAGGCTCGATCCTCGCGGTCCTTGTGGTGTTCGCCTTCCTGCGCAACTGGCGCGCCACGCTGATCACCGCGGTGGCCCTGCCCCTGTCGGCCGTACCCACCTTCTGGATCATGGACCTTCTGGGCTTCTCGCTCAACCTTGTCAGCTTTCTGGCCATCACGCTTGCCACCGGCATCCTTGTCGACGATGCGATTGTGGAAATCGAGAACATCGCCCGACACATCCGAATGGGAAAAACCCCCTACCGCGCGTCGATTGACGCTGCCGATGAAATCGGCCTTGCGGTGATTGCCACCACCTTCACCATCATCGCAGTCTTTGTGCCCGTCAGCTTTATGGGCGGCATTCCCGGCCAATACTTCCGCCAGTTTGGCCTGACCGTTGCCATCGCTGTCGGCTTTTCGCTTCTCGTCGCCCGCCTCATCACCCCGATGATGGCCGCTTACCTCATGACCACCAAGGACGCCAACGCTGGACATCATGAAGGCGAAGGCGATGGCCCGGTCATGACGCGCTATCTGGCCTTCGTGAACCGCTCCATCCAAGGCGGCATCCCGCTGCCCCTGACCCGTTGGAAATTGCCCAGCTATTTCATCACCCTTCTGTCCGCCATCGGCGTCTTGATCGTCTCGGTCTATTTCATGCTGCAAGTGCCCGGCTCTTTCTTGCCGCCCGAAGATGTCAGCCGCATCTCGGTCTCGGTCGAACTCCCGCCCGGATCAACGCTGGAAGACACCGACCGTACCACGCAAAACATCACCGCGGCGATCAAGGACATCGAAGGCGTGCGCGATGTGTTTGTGCTTGGCGGCACCTCACCGCGCGGCGAGTTGGACCTGCGCCGCGCCTCAGTGGCCGTGGTGCTTGAGCGGCTGGATCACTCGCTCATCCGCCGCCTGACCGAGATCGGCAACAAGATCCCGGTGCTGTCCCTTGTGGTGCCCACACTTGAAAACCCGGGCCGCACCCGCACGCAAAACCAGATCGAGGTCGATATCTTTGAAAAGCTCGCCCTCATCCCCGACATCCGCACTGCCAAGCTGAACGACCGTGGCGACCGCGATATTTCCTATTCGGTCTTGGCCAGCAATGACGCCGATCTCAACACCGCCGTGCAAGCCCTGCAAGACGCGCTGCGCGGTGAACCCACGCTGACCGGCCTCTCCGCCGAAGGCGCGCTCCCGCGCCCCGAGGTACAGATCACCCCCCGCGCCGATGAGGCCGCCCGCCTTGGCGTCACCGCCGCCGCCATCGCGCAAACCCTGCGCATCGCCACCATCGGCGATCTGGATGCAGCCTTGGCGCAAGTGTCGCTGGACAACCGGCTGATCCCGGTGCGCGTCCAACTGGCCGACATCAGCCGCGAGGATCTGGCCCGCATCGCCGCGCTCAAGGTGCAAACCGCCACCGGCGCGCTGGTGCCGCTTTCGGCAGTGGCCGATGTTGAGATCGGCGAGGGTCCGGCTACGGTGAAGCGCTTCAACCGCGAACGCCAAGCCGTGATCGGCGCCTCTTTGCCCTTGGGCGTAGCCCTTGGCACCGCCAAAGAGCGCTTTAACGAGATCGTCGCCGCAACCCCGCTGCCCGCGGGCGTCAAGGTGTCGGAAGCCGGCGACGCCGAGGTGCAGGCAGAACTAAATACCTCCTTCGGCAATGCCATGATCATGGGGCTGATGTTGGTTCTCAGCGTGCTGATCCTCCTCTTCCGCTCGGTCATCCAGCCCTTCACCATCCTCCTCTCGCTCCCACTCGCCATCGGCGGGGTAGCCGCCGCGCTGATCCTCACCGGCTCCGCCCTGTCGATGCCGGTCCTGATCGGCATCCTGATGCTGATGGGAATCGTGACCAAAAACGCCATCCTGCTGATCGACTTCATCATCGAGATGCGCGCCCGCGGGCTTGACCGCATGGCCGCAGTGATCGAGGCCGGACACAAACGCGCCCAACCCATCGTCATGACCTCAATCGCCATGTCGGCGGGCATGCTACCCTCGGCCCTTGGCGTCGGCGAGGGCGGGGCCTTCCGCGCACCGATGGCGACAGCCGTGATCGGCGGCATCATCGTCTCGACCGTGCTGTCGCTTGTCGTGGTGCCGTCCTTCTACCTCATCATGGACGACCTCTCGCGCCTCATCAGCCGCTTCTTCTCGTACTTCATCGGCGACAAAGAGGCCGAGCCGGAAAGCCCCAGCCCCGAGACGCTGGCCGCCCAGATCGCCGCGCTTGAGGCCGGTCAAGCAGACCTGCGCAGCCGCCTAGAGGGCCCCGGCCTGCGCGCCGCCGAGTAATCCGGCCCGTCACCTCCCGCGTCTTCCCTCCCCCTCGTGGGGAGGGGCCGGGGCTGGGGGCACGACTTCACTCTACCCCATAAACCCACCCCCACCCTTGGGCCGCCGCCCCATCCGCCCTTTCCCCCGCGACCAATCTCGTCCATGTTGCGCCCACTGCCCAACCCCGGACCCCGCCCCATGACCGCCCATTCCACCCGCAAGGGCATCCTTCTGATGATCCTTGCGGTGTTCCTCTTCACCATCATGGACGCGGTCGCCAAAGGGCTGATCGAACGCTACCCGGCACCGCAGGTGATCTGGGCCCGCTTTGCCGGGCAAGCGTTGATCGTCGCCATCCTGCTGGGTCCCCGCATGGGCCCAATGCTGCGCACCCAGCACCCTTGGCTACATGTGGTCCGCTCGGCTTGCCAATTCATGGCCACCGCCTTTTTCTTTGTGTCACTGGCCTATATCAGCCTGCCCGAAGCCACCGCCCTGGCCGACACCAGCCCCGTCCTCATCACCCTTGGCGCGGCGCTGTTTTTGGGCGAGAAACTCGGCCCCCGCCGCATCTTTGGCGTCGTGGCCGCCCTGATCGGCGCGCTCATCATCATCCGCCCGGGGGCCGAGGTCTTTACCCTCGCCGCCCTTCTGCCCTTGGCCAATGCCGTGGCCTATGCGGGAAATGCGCTTCTCACGCGCCATATCGGCATGAAAGAGCCGTTCTGGACCTCGCTGATGTACGGTGCCCTCTTTGGGGCGATCCTTGGCGGGTTCGCGCTGCCCTTCGTCTGGGTCACGCCCACCTTACCCGACCTTGGGCTGTTCTTCCTCGTCGGCTGTCTTGGCACGGCGGCGCAGCTTTGCATCATCCGGTCCTTTTCCACCACCGAAGCCTCGGTCGTTGCCCCCTTCACCTATCTGGGCATCCTGTTTTCTACGCTCTGGTCGGTCCTGTTCTTCAACCACTGGCCCGATGGCTGGACGATGGTCGGAGCGCTTGTGATCGTGGGGGCGGGGCTTTATGTCTGGCACCGCGAAACCCTCCATGCGCGGAAATCCCAGACAGGGTCTGATGACTGACACCCCCCACCACACCGCCGCCCACTGGCTGCAAGACCGTGCCCTCCGCGCGCTCTTTTGGGGGATGCTTCGCCTGCCCTACCGCTGGCGCGTGCCCTTGGCGGGTTGGGTCGTCTCGCGCCTTGTGGCCCCTCTAGCAGGATATAGCCGCCGCATTCGGGCGAACCTTGCGCTGATCCTGCCAGATCTGCCCGCCGCCGAGGTGGCCCGCATCACGCGGGCCGTGCCCGACAACGTCGGCCGCACCCTGATCGAAATCTATTCCGGTGCCGAATTCACTGCCCATGCCGTCAGCCACCCCCTGACGGGCGACGGCGTAGCCGCCCTAGAAGCCGCGCATCAGGCGGGCCGACCGGTCATTCTGGTGACGGGGCATTTCGGCAATTACGACGCCAGCCGCGCCGCCCTGATCGCGCGCGGCTATCGGGTCGGCGCGCTCTATAACCCGATGAAGAACCCCTACTTCAACGACCACTATGTCGCCGCGATCTCCCAGATCGGCACGCCACTATTTCCGCGCGGCAAAAAGGGGCTGGGTGACATGGTGCGGCATCTGCGGTCGGGCGGTATGCTGGGGCTCTTGATGGATCAGGCCATGCGCCACGGCGCCCCCCTGACCTTCTTCGACCAGACCGCGATGACCGCACTTTCGGCCGCAGAACTCGCGCTGAAATACGACGCTTTGGTGATCCCGACCTATGCTGTGCGCCAGCCCGACGGGTTGTCTTTCCAGATCATCGTCGAAGCGCCAATCCCCCACGGCACACCCGAAGCCATGACCCAAGCGCTGAACGACAGCCTTGAAGCCATTGTCCGCCAGAACATCGACCAATGGTTTTGGATTCACCGCCGCTGGAAGTGACCAGCGGCCTCGCGCCCTGCATCCCTTATTCGACCGCCACCGCCGCCAGAATTTCGGCCAGCCCAGCGCGCTGCACGATCACCACGGCCCGCCCCTCAATATCCGGCGCGCGGATCGACAAAGGCTCTTGGCCTGACCAATCACCCAACTGGTCCCATGAGGTCACGATGTTGCGGTACTCGATCGCCAACCCGGCATTCTCGCCGCGTGCAATCTCAACCTTCGCGGACTCGCGATAGCCCACAAGCTGCACCATCGCAGGTGAGGTCAAGGGCGGGTCCGCCTCAACCTCGATCATGATCTGCCCACCCTGCCGCCACACCGTTAGCCGCACCGGTGCCGGGCGGTCTGCTGCCGCCGCAATGGCCGCCGCCACCGCCTCGGGCTCATGGCCCACCACGCGCACACCGCCATGCACAATCATTTGCGGGGTATAGACCATCCGCTCACCCGCCGCCTTCGCATAGGCTTTTTGCCGCTTGGTAAAGCCGGGATGGGCGAATTCATCTTTCCAGCCGATGTAATCCCAGTAATCCACATGCAGCGCCAAAGGAATAACGCCAGGCTGATCGGCCAGATCGGCCAAAAGCGCGTCTGCAGGGGGACAAGACGAACAGCCCTGCGAGGTGTAAAGCTCCACCACCACCGGCGATGCGGCCTCTTGGGCCAACACAGGGCTGAGCCCGCACAGCCAAAGCCCACAGGCGGCACGCATCATTTGTCGCATCATGGTGAACCCGTTCCCTGCTTGCCGCCTCTGTCTACAAGACCCCAACCCCGCGCGCCAATCAAGGTTTTGCGAGCCACCCCGCCCTGCATCACACGGAGCCGTCATCAAAGCAGCACAACGCCTCTTTCATTTCGGCATACAATTGCATACAATGCCGCCCAAGCCAGAATGATTCCCTTGCGCGGGTCGCGTCCTTGCGGCAAACACCCGTCCAGTCCAGCCAATGGAGGCCCCCATGACCGTGACCGTCGGACACGACACCGCCAAAACCCGCCAGACCCTGACTGCAGGCGGCAAAACCATATCCTATTACTCGATCCCCGCCGCTGAAAAGGCAGGCTTGGGAGAGTTCTCCAAACTTCCCGCAGCGCTCAAGGTCGTGTTGGAAAACATGCTGCGGTTTGAAGATGGCAAGACGGTTTCGGTGAACGATATCAAAGCCTTCTCCGACTGGGGCAAGATGGGCGGCAAGAACCCCATTGAAATTGCCTACCGCCCCGCCCGCGTCTTGATGCAGGACTTCACCGGCGTTCCGGCCGTGGTCGATTTGGCGGCGATGCGCGACGGCATCAAGGGGCTGGGCGGCAAGGCCCAAGCCATCAACCCGCTGGCACCTGTTGATCTGGTCATCGACCACTCGGTGATGATCGACGAATTCGGCACCCCCCGCGCGTTTCAGGCCAACGTCGATCGCGAATATGAGCGGAACATGGAGCGTTATGTCTTCCTGAAATGGGGCCAGAACGCGTTTAACAACTTCCGCGTCGTGCCGCCCGGAACCGGGATTTGCCATCAGGTGAACCTTGAATATCTGGCCCAGACCGTCTGGACCGACACCGACCAGAACGGCCATGAGGTCGCCTATCCCGACACGCTCGTCGGCACCGACAGCCACACCACCATGGTCAACGGCATGGCCGTTCTGGGCTGGGGCGTCGGCGGGATCGAGGCCGAAGCCGCCATGCTGGGCCAGCCCGTCTCCATGCTGATCCCCGAAGTTGTCGGCTTCAAACTGACCGGCGCGATGATGGAAGGCACCACGGCAACTGACCTTGTGCTGAAAGTCGTGCAGATGCTGCGCAAGCATGGCGTGGTGAACAAATTCGTCGAATTCTACGGCGAAGGTCTGGACAATCTGCCGCTCGCCGACCGTGCCACGATCGCCAACATGGCCCCCGAATACGGCGCCACCTGCGGCTTCTTCCCGATTGATGCCGAAACCATCCGCTATCTGAAGAACACCGGCCGCGATGAGACCCGGATTGCGCTGGTTGAGGCTTACGCCAAGGCCAACGGCATGTGGCGCGATGGGTCTTATGACCCGATCTACACCTCGACCCTGCACCTTGACATGGGCACCATCGTTCCGGCCATCTCCGGCCCGAAGCGCCCGCAGGACTTCTTGCCCCTGACCGATGCAAAAGCCTCGTTTGCTAAGGAAATGGAAGGCTCGTTCAAACGCCCGCAGGGCGTGGAAGTCGCTGTAAAGGGCGAAAGCTACACCATGTCCTCGGGCAAGGTCGTAATCGCCTCGATCACGTCGTGCACCAACACCTCGAACCCCTATGTGATGATCGGCGCTGGCCTTGTGGCCCGCAAAGCCCGCGCACTGGGCCTGACCCGCAAGCCGTGGGTGAAGACCTCGCTCGCCCCCGGAAGCCAAGTCGTAAGCGAATACCTGAACGCCGCGGGCCTGCAGGAAGACCTTGATGCCGTCGGCTTCAACCTTGTCGGCTATGGCTGCACCACCTGCATCGGCAACTCGGGCCCCTTGCAGCCGGAAATCTCTGCCGCCATCGCCGAGGGGGATCTGGTGGCGACCGCCGTCCTCTCCGGCAACCGCAATTTCGAAGGCCGCATCTCGCCCGACGTGCGCGCCAACTATCTTGCCTCGCCGCCTTTGGTCGTCGCTTATGCGCTGGCCGGTGACATGAACATCGACCTGACCACTGAGCCTTTGGGCACCTCGAAAGACGGCAAGCCGGTCTATCTGAAAGACATCTGGCCCACGAACAAGGAAATCGCCGACCTCGTCCACGCCACCGTGACGCGCGAAGCCTTCCAGAAGAAATACGCCGATGTGTTCAAGGGCGATGCCAAGTGGCAAGGCGTCAAGGTGACGGATTCGGAAACCTACGACTGGCCGGCAGATTCCACCTACATCCAGAACCCGCCCTATTTCAAAGGCATGGCCAAGACCAAGGGCGCGATCAAGAACCTGTCTGGCGCCCGCGTGCTGGCGCTTCTGGGCGACATGATCACCACCGACCACATCTCGCCGGCAGGCGGCTTCAAAGCCAACCACCCGGCAGGCCAGTATCTGACCGAACGTCAGGTTCCGGTTTCCGAGTTCAATTCCTACGGCTCACGTCGCGGCAACCACGAAGTCATGATGCGCGGCACCTTCGCCAATATCCGCATCAAGAACGAGATGCTTGATGGCGTTGAAGGCGGCTATACCCTTGGCCCGGACGGCAAGCAGACCTCGATCTATGACGCCTCGATGGCCTATCAGGCAAACGGCACGCCCTTGGTGATCTTCGGCGGCATCGAATACGGCGCAGGCTCCTCGCGCGATTGGGCCGCCAAGGGCACGGCCCTTCTGGGCGTCAAGGCGGTGATCGCGGAATCGTTTGAGCGTATCCACCGCTCGAACCTTGTCGGCATGGGCGTGATCCCCTTCGAATTCACCGGCGGCGACACCCGCAAATCGCTGGGCCTGAAGGGGGACGAAGTGGTCTCCATCGAAGGGCTGGAGGGCAACCTGAAGCCACTGTCGACGGTGCCTTGCCACATCACCTATGGCGACGGATCGAAGAAAACCATCCAGATCAAGTGCCGCATCGATACCGCGATCGAGATCGAATACATCGAACACGGCGGCGTGCTGCACTACGTGCTGCGCGATCTGGCATCGCGCTAAGAAACGCACTGTTTCCAAATCAAAGGCCCGGAGCGATCCGGGCCTTCTGTTTTGTTAAACTCTTGTCAAATCTTTCACGACATGCTGGCTGCAGACCCTAAATTCTGGCCCCACCATGCCCCAGCCCCGCTTTCCCACCCTCGCACCACAAGAGCCGATCCTGGAAGGCAAAGCACAGGCAACGCCCTTGCGCCTGTCGCTCACACTCATTCCGCTTCCGATTGGTGAAATCTCAGTGCTGATAACGGGTTGGCTTATCATCATGCAAAGCTAACCGCGCAAAGCAGGCCCTTGCACAGGCGCGCGGGGCAACCACGGACCATTACTCCATAAACACTGTCACCTCAGGCAAATCCGTCAAGGAAAGCCCAAGCGCCCGATAGGCCGCGAGTGACAACAGCGCCCCGCCCGATCCGGGCTGAAGGTCCACCGCCACACTCGCCCCGCTTGCGGTCACCACCTTGCCCTTGCCCGGCGCAGTGACGAGCGCGGTTCTCAACCAAAACCCCGGCTCTGCCGGGCTGCCCAGCGCCACGGTGACTTTGCCCAGTTCGCGCGCACCTGCCACAGGGGCGGCCACAGCGGCCGCGCGCTGCGCCTCGGTCGTGGTGTCGAGCGTCGCTGCGGTATTCGCCCCCACCGGCGGCGGCAAGACAACCGTCGGGTCCAGCGGCATCACAATCTGCACATCGGGCGTCTGCGACTTGGGCTGCAGCCCGCCAAAGGCGCCACAAGACGCCAACACCACCGCACCCAAGGTCAAAAGTAAAATCTGTTTCATGATACCCCGACGATAGTCTGCCGCCCCAGCCCGCGCAACTGCCGCTTTCCACCTTGTCGCAGCCCCTCCCAGCGCCTACCTTTCACTTATGAGCACGCCCCTGCCCCCCCTTGTCGACCCTTTCGCCCGCGCGATCAGCTATCTGCGCGTCTCGGTCACCGACCGCTGCGATTTCCGCTGCACCTATTGCATGACCGAACACATGACCTTCCTGCCAAAGGCCGACCTCCTGACGCTGGAAGAGCTTGACCGGCTGTGCTCGGCCTTCGTCGCATCCGGGGTGCAAAAGCTGCGGATCACCGGGGGGGAGCCTTTGGTGCGCAAAGGGATCATGACCTTCTTCCGCGCCATGTCGCGGCACCTTGCCTCGGGCGCACTGAAAGAACTCACGCTGACCACCAACGGCAGCCAGTTGGCGAAACACGCCACCGAACTCGCCGAGTGCGGGATCAAGCGCATCAACGTCTCGCTTGACACTCTGGACCCAACTAAGTTTGCCGAAATCACCCGCTGGGGCCGCCTGCCGCAAGTGCTCGACGGGATCAAGGCAGCGCAAGCCGCCGGGATGAAGGTCAAAATCAACGCCGTCGCCCTCAAGGGCTTCAACGAAGATGAGCTTTTCCCGCTGGTCGACTGGTGCGCGGATCAAGGCCATGACCTGACCTTCATCGAAGTCATGCCAATGGGCGAGATGGGCGATATCCAGCGGATCGACCAGTACTGGAGCCTGAAAGATCTGCGCGCCAGGCTGGAAACCCGCTTTACCCTGACCGATCTGGCCGAGCGCAGCGGCGGTCCAGCCCGCTATGTCCGGCTGAACGAGACCGGGCAAAAGGTGGGGTTCATCACCCCCCTGACCCATAACTTCTGCGAAAGCTGCAACCGGGTGCGCCTGACCTGCACGGGCGAACTCTACATGTGCCTTGGCCAAGAGGACATGGCCGACCTGCGCGCGCCCTTGCGCGCCAGCGCCGATGATGCAGCCCTGCACGCCGCGATCCGCGCCGCCATCGCCCGCAAACCCAAGGGCCATGATTTCGACTATTCGCGCCAAGGCGTTGCAGGCCAGATGACCCGCCATATGAGCCACACGGGCGGTTAAGCGCGCCGGTTGCCCCCCCTCCGACTGCTCCTTGACAGCCTGTCGCATGGGGCAGCCCGTCGCAGGACCCTTCCAACCCCAGCAAACGGGCCTATCTCTGCACCAAAGCAAAAAGGTGCATCATGGATACGCTGTTACTGTCCCGGATCCAGTTCGCGACGAATATCTCGTTCCACATCCTGTTTCCAACGATCACCATCGCGCTTGGCTGGGTGCTGTTGTTCTTCAAACTGCGCTTCAATCGCACGGCGGACCGCAAGTGGATGGATCTGTACCTGTTCTGGGTCAAAGTCTTTGCCCTGTCCTTTGCCCTTGGCGTCGTCTCGGGCATCACCATGTCCTTCCAGTTTGGCACCAACTGGCCGGGCTTCATGGAGGTCGTTGGCAATGTCGCGGGGCCCCTTCTGGCCTATGAGGTGCTGACCGCCTTTTTCCTTGAGGCGGTGTTCTTGGGCATCATGCTTTTTGGGGCCAGCCGCGTGCCGGGCTGGCTGCACACGCTGGCCACCTTCCTTGTCGCCTTCGGCACCACGATGAGTGCGTTCTGGATCCTTGTCCTCAACAGCTGGATGCACACCCCCGCGGGGTATGAGCTGCGCGACGGGATCGTCTATGCCGTCGACTGGTGGGCCATCATCTTCAACCCTTCACTGCCCTACCGGCTGGCCCATATGCTTTTGGCCAGCGGTCTGACGGTGGCCTTCCTGATTGCGGGGCTTTCCGCTTGGCGCTGGCTGCGCCACGACCGCACGCCCGCCGTGGCCACAGGGCTTCGCTTTGGCCTGGCGCTGGGCGCGCTCCTCATTCCCGTGCAGATCTTTGCGGGCGACATGCACGGGCTGAACACTCTGGAACACCAACCCGCCAAGGTCGCCGCGATGGAAGGCAATTGGGAGACCGGCGGCCATGTGCCCTTGCTGCTGTTTGCCCTGCCCGACGAGGCCGCCCGCGAGAACCGGTTTGAAGTTGGCATCCCGTCGATGGCCTCGGTGATCCTGAAACACGATCCTGCGGGCGTGGTGCCGGGGTTGAACGACTTTGTGGCCGAGGATGGCACACCGCAACATCCGCCGGTGGCCGCCGTGTTCTGGTCGTTCCGCATCATGGTCGGGATCGGGATGCTGATGCTTTTGGTCAGCTGGGGCGGCGTCTGGCTGATCTGGCGGCGCGGGGTTGAGGCGTTGCCGCGCCCCGCCCTCTGGGGCCTTGCAGGCATGAGCTTTGCCGGATGGGGTGCCACACTCGCCGGGTGGTACACCACCGAAATCGGCCGCCAGCCTTGGCTGGTCCATGGGGTGCTGACGGTGAAAGAGGCCGTGGGCGATGTGGCGGCCGGGATGGTTCTGTCAACGCTGCTGGCCTATTTGGTGGTCTATGCCGCGCTGATCGCGGCCTATGTCGGGGTGCTGTTCCATCTGGCCGCCAAGGCCGGGCAGCCCCCCGCCCCGCACCCCATGCCCAGCCTGCAACCGGCGGAGTAAGGCCATGTTTCACCCCGAAGCCCTGCCCCTGATCTTCGCCGCCCTGATGGGGGCGTCGATCCTTCTCTATGTCGTACTGGACGGCTTTGACCTTGGCGTCGGCCTTCTCTTCCCCTTCGCCACCGAACCCGAGCGTGACCGCATGATCGCCTCGATCGGTCCGTTCTGGGATGCGAACGAGACTTGGCTTGTGCTGGCCATCGGTCTTTTGCTGGTGGCCTTTCCCACCGCGCATGGCACGATCCTGACCGCGCTTTACCTGCCCGTGGCGGTTATGCTGATCGGGCTGATCCTGCGCGGCGTGGCCTTTGAGTTTCGCGCCAAGGCACCGCTTGGGCACAAGAAACCTTGGGACACCGCCTTTTGGGCTGGGTCCTTGATGACCTCGCTCTCGCAGGGCTTTATGCTCGGCATCTACATCATGGGGCTGGAGTGGAGCCTTGCGACCATGGCCTTCGCCATGCTGACCGCCGGGGCGCTGACGGTGGCCTATTCCTTCATCGGGGCGGGCTGGGTGATCTTCAAGACCGATGGCGCGCTGCAACTCAAGGCGGTGCACTGGGCCAAGGGCGGCATCTGGGGCGTGGTCTTGGGGATGGGGGCAGTGTCCGCCGCCACGCCCCTCGTCTCACAGCGCATCTTCGACAAATGGTTCAGCTTCCCCGAAGTGGTGGCGCTGGTCCCCCTGCCCTTGATGTCGGCGCTTCTGGTGGCGCTCCTCTGGCTCTCACTGCGCCGCCTGCCCACGCGGGATGACAGCTTTGCCTGGTTCCCCTTTGTGGGCGCGGTTGTGCTGATGGTCTTGGGCTTTTTCGGAATGGCCTACAGCTTTTACCCCTATATCGTGCCCGAAAAGATGACGATCTGGCAGGCGGCCGCCGCCACCGAAAGCCTGTCGATCATCCTTGTCGGCACGCTTGTCGTGCTGCCGGTGATCTTGGGCTATACGGTGCTGGCCTATGTCATCTTTCGCGGGAAGGCGACTAAGCTTAGCTATGACTAAGCCGTGGCCAGCCCTGCAGCGATCATGCCGCAGGCAACCGCGCCTCGACCATGCCGGCATACCAGCTTGACCCAAAGGGAATGGCGCTGTCGTCAAAGTTATAGGCGGGGTGATGCACCATCGCGGTGTCGCCATTGCCCAAGAAGATATAGGCGCCGGGGCGTTCCAGCAGCATAAAGCTGAAATCCTCAGCCCCCATCAGGGGCGCGGTATCCGTGTCGACCTTACCCGACACCGCCTTGGCCACTTCGGCCGCATAATCGGTGTTCTCGGGCGTATTCACCGTCACCGGATAGCCGCGCGTATAGGTCACCTCGGCCTTGGCGCCCAAGGCGAGTGCGGTGCCCTCGGCAATCTCTTTCACCCGGCGCTCGACAAAATCCTGCACGCCGAAATCCATCGTCCGTGCGGTGCCCTTCATCTTGACCACCTGCGGGATGACATTATGCGCCGTGCTGTCGGTGGCCACGGTGCAGACCGAAACCACCACCTGCTTCAACGGATCCACCCCGCGCGAGGCAATGGTCTGCAAGGCCACGATGATATGGGCCGCGACCACCGTGGTATCAATGCAGTCATGCGGTTTGGCCGCATGGCCGCCCTTACCTGTGACCACTATTTCGAACTGATCCGCCGCCGCCATCATCGCACCGGGGCGAATGGCGAACTGGCCCACCGGAATGCCGGGCATGTTGTGCATGCCGTACACCTCATTGATACCCCAGCGATCCATCATGCCATCGGCGCACATCTCGCGCCCGCCGCCGCCACCCTCTTCGGCAGGCTGGAAAATCATTACGGCGGTGCCGTCAAAGTTGCGGGTTTCCGCCAAATACTTGGCCGCGCCCATCAGCATAGTCGTATGCCCGTCATGGCCGCAGGCATGCATCTTGCCCGGAGTTTTCGAGGCATAACCCACCCCGGTCTGCTCATGAATCGGCAGCGCGTCCATATCGGCGCGCAATCCGATCACCCGGCCCTTGGTATCCGTCTTGCCCTTGATCACCGCGACAACCCCGGTGCGGCCAATACCTTCCACCACCTCGTCACAGCCAATGGCATGGCAGAACTCGGCCACCTTGGCGGCAGTGCGGTGCACATCGAACAACAGCTCGGGGTTTTCGTGGAAATCGTGGCGGATCGCGGTCAGCTCGGGCAGCATCTCGGCAAAGCGGTTCTTGGGCGGCATGGGAGGACTCCTTTGGCCGACAGCTTCGGCCAATCGCACGCGCGCCGCAAGCCCCCGGTTCCGGGCGATCTGACCAAAGCCTCAGGCGAAACGCCGCCGCGCCTCAAGCGCCAGCCCCGCCCCAACCGAGCCAAGCATATCCCCCGTCGCCACCGGCACACCGGGCAGCACGCGGCCCACCAGCGCGCGCAAGGCGGGCAGGTCGGATGATCCGCCGGTCAAGAACACCGTCCCCACCTGCGCCGGTGTCAGCCCGCCTTCAGCAAGCACCTCGGCCATGAGCCCGCCGATCCGGTCCAGGCCCGATGCCAGACACTCGGCCAACCGCTCGGCACTCGCCATCGGGTTCGGCCCACCGGTGATCGGCTTTAGCTGCATCCGATGCATAGGCGCAGACGACAGCGCAATCTTCGTCGCTTCCACCTCCATCGCCAACGCATGCCCCGCGCGCAGGCCCACCACATGGGCAAAGCGGCCCACCAGATCGGCGCGGTCAGCGTCCGCCAAAAGCGATTTGATTTCAGTTGCTTTCTTCGGAGTATACAGGCTGTTGATCCGGTGCCACGTCGCCAGATCAAGGAAATAATGGTTCGGAACCAATGCCTTGCCGCCATTCAGGCTGCTGCCATGGCCCAGATGCGGCATCACCTCGGCCAAGGACAGGCTGCGGTCAAAATCCGTACCGCCCAGACGAATGCCGCCATTGCCCAAAATGTCAGCGGCCCGGTCCACCGCCCGCGCCCGTTCGGGCGAGACGCGGACCAAGGAGATGTCCGAGGTGCCGCCGCCGATATCGACGATCAGCACGATCTCTTCGCGCACCACCCCCGCCTCATACTGCAAGGCCGCCGCGATCGGTTCGAACTGAAAGGCAATGTCCTTGAACCCCACCGCCGCCGCAATCTCGGCCAGCGCGGTTTCGGCCGCCTGATCGGCCGCCGCATCACCGTCAACGAAATGCACCGGGCGGCCCAGAACGACCCGGTCAACGCCCGGCGAATTTTCCTCAAGAACGTCGCGCATGTGTCTGATGAATTTTGACAAAACATCCCGGAACGTCACCGCGCGGCGTCCCACCACCGTGCGCTCATCAATCAACCCCGACCCCAGCGTTGATTTCAGCCCGCGCATCAGGCGGCCTTCGTCGCCCTCGATATAGGCGGCCATCGCGGCGCGCCCAAAGAGAGCCGGCCCATCCTCGGCCCAGAACACCGCCGAAGGCAGCGTCAGATGCGCATCCTCCAGCGCGATCAGCCGCGCAGGCCCGGTTGGCCCGGCCAGCGAAACCGTGGAGTTTGATGTGCCAAAGTCGATACCGCAGAATTCGGTCATGGTCTTTCCCCGCGCGAAGCGCCCCTCATAGGGGCCACATCGGCGGCGTCTAGGGAAAAGTGCCGCGCTACAACCCGCGCGCCACTTTCAATGAGGACCCGTCCCGGAACCGCGACAGCCGAAAGCGCGACAGATCATGCCCGGGCGCGCGGCCCCGCACCAGATCGGCCACCACCCGGCCCAGACCGGGACCGATGCCAAAGCCATGCCCAGAAAGGCCCGTGGCGATCACCAGCCCCTCAATCGGGGCGCGGTCGATCACCGGCACCACATCGGGCATGGTGTCGATCATCCCAGCCCAAGCGCTGCGCAGTTTGGGTCGGCCCAGCGCAGGCAAAGCGGCGGCGAATTCGTCCTGAACCCGGCCCAGCGTGGCCATGTTCGGTTTGGGGTCCAAGATCCGCAACTGTTCAAAGGGCGATACCTCATCGCCTTGCCAACCGCGCGCGGTGCGCCAACCATCGGGGTAATGGCGCGGCGCGGTGGCGCGAAACCGGGTCTTGCGCCAATCGGCCTTGAGTGTCGGCAAGTACTTGAAGACATGACGAAACGCATCGGGACCCAAAAAGAAATCATGATGTGATCCGGGTGCGATCGAATAGCTGCCGTCCTGACGACGGCGAAAGGCAAAAAGATCATCCGCCGCATTGCCGGCAAAGACCTCGGGCATCGGTTCGGTCTGCGCCACCGACGCCAGCACCGACAGCTGCGGGATCTCCACCCCCTCGGCCCGCAAGAACAAGGACGACCACGCGCCCCCCGCCACAACGACCTGATCGCAGGCGATGCGGCCCTTTTCGGTGTAAACCCCGGTGATGCGCCCGCCTGCGCGATCCAGCCGCCGCACCGCGCAGTCTTCCACAATCACCGCGCCACGTGCCTCCGCGCCCTCGGCCAGCATCGGCACGGCCACCCAAGGCTCGGCCCGCGCATCTGACGGGGTCAACATCCCACCGATCCAAGGAGCAGCAACCCCCGAAATCCGCGCCTTGATCTGGTCGGGCGTCTGCATCACCGTATCCAGTTGATGCACCATCGCTTGTTTGCGCCAGTCCTCAAACCCCGCCATCTCGGCCTCGGTGCGGGCAAGGTACATCACGCCTTCTTGGCGAAAGCCCAAGCCTGCGCCGAACTCGGACGACAGCCCTTTCCACAGGCGCATCGATTCAACCATGATCGGCAGTTCCGCCAGATCCCGGCCCTGCTGGCGGATCCAGCCCCAGTTGCGGCTGGATTGCTCGCCCGCCACGCGGCCCTTTTCGCACAAGACCACCTTGACCCCGGCCTCGGCCAGATACCATGCGGTCATGACCCCCATGATGCCGCCGCCGATGACCACCACATCGGCGGCCGTAGGCAAAGGTGCCGTGAACCGCGCCGGGCGCGCCAGTGAGATCGGAAAGCCGCTCATGCGCATTCGTCCAAAAGCCGCTCCATAAACCGTTGGCCTGCCTGAAACTCGCTCACTTCAAGGTATTCATCCGGCTGATGCGCCTGCGCGATGTCGCCCGGCCCGCAGACGATGGCGGAATAGCCCGCCTCCTGAAACTGCCCGGCCTCCGTGCCATAGCTGACCACGCCGGTCGCGTTGTCGCCGGTCAGGCGGCGCGCAATCGCCTCAGCCTCGCCGTCGGCCTCGGGCACCAGAGCGGGCACCCCGAAGAACCGCTCCAGATGCACCCCCGCTTCGGGGCGCTGCGCCTTGAGAAGTGCATCCATGCGTGCAGCTTCGGCCTCAAAGGTGCGGGCATGCGCCTCGACATCCTCACCCGGCACCACCCGCATTTCCACCGCGAACCGGCAATCGGCGGCTGTGATGTTATGCGCCGTGCCGCCCGAGATCATGCCGACATGCAGCGTGGTGAAGGGCGGATAAAACGTCGACGCAATCGGGGTCGGCGCATGGGCCTGAATTTCGGCGTTGCGGTCATTGACCCAACCGATCAGCCGCGCGCCCTCCATGATGGCAGACACGCCATAGGGCAGAAGCGAGGAATGCACCTCAAACCCCTTCACATGCACATGAAACCCAGTGCCACCCTTATGACCAGTGATGATCTTCATGTTCGACGGCTCGCCAATCAGCGCAGCGGCCCCTTTGGGCAAAACCTTCCCCATCGTCTCGATCATCGGCGGCGCGCCGGTGCAGCCCACCTCTTCGTCATAGGACAATGCCAGTTGCACAGGCCGCCGCACGCCCATCTTTTGCGCCCGCACCAAGGCCCAGACCGACAGGGCGACATAGCCCTTCATGTCGCAGGTGCCGCGCCCGTAAAGCCGACCATTGCGTTCGACAACAGTCCAAGGGTCGGTTGTCCAGTCCTGCCCATCCACTGGCACCACATCGGAATGGCCCGACAAGACGACCGCCCCCTCAACCCGCGGCCCGGCATGGGCCATCAGCGCGGCTTTCTGCCGATCCTCATTCCAATGGCGGTGACATTCGATGCCATGGCCGGTCAAATAGCCCTCAAGCCAATCGACCAGCGCCAGATTGCTGTCCCGGCTGACCGTGGGAAAAGCCACCAACCGTTCCAACACCTGACGCGACGTCAATTCTTCCATGGCTAGGCCTCCCCTATATCTTGCGGCGAAGGTGGCGCTGCCTCTGGTCCCTGTCAATCCATGGCATTTCGCCCGACTCCCCGTGCAGATTGCCGCGCCCCTCCGTCATATCGGCGCATAGAAACAGGGTTGATAGGTGCATCAAAATCGGAAAGACTTGCCAAACTGTGCGCGGCAATGCTGTCAAAGAACAGCGGGCGCATCGCCAAAAACAAAATAAAAACAAGAAGCTGGGGAGTTACATATGCCCGATGGGGCCGCGCCCGTCCTTGATGTCAGGGGGCTGAAGACCGTTTTCCGCACCCGCGGGGGCGAGATTCACGCCGTGAACTCGGTCAGCTTTCACCTCAACCGGGGGGAAGTGCTGGGCGTGGTGGGTGAAAGTGGCTCGGGCAAGTCGGTCACCATGATGAGCTTGATCGGCCTACTCCCCTCGCCGCCCGCCGAAATTCGGGGCGGTCAGGTGATGCTGGGCGACCAAGATCTGCTGAAGATCGGGGCCGAGGATTTGCGCCATGTGCGCGGGGCCAGAATCGGCTTTGTATTCCAAGACCCAATGACCAGCCTCAACCCGGTGTTCACCGTCGGCATGCAGATCATGGAGCCGCTGCGCGAGCATATGGGCATGGACAAGGCCCGCGCCGAGGCCCGCGCGGTTGAGCTGTTGGAACTGGTCGGCATCCCCGATGCGCGCAGCCGACTGAAATCCTATCCGCATCAGTTTTCCGGCGGCATGCGTCAGCGGGTGATGATTGCCATCGCCTTGGCCTGCAATCCCGATGTGCTGATTGCCGATGAACCCACCACCGCGCTGGACGTGACGATTCAGGCGCAAATTCTTGAACTGGTGAAGGAACTTCGCCAAAAGCTGGGCATGGCGATCATCTGGATCACCCATGACCTGGGCGTTATCGCCGCCGTGGCCGACCGGGTGATGGTGATGTACGGCGGTCAGGTGGCCGAACATGGCCCGGTGAAAGAGATTTTCGCCAATCCGCGCCACCCCTACACCCGCGCTTTGCTGAAAACCATTCCCTCGATTTCCGGCGCGCGTGAAGCGCGGTTGCAAGTGATCGAAGGCCAGCCGCCGATTTTGAACGACGCACCGACATCCTGTCCGTTCCGGGCGCGCTGCAGCCATGCCATGGCGATCTGTGAGGCGGAAAACCCCGCCCGCCGCGCCATTGATGGCGCGCCCTTGGGCCATGGCCATGATGTCGCATGCCACTGGACCCCGGAGGTCGCCGATGCGTGACACCCGCCCCGATCCGCTGGTTCAGGTCGAAGATCTGAAGATGCACTTTCCGATCTATACCGGCGTCTTTCGCCGCCACACCGGCGACGTCAAGGCGGTGGATGGGGTGTCCTTTACCATTCAAGCCGGGGAAACCCTTGGTCTTGTGGGCGAATCTGGCTGCGGCAAATCCACCGTGGGCCGCGCGCTGTTGCGGCTTTATGAGCCGACTGCGGGCCGCGTGGTGATTGAGGGCGAGGATATCGCGACGCTCGACGCCGAAACCCTGCGCAAGAAACGCCCCTCGATGCAGATGGTGTTTCAAGACCCTCAGGCCAGCCTGAACCCGCGCATGACGCTTTCGGCGATCATTTCCGAGCCGATGGTGGAACACACCCGCATGACGGCGGACGAACGCCAAGCGCGCGTTTATGAGCTGATGGATGCGGTCGGCCTGAACCGCCGCTTTGCCAACCGCTACCCGCATGAGTTTTCCGGCGGTCAGCGGCAGCGCATCGGCATTGCCCGCGCGCTGGCGCTGAACCCGAAGTTCATCGTCTGCGACGAACCGATTGCCGCGCTGGATGTGTCGATTCAGGCGCAGGTGGTCAACCTTCTGGAAGACTTGCAGGAAAAGTTCGGGCTGACCTATCTCTTCATCAGCCACGATCTGTCGATGGTGCGCCATATCGCGGACCGGGTGGCGGTGATGTATCTGGGCCGGATTGCCGAGCTTTCCCCGCGCGATGACCTTTACGCAAAGCCCCTGCACCCTTACGCCGAGGCGCTGTTGTCAGCGGTCAACGAACCCGATCCGAACCGCGCCCGGCGCGAACGGATCATTCTGAAGGGCGATGTGCCCTCGCCCGCCAATCCGCCCAAAGGCTGCAGCTTTTCCACCCGCTGCCCCAAGGTCTTTGACCAATGCCGCATCACGCGCCCCAACCTGACGCAGGTTGAAGCGGGCCGCTTTGTGGCATGCCATCTTTTTACCCAAAACACGGACGCCGGACCAACCGGCGCACCCGAGGTTATCGAGCTTAACCAACAAGGAGAGACGACATGAAACTGAAAACAGCCCTTCTGGGCGCCGCCTGCGCCGTGGCCTTCGCGCCCGCCGCATTCGCCGAACGTGGCGCCGATGGCAATGTCAACGTGCTGTATTGGCAGGCCCCCTCGACGTTGAACCCCTACCTGTCTTCGGGCACCAAAGACGTGGAAACCGCGTCGCTGATCCTCGAAGGTCTGGCTGGTTTTAACGAAAAGGGCGAAGTGGTCGCCCGTCTGGCTGACGGCGTTCCGACCGTGGAAAACGGCGGCGTGGCCGCTGACCTGACCTCGATCACTTGGAAGCTGCAGCCCGGCCTTCTGTGGTCCGACGGCACGCCGGTGACCTCGGCCGATGCGAAATTCACGTGGGAATATTGCACCCATCCCGAAGGTGGCTGCGCCCAAGCGGCCCGTTATGAGGGCATCACGGCCATCGACACCCCGGACGAGCTGACCATCGTCATCACGTTCTCGGGCCCGAAGCCGAACCCCTACACCGCCTTTGTCGGCGGCACCTCGCCCATCCTGCAGGCCGCACAATTCGCCAACTGCCTTGGCGCAGCGGCCTCGACCTGCACCGATCAGAACTTTGGCCCGATCGGGACTGGCCCCTTTGTCGTGACCGAGTTCAAGACCAACGACACCGTGTCCTTGGCCGCGAACACCAACTACCGTGACCCGGCAAAGCCCGCCTTCGCCACCATGACCGTCAAGGGCGGCGGCGATGCCGAAGCCGCAGCACGCGCTGTGATGGAAACCGGCGAGTTTGACTATGCTTGGAACACCCAGATCAACCCCGAACTGCAGGCAGCCATGGCTGGCGGCGGCAAGGGCGTGTTCCTGAACGGTTTCGGCACGCTCGTTGAGCGGATCGAGATGAACATGACCGATCCTTCGGCAGACCTGCCCGAGGGTGAGCGTTCGACCACCAAGCATCCGCACCCGATCCTTTCCGATATCAAGGTGCGCACCGCACTGTCGAAGGCGATTGACCGTCAGATCCTCGTCGATATCGGCTATGGCGCGGCTGGCCGTCCGACCTGCAATCTGGTGCCCGCACCGGAAATGTTTGCCTCGGACAACACCGGCTGCTTGACCCAGGACCTCGAAGGCGCCAAGGCGCTTTTGGATGAGGCTGGCTGGGTCGTGGGTGCTGACGGCATCCGCGAAAAAGACGGCAAGAAGCTGCAGCTCTTGTACCAAACCTCGACCAACCCCGTCCGTCAGGACTTCCAAGCGCTGATCAAGGGCTGGTGGAACGAGATTGGCGTCGGCGTTGAGTTGAAGAACATCGACGCTTCGGTCTTCTTCGGTGGGGATGCCGGTTCGCCCGACACCTTCCAGAAGTTCTATTCGGATGTCGAAATGTACGCCAACAACTTCGACGGCACCGATCCCGAGCCCTATCTGGCGCAGTACATGTGCGACAAGATCCCGGGCCCGGACAACCAGTGGCAGGGCGAAAACATCAACCGTTTCTGCGACCCGGCATATGACGCCTTGGTCAAGGAAATGTCGGCAACCGCCGAGATGGGCAAGCGCTCTGAGCTGGCCAAGAAGATGAACGACATGCTGACCAAAGACAGCATGGTCGTGGTGCCGCTGGTTGACCGTGGCCGCCTGTCGGCTGCTTCGACCACCCTTGGCGGTGTGGTTCTAAACACCTGGGACACCGAACTGTGGAACGCCCAGGATTGGTTCCGCGTCAAGTGATCTAAGCGTTTCTGGGGGGCGGGCCCGCATCGGCCCGCCCCTTTTTCACCCCTTCGTAAAGACTGCTGACCAAAGGCGCACCGCCCCATGCTCACTTACACGCTGAGACGGCTTTTGCTGGCCATCCCGACGCTTTTGCTGATCAGTCTTGTCATTTTTCTGCTGGTTGATCTGGCTCCCGGCAGCCCCGCGTCAGAGATCCCGCTGACCGTGCCGCCCGAAGTGCGCGAAAAGATCCTGGAATCCTTGGGCGTAAACCAGCCGATTTATGTGCGCTATCTTCTTTGGTTAAAACAGTTTTTCTGGGTTGAACCCCTGAACGGCATCGATGCCCTCTTTGGCACGACCTATGCCGAAGGCATGCAGCGCATCATCAGCTATCAAACCCGCAGCCCGGTGTTCCCGCTGATCGCGGAACGTCTGCCACAAACCCTCACGGTGATCGGCACGGCCTATCTGGTCGGCGTCCTGATTGCGCTGCCGATCGGGATCTATTCGGCCTACAAACAGTATTCGCTCTTTGACCAATTCGGCACCATGTTCGCCATGATCGGCTTTTCGGTGCCGACCTTCTTCACCGGCACGGTGTTCATCATCATCTTTGGCGTTTGGTTGGGCTGGTTCCCGACCAAATATGACACCACGCTGGAAGTGACGGACTGGGAAAGCTTCCTGAAACAACTGCGCCAGATGGCGATGCCGGTCATGGTGCTGGGTCTGGCAAATGCGGCCGCCATCAGCCGCTATATGCGGTCATCCATGCTGGACAACATGAAGCAAGACTATGTCCGCACCGCCCGCGCCAAAGGCATGTCGGAACGCACGGTGGTTTTGAAACACGTGCTGCGCAATTCGATGATCCCGGTTGTCACCATCATCGCCCTTGGCATCCCGTCGATCTTTGGCGGTGCAATTATCACGGAAAACCTCTTTGGCGTCAGCGGCATCGGCGCGGCCCTGATCGGGGCGATCCATGCCAATGACCTGCCGATGGTGCAGACGCTGGCCTTTATCTTCGCGATCCTGATCGTGACCTTCAACCTGATTGCCGATGTGCTTTACGGCCTTCTCGATCCGAGGATCCGCTATGACTGATACCTCTGCCTTCGACAAACCCGAAAGCCAGTCCGCCGCGATCTGGCGACAGTTCCGCCAGCACAAAGGCGCGGTCTTTGGCCTGTGCGTCTTGGGCTTTCTGGTGGTTTTCGTGCTGATCGGCCCGTTGTTTTGGCAAGCGCCCGAGCTGACCACCACCCAACAGATCCTGAACAAGAACAAACCGCCAAGCTGGGCGCATCCGATGGGCACCGACCAGATCGGCCGCGACATCCTTGAGCGCATGATGCAGGCGGGCCGGGTGTCCCTCGCCGTGGGCTTTGCCGCCATGCTGATCGCGATCTTTGTCGGCACCTTCATCGGCGTGCTGGCAGGCTATTTCAAGCGGCTGGATGGTCCGTTGATGCGGCTGACCGATATGTTTCTGGCTCTGCCGCTGATCCCGCTTCTCCTCGTCATGGTGATGCTCTTTCGCGACAAGATCGCGGGCATCGTTGGCCCGGAAATGGGGGCGTTTATCCTGATCGTCTTTGCCATCGGGGTGACAAGCTGGATGCACGCTGCCCGCATCGTGCGGGGCGAAGTGCTGGCCTTGAAAGAACGCGAATATGTGCTGGCCGCGCGGTCCATCGGTACCCCACCGCGCCGGGTGATCCTGCGCCACATCCTGCCCAATGTGATCTCGCCCGTCATGGTGGCCGCCACCTTGGGCATTGCCGAGGCGATCATCACTGAAAGCGTGCTCTCGTTCCTTGGTCTGGGCTTTCCGCCCGATTTCCCGACTTGGGGGCGGTTGTTGTTTGACGGGCTGCAATACATGCAGCTTTACCCCGAGCGGGTGATCTGGCCGGGTCTGGCGATTTCACTGACCGTGCTCAGCGTCAATTACATCGGCGACGGCTTGCGCGACGCGCTGGATCCCAAAGCGCGCGGGCGCTGACCCCGCGCGCGCCTCGCAAGAACATCGGCTTATTGCATCGCCTTGCGAATGCGCCGCACCATGAACCAAACGGCGCCCACCACCGGCAGCACAAGCGCTGCCGTCAGGGCCTCTTTGCTCATGCCCAGCCCTTTGCCAAAGGGTGCCGCCAGATAGGCCACAAGGCTGACCGCGTAATAGCTGATCGCCACCACCGACAGCCCTTCCACCGTGTGCTGCAACCGCAGCGCCAGATCGGCGCGGCGGTCCATGCTTTCCAAAAGCTTCTGGTTCTGGGCTGACCGCTCCACATCCACCCGCGTGCGCAAGAGTTCCGCCGCGCGTTCCGCCCGTTCGGCCATTTCCTTCAACCGCTTTTCGGCCGATTTCACCGTGCGCATCGCCGGATCATAGCGGCGCATCATGAATTCGCCAAAGGTCTGCCGCCCCGCCACCCGCTCTTCGCGCAAGACCTGCACGCGTTGATTGAGGATCGCCTCATAGGCCGCCGTCGCCCCAAAGCGGAACGAGAACTTGACCGCAAGGCTTTCCAGCTCAGCCGAGATGGCCAAAAGGTTGTGAAGCGCCGCATCCGGCGACGGCTCGGTGTCATCCAAGGCCCCGACCAATGCCGCCAGCCGCGGATCCAGTGAATTGAGCTGCGCCGTCAACTGCCGCGAGCGCATCAGCCCCAGCATCGACATGGCGCGGTAAGTTTCGATCTCGCAGAGCCGCTGCACGATGCGACCCACCCGACGCCCCCCGGTGCCGGGCTGCACAAACACGGCAAAGCGCATGTGGCCCGCCGGATCAATGCGGAAATCCCCCGCAATCACGGCCGCCCCGTCGACCACGCGGGCGACGGCAAGGCTTTCACCGACAAACCAGTCATCCAGCCGCGCCACCAATTCGGCCTCATCCGTAGGCAGCGTCTCAACCCGGATCAAGACCGAGGTCAGCCGCTTGCCCGGCGCGGCTGCGACCCACTCCGCCGGGAACACCTCGGCCTCGATGGGGTCAAAGACGCGCGCCGACAGACCCGGGGTAAAGGCCGAATAGGTCACGAACTCCGTGTGGCTTTCCCATTTCAATTCAGACCGGCCAATGGGTCCTGCATAATGCGTCGCATCGGGCTGAGGATGGGCCGCGCCGTTGCGATCCAAAAGCGCCAGCAGATGCGCCTTGTCCAAGGTCCGGTCGCGGTTGGCGGCATCCACCGGCTCCTTGATGGCGACATAGGCGGCCATGCACGGCGCTTCCAGCACGGGAAAGGGCCGCGCGTGCAGCTCATTCACCATGGCATAGCGCTGGGGATGGTCGGGCAGGTTCGGCAAGGCAGGCATGGGGGTCATCCGGATGTTGTAAGTCCTTGATTGCCCAAGCCCGAGCCCCTCGCGCCATGCAAAAACGCAGCATACCGGCGTATGCCCCTCACCTGTTGCCGAAATGCAAAGGCCCCGGGGGTGTCCCCGGGGCCAGATGCCTGATTTTGATGCCGAAGCTTAATCGATCAGCGGCAACAGGGCGTCGAGCGACTTCTTCGCATCGCCATAGAACATCCGGGTGTTCTCTTTGTAAAAGAGCGGATTCTCGATGCCCGAATAGCCGGTGCCCTGCCCGCGCTTGGACACGAACACCTGCTTGGCCTTCCAGCATTCCAAAACCGGCATCCCGGCGATCGGGCTGTTGGGGTCTTCCTGTGCGGCCGGGTTCACGATGTCGTTCGATCCGATCACGATGGCCACGTCGGTGGACGGGAAATCGTCGTTGATCTCGTCCATTTCCAGAACGATATCGTAAGGCACCTTCGCTTCGGCCAAAAGCACGTTCATGTGGCCCGGCAAGCGCCCCGCCACCGGGTGAATGGCGAAACGCACGGTCTTGCCCTTCGCCCGCAGCTTGCGGGTCAGTTCGCTGACCGATTGCTGCGCCTGCGCCACCGCCATGCCGTAGCCCGGAATGATGATGATGCTGTCCGCCTCATTCAGCGCCGCCGCCACACCGTCAGTATCGATGGCAATCTGCTCGCCGGTGACTTCCATCGCCGGGCCCGTGGTGCCGCCAAAGCCGCCCAAGATCACCGAGATAAAGCTGCGGTTCATCGCCTTACACATGATGTAAGACAGGATCGCACCCGACGAACCCACCAGCGCGCCAACCACGATCAGCAGGTCATTCGACAGCGAAAAGCCAATCGCCGCTGCCGCCCAGCCGGAATAGCTGTTCAGCATCGACACGACGACCGGCATGTCTGCCCCGCCAATGCCCATGATCAGGTGATAGCCGATGAAGAAGGCGGCAATCGTCATGGCGATCAGCGCCCAAGTGCCGGCCCCGTTAAAGTACATCACCATCAAGATCAGCGACAGCGCTGCAGCGCTTGCGTTCAGCACATGACCGCCCGGAAGCTTGGTCGCCTTGCCGTCCACCTTGCCTGCCAGTTTGCCATAGGCAATCACCGACCCGGTGAAGGTCACCGCACCGATGAACACGCCAAGGAAGGTTTCAATCTTCAAAATGGCGATTTCCGAGGCCGATTTCTCGGCGATCTTAAGGGCAAAACCCGACAGGGCTGCCAATGCATCGGCGTCACCCGCCGCTTGCAGCGCAGCAATGCCCGCCATCTCGATCTCGGTGTTATAGCCGATGAACACCGCCGCCAGACCCACAAGCGAGTGCATTGCGGCCACCAGCTGTGGCATTTCCGTCATCTGCACGCGCTGTGCCACAACCCAGCCAATGGCGCCGCCGACGGCAATCATCACTAGGGAAATCAACCAGTTGCCATAGCCCGGTCCCATAAGCGTGGCCGCCACGGCCAAAGCCATGCCCGCAATGCCATACCAAACCGCGCGCTTGGCGCTTTCTTGTCCCGACAAGCCGCCCAGCGACTGAATCGACAAAACTGCCGCAACCACATAGGCCGCCGTGGTAAATCCGTATTCCATTTCGGCCCCCTTACGACTTTTGGAACATGGCGAGCATGCGCCGGGTGACCATAAAGCCCCCGAAAATGTTGATCCCCGCCATGAAGACCGACAAAGCCGCAAGGATGACCACCAGCCAGTTGCCCGACCCGATTTGCATCAGGGCGCCCAGAATGATGATCGACGAAATCGCGTTGGTGACCGCCATCAGGGGCGTGTGCAGCGAGTGGCTGACATTCCAGATCACCTGCACGCCGACATAGACCGACAGCACAAAGACGATGAAGTGCGACATAAAGCTGGCCGGGGTGAACAAGCCCGCAAGCAGGATCAGCGCCCCGCCCCCGATCAGCATGCCCACTTGGGTGCGCGTCTCGGCCTTGAAGGCCGCGGCTTCCGCAGCGCGGCGCTCTTCAGGGGTAAGCTCTTTGACCTTTTCTTTCGGCTTGGCTGCAGCAATCGCT
The DNA here is from genome assembly GCF_965194375.1 of Allotabrizicola aquatica (SeqCode). Classification (GTDB taxonomy): domain Bacteria; phylum Pseudomonadota; class Alphaproteobacteria; order Rhodobacterales; family Rhodobacteraceae; genus Tabrizicola_A; species Tabrizicola_A aquatica. Next base: position 147,515 of record NZ_CBDAEL010000003.1, read on the forward strand.
GCGATCTTCGGCGGCGGCGGCGGGAAGGTTACCGCCTTGTCCTTCGCCACAGTCGCGCCCCGGATCACGTCATCTTCCATATTGTGGAAGATGACGCCGTCCTTCTTGGGCGTCAGATCCGTCAGCATGTGGCGGATGTTGGTCGAATAAAGCGTCGAGGCCTGCGCCGCCATCCGGCTGGGAAAATCGGTGTAGCCGACAATGGTGACGCCATTTTCGGAAACGATCTTTTCATCGGCAATCGTCAGATCACAGTTGCCGCCGCGTTCCGCCGCAAGGTCGATAATGACCGAGCCCGGCTTCATCATGGCGACCATGTCCTTGGTCCACAGTTTCGGCGCGGGCCGACCCGGGATCAGGGCGGTGGTGATGACGATGTCCATCTCGGGCGCCAATTCGCGGAACTTCGCCAATTGCTTGGCCGCGAACGCCGGGCTTGAGGGCGCGGCATAGCCGCCCGTCGCGGCCCCATCGGGCAACTCGCTGGCGTCAAATTCCAGATAGACGAACGACGCGCCCATCGATTCAATCTGTTCGGCCACCTCGGGACGCACGTCAAAGGCATGCACAATGGCACCCAGCGACACGCTTGTGCCGATGGCAGCAAGCCCTGCGACACCTGCGCCGACGATCAGCACCTTGGCGGGCGGCACCTTGCCTGCCGCTGTCACCTGACCGGTGAAAAAGCGGCCAAAGTTATTGCCCGCCTCGATCACCGCGCGGTAGCCCGCGATATTGGCCATCGACGACAGCGCGTCCATCTTCTGAGCGCGCGAAATCCGCGGCACCATATCCATGGCGACAACGGTTGCGCCACGCTCGGCCACCAGCTTCAGCAAAGCTTCATTCTGAGCAGGCCAGAAGAAGGAAATCAGCGTCTGGCCCTCGCGCAGAAGCTTGGCCTCTTTTTCTTCAGGCCCCCGCACTTTGACAAGCACATCCGCCGCCTCAATGACGGCCTTGGCGTTTTTCAACACCTCAACCCCGGCGGCCGCATAAAGCGCGTCGGAAAAGCCCGCCTTGGCCCCAGCCCCCGCCTCAATGCAGCAACTATGCCCCAGCTTGACCAGCTGCAGCGCCGACTCCGGCGTCATCGCAACCCGGTTCTCGCCGTCAAAGATTTCCTTCAAAGCTCCGATTTTCACTGAATTCCCCCCGTTTCCCAAAGGCGCAGCCGCCCCGGCTTCTTGTTTCGTCAGATCCAGCGCCTGACACGCGTAAACCATTCCGCCGCCCGGTCGCCAAAGGCAGCCGCAAGACGCTCTTCTTCGGGTTTGATGAACCGATTGGTGATCACCCAAACAAATCCCGCTAGCACAGCTAGGCCGGTTATTGAATTTGTCCAAAATGTCGCAGAAAAAAGGATCAGCACGTCGCCAAGATAGATCGGATTGCGCGACAGCGCGAACACACCGTCGGTCACCAAAGCCTGCGGCACCCTATGCGGGATCACAGTTGTTCCATGGGCGCGCATCCGCAAGACCGCCTTGCCCATCAGCCAGAGGCCAAGGATCAAACAGGCCAGCGCAAGACCCGGCGCGAAGGTGCCAAAGCCAATTGGCAAGGGAATCAAGGCCAGCAGCCAGATCGCCACCAGCCCGCCCAATGTCCACACCGGCGGCCAATCCAGCCCTTTTGCCAAAAGTGCCTGCACTCTGGCCTCTCCCCCGCATTCTGCGGATGCATAATGCCCAAGGGCCCTGCACATGCAACCGCTTTCCAGCATCAAAGCGTCGCATTCTTCCAAGCCCTCCGTCGCAAAACCGCATCAAGAATTTCAAGCTTGAAGTTTTTTCGGCCGCTCCCTTGATTGCCGCAACGAAGGGTGCGACCCTTGCGCCAAATCCAGAGGACCAAAATGACCGATTTCGCCGCCACCCGTGCCCAGTTTCACCTGCCCACCGGGCTGATTTATCTGGACGGCAATTCGCTGGGTCCCTTGCCGCGCGCCGCTGTGGCGCGGGTGGCCAAAACCGTGCAGGACGAATGGGGCGACATGCTCATCACCGGCTGGAACCGGGCCGGATGGATGGACAAACCGATGAGCGTGGGCAACCGAATTGCCCGGCTGATCGGGGCGGAAGCGAACTCGGTCGCCATGGGGGACACGCTGTCGATCAAGGTCTATCAGGCACTGGCTTCAGCGCTTGAGATGAACGCCCCGCGCAAGGTTATTCTCAGCGATTCCGGGAACTTCCCGTCCGACCTTTACATGGCGCAAGGCCTCTGCCGCACGCTCGGCGAGGGCTATGCCTTGAAAATCGTCGCCCCTGAAGAGGTGATGGACGCCATTGACGACACCGTGGCCGTCACCCTGATCACCGAGGTGGACTACCGCACGGGGCGCAAACATGACATGGCCGCGATCACCAAGCGCGCCCATGAAAAAGGCGCGCTGACGATCTGGGATCTGGCCCATTCGGCAGGTGCCTTCCCGGTCGAATTGGCTCGCGCGGGCGCAGATTTCGCCTGCGGCTGCACCTACAAATACCTGAATTCCGGCCCCGGCGGCCCGGCCTTCATCTATGTCGCGCCCCGCCATCAGGACCGCGCCCGCCCCGCGCTTGCTGGCTGGCAAGGCCATGACGCGCCTTTCGCCTTTGACCTTGACTACCGCCCCGCCACGGGCGTCGAACGGATGCGCGTAGGCACCCCGCCGATTTTGCAACTGGCCGCCCTCGAAGCCTCGCTCGACATTTGGGACAGCGTCGATATGGCAGCACTGCGCGCCCGCTCGCTCGCGCTCACCGACCAGTTCATCGCGGGGGTCGAGGCGGCCTGCCCCACCCTCACCCTTGCCACCCCGCGCGATCACACGATGCGCGGCAGTCAGGTGTCGTTCCGTCACCCAGAAGGCTACGCCATCATGCAGGCGCTGATTTCCAAAGGCGTGATCGGCGATTTCCGCGCGGCTGATATCATCCGCTTTGGCTTCACCCCGCTCTACACCACCCATGACGAGGTGGCACAGGCCGTGGCAATCCTGGCCGAGATCATGGCCAAATCGCTGTGGGATACCCCCGAATTCAAGACCCGCAAAAAGGTCACCTGAAGATGCGGAATTTCATCTTGGCTCAAATACTCCCGCCGGAGGCTCCTGCCCTTGGCGTCGAAGCCTCCGGCGGGAGTATTTTGACCAAAGTGAAAGCCGCAAGCGCGCCGTTGTGCCGTCCCTCAGGCTGGACGTGCCTGTGGCGGCAGATCGGCAATCTTTCGGTGCTGAACCGGAGGGGCGGCGTCGCCTGACGCCCCCTTCCCTTCACACCGACGGAGAGTTTCATGACCACCTATGACCCCGCCCGCGAGGGTGCTCAGATGTCGTTCGACGGCCGCATGTCCTATGGCGACTATCTGCAGATCGACCGTATTCTCGACGCCCAGCGCCTGTTGACGGGCGCACATGACGAGATGCTGTTCATCATTCAGCACCAAACCTCTGAGCTCTGGATGCGCCTTGCGCTGCATGAGTTGGACGCCGCGCGCCACGCGATTGCCTCTGACCGCGCGCCCGAGGCGTTCAAGATGTTGGCCCGGATCAGCCGAATCTTTGAACAACTGAACAACGCCTGGGACGTGCTGCGCACGATGACGCCGTCCGATTACACCACCTTTCGCAACGGTCTAGGCCAGTCGTCGGGCTTTCAGTCTTGGCAATACCGGCTGATCGAATATGCGGTCGGCAATCGCAATCTGGCCATGCTGAAGCCCCATGCCCACCGTGCCGATCTGACGGCCAAGCTTGAGGCCGAACTGGCGCGCCGATCGCTTTATGATGAGGCCTTGCACCATCTGGCGCGGGCTGGGCTTCCAGTTCCAGCAGACGTGCTAACCCGCGATCTGCGCCAGCCTTGGGTGGCGCAGGATGCGGTGCGCGAGGTCTGGGAGATCGTCTATCGCGACCCAACCCGCTATTGGCAGGCCTATGAACTGGCCGAGAAGCTGGTGGATTTTGAAGATTACTTCCGACGCTGGCGGTTCAACCATGTCACCACGGTGGAACGCGTGATTGGCCTGAAGCGCGGCACAGGTGGCACATCGGGTGTCAGCTATCTGCGGCGGATGCTAGAGGTGGAGTTGTTCCCCGAACTTTGGCACCTGCGCACAACGCTTTAGCACCGGTCTTGATCTTTCCGGTCGCATTCACCATTGCGTGAGCCATGGGGCTTTGACGTGACCGGGCCACTGGAGTAGTCATACTCAAAATAATGGCCCTTTGGGCCCGGATTCTCTTGGATATCTCCATGCTGACGCTTGCCTCTCGCCTCGTTGCTGCAACCTGCCTGTCGCTTGCGCTTTCCGCCTGCGTGGTCGACCCTTCCGCGACGGGCAGCGGTGTGATGACCGCTGATCTGCCCAAAGCGCCTCAGCTGATTGAGGGGGTCTATTCGGCCAAGGCGGACAACGAGTTCAATCTGCCAGCCGTCCCGGTGGAAAAGGTGCCGCAGCAGTTCCAACGCCAGACTGTGGCCTATGAAACCGACCAGCCGGTCGGGACCATCATCATCGATCCAGCCAGCAAACACCTCTTTTTGGTGACGGGCAAGAACAGGGCGATCCGCTATGGCATTTCCGTCGGCAAGGCGGGTTTCCAGTGGTCGGGCGAAGCCTTGATCACAGGGCGCAAGCCCTGGCCAACCTGGACCCCGCCAAAGGAAATGATCGAGCGCAAGCCCGAACTGTCCAAGTGGGAAAAGGGTCAGCCCGGCGGGTTGGACAACCCATTGGGGGCACGGGCCTTGTATCTGACCACCAATGGCATCGACCATGGCTACCGGATTCATGGCACGCCGGAATGGAAGTCTATCGGGCGCAATGCCTCGTCGGGCTGCATCCGCATGATCAACCAAGACGTGATCGACCTTTATGAGCGGGTGCCCGACAACACCAAAGTGATCGTTCTGAACGCCGATGGCTCGATGCCCAAGGGGCTAACCCTGCCGCCGCCCCAGCCCAAGAAACCGGTGGAGCCCGTGATCATCGTGCCAAAACCCAGCGTTATGCCCGTGCCGGTCGTGACATTAGGTTCCGTGGCCCCGGCGCCCGCGACGGCAACAGCGGTCACCACCACGGCACCGACCACGGCTTCAGCCACCACCGCGCCGGCCACCACCACGCCGACCGTGGTTTGTACGGTCCCGCTGGTGAACCGGGTTTGCCCGTCGAACTAAGCCGGGCACAGACCAATTCAAAAGGCGGCCCTAATCCGGGCCGCCTTTTTTCTTGATAACTTAGGGGTCGCAGGCCGTTACAGGCCCTAGCTCAACCAACGCTGATAATCGCTGACCAGAAGATGCAGCGGGGCCTCGTCTTCCTCGATCTCGGCAAATCGGCCGATGGGTTCGCGGAAAACGTTGTCGGTCTCATCATCGTTGACGGTCGAGACCTCGCCGATCAGCACATCGCCGCCCTCGCCCCAGAAGGCATGCCAATCGCCCGGCATCAGGGTGACGCTTTCACCGGGCGCGAGCCGCAGCTTTTCGCCGGGGGCAAAAGCGCGGTCGATCCCGTCGCAGCGCACAAGGCCACCCCGGTCGGGCGCAAAGCCGCCCTTTTCGTCCGATCCAAACAGCTCCACCACCAAAGTCGCGCCACCGCGGTTGATGATATCCTCGGCCTTGATGACATGGGTGTGCATCGGCGACAGTTGATCTTGGCGTGAAATCAACAGCTTTTCGGCATAGCACATACCGCCCCCGCGCTGCAGGTCGGACAGAAGGCCATTGCGCAACGTAAAGAGGAACAGACCCAGATCGTCAAAGCGCCCTTGCCCGTAATCTGTAATGTCCCACCCACAGCGCCCCGAAATGACCCGCGCGGCACGGGTCTTATTCGCGGCGAACTGGTCGGGGGTCCAATCGGCAAAGGGCGGCAAGGTAAAGCCGTGATGGCGGATCATCTCATCCGCCGCCTGCATGATCTGGTTGATGGTTGAGCGTTTCATCCCCGCCTTCTCCTGCGTTGGAACCGTTGCCACCATCTAGACCAAGGGGCTTTGCGCCAACAAGGCCGTTTTGCGCCAGAACCTTAGGGTCAACGCCGCCCCTGCCCCCGCCAGCGCAAGGATATAGCCCGCCCAAATGCCCGAGGGGCCCATCTGGGCCCAATGTGCCAAGGCATAGCCCAAAGGCAGGGCCACCGGCCAATAGGCAATGGCCGACACAAGTGCGGGCCACGCGGTGTCGGACAAGGCGCGCAGCGATCCCAGCATCGCCGATTGCACCGCGTCGCTGATCTGCATGGGGGCGAAGACGAGGAAGATCGCAGCCGCAACAGCCACCACCTCGGGGTCATCGGTAACAAGCCGGGCGATTGCAGCCCCTTGCAGCGCCAAGACCAATGCCGCCGTTACAAGCCAAAGGCCCGCCACCACGACCGCTGCCAGCGCGATCGGCCGCAGTGCGCCCATGTTCTGCGCTCCGCGCTCTTGCGCCACGCGGATCGCGACAGCCCCGGCCACGCCCAGCGGCAGCATATAAAGCACCCCGCCCACCGACTGGGCCACCTGATTGCCCGCCAAGGCCACCGTGCCAAAAGCACCGATCATCAGCGTCGCCACGCTGACCGAGGCGGTCTCGACCACATACATCGCCCCAAGTGGCACGCCTTCGCGGAAGGTCAGGCGCATCTCGCTTAGCGCCACATTGCGCCGCAGCCGCAGACGCCGCATCGACGGCGCGTAGCCCCACCATAGAAACGCGGCCCCCAGCGCCATCGTCTCGGCCAGAAACGAGGCCAGGCCTGCCCCCGTCAACCCAAGCTCCGGCAAAGGGCCGATCCCCCAGATCAGCGCATAGTTCAGCGGAACGTTGATCACCACGCCCAGAAAGGCAAAAGCCGTTCCAAGCCACGGTTTGTCAGCGGCCTCAAAGGCCGACTTGAAGGCGGTCAGAACCGAAAACGGGATCAAGAAGGCGCAGATCCAGAACCAATAGCCCCGCATCGCGCCGACCACCTCATCAGGCTGGCCCAAAAGCGGAAGCAGAGGCCAGAGCGCGGCCATGATAAGGGCCGAACCCACTCCCACCAACAGCCCCAAGGCAAGACCTGACCGCAACATGCCCGGGATCGCAAGCCCCGCCCCCGCCCCCCAAGCGGCACCGATCCGCACCGACAAGGCCGACAAAAGGCCATAGATCGCCGCGTAAAAAAGCACGGCCACGGCACCTGTCAGGCCGACAGCCGCCAAAGGCACAGGCCCCAAAGGGGCCAACATGACAGAATCTGTCACCCCGATCAGGGTTGATGCAGCAAGACCAATCACAATGGGCAAGGCCAAGACGACAATGCCCGGCACCTCGTGCCAGATCGCCCCGATCAATCCCCGGCCCTGCACTTGCCCCATCCCTTCATTTCACATACGGTACGTATGCCAGCTCCTAACTTACATACGGACCGTATGTCAACCACCGCCCCACCTATTCCCACCGCAACACCACGCCCGCAAGCGCGGGCTGAAGCTGCGGAGCAAACCGCCAACCGCCTTGTCGCCACGGCGCGTCACGCTTTTGCCATTCTAGGCTTTGCCCATGTCTCGCTCGATGCGCTGGCAGCTGAAGCAGGCGTCACCCGCGGAGCGCTTCACCACCATTTCAAGAACAAGGCCGGGCTGTTCGAGGCTGTCTTTCGCGCCGTCGATGCCGAGATTGCCATTGAACTGGACCGCATCTACGAAGCGGAACCCGATGCATGGGGGGGCCTAACCGCCTGCTATCACGCCTATCTTGACCTTGCGCTGCGGCCTGAAAACGCCCGCATCCTCTTTCGCGACGCCCCGGCGGTGATGGGCGCACGGGCGATGGATATCCTGATGGAGAGCGGCTTCTCGATCATCGTTGAGGAACTGGCCGCGTTGATCGCTGCAGACCGTCTGCGCCCGCTTGATCCGGTGGCAACCGCCCATCTCCTGAACGGCGCGGTTATGGCGCAGGCGCTGTGGCTTGCGGGCTGTGAGGGCGGGACAGAGGCGCAACGCGCCGCCGCCCATGCTGTCCTTGCCGCCACCTTTGACGGCCTGACACTAAGGACGGCTTAGCCCCGCCTTACCCCCGCCCGCCCGATCGCGCGCATCATCCTCAAAGGTCGGGTGCTCGGCGCGCGAGGCAAGGTCATTGGTGGCATTCCGGGCCGCAATCTCTCGCACCCGCGCGCGGTCTGGCGCAGCATGCCGTCCCGCCGCGTCAAAGGCCTGACGAAAGCCAAAGGCGTGCGCGCTGGCGCCGTGGTCGTGCAGCTGCTCATGCCGCGCCACGCCCTCGACCCAATCGGGGCGCATCTCGCTCCACCACATCACCAGCGGCGGCCAATCGCCCTTGCGGAACCAGGTTCGCCCTTTGGCCAGGGCCTCGGCATGGATACCGGAATAGGTATAGGCCCAGATCGATTCCAGATCGCGCCACCATGACAAAGTGGACGGCGCCCAACCATCACCGAACGGGTCTTGCCAGAACCGCGGAAAAACCTGCGTCCCCCAGCTTTCCGGTCCCGGATCTCCCTCATAGCCCGATCGGCCGATCAGACCCTCGGCCCGGTCCACCGCCGCCAGATTGGCGTCATTGCGGTCATGAAAACCCCGATTGTCCGGGTGTTCAGATGGGAGGATGAACTGGCCAAAGGTGTAAAGCGCGACTGGCATCAGTCCCGCTCAGACCAGTCGCGCACCGCCTGCCCAAAGGCGGTGAACAAGGGGCGCGAGACCGGGTCGTTGGCGGCGTTCCATTCAGGATGCCACTGCACCGCCAGCGTAAAGCCCGGCGCGTCCTTGACATAAATCGCCTCGGGCGTCCCGTCAGGCGCGTGGCCGTCAATCACGATCCGCGCGCCGGGGCGGGCAATGCCTTGGCCATGCAGCGTGTTGGTCATCACCTCATCGGCCCCCATCAGCCGGTGAAACACCCCGCCTTCGGTAAACCGAACCGCATGGCGCAGGGCGAAGACCTCTTCCAAGCTGCCCTCGGGGGGCATTCGGTGGTTCATGCGGCCCGGAAGCTCGCGGATTTCGGGATAGAGGCTGCCACCCATCGCCACGTTGATCTCTTGAAAGCCCCGGCAGATGCCCAAGAACGGCTGGCCGCGGTCAACGCAGGCCCGGATCAAGGGCAGCGTAATGGCATCGCGGTTGCGGTCAAAAGCCCCATGGGCAGGGGTTTCCGGCTCGCCATATTCGGACGGGTGTACATTCGGCTGGCCGCCCGTCAGCAAGAACCCATCGAACGTGTCCAAAAGCTCATCCACCGTCACCAGACGCGGGTCCGAGGGCAGGATCACCGGCAGACAACGCGCCACCTCAGCGACCGCGATCGAATTGATGTGGCCCGAGGCATGCACCTCATAGCGGTCGTTCATCTGGTAGGAGTTCGAGATGATCCCCACCGTAGGCCGTTTCGGGGGCCGTTTGGGCTGTGCCATAGTCAACCTGCTTTTCCTCGTTGCGCGCAGCATAGAAAGGCAAGTCTCCAAGGTGAAGCCCCAGACGTGCAGAAATCGGGGTAAAGAAACCTTGGGCGTCAAAGCGCTGTCGCAGGCTCACCCAAGGGTGATTTGCATCCTGTGCGGCGCGGCCTGCATGGTAGGACCTGAACCCCGCCTCAGGAGCCCCGCATGATCCGCACCCTCATCGTTGCCGCCAGCCTGTTCTCTGCCAGCTCAGCCCTTGCAGAAACCGTCGTCGACCCCCACGCCGGGCATCAAATGACCGGGGCTGAGACGCCCGCGACCATGGCCTTCATGCAGGCCAATGCCGCGATGCACGAAGGCATGGCTATTGCCTTCACCGGAGATGCCGACATTGACTTTATCCGGGGCATGATCCCGCATCATCAGGGCGCGGTCGATATGGCCCGCATCGTCTTGGAACACGGCAAAGACCCCGAGGTGCGCAAGCTGGCCGAAGCGGTGATCGCTGCTCAAGAGGCTGAAATCGCTTGGATGCAGGACTGGCTGGCCAAACACGGACAATAACCAGCCCGCGCAGGTGCTTTAGGGCTGCGCCTGCACTTTTGGCGCGGGGACTTGGCCGTTGGCACGTTCCCGCATGGAAATATAGATCGCGCAGGAAATCAGGATCGCCACGCCAAGGAAGGTGTAGGCATCGGGAAAATCGCTGAAGAACAACCACCCGAGCGCGACCGAGGTGATCATCTCGGTATAGGCCAAGGGGGCCAGCAACGACGCTTCGGCGTGGTCATAGGCGCGCACGATCAAGAGATGGCCAGCAGTCCCAATAAAGGCAAGCGCCGCAAGCATCGCCCATTGCGTCGGACTGGGCCAGACCCAAACCCACCAAATCCCCGCCGACAGGATCAACCCACCCAAAAGCGAGGTCTGGAACATGGTCACCATGGCATGGGCGCGGCCCGAAATTGCCCGCGTCATCACGAAATAGAAGGCCAGAGTGACCCCCGCCCCAAACGCCAGCCATGACCCGGGGTTCAACTCGGCAATGCCAGGGCGGATGATGATGAGGGTGCCGATAAAGCCCACCGCCACCGCGATCCAACGACGCGGACCCACCGCCTCGCGCAGGACAAAGGCCGACAGGACGGTCACGATCAGCGGTTGCACAAAGAAGATCGCCAAGGCATCGGCAATCGGCAGCCATTTCAGCGATAGGAAAAAGAAGAAGGTCGCCGCCACCAGAAAGGCCGCGCGCAAGGTGTGATACCAAGGCCGGTCCGGCCAAAGCGCCTTGGGCCCCGCAATCCGCAAGGCAAAGGGCAGCGTCATCAGCGCCCCAAGCGCCAGCCGCGCCCAGACCACTTGCAAGATCGGCATGCCCTGCTGGCCAAGAAGTTTCGCAATCACATCAATGCCAGGCAAAACCGCCATGGCCCCCAGCATCAGGGCAACCCCAATGATCGGGCGTTTGACTTGGTTCATGCGCGCATGGCCCCGGCCACCACCGCCGTTGCCGCCTCTAAGGCGCCCTTGCCATGCGGAATGGACAGGGCCTGCATCCCCGCCTCCATCACCGCCAGCGCCCCCAGCGTCATATGGGCGTTCACATGACCCATATGGGCCACCCGCAGATACCCTGTGCTTTGGGGGTCTTCGGGCGTGGCCATGCCCAGCCCAATGCCCAAGGTGACCCCCGCCAGCCCCTCGCACCATTGACGCAGCGCTTGGCCATCAGGTGCGCCCAGCCGGGCCGAGGTCACCGCCCGCGCCCGCGATGCGGGGTCGGCGATGTTCAACGCGATGCGGTCATGCCCCTGCCCCCAAGCGTCAAAGGCCGCCCAAACGGTGCGGGCCAATGTCGCATGCCGGGCCCAGACATTCGACAGCCCCTCTTCATGCAAAAGCATGGTCAGCGCCTCGCGCAGGCCATAAAGGTGATGCGTCGGTGCCGTGCCATGCCAACACTGCCAAAACTCTGGCCCATCAGCGCGCGGGGTCCAATCCCAATAGGGCGTGCGCAAATTCGCCTTGCGGCCCACGGCGCGGGCCTTTTCGGAAAACCACACAAAGCCGATGCCGGGCGGCAGCAAAAGCCCCTTTTGGCTCGCCGCGAAGGCAACATCGACGCCCCAGTCATCCATACGAAACTCATCGCAGCCCATCGAGGCGATGCAGTCTACCGCCAACAGGGCCGGATGCCCGGCGCGGTCCATCGCCGCGCGTAAAGCGACAACATCGGTGCGGGCCGTGGTGGCGGTGTCAACATGGGTGGTCAGGACGGCCACGATCTGCGCCCCTGCATCAGCGCGCAAGCGCGCCTCGACCCGGGCCATATCGGGGGCTGAACTGCGGCCGAAATCCATGATCTCGACATCCACACCCATGGCACTTGCCACATTGGCCCAGCCCAAGCCAAAAGGCCCAGAGGCCAGCACCAAGACCTTATCACCGCGCGAAAACAGGTTGGTGTTCACCGCTTCCCACAAAGCATGGCCATTGCCGATGTAGCAGGCCACGTTGTGCACCGTGCCCGCGACAGCCCGCAGATCGGGCCAAAGCGAGGCCGTCAGGCTGTGCAACTCGCCCTCGTAGATGTTCGGGGCGGCGCGGTGCATGGCGCGCTGCACGCGGTCGGGCACGACCGAGGGGCCGGGGATCGCAAGATAGGGGCGGCCATGGGACAGATTGACGATGGCGGGCATGGCAGCTCCTGTGCGGGCATTCGCAGCCTCAAGGGCTAGCGGCGCGCCCCGGCGCCGTCAACCACCGCAGGTCGGCTGGCACCATCACGCCGGATCAACTGGATGCGCACGAGGGGCGGCCTTCTGGACAGCACCGCCCGCCCCAGCTAGACCTTCCACCCAGACGAGTTGCATCAAAGGCCCTGCGTGACCGACCAAACGCCCTCAAAGAGCCCGCTCTTCCGCCGCTACTGGCGCGATTACCTCAAGTCGGAGACGGCTATGATCGGGCTGGCCTTTGGCCTGATGCTGATCGAAGGGGCCACATTGGGCGCGCTGGCCCGTGCGATCGAACCCTTGTTCGATCAGGTGTTCAAAACCGGCGGCCAAGGCCCGCTTCTGGCGGTGGGGCTTATCATCTTTGGCCTGTTCGCCGTGCGTGGTCTGGCGACCATCGCCTCGCGCACGGTCATTTCGGCGGTGACCCAAAAGGTCGCGGCGGCCATGCAATCGGCACTTCTCCGCCATCTCCTGACGCTGGAGGGTGCGTTCTTTCAGCAAAACGCCCCCGGCGCGCTGATTGAACGGGTGCAAGGTGACACGCTGGCCGTGCAAAGCCTGTGGAGCGCGGTGGTCACCGGGATTGGCCGCGACCTCTTCAGCCTGATCTTTCTGTTTGCCGTGGCGCTTTCGATCGATCCGGTCTGGACGCTGGCCGCCCTTGTCGGGGCGCCTTTGCTGATCCTGCCGTCGCTGGCCGTGCAGCGCTATATCCGGCGCAAGACCACCCACCTGCGCGATCAGGCCGGACTGCGCGCGACCCGGCTGGATGAGATTTTTCACGGCATTCAAGCGGTCAAACTGAACCGGATGGAAGCCTATCAGGCCGGGCGGTTTGACCGCGTCCTTGGCCTCATCCGCCGGGCAGAGGTCAAGATCATGGCCGGGCGCGCGCTGATGCCCGGGATGATGGATTTTGTCACAGGTTTTGGCTTTTTCGCCGTTCTTTTGATGGCAGGAGGAGAGATTGCCAGTGGCGAACGCACCACCGGCGAATTCATGTCCTTCTTCACCGCCATGTCGCTGACCTTTCAACCCCTGCGCCGTTTGGGCGATCTGTCGGGCACATGGCAGGTGGCCGCGGCCAGTCTGGAGCGGATCTATGAGCTGTTCGACACCCAGCCCGTTCAGACCCGCCCCGCCACCAGCGCAGCGCTTCCCGCCCCCGGCGCGCCCGAGATCCGCTTTGACGCCGTTACCTTTGCCTATGGCGACCAGCCCATCCTGCGGGGCCTAAGTTTTACCGCGCCAGCCGGGGCGACCACCGCGATTGTCGGCGCCTCGGGTGCGGGCAAATCGACGGTGTTCCAGCTGTTGACCGGGCTTTTGGACCCGGCGGCGGGCAAAGTCCTGATCGGTGGGATCGACGCGTCCAGCCTTGCACTGTCGGACCAGCGCCGCCTTTTTGCCAGTGTGACGCAGGACTCTGCCTTGTTTGATGAAACCTTGCGCGACAACATCGCGCTGGGGCGGGACCTGCCCGATGCGGCACTGCAGGCCGCCTGCCATGACGCCCATGTGGCTGATTTCCTGCCGCAACTGTCGCAAGGGATCGACACCCCGGTCGGCCCGCGCGGCTCGGCCTTGTCAGGCGGTCAACGCCAGCGCGTGGCCATCGCCCGCGCCTTGGCGCAGGACCGCCCCGTATTGCTCTTGGATGAGGCCACCAGCGCTTTGGACGCCCAGTCCGAAGCTGCCGTGGCCGATGCCCTGTCCAAGGCCGCGCAGGGGCGCACGACGCTGATCATCGCCCACAGGCTTGCGACAGTGCGGGCGGCCAACCATATCCTTGTGATGGACCAAGGCCGCGTGGTTGAAGAGGGCACGCATGACGCGCTGATCGCGCAGAACGGGCTTTACGCGCGGCTTTATCAGTTACAATTCAAGGGCTAAGCCATGGATAGGACGTCAGGCGAAACCGCCTCGGATCGCCGCATCTTTCAGATCTCCGGGGCCGATGCGCTGCCTTTTTTGCAGGGGCTGACGTCGAATGACGTGCTGCCGCTGGCCAAGGCACCGGGCATCGTCTGGACCGCGCTTTTGACGCCGCAAGGCAAGTATCTGGCTGACTTCTTCGTGGTGAACACCGGCGAGATGCTCTTGCTCGACATCAACGAGAGCTTGGCCGACACCACCCTGCGCCGCCTGACCATGTACAAGCTGCGCAGCGACGTGGCCTTTGGTCCAAGCGCACTGATGGCGATCCGTGGGCTGGGTGAGACCCCCGTAGATGCCCTGCCCGACCCGCGCCATGAGGCGCTGGGCTGGCGGGCCTATCGCAGCTTGGGGGACACCCCGCAGATCGACTGGGACACGATCCGCGTCGCCCATGTGATACCCGAAAGCGGGCTCGAGCTGATCCCCGATGACAGCTATCTGTTGGAAAACGGATTTGAACGGCTACATGGCGTGAATTTCCGCAAGGGCTGCTATGTCGGCCAAGAAGTCACCGCGCGGATGAAGCACAAGACCGAACTGCGCAAGGGTCTGACGCGGGTGACGATTGACGGGCAAGCCCCAGTGGGAACCGATGTTCTGGCCGCAGGCAAGGTGGTGGGGCGGCTTTTCACCCAATCAGGGACCCATGCGCTGGCCCATCTGCGCCTTGATCAGGCCAAAGGAATCATGACCGCCGGATCAGCCCGGATCACCCTCGACTGACCAAGACCGCAGCTTGTGCGGCGGATGCCGACAGGCCGCGCGCGGGCCCCCTCATGCCATGGGCGTCAGGATCTCAACCTCTTCGCAGTCCCGCAGGGCGGTGTAAAAACATGACCGTCGGTTGGTATGACAGGCCGGCCCCTCTTGGGTCACAAGCGCCAACAGGCAATCGCGGTCGCAATCCAACCGCAACTCCACCAGCCGTTGGACATGACCCGATGTTTCGCCCTTGGCCCAAAACGCCTGACGCGACCGGCTCCAATATGTGACGTTGCCAGTCTCCAGCGTCCGCGCGAGACTTGTCGCGTTCATCCAGGCAAACATCAACACCTCGCCCGTCTGATGGTCTTGCGCGATGCAGGGGATCAGGCCGTTGGCATCATACTTTAGGCTTGCAGGATCAAAGGGCATCGGGTTGGTCCTTGGCGGCGGTTGAATTGCGGCCTATCTCATAGGCAGTCGAAGGGGAAGTCTATGGCCGACAGCGATCTGATCAAGCTTTACTCGGGCCGGATTTTGGAGCTCGCGGCCTCGATCCCGCATCAGGGCCGACTTTCGGCGCCGATGGGCAGCGCAAAGAAACGCTCGCCCCTGTGTGGGTCAACCGTCACGGTGGATGTGGTCGTGAAGGATGGCCGGATCACCCAGTTTGCACAGGACGTCAAGGCTTGCGCGCTTGGCCAAGCCTCCGCCTCGGTTCTGGGGCGTGTGCTGGTTGGCAAGGACCGCGCCGAGCTTGAGGCGGCGCGTGACAGCCTGCGTGCCATGCTCAGAGACGCAGGCCCCGTTCCTGCGGCGCCCTTTGAGGGCTACGAGGTGCTGATCCCGGCGCGCGAGTACAAGAACCGCCACGCCTCAATCCTCCTCCCGCTGGAGGCCGCCTGCGAGGCGATGATCGCGGCCGAAAGCGCCGGGACATAAAAAAACCGCCGCCCCCTTAAGGGAGACGGCGGTCAGGCGCGTATCTATCATCGGCGGGCCGGGGCTTGCCTAGCGGCGCATCCCTTGGGGACAGATGCGCGGCACCGATGGGCAAAGATCGCAGGCAGAACAGATCAGAAGGCGCCGGACAGCGTCAGCCCGGCATAAAGCATCACAAACAGCGACAGCACACCGGCGGCATCTTCGATCAGCGTGGCGCGCGAACGATTCACGATTTCGGCAATCTCAGTCAGCATGGCTGTCTCCTGTGGTTGTTGCCGTATTGTTCTCATGAGATTCGCAATGCGTCAAGAACTTTATGAGAACATTTGAGAACAAAGCGGCACTTTGCGTTAGGCTGTTCGTGGTCGGGCAACAAAAATACGCCTGTTCACCACCGAACCCAAGCACCCCTCAGCCGACTGACAAAAGCCGAATTGCGCGGTCCTGATCCAACAGCCATAACAGGTGCCGCGCCGCGCGCCCGCGCGGGCTGTCGAGCGTGGGGTCATCTGCCAAGAGACGCCGCGCATCCGTCTGGGCAATCGCCATCAGACCCGCCTGCCGCTCCAGATCCGCCACGCGAAAACGCGGCAAGCCGGATTGCGCCGTGCCGATCAGGTCCCCTGCCCCGCGCATCGCCAGATCTTCTTCGGCGATGCGAAAGCCGTCCTCAGTGTCGCGCAGCACCGTCAAGCGCCGCTCGCCACTTTCTGACAAGGGGGCTTGATACATCAAGAGGCACGTCGAGGCGGCACTCCCGCGCCCGACACGCCCGCGCAACTGATGGAGCTGGGCGAGCCCGAAAATCTCGGCCCGTTCGATCACCATGATCGAGGCATTGGGCACGTTGACGCCGACTTCGATCACCGTGGTGGCGACCAGAACCTTGGTCTCGCCCGCCACGAACCGCGCCATGGCTGCGTCTTTCTCCACCGGGGCCATCTGCCCATGCACAAGGCCAACACAGTCACCCAAAGCCGCGCGCAGGCTGGCAAAGCGCGCCTCGGCGCTGGCATAGTCGAGCACCTCACTGTCCTCGACCAAGGGGCAGACCCAATAGGCCTGCCGCCCTTCGGCCACCGCCCGAGCCATATGGCCCACCACCTCATCCAGCCGGGTGGAGGACACCAGAACCGTCTTGATCGGCTTACGGCCTGCGGGCTTTTCATCCAGCACCGACACATCCATGTCACCGTAACTGGCCAAAGCAAGGCTGCGCGGGATGGGGGTGGCGGTCATCACCAGCACATCGGCCATCTCGCCCTTGGCACCCAGCTCCATGCGCTGCGCCACACCAAAGCGGTGCTGTTCATCAACGATGGCAAGGCGAAGATCTTGGAACACCACGTCTTTTTGAAAGACCGCATGGGTGCCGACCAAAATGCCGATCTGACCTTGGGCAAGGGCTGCCAGTTTGGCCGCCCGCTCGCCCCCCTTGTCGCGTCCCGTGAGAATCTCCAGCCGGACCCCGGCAGCGGCGGCCAAAGGGGCGAGCCCTTCGTAATGCTGACGGGCCAAGATTTCGGTCGGGGCCATCATCACCCCCTGCCCGCCCGCTTCGACCGCGATCAAAAGCGACATCAACGCGACCAGCGTCTTGCCCGCCCCGACATCGCCCTGCAAAAGCCGGTTCATCCGCAACGGACTTTCCATATCCAGCGCGATCTCACCCACCGCGCGGGTTTGGGCCGTCGTCGGAGCATAGGGCAGGCTTTGCAAGACCTTGGCCTGCAGCGCGCCTGTGCCGCGCGTCACCTGCCCCTTGGCGCGGCGCAATTGGCTGCGCGCCAAAGACAGCGTCAGCTGATGGGCAAAAAGCTCATCATAGGCCAGCCGCTGCCGGGCGGGGGCGGTCATGGCCAGATCCGCAGCGCCTTCCGGGGCATGGGCGGCGCGCACAGCGGCCTGCCAGCCGGGCCAGCCCTCACGCGCCAAAAGCGGGCCATCAATCCATTCAGGCAGATCGGGCGCGCGTGCGAGCGCACCCTCGGCGGCCTTTGCCAAAGCGCGCTGACCAAGCCCCGCGCCCAAGGGATAGACCGGCTCCCACAGGGGCAGATCTTTGGCCTCTTCAGGGCGCAAGACATGATCGGGGTGGACGATTTGCGCAATGCTATCAAAGATTTCCAGCTTGCCCGAGATCAGGCGACGCTGCCCTGTCGGCAAAAGCTTTTGCAGGTAGTCCCCCCGGGCATGGAAGAACACCAATTGGAATTCCGTCGCGGCATCGCGCACCATCACCCGGTAGGGCTTGCCTTTCTGGCGCGGCGGCACGTGGCCACCGACGTCAACCTCGACGGTTACGGTGCAAGGTGGCACCACATCGCGGATGCTGGGCTTGCGGCTGCGGTCAATCGCGGCATGGGGCAAAAGATACAACAGATCCTTGGGCTTGGTCACACCCAGCGCGCCAAAGGCCTGCGCGGTTTTCGGCCCCACGCCCTCGAGCGTTTCAAGATCGGCAAAGAGCGGAAACAGGGCCTCGGGGCGGGTCATCCGGCGCCTGCAAGGTCAAGCCAGGCCTCTTCGGTCAGAATGGCGATGCCCAGCCGTTCGGCCTCTTTCGCTTTGGAACCGGCACCGGGGCCCGCCACCAGAAAATCGGTCTTGGCGCTGACCGACCCTGCCACTTTGGCCCCCAGCGCCTCGGCCCGGGCCTTGGCCTCGGCGCGGGTCATGCGTTCTAGCGTGCCGGTGAAAACGACCGTCTTGCCCGCTATGGCACTGTCGCCCTTTGGTTTTTCCACCGGCTGGGGGTCAAGCTGGGCGACCAGCGCATCAATTGCGGCGCGTTCGGCGGGGTTTTGAAACGCCTCGGTCAGGGAACTGGCCAGCACGCCGCCGACCCCGTCAATCGCGGTTAACTCGGTCCATTCCGGGTTGCCGGGGGTTGCGGAGGTCACGGCGGCCTCAAACGCGGGCCATGTGCTGTAATGACGGGCCAAAAGCCCTGCCGCCGCCTCACCCGCGTGGCGGATACCAAGGGCGAAGATCAACCGATCCAGCCCGATCCGGCGCTTGGCCTCAATCGCGGCAAACAGCTTGGCGACCGAGGTTTTGCCATAGCCGTCGCGGTTTTCCAGCCGGCCCAGATTGGCCCCATCGCGCGCGGCAAGGGTGAAGATATCCGCCGGGGTTCTGATCGGCAGCACCCGGTCATTGAAGAACATCTCAATCTGCTTGGCGCCCAGACCTTCAATGTCAAAGGCCCCGCGTGAGACGAAATGCTTCAGCCGTTCAATGGCTTGCGCGGGACAGATCAACCCGCCGGTGCAGCGGCGCACCGCGTCCCCCTCGGCCCGGTGCGCCTCGGACCCACATTCGGGGCACAGGGTGGGAAAGAGGAAGGCTTGGGCGTCAGGCAGGCGTTGGGCCAGATCCACATCGTTGATCTTCGGGATCACGTCCCCCGCCCGGTACACCTGCACCCAGTCGCCAATGCGAATATCCTTGCCACTGCGGATCGGGTGGCCCTTGGCGTCACGCCCGGCGATGTAATCTTCGTTGTGCAAGGTCGCGTTCGACACCACCACACCGCCCACCGTAACCGGCGCAAGCCGGGCGACAGGGGACAAAGCCCCCGTGCGACCAACCTGAATGTCGATCCCTTCAAGCCGGGTCCAAGCCAGTTCGGCGGGGAATTTATGCGCAATCGCCCAGCGCGGGGTGGTGGACCGAAAGCCCAGCCGCGCCTGCAAGGCAAGGTCGTTCACCTTGTAGACCACGCCATCAATGTCATAGCCCAAGCTGGCGCGCTGCGCCTCGATCCTGCGGTACTGTGCCACAAGGGCTTCGGGGCTGTTGGCCAAAACGGTCAGCGGGTTGGTCTGAAACCCCATGTCGCGCAACCGCTGGATCGCGCCAAACTGGGTGTCAGACAAAGGTGCGGACAGATCGCCCCAGGCATAGGCGAAAAAGCGCAAGGGGCGGGCGGCGGTGATCGTCGCATCCAACTGGCGCAAAGACCCGGCAGCGGCGTTGCGGGGGTTGGCAAAGATCTTGTCACCATTGGCCGCTTGCCGGGCGTTCAACGCGGCGAAATCGGCGTGGGACATATAGACCTCGCCGCGCACCTCCATCACATCCGGCGCGCTGGTGACGTGCTGGGGAATATCGGCAATCGTGCGGGCATTGTCGGTGACGTTTTCGCCCACCGCGCCATCCCCGCGCGTGGCCGCCTGCACCAGAACGCCGCCCTCATAGCGCAAGGACAAGGACAGCCCGTCAATCTTGGGCTCGGCTGTAAAGGCCAAGGGGCCGCTATGGCCCAAAAAGCTGCGGATGCGGTACGCAAAATCGGTGATGTCGCTGTCTTCAAAAGCATTTTCCAACGACAACATCGGCACGGCATGGGTGATTTTGCCAAACCCGCCGCCCAGACCGCCGCCCACCTGATCGGAGGGGCTGTCTGCCCGTTTCAGCGCGGGAAACCGCGCCTCGATGGCGGCATTGCGCCGTTTCAGGGCGTCGTATTCGGCATCCGTTATCTCGGGCGCGTCGAGCGTGTGATAGGCGCGGTTGGCCTCAGCCAGCGCTTGCGCCAGCCGGGCAAGCTCACCCCGGGCCTCAGCCTCGGTCAGCTGATCAACATCGCTTCGCACTGGCATCCCGCCCTCCCCCTTGCGCGCCCCAAGTTATGGGGCGGCGCGGGAAAGGTCTAGGCGTCACGCAGTGGCCGCAAGGTTCCCCACCGCGACCGCCGGTTCGCGCAGCACATAGCCCCGCCCCCAGACGGTTTCGATGTAGTTCTGCCCCCCGTCGCCTCAGCCAGCTTTTTGCGCAGCTTGCAGATGAAGACGTCGATGATCTTCAGCTCCGGCTCATCCATGCCGCCGTAAAGATGGTTGAGGAACATCTCCTTGGTCAGCGTGGTGCCCTTGCGCAAGGACAACAGCTCCAGCATCTGGTATTCCTTGCCGGTCAGATGTACGGCCTTGCCGCCGACATCCACCGTCTTGGCGTCAAGATTCACATGCACCGCCCCCGTGCGAATGACCGATTGGCTGTGCCCCTTGGACCGGCGAATGATGGCGTGAATCCGAGCCACCAATTCCTCACGGTGGAAGGGTTTGGTCAGGTAATCATCGGCCCCAAAGCCGAACCCTTTGATCTTACTGTCGGTATCATCCGACCCGGACAGGATCAGGATCGGGGTTTCGACCCGTGCAAGGCGCAACTGGCGCAACACCTCTTGGCCGGACATATCGGGCAGGTTCAGATCCAAAAGGATCAAATCGTAGTCATAAAGCTTGGCCAGATCGATCCCATCTTCGCCCAGATCGGTGCAAAAGACGTTCAGATTGGCATGTGTCAACATCAGCTCGATACTGCGCGACGTCGTGGGATCGTCCTCAACCAAAAGAATACGCATTGTTTAAAACTCCGTCACAGGCATCTTCGTTAACGACTTTGGCGGCCAATGGTTAACGTGAGGTTACTCTGCCAGAACGAAAGTAGAAAACAATCTAAAGTTGTCTGTATTTCTGCAAAGTGGTTACCCGCAAAGCCTTGTCGCCATGGCGTGCCACGGCGTCGCGCCAAAGGGTAAACTCTTCCTCTGACAGGGAATATCGCTCCAGCGCCTCCGCTTGGGTGATCAGACCAGAGATCACGGCCTTGACGACAATCGCCTTGCGGCTGGCCACCCAGCGGCGGGTGTCGGCGGGCGGCAGGTCGGCGCGGGTCAGGATGCTGCCATCCGGCAAGGTCACCTGTCGCGGACCATCAACGCGTTTGAGAAACATAATCGCTCCGTTTTCCATCGCACCAAGGATGACCCGACGTCCTTAAGCGATCGTGAAGCCAGGGGTTGAGACTGCGCAGCATTTTCCTATATTGCGCAACATCCGCCGTTGTTCCGCATCCCTGCCCTGATCTGCCCCCACCCCCCGAAAGTGCACACCATGCTTGACCAAAGGCTCAACTCGCTTGGCCTGCCCAAACCGCCTTCGGAAACCCGCGTGGTGGTGGCCATGTCGGGCGGTGTGGATTCGTCGGTGGTGGCGGCCATGCTGAAGGACGAAGGCTATGACGTTGTGGGCGTCACCTTGCAGCTTTACGACCACGGCGCGGCCTTGGCGAAAAAGGGCGCCTGCTGTGCGGGGCGCGACATTCATGATGCGGCGCGGGTAGCCGAGGCGATGGGCTTTCCGCATTACGTGCTGGACTACGAAAACACCTTCCGCGAGGCGGTGATCGAAGAATTCGCCGATGCCTATCTGGCCGGGGCGACCCCGGTGCCCTGCATCCGCTGCAATGAGCGCGTGAAGTTCAAGGACCTTTTGGCCACCGCCAAGGACCTCAACGCGGATTGCATGGCCACCGGGCATTACATTCAGCGCAAGATGGGCACCGGGCCAGAACTGCATATGGCGACGGATGCGAACCGCGATCAAAGCTATTTCTTGTTTTCCACCACGGCCGAACAGCTGTCTTACCTGCGATTTCCCTTGGGGCATCTGGGATCCAAGGCAGAAACCCGGGCCTTGGCGGCCAAATACGGGCTGAGCGTGGCGGACAAGCCCGACAGTCAGGACATCTGCTTTGTGCCCAATGGCGACTATGCCGCCGTGATCGAAAAGCTGCGCCCCGGCGCGGCGGATCCGGGTGAGATTGTCGATCTGGCCGGCAAGGTGGTGGGCCAGCATCGCGGCGTGATCCACTACACCATCGGCCAGCGCAAAGGTTTGGGCATTGGAGGCTTGGAAGAGCCGGTCTATGTCGTACGGCTGGAACCAGAAACCCGGCGCGTCGTGGTGGGTCCGAAAACCGCGCTCTCCACCCGCACGATCCCGATCCGCGAGATCAACTGGCTGGGCGATACCCCCTTTGACAGCCGTGCCGAATGGCATCTGAGCGTCAAGGTCCGCTCCACACGCCCGCCACGTCCGGCGGTGATCCGGCCCTTGTCGGCGACCGAGGCCGAGGTGGAGCTGCTGGACCCAGAAGATGGCGTCTCAGCCGGGCAGGCCTGCGTGTTCTATGCCCCCGAAGGCGGCCGGGTGTTTGGCGGCGGCTGGATCTGGCGCGGGCGGTAAGGCCCCAAAAACCTGCGAAGGTTTTTGCAATTTTCTGTAAAGAAAATTGGAAGGTCAGAGCGCCGCAAGCACCGAGCGCGCCGCGCGCAAGCCGGGCGGATCACCACCCTGCCCCAGCCGCTGCATCGTGACTTGCATTGCCTGCGTCTGGCCGGACGGGTCGGCCAGCAGTGCCTCAAGCGCGGGCGCAATCAGATCAGGCCGACAGCGCGCGCCGATAAACTCGGGCACCACACGGGTTTCTGACACAAGGTTGACCAAGGTCACCGTGTCCACCTGTGCCGCGCGGCGCATCAGCCACAGGGTCAGGCGGTTCATATCATAGGCGATCACCATCGGGCAGGCGTTGGCGGCCAGCTCCAACGACACCGTGCCTGACGCCGCCAGCGCCACATCTGCCAAGGCAAACGCCGCGCGTTTCTGGGCCGCATCAGTGATGATCTGCGGTGCCACGGCCCAATCACGGGTCAGCTCGCGCACAAGGGGTTCCACGCCACGCACGGTGGGCAGGGCCACCCTCAACGTCGGGTGCTGGGCCTTAAGCCGCGCGATGGTGGCCCCAAAGACCGGGCACAGGCGGCTGACCTCCCCCTTGCGACTGCCGGGAAGGGCCAGCAGAAGCGGCCCCTCGCCCACCATCACAGCACGCTCCTCAGGGCTGGCCAGCGGCTCACTCACCACCGGATGGCCGACGAAATCGCAGGTCATGCCAGCGGCCTGCATATAGGGCGGCTCAAAAGGCAACAGCGCCAGCACATGGTCGATATCGCGCGCCATCTTGGCCGCCCGACCCGGGCGCCAAGCCCAAACCGAGGGTGCGACGTAATGGATGGTGCGCAGGTCGGGGCGGGACTGCTTCACCAAAGCGGCGACCCGCAGGCAGAAATCGGGGCTGTCGATGGTGATCAGCGCGGCAGGTTGCGCGGCCAGCACATCGGCGGTGGCCTCGGCAATCCGACGCTTTAGGGCACGGTACTTCGGCAAGACCTCCACCAGACCCATGATGGACAGCTCTTCCATCGGGAACAGGCTGACCATGCCTTCGGCCTGCATCAAAGGCCCACCGATCCCGTGAAACTCCACCCCCGGTGACAGGGCTTTCAGCCCCGCCATCAGCGCCGCGCCCAAACGGTCACCCGAGGGTTCCCCTGCGATCAGGTAAAGCCTTAGCGCGCCCACAGGAACAGGCCCAGAGCTTCTGCCTCGGCTTGGCACGCGGGCAGGTCAAGACAGATCACCCCACCGGCCCGCCAGCACAGCCCGCCAAGGCCCGCGGCGGCGGCATTGCGGATGGTCTGCACTCCCAAGGCGGGCAGGTCAATCCGGCGGTCCTGAGCCGGTTTGGGGGCCTTGTAGACCAAACCCTTCACAGGGCGCAGGGCCGCAGGGATTTGCGCCACAAACCCCAGCATGGCATCGGTGCCGGGCAAGGCTTCCACGGCAAGGCACAAGCCCCCCG
The DNA here is from genome assembly GCF_965194375.1 of Allotabrizicola aquatica (SeqCode). Lineage (GTDB taxonomy): Bacteria > Pseudomonadota > Alphaproteobacteria > Rhodobacterales > Rhodobacteraceae > Tabrizicola_A > Tabrizicola_A aquatica. The sequence continues at coordinate 171,730 of NZ_CBDAEL010000003.1, forward strand.
CCACAACGCAAGCCTGCCCGACATCCACCGCCCCGAGCGCCGCCACGATCGCCTCGGCGCGGGCGGCGTCTTTTTCATCCTGCGGGCCGATGGTTCCGGCGTAAATCCCCGGACCCGGCACCAGATTCGGCGCAATCTCGGCCACGCCTTTCAGTGCAAAGCCGCTTTCCTCAAAAATCGCCAGAACCTCGCGCAGGGTGGCGTCATCGCCCTGCCCCATGGCAGCCAGAAGGCGCGGCACCATCGTGGCCGTTGCGGGATCAAAGACCGAAGGATCAAGCCGCGGGCGCTGCACAGCACCGGCAAAGCAGACTTCGGTCACTCCTTGATCTTCCAGCCAGCGCAGGAAGAGGGCCAGCCGTTCGACGCGGAAACTCTGGTCTGGCGTCAGGCCCGCCGGGGCAAAGCCCTCCAAAGCGCAGATCAATGGGCGGTCAGGACAGGCGGCGACCAGCGCGGCAGGCAGGCCTCCTGCCCCGGCAATGATCGCAAGCTTGGTCATTTTGGCGTCAGGAAGTTGCGGTCCGACGCGCTGAGGATGAAGTCAGTCATCTCGCGCACGTAAGGACTGTCGGTTTCCTCAGCCAGCCTGCGCGCGCGATCGAGGAACGACCCCTCACCCTGTGCCAGCATCTGAAAGGCCGCACGCATGGCGGTGATATCGGCGCGATCCACCCCCCGGCGTTTCAGCCCGACAAGGTTCAGCCCGTCCAAGACGCCGCGCGGGCCTTGGACAAGGCCGTGGGGCAGAACGTCATTGGTCACCATGGTCAGCGCGCCAATGATCGCCCCCTGCCCGATGCGGACAAACTGGTGAATTCCCGACAGGCCGCCGATGATGACGTCATCGCCAATCTGGCAATGGCCCGCGATGGCGACCTGATTGGCCAAGATCACCCGGTTGCCGACATGGGCATCATGGCCGATATGCGCGCCCGTCATCAACAGGCAGTCATCCCCCACCGAGGTCAGCCCGCCGCCGCCTTCGGTACCCGTGTTCAGCGTGGCCCCTTCGCGGATCCGGCAGCGCGCGCCTACGGTCAGCCGGGTGCGCTCGCCCTTGAACTTCAGATCCTGCGGAATCTCACCCACCGTGGCGAAAGGAAACACCACGGTGTCTTCGCCAATCTCGGTCCAACCGGTGACCACGGCGTGTGATTTCAGTGTCACGCCACGCTGCAGCACCACTTCGGCGCCCACCAGACAGAACGGACCGATCTGGCACTCAGGCCCGATGGTCGCGCCCTCCTCAACATAGGCCGAGGGGTGGACAACAGCGGTGGGATGAATGGACATGGGCTTAGGCCTTCGGGACGTCGAACATGGCCATAAACTCGGCCTCGCAGGCCAGTTCCCCTTCCACCATGGCGCGGCCGGCAAACTTCCAAACCCGGCCGCCACCGCGCAGGGCGGTCACATGCAATTCCATCACATCACCCGGCACCACCTTGCGGCGGAACTTCACGGCATCGACGCCCATGAAGAACACATTGGCGTTCTTATCGACCAGATCCATCGACAGACCAACCAGAATGCCCGAGGTCTGCGCCATGGCCTCGATGATCATCACGCCAGGAAACACCGGCATGCCGGGGAAATGGCCCTGAAACTGCGGCTCGTTGAAGGTGACATTCTTGATCCCGATACAGGATTTGTTCAGATGAATGTCGCGCACCTTGTCGACCAGAAGGAACGGATAGCGGTGCGGGATAATGCGCTGGATCAGCGCCAGATCGGCGGAAAGCGGGGCGTCGGTCATGCTGTCTCCTCGGGTGGGGCGCGGCGCGATGGCCCCAAGTCTTGTCGGTTGGCACCCTGACTAGCAAGGCCAGCGCCGCGAGACAAGCCGGGCGGGGCTTAAGGCGCGCCGGGGGTCAGTCGGCCCTCGTCTACGGCCGCATCCAGCCGGGCAATCGCCTCGTCCGTGATGTCGATGTTTTCGAACCCGACAAATACAGCGCGGCTGTCAATGATCGCAACCGCCCCACGCGCGGCCATCACCTCTGCCAGAATGGGCCGGGCGACCTCCAAGAAGCGCTGGCGGTCGCTCTCGAACTTGCGCTGCAGCTCGCGGGTCTTGGCGTCTTGGGCCTTGCGGATGCCTTCGACCTTTTCGTTGAACGCCTCGGAAAGTGGCGCGAATTCCTCGCGCGGCATCAAGGCGCGACGATTGGTCAGATCTTTTTCCTCGGCCTCAAGCGCGGCCTCGATCCGACGGTTTTCATCGATCAGCGCTTTGCTATCGGCATCCTGACGGGCGATGACCGCCTTACCAAAGGCCGAGCCGGTGAACAGTCGTTCATCGTCCAGGGTCAGGATTGCGACTGAGGGCGGCGCGACCAAGGCGTCTTGCGTCACCGCATCTGACGCCTCTGCCTCTTGCGCCACGCCGGGCTGGGCCAAAAGGCACAGCGCGGCGCAGGCAAGGGCAAGCACAAGACGCATCAGAACTTCGTCGAGATCGTCAGATCGAAGTTTTGCTCTTTGTCGTAGGACTCTTTGCGCAGCGCCTTGGAGAAGTTAAAGCGCAAGGGTCCAAGCGGGGTGTCCCACAGCACCGAGACCCCGACAGCCGAGCGAAGCTTGGCGGAATCGTCGACAGTGCCCAAGGTATTGTCCAGCCCCCAAACCGATCCTACATCGAGGAACGCCCCGCCCTTGATGCCGTATTCCTCGGGCAGACCGAGCGGGAAATCAGCCTCGAAGCGCGCCACGGCAAAGATATTGCCGCCCAGCGCATCTTCGTTGGGAGCGTTTTCATCCCGGGGACCGATACCATTGGGATCAAAACCGCGGATCTTACTGTTTCCGAAATAGCGGTCGGTAACACGGCTGGTGTAGCCGCCTGCTGTTGCGATTGCACCGCCTTCGAAAACGGCGCGAAGTGTGACTTCCTCATTCAGGATCTTGGTTTCGGCCACGGCCAAAGCCTCAGTCTTGAGGTATTTTACATCGCCACCCAAGCCCGCGAAATCCTGGCTAAAGCGCAACAGGATGCGGTTGTTAGGGTTCAAGCCCCCGATCTTGTTGTCGTAGCTGTAAGCATAGCCAATCGAGGATCCGATAGGGGAATCCACGGTTCCTTCGGCCTGCAAAATGGCTGAGGAACCTCCGTCCACATTCTTGAGCTGGTCCGAGAACAGCCGATAGCGCAGTTCCAACCGGCCAAAATCGCTGATCGGGAATTCCAACGCGGGCGAAATCGCAAGCGATTGAGTGTCATAGAAGGCGTCGGCGTTATCGCTGGTGCGATAAAAGGCGCCGAACTTCAGCCGCAAATCCCGGCCCAAAAGTGCGGGCTCAACGAAGTTGATCGAACTGTCCACGGTGTCAGCGCCCGTGGTGATGTCGATCCCCACCTTCTGACCACGGCCAAGGAAATTGTCTTCCGAGAAGCCAAGGGTCAGGCCCGCGCCTGAGTTAACGCTGAAAGAGGCGCCGATGTTCAAAGACCCGGTCGGCTGTTCCTCGACGTCGACGTTGACCACCACTTGCTCACCGTCACTGCCGGGGGCCGCTTCGACATTCGCATTGCCGAAATAGCCCAAGGCGCGGATACGTTCAGCGGCCTGCCGGATTTCACGCGGGTTGAAGGGGTCGCCTTCGGCAGTGCGGAATTGGCGACGGATCACCTGATCAAGGGTGGTGGTATTGCCCTCGATGTCGATGCGTTCCACGAACACCCGATCGCCACGCGAGAGCACGAATTCGATGTCCAAAGTCTGATCGCGTTCGTTGCGCGTCAGCACCGGTTCGATGCGCACGAAGTTCAGGCCCTTGTTCAAGGCCAGCGTCTCCATGCGCGCGATGTTGTTTTCAATCAGCGCGGGGGAATAGACAACGCCCGAGCGCAGACGCTGCGCGTCGGCAAACTCCGCCTCGTCCAGACCTTCGATGGTCGAGACCGTGCTGACCGACCCGATGCGATACTGCTGGCCTTCGCGCACGGTGATGGTGACAAAGCTTGCGTCCCGCTCAGCGGCCAACTCACCCGTGGCGTCCAGCACCTCGATGTCGATATATCCGCGCGACAGGTAGAAATCGCGCAAGAGCTGCTTGTCCAACTCCAGCCGCTCAGCCACGAAGGTGTCGCGCCCGATGATCTGGCGCAAAATGCCGGCCTGCTTGGTTTCCAAGACCTGCCGCAGGCGACGGTCGGAATAGGCACGGTTGCCCACGAAGGACAGACGCTCCACCTCAACCGGCTTGCCCTCGTTGATCTCGAACACCAAATCGACGCGGTTGTCGGACCGGCGGATGATCTTGGGGTCAACCGTGGCGGCCAAACGGCCCTCCACCCGGTACGCCTCGGCGATGGCAGCAGCGTCGGCCTCGGCCGTGGCAGGGTTGTAGACGTTGCGCGATTTGGACTTCAACAGGTCCTTCAGTGCCTCATCCTTGAGGCGCTTGTTGCCCTCAAGGTCTACCACGTTCAGCATCGGCAATTCTTTGACAACGATCTTGAGCGTGCCGCCCTGAGGCAGAAATTCCACAGTTTCAAACAGACCAGAGTTCACGATGCGCTGATAGGCGTCGTTCAACTGCCCCGTGTTCAGCGTCTGACCGCGACCGATTCCCGCATAAGACAGGATGGTGGCAGCATCGACCCGAGTGTTGCCTTCGATGGTGACATCAGAAAAGCTGTAGCTTTGCGCCAGAGCCGGTGTGAAGAACGGCACGGAAATGACTGTTCCGCATAGCAGAAGCGCCAAAGCCGCTGGCCGCACAACCCCAAGGAAGCCCGGCTTACCTTTGCCTTTCGCATCTGCAAAATTCCGCATCGCCAGCCCCCGGGTGTCACAAAATCATGTGTTCCTGACTAGCTTGAAGCGCAGGGCTTGTCAAAAGGCCAAAGGACGATCAAGCAGCTTCGGCGGCCCTTTCGCTGCGACATTTTCAAGCGCGGGCCATCCCTGCGCGTGGCACGCCCTGCCTGAGGGCCAGCGAAGGGATCAGGGCTGGAGGAGCGCCGATCCCAAGAAAGCGCCCGCCAAAAGACCGACAAGCACGGTGCCAAGGCTGAACAGCCGGTCAGCATTCAGCCAGACCAGCAGGGAAACGGCCTTATAGCCATTTACGACAGCATCCATCTTTGCGCCCTCAACTGAAGGTGGTGAGCCGTCAGGATGCCCATCGAATATGGCCGTTTTCAGGCGAAACCGTGCCCTTGGGGCGGCAATGGCCCTTAAGGGCAGGTCACGTCATTGGTCAGCGCATAGGCCATGAAGCCCAAGACGATGATCAGCCCCATCGTCATCAGCACCTTCAGCGCCCCATCCGGCGGCGGGCGGCGGAACACGGCCTCATAGGCGTGGAACACGAGATGGCCGCCATCCAGAACCGGGATCGGGAAAAGGTTGATGAGCCCAATTCCCAAGGACATCACCGCCAGCATGGTGATGTAATACTCAAGCCCTTGCGTCGCCGCCTGCCCCATCACCTGCGCCATGCCAATCGGGCCGGAAATATTGCACGAGCTGATGGTGCCTGTGACCACATTCCAAAGCCCCGAGAGCGACATGACACCCGCAAACCAAGCATTCTCGGCCGCAAGGCCCAGCGCCTCGAACACACCGGGCCGACGCAGTTCCGGTTCAAACAACAGCCCCCCCGTCAGCCCGATCAGCCAGCGAGTTTCAAATCCACCCTCGGCCTTCGGCAGATCGCGGCGGTTGGGCGTGATGGTGATGTCAAAGACCTTGCCCGTCTCGCTGCCATCGGCGCGCCAGACCGTCAGTGGCACGGGCGCCCCTGCCAGCCCTTCAACGATGGGGGGCAGCTCGGCAAAGGCGGTGACGGGTTGGCCATTGGCGGCCAAGATCACATCGCCTTCTTCCAGCCCTGCCGCGATGGCGGCGGATTTTAGCTGCACCGAAGCCACCAGCGGCGGCATCGGATGGGCGGCGGTCACCATCTGCTCGGTCCCGTCGCGCAAGATGCGATAGTTGACGCTGGCGGCCGCCGGCAGATCGCGCGCGGCCAGAAGGTAGCTTTCCAGATCCGGTGTCTCGACCCCGTTCAGGGTAAGCACCTGATCCCCCGAGGCCAAGGGCTGGGCTGCGCCCGGCAGCGTGGCAACGGTGCCGATCACCGGGCGCTCAGTCGCGACCCCGGTCCACAGGATCAGGCCCCAATAGACCACGAGGGCCAGAATGAAGTTAAAGATCGGCCCCGCCGCCACCGTGGCCGAGCGCGCCCAAAGCGGCGCACCGTGCATGGTGTGGCGCTTTTCGTTCGCCGAAAGCCCGGCGATGGCTGCGGCATCCTTGCCCGAGGCCGCATCAGAATCCCCTTTGAACTTCACATAGCCGCCCAAGGGAATGGCCGCGATTTGCCAGCGTGTGCCGCGACGGTCGATGCGGTTGAAGAGCACCGGGCCAAAGCCAAGGCTGAACACTTCGGCATGGATCCCGCTCCAGCGGCCCACGATGTAATGGCCGTATTCGTGGACAAAGACGATGATGCCGATGGCCAGAATGAAAAAGGCCAGCGTCCAAAGAAGGCCGCCCGTGCCCAGCAGCGTCGCCAAAATGTCCACTAGCCGATCCTTATCTGTTGGGCCAATTCGCTGGCCCGCACCCGTGCGAGATGGTCCATCGCCAGAACATCTTCAAGGCTTTGGGCGGCATTTCCAAGGCGGGTTTCGGCCGAAAGCCGGTCAAGCGTTGCCTCAACGAGGGCAGCCATCTGCATAAACCCGATATGGCCTGCGATGAACTGATCCAGCGCGATTTCCTTGGCCGCATTGAACGCCGCCCCTGTAAGGCCGCGCACCTCCATCACCTCGCGCGCAAGGCGCAGCGCGGGATAGCGCGTCTCATCGGGGGCGCGGAAGGTCAGTTTGCCCAAGGCGGCAAGGTCCAACTTCGCCACGGGCAAAGGTTGGCGCTGCGGCCAATTCAGCGCATAGCCGATGGGGTGGCGCATGTCGGGCGTCCCCAGATGCGCCATCACCGCGCCATCGGTGAAGCCGACCATGGAATGGATGATGGATTCGGGGTGAATGATCACCTCAATCTGATCCGGGCGCACACCGAAAAACTCACGCGTTTCAATGATTTCCAGCGCCTTATTGAACATGGACGCCGAATCGATGGTGATCCGCGCGCCCATCGCCCAATTCGGATGCGCCAAGGCCTCGGCCACCGTGGCATGGGCCAACCGCTCCAGCGGCCAATCGCGCAAAGCCCCGCCCGATGCGGTCAGGATGATGCGGTCAAGCGCGGTCAGATCCTCGCCCACAAGGGCCTGAAAGATGGCCGAATGCTCGCTGTCCACCGGAAGAATGGTGGCCCCATGCACGCGGGCGGTCGCCAAAAGCAACTCTCCGGCGGTGACAAGGCTTTCCTTATTGGCAAGGGCAAGCGACGCCCCATGTGCCAAGGCACGCATTCCTGGCACAAGGCCTGCCGCCCCGACGATGCCGCTCATCACCCAATCGGCGGGGCGGTCAGCCGCCTCGGCAATGGCCTGCGCCCCGGCGGCGGCGTGAACACCACTGCCGGCAAGGGCCGCGCGCAAAGCGGGCAGGTTTTCCTCATGCGCTGTCACGGCGATCTCGGCGCGCAGGATCACGGCCATTTCCGCCAACCGGGTCACATTATGACCGCCGGTCAGGGCGACCGTGTGGAACGCCTCCGCGCCGCCCATGCGGCAGATCAGATCAAAGGTGCTTTCCCCGATCGAACCGGTCGCGCCAAAAATCGAGATGCGACGCATCGGTCAGCCCTTCACAAGAGGAAACAGCGGCACCAAGACATGCAGCGCCGCCGTGGTAATTGCCGCAAAAGCCAAGGCGTCAAACCGATCCAACAGACCGCCATGACCGGGGATCAGGTTGGAGCTGTCCTTCACCCCAGTGCGGCGCTTGATGGCGCTTTCAGCGATATCGCCCATTTGCCCGGCAAAGGCGACAAAGGGCGAGGCCCACAACAGATGCCAGGCGCCAAACCCTGCCGCCCAAAAGCCATACCCCACGGCCACTGCACCGAGCCACCCGGCTACGGTGCCGGACCAGGTTTTCTTGGGGCTGATGGCAGGCCAGAACTTCGGTCCACCCAGCATCCGCCCGGCGAAATAACCCATCACATCCGACACGATCACTACGGCAAAGACCCACAGCACAGGCGCCAGACCAAGGCTCTCGCGCAGCATGACAAGGCAAAGCCCCGTGGCCATGATGACAAGCGCATAGCCAAAGAACATCTTGCGCTTGGTGTTTTGGATCATCGCACCGGCCACCGCAGGCACCACAAGGCCCACCAGCATCCAAGGTGAAGGCGACCACAGGTTGACCGCCAGCATCCCCGCCGCGAGCGAGCCAAGCCACAGCGACAGATCGCGCCCGGGATCGGCGGTCATCCGCGCCAGTTCCCACATCATGCCCCCGGTCAAGGCCACGACCAAAAGCGCAAAGGGCGCGCCTCCCAGCCAAACCTCGACGCCGCCGATTACCAACATGACAATCGCCGATAAGACGCGCGGCCTTAGGTCGCCCCAATCTACGCCGCCCGCGGCACCTTGGCCTGCTGTCATGCCGTCACTACCCCGCCAAAGCGCCGCTCGCGCTGGCCAAAACGACCTACGATCTCGGCCAGATGCTGGGCGGTAAAGTCGGGCCACAGCGTTTCGGTGAATTCATACTCGGCATAAGCCGCCTGCCAAGGCAGAAAGTTTGACGTCCGCGTCTCGCCCGAGGTGCGGATCACCAGATCCGGGTCGGGCAGATCGGCGGTATCAAGGTGCTGGCTGATCAGCTCGTCGGTGATTTGATCGGCCGTCAGCCGCCCTTCCGCCACGGCGCGGGCAATGTCGCGGGTGGCGCGGGTGATCTCATCACGCCCGCCATAGTTGATGCCCACGGTCAGGTTGAGCCGGTCATAGGTGGCGGTGCGGGCCTCGATCGAGGTTTGCAGCCGCTTCAGCCGCGGGTTGAGCATGGAACGATCGCCAATAAACCGCATACGCACCGATTCGGCGGCCATGCGGTCCGCCTCTCGCTCGATATAGCGCGAGAAGATGGCCATCAGACCCAGAACCTCTTCGGTGGTGCGCTTCCAGTTCTCAGTCGAAAAGGCATAGATGGTCAGCCATTTGATCCCAAGCTCTGGTGCCGCGCTCACGATTTCCTTCACCCGCTCGGCGCCCTTCCGGTGCCCCACCAGCCGGGGCCAACCGCGCTGGGTTGCCCAGCGACCATTGCCATCCATAATGATGGCGACGTGTTGGGCCTGGCGGGGACTTTTGCTATCTGCAGCCACGTCTCGTCTTTCTTTGCTTTGCCCCTAATTGGAGGCGGATCCATCTCAAATAACCGGGATCAGAGGCGCCCGGACGCCTTGAAGGTATTGCTTGGCTTAGATCTGCATGATTTCGGCTTGCTTGGATTCAAGCACCTTATCGACGGCAGCAACCTGCTTATCCGTCATCTCCTGCACCTCGTCGGACCACATTTTCTGGTCATCTTCCGACATCCCGGCGGCCTTGGCCTTTTTGATTTGATCCATGCCATCGCGGCGCACGTTGCGGATCGCCACCTTGGCGCTTTCGGCATATTGCGCCGCGACCTTGGTCAGCTCCTTGCGGCGCTGCTCGTTCAACTCGGGGATCGGCAGGCGGATCAGCGGGCCGTCGGTGACCGGGTTGATGCCAATGCCAGATTCGCGGATCGCCTTTTCAATCTTGCCGATCATCGCCTTGTCCCAGACGTTGATCACCACCATGCGCGGCTCGGGGACGTTCACGGTGCCAAGCTGGTTGATCGGGGTCATCTGACCATAGGCATCGACCTGAATAGGCTCGACGATGGAGGCCGAGGCGCGGCCGGTGCGCAAGCTGGCAAATTCCTGCTTGAGCGCGTTCATCGCGCCATCCATCCGGCGCTGAATGGCATCAAGGTCAATCTCAAGATCGTCGGACATCGGGTCTTCCTTTGGGTCTTAGGGTCTGCGGCCAGACCTCTGCTTTGCGCCCTTCTACTCAATGCTGGGGCGAAAATAAACTGGGGCTTTGAGTGGGAACCGCGCAGACGTCAGTCTTGCACGCGGGTGTAGGTGCCCTTGCCTTCCAGAATTCCGCGGAAGCCACCGGGCTCATCCAACGAGAACACAATAATCGGCAGGTTGTTGTCACGCGCCAAGGCAATGGCCGAGGCATCCATGACGCCGAGGTGCTTTTGCAAAACCTCGTCATAGGTCACATGCGTGTAGCGCGTGGCGTCGGCGTGTTTCTTGGGGTCTTTGTCATAGACCCCATCCACCTTGGTGCCCTTGAAAATGGCCTGACAGGCCATCTCGGACGCGCGCAGCGTAGCCGCGGTATCGGTGGTGAAATAAGGGTTACCGGTGCCGGCGGCAAAGATGCAGACGCGCTTTTTCTCAAGGTGGCGCACGGCGCGGCGGCGGATATAGGGCTCGCAGACCTGATCCATCGGGATGGCCGAGATCACGCGGGTGTAAACGCCGATCTGCTCCAGCGCAGACTGCATGGCCAGCGCGTTCATCACGGTGGCCAGCATGCCCATGTAATCGGCAGTGGTCCGCTCCATCCCTTGGGCCGACCCTGCCAAACCGCGGAAGATATTGCCGCCGCCGATCACCATGCAAACCTCGACCCCCATATCGCGGACCGACTTCACCTCTTGGGCAATCCGCGCCACGGTCGGGGGATGCAGGCCATAGCCCTGATCGCCCATCAGCGCCTCGCCCGAGATTTTGAGCATAACGCGGTCGTATTTGACCCCCGGTTCGGTGGTGGCGTTGGACATGGTTTTTCCCTGTATGTGGGTGTGATCTTGGATTAACGCGCAAAATGTCGCAAAACACGGGAAGGATCAACCGCTGAAACGCCACGGTGGGGGTTTCAGCCCCCTGCCCCCACCTGAGACTAGAATGGGACAGATGAAGCAGATCAGCGGCATTTCGCGAGAGGCCCCGGTGTTGATCGCCGGGCCGACGGCCAGCGGCAAATCTGCCTTGGCGATGGAGATCGCTGCGCGCGATGGCCGGGTCATTGTGAATGCCGATGCGTTGCAGGTCTATGGCTGCTGGCGGGTGTTGACTGCGCGCCCAAGCCTCGCCGATGAGGCCGCCTTGCCCCATGCCCTTTACGGCCATGTGGGGCGGCAAGAGAGCTACTCCACCGGGCGCTGGCTGCGCGAGGTGGTGCCCTTTTTGGCGCAGCCTGTGGTCATCGTCGGTGGCACCGGGTTGAACTTTTCGGCACTGACCGAGGGTCTGGCCGATATTCCAGCCGTTCCGCCCGAGGTGCGGGCCGAGGCCGATGCGCGGGTGACCGCCGAAGGCTTTGCCGCCCTGCGCGGCGAACTGGACGGCGCAACGCTGGCGCGAATTGACCCGCAGAATGGCGCGCGGATCCAGCGCGCTTGGGAGGTTTTGCGCAGCACCGGACGGGGGCTTGCGGCGTGGCAGCATGAGACCCCGGCCCCGGCCCTGCCGCTGACGCAGGCCGAAGCCCTGGTGCTGCGCCCCGAGGTCGGCTGGCTTGATGCGCGAATCAATCGACGCTTTCACGCAATGCTGGAGGCAGGCGCCTTGGAAGAGGCCCGCGCCGCCCTGCCCGACTGGCAGCCGCGCCTGCCCTCATCGCGCGCGATCGGTGGGCCTGAACTGATTGACTTTTTACAAGAAAAATCAACACTCTCCGAAGCGATTGACGCATCCATTCTGGCCAGTCGGCGCTATGCCAAACGCCAACGCACTTGGTTTCGCTCGCGCATGGGCGCTTGGCAGGAGTTTCCCTGCAGCTAAGGCGGATGTCCGCCATCCATGGCTTTGCCCACACTCTTTCTGCGCCAAAGTCTGTGCCAAAGGGTGATTCGGAAAAATCAAGCAATCTTTTTGCTTGGGTCGGACGCAAACCCCTGCCACTGTAGGGAAACACGTGAAAAGACCTGACCGAGCACTCGAATGACAGCCCAGATCGAAGCTTCTCAGACGCGACTCGTCGCTTTACCGCGGCTGGCTGCGGCTGGCCGGTGGCGTGTCGAAGCGATGCGCACGCTGAGTGAGCCGTGCTTGTTGTGGTTCACCAAGGGTCAAGGCCGTATCACCGTGGCGGGCGTTACCCGGGGTTATACAGCCCACAATGCGATCTACATTCCCGCAGGCGTGATGCACGGCTTTGAAGTCGGCCCGCAGGTCTTTGGAACGGCTGTGTTTTTCGGCCGCGACAATGCGGTGACACTGCCCGATCAGCCCCAACATTTGCGCATCCGCGAAGTGCATGCCCAGCAAGAGGTGAATGTCATCCTCGACATGATCCAGCGCGAGATGGACAGCACCACCCCCGCCCATGACCGCGCCGCCGGGCATTATCTGGGGCTTTTGGGCGTCTGGCTCGAGCGTCAAGTCGTGCGCGCCGCGCCCGAGACCGCACCACCCGATGCCGCGCGCCGACTGGTCGCCCGCTTTACCCAACTGATGGAACGCGAGTTCCGCAAAGGTCTGGGCGTGGGCGAGATGGCCGCCAAACTGGGCGTGACACCAACCCACCTTACACGCTGCTGCCGTGAGACCTGCAGCCGTTCGGCGATTGATCTGCTGCAAGACCGCCGGATTTTTGAGGCGCTGCGCCTTTTGTCGGAAACCGACACCCCGGTTGGGCGCATTGGCGAAAGCCTTGGCTTCAACTCACCGGCCTATTTCACCCGCGCTTTCCAAAACATGACCGGTGTCTCGCCCACCGCCTTTCGCCGGTCTTTGTGACCGCCTAAAGCCCGAGGGCCTGCGCCAACCGAACGCCCCCCCCTCGCAGGGGCGGCGGCCTTGGTCTGTAAAGAGGCCCCAGGGCAGAGAATCGATCCGGTTTCTCCGGCCTTGTGGATGCGCCTCCGCCGGAGCGGAAATCGCCTTGCAAAACCTGACACCTGTGTCGTGCACCGATTCACCGTCATTATGTCGTGAACAGAGCGTCATTCGCCGAATCTTGTCGTTGACGCGCGGCGCGAAAAAATGCGGAATACGACAGTGACGATCGCTGCCCTGCACCGTCGGTTAAGTACGCCTTACACAGGCGTGCAGTCCGGAACAGAACAGGGTGTGAAGATTGCAGCCAACTCGAAAACAAGGCTCAGCCTGACAGGGAGACGAAGATGAAAGACACCTTTGAGACCAATACGCTGCATCCCGCAGCGAAGATGTATGCTGAAGAGGTCCGCGCCGGCCAGTTGAGCCGCCGCGAATTCCTCGTCCGCTCGACCGCACTGGGCGTGTCGGCTGTTGCAGCCTATGGCCTGCTGGGCCTCGACGCCCCGGCTCAGGCTCAGGACGCCCCGGCTCAGGGCGGCACCCTGCGCATGAACATGGAAACCAAAGCGCTGAAAGACCCGCGCACTTGGGACTGGTCGGAACTCGCGAACTTCGGCCGCGGCTGGCTGGAATACATGGTGGAATACAACAGCGACGGCACCCTGCGCGGCATGCTGATCGAATCGTGGACCGTCAACGACACCGCCACCGAATTCACCCTGAACGTTCGTCAGGGCGTGAAGTGGTCGAATGGCGATGATTTCACCGCTGACGACGTGGCATTCAACATCAGCCGTTGGTGCGATGGCAACGTTGAAGGCAACTCGATGGCCGGCCGTATGGCTTCGCTGCAGGATCCGGCCACCAAGCTGGCTCGTGAAGGCGCGATCACCGTTGTCGATGCCGCCACCGTCAAGCTGACCACCCAGTCGCCCGACATCACCATCATCGTTGGCATGGCTGACTATCCCGCTGCTGTCGTTCACAGCGGTTATGACGGTGGTGATCCGGCTGCTAACCCGGTTGGCACTGGCCCGTTCAAGCCCGAAACCAACGAAGTTGGCGTCAAGCAGGTTCTGGTCCGCGCTGACAACCCCTGGTGGGGCACTGAAGTCTATGGCGGCCCCTACCTGGACCGCATCGAATACATCGACTTCGGCACCGATCCGGCCGCTGTCGTTGCCGCTGCAGGCGGTGGCGAGATTGACGCCGTTTACGCCTCGACCGGCGAATACATCGACCAGCTGGACGCTCTGGGCTGGACCCGCTCGGAAGCCGTGACCTCGGCCACGCTCGCCGTGCGCTTCAACCAGCAGCAAGAGCCCTACACCAACCGCGACGTGCGTCGCGCGCTGATCAAGGCCGTCAACAACGCTGTTGTTCTGGAACTGGGCTACTCGAACCGCGGCACCGTGGCCGAAAACCACCACGTCTGCCCGATCCACCCGGAATACTTCGCGCTTCCGGCGCTGGTGGTCGATCCGGCTGCAGCCAAGGCAGAAATCGAAGCTGCCGGTCACGGCGCGACCGAGTTCGAACTGATCTCGTTGGATGATGGCTGGCAGGCTCCGACCTGTGACGCTGTTGCGGCCCAAATCCGTGACGCAGGCATCAACATCAAGCGCACCGTTCTGCCGGGCTCGACCTTCTGGAACGACTGGACCAAGTACCCGTTCTCGGCCACCGAATGGAACATGCGCCCGCTTGGCGTGCAGGTTCTGGCGCTGGCTTACCGTTCGGGCGAAGCTTGGAACGAAAGCGCCTTTGCGAACGCTGACTTTGATGCCGCACTGGCCGAAGCTCTGTCGATCGCTGACGTTGAAAAGCGCCGCGCCGTGATGGAAAAGGTCGAGCGGATCATGCAGGACGAAGGCGTTATGATCCAGCCCTACTGGCGCTCGATCTACCGTCACTTCGATCCGAAGGTGAAGGGTGCTGACATGCACTCCACCTTTGAGCATCATCACTACAAGTGGTCGATCGCAGCCGCATAAGGCCAGCAATCGAACCATAATCGGGGCGCGCGGGATATCCCTCGCGCGCCCTTTCTTCTGAGCCAAGCCGCCTTGCAGGCGACCGGTATGGTCCGGTCGTCTCTTGTTGCCAGCCCGGACGGGACCACGCCCATGCTGCTGTTTATCATTCGCCGCCTAGGTGTCATGCTCTTGACCGCCTTTGCGCTGACCTTCATCGTCTTTTACCTGACCAACCTGCCGCCCAACCTTGAAAAGCTTGCGAAATCCGAAGCCTCGGTCCGCATGAGCGACGAGGACGTGGTGAAATGGATCGACAACAATGGCTATTCGACGCCGATCTTGTCGCGCTACGGGCAGTGGCTTGGCGTTTTGCCGGGCTGGGTCAAGACGTTGGAATCGGGCGAAGTGCGCGGCCGCTGCATCGCCAAAGGGCAAGACCCCGCCGAAGCGGAAAGCTTTTGCGGGCTGATGCAGGGTGACTGGGGCAACTCCACAGTCTTCAAAATTCCGGTCACCGATGTGCTGGCCCGTTCGCTGGGCCACACCGGTTGGCTGATGCTCTCGGTCATGCTGGTCATGGTGCCGGCCTCACTCCTCTTGGGCGTGCTGTCAGGCATGCGCGAAGGCTCGCGCACCGACCGCGTGCTCTCCACCGTCGCCATCGTCACGACCGCGACGCCGGAATATGTCTCGGGCGTTATCTTTATCGCCCTTCTGGCCTCTGCCACGGGCGGCATCTCGCCCATGCTGGCGGAATGGGGCTGGATCGAGGGCAAAACCCTGTTCATGGGCACCGCCACCAGCGCCATGGACAATATCACCTTCTGGAATTTCTCCCTGCCCGTCATGACCATCGCACTTTATGGCATTGGCTACATCGCCCGCATGACCCGCGCCTCGATGACCGAGGTGATGACCGCCCAATACATCCGCACCGCGCGACTGAAAGGCGTCAGCTTCCGTCAGGTCGTGATGCGCCACGCACTGCGCAACGCGCTGATCGCCCCGTTCACGGTCATCATGCTGCAATTCCCATGGCTTTTGAACGGCGTCGTGATTGTCGAGACCTTGTTCAACTTCAAGGGCTTTGGCTGGACGCTGGTCCAAGCCGCTACCAACAATGACATCGAGCTTTTGCTGGGCTGTTCGGTCATGGCCGTGGTTCTGGTGCTTATCACACAGCTGATTTCCGATATCGGCTATGTGTTCCTCAATCCCCGCATTCGTTTGTCGTAAGGAGAACGCCTCATGGAACCGCTCTCCTGGCTTGAGATTTTCGCCGCCATGGCTGGCCGCTTTCTGCCGGTCTGGGTGGCGCTGGTTGTCACCTTCGCGCTGTCGATCAGCTTCAAGCGTCGCCTTGGCCTGTACGGCAAACTCTTCGACAGCCCCGTCGGCATGATCGGCTTTGGCATCGTGATGTTTTGGGTCTTCACGGCAATCTTTGCTGATCTCATCGTCACCATGGATCCCTTGGCGCAGTTCTCCGGCTCTAAGAACGCCGTGCCGGGCTCGCCTTTGAAAACCCCTGTCGAGGGGGCCTTTACGCACCTTCTGCTGGGCGCCGACCACGTGGCGCGCGACGTCTTCTCGCGCATGGTCATGGGCTCACGCGAGGTCTTGAAAATCGCACCAGCAGCAACCCTTTTCGCCTTTATGGTTGGCATCACCCTTGGCCTGCCCGCCGGTTACATCGGCGGTAAGTTGGACACGGTGCTGTCCTTCCTTGCGAACCTGGTGCTGGCCTTCCCGGTGATCTTGCTCTTTTACCTGCTCGTGACCCCGGAAATCGTACTGACGGGCATCCCAACCTACTTCGCGGCCTTCCTGTTCCTATTCCCGATAGTGTTTCTGGTCCTGCTCATCAACTCGCGCTTCTTCACCAACCCAATGCAGCGCAACCTCTATGTGGGTGGCGTGCTTTTGGTCGGGCTTTGGGCCTATTCGGGCCTTGCCTTCAACTTGGACCCCTTGGGCGTCTGGTCGATGGGCCCGAACATGCTCAACGTCTTTGTCTCGGTGGTCTTTGTGAACTCACCCGGCGTGTTCCGCATCGTGCGCGGCATGGTGATGGACATCAAGACGCGCGACTATGTGGCCGCCGGCCAGACCCGCGGCGAAGGCGCTTGGTACATCATGCTGTGGGAAATTCTGCCCAACGCCCGCGGGCCGCTGATCGTCGATTTCTGCCTGCGCATCGGCTACACCACCATCCTTCTGGGCACGCTTGGCTTCTTCGGCCTCGGCGTCTCGCCTGAAAGCCCGGATTGGGGCTCCACCATCGACGACGGGCGCAAGCTCTTGTCGATTGTCCCCCACCCCGCGCTGGTGCCCGCCTTTGCCTTGATGAGCCTTGTCCTTGGCCTGAACCTTCTGGCCGATGGCTTGCGCGAAGAAAGCCTGAAAGACTGATGCCTTCAATGTGGCCCAAATATCCCGGGGGTGCGGGGGCTGGCCCCCGCTCCCAAACGCCCAGCCAAAGCGAGATTTGCCATGACTGACACCACCTGGGATCCCTCTAAACCCATCCTTGAGATCGAGAATCTCTCGATCAGCTTCTTCACGCGCCTGCGCGAAATCCCGGCGGTGATGGATTTCTCCTGCACCGTGATGCCGGGCGAAGCGATGGGGCTGGTGGGCGAATCCGGCTGCGGCAAATCCACCGTGGCGCTGGCTGTGATGCGCGATCTGGGCAAAAACGGCCGGATCGTGGGCGGGTCGATCAAGTTCAAGGGCCGCGACCTGACGACCATGGGGGAAGAAGAGCTGCGCCATATCCGTGGCTCGGAAATCGCCATGATCTATCAAGAGCCAATGGCCTCACTCAATCCGGCCATGAAGATCGGCGCGCAACTGGCCGAAGTGCCGATGATCCATCAAGGCATGTCCAAAGACGACGCTTGGGCCTTGGCCCGCCAGATCGTCGCCGATGTGCGCCTGCCCGACCCTGACCGCATCATCAACGCCTATCCCCACCAACTGTCGGGCGGCCAGCAGCAGCGTATCGTGATTGCGATGGCCCTGATGTCAAAGCCCGCGCTGTTGATCTTGGATGAACCGACCACCGCACTGGATGTGACGGTTGAGGCGGGGATCGTCGATCTCGTGAAGGATTTGGGCGAGAAATACGGCACCTCGATGCTGTTCATCAGCCACAACCTTGGCCTTGTGATGGATGTCTGCGACCGGCTTTGCGTGATGTATTCCGGCGAAGCGGTGGAAACCGGCAATGTGGTCGAAGTCTTCGACAAGATGCGCCACCCCTATACCCAAGCGCTCTTCCGCTCCATCCCGCTGCCGGGGGCCGACAAAGCCTCGCGCCCGCTGGTCGCCATTCCCGGCAACTTCCCCCTGCCCCATGAACGCCCCTCGGGCTGCAACTTCGGCCCGCGCTGTGACTATTTCGAAAAAGGCCGCTGCGACGCGGGCGACATTGCCATGTCCACGGTTCCCGAAGGCGACCGCCACGGCTCGCGCTGCCTGAAATGGGCCGAAATTGACTGGGACGCGCCCTTGAAGGCCCGCGTCCTCAAGGAACGTGCCGAGATCGGCCGCGTGGTCCTGAAGATGCAGGATCTGAAGAAGTATTACTCGGTGTCCGGCAGCGCCTTTGGCGGCGGCATGAAGAAAGTGGTTAAGGCCAACGAGACCCTGTCGTTTGAAGCGCGCGAAGGCGAAACGCTGGCCATCGTGGGCGAAAGCGGCTGCGGCAAGTCGACCTTCGCCAAGGTCCTGATGGGACTTGAAACCGCCACCTCGGGCGAGATCATGCTGTTTGATGAAAACGTGCAATCGACCCCGATCACCCAGCGCAGCACCGACACCGTTTCCTCGCTGCAAATGGTGTTCCAAAACCCGTTTGACACGCTGAACCCCTCGATGACCGTGGGGCGCCAGATCATCCGTGCGCTTGAAATCTTCAAGCAAGGCAATTCGGACACCGAACGGCACGAGCGGATGCTGGAACTTCTGGACTTGGTCAAACTGCCGCGCGCCTTTGCCGAGCGGATGCCGCGTCAGCTGTCAGGCGGGCAAAAGCAGCGCGTCGGCATCGCGCGGGCCTTCGCAGGCGGCGCCAAGGTTGTGGTGGCCGATGAGCCGGTCTCGGCCCTCGACGTCTCGGTGCAGGCCGCGGTGACAGATCTTCTGATGGACATCCAGCGCGAGAACAAGACGACGCTCTTGTTCATCAGCCATGACCTCAGCATCGTGCGCTATCTCTCGGACCGGGTGATGGTGATGTATCTTGGCCATGTGGTCGAAATGGGCACAACCGACCAAGTGTTCCAACCGCCCTATCACCCCTATACCGAAGCGCTGCTCTCCGCCGTGCCGATCGCAGACACCAAAGTCGTGCGCAAACGGATTGTGCTGGACGGCGACATCCCATCGGCGGTCAACCCGCCGCCCGGCTGCCCGTTCCAGACCCGCTGCCGCTGGAAGTCTCACGTGCCGGGCGGACTTTGCGACCGCGAGATGCCGCCAGTTCAAGTGCTTGAGGGCGGACATCAGGTTAAGTGCCACCTCTCGGCGGATGTTCTGGCGACCATGGAGCCGGTCATCAAGATCGCCGCCGAATAGGTCCAAAACCCAAAGCTGCGTAGGCTGTCAAACTCAGAAGGGGGGCTGTCTGCCCCCCTCGCCGCAAGCGGCTCACCCCCCGAGAGTATTTGGAAAGGCGCAATGCAAAGCAAAGCCTGCTCCAAGGTTTTGCGCCTTTTACAATACTCTCGGGGGGGTGAGGGCGTAGCCCGAGGGGGGCAGACGGCCCCCCTTTTGCGACAGGATCAGCCGAGGATGGCCTTCACGTAATTCCGCGTCTCGGGAAAGGGTGGGATGCCGCCGTGCCGCTCCACAGCACCAGGCCCCGCGTTATAGGCAGCCAGCGCCAGACGCCAATTGCCGAACTTGGCATACATCATGGCAAGATAGCGCGCGCCGCCATCCAGGTTCTGGTGCGGGTCTTTCGGATCCACCCCCAGCTTGGCCGCCGTACCCGGCATAAGCTGCGCCAGCCCCTGGGCCCCTGCATGCGACACCGCATGCGGGTTCCAGCCAGATTCCTGCTGCACCAGCCGCAAGAACAGATCCTCAGGTATGCCATGCTTGCGCGCCGCCGCCTTGGCCACCTCTAGATAGGCCCCCTTGTAATTGCCTTTATAGCGCGGCAGGGCCGTTGTCTCGACGGAGGCCCCATCCTTGGGCGCGTTGGGCTTCAAGCGGTTGGAGAAGCCGTATTGCTTGGCCAAACGCCCATCCAAAAGCGCGGCCTGCGAGGAGAACAAGGCCGTACGATTTTTCTTTGAACCAGACAGTTTAAGCCCTTCAGCCTGTGCCAAGCCCGCCGTGGTCAAAGAGGCGCTTAGCGTCAGGGCAAAGATCACACGTAACAGCAACATTCGGTGGTCCGTTCCTGAGGTTTTCGGCAATCTACAGGAAATGGTCCCCAATTGGCCAGACCCTAGCGTGTCACATGGCCAGATTCCAAAATGTCTGCCGGTTCAGATGCGGGTTATCCGGCTGTGGGCGCCGGCGTTGGTTGCAGGGCCGGGACTGCGGCCTTATAGGTTTTGTTAACCAGCTTCCGGCACGCTGCCGGACAAACGGGAATCAGGGAGGTCTTCATGGCAGGGTCGGTGAACAAGGTTATTTTGGTCGGCAATCTCGGGCGCGACCCTGAGGTGCGGTCGTTTCCCAATGGCGGCAAAGTGGTGAACCTGCGCATCGCCACCTCGGAAACCTGGCGCGACAAGCAAAGCGGTGAACGGAAAGAGCGTACCGAATGGCATTCGGTCGCGATTTTCAACGAAGCCTTGGGCAAGATTGCCGAGCAGTATCTGCGCAAAGGTTCGACCGTTTATATCGAGGGCCAGTTGGAAACCCGCAAATGGCAGGACCAGTCGGGTGCGGACCGCTACACCACCGAGATCGTGCTGCGCCAGTATCGTGGCGAGTTGACGCTGTTGGGCGGACGTGACGGCGGCGGTGCCGCCGGTGGGATGGATGATCGCGGCTCGGGCGGCGGCTATGATGATTACCAAGGCGGTGGCGGTCAGGGCGGTGGCGCACAGGGCGGCGGTTATGGTGGTGGCCGGAGTGGCGCAGGCGGCGGCGGGGGCGGCGGGCGCTCTGATCTCGACGACGAGATTCCGTTCTGATCTGCACATCTGACGCCTAGGCAGGATGCGGCATGGAAACTGAAGGCGGGCCAGAGGGCCCGCTTTTGCGTTCTGCCACTAGACCTTTGCGGAAAATTCCCTATATATTTGGTCAACTAACCGAATGAGACCGGAATGAACCAGCCGCAGGACCACATGGAAGGCGCGCCCCTGATCCGCCCTTCGACCACCGACCACCCGCTTTACGGCAACGTGGTGGACGCATGTCGCACGGTGTTTGATCCCGAAATTCCAGTGAACATCTTTGATCTGGGTTTGGTCTATACCATTGAGATCACGGATGAAAACGCGGTTTCAATAATGATGACACTGACCGCGCCGGGTTGCCCCGTGGCGGGCGAAATGCCCGGTTGGGTGCAAGACGCGGTCGAGTTGGTGCCGGGCGTCAAGCAGGCGGAGGTCGGCATGACCTTTGATCCGCCTTGGGGCATGGACATGATGTCGGATGAGGCGCGGCTGGAACTGGGCTTTATGTGATCGGCCGCAATTGGCCCCGATCTTGAGAAGTGCTGCCTGAATTCCTATATTCAGGCCAAACCAATGAGGTCCAAGATGTTCGGAATTCCCGGCAAAGCAGCTGTGACCCTGACCCCCGCCGCCACCCGGCAGATCGCGCGGCTGATGGCCAAGCAAGGCTCGGCGGGCTTGCGCATAGGCGTCAAGAAGGGCGGCTGCGCGGGCATGGAATACACCATGGACTATGTGGCCGACCAAAATCCGCTCGATGAGGTGGTGGAGCAGGACGGCGCGAAGGTGTTCATCGCGCCCATGGCGCAGATGTTCCTGATCGGCACCGAGATTGATTATGAGATGGATCTGTTGCAAGCCGGGTTCAAATTCCGCAATCCCAACGTGGCCGAAGCCTGCGGCTGCGGCGAGTCCATCAAGTTCAAGGACGCGCCCGCGGCCTAATCGGGCGGCCCGTTTAGTGGGCCCTTCCCCCTGCACGGCCAAAGCGTTACCTCTGGTGACATCGTCAGGAGGGCATCATGCGCAAACTCGCGGCAGGCAATTGGAAGATGAACGGCACAGTCGCGTCGCTCGCCGAAGTGGCAACCTTGATCGCCGCTCAGCCTGATCCGAGCTGCGAGATGCTGCTTTGCCCCCCTGCCACGCTGATCTCCGCCATGGCACAGGCCGCGCGCGGATCGGGTTTGCAGGTTGGCGCGCAAGACTGCCACCCCAAGGCATCGGGCGCGCATACTGGTGATCTTTCCGCGCCGATGCTGGCCGATGCGGGCGCCAGCCATGTCATCCTTGGCCATTCCGAACGCCGCGCCGATCATGGCGAGACGGATGCCTTGGTGCGCGCCAAGGCCGAGGCTGCAATTGCGGCGGGGCTGGTGGCCATCGTCTGCCTCGGTGAGACCGAAGCGCAGCGCGATGCGGGCACCACGCTGGAGGTGATCGGAGCGCAGTTAATCGGCTCGGTCCCGCCCGCCGCCACCGCCGCCCAGCTTGTCATCGCCTATGAGCCAGTCTGGGCCATTGGCACCGGTCGCACCCCCACCCCCGATCAGATCGCCGAGGTGCACGCCTTACTGCGCGCCCGTCTCGCAGACCATATCGGGGTCGAGGCCGCCAAGGTGCGGCTCCTTTACGGTGGATCGGTGAAACCCTCGAATGCGGCCGAGATCTTTGCCCTGCCCCATGTCGATGGCGCGCTCGTCGGCGGGGCCAGCCTAAAGGCCGCCGATTTCGCCTCCATCGTCGCCGCCCTTTCCGCCGCCTGAGTGGCGTTTCTGTCGCAAACAGCCGCGCGGGACATGCCCGGCCCTGAAAGATTGCCTTCATGACTGACACGCCCCAAACCCGCCAATCCAGCCTTTTGACCGCCAATCTGATCTGCATGGGCTCTATGCTGATCTGGGCGGCAGGCCTGCCTGCGGCGGATCATCTGATCCCACTCTTGATACCAGAGCAGCTGAACGCGCTCCGCATGCTGCTGGCGGGGGGCTTTTTGGTAGTAGTCTGGGCGCTTTTTGAGGGTTTTGCTCCCTTACGCGCCACCAACTGGCTTAAGGGCATTGCGGTGGGCAGCCTGATCGGCCTCGGTGCATGGTTCCTCATCAAGGGGCAGGCGATTGGAGGGGCGGTCACGGCAGCGGTGATTTCGTCAACACTGCCCGTTGTTGGTATCGCGCTGGAGGTGGCACTGGACGGGCGCAAGGTGACGCTCGCGTTGGTCTTGGGGCTGATACTGTCGCTCGCAGGCGGCGTCATGGCGCTGGACTTGGGCGCAGGTGGCGCGGGCGGGGGCCTGTCGCTCGCTTGGGGGGCGTTCTTGTGCTTTGGCTCGGTCGTCAGCTTTACCATCGGCTCGCGCCTGACCGTCACCGCTTTTCCCAAGGAAACTCCGCTCGGGCGGACGGCCGTTACACTGACCGGGGCTGCGATTGCTGCCCTTATCGTCGCGGGCGGTCAGGTTGGCCTTGGGGGCGAGATGCCCTCCTTTGCCGCTTGGGGATGGAAGGAAATCGGGGCGATTTTGCTCTTTTCGGTTGGGGCCTTGGGCATCAGCCAAGTCATGTGGATCATGTCGGTCGAACGGCTCGGCATCGGCCTGTCGGCGCTGCACATCAACGCAGCCCCCTTCTATGTCATGCTGATCCTCTTTGCGTTGGGCGGGCTTTGGAACTGGCCGCAAGCCTTTGCCGCCGCCCTCGTCGGCCTTGGCGTCTTGATCGCCCAAGGCATCCTGCCCCTGCCCTTCGGACGTCGCTGATGGAGACATTGCACCAATCGCCCACCGATCCTGGGTTTGTGCAAAATCCCTATCCGTTCTATGAGACGGCCCGCCAATGTGGCCCCTTTTTCCACTGGGCTGACTATGGGCTGACCTGCACCGGCAATTGGGCAGCCGTCAGCGCCATCTTCCGCGACCGCCGCTTTGGCCGCGAAGTGCCCAGCGAACTGGCCCCTGTGATCCCCGACCATCTGCGCCCGTTCTACGCGGTTGAAGCGCATTCGATGCTGGAGTTGGAGCCACCGCGCCACACGCGACTTCGCTCCTTGGTGCTGCGCGCCTTTACCACCCGCCGCATCAACGCGCTTCAGCCTGAAATCGCCCACCTGTCGCATCAGCTGATCGACGCCTTTCCGCCGGGCGAGTTTGACCTGCTGAAACACTTTGGCCAGAAGTTGCCCGTCATCATCATCGCCCGGCTGTTGGGTGTGCCCGAGGCGATGTCAGACGACCTTCTGCGCTGGTCGAATGCCATGGTCGGCATGTATATGGCCGGCCGCACCCGCGAGACCGAAGACCGCGCCGTGGCCGCGACCGAGGCGTTTGTTGCCTTCCTGCGCCAATATGTCGACGCCCGCCGCAATGATCCGCGCGATGATCTGATCACCGAATTGATCGCCGCCGAGGAAGCTGGCGAGAAGCTCACAACGGATGAGCTGATCACCACCTGCATTCTGTTGTTGAACGCAGGCCATGAGGCGACGGTGCACACCATCGGCAATGGGGTGAAAACGCTTTTGCAGACCGGCCACGGCATCACCGTGGACACTGCCGAAACCACGGTCGAAGAAATCCTGCGCTTTGATCCGGCGCTGCATATGTTCACCCGATATGCCTATGAGGACATCGAGGTGATGGGCCACACCTTCCATCGCGGCGATCAGGTGGGGCTCCTCTTGGCCGCCGCCAACCGCGACCCCGGCCAATGGGACGTCCCGGCGCAATTCCAGCCAAACCGCGCCGTGAAGCCCAATGCCAGCTTTGGCGCGGGTCTGCATTTCTGCGTCGGCGCCCCCTTGGCGCGGCTGGAACTGGCAACCGCCCTACCGATCCTGTTTAACCGCCTGCCGGGGCTAAAGCTGGTGGGCAAGCCGCAGTATGGCGATGTCTATCACTTCCACGGGCTAACGCAGCTGATGGTTCAGGGCTGACGGCGCAGCCCCAAGCTCCTTGAGCACGTCCTGCACGCGTCGCATCCGCCCACGACGCGTGCACGCAGTGCTCAAGGAGTTCGCGGTCCTAAAGCGGCAGCACGGTCGTCGACTTGATCTCTTCCATGCTCAACAGCGCTGTCACGTTGTGAATCTTCACCTCTGAAATCAGCGCCTGATAGAACTGGTCATAGGCCCGCGCGTTCTTGACGCGCACCTTTAGGATATAGTCGATGTCGCCCGCCAAGCGGTGCGCCTCCAAGACCTCGGGGCGGCGGCGCAGCACATCCAAGAACCGGCGCTGCCAGTCGGCCTCATGTTCAGATGTGCGCACCAGCACGAAAAAACACGCCTCAAGACCCAAGGCTTCGGGGTCCAGAATGGCGGTCTGGCGGGTGATGACGCCGGTTTCCTTCATCCGCTTGATGCGGTTCCACACGGGCGTCTTGGAACTGCCCACCTTGCGCGCGATTTCGTCCAGCGACTGGCTGGCGTCGGCCTGCAACTCGGCAAGGATTTTCCGGTCAAGATCGTCAATCCGGTCAGACATTCGCGCGAACCCCATTTTGGCGGAACCCCGTTCCATTGGGCGAGAATATCGGAACAAATGTCCTTATTGGCAAGGGTGTCTGGCGGAAATACGGGAAAATCTCCTATATTCATCCCATAAATCCTAGGGACACCCCGAGACCGCCATGACCGCCCCACAGCCCCTCTCTCCCGTCTTGTTCGTCGGCGCCGGTCCCGGTGCCGCGCGCCATCTGACGCTGGGCGCCTATCAGGCGCTGCAGGCGGCCGAGGTGGTGATCCATGACCGCCTCGTCGGTCCCGAGATCATGGCGCTGATCCCGGCCACCGTGCGCCTTGTGGATGTGGGCAAAGAGGGCTTTGGCCCTTCGACCAAGCAGGTCGAAATCAATGCCGTTCTGGTGGCGCATGCCCTCACCGGTGCGCGTGTTGTGCGCCTGAAGGGCGGCGATCCGGGCATTTTCGGGCGGCTGGATGAAGAGATTGAGGCGCTTGAGGCCAACGGCCTGCCTTATGACATTCTGCCCGGCCTGACCTCGGCCACGGTGGCGGCGGCCTCGATCGGCCAAAGCCTGACGAAGCGCGGCCGCAACGCGGCTTTGCGCATCGTCACCGGGCATGACATGGCGGGCTTTGCCGAACAGGACTGGCGCGGCCTTGCCCGCGCGGGCGAAGTTGCGGCGATCTATATGGGCAAGAAATCGGCCCGATTTATCCAAGGTCGTCTGATGATGCACGGCGCGGCGGGCGACACCCCGGTCACGCTGGTTGAAAACGTCAGCCGCGCCGATCAGCGCGTGCTGGCCACCACCCTCTCCGCCCTGCCCGACACCGTTGCCCTTTGCGACGGCCCCGCCATTATCCTCTACGGCCTCGCCCCGCGCGCCGCCGCCCTTGCCATCCCCGCTTTGAACGAGGCCACCGCATGAGCCGCTTTACCCCCAAAGTCGTCACCGCAAATCGCCTGCGCGAAGGCGATGTGGTCTACCTGACCGCCGATGACCGCTGGACGCCTTTCCACCATGAGGCCGAGTTCATCGAAGACGAGGCCCATGCCCAACTGCGCCTTCTCGATGCCGCCGCGCAAAAGCTGGTGGTCGTGGGCGCTTACCTCGCCGATGCCAAGTCTGGCCCAAGCGGTCCCGAACCCACCCACTTCCGCGAGGCCTTCCGCACCCGTGGCCCGTCGAACTACAACCACGGCAAACAAGCCGATTACGCGATCTAAGGTCCTGAGATGTACAGCTATTCCGACTTCGATGAATCCTTCGTTCGCGCCCGTGTGGCGCAGTTCACCGATCAGGTGACCCGCCGTCTTGACGGGTCCTTGACCGAGGAGGAGTTTCGCCCCCTGCGTCTGATGAACGGGCTTTATCTGCAATTGCACGCCTATATGCTGCGCGTGGCCATTCCTTATGGCACCATCAGCCCGCATCAGATGCGGCAGTTGGCCACCATCGCCGACACGTGGGACAAGGGCTATGGCCACTTCACCACCCGGCAGAACATCCAGTTCAACTGGCCGAAACTGCCCGACGTGCCCGCAATCCTGTCGGCCTTGGCCGATGTCGAGATGCACGCCATACAGACCTCTGGCAACTGCGTGAGGAACGTCACAGCGGATCATTTCGCAGGGGCAGCGGCGGATGAAATCGAAGACCCCCGCCCCTATGCCGAGCTTTTGCGCCAGTGGTCCACCGACCATCCGGAATTCCAATTCCTGCCCCGCAAGTTCAAGATCGCCATCACCGGCGCCCCGAATGACCGCGCGGTGACCAAGGCGCATGACATCGGCCTGCGCATGGTGAAGAACGCAAAGGGCGAGACCGGGTTTGAGGTGATCGTCGGTGGCGGTCTTGGCCGTACGCCCATGGTGGGCATGGTGGTGCGGGACTTCTTGCCCATTGAAGACCTGCTGCCCTACGTCGAGGCCGTGCTGTCGGTCTATAACGTGCTTGGTCGGCGCGACAACAAGTACAAGGCCCGCATCAAGATCACGCTGCATGAAACCGGCAAGCCCGAGATCACCCGCCTGATTGAGGAACGCTTTGACGAGTTGAAGCCCTTGTTCGTCGGACACGATCAGGCGCTTTTGGCCGATATCCGGGCGGCCTTTGCTTCGCCAGCCTTCCGCAACGCGCCTATCGATGCTTATGACGCCTTCTACAAGGCGGACCCTGCTTTCCGGGCTTGGGCCGATACAAACCTCGCACAGCACCGCAACGATCAATACGCCATCGTCACCGTTTCGGTGAAAGCGCATGGGCAAACCCCGGGCGATGCGACATCCGACCAGATGCGCGTTCTGGCGGATCTGGCGGAAACCTATGGCCATTCCGATCTGCGCATTTCGCATGAGCAGAACGTGATCCTGCCACATGTCCACAAATCTGACCTGCCGACGGTGCATGCGGCCTTGGTCAAGGCCGGGCTTGGCACCGCCAATGTCGGGCTGATCTCCGACATCATCGCCTGCCCCGGCATGGACTATTGCGCGCTGGCCACCGCACGCTCGATCCCGGTGGCGCAGGAAATCGCCGTCCGCTTTGATGAGCTTAAGCTGGAGCATGACATCGGCCCCCTGAAGATCAAGATCTCGGGCTGCATCAACGCCTGCGGGCACCACCATGTCGGCCATATCGGCATCTTGGGCCTCGACCGCGCGGGGGTGGAGAATTACCAAATCACGCTGGGCGGCGATGGCAGCGAAGACGCCACCATTGGCGAAAAGACCGGCCCCGGTTTTGCCTATGATCAGGTGGTGCCGGCGGTGGAACGCATCGTTCTGGCCTATCTGGAGGTGCGCCAAGACCCGGCAGAGACCTTCTTGCAGGCCTATCGGCGGCTCGGCATCGGGCCCTTTAAGGCCGCGCTTTACGAGACGGACGCGCAGGATGCTGCTTAGGCTTGAACAGCCCAGCGTCGCCGATCGCGTGGCGGCGCTGAATACGCGCTATCGCCACCATTCGGCGACGGCGGTGCTGGAACATGCCCTCAATGACCCCGAACTCGGTCGGGTGGCGTTGGTGTCGTCCTTTGGCGCGGAATCGGTGGTGCTGTTGCACCTTGTTTCGGTTCTTGCCCCGCAAACCCCGGTGATCTTTGTCGACACGCGGATGCTCTTTCAAGAAACGCTCGACTATCAGCGCGAGTTGGCGGAACGGCTGCACCTGTGCGACATCCGCACCATCCGTGCCCGCAAGACCCGGCTGGATTTCGAAGACCCCGATGGCACGTTGCACCAATTCTCGACCGACGCCTGCTGCAATCTGCGCAAGGTGGAACCCTTGGAGCATACGCTGCAAGGCTTTGATGGCTGGATCACCGGGCGCAAGCGGTTCCAAAACGCGGATCGCGGCACCATCGACTTCTTTGAAAACGAAGGCGATTTTCGCATCAAGGTGAACCCCTTGGCCCATTGGGGCCGCGAGGATCTGGACGACTATATCACCAACAATAACCTGCCCCGTCACCCGCTGGTGGCCAAGGGCTACCCCTCCATTGGCTGCGCGCCCTGCACCAGCCCTGTCAAGCCCGGCGAAGACCCGCGCTCGGGCCGCTGGCGTGGGCAGGCCAAAACCGAATGTGGCATCCATTTCGTGGGCGGAAAGCCCGTGCGAACGACAAAGGACAATGCGCTATGAGCGTTCTCGTGACCGACACCGGGTTTCAGCCCGTCCCTGCCCTGCCCGCCTCTGGCGTGGCCGATTTGGCCCATACCGATGATCCGGCCAGCCTTGATCTGGCGGGCCTCACACTGATCCGCGTGCATGTGCCCGCCTTCAACGATGGGCGCGGCTTTACCGTGGGCCGCCGCTTGCGGATGCTGGGATATAATGGCGAGTTGCGCGCCGTGGGTCCGATGATTGCCGACCAATACCCGATGGCCCGCCGCGTGGGCTTTGACGCGGTTGAGATCCCCGATGACATCGCCGCCCGCCAGCCCGAGGCGCAATGGCGCGCGCGGGCCGATTGGCAAGCGCATGACTATCAGGCGCGTCTGGGCCACGCCCGCACCCGCGCCTGAGGGGTTTTGGCCCCTTGGCCCGGCCCGCGCTGGACCGGGCGCTGAAGAACTTGTAGCTATAAAACCGAAATCTGCCGCAGCGGCGCGGGCTTTCCCAGATGCCGTTTCTGCCCTATGACCATCGGGTCACCAGACGGAGCTGACGATGAACGCCCCCGCACCTGCCACTGCCAAGCCCCATTTGCCCGACGCCCAGATCGTCACGCAGGTGACCCATTGGACGGACCGCCTCTTTTCCTTTCGGGTGACACGACCGCAATCCCTGCGCTTTCGCTCGGGCGAGTTCGTGATGATCGGGCTGATGGGTGACACCGGCAAACCGCTTTTGCGCGCCTATTCCATTGCCTCACCCGCTTGGGATGAGGAGTTGGAGTTCTATTCGATCAAGGTCCCCGATGGCCCGCTGACCTCAAAGCTGCAGCATATTCAGGTCGGCGACGAGATCATCCTGCGCCCCAAGCCCGTGGGCACGCTGGTGCATGACGCGCTTTTGCCGGGCAAGCGGATTTACTTCTTGTCCACCGGCACCGGCTTTGCCCCCTTCGCCAGCCTTCTGCGCGAGCCGGAGACTTATGAGAAATACGAACAGGTCATCATGATGCACACCTGCCGCGAGGTGGCCGAACTCGAGTATGGCCGTCAGCTGGTGGAAAGCCTCAAGGATGATCCCCTGATCGGTGAGATGGTGGGCGACAAGCTGAAGTATTACCCCACCACCACCCGCGAGGCGTTTCACCACATGGGCCGGGTGACGGACAATCTGTCCTCGGGCAAGGTGTTCGCCGATCTGGGCCTGCCGAAGATGAACCCTGAAGAGGACCGCGCGATGGTCTGCGGGTCCTTGGCCTTCAACGTGGATGTGAAAGCCATTTTGGAAGGCTTCGGTCTGGTCGAAGGCGCGAATTCTGACCCCCAGCAATTCGTGGTGGAAAAGGCCTTCGTCGGCGACGGGATCTAAGTCAGGCTCATCGTGCCCCTTTGCAAGGGGCCTCTTCGCGAGTGCATCCCCCAGACATGAAAAAACCGCCGTGGATCGCTCCACGGCGGTTTTTCTTTGGCTTTACAGCCGATTACATGCCCATTGCGGCTTTGACAGCGTCAATCGCGCCCTGCACCAGTGCGGGGTTGGTCGCAGCGGCATCCACGCCGGCCTTCAACGTTGCCTTGGTGGCATCGTCCAAAGTCGAGGCGGCGATCATGGCGTTGATCTTGGCAGCGTCGAAGGCGGCCGGGTCCAGCACGGCGGCGGCTTCGGCAGCGGCAGCTTCGGCAGCAGCCGCAGCTTCGGCGGCAGCAGCAGCGGCTGCGGCAGCGGCGGCAGCGGCCTCTTCCTCAGCGGCCTTGGCGGCAGCGGCGGCGGCCTCTTCGGCAGCTTTGGCTTCGGCAGCAGCAGCTTCGGCAGCGGCGGCAGCCGCTTCCTGTGCGGGTTTCACAGAAAACTGGTAATAGCCGCCAGCGGCAGCAGCAATCAGCACGAGGCCGATGAGAATATTCTTGTTCATGTCATTTTCTCCCATGACCGAAACACTCGGTTGCCGGCGGTATGCCAGAATCAACCGCAGAAGAAAAGAGCCCGCCTGCGGCAGCGCAGCAACGCGCCGATCCTCACGCAGCAGCACGGTTGATTCCGGTTGAAGCCCGGCGCGCCAAGCCTTAGATTGCGCCAGTCTCAACTGAACAAGGACCACGACCATAGCCCGTCGCCCACACAACGCCCCGCCGCAACGCGAAACCGGCCCGCGCATCAACGATCGCATCCGGTCCCCGGAAATCCGCCTGATCGGGGCGGATGGCGAGAATGTCGGCGTGGTGACCCCCGCCCGTGCCATGGCCATGGCTGAAGAGGCCGGACTTGATCTGGTGGAAATCTCGCCGAACGCGGAGCCGCCTGTTTGCAAGATCATGGACTTTGGCAAGTTCAAATACGAGACGCAAAAGCGTGAGGCGGAAGCCCGCAAGAAGCAAAAGATCATCGAGATCAAGGAAATAAAGTTCCGTCCCGGAACCGACACCCATGACTATGACGTGAAAATGCG
The DNA here is from genome assembly GCF_965194375.1 of Allotabrizicola aquatica (SeqCode). GTDB lineage: Bacteria > Pseudomonadota > Alphaproteobacteria > Rhodobacterales > Rhodobacteraceae > Tabrizicola_A > Tabrizicola_A aquatica. Next base: position 203,140 of record NZ_CBDAEL010000003.1, read on the forward strand.
CTCGGTTCTGAAGTTCTTGGGTGAAGGCGACAAGGTGAAGGTCACCCTGCGCTTCCGCGGTCGCGAAATGGCGCACCAGGATCTGGGGTTGGAGCTGTTGAACCGTGTCGCCGCCGATGTGGTGGAGCATGGCAAGATCGAAGCCATGCCCAAGCTTGAAGGCCGTCAGATGGTGATGATGATCGGGCCGAAGTAAGGCTGATCTGACGGAATGACCAAACAAAGGGGCCTGCGGGCCCCTTTTCTATTTCAACCCGCTGCGCTCTTCGGCACCGCGTTGAAGCAAATCCGCCAGACATTGGTCCATCAATGCCGGACCCTGCGGGTCGGGGTCTGGCAACAGTCGGACAAAGGCGGCCTTGCCCTGCGCCGAGGTGACCCAGCGGTCCGGGGCAATCAGCGCCTCGGCGGGTGGGCCAAGATCAGCCAGCCCCCACCAACCGCCCAGCATATCGAGTGCAGCCGCCAGCCGTTTGGCGCGCGTGGCGGCGTCACCGGAGTTCGGGCACAGCGCCACCAGATGGCGGTCCAACATCCCCAGCGCCGGGTCGGTTTCGGCCAGTGCCAAAAGCGCCAAAGGATCGGGCTGATACGGCCCAATCAAGGCGCGGCCCGGTTCGGCAAGGGGCAACGCCTCTTGCGCGGCCTCGGCGCGCGCGGGATCAGTTTTCTGCCAATCGCGAATGGCCAAACCCATAGCAAATAGGGGAAAATCCGGGTCATCGGCCAGCGCACCAAACCCTTTGGCATCGCGCCGGGCCAAGCGCTTGGCCGCGGTGCGCGTGGCGCTCTCCTCACCCAGACGGGTGAAGTAGAGCATCACCCCGGCTTTGGCATTGCCATCCCAAAGCTGCACCCAAGCTGCGGCCAGCGGTTCATCTGCGGCGGCTGCGCGGAGCCAATTCTGTCCCGAAACACCACTTGATCCGACGGACGACGCGCGCATCAGCGCGACGCGCTCGGGTCGGGGCAACGCATAAAGCCAGCGGCCCTGATACTGCGGGGTCACGTCGATCAGGCCCAAAAGCACCTGCGCCGCCCGGTTGTCTGCGGCTGCCAAACCGGCCAGCACCGGCAAGGCCTTTGCCTCATCGTCCGACAGCCACACCTCCAGCGCGCCCTGAAAGGCTGGGTCCCGTTGTCCAGCCAAGGGCCGGACCTCGGCCTTCAGCGGCAAGGCCAGCGCCATCAGGGCGGCAATCGCCCAGAGCGCCAGCCGGCCCATCAGCGCGGCTCGCGCAGTTGCGGTCGGCTGGGGATTTCCTTCAAAAGACCCCCCACCCCCATGGCCGCGATGTCATCGCCCGTCACCGCCACCCCACAGGCCAACCGCTCCAACACCCAATCCGCGCCGTTGAGCGCGGGCGAGCGGGCGCAGCCGGGCAGGCCCAGCACCGGGCGGCCCGCCTGTTCGCCCAAGAACAAAAGATTGCCAGGGTCCACCGGCATGCCAAAGCGCGCCACGGTTCCACCTGCCGCGCGCACCGCCTGCGGTGCGGTGTCGTAAAGATCCGATGTCGCGCTGCCGGTCAGGATCAGCGCGATCTCCCCCGGCAGATCACGCAAGGCACCTGCCAGTGCCGCCTCGTCATGCGGCACCTCACGCACCGCCTGCAATGGGATACCCAAGGCCGACAGGCGCGCCTCAATCACCCGGCGGCCTTTGGCGTTAAGCTTGGGGTCTTGGCCGGGCACGGCCGTCAGGATCAGCCCGGCATGGCGCAAAACCACCGGGCGCACCGTCAGCGCCGCGCAGGCAAGCGCCGAGGCGCGCTCAACCGCAGCCCCCGCCACGCCATAGCTGATGATCTTGACCGTCCCCACCAAAGTGCCCGCCTCAACCCGGCAAAAGCGCGGCAGGGTAGCCAGTGTGATGGCGGGATCCACCCGGTTCAGATCATGGATCGCTGCGGCGTCGAGATCGACAATTCCGGGGCCGGTGGCGTTCAGGTTCACCCGTCCGGTGAAGGCGTCAGAGCGGTTGAGGCCCTGCGCCACCGGGTCAGGCACCAATGCCTCGGCCAGACGTGCGGCGGCGGTGTTTTCGTCCAGATCCCCCGGCTCCAGCCGCGCTACCACTACGCTGGAACAACCCTCAGCGGCCAAGGCGGCCAGATCGGCGGCCTCCAGCACGCGGCCCTTGCGCAAGCGCCCTTCAGCACCGGGGTGCGAATGGGCCAAAATCGCGCCCAAAGCCGTGTCCAAGGGGACAGGGCCGAACTTCATCCCGGCCTCCGCAGGACTTGGGTGATCTGGGCGAGCACCGAAAGCGCAATCTCGGCCGGGGTCTTGGCCCCGATATCCAGACCCACGGGCGCATGGATGCGGGCGATTTCAGCCTCGGAATACCCCGCCTCATGCAGCCGCGCGACCCGGCTGGCATGGGTCTTTTTCGACCCCAGACAGCCGAGATAAAACACCGGCGAGCGCAGCGCATACCGGATCGCAGGATCGTCAAGCTTGGGGTCATGGGTCAGCGTGACGATCGCCGTCCGGCTGTCCGGCGCAAGGGCCGCAAGCGCCGCATCGGGCCAATCATCGAGCACCGTCTCTCCCGGAAAGCGGTCGGCGGCGGCGAAGGTGTCGCGCGGGTCAATCAGCGTCGGGGCATAGCCGCAGGCGCGGGCCATGGCGACCAAGGGCTGCGCGATGTGCACCGCGCCCACCACGATCAGCCGCAAGGGCGGATTGTGCGGCGCGATAAAGCGGCCATCTTCTTCAAACCCGGCCTTGTCAGAGCGCAGCCGCAGATCGGCTGACCCATCCTGACCGGGCCGATACAGCGCCCGCGCCCCGGTTTCGGGATGCACGGCATAGGCCACCGGATGATGCGCCGCGCGTGCAGCCACCAGATCGGCCAGCATATCTTCGGGAAGTGCCTTACCCACGGGTTCCACCAGCACGCGGATCGTGCCGCCACAGGCGAGGCCTACGGCAAAAGCGGTCTCGTCGCTGACGCCAAAGGACAAAAGCCGCGTGGCACCATCCTCCATCGCCTCAAGCGCCTCGGTGACCACCGCGCCCTCAACACAGCCGCCCGAGACTGACCCCATGATCTGCCCCTCGCCGGAAATCGCCAATTGGCTGCCGGGCTGCCGAGGGGCTGAGCCCCAAGTTTCCACAACGGTGGCCAGCGCGGCCTTACGTCCGGTGCGGTGCCATTCCAGCGCAATCTCGGGAATTTGGTCGTGGTCCATGGGTCCTCCTGTTGCCCCCATCATGGCTGAGCGGGCTGAGTCTTACCATTGTCCAATGGTCGTGAAGGCAAAAGAAGGCATCGGAATTGAAAGAATAGCGGCAAAAGAAAAAGGCGGCAGGTTGCCCTGCCGCCCCAAACTGTCATTCCATTGGCTTTACTCGACCGACAGCGCCACAAAGCGCGGATCACCATCCCGGCGCACGAGCAAGAGCATCGACTTGCGCCCGCCGGCCTTGGCCTCTTCGATGCGGTCGTTCAGGTCCTTGAGGCTGGTGACAGGGCGCTGCCCGGCCTCCACGATGATATCGCCGCGCGACAGACCCTTGGCTGCCGCCTCAGACGCGGCATCGACATTGACCACAGCCAGCCCCTCGCTGCCCGCAGGCAGGCCCAATTCTTGGGCGGTGGGACCATCAATGGGCTTCAGCGTCATGCCCAGCACTTCGGACTGCACCGGCGCTTCGGGAACCGCACCCAGTTCGCCCTCGGCCTCTGCCTCGCCTTCGGCGGTCTCGCGACGGCCAAGCGTGACATCAATGGTCATCTCATTACCTTCGCGCAGCACAACCACCGGCACAGCTTCGCCAATCGGGCTGTCGGCCACGGTGCGGGTCAGATCGCGCACATCGGTGATGGTCTTGCCGTTGAAGGTGGTGATGACATCACCCGCGAGCAGCCCCGCATCCTTGGCCGGACCTTCGGGCACATCGGTGATCAGCGCCCCTTGGGCGACCGAGAGGTTCATCGCCTCGGCCACATCCGGGGTCACATCCTGAATGCGCACACCAAGCCAACCGCGCCGGGTTTCGCCGAACTCTTTCAGTTGGGCGACCACCTTGGTCACCACATTCGACGCCATCGAAAAGCCAATGCCGATCGACCCCCCGGTGGGCGACAAAATGGCGGTGTTCACCCCCACCACCTCACCGTCCATGTTGAACAAGGGGCCACCCGAGTTGCCCTTGTTGATCGCGGCATCGGTTTGCAAAAAGTCATCATAGCTGCCCGACAATTCACGCCCGCGGGCGGACACGATGCCGGCCGAGACCGAAAAGCCCTGACCCAAGGGGTTGCCCATGGCCATCACCCAATCGCCCACCCGCATGGTGTCGCTGTCGCCAAAACGGACAAACGGCAGTTCCGCGTCGCTTTCCACCTTCAAGAGCGCAATGTCGGTCTTGGGGTCGCGGCCGACCAGCGTCGCCTTCAGCCGCGTTTTGTCGAAGAATTCGATCTCGATCTCATCCGCGCCCTCGATGACGTGGTTGTTGGTGACGATAAAGCCATCAGCCGAAATCACAAACCCAGACCCCAGCGCCTGCTGGCGCTGCGCCTCATTGCCGCCCTCACCTTCGGGCACCATGAAATCACGGAAGAAATCCTCAAAGGGCGAGCCTTCGGGCACAATCGGCCCGCCGCCCGTTGGGGCGGCCACCACGGCCGATGTGGTAATGTTCACCACCGACGGGCTGACATCAGCGGCCAGATCGGCAAAGCTTTCGGGCGCGCCGCGCGCAAAGGCCTCACCGACTGGCGACAACGCCAGCGTCAGGCCAAGCCCAAGTGCTGCGACCAGCCGCAGCGGTCTTGGTCGGGTCATGCGAAGGGGCGAGAAAAGATCAAGCACGGATCAAACTCCTGTTGCGGGAACGGCGGAACGGCCGGACCCGTCGGGCCTCAGACACCCCATGAGGTAGTCAGCCATGCGCGCAATGCAATGCCGGATCGCGTCGCTCAACCGCTTGTGAGAAACATGTCACCCGCCGTGCGCGGCATCAAGCACCAAAGTGACGGGCCAGCAGAACCAAGCCGACGCCCAGCGCCACAGTGACAAGACCCAGCATCCGCCGCTGATCGCGGCTTAATCCTGCCAGCGCCTGCAAGAGTTGCTCCAGACGCAAAGGGGCCAGTGCAAGCACCAGCCCCTCGATCACCAAGACAAGGCCAAGGCCCAAAAGCAGGGTGATCATTGCCCTGCCACAGGGGCCGCCACCTCGGGAGCCTGATCGCTGTTCATATAGTCAAAGAACTCAGACTCCGGCGACATCACGATCGAGGAATTCCCGGCCTGCAAGGACCGCTCGTAGGAGGTGAGCGAGCGGGTAAAGGCAAAGAATTCAGGGTCTTTACCAAAGGCTTCGGCATAGATCGCGTTGCGCTCGGCATCAGCCTCACCTCGGACGATTTCGGCGGTCTTGCGCGCCTCGGACGTGACCTCAACCACCTCGCGGTCGGCAGAGGCCCGCACGCGTTGCGCCGCTTCATTGCCGCGCGCAACCTCATCGGCCGCCTCGCGCTGACGCTCAGCGCGCATCCGAGCAAAGGTTGCTTCAAGGTTCTGCTCGGGCAAGTCGGTGCGGGTCAGGCGCACGTCAATCACTTCGACACCCAAGCTGCCGGATTCCCGACGCGCCAAATCGCGGATCTGGTTCATCAGCGCGGTGCGGTCTTCGGACAGCACGGCGGTGGACGGCACGCCGCCCATCACTTCGCGGATGGCGGCGTTGATGATCCGGTCCAGACGCTGACGCGCCGTGTCTTCGCCGCCCGAGCCAACGGCCTGCCGGAACTGCACCAGATCGACGATGCGCCAGCGCGCAAAGGCATCCACCACCAGACGACGGTCATCGGCGGGGGTGACTTCGATGGGGTTGGTCGGCAGGCCAAGGATGCGGTCTTCGTAATAGACCACGTCCTGAATGAAGGGGATCTTGAAGCCGAGACCGGGTTCACGAACCTCTTGCTTGACCTGACCGAATTGCAAGACGAGGGCCTGCTTGCGTTCATCGACGATGAACACAGAGGACACAACCACAGCGCCCAGCACAAAGAGAACCGGAAGAATCAAAGCGGCGCGCATCAGTTCGTCCCCTCGGTTGCGGCTGCACCCGTGTTCATGCGGCCCAATTCATTCAACGGCAAGAACGGCACGACACCCTGCCCGCCATCACCTCCGACGACACCGTCCAGAATGACCTTATTCATGCCACCGAAGACTTTCTCCATCGTTTCCAGATACATGCGCTTGCGCGTCACCTCTGGGGCTTTCACATATTCCGCGTAAACCGACAGGAAGCGGCTCGCCTCACCCTGGGCGTTGTTCACGACCTGGGCGCGGTAGGCTTCGGCCTCTTCCAAAAGCTGTGCGGCCTGACCGCGTGCGCCCGCCGTCACCCGGTTGGCATAGGCATCGGCCTCTTTCTCAAGACGGTCGCGTTCCTGCTGGGCGGCCTGCACTTCGCGGAAGGCGTCGATCACCTCGCGCGGGGGGTCGGCCTTGGCCAAGTTGACGCGGACCACGTTGATCCCGGCGTCATAGGTATCCAGCGTGCCTTGCACCTGCGCCAGAAGATCGGTCGAAATCCGGCCCCGATCGCGGTTCAGCACGGGGGCGAGTTCCGACCGCGCGATGATATCGCGCATCGCGCTTTCCGAGACGGCACGGATCGTGTCATTCGGATCGGCCAAGTTGAACAGGTATTTCGAGGCATCCTCGATGTTCCAGACCACTTGGAATTCCATATCCACAATGTTTTGATCGCGCGTCAGCATCAGGCCGGTGTCCATCTCGCCCCCCGCGCCCGTGCCGACCTCGGTCGTGCGTTCGCCGGTGACCTGGACGATCTCGGCCGAAACCAAGGGCCAAGGCGCAAAGTTCAGACCCGGATTGCCGATGGCGCTAAACTCGCCAAGGAACAGCTCAACCGACTGTTCTTCAGGCTTGACGGTGTAGAACGAGGCATAACCCCAAAGTGCCACCGCCGCAAAGGCGCCCAACGCAAGGCCCTGCTTGGAAAACAAGTTGGGCCCCTGCCCGCCGGCACCGCCACCGCTGCCACCCGGCGGACGCTTGCCGCCACCGCCCATCAGCACGCGGAGCTGCTCTTGCCCTTTGCGCACCAGCTCGTCGATTTCCGGAATCTGCGGTCCATCGCCCGGACGACGCGGACCGCCCTTGCGACCCTCGTCCCGGCCTTCGCGCCCATCATCATCCTGATTGCCGCCACCGCTGCCCCAGGGCCCACCGCTTCCCGCCATTAGGAGAACCTCACTTGAATTTCCGTTCCTCCCTGACTTGGGGCGGATGAGGCCGGAAATCAAGCCGCGAATTGGCGCAGTTTTCGGCTTAGACCACGCGCGTTGGCTTTCGCATCGTGACCAACTCTTCGGCCATGGTCGGATGCACGGCGACGGTGCGGTCAAAATCCTCTTTCGTGGCCCCCATGCCGATGGCGATGGCGACCAGCTGGATCATCTCACCCGCACCCGCGCCGACGATGTGACAGCCCAAAACCTTGCGCGTCTCAACGCTGACCAGAAGCTTCATCAATACCCGATCCTGACGCCCGGCGAACAGGGTTTTCATCGGGCGAAAGGCCGCGACATAAACCTCGGTCGGCCCAAGGGCGCGGGCCGCCTCTTCGGTCAGGCCGATCGTGGCGAGTTCGGGTTGGGTAAAGACGGCACTGGCGATGTCTTCATGATCAAACCGCGTCGGCACGCCACGAAACACCGTATTGGCAAAGGCATGGCCTTCCCGAATGGCCACAGGGGTCAGATTGACGCGGTCGGTCACATCGCCCACGGCAAAGATCGACGGGACGGCGGTTTGCGACCAGTCATTCACCTTGACCTCGCCATTGCGGCCTAGAGCGACGCCCAAAGCCTCAAGCCCGAGCCCCGCGCTGTTGGGTTTGCGGCCCGCGGCATAAAGCACCAGATCAAACTCTGCCTCAGACCCATCCGTGGCCAGGGCGCGAATCCCGCCTTGGGTCTTTTCCAGCCGCATCACATCGGTGCCGCAGTGAATGGCAATTCCAGCCGCCTGCATGGCATTGGCCACATGACCGCGCGCTTCGTCATCAAAGCCGCGCAGAATTTGCGCGCCGCGATAAAACTGGGTGGTCTGAACGCCCAACCCATTCAGGATACAGGAGAATTCGGATGCGATATAGCCCCCGCCCACCACAAGCGCACGCTTGGGGAGGGTCTCAAGGTGGAACATCTCGTTCGAGGTCACCACAAGCTCTGCCCCCGGCACATCGGGCACAAAGGGCCACCCGCCTGTGGCGATGAGGATGTGCTTGGCGGTGAACCGCTCGCCCGTGGCAAGCTCTACAGTGTGCGGATCCCGCACAGTGGCGCGGGCGTCATGAATGCTCACACCCGCGTTTTTCAGCGTACCGCGATAGGCCGTTTCCAGCCGCGTCAGTTCCGCCTCCAAAGTCCCACGGAACTTTGCCCAGTCAAACCCGTGCGCCTGCACATCCCAGCCATAGGCGCGGGCGTCCTCGATTTCACCGGGAAATTCGCTGGCATAGACCATCAGCTTTTTCGGAACACAGCCCCGGATCACGCAGGTGCCACCCATCCGGGATTCTTCGGCCAGCCCAACGCGCGCGCCCCCTTCGGCCGCCGCGATCCGGGCTGCGCGCACACCGCCCGAGCCGCCGCCGATGACGAAAAGATCATAGTCGAATTGGGTCATTGGTCGCGCCTTGTGGATGGCAGCGGACCGGGGGCCAGCCCCCCGGATCCTCGGGACAGTTCGGAACAGATGAAATCAGTCGCCCAGATCGGCAAAGATATTGTCGGTGGGCGCAAAGTGGATCCGGTCATCGGTCTGCGTACCGTTGTTGATGTCGCGCACCTGCACGCGCCCATCACCATGGCCGATGATGACAATATCGCAGATGTCGATGAAGAGACCGTTTTCCACCACCCCGGGGATCTGGTTCAACACCAGCGCCAATTGGCGCGGATTGCCAATGCGCTTGAGGTGAAGGTCAACGATGTAATTGGCCTCATCGGTCAACAAGGGCTTATCGCCATTCATCCGCAGGCTGACATCGCGGTCCAAGACATCCATCGAGACCAGCATTTCCTCGATCAGCGCCTTGGTGGTTTGCCAGCCGAAGGGGATAACTTCCACCGGCAAGGGAAAGGCGCCCAATTGTGCCACTTCCTTCGCGGCATCGGTGATCACAATCATCTGATCCGAGGCAGTCGCCACAATCTTTTCTTGCAAAAGCGCCGCCCCGCCGCCCTTGATGAGCGACAGATTGGGGTCAAACTCATCGGCCCCATCAATCGTCAGGTCCAGCCACTTGGCATCGTCCAGGCTGGTGACCGGCACCCCCAGTTGACGCGCAAGTTCCGCCGTGCGGGTTGAGGTCGGCACACCAACCACGCGCAGGCCCTCTTCCTTGATGCGTTCCGCAAGGCAGCGCACCATCCAAGCGGCGGTTGACCCGGTGCCAAGGCCCAGTTTCATGCCGTCTTCGACAAATTCCACCGCACGTTTGGCGGCAACAAACTTGGCCTTGTCGATCGGGGAAAGCTCGGCGGGCATGGCAGATTCCTTTGGTCTGGACGCCCTGCTTATAGGGCTTTCGCAAAGGGGCGGCGAGGGGGTTTGTGCGGCCCCCGGCCCCGGCATCGCGGCGACATCCCAGCCCGCGCCCGATGTCGCAATCTGGCGAGACCTTGGCGTGCAATGCGCCAGCATGGCGGAAAAACCGGGAGGGGTGAAAATGTACGTTTTGCACGGAGTGCACGATTGGGGTTCGCAGGTGATCCACATGGCCTTGGCCGAACTGGGCGTGCCGTTTCAGTTCAACGCGCTGGATTTTCAGGCTGGCGATTTCGACGCGCCCAGCTTTCGCGCGCTGAACCCCTTTGGCCGCGTGCCCGTGCTGGAAACCCCCGACGGCCCGATCTTCGAGACGGCAGCGATCCTCCTATATCTCAGCGAACACCATGACGGGCTGGCCCCGCGCAGTGATGCGCCCGATCGCGCCCGCTTCCTGATCTGGTTCATCTTTGTGACCAACGGCCTGCATCCCGCTGCAATGACGCTTTTGCATCCCGAACGCCCGGCCGGTGAGGCACCGCAACGCGCCGTGGCCGAGGCGACCTATGATTTGCTGCGCAGCCAACTTGCGGAACTTGACGGTGTCGCGCGGACCGGCCCTTGGTGGCTGTCGCCCGACCGCCCGTCGGCCTTGTCCCTCTACATCATCATGCTCTTGCGCTGGATCAAGGCGTTTCCGGCCTATGCCGACCACAGCATCGCCAGCGCCGATTTCCCGGCCTTGCATGCCATGGCCAAGGGGCTAGAGGCGCGCCCAGCGATCCGGGCCGTGCTGACCACCGAAGGGATATCGGGCCTGGCCTTCTCGGACCCGCCCTGCGACACCCCAGCGGACTGACGCCAACCCACGCTTTGCCCCTGCATTGGACCCGGACGACGGCTGCAAGGCCGTCACAGGTTGGATCATGTCGCTTTTCGCCTGCCAAAGCCCACGCGGCCTGCCATAGTCGCCCCCAAAGGAGCGCTAACCATGTATGTGCTGCATTACTATCCTGACACGGCTTCGCTCGCGCCGCGCATGGTGCTGGCCGAGCTTGGCGTGCAACACCGCTGCGCGCTGATTGACCGCGACGCGGGCGTGCTCTCCAGCCCCGCCTATCGGGCCCTGCACCCCTTGGGGCAGATCCCGGCTTTGGAAACGCCGGACGGGCCGATGTTCGAAACCGCCGCGATCTTGCTTTATCTCGCCGACCGCCACCCCGGTCTGGCACCTGCCCCGGATGCGCCCGCCCGCGCGGCCTTCCTGTCGTGGCTCTTCTTCACCTCAACCAATATCCACACCACGCTCTTGCAGCTCTTCTACCCCGACCGCAGCGCCGGAGAGGCCTGCGTGCCCGCCGTGCAAAGCCATGCAAGGGCCCGGATGGCGCTGTATCTGCAAAACCTGGACCGGGCGGCAACCGGCAACCCAGACTGGTTGCCCAACGACCGGCCCTCGATTTTGGGCTATTACATCGCCATGCTTCTGCACTGGCTGGGCCAGTTCGGCGCCGATCATCCGCTGCAAGTGAACTGCGCCGATTACCCGGCGCTGCACAAAGTCCTGGTGATGCTGGAAGCCCAGCACGCCACCCAGATCATCGCCGAGGACGAGGGCCTTGGCCCCACCCCCTTTACCGCCCCGCTCGCCTGAGCGCATCTGAGAGACCCTGATGTTCCTTTCCGTCTTCGACATGTTCAAAGTGGGCGTCGGCCCGTCCTCGTCACACACGATGGGGCCGATGGTGGCGGCGGCCCGGTTTCTCGACCGGATGCGCGCAAGCCCCTTCCAGTTCCACGGGCTGCGCGCCTCGCTGCATGGTTCCTTGGCCTTTACCGGGGTTGGCCATGCCACTGACCGCGCGACGATCTTGGGTCTCGCCGGGTTCGAACCTGCGACCTATGACGCGGCCAAGGCCGAGGCGACCCTTGCCCTGATCGAAGAAACCCATCAGATCAATGCCCCCGGCCTGCCGCCTTTGGCCTTTGACCCGAAGAAAGACCTGATCTTCGACTATGGCCCGGCGTTGCCCGGCCATGCCAATGGCATGATCCTGAAGGCCACCGACGCCCAAGGCGACGTGATCATGGAGGAAACCTACTACTCCATCGGCGGCGGCTTTGTGCTGACCGCAGGCGAGATGGCCGAGGCGGGGGGCACCAAGTCCAAAGCGCGGGCCGATGTGCCCTACCCCTTTGAAACGGCCGCTGAAATGCTGGAGATGGCTGAAAAGTCGGGCCTCACCATCGCCCAGATGAAACTGGCGAATGAACTCAAATTCCGCAGCCGCGCAGAGATCGACAAGGGCATGGCCCGGCTGTGGGAGGTGATGAACGCCTGCATCAGCCGAGGCATGCAGACCGATGGCATCCTGCCGGGCGGCCTGAAAGTGCGCCGCCGCGCCAAGGGCATCCATGAGGCGCTGATGGCCGAACGCGGGCTCAACATGACAGCCCCGCACACCATCAACGACTGGATGAGCCTCTATGCGATGGCGGTGAACGAGGAAAACGCCGCGGGTGGGCAAGTGGTGACCGCCCCCACCAATGGCGCGGCGGGGGTCCTGCCCGCCACCATCCGCTATTGGCTTGACCATGTGCCGGGGGCAAGTGTGTCGAAGGTCGGGGATTTCTTGCTGACCGCCGCCGCTGTTGGCGGGCTTTGCAAGCACAACGCGTCGATTTCCGGCGCTGAATGCGGCTGTCAGGCCGAGGTCGGCTCTGCCGCCGCCATGTCGGCCGCAGGGCTGTGCGCGGTGATGGGCGGGACCGTGATGCAGGTGGAAAACGCCGCCGAAATCGCGCTGGAGCATCATCTGGGCATGACCTGCGACCCGGTGAAGGGGCTTGTGCAGGTGCCGTGCATCGAACGCAACGGGCTCGGTGCGATCAAGGCCGTCTCGGCCGCCAGCCTCGCCCTGCGCGGCGATGGCATCCACCTTGTCAGCCTGGATGCCTGCATCGAAACTATGCGCCAGACCGGCCATGATATGCACGAGAAATACAAGGAAACCTCGCTCGGTGGCCTTGCGGTGAACGTGCCGAACTGCTGAGGTTCACGCAAGACCTACGGGAGCGCAAGGCGGGGGTTTCACACCCCCGGGCCGGTTTCGTGCCGAAACCAGCCTCCCCCGTGGAGTATTTCAAAAGGCGCAAGCCAATGATCACGGCGCCTGAAGGTCTTGCGCCTTTCCAAATACTCACCTTGCGCGCTCATCCCCCGCAGCACCGCTTCAGACCTGCTCCGCGCCAGCGCGCGGGCGCGTGGGGGCTCAATGCCCCCCAAGCCCGCCCGCCCTTTAGGTCGCATTCAGACGGTTCTGCGACGCTCAAAACGGCTAGCCAAAGCCCATGACCCATGACCGCCCCCTTCTCGGCATCGGCCTCATGCTCGCGTTCTGTGTGCTGGCCCCTTTGCTCGACACCGCCTCGAAACTGGCCACAGAGACCATTCCCGTCGGACAAATCACCGCCGCGCGGTTTTTTGTGCAAGGGGCGCTTATGGTGCCGGTGGCCCTGTTGATGGGCTATTCTTGGCGGCTTGGGCGGCGCGATGCTGGGCTTTTGCTGGCACGCGCGGTGTTCCTGCTCGCCTCGACCTATGGCTTTGTTGCGGGCGTGCAGGTCATGCCGATTGCCGACGCGCTGGCCATTGTGTTTGTCGAGCCCTTCATCCTCTTGATCCTTGGCTATCTGATCTTTGGCGACCATATCGGTCCGCGCCGGATCATTGCCTCGATCGTCGGCTTTATCGGCGCGCTCTTTGTCATCCAGCCCTCAATCACTGCTTTTGGGTTGGTGGCGCTCTTCCCACTGTTGTCGGCCTTCTGCTTTGCCGCATATATGTTGATCACCCGCGCCATGGCGAGTTCCGTACCGCCGGTGATGCAGCAACTGCACACCTCAATCGCGGGCAGTTTAATCTGTCTGCCGATCATTGCCATCGCCGATGTCACCCATTGGCCGACGCTCGATCCGGTAATGCCGCAGGGCTTTGCCTGGCTATGGCTCTTTGGCGTCGGGTTCTGGGCGGCGGTCAGCCATATCTGCGTGACCATGGCGCTGAAGCTTACGCCGGCCTCAACCCTCGCGCCGATCCAATACCTTGAAATTCTGCCCGCCATCCTCTTGGGCTATCTGGTCTTCGGCGATTTCCCCAACACACTCACCTGGATTGGCATTGTCATCATCGTGGGCTCGGGCCTTTACATCATCCACCGTGAACGGTGGGTTGCAGCCCGCATCCATGCAGCGCGGCCCGCAGATACCTAACCGGCAAAATCACCAGCATCTTGGGCGCCTGCATCCGCAAGTGAACCGGGCCTGACACCTCGTTTGAGGTGCCGACCATGCCGTCAGGGGCAAAGTCCAGCCCAGAGAGCGGCCAGCGCAGCCCCTCGCTGTCGCCTTGCACCAGCCCCATGGGGAACAGTGACAGCCGCGTGCCGCGCGGCAGATCCAGCTGCAATTCGGGCGGACACAGAAAGATCACATCGCGCGCACCGATGATAAAGCAGCGCCGGTCAGGGTGGCGCACCAGAGTGTTCAGCACCGCCAGCCCGTGATCGACGCGCGCGCCTGCGAATCCCAGCCCCAGCACGAAAGGCGCCGCAATCAGCCGCAGCGCCTTGTCAAAATCCGTCGTGTCTTGTTCGGCAATCGGAAACAGTCGGTCAGCCAGCCGCACCCGCGCGGCCGCACTCAGCGAATCCAGATCGCCGATCACCGCCTCAGGCGTCACCCCCAGACGCAACAGCCGGTCCGCCCCGCTGTCAGCCCCAACAATCCTTGGAGCCAAGGCCCGCGCCTTGGCCAACGCCATGGCGCTGACCGGTCCGCCGCCCACCAGCGTGACTCCCTGCAAAGAGTCGACAATTGGGTGTTTCATGCCGATACTGTTCTTTCAATTGCGGCAAATGCCTGTTCCTCGGACACAATCAATCCTTCAAATCACCCTGATCTGTCCACGGATTCGATCAGGATCACAGCCAGATTAAGCCCATCGAGTATTGCAGAAGGCGAGCATCCGATGACCGGTGCGAGTAAGATTTTAACCGTTTCCTATGGCACCTTCTCTTGCACATTGGAGGGGTTTGACGACCCTTTCAACACGATGAAAGCGATTGCGGAGTATTTCCGCGATCTGGCCGCTGGAGACCGCTATTTCGGGGCCGAACCGCCGACACCCGATGCCGCCATGCTGCACCGCATTGCCGAGCGCGAGATTCAACGCCGGGTGGAAGCCAAGATTCAAGACAATGGGGTGATTTTGCGGGCTGGCGATGCCGCCGAGGCCCCCAGCGCCGAGCCTGTCGTGCGTGCGCCCTTGCTGGACGCCCCGGCACCTTTGCCCGAGGCAGGCACTGAAAGCGTCGCCGCGCGCTTGCAGCGCATTCGGGCCCGCCATGCCCAAGCCGCACCGATGGCAACCGCGGCTCAGGCCATGATGCCAGATGCGCCCGTGATCCCCCAAAAGACCTTGGTCGATGAAGCTTATAACGAAGATCAGCATGCCGATGAGCTGCAGGCCTCCGTGCAGGTTGCAATGCCCAATTCCGGTCGAGATGCACCGCAGATCGAGCCTTTCGATCAGGCTGACGTCATGGGCGGCTTTGCCGATGCCACCTTTGACGTGCCCGAGGCACTGATCACCGACCGCCTGCTGCCAGACGCGGACGCGCCTTTGGTCGCCGCGGCAGATCTGCACCCCGCCGAACATGCTGCAATCGTGATCGAGGATGACGATCAGGACTTCGAACCTTCGGCCGAGATCGACTATGCCATGCTGGCAGGCCTGACATCCGAGCAGCCCGATGACGTTGCCGCCGAACCCGCAAGCGATTTGCCCGAGGACCAAGACAGCGCCGAGGCTGAGCCGCTTGCTCTAATCTCCGGCACCGACCCAGTTGACCTGCCCGAAGAAATCGCTGCGCACGTGGTGACAGGGGCTGCCGAGTTTGACGATACCGCCCTGCTGTCGCATCTGAACGTGGCGGAGGACGTGCCTGCCGCCACCGCGGACGATCTGTCCGAGGCAGACAAAGAACCCGTCGACGCACAAAATGTCGCGAGTTGGGCGGCACTTGGAACGGCCACGGAGCCTTTCCCTGCCGAGACAGCGGATTTTGACGACGCCGAGGACCTGACGCTGGAGGCGCTGCCGGATACACCGCGCGAGACCGATCTCGCGGCCGAGGCAGACAAAGCGCCGCAGATGATCGAAGAACTCGATCAAGCGGCGCCGGATGAGGTGACAGACGACAGTGCCGATCCAGCGCCACCGCTGCCGACCGAACCGGCGGCCCCCCTCGCAGAGGCCGCACCACGCGCCCGGGCCCGCGTTATTCGCATCCGCCGAGCCGCACCGCCCGAAGCCGAAGCCCCAGACGCTGAAACCCCGGACGCTGAAATCGCGGGAGAGCCTCCGGTCCAACCCGCCACGGCCGGCATCCTTTCGGATGAGGCCGAGGCTGCGCTGCAGGCCGAACTTGCTGCTTTGGAGGCAGAACTCGGCGGCACGCTGACCGATGCCGAACCTGAGCTCACTCACGATATCGCCCCAGAGCCCGCGGCCGCCGCTACCGCATCCGACCCCACCGCCGAACCGCGTCCGATCAACGTTCCCGCCGAGGATGAGGCCGTCAGCCGCCTGATGGCGCAGGCCGCCACGCAAATGGGCGGCGAGGAAACCCGCCGCCGCCAGTCAGCCATTGCCCATCTCAAGGCCGCAGTGGCCGCGACCGAGGCCGACCGCGCCGTCACGGGCGGGCGTTCGACGCAGGGCGAAGAGCGGATGGAGCCCTATCGCGACGATCTGGACCGCGTGGTGCGCCCGCGCCGCCCACAGGCCGAGGCCACAACGCCGCGCCCTCCAGCGGTGCCCGACCCGGCTGCGCGCCCGACCCCGCTTGTGCTGGTGTCTGCCCAGCGCATCGATCAGCCGCGCCCAGCAGCGCCTCCCCCTTCCACCACGGGTTCCATCGCCTCCCGGGTGGTCATGCCGGTACGTCCGCGCCGTCCGGCGCTGGGGCAACCCAGCGCCGCGCCGCAGGCCATGATGCAAGACACCGATCAGGCTGGCCTTGACGATGACGACGCGCTCACCCCAGAAGAGGCCGAAAACCTCTTCTCAGATGCCACCAGTTTTCAGGATTTCGCCGATCAACTCGGTGCCGAAGCCCTGCCCGACCTTCTCGAGGCTGCCGCGGTCTATTGCGCCGAAGTGCTGCAGCGCCCGGAATTCTCGCGCCCGCTGGTGATGCGCCAAATCGCAGCTTTGCCGGGCCAGTCCCAAACCGCGCGCGAAGATTATCTGCGCAGCTTTGGCACGCTCTTGCGGCAAGGCCGCATCACCAAGGTCAAGCGCGGCATGTTCGCGCTGACCGACCGCTCGCCCTATCTGGCCGAAGCGCGCAAACTCGCGGGTTAAGAACCAAGGCCGGGCTGCCTCCCGGACCTGAGAGCAGGTGGGTCGCCCCTGGGGCTTGACCCGCCTGTTTGCGTTTCATCCCTTCGGGTCAGTCGTCCGAGGGCGGAGCTGGCTGGTCAGGATCGGCCTGGCCAATGCCCGAGAACACCGCCTTAAAGGGCAAGATCCAGCCAAAACCCAACAGGATGTACACCGGCACCTCAGCCCATAATGGCAGGCGCGGCAAAGCGTTCATCACGGTGACCGCCAAGACCACATAGGCCGGCATGCCAACCAAAAGGACCAGCAAAGACAACCGCTTGCGGGCCTTGTAACTCAGCGCCATCGTCCCGCCTCCCTATGCCGCGCGGTCTCTCAGGGCGATGGCCCCAAAAGACAGCCGAACCGTCAATCCGCGAACGGATCGGTCACCAGAATGGTGTCGTCGCGTTCCGGAGAGGTAGAGAGTAGCGCGACCGGGCATTGGATCAACTCTTCAATCCGCCGCACATATTTTATCGCTGCCCCCGGCAGATCGGCCCAAGACCGCGCGCCAGCGGTCGTTTCCGACCAGCCATCCATCTCTTCATAGATCGGCGTGCAGCGCGCCTGTTGGTCGGCGGCGGTCGGCAGATACTCCATCCGCTTGCCGTCCAGCTCATAGCCTACGCAGATTTTCAGCGTCTTGAACCCGTCCAACACATCCAGCTTGGTCAGCGCAATGCCCGACACACCGCTGGTCGCACAGGTCTGGCGCACCAGCACCGCATCAAACCAACCACAGCGGCGCTTGCGGCCCGTGACAGTGCCAAACTCATGCCCCCGTTCGCCCAGACGCTCGCCATCGGCGTCAAACAACTCCGCCGGGAACGGGCCTTCACCCACGCGGGTGGTATAGGCTTTGACGATGCCCAAGACAAAATCAATCGCGGTCGGCCCAAGGCCCACGCCCGTCGCTGCCTGTCCAGCAATCACGTTCGACGAGGTCACATAGGGATAGGTCCCGAAATCAATATCGAGCAAAGACCCCTGCGCGCCCTCAAACAAAATCCGCTTGCCCGCACGCCGCGCATCCGTCAGCACCTTCCAGACCGGCCCAGCGTAAGGCTTGATCTTCGGCGCGATCTCCAAAATCTGCGCCTTCAGCGCCACCGGATCCACCGGCTCCAGCCCCAGACCTGCGCGCAAGGCATTGTGATGGGTCAACAAACGCCCAATCCGAGTGTCCAGCGTGGCCTCGTCAAAGATATCGGCCACCCGAATGGCGCGCCGGCCCACCTTATCCTCATAGGCCGGACCAATGCCCCGCCCCGTTGTGCCGATCTTCGCCACACCCGTCTGCGCCTCACGGCCCCGGTCCAACTCGCCATGAATCGGCAGGATCAGGCTGGCGTTCTCGGCCAGAATCAGATTCTCGGGGCTGATGTCCACGCCTTGGCCGCGCAGCTTGTCGATCTCGGTGACCAGATGCCACGGATCCACCACAACACCATTGCCAATGACCGACAGCTTGCCGCCGCGCACGATGCCACTGGGCAACAGGCTCAGCTTATAAACCTTGCCATCAATGACCAACGTATGGCCCGCATTGTGACCGCCCTGAAAGCGCGCGATCACATCAGCGCGCTCGCTCAGCCAGTCAACGATCTTTCCCTTCCCCTCGTCCCCCCACTGGGCTCCGACGACGACGACATTGGCCATGGGATATCCTTGCGCTTTGGAAAAACCGTGGCTCCTATAGCGGTCAGGCGCGGCCAGCGAAACAGCAAAATGGCCGCAAGGAGGGAAGATGCTGCTTTATGTTACACTGGGCACCAATGATCTGGCCCGCGCGATGCGGTTTTACGATGGGGTGATGCCCTGTCTCGGGCTGGAACGGCGTTTTGCCAATGACGCGGAGGCCGGCTATGGCGAGCCTGCCCCGACGCGCATCCGGCTTTGGGTCACCCAGCCGTTCAATGATCAGCCTGCGACCGTTGGGAATGGCTCCATGGCTGCGCTCAGCGCCCCGAGCCGGGCTGCGGTCGACGCCTTTCACGCCGCCGGGCTGGCGTCTGGCGGCACCGATGAAGGCGCCCCCGGCCTGCGCCCCTATGCGCCAGGCTTTTACGCCTGCTACCTGCGCGACCCCGACGGCAACAAACTCTCGGCGGTCTTCATGGACCCGACACCAGCCTGACCCAGCCCACGGGCCTGGTTTCATCTTGGCCCAAATACTCCCGCCGGAGGCATCCCAAGGCCAGCCGCCACCGCGTCGGCTGGCCCAGCCTCTCCCATGGCGAAGAGTGCCCGCAGGGCTCGATGAGCCTCCCAAGCCCCTTGCGCGGCCCCGCCCTTCCGCCTAGATAGGCGCGTCAGCTGTGCGAAGGCCCCATGGAAAACGTTGTTCTCACCATCCACCTCATCCTTGCGCTTCTCTTGATTGGCGTTGTCTTGCTGCAACGCTCCGAGGGTGGCGGCCTTGGCATGGGCGGCGGTGGCGGGGCCATCTCGGCACGTGGTGCCGCGACGGCTTTGGGCAAGATCACATGGGCCTTGGCAGCAGCCTTCATCTGCACCTCGCTGACGCTGACCATCCTTGCCGCTGGCGAAGGAAAGACCGGTTCGGTCGCGGACCAGATCGGCATCGAGGCCCCCAAAGCCGCCGAGCCGGAACTGCCCGCCGCGTCAGATCTTCTGCCGCCCGCCCCCGCAGACGCCCCGGCAACGCCCCAAAAAGCCGAAGACTGATCCCCAACCTGTTGCGGTTTTCGCAGAATTTCAAACAGCATCTTGCGGTGCGGTTGCGTCCCTGGCCGGTCTAGGCTAAGGATCAACTCCCGTGATGCTGCGATTCTCGAACCGCGAATCGACACACTGAAATACACGGGAGACCCCACATGGCACGCTACATTTTCATCACCGGCGGCGTGGTGTCCTCGCTTGGCAAAGGGCTGGCCTCAGCCGCCCTTGGGGCCTTGTTGCAGGCGCGGGGCTATACGGTGCGCCTGCGCAAGCTTGACCCCTATCTCAACGTCGATCCCGGCACGATGTCGCCCTTTGAACATGGCGAAGTGTTCGTCACCGACGACGGTGCAGAGACTGATCTCGACCTTGGGCATTACGAACGTTTCACCGGCGTGCATGCCCGCCAGACGGATTCCATCTCCTCGGGTCGTATCTATTCCAACGTGTTGGAAAAGGAACGCCGGGGCGATTATCTGGGCAAAACCATTCAGGTCATTCCGCATGTGACCAATGAAATCAAAGACTTCCTGCGCGTCGGCGACGAGGAAGTGGATTTCATGCTGTGTGAAATCGGCGGCACGGTCGGCGACATCGAAGGCCTGCCCTTCTTTGAATCCATCCGCCAGTTCATCCACGAACGCCCGCGCGGCCAGTCGATCTTGATGCACCTGACGCTCCTGCCCTATCTGGCGGCCTCAGGAGAACTCAAAACCAAGCCCACCCAGCATTCGGTCAAGGAACTGCAATCCATCGGCTTGGCGCCCGATGTGCTGGTCTGCCGCTCCGAACACCCGATCCCCGAGCGCGAGCTTGAGAAGATCGCGCTCTTCTGCAACGTCCGCAAAGACCACGTCGTTCCCGCCTATGATCTGAAAACCATCTACGAGGCCCCGCTGGCCTATCACCGCGCGGGGCTCGATCAGGCCGTGCTTGATGCCTTTGGCATCACCCCGGCCCCGAAACCGAACCTCAGCCGCTGGGAAGACGTGATGGACCGCATCACCCACCCTGAAGGCGAAGTGCGCGTCGCGATTGTCGGCAAATACACCCAGCTGGAAGACGCCTACAAGTCGATCGCCGAGGCCCTGACCCATGGCGGCATGGCCAACCGCACCAAGGTGCGCGCCGAATGGATTGACGCGGAAATCTTCGAACGCGAAGACCCCGCCCCCTATCTGCAAAACTTCAACGCCATCCTCGTCCCCGGCGGCTTTGGCGAACGGGGGACCGAAGGCAAGATCAAGGCCGCCACCTTCGCCCGCGAAAAGAAGATCCCCTATCTGGGCATCTGTCTGGGCATGCAAATGGCCGTGATCGAGGCCGCCCGCAATCTGGGCGGGGTCGCCAATGCCGGGTCGGAAGAGTTTGACCATGAAGCGGGCGAGAAACGCTTTACCCCCGTGGTCTATCACCTGAAGGAATGGGTGCAGGGCAACCACACCGTGCGCCGCAAGGCCGATGATGCCAAGGGCGGCACGATGCGTCTGGGGGCCTATACGGCGAACCTGAAGGCAGGCTCGCGCGTGGCGCAAATCTACGGCTCCACCGTGATCGAAGAACGCCACCGCCACCGCTATGAGGTGGACGCCAAGTATATCGAGGGTCTGGAAAAGTGCGGGCTGATCTTTTCGGGCATGAGCCCCGACGGCCGCCTGCCCGAGATCGTCGAGATCAAGGACCACCCCTGGTTCATCGGCGTGCAGTTCCACCCGGAATTGAAGTCCAAACCGTTTGCGCCCCATCCGCTGTTTGCGGACTTCATCCGGGCAGCGAAAGAGGCTGAGCGGTTGGTGTAGCATCCCGGGGCTAAACAGCGCCGCCCTTGCCCGGAAACTGAAGCGCGGCCCACAAGGCCGCGCTATGCTAGCAGTAAGACTTTATCATTGCCTCGATTTGAGGTGCATACTCAAATATCTTGCCCAAATCATCAATCGCATGGCGCGTTTCGTTCTTCTCAGAATCAAATATCCCAATTGATTTCGTACTCTTCGAGTTAAAGTAGAAACGGCAAACAGGTTTTCTATTGTTATCGTCCACAAACACGCTGCAATAGGACTTGGCATCCCGCATCGTTATTCTGTTAAGCGGGATCAATCTCGCGCCAATAGCTCTGACAATCAGGAAGGCCTGAATTTCTTCCTCTGTCGTAGCGACTTCAGGTTTGTCAGCATCTTCACGAGTTGACTGCCCTGTTTCAGCCTGAGTGGTCGCATCTGGCTTGAAGGCAATGTTGAGTTTGTCCTGAATTCTCTCACGGATCATTTCATCAATTGCTTTGGGAATGACCGGCCGTATCTGTTCGATGACCGCCTTGGTGATCGAGCCATCAACCATCTGGCGGGCAATCAGGCGAACAAACTCATCTGATGGATTGTCTATCTGTTCCCTAAAAAAGTCGGCGGTTGCAGTAACAAACTTCAAGTTACTGGCAGCTTCCAACACCGCATCGATGTTGAATACACTTTTGTGAAACCGAGATAGATCCTTAACCTTTGCTTCATCAAATGACTGCAAATCGAAAATAAAAAATGGTTTCTTGTCCATCTTGTTAGGTTCATCAGTATCCGAGAAGAACCAAATCTCGCGACCATTCGTCAAAATCGCCAATCGCGCATCCGCCACCGAAAAATACCTGAAAAGCTGTGAATACTGGGCGGCGCTCAGAGAGGTGGAAATTGGTTTGGCCTCTACCAAGATAGCCGGTTTGCCGTCAATTCTAAGGACAAAATCAACTTTTTCACCCTTCTTTGTGCCAATGTCAGAGACAAACTCTGGCGTCACTTCGTTCAAATTGAAGATGTCGAATCCGAGTGCCTGAATAAGTGGCAGTATTACCGATGTCTTGGTCGCTTCCTCTGTCAGCGCATGCTCAGATGCGTGTTTCGATCTTTGCGCCAAGTCCTTAACACGTTGTGCGAAATCCATTATCATTCCCTCATGCAACCCTTTGGTGCAACATGAGTCTACTTTAGATGGATTTTCAAGCATTTTTGCACAAAGGTTAACCCAAAGGATAAGCCCCATGCCCGCCTACTGGATCGGCCACGTCACCATCTCTGACCCCACCGCCTATGAGGCCTATCGGCAGGCCAATGCAGTGGCCTTCACCAAATATGGCGCAAGGTTTCTGGTGCGGGGCGGCGCGCAGGAGGTGGTCGAAGGCACCATCCGCCCCCGCACGGTGGTAATTGAATTTTCCGATCTGAAAGCAGCGCAGGATTGCTACTACAGCCCCGAATATCAGGCCGCCAAGGCCAAGCGCGATGGCGTGTCGCTGGCGGATTTGTGCATCGTCGAAGGGTATGAGTAAACGCGACATGACCCGGCCCGCGAAGGCTTTCGCGGGCGTTCGGCGCTGAAAACGCTTCACTGGAGCGTTTTCTCCCCGGGCAGGCCCGGGGCCGCGCCTCACCCAACCGGCGCCCAGATCACGTCGTCGATGTTCGGCGCGCCCGTCGCCAGCATCACCAGCCGGTCAAAGCCCAGCGCAATGCCCGAAGCCTCGGGCATCAGCGCCAGCGCCGCGAGGAAATCTTCGTCCAACGGATAGCGCTCGCCATAGACGCGCTGTTTCTCGTCCATCTCAGCCTCAAACCGCCGCCGCTGTTCCACCGGGTTGGTCAATTCGCCAAAGCCATTGGCCAGTTCCACCCCGCAGGCATAAACCTCAAACCGCTCCGCCTCACGCGGGTTATCGGCGCACACACGGGCCAGCGCAGCCTCGGCCGCCGGGTAGCGATCCAGAATGGTG
The DNA here is from genome assembly GCF_965194375.1 of Allotabrizicola aquatica (SeqCode). Classification (GTDB taxonomy): domain Bacteria; phylum Pseudomonadota; class Alphaproteobacteria; order Rhodobacterales; family Rhodobacteraceae; genus Tabrizicola_A; species Tabrizicola_A aquatica. The sequence continues at coordinate 226,577 of NZ_CBDAEL010000003.1, forward strand.
ATCCGCCCCTGCCCCAGATGCGGCTCGACCCTTTCCGACAGCACGCGGGAAAAGATATCGGACCAGACATCATCCCCCGCCACCCGCAGCCCGGCAGCGATAGCTTGGGCGGCGAGCGCATCGCGGTCGGTTGCCGCGCCGTCCAGCGTCGAAAGAAGGTCAATCCCGGCATAAAGGCGAAACGCCTCGGCCACCGAAAGGCGCTGCGGCTCTTGCGCGGGATCACAGATCATATCGCGGTGACGCAAGGTGCCCCCGCCTGCTGCCAGCCGCAGGAAGGCCAAGGTGTCATCCATCAGCACCTCATAGGGCTCGCCCACCCGGTACCATTCGAGCATGGTAAATTCCGGGGAATGGCGGGCCCCACGTTCGCGGTTGCGCCAGACATGGGCGAAGGAAAAGATCCGCCGCTCCCCCGCCGCCAACAGCTTTTTCATCGCGAATTCGGGGCTGGTGTGCAGATAGCGCGGCTGGCCCTGCCCATCATTCCCGATGGCGGTGCAGGTGAAGGCGTGCAAATGCGTCTCATTGCCGGGGCTGACTTGCAGGGCCGACGGATCAACCTCCAGAAACTCGCGCTCTGCAAACCACCCGCGAATGCCCGCCTGCAGCCGATTGCGCGCCAAAAGCGCCGGACGGCGGTCCGCGTGGCGGCTGGGGTACCACCACGGCACAGAGATATCGGCTTTCATCTGGCGAAACCTTCCAAACTGCGCTAAGGGCAGCGCCATACCGCAGCCCGGATCTCACCGGGTCGCTTTGGCACAGCCCGGATACGGAAACAAGAAACCATGGTCAAAGTCATCGCCTCGTCCCTGCGCAAGGGCAATATCGTTGAACTCGACGGCCGGCTTTATGCCGTGCTGAAATCGGAAAACTTCCACCCCGGCAAAGGCACGCCGACCACGTCGGTCGACATGCGCCGCATTTCGGACGGGGTGAAGGTGGCCGAACGCTGGCGCACCACCGAGATGGTGGAAAAGGCCACGGTGGATGAACGCGAATATGACTTCCTCTATGAGGACGGCGAAGGGTTCCACTTCATGAACCCCGAAACCTATGAGCAAGTGGCCGTGCATCCCGATGTGCTGGGCGACGACAAGGTGCTTCTGGCCGACGGCATGAAGTGCTACCTGCGCACCCATGAGGGCGTGGCAATCTCGATCGAGTTTCCGCAAAAGATCGTGGTGGAAATCGCCGAGACCGAACCCGTCACGAAAGGCCAGACCGCCTCGTCCAGCTACAAGCCCGCCGTCTGCACCAATGGCCTGCGCGTGCTGGTGCCGCCCCATATCGGCGCGGGCACCCGGATCGTCATCAACACTGACGACTATTCCTATCAGGGCCGCGAAAAGGACTGATCCTTTCGGGCAGAGGTTTTGAGGCGGGCCGGTTTGGCCCGCCTTTTTTCATCGGGGCAAGGTATGCTTTCCTATCAACACATCTACCACGCCGGAAATCTGGCCGATGTGCAAAAGCACGCGCTTTTGGCGTGGATGCTGGAGTACCTGACCCAAAAGGACAAGCCGCTCAGCTACATCGAAACCCATGCCGGGCGGGGGCTTTATGATCTGGGATCCGACGAGGCGCTGAAAACCGGCGAGGCGCAGGCAGGCATTGATCTGGCCGAAGGCTGGTTTCCCGCGGATCACCCTTACATCCAACGACTGACCGAATGCCGCGCCATGTTCGGACCGCGCGCCTATCCCGGCTCGCCGATGATCGCGGCCTTGGGCCTGCGCGAAACCGACACGATCCATCTGGCCGAACTCCACCCGCAGGAAAACGCAGCCCTGAAGGCCAATCTCGGCGATTTCGGAACAAACATCCAAAAACGCGACGGGTTTGAGATGGCGCTGGCGCTGACCCCGCCCACCCCGCGCCGGGGGTTGTTGCTGATCGATCCGTCTTATGAGGTCAAAGACGATTACCTGACGATCCCCAAGGCCCTGAGCCAGATCGCGCGCAAATGGAACGTCGGCATTCTGGCCCTGTGGTATCCGATCCTGCAAAGCGGCGCGCATGGGCCGATGCTGGCCGCCCTTGCCGCGCAGTTTCCCGACGCGCTTCGCCATGAGCTACGCTTTCCCCCGGTTCGTGAGGGCCACAAGATGATCGGCACTGGCATGTTCATCGTGAACCCGCCCTACGGGATTGAGACCGAGACCAAGCGCCTCAGCGCCTGCTTTCCGACCTAACGCGCTCTGCCCCCGGATACGGCGCAAAGCCTTATCGTCGCAGGGGGGCCGTCTGCCCCCCTCGGGCTGCGCCCTCACCCCCCGAGAGTATTTGGCAAGGCGCAAGACATTAGGCGCCGCTCTCTTTTCAGTTGCGCCTTTTGAAATACTCTCGGGGGGTGAGCCGCTTGCGGCGAGGGGGGCAGACGGCCCCCCCTCTTCGGCCCAGATCGGGGCTTTCCTTAATCCGGCCAGAGCCTTATCTTGCGCCGCATGATCAGCCTTTTGCAGCGCCTTTTTGGCCCCGACCCCGCTCCGCTTGCCCGCACCGATGCCGATCTGGCTTTGGCCGCCCTTTTGGTGCGCGTGGCGCGGACTGATGGGCTTTACGCCTTGGAAGAAGTCGAGCGGATCGACCGGGTGTTGATGGCCCGCCATGGCTTTGGCAGTTTCGAGGCTGCCGCCCTGCGCGCCGAGGCCGAGAAGGTCGAGGCCGAGGCGCCTGACAACATCCGCTTTACCCGCGTGTTGAAGGATGCGGTGCCGCTCGAAGACCGGATCGCGCTGGCTGTAGCGTTGTGGGAGGTCGCCTTGGCCGATGGCCAGCGCGACGCCCATGAGGATCATGAGTTGCGCGTGATGACCGGGCTTCTGGGCCTGACGGCGGTGCAATCGGCCGAGGCGCGGCAGAGGGCGTCAATTCCGTGATTGCGTCACTGGGCATGTATGACCGGGCCGAAACAGCGGGCCCGAATGATCGCTTCTGGGCGCGAATTGCAATGGCATTGCGCGCACAAGGTCTCACGGCACCAGAGGCCCTGACACGCGGGCCTGCGGCCTATTGGCCAGCTTGGGAAGCGCCCTCGCTTGTCTTATCGCAGACCTGCGGCTTTCCGTTTCGCGCCCGGCTGAGAGACCGCGTGGCGCTGGTCGCCACCCCTGACTATGGGATCGAGGGCTGCCCTGCGGGCTATTACGCCTCGGTCCTTGTGGCGCGGGCGGAAGACGCCCGCACCCTGCCCGAGTTTCGCACCGCCCGATTTGCCTTTAACGAAGGCCTCAGCCAATCGGGCTGGGCTGCGCCGCAAAACCATGCTGCAACCATGGGCTTTCAGTTCCACCCCAGCCTTGAGACCGGTGCGCATCTGTTGTCAGCGCTGGCCGTGGCCGAGGGGCAGGCCGATCTGGCCGCCATCGATGCGCTGACATGGCGGATGATCCAACGTTGGGAGCCGATGGCGGCCAACCTGCGCGAGGTCGCGCGCACCGCACCCACGCCGGGCCTGCCCTATATCGCCGCCAAAGGCGCGGATAGCGAGGCGATCTATCAAGCCTTGGTGACCGCCGCAGACCGGCTTTCGCCCGAGGACCGCGACGCGCTTTCGCTGCGCGGCATCGTGCGAATCGCGGCCGAGCGATATCTCGCCGTGCCAATCCCCCCCTCGCCTGAGCACATCGCCCGGTCAGATTAGCCAAATCGCCCAAATCCCTGCGCGAAAGGGCCAGAAAGCCCGTTGCAAAGCCAACCGATCTGCGCCCTATTTGACCACCACTTGATCCCACTGCCCGGAAGAAAGCCCCCATGACCGACGCCCAAAACACGCCCGTCATCGAGATTCGCGACCTGCACAAAAGCTATGGCCAGCTTGAGGTGCTGAAGGGCGTTGATCTCGTCGCGCCGCGCGGCGCGGTCGTGTCGTTGATCGGCTCGTCCGGGTCAGGGAAATCAACGCTTTTGCGCTGCTGCAACCTTTTGGAAGAAAGCCAGCAGGGCGAAATCAAGTTTGAGGGCGAAACGGTGCGTTGGCGCGGCGAAGGTCACAACCGCCACCCGGCAGACCGTGCGCAGGTCACGCGGATGCGCACCAACCTGTCGATGGTGTTTCAGCAGTTTAACCTGTGGTCGCATATGACCATCTTGCAAAACGTGATGGAGGCGCCGGTGACGGTGCTGAAGCGCGATCCCAAAGAGGTGGAAGAGGCGGCGCGGGGCTATTTGGCCAAGGTCGGCATCGCCGACAAGGCCGACGCTTGGCCTGCCATGCTGTCGGGCGGCCAGCAGCAGCGGGCCGCGATTGCGCGCGCCTTGTGCATGGAGCCTCGGGCTTTGCTCTTCGATGAGCCCACAAGCGCGCTCGACCCTGAGTTGGAGCAAGAGGTGGTCAGGGTGATCAAGGCCTTGGCCGATGAGGGCCGCACCATGCTTTTGGTGACCCATGACATGAAGCTCGCCGCCGATGTGTCGGACCATGTGATCTTCCTGCATCAAGGCCGCATCGAAGAGGAAGGTCCGCCTGCCCAGCTGTTCAGCAATCCACAAACCGACCGGTTGCGCGGATTTTTGTCCGCCACAGCGGCGTGACTTGGCCGAACAGGGCAGATGACCGGCGCATACAGCGATGGCCCCATTGACGAATTTGCCGCGCGGTGGCTTTAGTTGCCGATCGGAATTAACGGAATAACCAAACCAAACGGGAGATGATCCACATGAAAAAACTGCTTCTTGCGACGGCTCTGGCTGGCCTTGCCGGCACCGCAATGGCCCAAGACGTCGTGCGTCTGGGCACCGAGGGCGCCTACCCTCCCTACAACTTCATCAACGACGCTGGTGAAGTTGCAGGCTTTGAGCGTGAGCTGGGCGATGAGATGTGCAAGCGCGCTGGCCTGACCTGCGAGTGGGTCACCAACGCTTGGGACAGCATCATTCCGAACCTGCAGTCGGGCAACTATGACGTCATCATCGCCGGCATGTCGATCACCGACGAGCGCGAAGAGGTCATCGACTTCAGCCAGGGTTACCTGCCGCCGACCAAGTCGGCCTACCTTGCCGCAACCGCCGACGTCGATCTGAAGTCGGGCCCGGTGGCAGCACAGACCGGCACCATTCAGGCCGGTTACGTCGCCGAGCAGGGCATGACGCTGTTGGAATTCGCAACCCCGGAAGAAACCGTGGCTGCGGTGAAGAACGGCGAGGCTGTGGCCGTGTTTGCGGATCGTGACTATCTGGTCCCGATGGCCGCAGAATCGGGCGGCGCGCTGGTGCTTTTGGCTGAAGAAGTCGCCCTCGGCGGCGGCGTCGGCCTTGGCTTCCGTGACAGCGACGACGATCTGCGCGGCAAGTTTGACGCAGCGATCAAGTCGATGAAGTGCGATGGCACCTTGGATGCGATGATCGTCAAAGAAGAATACTTCGGCGCGGCCGCCGTCACCTGGGGTGATGCTGGCAAAGAAGGCTGCTAAGCCATTGATCGGGCGGAGGCTTTCATAGCCTCCGCCCTTTTTCTGACCTCCGATCCGAAGGGCCGCTCATGTTTTCAATCTGCGCCGATCCCAAGTCGATCGAGGGGTTTCAATGGCTGGCCTGCTATCTGACCTCGGGCAAGCACATTGATTTCTACTGGTCCTTCCTGACAGTTCTGAGCCTTGTCGCGATCACCGCACCCTGCGCAATGGCCTTTGGCTTTGGCGGCGCGACGGCGGCGCGGTCGCAGTTTTGGCCCGCGCGGATGCTGGGCAAGGTCTATGTCGCCATGGTGCGCGGCGTGCCGGACATCGTGTTCTTTCTGTTCTTCGTCATCGCGCTGGATCAGGGCATCGAATATGCCAAAAGCCTGATGGTCTGCCCTGATGGCGCTTGGCCCTGGCAAGGGCTGGAATTCCGGGTCTGCCAAGAGGCCAAGGTGCCTTTGGCGAAATCTGATGCGTTCTGGCATGATGCTTATGGCTTTTTCCTTGCGGTGGTGACCTTTTCCATCGTGTTTGGCGCCTTTGTCGCCAATGTGCTTTTTGGCGCGATGCAGGCGGTGCCGCGTGCGCAGCTGGAAACCGCGGAGGCCTATGGCATGAACCAGCGGCAGGTCTTTCGCCGGATTTTGGTGCCGCAGATGTGGGTCTATGCCCTGCCCGGCCTGTCGAACCTGTGGATGATCCTGCTCAAGGCGACGCCGCTTCTGTTCCTTCTGGGGATTGAGGACATCGTCTATTACGCGCGCGAATTGGGGGGGTCGAAAACCCAAGCCTATGAATACCCGCACCCCGACTGGCGGCTGTGGTACTTCTTGGCGCTTTTGTGCTTTTACCTGCTGATGACAAAGCTGTCCGAGGGCGTTCTGGGCCGGTTGTCGGCGCGCCTGTCCAAGGGGCAGGCCACCGCCGCGGGTGAAGCGATGCGAAAGGCTGCCGTATGACCATGACGTGCTGGGAAACCGTGCAGGCCTATGCCTTCCGCTCGATCGGCTATGGCGAGAACCTGTTGCCGAAAACCGACTTCACGCTGTGTCAGCATTTCACGCTGATCGGGTCCGGCATGATCTGGAACGTCTATTTCGGCGCTTTGGCGCTGGGACTGGGGTTCTTTTTTGCCAATGCGCTGGCCTTGGCCAAGGCCGCGCAGAACCCTTGGCTGCGCAAGCCTGCTGATTGGTTCATCTTTGTCTTTCGTGGCTCGCCCTTGTTCATCCAGTTCTTCATTGCCTATGAAATGCTGGTGCTCTTGCCGCGCACGGGGATTGATGTCTTCGGCATCACGGTGCAGACGGGCTGGTTGACCAAGGCTTGGGCTGGGGCTTTGTTGGTGCTGTTCTTGAACACCGCCGCCTATTCGGCCGAGATTTTCTATGGCGCGCTGCGCTCGATCCCGAAGGGCGATCTCGAGGCCGCCGATGCCTATGGCATTTCCGGCTGGCAAAAGTTCCGCCGCATCCAGTGGCCGACCATGCTGCGGCTGGGCTGGCCTGCCTACACGAACGAGGCGATTTTCCTGTTTCACGCCACCACGCTGGTGTTCTTTGCCAGCTTCCCCGCGTTCCGGCAGATGGGCGATGCGCTTTACTACGCCAACTATTTTGCCGACAAAACCTTCAACCCCTTCATCCCTTACCCCATCGTCGGCTTCTATTTCATCTTGCTCACGCTGGTGGTCATTTGGGGCTTTGGCTGGGTCAACCGTAGACTCAACCGGCACTTGCCCAAAAACCAACGGGTCAGAAACCGCTTGCGCATAAACCTGATCCGGTAGTATCCTGAATTTGATCAAATTAGGGCCGGGCCGCGATGGTCCCCTTGCGTTGATCGACAAACAGGGAAAGGATCAAGGGCATGATCCGCTAACCTGCCTGCTGGAACCAATTGGTCTGGCGCGGGGGAACGTGGCCTTACCTCACGTTGAACATGATGAAAGATTGGCTGAGAAAGCACCCCGACGTCCGCACCATTCGGGTTGCGGCGGCGGATTTGAATGGTCAGGCCCGTGGCAAGCGCGTGCCCACAAGATTTGCTGAAAATGTGGTTAAGAACGGGACGCGGTTTCCGTTTTCGGTTCTGAACCTCGACATTTGGGGCGAAGATATTGACGACAGCCCCTTGGTTTTTGAACAGGGCGACCAAGATGGCGTGCTGAAACCCACGGAGCGCGGCTTTATGCCCATGCCGTGGCTGGAGGCTCCGACGGCACTGCTGCCGATCTGGATGTTCCGCGAAAACGGCACACCCTATGAAGGTGACCCGCGCCATGCGCTGAACACCATCGTCCAGCGGTTCAAGGCGCGCGGGCTGACCCCGGTCTGCGCCATGGAGCTGGAGTTCTTCCTGATCGACGACTCTGGCAAGACGCTGCAAGTGCCGCCTTCGCCCCGCTCGGGCAAGCGACGCAAGGCGGCGGAAACCCTGTCGATCCGGGCGCTTGATGCCTTCGACACCTTCTTTACCGACCTTTACGACGCCTGCGAGGCGATGGACATTCCCGCCGACACCACCACCTCGGAAACCGGGCTTGGTCAGTTCGAAGTCAACCTGATGCATTGCGATGACCCGCTCCGGGCTGCCGACGATGCCTGGCTTTTCAAGATGCTGGTCAAAGGCTTGGCCCGGCGACATGGCTTTGCGGCCAGCTTCATGGCCAAACCCTACCCGGAATACTCCGGCTCGGGGCTGCACACCCATTTCAGTTTGGTCGACGAAAGCGGCGACAACGTGTTTGACAGTGGCGGGCCGAAAGGCACGGCAATGCTGAAAAACGCAGTGGCGGGCTGTCTGCATGCGATGCGCGATTCTGCGCTGATCTTTGCCCCGCACCAAAACAGCTATGAGCGGCTGGTACCGGGCAAACATGCCCCAACCTCAATCGCTTGGGGCTATGAAAACCGCACCACGGCGATCCGGATTCCGGCAGGCTCTCCCAGTGCGCGGCGGATCGAACATCGCGTCGCAGGGGGGGATGTGAACCCCTATCTGATGCTGGCCGCAATCCTTGGCGCCGCCTTGGACGGGATCGAAAACCAGATGGAGCCCGCAAGCCCCATCGTCGGCAACGCCTATGCCCAAGAGGGGCTGCCGCAAATTCCGGCGACATGGGAAGATGCGATTGATGCACTGGAACAAAGCACCATCGTGCCGCGCTTCTTGCACCCCGAGCTGATCAAAAACCTGATCCAGACCAAGCGTCAGGAATTGCACTATATCGGCGAATTGACCCCGCAAGAGCGGATCGATCTTTATCTCGATACGGTGTGACGCCAAAGGTCGAAAAGCGCCGATGTTGCCTTGCAATACATCGCCGCGCGCCAAAACCTGCAGCTTCCCCCCTTGACCAACCGGGGGGGCGCTGCGCTAGGCTTCCCCGCAGGATATCTTGGAATTTCCATGCAGATCGGCATTTTGCAAACGGGCCTCGCGCCCGAGATGCTCGCCCAAAAAATGGGCGACTACCCCGACATGTTCGCCCGGTTGCTGGACGGCAACGGGTTCACCTTCCGCACTTACAGGGTGGTGGAGGGCGAATTTCCCGACAGCGTGACCGACTGTGACGGCTGGCTGATCACCGGGTCGCGCCACGGGGTCTATGAAGATCATCCGTGGATCCAACCTTTGGAAGAGTTCATCCGGCAAAGCTTTGCGGCCCATGTGCCGATGGTGGGCATCTGCTTTGGCCACCAGATCATCGCGCAGGCGATGGGCGGCCGGGTGGAGCGCTATGCTGGCGGTTGGGCCGTGGGGGCGACCGACTATGATTTCGGCGGCCAAACCCTGACGCTCAACGCATGGCACCGCGATCAGGTGATCGAGGCGCCGGTTGGGGCCAAGGTGATTGCGTCCAATGAATTTTGCACCAATGCAGCTCTTTTGTATGACGATTATGCGCTGACGGTGCAGGCCCATCCCGAAATGCGCCCCGAGTTTGTGGATGGCCTGATGCAGACCCGGGGCAAGGGTCTGGTTCCCGACGAGGTGATGGCCAAGGCCGCCGCCAAGCTGGATCAGCCTCTGCATGACAAGACCATGGCGGCCCAAATTGCCGCCTTCTTCAAGGCCCCCCGGTCCCGCGCGCCTGCCAAGGCCTGATGGTGTCCGGGGTCAACCCGAACAAACAAAGTGTGACACATGTCCAAATGGACCGACCAGCTGCCCGAGGCAGCCCGCGAATACATCGGCAACCGTCGTGTGGATGAGGTGGAATGCGTGATCGGCGACATTGCCGGTGTGGCGCGGGGCAAGGCGATGCCTGCCGCCAAGTTTGCCAAGCAAACCAACTATTTCCTGCCGAATTCCATTTTCCTGCAAACCATCACCGGCGAATGGGCCGACAACCCGTTTGACGCCTTTACTGAACCCGACATGATCTTGGAACCGGATTGGGCCACCGCCACCGCCGCACCTTGGACGGCGGATGTGACCTTGCAGGTCATTCATGACGCCAAGGACCAGCAGGGCAATATGGTGCCTTATTCCCCGCGCAACGTGCTGCGCCGGATCGTGGACCTGTACGCCGCCCAAGGCTGGAAGCCGGTCGTGGCGCCCGAGATGGAATTTTTCCTGACCGCGCGCAACATCGACCCCAACCAGCCGGTCATCCCGCCCATGGGCCGCTCGGGCCGCCGCGCGGCGGGCAAGCAGGCCTATTCGCTGTCTGCCGTGGATGAATACGGCAAGGTGATTGACGACATCTATGACTTTGCCGAAGCCCAAGGGCTGGAGATTGACGGCATCTTGCAAGAAGGCGGTGCGGGGCAGATTGAGCTTAACCTCGCCCATGGTGACCCCGTGCGCTTGGCCGATGATGTGTTCTTCTTCAAACGCCTGATCCGCGAAGCGGCGCTGCGGCATGATTGCTTTGCCACCTTCATGGCCAAGCCGATTGCCGATGAACCGGGATCGGCGATGCATATCCACACCTCGGTGGTGGACAGCCGCACCGGCAAGAACATCTTCTCCGGCCCAAAGGGGGTGGAGACCGAAGCCTTCCACCATTTCATCGGCGGCATGCAAAAGCATCTTGGAGCGGCGGTCGCGCTCTTTGCACCTTACGTCAACAGCTATCGCCGCTACGTCCCCGATTTTGCCGCCCCTATCAATCTGGAATGGGGCCGCGACAACCGCACGACTGGCATCCGCGTGCCGATTTCCTCGTCTGCCGCGCGGCGGGTGGAAAACCGGCTGCCGGGGATGGACACAAACCCCTATCTTGGCATCGCGGCCACGCTGGCCTGCGGCTATCTGGGGCTGATGAACAAGGTGGCCCCGCGCCCCGAGTTTTCGGGCAATGCCTATATCGACAGCGACGAGATTCCAACCACCTTAGGCGATGCGCTGGACATGCTGGAAGAGGATGCCGCCTTGGTCGAGGTGATGGGCCCCGATTTCTGCAAGGTCTATGACAGCGTCAAGCGCAATGAATACAAAGAGTTCCTGCAAGTCATCAGCCCGTGGGAGCGTGAGCACCTGCTGCTGAACGTCTAAGGGGCAGCGATGAACCTTTTGCATGTGAATGACAGGGCGGGGGAATATCCCCCGTCCTATTACGCCGCCACTCGGACCGAGTTTGCCCCCTGCCCTGCCCTGCGGGGCGAGGTCCGGGCCGATGTCTGCATCGTCGGCGCAGGCTACACGGGCTTGTCGGCGGCGCTGCATCTGGCCGAAAAGGGCCTGTCAGTGGTGGTGCTTGAGGCCCATCGCGTGGGCTTTGGCGCCTCGGGGCGTAATGGCGGGCAGGTCGGATCTGGCCAGCGGCAAGATCAGGTCTGGCTGGAAAAGACCGTGGGCCGCGAGGATGCCCATAAGATGTGGGCCTTGGCCGAAGACGCCAAAACGCTGGTCAAGGATCTGGTCGCGCGCCATGCCATGCCCGTCACCTATCACCCCGGCATTGCCCATGCCTGCTGGTCCGACGCCGAGGTGCGCGAAACCCATGCCTATGCCGAGAAACTCCACCGCGATTACGGCTATGATCAGTTGGAGCCTTTGGACCGCGACGGCATTCACCGCCTGATCGGCTCGAAGGTCTACAAGGGCGGCGAGATGGACCGGGGCGCGGGCCATCTGCACCCCTTGAACTATGCCATCGGGCTGGCGCGGGCCGCACAAAAGGCGGGCGCGGTGATCTGCGAGATGTCCGAGGTGACGCGGCTGGATCCGGGCGCAAAGCCCTTGGTTCACACCGCCCAAGGCCGCGTGATCTGCGATCAAGTGCTGCTCGCAGCCAATGGCTATCTGGGCGATCTGGAGCCGAAAGTGGCGGCCAAGGTCATGCCGATCAACAATTTCATCGTCGCGACCGAGCCTTTGGGCGACCGCGCGGCCGAGATACTGGCCGAACCTGTGGCGGTGGCCGATACCAAGTTTGTGGTGAATTACTGGCGCCTGTCCGAAGACAACCGCCTGTTGTTCGGCGGTGGGGAAAGCTATGGCTACCGCTTTCCCGATGTCATCCGCACCGTGTCAAAGCCGATGCTAGAGGTTTATCCGCAGCTTAAGGGCACCCGCATCGACTATGCTTGGGGCGGCACGCTGGCCATCACGATCAACCGGATGCCCTGCTTTACCCGGCCCGGTATGAATGTGATGTCAGCCTCGGGCTATTCGGGGCACGGGGTGGCGATGGCCACGCTGGCGGGCAAGCTGATGGCCGAGGCGGTGGCGGGCAATGCGGGCGGCTTTGACCTGATGGCCAGCCTGCCGCAGCCGCGCTTTCCGGGTGGCGCGGCACTGCGCTGGCCGCTCTTGGTGCTGGCGATGACCTGGTATTCGATGCGCGACCGTATCGGAATTTAACGGCTAATTTCGGCGGATTTTGCCAAGGCGGGAAAAACGTCACTGGCCTGTTACCAAAGAAGGCTTTACACCTTTCCTGAACAAGAGTTTCAGGAAAGCTTCAAATGGCTGCTGACGGTCAACCCATTGCCCCCAATGTTTATGACGCCGAACCCATCCCTGAAGCGGCGCGCGCCGAGATTGACCGGCTGCTCGCCTCGGGTGATCTTTTCCGCTACACCGCGCCCGAAGGCGCGCCGGTGGCGCTTTTGGAACAGGAATTCGCCGATCTGATGGGATCGAAATACGCGTTGGCAGTGGCGTCTTGCTCGGCCGCCCTGTTCCTGTCGCTTAAAGCCTTGGACCTGCCACGCGGGGCCAAGGTTCTAATCCCGGCCTTTACCTTTGCCGCCGTGCCCTCGGCCGTCGTGCATGCCGACTGCGTGCCGGTTCTGGTGGAAGTGGGCGAGAATTACCGCGTCGATATGGCCGATTTCGCGGCCAAGCTGGACGATGCGCAAGCAGTGCTGATCAGCCACATGCGCGGCCACACCAGCGACATGGACGCGATCATGGCGCTCTGCGATGCGCGGGGTATCCCGGTGGTCGAAGATGCGGCGCACAGCTTGGGCACCGAATGGCATGGCCGCAAGATCGGCACCATTGGCAAGATCGGCTGCTTTTCGTTTCAGTCCTACAAGCTGGTGAATGCGGGCGAAGGTGGGATCCTCATCACCGATGACCCGGAACTCGCGGCGCGCTGCGTCATCATGTCGGGCGCTTACGAATCAAACTGGAAGAAGCATCCCGGCATGCAAAACAGCTACATGCTGTGGCAAAACAAGCTGCCGCTTTACAACATGCGCATGCAGAACCTCTCCGCCGCCGTGATCCGTCCGCAATTGCCGCTGGTGGCTGAACGGGTGGCCAAAGGCCGCGCCGGTCATGATCGGGTGGCCGATGTCCTGAACGTCTGCGCGCATCTGACGGTGCCCCCTGCCCTTGCCCCCGAAGACCGCGCGCCCGATTCCATTCAGTTCAATCTGGCGGGCGACTGGTCGGACGCCCAAGCGCTGGCCTTTCAGGCCGAGGCTAAGAAACGTGGCGTCTCGGTGCAGGTCTTTGGCCTGTCCGAAGGCAATGCCCGCGCCTTTTGGAACTGGGAGTTCCTTGGCCCGGCACCAGACCTGCCCGGCACCCGCGCTATGCTGATGCGGGCCTGCGATGTGCGCCTGCCGACGCGGCTGACCGAGGCCGAGCTGGATTTCATCGCCGCCGCCATCGTCGCGGCTGCCGACAGCGTGAAGTCGCGGCTGGCGGCATAAATCGCTGCGCGGCCTGCGGTTTTGCCCTTGCGAAGGGCGCGGTGATCTCTTATCTCACCGCCATCTGATCGGAGTGCGGGCGTAGCTCAGGGGTAGAGCATAACCTTGCCAAGGTTAGGGTCGTGAGTTCGAATCTCATCGCCCGCTCCAATCAGCCAAACAGGGCGCCTTTGGGCGCCCTTTTGCTTTTCTCTGCGCCTTGACGGCAAAACAGCCGGTTTCAAGGGTTGCAGCTGGGGCAATGGCCGGGGTCAGCAAAACCGTCGCGGGGCAGAGACTGCTCGGCACCGCAGGCGGTGCAGCCATGAATCTCGGCCGCTATAAGCCCCGTCTCAACCCCACAGTCCCGGCAGGGCAAGCCGGGAAGGCTGCGCAGTCGCCCAAACCCCGGCGCGGCACAAGTCGGGCACGGCATCGCCAAACGCTTGGCCAGACGCTGAGCCAAACCCGCAATCACCGACATCCGGCGCGGGTTCATATGGGCGCGCATATCGGTCTGCAGGTGCGCAGAACCCCTCAAGCGAAACGCATCGTCGAGCATGGCATTGAGCTCGGTTCGATCTGTCACGCCCTTGGCAAGCGGTGGCGCAGTGACGGCGGGCTGCACAATCACCGCTGTTTCGGGAAATCCGATTCGGGTCAGAAAGGCCTTGGCTGCGGTCAGATCAGCGACCGTTTCCTGATCATAGCTTGGCTGCATATCCGTCGTCATTTCAACGACTTCCTGCCCAGTCCTGACGTCCAGCCACAAAAGCAATTCTTGGCCAAAGGGCAGGAAGGCGAAATGGGGATGCGGCCCATAGGCGCCTTCGCTCGCAAGGCCCACGGGCAGCCCGGTCGCGGCAATCGCCGCTTGGGCCTTGGCGCGCGCAGCCTCGATCATGCTGCCCGCGCGTGGCACGTCACCCGAAAAGGTACCAAAGCGGTCAGTCTCCACCTCGGCAAGCACCACCGTGACCCCAAGCGCGGCCAAAGGCGGCACGATCACGGCCTCTTTGCCATGCATCGTGCCAAGGGCAACGCGATCAGGAAGCGGTGCGGCCATGGTCAAAGCCGCTGCCAAACCAGCAGGGCAGCTGCCGCCGTGGCAAACCCGCTGACGCGGGCGATGTCCTTGCCTTGGCATTTCGCCGTCATACCCATCTCCAAGAAGAACACCCCCAACGCCCCCCAATCTGACCATCCGGCGTGGCAGGACAATCCGCCCGAAGGCCTGAGCCGCAAGGATACCTTGCTTTGTCAGCGCGACAAGCCCGGTCGCATCGCGCTGCACCGGCGTGGGCCACCATATTCTGAACTCGGCTCCTTGCGCATCGAAACAGAGGCGAAAAACAGCGACAAGGCCCCTTGCACCCCGCCCCGGCTTTGGCTAAACCCCGTCCTACGGAGTGCGGGCGTAGCTCAGGGGTAGAGCATAACCTTGCCAAGGTTAGGGTCGTGAGTTCGAATCTCATCGCCCGCTCCAACACAAAAGGGCGTGCCTTCGGGTGCGCCCTTTGTCTTTGGCGGCTTGCCCTGCTTCGCTCGCTGATTTACGCCTTTGGCACTGAGCAAAAAGGCATTGAGCATGCGGCGGGCATTCATCACCGGAACATCGGGGTTCATCGGCTTTCATCTGGCGCGGCTGATGCTGGATCAGGGCTGGCAGGTGCATGGCCTTGATGGGATGACCAGCTATTACGACATCGCGCTGAAACGCGCGCGATTGGCGCTTTTGCAGCAAAATCCGGGCTTTACGCAAACCGAGGCGATGCTCGAAGATGCTGACGCCGTGATGCAGGCCGCACAAAACGCCCGCCCTGACGTCATCGTCCACCTCGCCGCCCAAGCGGGCGTGCGCTATAGCCTTGAGGCCCCACGCGCCTATATCGACAGCAATCTGACCGGCACCTTCAACGTGATGGAGGCGGCACGCGTGTTGAAGGTGGGCCATTTGCTGATGGCCTCGACCAGTTCGGTCTACGGCGCGAATGAGGAGATGCCGTTTCGCGAGACCGACAAGGCCGATCATCCGCTGACGATCTATGCTGCCACCAAAAAGGCCAATGAGGCGATGGGCCATGCCTATGCGCATCTGCACGATCTGCCAGTGACCATGTTCCGGTTCTTTACCGTCTATGGCCCTTGGGGCCGGCCCGACATGGCACCCTTCAAGTTCACCAAGGCGATTTTGGCGGGCGAACCCATTGATATCTATAACAATGGCGAGATGTGGCGCGATTTCACCTATGTCACCGATCTGGTGCAAGGGATTTTGGGGTTAATCGATGCCGTGCCCCTGCGCCCCGCGACCCGTACCGAGATCGCCGAAGGCGACAGCCTGTCGCCCGCCGCCCCGTTCCGTGTGGTGAACATCGGCAACGGCCAGAAGGTGCGGCTGATGAACTTCGTCGAGGCCATCGAAGCGGCCACGGGCCGCACCGCGATCCGCAATTTCCTGCCGATGCAACAAGGCGATGTGCCCGCAACATGGGCCGATGCAAGCCTTCTGAACCGCCTGACAGGCGGCTGTCCAGTCACCGATGTGCGCGACGGAATGCGCGCCTTTGTCGAGTGGTATCGCGGGTTTTATCGGGTCTGAGCCTGCGCTTATCAGCTTGACGTTCCCCCCTGCCTTGCCTACATGAGGCGTCAGGACGGCGGGTGGGCAGGCAGGCTATGCGCTGGATTGCAAATCCATGTAGATCGGTTCGATTCCGATACCCGCCTCCAAATCTTCCCAGTATCTCGCCGTGATTTCACTGTCTTTGGCCTGCTTCTGTCGGGTGAAAAGCGGCCCTAGCTTGTCTTGGAAACCCTTTGGTTTTGCGGCAGGTTGGGGGAACATCCCAAAGCAGGACCCATGAATGACCGACGATCCGGGCGGCACATCGACAGATCGGGTGGCGTGTATCGGCCCCGTGGCGCCGTTCAAGACGCAGCTTTTGAAATGGGTGGGCAGCAAACAGAAGTTTGCTCATGAGATCATTGCCCATCTGCCGCGCGACTTTGGGGCCTATCATGAGCCGTTTTTGGGCGCGGGTGGGGTGATGGCGGTCTTGGCCCCAGCGCGGGGGTTTGGGTCTGACACCTACCCGCCCTTGATGGAGATCTGGACCACCCTCTCGCGGGAGCCGGACCTCTTGAAAACATGGTATCAAGACCGCTGGACCGCCTTTCAGAACGGCGACCGCGTCGCGGTGTATGAGGCGATCAAGGCACGCTTCAATGCCGCCCCCAATGGCGCGGATTTCCTGTTTCTGTGCCGCAGTTGCTATGGCGGCGTGGTGCGGTTTCGCCGCTCAAACGGGCATATGTCCACGCCCTGCGGCGCGCATCCGGCGATTCCGCCCAAGGCCTTTGCCAAGCGGGTCGATCTTTGGCACCAGCGCCTGCGGGGCGCGCAGTTTGACCTTTTTGATTACCGCGACGCGATGGACCGCGCGGCGCCGGGCGATGTGATCTATTGCGACCCGCCCTACAGCTTTTCGCAGTCGATCCTCTATGGCGCGCAAAGCTTTCAACTGCCCGCTCTCTTTGAGGCCATTGCCAAGGCCAAGGCGCGCGGTGTGTGGGTGGCGCTGTCCATCGACGGCACCAAGAAATCGGGCGGCACCTATTGCGATTTGCCGCTGCCCGAGGGGTTGTTTGAGCGCGAGATCATGCTGAACGTCGGCCGGTCGATGCTGCGCCGGTTCCAGATGGGCGGGCAGACGATGGAGGCCGAAGAGGTCAAGGACCGGCTGTTGCTGACCTATTAGCGCGTGCTCCGATCAGCGCTTTCCGTAGTAGAGGCCCACCACATGCTCGGCTTGGGCAAAGAACAGCCAGCGCGCGGCGAAAGCGCCGATCAGGTGGATCACAACGGCGGCGGCTGTGGTCATGGGATGGGCGGGCAGCATCAGGACCAGCGCGGGGATCAGGCAGGCGAGGATCAGCGCCAGCACCCGCAGCTTGGCCACATGTTTGCGCCCGACGACAAAGATCATCTCGCGCATCAGGTAATTGCCCGCCGTATGGGCCGGATCAAAGACCGACACCGCACCCAGATCGCCGAGACCTGTGGCGCTGCCCATGGTGGCGCCGACTTCGGCAAAGCGGCGATCGCCAAAGTGCCAATGCGCGGCCAAGGCTGCGGCCAATAGGGCCAGCAAAACAATCGCCGCGCCCCCCTGCCCGGCCAGCATTGCACCGCCCGCCAGCGCAAAGGCAAAGAACTGCGCGGGCGTGGTCCAATGGTTCCAGCGCGGCACGGTTTTCAACTGGGCATAGATCATCGAGGTCGTGGCGATGGTTGCCAGCGCCAGCACCGCACCCACCACCCCCGGCAGGCGCGACAGGCCCAAGCCCAGCCAATCTGACAGCGCCACGGGTGCCAAGATCACCAGCGTCGCCACCGCCGCAATGCCCTCACGGCTGAGCCAGCTTGACCGCCATTGGCTGAAGGCGCGCCAGGCGCGATCAGGTCGGCCCAGATGGGTGGTCGAAGCCAGAAGCCCGCCCACGGTCAGCCCATAGCCCAAGCCCCACAGCGCAAAGGCCGTCCAGCCCGCAGGCTGCACCAGACCCAGGCCCAAAGCGGCCAGAAAGCCAAAACCAAGGCCCGACAGCACGGTGAAAAGAAGAACGGAAGGTGCCGGATTCATCAGATTTTTCCCAAAACGCGGTCAAGCCAACCGGCAAAGCCCGTTGCCTTGATGTCCAACAAAGGGGCCAAGGGGCTGGCGTCCAGCGCGTCTTTCTTGCGCGGTGGCAGATAGCGGTTGACGGGGTTGGTGCCCATCTCGGGCATCAGGGCAAAGCCGCCGCGTTCGGCGCTGAGGCGGCTGACCTTACTGTCCGGGTCGGCGAAATCGCCAAAGTGGCGCGCACCCGTGGGGCAGCTGCGCACGCAGGCGGGTTCACGGTCTTCCTCGGGCAGGTTTTCGTTGTAGATGCGGTCGACGCATAGCGTGCATTTCTTCATCACCCCGGCCGAGGCATCCAACTCGCGCGCGCCATATGGGCAGGCCCAGGCGCAGAGACCGCAGCCGATGCAGGCATCCTCGTTCACCAGCACGATCCCGTCCTCGCTGCGCTTGTAGCTCGCGCCGGTGGGGCAAACGGTGACGCAAGGTGCATCATCGCAATGCAGGCAGGAGCGCGGGAAGCTGACAGTGATGGCGGCGGCGGCCTTGGGCTGCACCTGATAGCTGTGCACCCGGTTGAGAAACGCGCCAGACGGGTCGGCGCCATAGGGGTTTTGGTCCGACAGAGGCGCGCCATAGCCTTGATCGTTCCAACCCTTACAGGCGGTCACGCAGGCGTTGCAGCCGACGCAGGTGTCAAGGTCGATGGCGAGACCCAGCTTTTTGTCAGTTTTTGCAGGCAAGCAGGTCATTATGGTTTCCCTCCCTCACGCGTCGTCGGCTTCGCCGCTCCTCGTGGGTCCACCGACGAGGTGCGAGAAGCATCCGAGGAGGGATGCGCGCGGTCTTGGCCCTGCGGCACCACGCGGGGGATGGCGCTGAAAGCGGGTTCGGAGTGGTCACGCGGTCCAACCCGTTCGATCTTGACGCGCAAATCGAACCATGCCGCTTGGCCCGTCACCGGGTCAGAGTTTGACAGCCGCCCGTCTCCGGGCAGACATTCTGGGATCAGGTGGTTAAGCAAAAAGCCCGTCGTCGCCTCGGACGCATCCTCATCCAGCGCCCAAGCGCCCTTACGCTTGCCGATCGCGTTCCACGTCCAGACCGTGTTTTCGTTCAGCGCGGCCATATGGGCCACGGGGGCCACGATCTCACCGTTCGGGCTGGTCAGGCGGGCAAAGTCGCCCTCGGCAAAGCCGTGTTCGGTCCAGATTTTGGTGGGCAGATAGAGGTAGTTCTTGCCCCGGATCTGGCGCAGCCACGCGTTCTGGCTGCCCCATGAATGGTACATATCCATCGGCCGCTGGGTCAGCGCATGGATCGGGTATTCGGCGGCGGTCTCCTCGCCAAAGGGCGGATACCACGTGGGCAGCGGGTCCATTGCCTGTTTCAAGCGGTCGCGCAGATGGTCGGGCGGCTGGATTGCCCCCAAACCCTCGGCGGCGGCCTGAAAGCGGCGCATCGGTTCGGACCAGATGGAAAAGAGATAGGGCTGCGGGGTTTCATAAAGCCCGATCTTGACCGCCCAATCCTGATAGGCGGCGTTCCATGGTTTGAAGAACGCCCCCTCCTCCGGCACATGGGCCTGATAAAAGCCGCCATTTTCGATATAGCGGTCGAGCTGTTCGGGGTTCGGCGCGCCGCGCCCCTCCTCAGTCCCATCGCCACGCCAACCGATCAGCGGGCCCACGCCGGGGCGGCGCTGGTGGTTGATGATGTAATCGGCGTAGTCCTTGAACTTTGCGCTGCCATCTTCGTTCACCATGCCGGGCAGACCCAGCCGCGCGCCAAGATCCAACAGCACCGACTGGAAGCCACGCACATCGCGGTCAGGGTCCACCACCGGCCAGCGGATGCTGTCCCCTGCTGCACCGGGTTCCGAGATCGGCCGGTCCAGCAAGCTGATGCAATCGTGGCGTTCAAGATAGGTGGTGTCGGGCAGGATCAGGTCGGCATAGGCCACCATCTCGGACGCATAGGCATCCGAATAGATGATGCGGGGAATGACATAGTCACCGCTGTCATCCTTGTCGGTGAGCATCCGCATCACCTCGGCCGTGTTCATCGACGAGTTCCACGCCATGTTGGCCATATACAGAAACAGCGTGTCGATGCGGTAGGGATCGCCCGCATGGGCGTTGGGGATCAGCATATGCATCAGCCCATGGGCCGACAGCGGGTTTTCCCACGAAAACGCCTTGTCGATCCGCAAAGGATTGCCCGCCGCATCAATCGCCAACTGCTCTGGCCCGCGCACATAGCCCAGATGCGGCCCGGGCAAGGGTTTGCCGGGGGTGGAGATCGCATGGGGCGTCGGATGCGCCTCAACCGGTTTGGGGTAAGGTGGTTTCAGACGGTAGCCGCCGGGCACCTCCACCGTGCCCAGCACGATCTGCAACACGTGCAACGCGCGGGCGGTCTGAAAGCCGTTGGAGTGGGCGGAAATTCCGCGCATGGCGTGGAAGGACACCGGGCGGCCGGGCATCGAAGCGTGATGGTTGCCGCGAAAATCAGTCCAGGGCTGATCCAGCACAAAGGCCTCGTCAAAGGCGACACGGGCAAGCTCGGCGGCCAGGCTGCGGATGCGAGGGGCTGCGATGCCGCAGCGCTCGGCCACCGCTTCGGGCGCGTATTCGGGCGAGAGATAGCGTTCGGCCATGTGTTGGAACACCGTGCGATGGCCTTGATAGGTCGCACCAAGGTCAGGCTCCACCCCCTTGCCATCCCACGGTGCGGGCTGGCCGGTGCGGCGGTCAATCACGAAGGGCTGGCTTTCAGCATTCTTCAGGATCATGCCCTTGTCGGGACCATCACTCACCACCAAAAGCGGCGCATTGGTGAACTGTGCCAGATACTCGAGATCGACCTTACCCGCCTCCAAAAGGCAGTGGATCAGTGACAGGATCAGCAACCCATCGGTGCCGGGCGTGATGCCAAACCAATCATCGGCCACCGCGTTATAGCCCGAGCGGATCGGATTAACGCCAATCACCTTGCCGCCCCGGCCCTTCAGCTTGCCAAGGCCGATCTTGATCGGGTTGGAATCATGGTCCTCGGCCACACCGAAGAGGACAAACAGCTTGGTGCGGTCCCAGTCGGGCTGGCCAAACTCCCAAAACGCGCCGCCAATGGTGTAGATGCCGCCTGCGGCCATGTTGACCGAACAGAACCCACCGTGAGCGGCATAGTTCGGCGTGCCATAAGCCTGCGCCCACCAGCCGGTAAGCGATTGGCTCTGGTCGCGCCCGGTGAAAAACGCGAGCTTTTCGGGGGCTGTGTCGCGCAGGGGCTGCATCCATGAGACAGCAAGCGCAAGCGCCTCGTCCCAGCTGACTTCCTCAAACGCGCCCGATCCCCGGGGCCCGACGCGCCGAAGTGGCGCGCGGAGGCGCGACGGCGCGGTGACCTGCATGATGCCAGAAGCGCCCTTGGCGCAGAGCACACCCTTGTTGACCGGATGGTCGCGGTTGCCTTCGATGTAGCTGACGCGCCCATCGGTCAAATGCACGTTAATGCCGCAGCGGCAGGCGCACATATAACAGGTGGTGCGCCGGATTTCGTCGGACACCTTGGGCGAGGTGTTCAGCATTGGCTGGGTCATGCCCGGCCCTCCCTTAGGGTCATCGCCTCAAGAGCAATCTGACGCTCCTCGTCGGCGGGAACTATCCAGATTGCGACATGTGAATGTGTTTCTTGTAACCGGGCCGCAGCTTGCGCATTGCGGGTGGTGTCATAGTGGACCCCAGCATAGGCCAGACGGTCCAGAATGGCGGCGCGGATGGCGGCATCTTTCTCGCCAATGCCGCCGGTGAACACGATGGCATCGAGCCCGCCCATCGCCACGATCAGGCTGCCGGCATGGCGGGCGGCCCAATAGGCGAAATGGTCACGGGCAAAGGTGGTGTCGGGGGTGGCGGATGTCTGCAAAGCGCGCATGTCGGCAGCCCCGGCAAGGCCCAAAAGCCCGCTCTCGCGGTTCAAAAGCCGCGCCGTGGCATCAACGCCGTGGCGCGCGACAAGGTCCAGCACCACGGCCGGATCCAGACCGCCCGCGCGGGTCCCCATGGTCAACCCGTCCAGCGGCGAATAGCCCATGGTGCTGGCAACCGACTGGCCGTTCTGGATGGCGCAGGCAGAGGCACCATTTCCCAAATGGAACACCAAAAGCCGATCTGGCAGGTCATTTTTCGATATTTCTTTCACTTTTCGAACAATTGCCGCATAGGACAGACCATGAAACCCATAGCGGCGCAACCCGCGCGCGCGCTCATCCGCGGGCAGCGCGTAGGTGGTGGCAAGGGCTGGGTTCGTGGCGTGAAAGGCCGTGTCGAAACTGGCGTATTGCGGCAGCTCCGGCGCAAGTACGGCCAGCGCGCGGATGCCCATCAGGTTGGCCGGGTTGTGCAAAGGGGCAAGCGTGGCGCAGGCCTCGATCTGTGCCTCCACCGCCGCCGTGATACGGCAGGGCGCGGTCAGGGTCGCGCCGCCATGCACCACCCGGTGCGCGGCGGCGGTCAGATCACTCGCGGTAATTCCCATCTCGGCCAGCCCTGCCTGCAGAGCGGCCCGATGATCTGCCGGACCGCCAGTGCCAATGCGCTCGGCCCGTGCCTGCGCCACCTCGCGCAGGCTGGCGTCAAACACTGCAAGTTTCAGCGAGGATGATCCGGCATTGACCACCAACAGCATTCAGATCACCGCCTTCAAAAGGCCCATTCCCGCCAGCCCCGCCAGCAGCAGAATGGCAAAGCGGCGGAAATCCTGCGGATCAGTGTTGAAGAAATGCCGCCCACCCAGCCAATTGCCCAAGAAGGTCAGCGGCAGGATGATCAGGCTGGCCCAAAGCGTGTCCCACGTCACAAGGCCGTGCCAGAAATAGAGCGGCGCGGAGTAGAGATCGAGGATCGGGAAATAGGCGACCAAGGTGGCGCGAAAGGTGGTCGCGCTCATCGGTTGGGCGGCAAAAAACGCGGCCACGGGCAACCCGCCCATGCCCGGCGCGTTGGCCAGTCCCGAGACGACGCCGGTGGCAAGCGTGCCGCCTGCCCCCACTTCGCTTTTCAGCCGCCAACCCCAGAGGAGGATGAGGCACATCGTCAGAACATAGGTCGAAATCACCGCCCGCGCTGCATCTTCGGAAATCGTGGACAGCGCCCAAAGGCCCAAGGGCAGCCCCACGACCGCGCCCATCAGCAGCCATTTCACCCGCCGCCAGTCCACCTCGGGGCCGACACCGCGCCAGGACTGCGCCGTCATCGCGGCCTCGGCGATGATCACAACGGCCACAAAATTCAACGGGTTGGTGACAAGGCTGGAGGCAGCAATGACCATCGCCGAATAGCCGAACCCAGAATAACCCCGGACAAAGGCCGCCACCAAAGTGGCGACCCCCATCCAGACCGCGCCCCATAGGCCGATGTCAAAGGGCAGCGTCATACCTTCTGCGGCCGCATATCGGCCTTAGAGATCCCCGCGACGGCAACCGGCTTTTTCATTGCATCCCGGCGGAAGGGCTCGCCGAGTTCCTGATTGATCAGCGCCTCGATCAGGGTGGTTTTGCCGTGGTTCATCTGATCGTCGATCGCCTTGTTCAGAACCGCCGTTAGTTCTTCCATCGTCTTGGCCTGCACACCCTGCAAGCCGCAGGCGCGCGCGATGCCGGCGTAGCTGACGCCGTCATCCAACTCAGTCCCAACGAAGTTGTCGTCATACCACAGCGTCGAATTGCGCTTTTCCGCACCCCACTGATAGTTGCGGAACACCACCATGGTGATGGCGGGCCATTCCGACCGTCCGATGGCGGTCAGTTCGGTGACGGCAATGCCAAAGGCGCCGTCGCCCGCAAAGCCAACCACCGGGGTATCGGGGCAGCCGATCTTGGCACCGACGATCGACGGCAAGCCATAGCCGCAAGGACCGAAAAGACCCGGCGCAAGGTATTTGCGGCCCGATTCAAAGGTGGGATAGGCGTTGCCGATAGCGCAGTTGTTGCCGATGTCGGACGAGGTGATGACATCTTTGGGCAAGGCTGCCTGAATGGCGCGCCATGCCATGCGCGGGCTCATCCATTCCGGCTTGGCCTTGCGGGCGCGCTGGTTCCAGGTGGTGCCGGGATCATCATCCTCATGGTCCATGCTGGACAGGGCCTGCGCCCAAGCAGATTTCTTCTGCGCGATCATCGTCTTGCGGTCAGATCTTCCCGCGTCACCCGCGGTTTTGGTCAAGCGTGCAAGAATGCCCTCGGCCACTTTCTTGGCGTCGCCGACGATGCCGACGGTGACTTTCTTGGTCAGACCAATGCGGTTTGGGTTCAGATCAACCTGAATGATCTTGGCCTCTTTCGGCCAGTAATCCAGACCATAGCCCGGCAGGGTCGAGAACGGGTTCAACCGGGTGCCTAGGGCCAGCACAACATCGGCCTGCTGGATCAGTTCCATCCCGGCTTTGGAGCCGTTGTAGCCCAAAGGACCGGCAAAAAGCGGATGCGAGCCCGGGAAGGCATCGTTGTGCTGATAGCCGACGCACACGGGCGCATCGAGACGTTCGGCCAAGGCCATCGAGGCCGGAATAGCGCCCGCCAGCACCACGCCTGCGCCGTTCAAGATCACCGGGAACTTGGCCGAGGACAGCAAGGCCGCCGCTTGCGCGATTGCCTCATCGCCGCCCGAGGGGCGCTCAAACTCGACCATCATCGGCAGGTCGATGTCGATGACTTGGGTAAAGTAATCGCGCGGGAAGTTGATCTGGGCCGGGGCCGACTGGCGCTTGGCCTGCAAGATCACGCGGTTCAGCACCTCGGCCACGCGCGAGGGGTCGCGCACCTCTTCCTGATAGCAGACCATGTCCTTGAAAAGGGCCATCTGCTCAACCTCTTGAAAGCCGCCCTGACCGATGGTCTTGTTGGCGGCCTGCGGGGTCACAAGCAAGAGCGGGGTGTGGTTCCAATAGGCGGTTTTCACGGCGGTCACAAAGTTGGTGATGCCGGGGCCGTTCTGGGCGATCATCATCGACATCTTGCCGCTGGCACGGGTGTAGCCGTCCGCCATCATCCCGCCCGAGCCTTCATGCGCGCAGTCCCAAAAATGGATACCCGCCTTGGGAAAGAGGTCGGAAATCGGCATGAAGGCCGATCCGATAATGCCAAAGGCATGTTCGATCCCGTGCATCTGAAGCACTTTCACAAAGGCTTCTTCGGTGGTCATCTTCATGGCGAAACTCCTGTCACGTCTGGGCAGCCCGGCATCCGCGGGCATGGGTCTGATGCCCTGTGTAGCGCCGTGACGCGGCCCTGCTTAGGGCCAGTCGATTCAGCCCGTTATCGCCAGATCAGGATGCCGCGTCGCAGCAAAATTCGTCTGAATTTATGTCAGAATTTCAGAAACTTACCCCAGACCGCGCTGGATACCTGAGGCGATCTTGGCCACGCCATCCGGAATTCGGACGGGCGTACTGGAGGAATAGGCAAGACGATAGTGGTTGCGCACTGGGCGGGCCGGATCAAAGAAGGCCCGGCCGGGTTCCAAAAGCACACCCTCGGCGCGCAACCGTTCGGCCAGAACCTCGGTGTCCACCGCCTCGGGCGCTTTCATCCAGAAACTTGACCCGCCAAAGCCGCCCTGCCCCGCGACCGTCAGGCCATGGGCCAAGATCGCCTCTTCCATCACCTGCCGCCGCCGCCGATAGGCGTTGCGCATCCGGTTGATCAGGCTGTCATAGTGCCCCAGCGACAGGAAATAGGCCATGGTCCGCTGAATATGCCCCGGCGGGTGGCGCAGCATCATGAGCCGCAGCGCCCGCGCGGCCTTGATGAACGAGGGCGGGCCGACGAGATAGCCAAGCCGCATGCCCGGAAACACCGATTTCGAAAACGAACCGACATAGACCACCCGACCTTCAGTATCGAGCGACTTCAGGGCCGGAGAGACGGGTTTGAGGAAGGACATCTCGAACTCGTAATCATCCTCGACAATCACAAACCCCTCGCGCCCGGCGGCCTCCAAGAGCGCCAAACGGCGGTCCAGCGGCATGGTGGCATTTGTCGGGCATTGGTGGCTGGCGGTGGTAAAGACCACATCCACCCCTTTGGGAATGGCATCGGGCGGCAACCCATCGGTGTCGATGTCGACCGAGACCGCCTCGGTGCCCGAAGCAGCCAAGATGCCGCGCAGGCCGGAATAGCCGGGGTTTTCAATCACCCCGCGCCGCCCTTGGCCCAAGAGAACCTGCGTTGTGATCCAAAGCCCGTTTTGCGCGCCCATGGTCAGAAGAACCTCATCCTCGCCCGCAGCAATCCCTCGGCGCGGCAAGATGGTGCGTAACACATGCTCGATCAGCAAAGGATCGTCGCGGTCATAGTAATCTTGGGTAAGTGCCGCAAAATCCTTGCGCCCCAAGGCGCGGACGGCGCAGAGCCGCCAGTTTTGGTGGTCAAAAAGGCTGGGATCGGTCTGGCCATAGATGAAGTTGTGGGCATAGCCCTCCCAGTCGGCGGGGCGGTCGATCTGGGCAAGGCCCTGAAACCGCCCGGCGATCAAGCGCTGAAACTCGCCACTTTCGACGCGCGGGGCGCGCAACGGCACTTCGGGCGCGCGCGGCGCGCTTTCAGAGACGAAATAGCCCGAGCGACCACGCGCGGTAAGGTAATCGGAGCTGACCAGTTCGGCATAGGCCAGCGTCACGGTGATGCGGCTTATGCCCAGATGCTGGGCCAGACCGCGCGATGAGGGCATCTTTTGCCCCGCGCGGAACCGGCCCGCAAGAACCCCTTCGGTGACCATCTGGCGAATGCGCTGCTGCAAGGACCCGCGCGTGGCGGGGGGCAGGACAAAGGCTTCGGGGGGGATCGACATTCTGGCCTCAAATCGCCGATGCGGCTGGACCTATCCTGCAAATGGGGGCGGCGGTGTCAAGCGCCGGGGGCGCTTCGCCCCCCGGACCCCCAGAGGATATTTGTGCCGCATTGAAGGCAAAGGGGATGGTGGGAGGAAGACCTCAAAATGAAAAACCCGCGCCGAATCTCGGGGCGCGGGTTCTTTTTGGCTTAGCTAGAGTTTAGCCGAAGACCTTGGTCAGCGCCTTGTCGATGGCACCAGTGATGGCGTCGATGTCATCGGCGGTGGCAATCAAAGCGGGCGATAGGCACAGCGTGTTGTTCAAGCCCGGCAAGGACCGGTTGGTCATGCCGATGATCACGCCTTGGGCGTTGCATTCGGCGACCACGGCCGCGACTTTCTTTTCGTCCATCGGCTCTTTGGTCTGGCGGTCGGCCACAAGCTCGGCGCCGCAGAAGAGGCCCGCGCCGCGCACATCGCCGATCACTTTGTGCTTTTCCATCAGCGCGCGCAGGTTGTCGGTGGTGCGTTTTCCCATGCGCAGGGTGTTGTCGAGAAGGTTCTCATCCTCGATGATGCGCATGTTTTCCAAAGCCGCCGCGGGGCCAGAGGTGCAGCCGCCGAAGGTGGAGATGTCGCGGAAATAGCTCATCGAATCCGAGGCATCGTCCTTGAACATGTTGAAGATTTCCTCGGTCGTAACCGTGCAGGAAATCGCCGCATAGCCCGAGGCCACACCCTTGGCCATGGTCACGAAGTCGGGCTTGATGCCATAGTTCTGATAACCGAACCACAGGCCGGTGCGGCCGACGCCACAGACCACTTCGTCGATGTGCAGAAGGATGTTGTACTTCTTGCAGATTTCCTGAACCCGCTCCCAATAGCCTTTGGGCGGTACGATGACGCCGCCGCCAGCGGTGACGGGTTCCAAAACCAGCGCGCCGATGGTGTCAGCGCCTTCGCGCAGGATCACCTCTTCGATGGCATCCGCGGCCCGCTCACCGTAGTTTTCCACATCCCACTGCTTGCGATATTCCAAGCAGTGCGGGACCATGACAAAGCCGTCGGGATAGGGGCCATACATTGCCGCCCGTTCGGCCTGACCCGAGGTGGCCAAGGCGCCGATGGTGGTGCCGTGATAATCCCGCTCGCGGTACAAGATTTTGTATTTCTTGCCTTTGTGGTGACGGTGCGAGATCTGGCGCACCATCTTGTAGACCTTTTCATTCGCCTCGGAGCCCGAGTTCGAATAATAGACGCGGCTCATGCCCGGCATCTTGGAGATCAGCTTTTCGGCGAACAGGGCGCCGGGGATCGAGCCGCCAACGCCTGCGAAATAGTTCATCTTGATGAGCTGGTCACGCACCACATTGGCGATGGATTCGCGGCCGTAGCCCACGTTCACCGTCCAGACAGCACCTGACACCGCGTCAAGGTATTCCTTGCCCTTGGCGTCCCACACGCGAAGGCCTTTGCCCTCGACGATGACACGGGGGTCGACGGTTTCGAACATCTTGTGCTGGATCAGGTGGTGCCAGACGTGCTTTTTGTCGGCGGCAATGACCTCATTCAGGTCGTTGACGGATGCATAGCCTTCCATGGCGTAACCTCGTGCGAAGGGGGCCGCCCGATGCGGCCTGAGACCTGTGCATCATCAAGGAAAGCCCGGATTTGGCTTAGGGCCAGAGTATTTCCGATGTTAGGTCCAGTGGGAACAGCCCCCTGTTTGGTTGCACCAGAGCGTTTGGTTGCATGGCGGGGCGAGGCTGGGTAGGAGGGACAAAGAGGACCGCAATATGACCGATTTCCCCCCGCCAACCGTCGACCCTTCGGGCTTTTTGCGCGCCGTGATAGCGGCTGCGCCCAGTGGCGAGGCCGCGCGCAGCTTTGCGGCGACGGCAGGATATGTGGTGCATGATCTGGGCGCAGGAGTGGCCCAGAGTGCGGCGCTGCATGCGGCCGGGGCGCGTGCGCTGGCGGCAACGCTGGCGCGTGGGACCGCGCCGATGCTGTTAATGGCGGAGGTGGGACCCGAGGGCGCCGGTTATGCCGAAGCATTGGCGCAGGGGTTGATGGGCTATGAACGCATCTTTGCGCTGGTCAGCGCCGAGGCCGGAGCATCGGGGGCGGTGCAGGTGATGGCGAACCCTGCGGGCGGCGGTTTGGCGCTGATCTTAATTCTGCCTCCGGTCGAGGTGAACCGTTACTGGGGAAGCTGAGGCGACGGTCAGGCAGGGCCAATCAGGCCTTGTGCATGGAAATGGCTGGGGAAAAACGCGGCCGCGGCGCAATGCACCGTCGCCAGCCCCTCTTCGCGGCTGTAGGGGCGGGCCATGGTCACAAGGTCCATCCAGACGCCTTCGGTCACCAAGCGCAGGGCGCGGCTGATGCGGGCGGCGTCGCCGCGATAGCCACCTTGGCGGATCAAGGCCGCGCAAATCTCTTCTTTGCGGCGCGCGTGGTCGTCATCTTTGGCGCCGCATTTTTCCTGATAAAGCGGGCGGCTCTGCGCCTCGCCCCAAAAAGCCACCCAAGCGGCAAGGCGCGCGGGGGTGAACAGCGCAGGCGAGAAATCGGCGCGCAGGAGGGCGTCAAGTTGGCTGGCCGGATCGGTGGCCGCCGAGGCGAGCGCCTGCGTCCAGCTTTCGCGGTATTCGTCCGAAAGCGCGCCCAGCGTTTCCTCCAGCAAAAGCTCTTTGCTTTGGAAATGAAAATTCACCAGCCCATGCGAAAGGCCAGCCTTGCGCGCCACATCTGACAAGGTGGTGCGGGCATAGCCGCGCTCGGCCAAAACCTCGATCGTGGCCTCGATCAACTGCTGGCGCCGGGCCGCGCGGGTGCGTTTGCGCGGGCCGGGCGGGGCCGGATCGGGGGCGGGCACTGAGACGTCGGACATCACCACCTCGCAGGGTTACAGGCTAGTTCTACCGCAGCGCCGCGCCGATGAGAACGGCCATTCACCGTGTCGATTTGTTCGGCCGCCCAGGAGTTTGCACCGCAAGCTGCCCTGCGGATGCACCATTTCGCCGGTGCAATTGCGGTTCAGCCCGCGCCGGGCTTGGGGTAATGTGCGTCAAGCGCAAAGGGAAAGACCATGGACCGCTCGACGATTGTGCACGAAAACCTGCTTGCCCGGGTCGCGTCTGGGGATTTGCCGCAGGGCAAGCCGCCAAGCGGCCCGCTCTCGGCCGAGGGGGCCGTGACGCTGTGGCAAGCGGCCTGTCTCACGCGGGCGCTGGACCGCCAAAGCCGTGTGATGCAGCGTGCGGGTCAGGGGTTTTACACCATCGGATCCTCGGGGCATGAGGGGATGGGTGCTGTCGCCTTGGCGCTTCGGCCCACGGACATGGCGTTTCTGCATTACCGCGATGCCGCCTTTCAGATTGCGCGCGCAAGCCAAGTGCCGGGGCAGAACCCGACGTGGGATATGCTCTTGTCCTTTGCCTCATCGGCCGAAGACCCGATTTCGGGCGGGCGGCACAAGGTTTTGGGGTCAAAGGCGCTGAACATTCCGCCGCAAACCTCGACCATCGCAAGCCATCTGCCCAAGGCGGTGGGTGCCGCCTATGCCATTGGTGCCGCGCGGCGGTATCGGCCCGAACATGCCGAATTGCCGGACGACGCGATTGTGATGTGCAGCTTTGGCGATGCCTCGGCCAATCATTCCACCGCCCAAGGCGCGTTCAACGCGGCCGGTTGGACGGCGTGGCAATCGATTCCGCTGCCGCTTTTGTTTGTTTGCGAGGACAATGGCATCGGGATTTCGACAAAGACGCCAAAGGGTTGGATCGAGGCAAATTTTTCGTCTCGACCGGGCTTGCGCTATTTCAAGGCCGATGGGCTGGATTTCTACGACGCGTTCAAAGTGGCCCAAGAAGCCGCCGATTTCGTGCGCCGCCGCAAGAAGCCGGCAGTTTTGCACATTCGTACCATTCGACTTTACGGCCATGCCGGGGCCGATGTGCCTACCACCTACCTGCCGCGCGAAGAGGTTGAGGCGGAAGAGGCGCAGGATCCTTTGCTGCACATGGTGCGGCTGATGGGTCAGGCCGGCGTGATGACCCCTGCCCAAGCGCTTGAGATCTATACCGAAACCAATGCCCGTGTGGTGCGCGTGGCGGATGAGGTGGTGACCCGCCCGCGCCTGAGAACCGCGACCGAGGTGATGGCCAGCATCATCCCACCTGCCCGCCCCAATCGGCCCACCAATGGCCCCACACCCGAGGCGCGGGCTGCCGCCTTTGGCAGCGATCTCAAGGTAATGGACGAGCCGCAAATCATGTCGCGCCTCATCAACTGGGCGCTGACCGATCTGATGCTGGAGCATCCCGAGATCGTCATGATGGGCGAGGATGTGGGCCGCAAAGGCGGGGTTTATGGCGTCACGCAAAAGTTGACCCAGCGCTTTGGGTCGGGCCGCATGATCGACACGCTTTTGGACGAACAGACCATTCTGGGTCTCGCCATCGGCATGGCGCAAAACGGCTTTATCCCGCTGCCGGAAATTCAGTTTCTGGCCTATCTGCACAACGCCGAAGACCAGATCCGGGGCGAGGCCGCAACCTTGCCCTTCTTTTCCAACGGTCAATACACAAACCCGATGGTGCTGCGGATTGCGGGCCTTGGTTATCAAAAGGGCTTTGGCGGGCATTTCCACAATGACAACTCGGTCGCGGTCCTGCGCGACATTCCGGGGGTCATTCTGGCGGTGCCGTCGAACGGTGCCGATGCCGCGATGATGCTGCGCGAATGCGTGCGTCTGGCGCGCGATGAGGGGCGCGTGGTGGTATTTTTGGAACCGATCGCGCTCTATCCGATGCGCGATCTGCATGCCGAGAAAGACGGTGCTTGGATGCGGCACTACCCCGATCCCTCGCGCCGGATTGGCTTTGGGGAGGTTGGGGTTGAAGGCGACGGCACCGATCTTGCGATTGTCAGCTTCGGAAATGGTATTTATATTTCAAATCAATCTTCTGTGGCGCTTAGCTCACACGGAATATCAACTCGGATCATCGATGCGCGCTGGCTATCACCTCTGCCCAAGGCGGCGCTGACCGCCGCCGTACAGGGCTGCAAGCACATTATCATCGTCGATGAAACCCGCCATTCCGGCGGCGTGGCCGAAGCACTTATGGCGCATTTTCATGAGACCACATCGGCCAAACTGGCGCGAGTCACTGCCGAGGACAGTTTCATCGCCACAGGGCCTGCCTATGCCGCCACCATGCCCTCAGCCGAAAGCATCACCAAGGCTGCGCTGGAGCTGTGCAAATGAAAACCGCCGTGCTGATCTGCCCCGGTCGCGGCAGCTATACCAAGGCGGAACTCGGCAGCCTTGCACGTTTTCCCGACCGCGAGTTGCTGGCACGCTTTGACGCGCGGCGGCGGGCCGAGGGGCAAGAGACGTTGGGCGATCTCGACAGCGCCGCGACCTATTCGGTCGCGCGCCACACCCGCGGCGACAATGCAAGCGCGTTGATCTATGCCTGCTCACTGGGCGATGCCATGGCGCTGCGGGGTGTCAAACTGGTGGCGGTGACCGGCAATTCGATGGGCTGGTATTCCGCGCTGGCCTGCGCGGGGGCGCTCTCTCCCGAGGCGGGGTTTGA
This sequence comes from Allotabrizicola aquatica (SeqCode), assembly GCF_965194375.1. Taxonomy (GTDB): domain Bacteria; phylum Pseudomonadota; class Alphaproteobacteria; order Rhodobacterales; family Rhodobacteraceae; genus Tabrizicola_A; species Tabrizicola_A aquatica. The sequence goes on from NZ_CBDAEL010000003.1 coordinate 259,149, forward strand.
GGTGGCCAACACCATGGGCCGGTTGATGCAAGAGCATCTGATCGGTGGCCAGCTGATCTATCCTTTCATGACGTCAGACTGGACCGCGGCCCCTGCCCGCAAGGCCGAACTTCTTGCACTGACGTACAACATCAACGCGCGGCCCAATCATGTGCTCGCCCTGTCAATCGATCTGGGCGGCCTCTTGGTTTTGGCGGGCAACGAGGCGGGGCTTGCCGCCTTTGAGGCCGCCGTGCCGCCGGTTGAGGGGCGCTTTCCCATGCGGCTGGGCAATCATGCCGCGTTCCACACCACCTTACAGGCCCCCATCGCCGCACTTGGGCGCGCGGCCCTGCCCGCGACGCTGTTCACCCGCCCCCAACTGCCGCTGATCGACGGCCGCGGCCATGTCTGGTGGCCGGGGGCGGCGACGCGCACAAGCTTGCACGCCTACACGCTGGGCCACCAAGTGACCGAAACCTATGACTTCACCGCCGCGATCCGCAGCGCGGCGCGCGAATTCGCGCCAGATCTTTTCATCATCGCAGGCCCCGGCAGCACGATGGGCGGGGCGGTGGCGCAATCGCTGATCTTGGCGAACTGGCAGGGTTTGGCCTCAAAAGCCGATTTCCAAGCACGGCAGACGGCAAACCCGATTGTGATCTCCATGGGCCTGCCCGAGTAGCGCGCGCTGGTGACAGATTAGGCCACGGCTTGGCAGCGTCATGAAATTTCGTCATGGTCCTTGCCAACCCTTGGCGGCATGAAGCCAAGAGGATCACGTCACGAGGACCCATATGACCGCCCATGACCGCATCAGCCCCGCGCGCGAATTGCACCTGAACGTCTCGGTGCCCTTTGAACGCGCCCATGCCATGCCGAAGTCGGTCTACACCAGCCCCGAGTTTCTGGCGCAGGAACAGCGCCATATCTTTGCGAAAGACTGGATCTGTGCCGGGCGCGCCGAAACCCTGCCCAACCCCGGCGATTACCTGACGCTGACGCTGGCCGAAGAGCCGGTGATCGTGCTGCGCGACCGCGATGGCAGCATCAAGGCGATGTCCAACGTCTGCCGCCACCGGATGTCAACGCTGCTGGAGGGGCGCGGGCATACCCGCGCCATCGTCTGCCCCTATCACGCCTGGACCTACAACCTGGACGGCTCTTTGCGCGGCGCGCCGGCCATGACGCTGAACGAGGGGTTTTGCAAAGACACCATCGCCCTGCCCCGCATCCGCTGCGAGGTCTGGCAGGGTTGGATTATGGTCACACTGAACCCAGACGCCCCGGCCCCCGAACAGGCGCTGCAAGGCGTGCGCGACCTGATCCCCAATCTCGATATGTCGACCTATACCGAGACCTACCGCGAAACCTTCCGCTGGGCGACCAACTGGAAGGTGCTGGCCGAGAATTTCATGGAAAGCTACCACCTGCCCGTGTGCCATGCCGGCACCATCGGCGGGGCCTCAAAGCTGGAAGAAATGGTCTGCCCCGAAGGGACCGAGGCGTTTAACTACCATTGGATCTTGAAGAATGACTCCGTGCCCTTGGCGCTGGCGCATCCGTCGAATACCACGCTTGTGGGGGATGACCGGCGCAAGACCTGGCTTTTGGCGATCTATCCCTCCCTCCTCATCACGCTGACGCCGGGGTATTTTTGGTACCTGTCCCTGACACCGGACGGGCCGGGCCATGTCACGGTGCTCTTTGGCATGGGTATGTCCGCAGACTGGCTGGCCGATCCGGCGGCCGAACAGCATCTGGCGCGCGTGAAGGCGCTGTTGGATGATGTAAACGTCGAGGACAAAGGCTGCACGGAAAAGGTCTATGCCGGGCTTTTGTCGGGCATGGCCGAACCGGGCCCGCTGTCGCATCTGGAGCGCCCGAACTTCGAGTTTGCACAATATCTGGCAAGCCGCATCCCGGCCTGAGGCTGCGCGGCTGAAATCCAGAAATGATGGTATTTGCAAAGGCGCAAGACCATCACCCTTCCGCCTTTGGATTTGCGCCTTTTGAAATACTCCCGCCGGAGGCATCCGACCTGTGCCAATGGCGGGCCGTGGGCAGAACGCCGCTGCCGCTACAGCGCGCCCGCCTTGACCCAAGCATCAAAGACCTGAAGCGCGGCGTCGTGGAAGGCCGGGTCGTTGATATGGGCGTCAAGCTCGATCAGCTGCACATTCGGCGGGCAGGCGTGGCGCATCTCGTCGACAAAGGCGGCCAGCGCCTCGGGGTCAGACAAGGGGCCACCGGGGCGGTCCCATTCGTTGCCGCCTTGGGTTGGCAACAGAAACACCACCGGGCCTTGAGCCTTGGCCAACTTGGCACAGAAGACGCGAGCAAGATCGCGGCGCTGGTTGGCGGTTTGCACGACGCTGGTCAAGAGCCGGTTATGGGCATGGGCCGGGGTGTCCTTGAACGCCTCGGGCAAGGGTTTCCAGCCGACGAAGTCGATGAGGTCATAGCAGCCGATTGAGACGATCTGCGGGATGCCCTTGGCCCCCGCATTTTCCATCCGGTCGGCGCCTGCGCTGATGGCTGAGCCGAAAAGATGGTTGGCCACCTCTTGCGGGGCGAAGTCCATCACTGCGGCGAAGGCGCCTTCGGCGGCAAGGGATTCAAAGGCGCGCCCGCCCATGCCGGTGGCGTGAAACACCGCCACCTCATAGCCGCGCGCCTCGAGCGCGGGCTTGAGCGTGGTCATGTAGCGCAGGACCGTCTTGCCGAACGAGGTCATGCCGATCAGCGGGCGATCGCGCCGTGGCGGCTCCACCGCGCGCGCAGCGCCCAACACGGCACCAGCGGCTTGGCTGAGCGAGGCTTTGCAGACCGAGTTCAGCCCATAAAGCCCGCCTGCCCAAAGGATCATCTGGGTATCCGCTGCCAGCCGTTCCGGCGGGATCATCGGCGAGAAGCTGACAGTGGAGACGATGTATTTCGGCACGCCCAAAGGAAGGGCCCCGCAAAGATCAAGGGCGAGGTCGGTGCCCATTGAGCCGCCCAGCACAAGCACCCCGTCAAACTGCCCTTCGCGGTAGAGCCGGGCGGCCAGTGCCGCAGAGCCCCGCGCCATGGCCTGCATGGCGATGTTTTCATCCTGCGATCCGATGATGGCGTCAATGGTCGTGCCCGCAGCGGCGACCACATCATGCTTGGACCAATCGGTCGGAGCGGTCGGGTTGCCAAGGACCGAGACATCCATGGTCAAGGCGACGCCGCCCTGCCCGGCGATCACGCCCGAGATATAGGTCAGTTCGTCGTCCTTAGTGTCATAGGTGCCGACGATCAAAATGCGGTTGCCCATGGGCTGGTCCCCCGAATGCAGGTCCTTGGTTTGACGGCGGAGCGGGGGTTTCACACCCCCGCGCCCCCGTGGGATATTTCCACCACGTTGAAGGCGTTAGAGTTGGATCCACGCGGTTTTAAGGTCTGTGTATTTGTCGAGTGCATGCAGGGATTTGTCATGCCCATTGCCCGATTGCTTCATGCCGCCCAAAGGCACGGTGTTGTCGGCCCCGCCATAGGTATTGACGTGGACAACGCCCGAGCGGATGGCGCGCACCATGCGGTGGGCGCGGCTGAGGTTTGATGTCCAGACACCCGCAGCGAGGCCGAAGTCGGTGGCATTGGCGAGTTTGGTCGCCTCATCCTCGGTGGTGAAGGGGGTCACGGCGAGGATCGGGCCGAAGACCTCTTCGCGGAAGAGGCGATGGGTCGGTTGGACGCCTGCGACGACTGTTGGCTCCATGTAATAGCCGCCGGTGTCGGTCATGGCGCGGTTGCCGCCAAGGACCACCTCGCCGCCATCGCGGCGGGCATCGGCCACGAAGCCAAGGTTGCCCTCAAGCTGCCCCTCAGAATTCACCGCGCCGATTTGGGTTACAAGGTCCAAGGGGTTGCCGAGTTTCATGCCTTGAGCGGCCTTAGCAAGGGCAGCCACGAACTCGTCATGCACCGAGGCCTCGACCAGAAGGCGCGAGCCTGCGACGCAGACTTGGCCTGCGTTGCGGAAGATCGCGGTGGCGGCGGCCTTGGCAGCAGCCGTGAGGTCAGGCGCGTCGGCAAAGACGATGTTGGGGGATTTTCCGCCAAGTTCCAGATAGCAGCGCTTGAGGTTGGATTGCGCGGAATACTGCAACAGGCGCCGCCCCGTGGGGCCAGAGCCGGTAAACACCATCACATCGACATCCATCGACAGGGACAGCGCCTCGCCGGTGATGCGGCCCGGCCCGGTGACGACGTTGAACACACCCGGCGGTATGCCCGCCTCAAGTGCCAGTTCCGCCAGCCGGATCAGCGTGAGCGATGCAGTTTCGGCCGGTTTCAGCACGATTGAATTGCCCATCGCCAAGGCAGGTGCGATCTTCCATGCGCCGATCATCAGCGGGAAGTTCCACGGCACGATGGCGGCCACCACGCCCACGGCTTCGCGGTGGACAAGGGCCAGAATGTTCTCGGCGGTGGGGGCGATTTCGCCGTACACCTTATCGATGGCCTCGGCGTAATAGCGGAAGGTTCCGGCGGCCGATCCAGGTTCCGCCTTCAGCGCCATACCGATGTCGGTGCCATTGTCGCGCACACCCAAGACGGCCAGTTCAAGCGCGTGTTTGTCGATCAGATCCGCCAGACGAAGGAGCACGGCCTTGCGCGCGGCAGGCGCCATGCGCGACCAGCGGCCGCTGTCAAAGGCCGCGCGGGCCGAGGCAACCGCGCGGGCCACATCTTCGGCGCTGGCCGCAGCGGTGGTGGTCAGCTTTTGCCCATTGATGGGCGAGAGCACAACGGTTTCGCCGCCTTGCCCTTCAACCCATGCGCCATCAATCAACAGCTTTTGCGGTGCCACTGGGGCAGAGGCGAGGCGGTCAATCTCGGCTTGGGTGACGGCCATGGCGGCACTTCCTTTTGGACATGAAAACGGGCGGCCCGTCACAGGCCGCCCGCAGTTTCTCTTAGGCCTTGGTGTTGCCAAGGGCCTTAAAGCGGGCCGGATCACGCGCGGCCAGCATCGAGGCCAAGGCAAAACCGATCAGCGCAAACAGCGGCACCAGCGCCGGGATCATCCAGCCCAAGTTGCCCTCGGTGCCGGTCAGGGCGCCAAAGTCACGGAAGATGATGATGAAGAGATACCCCATCACCAACCCGGTGATCAGCGGCAGCACCTTGGTTGCCAGCACGCTTTCGCCCATCGCGTCCTTCATGAAGAACATCAGCACCGAAAGCGAGGTCAGCGCCATGAGCCCCAGAATACCCAAAGTGCCCATCTGGCTCATCCAGACGAAGAGGTTGAGCACCGGATCCAGCCCGTTGACCAGGAACAGCGTGACCACAGCAAAGGCCACGATGGTCTGGATCACCGAACCGCGATGCGGCGACTGGTGGGTGGCATGGGTTTGGCCAAGCGAATCCGGCAAGATGCCTTCGCGCCCTGCCACGAACTTGTAGCGCGCCACCGCATTGTGGAAGGCGAGCACAGCGGCAAAGATCGAGGTCATGAACAAGATGCCCATGATCATGGTGAAGGTGGCGCCAACATAGGTTTCACCGAGCATGAACAAGAACCCCGACGGGTCGCCCATTTCGGTCAGCGTCGGCAAAAGCTTGTCCACGCCAATGCCCATGGTCATCAGCCAAGCGGTCAGCGTATAGAAGATGCCGATCGACAGAACCGAGATATAGGTGGCCTTCGGCACGGTGATCGGCGCGTCTTTGGCCTCTTCGGAATAGATTGTGGTGGCCTCAAAGCCAATGAAGCCCGCAAAGCAGAACAGGAACGCAATCGACGGCACGCCGCTGGTGATCTGGCTCCAGGTGAAGGGTTGCAGGTTCAGACCGTCGGCACCGCCCGTGAACAGGATCGAGGCCAGGAGGATCAAGACGATGCCAAACTCAGCCAGCACCAGCCACATCAGCACCTTGGCCGAAAGGTCCACCTGACGGTAGCCAAGGACGGCAACCAGCGCGATGGCGATATAGGTCCAGATGTACCAAGGCAGATCCAACCCGAACTGGGCGAAGGTGCCCGAGGCGACCGCGCCGAGAAGGCCCATCAGGCCAACTTGCATGGCGTTATAGGACAGGATGGCGACCATGGCCGCAGCCCCACCCATGCGCCCGCCCAGACCTTGGGCAGCAAAGGCATAGAAGGCGCCCGCGTTTTTCACATGACGGCTCATCGCGACATAGCCGACCGAGAAGGCCAGCAGGATCAGCGTCACGATCAGAAAGCTGCCCGCGATGCCTGCGCCGTTGCCGAACAGCATTGACGGCGGAATGCCCCCGCCTGCGCCGGTCAGCGGAGCAGCAGCCGATACCACCATGAAGGTGATGGCCGCAACGCCGAGGGTGTTTTTCTTCAACTGATTGGTGGGGGTACCGGCGTCAGCCATGCTGCGCCCCCCGGATGATGGTGGAAGTCATTGTGATGTCCCCTTCCTGATGGTGGATGACGCGGATGTTCATCATCCGTCGTTCGGTTTGATATTTGAACCGATGGTTCGAAAACATTTGACAGCCTCTGCGACAATCTGTCAACTGAAATGCAGCGCCGGCCGGGATATCGGACCAGCAGCCGATCGGAAAATCCGCAGGGCCATCATGGGAACCGTTAGCAAAGCCTTGGAACTCTTGAACCTTTTCACCCGACAGCGCCCGCTGATCGGGCTGTCCGACTTGGCGCGGCTGGCCGAGTTGAACAAGGCGACCTGCTATCGGCTGGTGACCGAACTGTGTGACTTCGGTCTGGTGGAACAGGTGGGCAGTGCGCGCGAGTATCGGTTGGGGCCTGCGGTTTTGCGGCTTGCCGCCTTGCGCGAGGCGCAGGTGCCAACGCGCGAGGCGGCGATGCCGGTCTTGCAGGCTTTGGCGCAGAAAACTGGCGAGACGGCGCATCTTTCGATGCTGATGGGCGGGGCTTTGCACACGCTGGGCTTTGCCTATGCCACCACCCACATGACCCGCGTCACGATGGAGGACGCCGAGGTTTTGCCGTTTCACGCCACATCGTCCGGGCTTGTGGTGCTGGCCTTTCAGCCCGAGGCCTTCCGCGAGGCCGTGCTGGCGCGGCCCATCCCACGCTTGACGGGCCAAACCGAAACCGCGCCCGAGGCGCTGCGCGCGCGGCTCAGCGAAGTGCGCCACCGGGGCCTGGCCGAAAGCCGGGGCGCCTTTCAGGCCGAGGTGCATTCCATGGCCGTGCCGCTGTTCAACGCGCTGGGGGCTTGCGTGGGGGCGGTCGCCGTCGCAGCCCTTGCCAGCCGCATGACCGAGGACCAGCGCCGCCTGATCCGCTTTGCCCTGACCGAGGCCGGCTCTGAAATCACCACCCTGTGGGGCGGCAGCCTGCCCGCCGATATTGCCACGCTCTGGCAGCTTGCCGCCTAAGGCGCGCCAGAGACTGAAAGGACAAGACATGAAAGACGAGAACTTCCTCAAGGCCAACAATGCGCGCAGCCTGTGGCACCCGATGACGGCGCCTGCAGACAGCCTGAAGAACCCGCCGGCCATCATCACCAGCGCCAGCGGTGTGCGGATCAAGGACATCGACGGGCATGAGGTGGTGGATGCCGTGGGCGGGCTGTGGAACGTCAACCTTGGCTATTCCTGCCAACCGATCAAAGACGCCATCGCGGCGCAGCTGGATGCGCTGCCCTATTACTCGATCTTCCGGGGCACCTCGAATGACAAGGTGATCGAGCTGGCCGAGGAGCTGCGCGACTTCTTCGCGCCTGACGGGCTGACGCGGGCCTTCTACACCAGCGGCGGGTCGGACTCGGTCGAGACCGCCCTGCGCCTGTCGCGGCAGTATCACAAGATCAAGGGCGAGCCGGGGCGGATCAAGTTTCTGTCGCTGAAAAAGGGCTATCACGGCACGCATTTCGGCGGCGCCTCGGTCAACGGCAACGCCAATTTCCGCACCGCTTATGAGCCCCTTTTGGCCGGCTGCCACCACATCCCGGCCCCCTACCCCTATCGCAACCCCTTCAACGAGACCGATCCGGCCAAGCTGGCGCAGCTGTGCCTGCAGGCTTTGGAGGATGAGATCGCCTTCCAAGGTGCAGGCACCATTGCGGCCTTTATCATGGAGCCGGTCTTGGGCGCGGGCGGGGTCATTCCGCCGCATGAAAGCTTTATGCCCGGTGTCTCCGCGATCTGCCGCAAGAACGGCATCCTTCTGATTGCCGATGAGGTGATCACCGCCTTTGGCCGCACCGGGGCTTGGACCGGGTCGCGCCTGTGGGGGGTGCAGCCCGATTTCTCTTGCACCGCCAAGGCGATCACCAACGCCTATTTCCCCTTCGGCGCGGTGATGATCGCCGAGGGCGTGGCGCAGGTGTTTGAGCGTGACGAAACTGGCAAGGCGGCCATTGGCCACGGCTATACCTATTCCGGCCATCCGGTGGGCGCAGCGGCGGCGCTGGCGACGCTGGCGGAAACCAAGCGGCTGCGGGTCAATGAAAACGCCGCCGCACGGGGGGCGCAGCTTTTTGACGGGCTGAAGGCGTTGAAGGCCAAGCATTCGGCCATCGGCGATGTGCGGGGCGGGCATGGGTTGATGCTGGCGATCGAGATGGTGGGCGACCGCACCACGAAATCCGCGCCGGACAAAGCGGTGCCAGCCTTGGTGCAGAAGGTGGCTTACGAGTCCGGGGCCATGGTGCGGGTGTCGGGGCCGAACATCATCCTGTCGCCGCCCTTGGTGCTGACCGAGGCGGACGCAGCGGTGATCCTGAGCGCCTTGGACAAGGGGTTCTCGGCGCTGTGATGCAGGGGGGGCAAACGCCCTCCTTCCCTTCCTTCCCTTCGCCCGGAATCAAGGCGCTTTAGCGCCGCCGGGCCGCGCCCGCCCTCCCCCCGGGAGGGCGCGTTTGCAACGGTTGCTAGCAGAACTGCGGTGGGAGGGGTTGAGAGATAAAGCGCCTAGAACCAGCGGCGGCGCGCCGTCCCGAGGTCGGGCGCGGCCCTTGGTGGGGTGAGGGACGGCCCCGCGCCCTTGCGCGGGGAGAAAACAGTCCAGTGGACTGTTTTCAGTCCCGAACGCCCGCGCCCGCCTGCGCGGGCCGGGGGACGGATCAAACGATTTGACAGTGTAGCGTGCGCACTCATTGCGCACCATGCTTGACGGCGGCAATGGTGCGCAATGAATGCGCACCCTACGCTTGCTTTCTGAAATCAGCTATCAGTTATCGTTAACTGCAAGAACAGCTTCATACACCTAACAAAATTGGAAACAGTCAGTCCAGTTAGCAGAAATCCAAGAAAAACGCTAGCACTTTCGACATCCAACCTCCACACACATTCCCAGTTGGCCACGGGTGCGTATCCCGCTAAGAAGAATATAAAAATTATGGAAAGGAAGGACAATTCCAAACTGGCTTTGGTTAATCTAAGAAGGGAATCGAATGTCTTCGTGTTTTCAATTTTTGACAGAAAAACATTACCCCTAGAAGCAACAAAAAAGTAGAAAGATGCGACGAACCCCGAAAATATTGAAAGCAACGCCATTAAATTGGAAAAAAGGGCACCGACATTTTTCTCTCGAGATTCAGAGACATGCAGCCAAAACATAAACAGTACAGCAGTCAAAAACAAGCCGAACGGAAGGCTCCTAGTAGAAAAGAGGTGGCGAAAATCCTTCATCCCGATTGCATTGGCTGGAACAGTGCTTGTAGCTCGTCAATCCGACGATCAAACGCACTTTCGAGGAAATCATGCCGGAGCGTATAAGACTGTTCTATATCATTGTTATCCAGATCTAAGGTCCCAACTTCGACTATCTGTTGACCGAAAAGATCGATTGGAATCTGTTCCTCAAGTGTCTGCACTGTAAGCTTTTTGACCTGGCTCCGGTTCTGTGATCCCCAACGGAAAATACTCAATATACCGTCCAAGTTCAGGGATTCATTTCTGTCCCCTCGATTCATTCCAATTTCCAGAGTTATGACGCGACCATCTACGATGCTTCTCAAGTTTTCAATACTAGTTTCGATGTCATTTGGTCCACCCTCAATCAATCTCAAATCCTCTGGGACAGCAACTCGCATTTGAATTTTACGTGGCGTGCCATCCCTGAGTTGCGCCAGAGCGTCAGCTGTAAGGCATGGATCAAAATAGTAACCAGAGTGACCCCTAAATCTAGCTTTTAGGAATGCATTGAAACGCGATGGAGAAATACCAGTTCGATTGACCTCCATCGCTACCACGTTGATATCAGCCTTGTACCTAAACGCGACTCGATGACCGAGAGGTGTGTTGTTTGGCTCAAGTGGCCCGGCACCTCTCGCAATCGCAGGTAAATTATCCGTCTGTTGGCGAACCAATTCTCCGGTCAGATACGATCCATTAGACATGACTCTCTCAATCCGAACCTTTACCCCTTGAGTTAACTCCACATACTGTTGCACGTCCGGCATGTTGCTGCACGCAGTGAGTGCTTCAAATAAACCCGATTGTGAAGGCGTTACATTATGAGCCTGGTAAAAATTAACTCGAATATTTTTGTCCATCCTATCCCCAAATATCACAAAACTCCCGCCACTCGCCCTTCGACATGCCGGACTCTTCCTGCGTCACCGTCTCACCTTTAAGTTGCCGTTTCAACACCGAAATCGCCTTGGCCGAGAGCGTGGCCCCGCCCATCCGGTAATCCTCAAACGCCGCAAAGGCCAGCGGGACCCAGTCGCGCACGCAGGCCGCAATCGCCTCGGCATAGACGCGGATTTCATATTGCGCGTGGGCGTCGGCGCGCAGGCGCAGGAAGTGGAAGAGGTTGTGCAGGTCCACCTTCCAATACCACTGGGTATAGATGTTCATCGGCAGGTTCATGCGGGCCAACTCGCGGGCAAGGCCCTGTTGGCCGTCTTGGGACAGCATGGATTCGTAATTGTCATAGCACTGCGCCGCGTCGCGTTTCAGGATGTCCAGCACGCGGGCGGATTCCGCCCCCGTCAGCACCTCGCCCCGGCCTTGGTTGTTGACCACCGATTGGGCGGCCAGCTGTTCGGGCTGGGGGATGTAGAACTCACGGTCCAAGATCGAATAGCGGGCGGAGTATTCGTTGACGTTGGCGGTACGGTGGCGGATCCACTGGCGGGCCACAAAGACCGGCAGTTTGACGTGAAGCTTGATCTCGCACATCTCGAACGGGGTCGAATGCCAGTGGCGCATGAGATATCGGATCAGCCCTTCGTCGTTTTGCACGTGCTTGGTGCCCGCGCCATAGCTGACGCGCGCGGCCTGCACGATGGCGGCATCGTCGCCCATATAGTCGATGACGCGGATAAAGCCGTGATCCAAGACCTCATGCGCGCGGTAGAGATGCGCTTCCATCCCCTCAGAGACAGCGCGCAAGGTCGGGCGGGGCGTGGCCCGTGCGGCTTCGATTTCGGCGCGTTGGTCAGGGGTCAGCGGCATGGGATGGCCTTTCGGGGCGGGGAATGAGTCGGGGTCCACTATATCTTGCGGTGGGCGGCGAAGGAAACCGCTAGCTAAGGCGTGATGCGAGGCTGCATCATAAGCGAGGGCAAAATGCTCCTTTGTGGATAACTTTTGACATTATATATACTTATGGTCATTTATTTCTCTAAAGATAGAAACGTGGGGCAGATTATGGTTCGGTATCGGGCAGCTTTGGCTGCGCTTTTGGTCGTCGCGGCCTGCGGTGGGAATCCATTCTTGCCTGAACCGGTGGATCCGACGCCGCCCGATCCGAATGCGCCCCAGCCCTCGCCCGATCAGGACAATGCGGTCGAGGATCTGCGCGGCTTTCGCTATGACGGGACCACGCTGGAGATCGACATGGCCGGGGTCAGTTCCTCGGGGCGATACGGCCTCTTCCGGCGCAAGGCCGAGATGGACTTCCCGAGGCATGGCGGGCACCCGCGATATCTGGCCTACGAGTTCCAGGAAACCAATATGACGCGGTCCTATCTGGCCTATGTGGCCGAGAATGACCGCGGCACGCTGCTGTCGGTGGCCAGCGCCGATGGCGGGCAGTTCAACGAACATAATGGCGGCGGGGGCTGGGTACGGCTGACGGGCTATTCGCGGCCCGACATCGCCGCCTCCCCCTCTCCTGAAGGGACGGAAGAGGGAACCTTCTCGTATTACGGGGCCTATGCGGGGGTCTTTGTTCCGGGGTTCAATGACCCGGGCGGCCCGCCGCGCCCTGACCCCTTGCAGCCCGGAGAGCCTTTGGGGGTGCGCGGTGTCATTCAGGTGAACGCGCAGTTCACCAACCGGACCTCGGGCCATCCGGAGGTGGTGGAGGGTGAAATCACAAACCGGAGGCTGTTTGACCGCGATGGCAACCCGGTCACCTCGATCAACATCGCGGATGGCAATGGTGGGGTGCGCACCATCGACACGTCACCGATGCCGGGCCTAGTGCTGCGCGAGACTGAGATTTCTGAAAACGGCACCTTTCTGGGCACGGTGGAATATGAGGGCTCTCCGGACAGCGAGGCGGGCAGCTTTGATGGGGCCTTTGGCGGCACCGGGGCCAGCGATGTGGCCGGTGTCATCTGGGTAAACCCGATTGATGGCGAAACCGGGATTCACGAATATGGCACCTTCAACCTGCCGCGCTGCGATTTGCCCGGTGCCTCGCCGTCACCGATCTGCACGCCGCGCTAAGGCCATGTTGGCTCACCGCCTGCGGGCCTTGGCGCTGCTCCTTGGCTTGGGTCTGGCGTGGCAGGCCCCCGCCCCGGCGCGCGCCGAAGTGCTGAGCCTGACCCCGGATGAGGCGCTGATGACGGCGCGCGCGGCCTATCTTGCGGGCGATGTTGCCGTGGCGGGCCATATCGCGCGGGCGCTGGCGGCGGTAGAGCCGGACAATCCGCGGGTACATCTTTTGCTGGCGGCGACCGAACCAAAGCTCGGCCGCGCCGATGCCGGGCTGATCGCGGGGCGCACAGCGTGGAAGCTGGCACCGCGCGGGCCGGACAACCAGACTCTGCGCTATGAAATTGCCCGCAACACCGCCAAGGCCGCATTGGACGCCGGACGCCCGATGCTGGCGCAATTCTGGCTGCGCCGGTCGCTCGATGTAGCACCAGATGCACTGGCCCTTGCCGCCTCTGGCCGAGATCTGGGGCTGGTGCGCAATCGCACGCCCTGGCGCTTGACCTTTGATCTCGAGGCCGGGCCAAGCGACAACCTGAACGGCGGGGCGGACAGTGCGGTGTTCCGGATTGGCGGTTTCGTGTTGGGAGATTTGTCGAACGGCGCGCAGGCCCTGTCGGGCGCGCGGGTAAGCCTGCGGATCGCGGCAGAGCGCGCCTTGCCCGGCAGCGACCGGGCGCAGACGGTGCTGACCCTGTCGGGTGAGACCGTGGCGAACGAGATCGATGCCAGCTCTCGGGTGGCGGCAGGGCGTGTCACCTCGGGTGATCTGAACCGCTCTCGCCTTGCCTTTGGCCTGCGCCGTGATCTGCGGGTCGGCGCGGCAGGGCTGCCGTTGAGCCTGTCGATCGAGGCGGGTCAGAATTGGGCCGGTGGCGCGGTGCTGGGCCCGACCTTGGCCCTTGGGGCCGAAAGCATGATCTGGAAAGGCGATGGTGCATCCATCTGGCTGGGCGGCAGTGTCGAGCGGTCCTGGGAGGGGGCGAACTCCGGCGCTGATCTTTATGAGATGAGCCTGACTGGCCAGCGGTTCTTTGGCACAACCCGCGCCTCGCTGCGGGTGACGCTGGAGGCGGCGCGCAGCGGGTTTCAGAATTCAACCTATGACGCAGCGCGGATTTCGCTGAAGGTCAGTCCGGAATGGCAGTTGGCGGGGGCGGCGGTCTCTTTCGGGGCGACCGCGGGCTTGCGGGATTACGACAGCTTCACCCTTGGCTTTGCCAATGTCACGGGCGGGCGCGAGGACAAATCGCGGGGCCTATCGATGGATCTGTCCTTTGACGATCTGTCGGTGATGGGCTTTGCCCCGGTCTTGTCTTTGCGCCACGGCAAGACGCAGTCGAACATCAGCCGCTATCAGACCACGACCACCGCCGTGAGTTTGGGGATTTCTTCGGTGTTCTAAGGTGATTGCCAAGGCTGGTCTTTCCCCCCTGCCCAGCCTAGGTTTGGGCCGCACGCACTTGAAGGGGGCATCGGATGAAACTGCGCTATCTGCACACCATGGTTCGGGTTCTGGATCTGGAGAAGTCCATGGCGTTTTATGCGCTGTTGGGTCTGCAAGAGATCCGCCGGTATGAAAGCGAACAGGGGCGGTTCACGCTGGTCTATCTTGCGGCTGAGGGCCAGCCCGAGACGCCGTTGGAGTTGACCTATAACTGGGACGGCGATGATGGGCTGCCGAATGACAGCCGCCACTTCGGGCATCTGGCCTATGAGGTGGAAGACATCTACGCCGTATGCGCCCATTTGCAGGCCCATGGCGTGCTGATCAACCGCCCGCCGCGCGATGGGCGGATGGCCTTTGTGCGCAGCCCCGACAATATCTCGATCGAGTTGTTGCAAGCGGGTGGGGCCTTTGCCCCGGCAGAGCCTTGGCTGTCGATGGGCAACACCGGGCACTGGTGAGCCTGAGGCCAGAAAAATTCTTGGCACAAGAATTTTTGGGGGGCTGTCTGCCCCCCGCGGCCGCAGCCCGGGGCTGCGGCCTTCCCCCCGAGAGTATTTCGCAAGGCGCAAGCCTATCGCGCGGGGTCGGGCGTTTAGAGGCGGCCTTCGGAGAGCTTGCCGGGGATTTTGATCGGCGAGATGGCATTGCGTTGCGGCGGGCGGCGAAGTCAGCCCTTCAAATGGGCCATGAGGCGGAACAGCCTGCAGCTTGGGTGATGTTCAGCGGCCATCAAGCACCATAAACAGGCGCGCGCTTTAAGTCGGCGCGAAGGTTGAGTATTTCAAAAGGCGCAAGACCACAGGGCGTAGGCATCGCCGCCGAGGGTTTGACGTTCGCGCAAGGTCAGGCGCGGGGCTTCGGCCAGGGTCTTGAGACCAAGGGCCGCAAGGGCTGGGCGGCCATCGGCTCCGATCAGGGCCCCGGCGTGATAGGTGGCCAGATCATCGATCAGCCGCGCGGTGACAAGGCTGGCGGCCAACTGGCCGCCGCCTTCGCACAGGATGCGCGTAAGGCCGCGGGTGGCGAGGGCGTTCAGGGCAGAGGTAGGGTCAACTTGGCCAGTAGGGCTGGCTGCAACCTCGATCAGCGTGGCACCGGTGGCGGCCCAGGCGGCGCGGGCGGCCTCGGGCGCTGCGGCGGTGTGGACCATCCAGACCGGGGTTTGGCGGGCGCTCTGACCAAGGCGGCTGGTCGGGGCATGGGACAGACGGCTGTCGAGCACGACACGCAAGGGTTGGCGGGCCGCGCCCATGTCGCGCACGGTCAGATCCGGATCATCGGCGCGGGCGGTGCCAGCACCGACCATCACCGCATCATGCGTCAGGCGCAACAAGTGTGTGTGACGGCGCGCGGCGGGTCCGGTGATCCAGCGGGATTCACCTGTGGCAGTGGCGATGCGGCCATCCAGCGTGGTGGCAAGTTTCAGGGTCACGAAGGGCAAGTTGCGCGTGACGCGTTTCAGAAACCCCGCGTTCAGACGGCTGGCCTCAGGCGCGAGAACGCCTTCGGTCACGGCGACACCTGCGGCACGCAGCATCGCGTGTCCCCGGCCCACGACGCGCGGGTCAGGATCGGTCAAGGCGGTGACAACGCGGGCGACACGGGCCGCAATCAGCGCCTCAGCGCAGGGCGGGGTCTGGCCATGATGGGCGCAGGGTTCGAGCGTAACATAGGCGGTGGCGCCTTGGGCCAAGGCGCCCGCTTGGGCCAGCGCGCGGGTTTCAGCATGCGGGCGGCCGCCGGGTTGCGTCCAGCCGCGTCCGACGATCTGGCCGTCACGCACCAAGACGCAGCCCACCGCCGGGTTGGGCCAGACAGCGCCAAGGCCCCGCGCCGCAAGGCGCAGGGCGTGGGCCATGTGGATCTCGTCGCTCACTCTTCCGAGTTTGCGCCAGGGCGCAGTTCGCTGACGAAGCGGTCAAAGTCATCCGCCGCTTGGAAGTTCTTGTAAACGCTGGCGAACCGGACATAGGCCACGGTGTCGATCCGCGCGAGGCTTTCCATGACAATCTCACCGATGGTTTTCGATGGGATGTCGGTGTCGCCAAGGCTTTCCAGCCGACGCACGATCCCCGAGATCATCTGATCAATGCGATCAGGGTCGATGGGGCGCTTTTGCATGGCGATGCGGATCGAGCGTTCCAGCTTGGAGCGGTCAAAATCTTCGCGTTTGCCAGAGGATTTCACGACAACAAGGTCGCGCAGCTGCACGCGTTCATAGGTGGTAAAGCGGCCGCCGCATGCGGGGCAAAAGCGGCGGCGGCGGATGGACACATGGTCCTCGGCCGGGCGCGAGTCTTTCACTTGCGTATCGACGTTACCGCAGAATGGGCAGCGCATCGGCTCCCTCCTTGCTTGTTATTATCTGTCCTGCCTCAAGCCCGGGGGTGTGCCCCCGTGATCTTTGGGCAACTATAGGGGGGCACACGCTATGTCGGGTAGCGGAAAGTGGCCGATACCGCATCTGGGGGCAGACCTGTTGCGGGCAAGACTCAGGTGTCTGAGAAGGGAAAGGCCCGAAACCTTGTGAGGTTCGGGCCTTTCTTGAACGATTTCAATATATTGCAGCAAATATTGGGTTACGCCCCACCAGTTCCGGCCTTAGAAGAAGGCCTGCAGTCCAGTGATGGCGCGCCCTAAGATCAGGGCATGAACGTCATGGGTGCCTTCATAGGTGTTCACGGTCTCAAGGTTCACCATGTGGCGGATGACCTGATAATCTTCCTGAATGCCGTTGCCGCCGTGCATGTCACGCGCCCAGCGTGCCGCATCCAGCGCCTTGCCGCAGTTGTTGCGCTTGATGATCGAGATCATCTCGGGCGCGGCATTGGCCTCATCCAAGAGACGCCCGACACGCAAGCTGGCCTGCAGGCCAAGCGAGATTTCGGTCATCATATTGGCGAGTTTCAGCTGATAAAGCTGGGTCTGGGCGATGGGTTTGCCGAACTGCTTGCGGTCAAGGCCATATTGGCGGGCGGCGTGCATGCAAAACTCAGCCGCGCCCATGACGCCCCAAGAAATGCCATAGCGGGCGCGGTTGAGGCAGCCGAAGGGGCCCTTCAGACCCTCGACATTGGGCAAGAGCGCGTCTTCGCCAACCTCGACATTGTCCATAACGATCTCGCCGGTGATCGAGGCGCGCAACGACAGCTTGCCACCAACCTTGGGAGCCGTCAGGCCCTTCATGCCCTTTTCAAGGACAAAGCCCTTGATCTTGCCGCCATGCGCTTCGGATTTGGCCCAGACTACAAAGACATCGGCAATGGGCGCGTTCGAGATCCACATCTTGGCGCCGTTCAGCACATAGCCATTGGCCGTTTTCTTGGCCACGGTCTTCATGCCTGCGGGGTCCGAGCCCGCATCGGGTTCGGTCAGACCAAAGCAGCCGATCCATTCGCCAGTGGCGAGTTTCGGCAGGAACTTCTGGCGCTGCGCTTCGGTGCCATAGGCGTAGATCGGATACATGACGAGCGAGGATTGCACCGACATCATCGACCGATAGCCGCTGTCGACGCGCTCAACTTCGCGCGCGATCAGGCCATAGGCGACGTAAGACGCGCCCAACCCGCCGTATTCCTCGGGCACCGTGACGCCCAGCAGGCCCATCTCACCCATTTCACGGAAGATCGAGGGGTCGGAGGATTCCTCACGAAACGCCTTGATGACACGGGGTTGCAGCTTGTCTTGGGCATAGGCGCGGGCGGCGTCCCGCAGCATGCGCTCTTCGTCGGTCAGCTGGTCGTTCAGGCGGAAGGGGTCTTCCCAATCAAACCCGCCCAGATCGGGGGCATCCTTGGCTTTCAGCTTGGGGGTGTCGAGCATCGGTACATCTCCTGAAACAGCATGAGCTTTGCGCAAGTCTATTGCACGAATCTGCACAGGCCACTAGCGAAACAGGGACAGGATTTAATGAGGAAAACTCATATGCTGGTTTCGCGTCGCTATCTGCCTTCGATGCCGTCGCTCTTGGCCTTGGAGGCGGTGGACCGTCTGGGCAGCGCCTCGGCGGCGGCCGAGGAGTTGAACCTGACCCAAGGCGCGGTCAGCCGACAGTTGCAGGTTCTAGAGGGGCAATTGGGTGTTGCGCTCTTCATCCGCGAGAAGCACCGGTTGCGGCTGACCCAAGGGGCGCGGGACTATTGCCGCGAGGTGCGGCGGATGCTGCAGGGGATTGGTCAGGCGACGCTGACCTTGCGGGCCAATCCGGGGGGCGGGGCGCTGAACTTGGCCATTCTGCCTGCTTTTGGCATGCATTGGCTCGCCCCGCGTCTGGCGCGCTTTGCGGGCCAGCATCCGGAGGTGACCGTGAACCTGTCCACGCGGCTGAAGCCCTTTGCCTTTGAGGCCACGCAGTTTGACGCAGCAATCCATTACGGGCGGCAGGATTGGCCGGGGGTGGAGTATCTGCCCTTGATGCAAGAAGAGATGCTGGCGGTGGCCGCGCCCGCGCTGGTGGCGGCTACCCTGCCCCGGGCGGAGGATGTGCTCACGCTTCCCCTGTTGCAATTGGAAAGCCGCACCGGGGATTGGGGCCGTTGGCTCGCCCATCACGGGCTGCCCGGCCTGCGCCCCCCGGCGATGCTGTTTGACCAGTTCGCCACCATGATGCAGGGCGCGATCCATGGGCTGGGCGCAGCCCTGATGCCGACCTTCCTGATCGAGCGTGATCTCGAGGCCGGCCGCTTGGTGCCGATCTTTGGCGGGCCAATTGCCTCGGCCGGAAGCTACCATCTGGTCTGGCCGAAGGAGAGCCCAGCCCGCGCACCACTCGTCAGTTTTCGCACTTGGCTGACGGGTGAGATCAACCCGTGATCTGGGCCGCTGCCGTCCGGCCTGACAAAAGCGCGCCATGGGCAGTGCCCCAATAGTCAGGCTCGCAAGCCTCGCCCGCAAAGATCAGCCGCCCCTCCCAATCGGCCCCGGCAAGGGCTGTGCGGGTGTCTGGCGTGGTTCCGATGGCGTTGAAGGAATAGGCGCCGCGGGTGAATTGGTCTTGCCCCCAGCGGGTGATCTGCGCCGCAATCGGCGCGGGGAAATCGCGGCCGAACATGGTTTTCAGCGCCGCATGGGCCTCGGCGACCATCTCGGCATCGCTGAGCTGTTCCATCTGCCGTGCCTGATCGCCCGCGTGAAAGGCCAAAAGCACCGGTGCGCCTGTGGCTTGGGCAAGGCTGACCCATTGCGACCAGATGCCATCTTTCGGCCCCACCCATTCGATCCAATCGACATCGGCGGGCCATGCAATGCGATCAAAGCGCAGCCAGCATTTGTTCAAAAGCCCCATGCCAAGGGTTTCGATCGCGGCCCGGCGGGCCGGGGCGAGCGGGGGCTCAAAGGCGATGTCGCCGGACTTGAGCACGCCCAAAGGCACGGTGACGACCACATGATCGGCCTGCAAGACCTCACCATCGGTCAATGTGACCTGCACGCTGTCCTCGGCTTGGACCACCGAGGCCACGACCGCCCCGGTGCGGATGGTCAGGCCCGTGGCAAGGTGATCGGTGATCTGGTCATAGCCTTTGGGAAAAAGCTTGTCACCGCCGCCGAACTCCACCGCCTCGTCATAATGCCAGGCCGAGACCTCATCCCATGCGCCGCCATATTCGGCCTCGACGCTGCCGTTGACGACTTGGCGGATCAGGCGGCGGGTGGGGTCATCGGCCTCTGCCCATGACGGTGTGGCAAGGATCGCCTCTTTCAGAGATTGATCTCTGGCGCGGGTTTCAGACTTGGCGCGGGCGGCGGCGATAGTCTGTTCCGCAAAGTCATAGGCAGGGGAAAGATCAACCTCGCGGCCTTGGGCATCCAGCGCCATGGCGCTGTCGTACGAAGTTGGCCGCCGCACAGCCCCGGCCTGATCGGCCAGATCTGTCAGCGGGTTACCGGTGACGCCGTGAATCCAGCTTGCCCCCATGTCCATCGGCATGTCAGCCCAAGCCCGCGAGGTCCAGATGCGCCCGCCAATCCGGTCACGGGCCTCAAGCACCGTGACTTTGGCCCCCGCAGAATGCAGATCGCGGGCAGCGGACAGCCCGGCAAGCCCGGCCCCGATGACAAGCACCGAAGAACTGCTGGCGCGGGCGGGGGTGGCGGCCAGCGCGGCGATACTTGCCAAGAGATTGCGGCGGGTCATGGGCATGTGGCACCGAGATAAGAGGCAGGAAATGGCAAAGACTTTTGATCATATTCTGCGTCATTCTGGCTTGAAAAGCTGCATAAAAATGCAAGGGTAGCGGTGGAAACCTGCACGAAGGCCGCTGACCATGACCGCCCCTGCCGAGCTTGTCGCCTATCTGGCCCGCCACCCCGAGACGCGCTTTGTCGATGCGGTGCTCTATGATCTTTGCGGCACGGCGATTGGCAAAAGGGTGCCAGCGCGCGATGCGGAAAAGCTGTGGTCCTCAGGTGTAGCGTTCTGCGCTGGGATCACCACGCTGGACGCCTTGGGCACCTGCTGGGATGTGAACGGCATCGGCTTTTCCGATGGTGATCCGGACGCCACCAGCTACCCCCTGCCCGACACCTTGGTGCCTGTGCCTTGGGCCGAGGTGCCGACCGCGCAGGTGCAGATCGCGCCCGCCCCGCCCGAGGGCGAGGCCGCGTGGTGGTTCGATCCGCGCGCGATCCTTCAGGCAGTGGTTACGCGCTTTGCCGAATTGGGTCTGCGGCCCGTGGTGGCCAATGAGTTGGAATTCTACTTCGTCGACCCAAAGCGCGACGACAAAGGGCGCATCTCTCCTGCCCTGCCCGCCCGGTCGGGCCGCGCGCCCGAGGCGCCGCGGGTTCTGGCTTTTGACAAGCTGGATGAATGGGCCGGGATCTTGGCCGAGATTGATGCGGCCTGCATCGCCCAAGGCGTGCCTGCAGGGGCGGCCACGGCGGAATATGGCGGGGCGCAGTTCGAGGTGAACCTTGCCCATCTGGATGACCCGGTGCTCGCCTGCGACCATGCGCTGATGCTGCGCCGGATCGTCAAAGGGGTGGCTGCCAAGCATGGGCTGGAGGCCACCTTTATGTCCAAACCTTTTGCCGACCAATCCGGCTCGGGGCTGCATATTCACGCCAGCTTGATCGACGCGGCAGGGCGCAATGTCTTTGACGAAACCACGCCGGATGGCGACCGGATGCTTGGCCATGCGATTGCAGGCCTGCAGGCAACCACCTATGACGCGATGGGATTTTTTGCGCCCAATATCAACGCCTACCGCCGCTTTGCTGCCAATCAGTTTGTGCCGGTGAACACAAGCTGGGGGATCAACAACCGCTCCGTGTCGTTCCGCGTACCAATGGGCGGCGGTCGCGCGCGGCGGATTGAGCATCGTATCGCAGGGGCCGATGCCAACCCCTATCTCGTCATGGCGGCGATGCTGGCGGGGTTCCATCATGGAATTGCCAATAAGCTGGCGCCCACCCCACCTTCGACCGGCAATGCCGGCGAAGAGGCCGACCCCGAAATGCCCTTGCGCCTGTGGACCGCGCTGGACCGGCTGCAAGCATCGGCCCTGATGGCCGAGTATTTCGGGCCGCGCTATCCGGCGGCCTACGCGGCCATCAAACGATCCGAGTTTGAGGCCTTCATGGCCGAGGTGCTGCCGCGCGAATACGACTGGTATCTCTAGCATGTTCAATGTCGTGATCTTGGGCGGCGGGCTGCCTGATCTCGGCGCGGCGCATCCTTGCGGCCCCTCTGGCCGCATCGCCTGTGCCGGATCGGATATTGCGTCGGCACAGCAAGGCTGGTTTGAAGAGGCATTGGCTTCGGCCGAACGGACGGTGACGGCTTTGGCCGAAACCGTCTTGAGCACATGACACGCGGAGAACAGGCATGAAGATCGGTGACGTCAGCTTTTGGTATGCCGACATGGGCCTGCCCGAAACCCGCCGCCCGCCCCTGTCGGGGGATACCTCGGTCGATGTGGCGATCATTGGCGCGGGGTTCACCGGGCTTTGGACGGCGTGGTATCTGATGCAGGAAAAGCCCGACCTCAAGGTCTTGGTGATCGAAAAGGAATTCGCGGGCTTCGGCGCTTCGGGCCGCAATGGTGGGTGGTGCATGGGCACCTTCGCGTGGAAGCACGACGCCTATGCCGCCGCCACCTCGCGTGAGGCGGTGCTGGAGATGGTCAAGGATCTCGAGGCGACCGTGCCCGAGATCACGGCGGTCTGTGCGGCCGAGGGAATTGACGCTGACATCATCCCTTCGGAAGAGATGATGGTGGCGACCACTCCGGCGCAATTGCAGCGCATGAAAGAGGAAATCGCCCATCGCCGCGCTTGGGGTGACGGGCATCGCGCGCGCGAACTGAGCCCGCAAGAGGTGGCGCAGCGGATCCATATTCCGGGCGTGCTCGGCGCGATGGTGGTCTCGGGCATGGCACGGGTGCAGCCGGCAAAATTGGTGCGCGGGCTGGCCGAAGCGGTTGAACGCAAGGGCGCGACCATTGTCGAAGGCACCGAGGTGATCTCTTACGACGCGGGGCGCGTCACCACCAACCGCGGGGTGGTACGGGCGCCGATCATCCTGCGCTGCACCGAAGGCTTTACCGCCGGGATCAAAGGGCACAAGCGCGACTGGCTGCCCCTGAACTCGGCCCAGATCGCCACAGTGCCCTTGCCGCCCGAGGCTTGGGCCAAGATCGGCTGGGACGGGCATGAGCTGATCGGCGATATGAAGAACGCCTACTGCTATTGCCAGCGCACGCGCGAGGGCCGCATCACGGTGGGCGCGCGCGGGGTGCCCTATAAATTCGCCAGCCAAATGGACCGCAACGGCGCGCCGGATGCCGAAACCATCCGCCGGCTGACCGCCATCTTGCACGAACACTTCCCCGAAGCCGCGAAACATCCCATCGACCACGCCTGGTGTGGCGTGATCGGTGTGCCGCGCGATTGGTGCGCGACAGTGGGCTTGGATCGTAACACTGGCCTTGGCTGGGCGGGGGGCTATGTGGGCGTCGGGGTCTCCACCTCGAACCTTGCCGGTCGGACACTGGCCGACCTTGCCCTCGGCCGTGAGACGCGGATCACCCGGCACCCATGGGTCAACCGCCGTGTGCGGCAATGGGAGCCAGAGCCCCTGCGCTGGCTTGGTGTGCATCTGATGTACAAGCTCTTGGCGCTTGCCGACCGCCGCGAGGCGCGGCTGCGTGGCAAGCCCTCGCGCTTTGGAGCGCTGGGCAACTGGATCACCGGGCGGCACTGACCCGCCCCATCCCTTTCATCTTGGCCCAAATACTCTCAGGGGTGAATGGGCGGCCTCTTGGCCGACCAGAGGGGCGCGAGCGCCCCTGACTGCGCCGCTTTGGCGGGGGTAAGCCGCAATAAAGAAAGCCGCCGATCCATTGCAGGATCGACGGCTTGATCGTTCAAGGATTAAGGTCCTTAGACTGCCTCTTCCAGCGCCTCCGCACGGCGGGCTTCCGCCTCACGCGCAGCCTCGATCCGGGCCAGTCGGCGGCGGTTGAACTCATAGACCAAGGCCAGCGCCAAGGTCACAAGGATCAACAGGAAGGCCAGCGCGTTGATCGTGGGCGTAATGCCCGCGCGGACCTTCGAGAACACATAGACCGTCAGCGTATCGGCCCCGCCACGGGTAAACTGCGTGACGTTGAAGTTCTCGATCGACTGGAAGAACGCCACCGCCCCACCGGCAAGGATGGCCGGATAGAGATGCGGCAGAAGGATGCGGCGCATCACCTGGCCGTGGCTTGCACCCAGATCCAGCGCAGCCTCTTCCAGCCCCGCATCAAAGGATTGCAGACGCGCCAGAACCAACAGCATCACCATGGCGGCGATATAGCTCACTTGCCCCAGCACGCTGAGATGCAGACCGGGGTTAAACAGGAAGAACTCAGTCCCCAGCGCATTGCCCATCTTGGTCCACAGGATCATGGTGGAAATACCGATGACCACACCGGGGATCAGGATGGTGGAGATCATCAACCCGTAGACCACCGTGCGCACCCGGCCCGAGATTGAGTTGATGAGAATGGCCGAAGCCGTGCCAACGAGGATCGAGATCACCGCCACAGCCACCGCAACCCATAGGCTGTTGCCAAAGGCCAGCATCATCCGCTGATCGGCGATCATGTCGCTGAACCAATGGGTGGTGAAGCCTTTCCACGGCACGATCGAGGGCAGTTTGCTGTCGTTAAAGGCCGCCCCTGACATGACCACAAGCGGCGCGATCATATAAAGCAGGAACAAGACCATATAGGCGTGGGCGAGGTTCAGTCGAAGCTTGTGCATGATGTCCCTCCCTTATTTCGCGATGTCAGACAGTTTGACCCGGAACAGCTTCATCGCAATGGACACGAAGACGGTGCACAGGATCAACAGAAGGAAGGCATAGGCACTGGCGGTGTTCCAGTCGAGCGCGTCCTTGAACCACTGGTCGATGGTTTGGGTAAACCATTGCGAGGTGGTGGAGCCAAGGATCGAAGGCACCAAAAGCGAGCCCGCCGACAGCATGAACACCATGACCGAGCCCGAGGCGATGCCGGGTTTGGCATGGGGCAGCACGATACGCCAATGGATCTTCCACCACGGCGCGCCAAGGTCATCGGCCGCCTCAATCTGGTTGGTGTCGAGCGACGAAATCGCGTTGTAGATCGGGAAGAGCATGAAGAGCACATAGGTATAGACCAAGCCCACCATGACGCCCGTATAGCCCATATTGGTCCAACGGATCGGGTCTTCGATCAAGCCAAGGCCCAGAAGCATGGCATTGAGCGGGCCTTTGAACGCCAGAATGATCCACCACGCAAAGGCGCGCAGCACCTCAGAGACCCACAGCGGCACGAAAAGCAGCAAAAGCAGCGTCGGGACCGTTTTCGGCGCGACGATCTTCGACATGTAATAGGCCAGCGGGTAGGCCAGCGCAAAGCAGATCACCGTGACGACCATCGAATACCAAATGGTTTGCGAGAAGGTTCTCACATGCACCGGGATTTCAAAGGTAATGCCGAGCAGGCTGGTTTCGATATTGCCATCAAAGACTTTGGCGTAGTTGTTGAAGCTATAGGTGTCACGTGGCCCGCCAATTTCAACGACCGGCAGATAGGGCCGGAAGCTTTGTTCAAAGAGCGTGATGTTGGGCACGATGACCAGCATCACCAGCCAAAAGGCCACCAAAAGCACGATCAGCCCCGACAGGCCCGGACCGTAGCGACGCAGAAGATCCTGCATGGCTCAGGCCCTCACATTCACGTCAGGCAACAACGAGGCGCGGGCGGCGTCAAAGCGGGCGTGCAGCTTGGCCCCAACCTCAGGCACAGTGGCCGCACCGTCGTTGCGGATTTCGGCAGTGATGGTCTTGCCGCTTTCGCTGATCCCGTGAACCGTGATGAAGGCACCCTCAAACGAGACTTCGGTGATGGTCACCGGCACCGAATTTTCGGTGGCCTTGGTCTTGGCCAGCGTGGTGTGTTCAGGACGCACATACAGCTTGACGGGCTTGCCCACCGCATCAGCGGCCAGCCGTGCGCGGAACGATCCATGCGCGGTGTCAAAACCGGCCATGCCATCGGCGGCCGTGCCAGCTGTGCCTTCGAAGATGTTGTTTTCGCCCACGAAAGACGCCACGAACCCGTTGACCGGATTGTTGTAGATGTCGCGCGGATCGGCGATTTGCTGGATGCGGCCTTGGCTCATCACGCCAACGCGGTCGGACATGGCCAAAGCCTCGCCCTGGTCGTGGGTGATGTAGATAAAGGTCACCCCGGTGCGCTTTTGAATGGCGCGAAGTTCCGCGCGCATGTGCTGGCGCAGCTTGAGGTCAAGCGCCGACAAAGGCTCGTCCAAGAGCATGACCGCCGGTTCCACGGCCAAGGCGCGGGCAATCGCCACGCGCTGCTTTTGGCCACCTGACAGCTGGCTCACCATCTTGTCCGCCGCGCCCGGCAGATCAACAAGGCGCAACAACTCTTCAGCCTTCGCACGGCGGGTGACCTTGTCGACCCCGCGCATTTCCAAACCGAAAGAGATGTTTTCCCAGATGGGCATAAGGGGGAACAGCGCGAGGTTTTGGAAGATCAGGGCGGTTGGACGCTGGTTAGGGCGCTGGCCCTTCATGTCCTTGCCGCCGATTTTGATCTGGCCTTGGGTCGGGTCAATAAAGCCCGAAATCATCCGCAGGATCGTGGTCTTGCCACAGCCCGAGGGGCCCAGAAACGAAAAGAACTCGCCCGGTTTGATGGACACATTGGCATTGTCCACCGCGCGGAAGGTTCCGAAGTCACAGCACACGTTTTCAAGATCAATCCCTGCACTCATGGATCGTCTTTCTCCCTGTCATTCTTGTTTTGTCGCAGCCTAACAGGCCCGATGTCCTGTGCAAGCGATATAGCCAGTTCAACGCCGCGCTTAGTCCAGCAACGACGCCCTTGCAGAAAAAAAAGACGCCGGGCGTTTCGGCCCGGCGTCCCTTTCTGGCAGCGCCTATTAGGCGGCCTTGTACTTGTCGGCGTATTCCGCGCGCTTGGCGAGGAAGTCGGCCGACTGGTCGGGCCACCACCACAGCTTGGACAGCGCTTCGTCGTTGAAGGTGCCGTTGTAGTACTTCGACACTTCCGGATCCATGATCTCGGCAGCGCCCTTGCCCACCGGGTTCGACGAGAAGGCGGAAGCCCAGCCCGCAGCGCCTTCGGCGGTCGAGACCCACTTCACGAACTCATGCGCCTGGTCGACGTTGGCGGCGTTCTTCATCATGACGAAGCCCTGGTGCCAAGCGAACGCACCTTCGACGGGCGCGACATAGGCAAAGCCGTCATTGCGCAGGTTGAAGCCGGTCGAGTCCCAGCACAGGCCGACGGTAGCGCCGTTGGCGGTGAAGCCAGCGTTGGCTTCATTTTCGCCCGACCACCACTGAACAACGTTGCCCTTGGCTTCGATCGCCTTGGCCAGCGCGATGTCCCACAGCTCGGCCATAGCGGCCATGTCGGTGTAGCCATCCATCCACGGACGCGGCAGTTGGCCGGTCGCATCGAGCCAACGGCCCATGGCAGCCAGCGCCGAGTGCGGACGCACAACGACCGAATTCTCGGGGTTGAACAGATCGCCCAGCGAAGGCGGGGTGCCGATTTTCGCATCGGCCGTGTTCACGACCAGCGATTCGGTGCCCCAGGTCGACGGCACATATTTCAGCGCGCCGCCCGGACGCGAACGCTCACCCGCGGCGCCATCAGCGAGGCCCGGCAGGTAGTTGTCCATCGCCAGTTTGGATTCGTCGAACGCGCCCAGAAGGCCGTTCGAGTCCCAAGCGCCAACGCGGTCGATGGTCGGTTCGATAACGTCGATGCCACCAGCTTCCAGCGCGACCTTTGCTTCACCGAACATGGTGTCCTGGTCGGGAAGTTCTTTGAAGTTCACCTTGATGCCGGTGGCGGCTTCAAAGGCGGGGAACACTTTTTCGGCCAAGCCAGGATAGCCAGCCCAGCCGGAGAAGTTCAATTCGCCCGACGAGGCCAGAGCCTTGGACGAGATCAGCGCCGGAGCGGCGAGAGCGCCAGCACCGGCTGCGCTGCGCTTGAGGAAGCTGCGGCGGTTGAGGGTGGAGAGGGTTTTGGTCACGTAGGTCTCCCTGGGTTGTTCCGGTCATCCGGAAGGTTTTGCGAGAACGGCAACGCCACACTCGTCATTTTGCACGACATAAGGCCTTTGCCTGACAAGTTTGTGACAGTGCCAGCCAAAGCCCAATGATAACGCCAGATTAGGCACTTACGGGCCGTCGCTGTCAACAGGATGCCGCCAAAATCCCGTTCATTTCCCAGCGAGCAGGCAGTGCTTGCCATTTTGACCGGCCTGCAAGGCTGTTTGGGGAGGATCTGTTTGCCTGATAGGTGATTCGCAGCGTGCGGCGATGGTAGGTCCGAACGGTCCACTGGATGGGCTGTGCCGCTCAGGCCAGCTCATCCATGCCAACCGCACGGCGATAGCTGCGCTGGCCATAGAGCAGCGCATCAGGGTTGTCCGACAGATGCACCGCGCCGACCTGCCCGATCAGCACATGGTGGGTTTTCCACAAAAGCGTGGACTTGAGCGTGCATTCAAAGTTTGCCGCCGCGCCCGCGAGCACTGGCTGACCGCCCTGCCCTGCCTGCCAGTCGACCCGGTCAAACCGCGCCAGATCAGAGGGGGCACGTCCCGCGAAGATGTCGGACTGGCCCTGTTGGCCTGTGTTCAGAAGATTGACGCAGAAAGCTCCGTTTTGAAGGATGGCGGCGACGGCCGGGCTTTTGTGGTGGATGCAGACCAAAAGCGAAGGCGCCTCACCATCGGCCGAGACCGAGGTCATGGACGACACTGTGACGCCATGTTGTCCGCCCGGCCCGTCGGTGGTGATGATCGACACGAAGGTGGTCGCGCGGGCCATGCCTTCGACAAAGGACTGGCGCAGGTCCATGCCCTTAGCCCAGATCAAAGAAACGTTGCAGTTCGACGTCGGGCACCTTTTTGGCAAACTGGTCGTGCTGGCTTTGGCGGGTGGCCGAGAAGGCATCGACAAAGCGGTTGCCCAACCAGTCACGCGCAAAATCCGACCCGCGCAGCCGGGCAATCGCCTCGGGCATCGAGCGGGCATAGTCGGCCCCTTCCTGCGGGTTGGCGTGGCCGTTGCCCTTGACCTCCGCCTGCGGTTCGATCTGCTCAAGGATGCCCGCAACGCCCGCGGCGATGGTGGCGGCCGCCGTCAGATAGGGGTTGGTATCCGCCCCCGGCAGGCGGTTTTCCACCCGCAAGGACCCCGCATCATGGCCTACGACCCGGAAACAGGTCGTGCGGTTCTCATAGCCCCATGTCAGGCCAGGCGGCGCAAAGGTGCCCGGCGCAAAGCGGCGGTAGCTGTTGACGGTGGGCAGGAACACAAGGCTGAGATCGCCGATGTATTTCTGCAGCCCACCCAAGAAATGCCGGAAGGTCTGGCTCATGCCATGTTCAGCCTTCGGGTCGTGGAACAATGTCTTGCCGCCCGCATCCTTCATCGAGATGTGCAGGTGGATGGACTGGCTGTCTGCCGTTTCCGTCCAGCGCGGCATGAAGGTGACCGACCGGCCCTGCCGCAGCGCCAGCGCGCGGATGAAGTTCTTCAGCAGCACCAGCTGATCGGCAGGCTCCAACCCTTGGCCAGCGCCTATGCAAGCCTCAAGGAACCCGCCGCCGATTTCTTCGTGCATCTTGGCCAGATCGATCTTCAGGGGTTCGCACATGGCCGAAACCGCCTCGTACCATTCGGTTTGCACGGTCTGATACAGCACCAGATCGTGGCTTGGGTGCATGGTGGCGGTTTTGAGGTTGCGATAGCCCTTGTCCCGTGCCGATTCCGGGGTTTCGTCGAAAAGGGTATATTCCAACTCCATCCCATATTTCGGATGCAAACCGTGGGCTGCGGCCCGGTCTAGCACCGATTTCAGGATCGAGCGCGGGCAGATCTGGGCGGTGTCGCCGGAATAGTTGGTGAGAACCAAAAGGTCATGGCCGGGCTTCGCCCAAGGGATGCGGCGCGCGCTGGTCGGATCAACGATCAAGGGGTCGTCGTGAAAATCGCCGGTGCCATCGGTGACGCCGGGCATTTCCAGCATCTCATCAGTCGGATCAAGCGCCAGTTGCGCGGGCGCCATGCCCATGCCGTTCTTCAAGATGCCCTTCAGGCTGGAGACCGACACCATCTGCCCACGCAAAAGCCCGTTGGTATCCACAAGGGCCACGGTGGCAAAGCGGCTGGTTGCGTCGTCCATATAGGCGTGCAGCTGGGCAGGGTCAGGCGCGGTATCAGTCATGGTGTCCCCGTGGTGTTGGGCCCTCGGCGGCAAGGGCCTGAAGTTGGGCCAGATCTTGGCCGGGATCGGTGGAATAGGCTTTCAGGAACACCCGAAGGCCATTGGTGATAAAGCGGTGCAGATCGGCGCGGCCCGGCAGGTTGGCCGCATCATGCAGCGCGCGGTTGCGCGGGGCTGACAGGATCAGGCCCCAAAGGTCCTCGGCGGCGAGTTCCGCATCGTCAAAGGCAAGCCGCCCTTCGGCGCGCTTGGCCGAGAGATAGGCCATCACGCCGCGCAAAACGCGCTCTGGCCCCGCGGATTGATAGGCGCGGCCAATCTCGGGAAAGCGCTGCGCCTCACCGATGGTAAGCCGGGCGAGCGACAGGAAATCGGGGCGCAGGACGGTGTCGGCATAGTGCCAGGAAAAGGCCCAAAGTTCCGGCACCAACCCCAGACCGTCGGGTTCCTCAAACGCGCCCAGCATAGTGTCGCGCTGTTCGACCATGATGGCAGAAAAGAGCTGTTCCTTGCTGCCAAAGTATTGATAAAGCGTTGGTTTTGACACACCTGCCAGCGCCGCGATGGCATCCATCGATGTGCCGGAATAGCCCTGATCCGCAAAGACCTTCAGCGCGGAGGCCAAGATCCGGCGCTCTTTCAGCTGCTTGTTGCGGGCGCGGGGCGGCAGGGCTGTCATGGCACAAGCCGCGCCAGAAAGGGGATCAGCGCGGCGTTATAGGCGTCGCTCCCTTCAACATTGCAGACATGGCCAACGCCGGGGATGGTTTCATATTGCACATCGGGGCGGGCGTCTTGCATCTGCGGCGCGGCATCAAGAATGCGGCCCGCAACAGCGCGGATTTCGGACGGGGGGGCAAGACGGTCATGCTGGCCGGTCATCAGAAGCGTGGGCATCGTCAGGCGGGCAAAGTCAAACCGCTCGCGCGGCGAGGTAAAGCAGACCAGCGCATCGCGGTAGGTGGCGGCGGGGATGGCGGACATGGAGGCCAAAAGCTCATCCCGGATGGCGTCGGGCGCATCCGGCCCGGCGATCACCTTGACCACGGCGGGGGCGAAATCGGCAGGCACCTGTCCCGCGTTCAACGGCACTTCGCGCGAGACGCGGAAGGCTTCCCGTTCCTCTGGCCCCGCTTCGGACATGCCTGTGCAGCCGCCCGACAAGACCAGCCCCGCCAGCTTTTCAGGGTGGCGCATGGCGAAGGAGGTCGCGATCCATGAGCCGTAGGACAGGCCCACCAACACCAGCCGGTCGGCGCCGAAATGGGCCATGACGCGGCAAATGTCGTCGCAATAATCGTCGACTGTGGATTGGTCAAAGCCAAGGCTGCTGTCGCCATAGCCGCGCAGGTCCATGGCGCAGGCGGTCATCAGATGGCCGACTTGGCCCAGTTGGCGCGCCCAGTTCTGGCGCGCGCCGCCGATGCCATGCAGGAACAGCGCCAGCGTGCGGCCTTTGGCGGCGGTATGGGTCAGGCCAAGGCGCGGGGTGCCGGGCAGGATGGTTTCGGTCAATGCAACGGCGGGGGCTGCGGCGGGAGGGGTCTCGGCCCCCTGCCCGGCGCGGGCGATCAGCGCGTCGATCCCGGCCTCAAACACCGGTTGCGTGCCTTTGGCAATGTCCGAGGCGCGGGGACCGGGGGCCTCGATCTCGGCGGTCCAGCTGATCGCGGTGCCGCCGCCATCGCGGGGCGAGAACGTCAGGCGGGCGTTGTAGCGGCTGGCCCCCTTGATGCCCTCAAGATGGGTATAGGCGATGACGCGGTCTGAGTTCGACAGATAGGTGCGTTGTTCGCGGTAGACGGTGTCCTCGCCATGCGCCGTAAAGCGGCGGATCAATGCGCCC
The DNA here is from genome assembly GCF_965194375.1 of Allotabrizicola aquatica (SeqCode). Classification (GTDB taxonomy): domain Bacteria; phylum Pseudomonadota; class Alphaproteobacteria; order Rhodobacterales; family Rhodobacteraceae; genus Tabrizicola_A; species Tabrizicola_A aquatica. Next base: position 290,818 of record NZ_CBDAEL010000003.1, read on the forward strand.
TTTTCGCCGCGCTCCTGCGTGATGGTGGCAATGAAGGGATGCCAAGCGCCGCAAAAATCTCGCGCCGTGCCCCAAAGCGCATCGGGCGATGCGCTGGCCGTGGCGATGACATGCAGCGTCTCGCGTCCCATCAGCGCAGAGCCCGCAAGGCGCCCGAGTGCCCGCGCCAAAGCGAGTTGCGCGCACCACCCTCGTCGCCGGGGGCGTGGTCAAGTTCGTCCATCTCGTAAAGCGCAAGAACCCCGATGTAATCCTCCATGATTTCCGAGGTATAGGGCAGCATCAACGCGCCGCAGCGGCTGTCACGATACATGCGTTCCAAGGGCAAGGATTTCAGCATGGACTGGCCGCCACAGGTTCGGATGGCCATGGCGGCGATTTCCTGCACGCCTTCCATGACGTTGTACTGGGCGGCGTACATCCGCATCACTTCCGGTTTGCCGGGCATCCCCTTGGCTTCGGAAAACGCCTGCCACCACAGCGCACGCATATTGGCAAGGCGGGCATACATCTTGCTGACAGCAACGCGTTTGGTCGCATACATGCGGCGGTCAATCGGCGGCTGGCCGGGGATTTTGCCCTGCAGATAGGCCACGGTGAAATCATAGGCCCCTTGCGCCACGCCCATGTAGGTGGGCGAGAGCGTGGCCATCATGTGGGGCCAGTTTGGCAGCGTTTTGCCGAAAATGCCGTTGGGCATCAGAAGATCATCTTCGGTGACAAAGACATCTTTCAAGATCAGATCACGGCTGTTGGTGCCGCGCATGCCCAAGGGGTCCCACTCGCCCTTGACCGTCAGGCCGGGGGTGTCTTTGTGGACGACGAACAGCACCGTATCCTCGTGGCGCGGCTCCACGCCTTCGAACACCTCGGTGCAGACGATGGTGTAATAGTCGCAATAGCCCGCGAGGCTGGCGAATTTCTTGAAGCCGTTGATTTTCCAACCCCCATCCACCTTGCAGCATTGGGTTTGGTTGGGCTTGGACGTCCAGTTTTGTCCGCCTTCAGAGATGGGCTGCGAATAGATTGCGCGCTCTTTCATCGCCCGGCGGAACTGCTTTTCGCGCAAGGGGGCGAAGGCGGCCTTCTCCTCGGCACTCAGGTTCGGCATGTCATACATGAAGCGCGACCAAGCCATGGACGAGTTGTGCATGTTGAAGGTCAGCGCAGTGGCGCCGCAGTATTTTGCAATCTCGGCCCCGACCATGGCATATTCGCCCATGGAAAAGCCCCAGCCGCCGAATTCTTGCGGGATCGACAGGCCCAAGAAACCGGCGTCGGCCAGATCCTTGTAGTTTTCCGTCGGGAAAGAGGCATCATCATCCACCGCCTTGGCGCGGGTGGCAAAGGCCGGACCCATGGCGTTTATCTTGTCCAAGGCCACAATCACTTCGGTGCGGACGCGAGAGAGGTCGTAGTAATCGGCGGGGGTGCTCATCGGGGCCTCGGGGATCAAAGGGCGAGGTCGCCCAGCAGGACGCCCTCCTTGACGACGGCGTGGCCGTCGAGCGTGATGGTGCAATTGCGCATCGGCAGGTCGAAATGGCCCAGCGTATAGCGCCCAGCATATTGGTTGGCCCCGGTGGACCATAGGAAACTGCCGGGAAGGGCGCGGAATTCGACGGCCTGCATGTCGCGCTTGTCATATAGGGTGGCCGAAACCCATTTGGCGGCCGGGTTCACGCCCCAGCCGACATGCGAGATGCCATAGGCGTTCCGATCCTCCCAAGCCTCCATGTATTCGCGGAAATGAAGGGCATCGATGCCGTCGCCCTTGATGGCAGTGACGAAATCATTCTCGATCGTGCAATCGATGCGGCTGGTCAGGAAGGTCTTAAACGTCAGGTTCATATCGCCCACGTCCATCACGATGCGGCCGTTGACGGTGTTCTTGCCGGGGAAGGCAAGGCACAGCCCGCCGGGCCAATGGGCGACCGCGCCGGGGGTGGTGCCGAAACCGGGGGTGCCGCCGCAAGGGGCGTCGGTCAGGTCGATGGTGAGATCGGTCCCGGCCTTGGAGGTGACGCGCATCAGCTTGGCCTCGCGCAGCATCTGGACGCCAAGGGTGACGCGGGCGGCGTGTTCGGCCTTCGGTTCGGTGCGCTCAAGGATTTCGGGGTGTTCGTTGGTGATGACCAACAGCCGCGCGCGGCCCGCATCCTCGATTTCCGGCCATTCGGGGGCGTGGATGAGCCCTTCGACGGTGCAATCGACGATGATGTCTTGCAGTTTCAATGCCTCGATCACCGAGCGGTTGCCTAGAATGGCCCAAGAGGTGCCGGTGGATTTCACCGGAACGGGCGCGGTTTGCACGGGCGTCGGCATCTGGATCATGCAGAACTCGGCCCCAAGGTCATAGGCCGCGAGTTCACACAGTTGGATAAGGACCGGGCGCGACTGGGTTTCGGACAGGATCGCCAGCTTGGTGCCCTTGCCGATGCCGTTCAGCGCGAACACGCGGCGGAACGCGGCCAGCCATTTGCCTTCGATACGCTCTTGCAGCATGCCCTGCCCTTTCGAAACGCGCGCCAGAAATCTTACTGACCAGTTTAGTAATTCCAAGACTCAGGATTCTGTCAATCGAATTTTCGAAAATCCGGTGCGCAGCGGCACCGGCGACTAGGTCTGGCGTTCGGCAGGGCTTTGTGGGACAGCGCTTGGGCGGTCAGGATTTACCTTTGCCCGTCCATGTCGCCCAATTCGGCCGCGCCATCTCGAACGTGTCTTGGGCGCGGACATAGGTCGAGCCATAGCTGCGCCCCACCAGTTGCAAGGCGGGCGTGTCGATATGGGCGCGTTCGGTGTCGAGGACGAACCGGTCTTCGATATGCACGGCCTTCACCCGTCCGATCACCACAGTCTGATAGGGGCCGGTGACGATCGAAGAATGCAGCACGCATTCAAAGGAGACAGGGCTACCTTTGATGCGGGGCGGCTTGATCTGGGTTGAGGGCAAGGTGTCTAGCCCTGCGATCTCAAGCTCATTCATGCCAGCGGGCGCATCCAGCGCGGTGATGTTCATGGCGGGGGCCATCGCCTCGGTCACAAGGTTGACGACAAACTCGCCCGTGGCGTGGATGTTGTCGGCAGTGTCCTTGAAGCCACGACCTGTATCGGACTGGATGCCCAAAACAACGGTGGGCGGTTCAGAGCCCATGGCGTTGAAAAAGCTGTAGGGGGCGGCGTTGAGGCGGCCTTCGCGGTCTTGGGTCACGACCCAAGCGATGGGGCGCGGCATGATGGTGGCGGCGAGCAGCTTATAAGCGATGGGCTCTTCCACCGCGTCCATATTCCAATACATCAGACTTCCTTTACGGCGGATTTGGCGCGGGTATCGACGGTGAGTTCAAAGACGTCTGGCCGGGCATAATGGCCGGTCACGTCGAAATCATACTTGGCGCGGGGGATTTCGGCGGGTTCGATCTCGGCATAAAGGATGGTCTCACCTCTGAAATCGGGACCAGCGAGTACCTTGCCCAAGGGGCCGATGATCGCCGATCCGCCGCGCATCATCACGGTGGCCGGATCATCGCCCAGCGCGGATTCGTGGTCAGGGCCGTAAGCGGCGCGGGTGATGTGCTGGCAGGCGGTCAGCACGAAGGTGCGGCCTTCCAAAGCGATGTGCTGCATGGTGGCAAGCCAGGTGTCGCGGTCATCCGCCGTTGGGGCGCAGTAAAGGCTAACCCCTTGGTGATACATATGCATCCGAAGCGCGGGCATGTAGTTTTCCCAACAGATCACAGCACCAATGGTGCCATAATCGGTCTTGAAGACAGGCATGGTCGAGCCGTCGCCAAAGCCCCAGACAAGGCGTTCTCCGGCGGTGGGCATCAGTTTGCGGTGCTTGCCGACAAGCCCCTTGGCCCCGTCGAAGTAGAGGACTGTGCAATACAGGGTCGCCCCGTCGCGTTCGATGACGCCCACCACGGCGAAGGCGCCGGTCTCGGCGGTGGCCTCGGCAAGGGCGGCGACTTCGGGGCCATCCAGATCAATCGCGGCGGCGTGGTAGCGGGCAAAGGCGGCGCGGCCTTCGGGTTTGCGCATGCCGATAGGCGCGCCGAAGCTTTCGCCTTTGGGATAGCCGCCAATCAGCGCCTCGGGGAACACGACGAGCTTGGCCCCTTTCGCCGCCGCCGCACGCAAGGTGGCGGCGGCTTTCTCGGCGGTGGCGAGGCTGTCAGTCGGGATCGAGGCGATTTGGGCGACGGCGACGGTGAGGGTCATGTTTAGCTCCCGCTTGCGGGAAGCCCCGGGGGCGCTTCGCCCCCCGGACCCCCCGAGAGTATTTATGCCAAGATGAAATCAGTCCGGCGTGGAATTGACAACCGGGTGGCGAAGGCGACCGATGCCTTCGACGCAAGCCACGATGGTGTCGCCGGGCCACATGAATTCTTGGGGGTCGCGACCGGCGCCGACACCTTCGGGCGTGCCCGAGGCGATGATGTCACCCGGCTCGAGTGTGATGCCTTGAGAGATGTCAGCGATCAGCTCATCGACCTTGAAGAGCATCTTGGCGGTGTTGGAGCGCTGTTTTTCGACGCCGTTGACGGTGAGCCAGAGGTCCAGCTTTTGCGGATCGGGGATCTCATCGGCGGTCACGATCACAGGACCGAAGGGGGCATAGCTGTCCATCCCCTTGGAGAAGATCCATTGCCCGGCGCGGCGGTTGTCGCGGGCCGAGACGTCGATCATCACCGAATAGCCGAAGACATGCTTAAGCGCGCCCTCACGGGGGACGCGGCGGGCCGTGGTGCCGATGATCACGGCCAATTCCACCTCCCAATCGAGTTGCTTTGTGATCTTGGCGTTGTGCAGGATCGGCTCATCCGGGCCGATGACGGCGGTGGGGGGTTTGGAGAAAATCACCGGTTGCTTGGGCAAATCCTTGTTGGTGTCGAGCGCCTTGGCGGATTCGATGACATGGTCAAGGTAGTTCAGACCGATGCCGAAGATGTTCTTGCGGGGCCGGGGGATGGGGGCGAGGAGGCGCACATTGGCCAGCGCGGTGGCCGTGTGGATCGGGAAGTCGGTTCCCACTTCGTCCAGACAAGCGCGCAGGGCGGTAAGGCCCGGGCGCCCGGCATCGATCAGGCCCAGCATGGTGTCGGGCAAGGGATCGCCCAGCGCCTCGCCCAGCGCGGCGACATCGACGACCATGTCATCCACGATGACACCAAGGCGGGCGGCATCCTCGACGGAGGCGCGGTAGGTAACGAGTTTCATGATATTTCCTTACAGGATAGGCTGGTGGCCGTTGTTGTCGCCAAACGCTTCTTCGCGGTAGAGCGAAAGCGCGCGCATCACGGGAATGTCGGAAAGGCAGAAGAGGCAGGCGTCGTTGCGGTCGTCGAGGTTGACGTGTTCGTGCCAGGCCCAAGAGGGGACACAGAAGATATCACGCTCCGACCAGTCATAGCGCTTGCCGTTGATCACCGAATAGCCGCGACCTTTGGCGACATGGTAGAGGTAGCTGCCGGTGTGACGGTGGGCTTTGGTGTGTTCGCCCGGGCGCAGCATCTGCATGCTCGCGCCAAGGGTTTTCATCACCGGGCCGTTGGTGACCGGGTTGACGTAGTCCATCATCACCCCATCAAACGCGCTGCCATCGGTGCAGCTTGCGTATTTGGAAAGTGCCTCATAGGTCGGCACCCATTCGTATTTGTACATCGGCGAATAGCCGTGTGACCATGCGCCCGTGGAGGGTGTGAGCCCCGCATTGCCCCAGGTTTTGGTCATATCATCCACCGCATAGCCAACGGCCTGGTTCAGGTCGGGATGCACCTCGTAGAAATTCGCCTCCATCGCGTTGACGAAGGGGATGTCGAGACCGTCTTGCCAGAGGCACAAGGACCCATCGGCGCTGACGCCATGTTCATGCCATGTGCCATTGGGGGTGAGGACAAAGTCATTGGCGCCAAGGGTCATCTTGTGGCCATCGACCACGGTATAGGCCCCCGTGCCTTCCATGATGAAGCGGATGGCGCTGGCCGAATGGCGGTGGGCTGATGCGACCTCGCCAGGGTTCATCACTTGCAATCCGGCATAGATCCAGCCCACAGCGGCCGCGACATCGGTCCGGCCGGGGTTGTTGAGATAGATCACCCGGCGGCCCGCCTTTTCCGGCGTCACAAGGTCAACCGAGCGGATCACATGATTGCGCAGGTCCTTGTAGCGCCAGACCACCGGGATGGATTGTGATTTCGGCTCCCAAGGTTCGATCTTATTGGCCACGGTCCAAAGGGCGCCTGCGTGGTGTTTGTCCAACTCATCATAATAGGCCAAAAGCTCGGGTGTATCCTCGACATTGGCGCGGCCAATGACATCTTCCCGGTGGTTCTCGCGCGAGGTGGCCATGGGGGCTTCTCCCAGATGCAGGATGCGTTTCGTCGGGCAGTCTGGCGCGGATGATTTTCGAAGGCAATACGGATTTTCGAAAATCCCACAATTGCCAAACACCCTGCCCCGCGCCATAGTTGGCGCGAAAGGGTGCCCTGACCATGACGCTTGCCGAAAAAGCCTATGACAGCCTGCGCCGGGATATTGTCACCGGCCAGCTCAAGCCCGGCGCGCCTTTGCGCATGGCCCAGCTTTCGCAGCGCTACGAGATGGGATTTTCGCCGCTGCGCGAGGCCTTGAACCGTTTGCAGGCCGAGCGGCTGGTGACCTCGGTGGCGCTGAAGGGGTTTTCGGTGGCCCCCTTGTCGATCGAAGAGCTGTGGGATGCCACCAATACCCGCATCTTGATTGAACAGCGCGCGCTGAGGCTTTCGATCGAACAGGGCGGGGATGAGTGGGAGGCGGGGATTGTCGGCAGCCTGCATGCGCTTTTGTTGCAAGCCGCACGTGGCAGCGCGACCGAAGCGGAGGCCCGCGCGCTGGAGGCGCGCCATCACAGCTTTCACACCGCGCTGCTTTCAGCCTGTGGTTCGGGCTGGCTGATGGAGTTTTTTCAGCGGCTTTATGTGGAAAGCGAGCGCTATCGCCATCCGATGCTGGCCCCGGCTCCGGGCGAGCCGGCCCGTGATGTGCAGGCCGAACATGAGGCATTGGCGCGCGCTGCGCTGGCGCGCGATGCCGATCTGGCCGCCGCCCTGCTGGCCGATCACTACCGGCGCACCGCGCAGCGGGTCGAACGGCTGACGTTGCCTGCCGAGGGCGCGACACAAGGGCAAACCGCCCAAGCGCCGATTGATCTTGCGCCCTTGGCACCTTAGGCTTCGATCATGATCACACAGAAGATGAAATATGCGCTGAAGGCCCTGTTGGTGCTGGCCGATGAGGCCGCCCGCCCGGTGCCCGAGGGTCTGACGATTGAGGAAATCGCGCGGCGGGCTGGCACGCCCAAGCGGTTTTTGGAGCATATTCTTTTGGAGCTGCGCAATGCAGGGGCGATCCGGTCAACCCGAGGACGGCTCGGGGGCTATTCGCTGTTGAAAAAGCCAGCCGATATCTCGATTCCAGACCTTTTGCGCACCATTGACGGGCCGATTGCCCCCCTGCCCTGCCTGTCGCGCAGCGCCTATCATCGCTGCGAGGACTGCACCGACGAGGCGACCTGCCGCATCCGCAAGGTCTTTGCCGAGGTGTTCTGGTCCTATCTCGTGATCATCGAGTCGCTGACGCTGGAGGACATGCTGCGCAGCGGTTCGGCCGAGTTGCCGGGCCTGAGCGAAGTGGCTGGAGCCTAGGCAAGCGTCAGGGAAGCTGCGCCTACGCACGCGGGCCATGCAGCGATGACGTCTGTCAACGACAGGGGCCAGACGGCGGGGCAGTCTGGGCTGTGCACTGGGCTGGTGGGTGGCCGCCGCCCGAGGGCGCCGCTTTGGATAAGGCCCACCCGATATGACCCGTAAGAAACGTCCTGTGACCCTAAGCCCCATGCCTGCTGGTGCGAGTTCGGGGGGTGCTACGGATGCTTCCCACGAAAAGGGCGCGCGTGAGGCGGCAGGCGATCAAGTTCCCGCGGTCATCGCCCCGATACCGGGCTTCGAGCCGTCCCCCAAGGCAAGCGCCAAGGCTGGCCTGCACCCGCATGCCGCACTCGACCGCGCCCTTCAGGCCAGCATGGTCCAGATGACTGGCGGGCTGTCCTCGCATGCGATGCTGGATGCGTGGACGGATTGGATGATGCATCTGGCACGCGCGCCGGGCCGCCAGATGGAACTGGCCGAGCAGGCGCGGACCAACGCGCTGGAGCTGGCGCAATACGCGATGGCCAAAGCCTTGGGCCTGCCACAGGATAAGCCCTTTGCGCCGGGGCCTTATGATCCGCGCTGGTTGCATCCCGGTTGGGACCGCGCCCCCTTTGCCCTTTGGCAGCAGGGCTTTCTCGCGGTACAGGATTGGTGGCGCGCGGCGACAGCACCGCTGCCGGGGCTGCAAAGGCCCAATGCACGGCGCATCGGCTTCATGATGCGCCAGTTGCTGGATACGGTGTCCCCGTCAAACTTCCCGCCATCAAACCCCGAGATCCTTGCCCAAATCGTAGCGACCGGCGGGCGCAACCTGATCGAGGGTGCCGCCCATGCCATCGACGACGCCCGCCATATTCTGGCCCGCGAACACCGCCCGGTGCCCGAGGCCTTCGGCATTGGCAAGGTTCTGGCCAGCACGCCCGGCACGGTGGTCTATCGCAATGACCTGATGGAGCTGATCCAATACAGCCCAACGACCGCAGCCGTCCGGCCTGAACCGGTGCTGATCGTTCCGGCTTGGATCATGAAATACTATATCCTTGATCTGTCGCCGGAAAACTCGCTGATCCGCTGGCTTGTGGATCAGGGCTACACGGTGTTCTGCATCTCGTGGCGCAACCCGACCGAGGCCGAGGCGCATTGGTCGCTGGAGGATTACCGCAAGGACGGGATCTTGCAGGCACTGGCCGTGATCAACGCCATCGTCCCGGGGACGCGGGTCCATGCTAATGGCTATTGCTTGGGCGGCACGCTTTTGGCCATCGCGGCGGCCACCATGGCGCGCGACGGCGATGACCGGCTGGCCTCAGTGACGCTGATGGCGGCGCAGGTGGATTTCGCCGAAGCGGGCGAGTTATTGCTGTTCTTGGACGACAGCCAGGTGAGCTTTCTGGAAGACATGATGTGGGCGCGCGGTTTTCTGGACCGCCCGCAGATGTCGGGGGCCTTTGCGGCGATCCGGTCCGAAGATCTGATCTGGTCGCGCGCGACGCGGCGCTATTTTCTGGGCGAGGCGGATTTGCCGACCGACATGACCGTCTGGGTCAACGACACCACCCGGATGCCAGCGCGGATGCATTCGCAATACCTGCGCGGCGTGTTTTTGGAAAACCGCATCACCGCCGGGCGCTTTGCGGTGGAGGGGCGGGTGATTGCGCTGAAGGATATTGCGGCCCCGATCTTCGTGGTGGCGACCGAGACGGATCACATCGCGCCGTGGCGGTCGGTCTATAAGACCACGCTCTTTACCGATTGCGACCTGACGGTGGTGCTGACCAAGGGCGGGCATAATGGGGGCATCTTGTCACCGCCCGACCACCCCGACCGGCATTACCGCATCGGCCACCGCCCGGCAGGGGCGCATTACATCGACCCCGATGCTTGGCTGGCCCGCCACCCGCCGCAGCCGGGGTCGTGGTGGCCCGAGTGGCGCACGTGGCTGGACGGCCTAAGCGGCATGCCAGACGCGCCGCCGGGCTCCGGCGCACCCGGCAAAATGCTGCCCATCCTGGACACTGCACCAGGACGCTACGTGCTGGAGCCCTAAGGCGCGCACGCCGATTTCGACAGTGAGCAGAGAAAAGTGGTGGCGAGGGGGGGACTCGAACCCCCGACCCCATGATTATGAGTCATGTGCTCTAACCAGCTGAGCTACCTAGCCACTGGCGCGGGGGATACGGCGGGGCGCGCAGGGCGTCAAGGGGGATTCGCGGGCGATTGGGCGGTTTCGTGTCCCACGCGCCGGGGGTTTCACACCCCCGGACCCCCGTGGAGTATTTCGCAAGGCGCAAGCCCGGCAACAAGCCCAGTATCACGGCGCAATGCGCCCCGACGAGGGCACCGGTCCAGTGCGCAGAGAGCGCTTCTCACACCCGTCGGGACGACTTGCGCCTTGCGGTCATCGGGACTCCTCCCTGTACCGCCGCGCGAGCTTGCCCCGTCAAAGTTAAGAACGGCTAAAGGATTTGCGCCTTTCAAAATACTCCCCCGCCGAAGGCGTTCCGCCAGGGGTGCAGGGGACTAGCCGCGGTCAGCTGTGCGCGACGCGGGGGCGGCCGGCGGCGGTGACCGAGACGGAGGCTTCGACGAACATCTTGCGCCCTTCGATGTCGACCTCGCGCAGATCGCGTTTGGCGGTGATGCGCAGATCTTCGGCACCTGCGGCCTTGGCACGGGTTTCCGCCTCAAGGCGCAAGGCGCTTTCCAAGGCGGCAAGCGCCTCGGTGGCGCTTGAGAAGGTTTGCAGCGCATCGGGCAGATGGGCGATAAAGCGACCCTCGGCGGGCGAGGTGACGATGCCAGTCACCTTTTGCGACACCTGCCCGACCACCGCGCCGATGGCATTGGCCACACCGGCATGTTCGGGCAGGATCATCTCGCAGCCCAGCACCTTGCCTACGGCCCCGTAATAGGACGGCGCCGAAGCCCCGAGCCCGATCACGGGCACACCAAGGCGCGCGGTGAGCTCTACCACGCCGCGGTGGTGTTTCAGCCCGGCGGTCATGAGCGGATGGCGCGCCAGAACCTCGGAGGCTTGGCCGTCGAACGCGTCATCCTCGTCAAAGGCTGCTTCCAAGAGGCAATCGACGGTTTGGGCAGTCAATTGGTCGATGATCGCGGTGGCAAGGGTTTCGCCATCTGTGGCAAAGCGGTCGCCTGCGCCGTTGCGGCGGCGGGCGAGCAGTTTCAGCGCCTTGGCGGCGGCGGTGCTGTCCCAGCTGTCCAAGCGGCCGAGCACATGGCTGGCATCCGAGGGGGTCACACCTGAAAGCATCACCAACCCGCGCGCCACAAGACGCTCCAGTGCGGCCACTTCGATGCGGCTGGTCAACGCGGCTGCGAGCGGCATGGGTTGGGTGATGCGCGCAAGAACTGTTGCCTCGCGGGCGTTGAGGCCCCCGGCATTGCCGCCCATCGGCACCACAAAGCGACCGTCAAACTCGCCTGCCGTTTCGGTCGAGAGCGCGCGGTCAAGGGTCGCGTGCACCATCGCTCCGTGGTCCACCGCAAGAAGCGACACCGGCATCAACCGCCGAGGCCCAAGGCGCAGGCCACCGAGCAGGCCGTCGGTTTTCAGATGCACTTCGCTGTCGCCACCAAGGCCGGTGGTGCGCATCGCCACCGCCTCGACCATGGTGCGAAAGCCGCCAACGCGGGCACCAGCCGGATCAATCTCGGGCAGGCCGCCGCGCAACAGCGCCACATCGGTGGTGGTGCCGCCAATGTCGCTGACCAGCGCATCGGGTGCCCCCGTTAGCCAGCGCGCGCCGACGATGGAGGCAGCGGGGCCAGAAAGGATCGTTTCGATCGGGCGTTCGCGCACCATGGAGGCCGAAATCAGCGCGCCATCGCCGCGCACCACCATCAGGGGTGCATCAATGCCAACTTGGGCCAGATGCCGCTCGCAAGCCGTCACCAGCCGGTCGATCATCCCGATCAGGCGGGCGTTCAGGACGGCGGTCAGCGCGCGTTTGGGGCCGTTCAGGTTGGCCGACAATTCATGGCTGCAGGTCACGGGGCGGCCGGTAACCCGGCGGATCACCTCGCGCGCAGCGATTTCATGCGCCGGGTTGCGGGTGGCAAAGCGCGCGGCCACGGCAAAGCCCATGACGCTGTCGCGCAGATCCAGAAGCTGCGCCTCAAGCCCGGCGGTGTCGAGCGTGGCGGCCTCGGTTCCGGCATGGGTGTGGCCACCATCTAGAAGGACCACCGGGTCGCCCTTAAGGGCCTCGGTCAGCCCGCCGCGCTCCATATCTCCGGCGTCAAAGCCGATGAAGATCAGGGCGACGCGCCCGCCTTGGCCTTCCACGAGCGCATTGGTGGCCAGCGTCGTGGACAAAGACACCAGCGCCACATCGCTGGCGGCAATCCCGGCCCCTTCGAGGGCGGCATCCACCGCGCGGCCAATGCCCAGCGCAAGGTCTTGGCGCGTGGTCAGGGACTTGGCCTTGCCAATGACGGTATCAGCCGCCTCATCGACAATCACGGCATCCGTATAGGTGCCGCCGGTATCAACACCGAGAAAATAGGCCATGGTCGAGAAACTCCTGTCGCGCGCAGGCTCAGTTAGCCCGCGCGCAGCCAAAGGTCACCCCGCTGCGCGACATTTTCTGCACCTATGCCGACGCGGCGGGTGGGATGCGGGCCGTGATCAGCCGCGACGGGCCATGATCCGGGCCAGAACTGGCACCAGCAAAAGGATCACGGCGGCAAAGACGAAGGCATAGCGTAGGCCAAGGCTGCCCGCGATAAAGCCGAAACCGGGCGGGCCGATGAAATAGCCGAAATAGCCAAAGAGCGTGGCGCGGGCCACGGCGCGGGCGCGGGCCTCGGGCGCGGCTTGGCTGCCCACCAGCGAAAAAGCGGTTGGCGCGATGACCGAAGATCCGATGCCCATCACGATGAAACCAGCATAGGCCATCCAAGGTGTGACGGCCGCCGCCACGGCAAAGGCCCCCACCGCCGAAACCAGCGCCCCCGCTGTGAGCAGCACCACCGGCCGCACCCGCCCGGCAATCCCCTGCCCCACCAATCGCGCGACCCCCATGGTCAGTGCCAGCGTCGCAGGCCCCATCGCGCCATGGGCGGGCGAGCCTCCCAAGGTTTGTTCGATATGCAGCGCCGACCAGTTCTCAGCCGCGTTTTCCGTCAAAAAGGCAATGAACACCATGCCACCGCCGATGACCGGCACCCAGCCAAGCCCACGCCCAGCGCTGGTTTTTGGGCGCGCCAAGCCTTCGATGCGGCCATCCCGCTCGATCGTCAACAGCGCCATCAGCCCGGCCACCGCAACCATGGTCCCCAAGACCCAAGCCGGAGACCAGCCCGCCTGCCGCATCACGCCGGTGGCGATGGAGCCGCCAGCGTAGCCAAAGGAATAAGCCGCATGGGCAAGGTTCATCAGGTGGAGCCCGCGGCTCGCCTCCATCGCGGCGACGCGGGCGTTCATCAAGACATCGGTCATGCCGGTGCCAAAGCCCGCCGCCATCATCGCAATCGGGAACATCCAGATCACGCTGGCCTGACCGGGCAGCATGAACCCAGCGCACATCAAAAGCGTGGCCGCCGGCAGCGCCACACGGCCAAAGGCCACCCCAGCGGCGGGCGCAATCAGCATGGCCACCACAGCGGCCACCGGGGTCATGAACATGAGAAGACCCATCTGCGTCTCGTCCACCCCGAGCATCAGCTTGAGGTCGGGCAAGGCGGCGGCAAAGGTGCCCCATAGGATGCCCATGGCAGCAAAAGCGGCCACGGCCGGGCGCGAAATGGCCAGAAGGGAGAGGAAGGACATGCCGGGGCTCGCGTCAGGATTGGCCCTGTGCTACCCTTGCTACGCAGGTCCGGCGCGTCTTTTGACGACACGCGATCCCTCGCCCGCGCCGCTTTTGGCGGTTTCGCGGCTTTTGCGGGGATGGCGGATTTTGGGCTTTCCCTAAAGCCGATTCCCCGCTATAGGCCCACGGTCGCGCCATGCACCCTTGGAGGATGGCGGACTTATCAAGGAGAGAACCATGGCTCGTGAAGCTCAAGATTTCATCGCCGCGGTACGGACGGGGACAGGCAAGGGGGCCGCTCGTCAAGCTCGTCGTGAGGGCAACGTACCCGCAATCGTTTATGGCGACGGTAAAGAACCGGTCGCTTTGAACATCAGCTACAACTATCTGCTCAAGCGCCTTAAGCAGGGCCGCTTCCTGCAGTCGCTGTTGAACCTCAAGGTTGAGGGTCATGAGGACGTGCATGTCGTCTGCCGTGGTGTGCAGCGCGACGTGGTCAAGGATCTGCCGACGCATGTCGACTTCCTGCGCATCCATGACGACTCGAAGATCGAGCTGTTCATCCATGTCGAGTTCGCGAACCACGAAGCCTCGCCCGGTCTGAAGCGTGGCGGCACCCTGACCGTTGTGCGCGCGGAAGTGGAACTGGAAGTCACCGCAGGTGATATTCCTGACCACATCACCGTGGACCTGACCGGCAAGCAGATCGGCGATGTGATCCACATCAACGACATCACCCTGCCTGCAGGCGCCAAGCCCACCGTCGCGCGCAACTTTGTTGTGGCCAACATCGCAGCGCCTTCGGGTCTGGCAGCTTCGGCTGAAGACTAATCCTACCGCCGCGAGGCGTAAGACAACGGCGCGGCAGGGAAACCTGCCGCGCCGTTTGCGTTTGGGGGTCTGGCGCGCCTCAGGCCTTGATGCGTGCGCCCTCGGGGTCGACCAGCGGCTTGAGCGACAGTGTGGCAGGCGTTTCCGCGCCCGCGATGACAAGGGCATAGCGGCCTGCCGTCAGCCAAGGCTCAGTCACGCCGGCCTCATGGCGGACATAGCCAAGGCCAATGCTCTTGCCGATGCTATAGCCATAGCCGCCGGAAGTGAGATAGCCCACCGCCTGCCCATCGCGCAGGATGGTCTCGCGCCCGACCAGAACGGCCGCCGGATCCTCGACGGTGAAGGTCATGAGCGATTTGGTCAGCGGCTTGCCCTGCGCCGCCTCAAGTGCGGCCCGGCCATGGAAGGGGGTGTTGGATTTCAGCTTGACCGCCCAGCCCAGACCCGCCTCAAAAGGCGTGTCATTGGGGGTGATGTCCGAAGACCACGCGCGGTAGCCCTTTTCCAATCGCAAGCTTTCCAGCGCGCGATAGCCGACGGGGCGAAGGTCCGGATCCGCCGCCATCAGCGCATCATAAACCTCGCCCAACTGATGGATCGGGCAGTGCAATTCCCAACCAAGCTCACCCACATAGGTGACCCGCAAGGCGCGAACCTTGACCCCGGCGATGGTCAGGATGCGGGCCGAGCCAAAGGGCAGTGCTGCGTTCGACACATCCTCCGCCGTGACCGCCGCCAGAATGTCGCGCGCGCGCGGGCCCATGAGCGACAGCGTGCCCCAGCCTTCGGTGACATCTTCAAAGCTGACGCCGGTTTTTGGCAGATGGTCGGCGATCCAGCCGAAATCATGGGTGCGGAACCCGGTGCCGGTGACGATGTAGAACCGATCTTCCGCCAGACGCGCCACGGTCAGATCAGCCTCGATCCCGCCCCGGCTGTTGAGAAGCTGGGTATAGGTCAGCCGCCCCACCTCACGCGCGACGCGGTTGGCGCAGATCGCTTCCAGCGCCTCGGCAGCCTTCGGGCCGGACAGCTCATACTTGGCGAAAGACGATTGGTCGAACACCCCGGCATGGGCGCGGACATGGGCGTGTTCCTCGCCCACCGGGCCAAACCAGTTCTGGCGGCCCATCGAATAGTGATCGCGGGCCTCAACCCCGGCGGGGGCGAACCAGTTGGGCCGCTCCCACCCGAGTTTTGATCCAAAGACCGCGCCCTTGGCTTGCAGGCGCGCATAAAGCGGTGAGGTGATGCGGGGGCGGCCACTGTCATATTCCTCATGCGGGAAGGCGACGGTGTAGTGTTTGCCATAAGCCTCAAGTGTGCGGGTGGCGACCCAATCGCGATGCCGGTGCAGGCCGGAAAAGCGCCGGATATCCACGGCCCAGAGGTCCAAGGGCGCCTCACCGCGCATCACCCATTCGGCCAGAACCCAGCCTGCCCCGCCGCCCGAGGCAATGCCAAAGGCGTTGAACCCGGCACCCACATACATGTTGTCACATTCGGGCGCGGGCCCAAGGATGAAATTCCCATCGGGGGTAAAGCTTTCAGCCCCGTTGATCATCTGCTTGACGCCCGTGTGTTCCAGCGCGGGCACGCGGGCGATGGCCTGCTCCAGATGCTGGCCGAAATGGTCGAAGTCGTCGTCAAAGAGGCGGAATTCCCAATTGGCAGGAATGTCGCCCGTCACCCAGCCTTGGGGGTTCGGCTCATACCCGCCCATCACAAGGCCGCCGACCTCTTCCTTGAAATAGGTGCGCCGATCCGGGTCGCGCAGCGTGGGGGCGTCGGGGGAAAGTCCGTCGATCTTTTCGGTGATGATGTATTGGTGCTTGACCGGGTGCAGCGGCACTGCGACCCCGGCCATCGCGCCAAGCTGGCGCGCCCACATGCCGCCGCAGTTCACCACCTTGTCGCAAGCGATGTCGCCTTGGGTGGTTTCCACATGGGTGATGCGGCGACCGTCCATCCGGAACCCGGTGACGGTCACCCCTTCGACGATCTTCGCGCCGTGCATCCGCGCGCCTTTGGCGAGCGACTGGGTGATGTCCGAGGGGCTCGCCTGCCCATCGGTCGGCAGCCAGCTGGCCCCGATCAGGTCAGAGGTGTCCATCAGGGGCCACATGCGTTTGACCTCATCCGCACTGACCAGTTCCATGTCCATCCCAAAGCTGCGGGCGGTGGTGGCAAGGCGTTTGTATTCGGTCCAACGGTCTTGGGTGGTGGCAAGGCGCAGGCAGCCCGTCATCTTCCAGCCGGTATCAAGGCCGGTCTCGGCGGCAAGCCCCTTGTAAAGATCGACCGAGTATTTCAGCACCTTGGTGATCGACGCCGAGGAGCGCAGCTGCCCCACCAGACCCGCCGCGTGCCATGTGCTGCCGCTGGTGATCTTACCCTGCTCCAACAAGAGCACATCGGCCTTGTGATCGCGGGCCAAGTGATAGGCAGTGGAACAGCCGATGATGCCGCCGCCAATCACGATGATCTGGGCCTGAGTGGGAAGTGTCATGTCAAAGGGTTCCGTGTGCTTGGGTAAAGTGCGACAGGCTGGCAGCCAGTTTTTCAAGGTTTTCAGTGGCATAGGCGCGATAGTTCGCACCGGGGGCTGACAGGTGCAGGTCTGACACCATCGCCCACATCGCCTCACGCAGAAGGCTGGCGGCTTGCATGGCGTCAAAGGCGCGGGCAAAGGCGGCGTCGGGTTTGTGGCCCAGATAGGCCACCAAAAGCGCCTCGGTCTCCGCGCCGTTCATCCCGGCATTTGAGGCCGCGCCAGCAAGGTCAAACATCGCGGTGCCAAAGCCTGCGTATTCATAGTCGATCAACCACAGCTTTTGCCCGTCATCCAGAAAGTTCGCGGGCAGAAGGTCATGATGGCCAAAGACGATGGGCATGGGGATTTGCGCCGCCTCCAACTTGGCGGCGAGCGCCAGTTGATCGGGCAAGCCAGGGGCAAAGGGGCTGCCGCCTGCGGCGATGGTGCGGGCATAGTCGCGGATCACGTGGAACGGCCAAAAGATGAACCCCGCCCCGGTGATCTGGGCGGGCATCTCGTGGTGAAAGCGGCGCATAAGTGCGCCCACGCGGTCGGGGGCGGCGCTGACATCGGTGGGGGTCCAAGTGGCCGCCGTGATGAACTGGCCGACGCTGACACCGGGGGCGGCATATTCCACCGACGGGCCAAAGCCTGCGGCATGGGCGGCGCGGGCGGTCATCACCTCACGCGCGCGGTCAACGTGGTGGAATGGGTAATCGCGGCCAAAGCGCACGACATGCGCGCCAGCGGCATCGGTCACCTTCCAGCTCTCATTAGACAACCCGCCGTGCAGGGGCTCTGCCGCGATCTCACCCCGCCAGCAGGGCAAGGCGCGGATGGTGTCAGGGATCATCGCGGCGATCATGTGGCACCCTCCAATCCCAGTTTTTCTCGGGCTGACCGGGCGGCGGCGGACAACAGCCGGTCGGCGATGATGGCGATGAAGGCAATGGCCAGCCCCGCCACCAGCCCGTTGCCGGGGTTGGCCTTGGTCAGGGCGATATAGACGTCTTGGCCAAGGTCGCGGGTGCCGACGAGGGCGGTGATGACCAGCATCGACAGGGCAAACATGATGGTCTGGTTCAGGCCCAGCAGGATTTCGGGCAACGCCAGCCGCAGTCGGATCTGCGTCAGGATCTGCCAAGGCGTGCAGCCCATGGCGCGGCCTGCCTCGATCAGCCTTGGGTCCACCCCTTGCAGGCCCAAAGCGGTGTAGCGCACCGAGGCGACCACCGCATAGGCCACCACCGCAATCATGGCGGTAAAATCACCGACCCGGAACAGCATGACGATGGGCATCAGGTAAACGAAACTCGGCAGGGTTTGCAGCGTGTCGATCACAAGGCGGGTGACGGTCCACCAGCGATCCCGCTCGGCCACCCAGATGGCGATGGGCAGACCAATGGCCATAGCGATCAGGGTCGAGATGCCGCACAGATAGACCGTGATCATCGCCTTTTCCCATTGCCCGGTGGCGGCAATCAGAAACGACAGGCCCGCGCACAAAAGCCCAAGGCGCAGGCCCCCCAACCGCCAGCCCACAAGGCCCAGAAGGGCAACGACGCCCAGCCATGGCAGACCCAGAAGGAAGCGTTTGGCGGGCATCAAGACCCATGTCAGGATCGCGTTCTTCACCGCCTCAAGCGTGTCAAAGAAGCTGACGTTGATCCATTCCACCAGCGCGGCCCAAAAGGGGCTGGTCGAAAGATGCGCCGCCTCGGGGTAGGTTTGCACGGCGGGCAGCATCAGGCCGATCAGCCCGGCGCCAAGGGCAAAGGCCAAGGCGGCCACAAGGTAAGGATGGCGGGAAAGGCCGGTGCTCTCTACCGCGCCCGCGCTGCGATGCGCGATGGCTTGGCTCAGCCGGTCCAGCGCGATGGCCAGCGCTACGATGGCCAGCCCCGCCTCCAGCCCTGTGCCGAAATCCAACCGGCGCAGGGCGTTTAGCACCTCAAACCCCAAACCGCCTGCCCCGATCATCGAGGCGATGATGACCATGTTCAGCGACAGCATGATCACCTGATTGACGCCCACCAACAAAGGCTCACGCGCCGAGGGGACCAGCACGCGCCACAGGCGCTGGCGCGGGGTGCAGCCAACCATGGTGGCCAGATCGTGGGTTTCTGACGGCACGCGCGACAGGGCCAGCGTGGTGATGCGAGTCATCGGCGGGGTGGCATAGATCAGCGTGGCAATCACCGCCGCCGTAGGACCAAAGCCGAAAAGGATCAGGATCGGCACCAGATAGGCAAAGACCGGCATGGTCTGCATCAGGTCCAGAACCGGGCGCAGGGCACGCTCAAACCACGGGTTGCGCCAAGCGAGGATGCCAAGGCCAAGGCCGCCAGCCACGCCCAAAGGCACGGCCACCACGATGGAGGCCAGCGTCACCATCGTGGCATGCCAATGGCCGAAGATTGCCACGAACACAAAGCAGCCCGCCACCAGCGCCGCCAGCCCTGCCCCGCCCGCCCAATGGGCAAAGAGCGCCATGATCGCGATGACGGCCAGCCACGACAGGGGTGGCACCAGTTGCAGGGTTTGGCCCGCCTCTTGCCGCTGCACGCCGTCGGCCAGTAGGCCAAGGGCGGCTTGATATGGCACATCGATAATCGTTGAAACCGCACGCGTCAGGTCAGCAAAAGCGATGGGGCCGATGGCGGCCTCTTTCACCAGCCAAGTGATAAAGGCGCCAATCCACCGCGCGGCGGGGATTTGGGCGGATTTCGGGTAGTCAAAGGCAAAGGGCAGAAAGGCTTGCCCCCAAAGCCACAGCGCCACCGCAAGGCCAAGCGCCACCACCCACAGCGGGCGCGTGCCGCCGAGCGCGGGCAAGGGGCTGGTCCGGATCATGCCTCTCCCCCGAGCAAAAGCCGGACGACATCATCGCGCGCAACGGTGCCGATGGGTGTGCCGTTTTCTTCGACGCCGACCAGCGCCTGACCATCCAGAAACGCCTGCCCCGCCTCGGCCACTGTGGCGCGGGCGGGCAGGATGGCCGCGCCCGCAGGCACAGGACCGGGGGTAACCAATGATCCCAGCCGCACCACCTTGGCCTTGGCCACCGCCCCCGTGAAGGCGCGCACATAATCGGTGGCCGGATGCAGCACCAGATCCTGCGGTGTGCCGATCTGTTCGATCTGGCCGTCCTTCATGATGGCGATACGGTCGGCCAAACGGATCGCCTCGTCAAAGTCATGGGTGATGAAGATGATGGTCTTTTGCAGCCGCGATTGCAGGCGGATAAACTCATCCTGCAACTCGCGCCGGATCAGGGGGTCAAGCGCGGAAAAGGGTTCATCCAAGAACCACAATTCAGGCTCAACCGCGAGCGAACGCGCGATGCCGACCCGCTGTTGCTGCCCGCCCGACAACTGGCGCGGATAGGCGCCCTCGCGGCCTGCAAGGCCCACGAGCGCGATCATCTCGCGCGCCCGCGCCTCGCGCTCGGGTCGCGCAACGCCTTGAACATCCAAGGGAAAGGCCACGTTTTCCAGAACCGTCAGATGCGGCAAGAGGGCAAAGTGTTGAAACACCATGCCCATCTTGTGCCGCCGGATCTGGGTCATCTCGGCTTCACTCGCCGTCAAGAGATCTTGGCCGTTGAACAAGACCTGCCCAGCGGTCGGTTCAATGAGCCGCGACATCAGCCGCACCAGCGTCGATTTGCCAGACCCCGACAGGCCCATGATCACAAAGATCTCGCCGCGGCGGACCGACAAATCCACGGCGCGCACAGCGGGCACAAGGCCCAGCGCGGCAAGCCGCGCGGCGTCGCCCCCGGCGGTGGAAAACGCCTCGGTCGCGCGGGCGCCGAACACCTTCCACAGGTTGCGGCACACCAGCGTTGCGCTGTCGTCAGACATAAAGGAACCCGGTTTCATCTGGCCCCGGCGCATCGGGTGACGCGCCGGGAGTAGGTTTGGAAATGGGGGCGAAAAGCTTACTTGGCGATCCAAGTGCTCCAGGTGGCCTCATTGGCGGCCATCCAGTCGGCCACCACAGCCTCAATGGCTTTGCCGTTCAGATCGACCTCGGTGATCATCTGCCCCATCGCAGCATTGTCGACGGTAAAGGCCTGAATGGCCTTATGTGCGCCGGGCCATTTGTCTTTCACGCCCGACCAGCCAACCTTCCAGATATCGCCAAAAGGCTTGCCACAGTCATGCGCCGCATCCGGGTTTCCGCCCCAAGCCGGATCGGTATAGCAGGCGGCCTCATACGTCGGGAATTCCACCCATTCGCCTTCGAATTTGGCGGGTGCCCAATGCGGGGCATAGACCCAGAGCATGACCGGCGCTTGGCGCTGATAGGCGCTTTCCAATTCGGCAAACAGGGCTGCGTCGGTGCCAGCGTGGATCACCTCAAACGGCAGATCAAGGGCGGCGATGCGTTCCTCATCAAACCCGCCCCATGTGACCGGCCCGCCCAGATAGCGACCCTTCGGCGCGGTTTCGGCAGTGCTAAACGCCTCGGCGCAGGCGGGGTCTTTCAGGGCTTCCCAATTCGGCAGTCCGGGGCATTTTTCCTTCATGTAAAGCGGATACCACCACTCTTCCTTGGCCTGCATGCCAGTGGCACCCAGCACCTCGACATTGCCCGTCGCGGTGGAGGCGTCCATCGCGTCACGCCCCGTAGTTTCCCAGATTTCCATGGCCACATGCAGATCGCCGGTTTCCAGACCCGCGAACTGGGCAAGATAATCAGCCTGAACATATTCGACGTTGTAGCCGCCCTTTTTCAGCACCTCACCCATCAACTGGGTGGTGATCAGCTGGCCCGTCCAGTCATGCAGCGTCAGCTTGATCGGATCGGTGGACTCCTGTGCCATGGCGGTTGAGGCACAGAGCAAGGCGGCAAGGGTTAGAGGCAGGCGCATGTCACACTCCCTGATGGGGGCCGCCGGAGATGCGGCAGGCCGGTTGGGTGGTTCTGGCGCTTGGGGCGCGGTCGATAATGGCGCGCCTGCGCCTTTTGTTCTGGCAAAATTACGCGTCAGCAAGGGGCGTCGTGTCAATCAAAAATCAGGATAACTGTGGATTCAATGACCGCATCATTGAAAGATGGGCAAAATTCGGTCAGAATGCTCCTGTATTTCCACAAAAGCGGTGGGGGCTTTGGCCAGCATGTTGAACAAACGCCATGGGGCGATTCTCGGGCTGTTGCAGGAACAGGGCGCCTTGTCGTTGGCGGCCTTGGCGCAGGCTTTGGCGGTGTCGGCTGAAACGGTGCGCCGCGATGTGCGCGCCATGGCCGAGGCGGGGGCTGTGGTGCGGGTGCATGGCGCTGTGGGGCTGGCAGGCCAGACGGGTGAGGCCCCGTTTGACCGCCGCATGCGTGAGAATGCAGGCGCCAAGCGCGCGATTGCCCGCAGCCTTGCCGAGCAGATTGCCGATGGCGACAGCCTGATGCTGGACACCGGCACCACCACCAGCTTTCTGGCGCGGGAACTCTTGACCCATCGGCGGCTGACTGTGGTGACGAATTCCTCTGACATTGCCCGCACCTTGGCCACCGTCAACGGAAACCGGGTGTTCATGGCTGGGGGCGAGTTGCGCGGTGACAGTGGGGCGGCGCTGGGAGCGTCGGCCTTGGACTTCATCCGCAGCTTTGCCGTGCAACACGCGATCATTTCGGCAGGCGCGGTGGATGCCAGCGGGGTGATGGACTTTGACCTGCAAGAGGCGGAGTTCGCCCGCATGGTGCTGGCTTGTGGTGAGCGGCGGGTGATGGTGACCGATGCCAGCAAGTTTGGCCGTCGCGGGTTTATCCGGGTGGCCGGGTTCGAGTTTCTGGATCTGGTGGTCACCAATGCCCCGCCCCCGCCCGAAGTGGCCGCCGCCATGGCCTCGGCCGGTGTAACGCTGCACGTCAGCGCGGGGGGGCCGGTGGCCGAGGGGGTGGGCGGCTAGGTCCCTGCCCTTCAGCCTGCCGGTGGGATCATGCCGCGCAACAGTCCGCCGTGGCGCAAGATGAATTCAACAACCTCGGCCACGCCCTTGCCGTGGCGCAGTTCCGCCATGACAAAGGGCCGCGTGCCACGCGCACGGGCGGTATCCTCGGCCAAAAGGGCGGGATCGACGCCGACATAGGGGGCAAGATCGGTTTTGTTGACGATCAAAAGGTCGGATCGGGTTACACCGGGGCCGCGTTTGCGCGGGATGTCCTGCCCGGCGGCGGTGTCGATGATGTAAAGCGTCAGGTCCGCGAGTTCCGGGCTGAAGGTGGCGGCCAGATTGTCGCCGCCGCTTTCGATCAAGATCAGATCAAGATCGGGAAAGGCCCGCGTCAGATCGGCCACGGCGGCCAAGTTGATCGAGGCATCCTCGCGGATGGCCGTATGCGGGCAGCCGCCGGTTTCCACGCCGCGAATCCGCTCGGCCGGCAGGACCTGCGCGCGCATCAGCGCCTCGGCATCCTCGCGGGTGTAGATGTCATTGGTGATGACGGCCATCGACAGATGCGGGGCAAGCGCGTGCGCCAGCTTTTTGGTCAGCGTGGTTTTGCCCGCACCCACCGGGCCGCCGATGCCCACCCTGAGGGGGCCAAGTTGGGAAATCGTCATGTGCGAAAAATCCTGACATCCATGGTTTCGTGCTGCATGGCGGCCAGATCGGCCGCGAGTGTGGCGCTGTTGAGATCGGCGGTATCAGCAAGCGCGGCGCTTTCCCCAAGCGCCACGATATCGGGCAACAGTCGGGCCAGAACCGCCTGCCCTTCGGTCTGGCCCAAGGGGATGTGGCGCGTGGCGATGAGGCAAAGGTTGGCGGCAAAGCCTTGCAGATAAAGCTGCGCAACTTCGGCCGGGGCAAGGCCCAAGGGGGCGGCCGCCTCGCCCAGCGCGATGGGCAAAAGGCGCGGCGGCAGGGGGCGCCCCGTCATCGCTGCTATTGTGCGGGCAAGGGCGGCCCCCTGCTCGGCGCTTTCCTGCAAGCGTTCAAGGCTGGGCTGCAGGGCGCGCGCCAGATGGTCAAGCGCCTGATGATCCGCGCCGGGACGCAGGGCCGCGCACAAAAGCACTGCGTCATTCCAGCCAGCCCCATAGTGCAGGATATTGCGCAGCCAGCGCTCCATGCTGGGGGCGTCCTGAACATCCCCGGCGGCGATCACCCGCTCAAGCCCATGGCTATAGGCAAAGGCCCCGGTCGGAAAGGCCGGCGAGAGCCATTGCATCAGGGTCAGACGCGCGCTCACCTTGCGGGCTTTGGCGCGTGGAAATGCAGATGCCCATCGCCGTGGTCATGCCATCCAAAGCTGTCCGCGCCCGGCCCGGGCTTTTCTGGCTCGGGCTTTTCTAGATCGGGCCCATGCGAATGGCCCATGGTGCGGCCATGGCCATAAGCGCCACCCTCGGGCTTGAAGGGCTGCACCGCCCGGGTGATCGTGGCCCCAAGCCCCGCGAGCATGCGTTCAAGCACATGATCTTCGCGGATCACAAGGTGGTCGGCCATGATCTGGCAGGGCGTGTGGCGGTTGCCGATATGCCAGGCAAGCCGCGTCAGATCACCCCGGATCACCAGCACCGTTTCAGGCGCGGGGTCGACGCGGACGGTCAGGCCGCCGTCCAGCTCAAAGCCCCAGAAGTCATCAAGATTGGTGACGCTGGGCAAAGACAGAAGCACGTCGCGCCCGCCGGTGGTGGTCAAAAGCTTGCGGCGCACAAGGCGGGCATCATAGTCCAAGACCACCGTGTCGTCGGTGCGCACGGGGGCGGTGCGCAACAGCCGGGCCGGGATTGGGTCAGGCAGCATGATCCTCCCTTTCAATACAGAAAGTAGCGCTGCGCGAGCGGCAGTTCGGTGGCGGGCGCGCAGGTCAGCACCTCGCCATCGGCGCGCACCTCATAGGTTTCGGGATCAATCTCGACCTTGGGGGTGGCGGCGTTCAGCACCATGTCGCGCTTGGCGATGTCGCGGGTGTGCTCGACGGCCAGCGTGGATTTGGCCAGCCCAAGGCGGGCGCGCAGGTCATCTTCCTCAGCGGCGCGGCTGACGAAGATCACGGCAGAGCGTTCAACCGCCCGGCCCAGCGCCCCGAACATCAGGCGCGAATAGATCGGTTGAGCCGGGATTGACCCGTTCGGATCGCCCATTTGCGCGACCACGATCATGCCGCCCAGCAAGATCATCTCGGGCTTGGCACCAAAGAAGGCGGGGTTCCACAGGACCAGATCGGCACGTTTGCCCACCGCAATGCTGCCAATATGCGGGCTGATCCCATGCACGATGGCGGGGTTGATGGTGTATTTCGCGATATAGCGGCGGACGCGAAAGTTATCGTTGTCGCCCGTCTCCTCGGCCAGCCGCCCACGCTGCTGGCGCATCTTATGGGCGGTTTGCCATGTGCGGGTGATGACCTCTCCCACCCGGCCCATGGCTTGGCTGTCGGACGAGATTACCGAAAACGCTCCCATATCATGCAGGATGTCTTCGGCGGCAATGGTTTCGCGACGGATGCGGCTTTCGGCGAAGGCCACATCTTCGGGGATGCGTTTGTCGAGGTGATGGCAGACCATGAGCATGTCGAGATGCTCTTCCACTGTGTTGACGGTATAGGGCATGGTCGGGTTGGTCGACGAGGGCAGGACGTTCTGCCAGCCCACCACTTTCATGATGTCAGGCGCGTGCCCGCCCCCTGCCCCTTCGGTGTGAAAGGCGTGGATGGTGCGGCCCTTGAAGGCGGCGAGCGTGTTTTCAACAAAGCCGGATTCGTTCAGTGTGTCGGTGTGGATCATCACCTGCACATCCATCTGATCGGCCACGCCCAGGCAGCAATCAATCGCGGCGGGGGTGGTGCCCCAATCTTCATGCAGCTTCAGCGCCGCCGCTCCAGCGCGGACCTGTTCAACCAGCGCTTCGGGCTGGCTGGCGTTGCCCTTGCCGGCAAAGGCAAGGTTTATCGGCAGGTTGTCGGCGGCCTGCATCATCCGGCCCAGATGCCAAGGCCCCGGCGTGCAGGTGGTGGCCAGCGAGCCATGCGCAGGCCCCGTGCCGCCGCCCAGCATGGTGGTGATGCCCGAATGCAGCGCATCCTCCACCTGCTGGGGGCAGATGAAATGGATATGGGCGTCCATGCCGCCCGGGGTCAGGATGCGCCCCTCACCTGCGATGATCTCAGTGCCCGGGCCGATGATGATTGTGACGCCAGGCTGGGTGTCGGGGTTGCCCGCCTTGCCGATGGCGGCGATGAGCCCGTCGCGCAGGCCGACATCGGCCTTGTAGATGCCGGAATGGTCAATGATCAGCGCATTGGTGATCACCGTGTCCATCGCGCCGCCCGCACGACTGATCTGGCTTTGCCCCATCCCGTCGCGGATGACCTTGCCGCCGCCGAACTTGACCTCTTCGCCATAGATCGTCAGGTCGCGCTCGACCTCAACAATCAGATCGGTGTCGCCCAGACGCAGACGGTCGCCCGTGGTGGGGCCATACATGGTGGCATAGGTGGCGCGGGGAATGGTGTAGGCCATCTTAGAGCGGTCCCATGATCTGCTGGTTAAATCCCTGCACCACCCGTCCCCCGCGATAGGGCACCAGCTGCACCTCACGCGATTGGCCGGGTTCAAAGCGTACGGCGGTGCCTGCGGGGATGTTCAGCCGCTGGCCACGCGCGGCGGCGCGGTCAAAGCCCAAAGCGGCATTGGCCTCGGCAAAGTGATAGTGGCTGCCCACCTGCACCGGGCGATCGCCGGTGTTGGCGACCATGAGCACGGTCACCGGCAGGCCCTCGTTCAGCACGATGTGTCCGGCGGCTGCGAAGATCTCACCCGGGATCATGACCGGCCCCGCAGCTTGACCGCCACCAGCACCACAACCGCCGCGGCCAGAGCAATCATCGCCAGATGGTCGGGTTCGGTGAGAAGATGCATCAGACCCGCCGCGCCGTGGTCACCGGGATGGGCAAGGGCGGGGGTCGCCATAAGCGTGAGGCCGAAAGCGATAGGGTTGGGGGTACACTTCATAACGGCCTCTCAGCGGATGGGGTGATGGACGGTGACAAGTTTGGTGCCGTCGCGGAACGTCGCCTCGATCTGCACCGAGTGGATCATCTCGGCCACGCCGGGCATGCATTGATCAGCGGTGATGACATGGGCGCCCGCCGCCATCAGATCGGCGACCGAGCGGCCATCGCGCGCGCCTTCGACGACGAAATCGCTGATCAAGGCCACCGCCTCGGGGTGGTTAAGCTTGACCCCTCGCGCCAGACGCCCACGCGCCACCATGGCGGCAAGGCTGACCAGAAGCTTTTCCTTCTCACGCGGCGTCAGGTTCATCGCCTTATCCCTTCAAATTTGCCAAACGCGGGGCACAGGTGCCTCGCGCAACACGTCCAACAGCCGCAGGATCTGGCGGCGCATCGGCCAGCCATCCACGGCCAAAAGCCGCACCATCACGCGGCCATCGAGTGCAGATGCCCCGCTGGTGACGCCCGGCTCGTCCAAAATCCGGCGCACTGCCGCCAGCGCCGCCTCGGCCCCCTGCCGCACAAGGGCAAGGCTGGCAAAGGCGCGCGCGCCTTGCAGCACCCCGGCCCCGGCGCAAAGCGCCGCTGAACTCAGCCGCAGCGGTTCAACAAGCACTGGGATATCGCCGCGCCAGACCTCGCGGCGGTCCTGCAGGTCAAGGGCCACCACCCGCTCGCCCATGGCGGCGCGGCCGAGAATTCCCGCCTCAAGCAACAGGCAAGACGCGCCGGGGTCGAGGCGCACAGTGGTGGTGCGATGCAGGGCGGATTGGTCGAAGAAGATCGTCTCTTGCGGCAACCAATCCAGATGGGCCCCCATGCCCAGCCGATGGTCAACACTGACTTCGGCCACGCCCGAGGCAGACCGATAGGCGCGCTCGGCGGTCTGGGTGGTGGCGGTGACACGGGCCCCCGGCCCAAGATCCAGCCCGTAGTGCAGTTGGTCGCCGCCGGTCATACCGCCGGAGGTGTTCAGAAACACCACCTCGGGGCCTGATAGCGTCATATGGCAAAACGCCTTGGCGCTGCCGGATTGGGTCAGACGGTCCAGCCGGGTGAAGGCCCCGGCCTGACGAAAGCCCAGCCGGCTGGCACCATGGCTGCGCTGGGGCAGAGGGGCGGGGCAAATGGACATCGGACCTTCTTATGCTGGCCCAACCTGCCTAACGCGGGTGGCACGACCGGTCATCCAAGAGGCGCCTTGCTGCGCGCGGTTTGGCGGGCTTCGCCCATATCTGATGCAGCGCGGGGTAGCTTTGCCGGAAAATGCATCAGCAAGAAAAGAATTGCCGAGGCAGAGACCGTTTGGCCCCGAACCAAGCCGCCAATAGGCGCGCCCGCAGGGCCAGCGGCACCCTATGCCCCCTGCCCGATCAAAGTTGTCAGTCCCGTAACCTGCTTGGCCTCATGGCCCTTCACATCGGCCCTCAATGCCGTCCTCTCCGCCCATCGAGCGAGAACATCCTTCTGAGCTGTCATGAAACCTTCATTGGACGCCCAAGTTTACTTCCTATATTCGGGAATTATGGAACATACGATCGCCACACATGCCTTTGCCACGCTCGGCCACCCCGACCGTTTGGCCGTTTTCCGTCTCTTGATGCGCTTTGCCCCGCAAGGTGTGCGCCCGACCGAGATGGCCGAAGCGCTGGGCCTGAAACAGAACACCCTGTCGCATCATTTGGCTGACCTCACCGCCTCGGGGCTGGTTCGGGTCGCACGGCAGGGGCGGTCCTTGTTCTACGCGGTCGATCTTGACGCGGCCGAGGGGCTGATCGGCTACCTCGCCCTTGATGTCGGCCGCGCCCGGCCTGATTTAATCCCCCCCCTGCTTTGTGCGCAAAAGGACGCTGCCGCAATGACTGCCCTGCACCGCGACACAGATTTTGACGTGCTCTTCATCTGTTCGGGCAATTCCGCCCGCTCGATCTTTGCCGAGGCGCTGCTGCGCGACCTCGGCCAAGGAAAGTTCCAAGCCTTCTCCGCCGGAACGCGGCCCAACACCCAGTTGAACCCCTTTGCGCTTGAGATCCTTCAGCGCAATGGACATGACACAACAGAGCTGCGCTCGAAGCATATCTCGGAGTTTCAAACACCGGGGTCCATCGTGATGGATTTCGTCTTTACCGTCTGCGATACGGCAGCGGCCGAAGAATGTCCGCCTTGGCCCGGCCAGCCGATCACTGGCCATTGGGGCCTGCCTGACCCGGTCAAGGCAGTCGGAACCGACGCTGAAAAGGCGCTGGTCTTTGCCCAAACCTATGCCGCGCTGCGCCGCCGGATTGCAGCCTTCGTCGAGTTACCCTTCGACAGCCTCAGCCGCATGTCCTTGCAATCCCGCGTGGACGCCATCGGCACAGACACAGAAACAAAGGCCTGACCCCCATGACACGGATTGCCCTGAACGGCCTTGGCCGCATCGGAAAACTCGTTCTGCGCGACTTGATCGACGCCGGCTGTGGCGGCGAGATCGTGCTTTTGAACGACCCTGTCGGCACCGCTGAGCAGCACGCGCTCTTGATGGAGTTCGACAGCGTTCATGGCCGCTGGCGCACGCCCGTCAGCTATGGCGACGGCGCGTTGGTGCTGAACGGCCAGACCATCCGGCTGACGCATGAAAAGACCATCGAAGCCCTGCCCTTGGCCGAACTGGGCGTGGATCTGGTGATCGACTGCACCGGCGTGTTCAAAACCGCCGCAAAGATCGCGCCCTATTATGCTGCCGGGGTGAAAAAGGTCGTCGTCTCGGCCCCGGTCAAGGATGGCGGCGCGTTGAACCTTGTCTTTGGTGTGAACCATCAGCTTTACGACGGCTCACAAGCGCTGGTGACGGCGGCGTCTTGCACGACGAACTGCCTCGCCCCGGTGGTCAAGGTGATCCATGAGGCGCTTGGCATTCGCCATGGATCGATCACCACGATCCATGATGTGACCAACACCCAAACCATCGTGGATCGCCCGGCCAAGGATATGCGCCGCGCCCGCTCCGCACTGATGAACCTGATCCCGACCACAACAGGCAGCGCCACCGCGATCACGCTGATCTACCCCGAACTGAAGGGGCGCCTGAACGGCCACGCGGTGCGGGTTCCGCTCTTGAATGCCTCGCTGACCGATTGCGTCTTTGAGGTGGAGCGGGCGACGACCGTGGAAGAGGTGAACGCGCTGTTTGCCGCTGCCGCCGAAGGGCCGCTGAAAGGCATCCTTGGGTTTGAAACCCGGCCGCTGGTGTCCTGTGATTTCACCAATGATCCGCGCTCATCCATCATCGACGGGCCCTCGACCATGGTCATCAATGGCACGCAGGTGAAGATCTACGCTTGGTATGACAATGAATGGGGCTATGCCTGCCGTTTGGCGGATGTCGCGCGGATGGTGGCGCACAGTCTCTGACCCGTTCATCTCTGACCCGTTCATCTGACATTCGGTAACTTGGAGGTTTGGCGGGCAAAGCGCCGCCAGATCGCCACCAGACAAGGCGACCATCTATGGCCGAAGCCAACCCTATCCGCGCTTATGCCGCCGTCACGGCAGCCTATTGGGCCTTTATGCTCTCGGATGGCGCGCTGCGGATGCTGGTGCTGTTGCACTTCAACAGTCTTGGCTTCACGCCGGTGCAACTGGCATGGCTGTTTCTGCTGTATGAGGCGGCGGGGATCGTGACAAACCTTTGCGCGGGCTGGTTGGCCGCGCGCTTTGGGCTGGCGGCCACGCTCTATGGTGGGCTTGCGCTCCAGATCGGCGCGCTGGTGGCGCTGGCGCAGCTTGATCCGGGCTGGGGCATTGCTGCCTCGGTCGCCTTTGTAATGGCGGTTCAGGGCGTTTCGGGTGTGGCGAAGGACTTGGCCAAGATGTCTTCGAAATCGGCGGTCAAACTCTTGGCGCCCAAAGAAGATGGCGGCCTCTTCCGCTGGGTGTCGGCGCTGACCGGATCAAAGAACGCGGTAAAGGGGCTGGGGTTTTTCCTAGGGGCCGCCCTTTTGGCGCTGGCGGGGTTTCAGGCGGCGGTCTGGGGGATGGCGGGGGTCTTGGCAGTGATCCTCATCGCCGTGTTGCTGTTCCTGCCCGCGGGTCTGCCGGGGAAGATGAAATCCGACGAGGCTTGGGGGGGCTTTCGGTCGCAGGACAGCCGGGTGAACCGCCTGTCCTTGGCGCGCCTTTTCCTGTTCGGGGCACGGGATGTCTGGTTCGTGGTCGGCATCCCGGTCTATTTTCAGGCGGTCTTGTCAGACGGCACCGCCGAGGGGCGGCGCGAGGCGTTCTTCCTGATCGGCAGTTTCCTTGCGCTTTGGATCATCGCCTATGGCGCGGTGCAGGCGATGGCACCCCGAATTCTGGGGGCCAAGGGCCAGCCTGAGGCCGAGACCACGCGCAAGGCGATTGTCTGGGCAGGGCTTTTGGTGCCGATCCCCTTTGCACTTGCGGCGGCGGCATGGGCGGCAGATGGGCCTGCCCCTTGGCTAACCACCACGCTAATCGGCGGGCTCTTGCTGTTCGGCTTTGTCTTTGCGGTGAATTCCTCGGTTCATTCCTACCTGATCTTGGCGTTTGGCTCGGACGCAAGGATCACGCGGGATGTTGGGTTTTACTACATGGCAAATGCGGCGGGGCGGTTGATTGGCACGCTTTTGTCGGGCCTGAGTTACCAAATCGGAGGCCTTCCGTTGTGCCTGACCACGGCTGGTGTGATGGCCCTGGCCAGTTGGCTGGCAGCACGGCGGCTGCGCCCGGACTAAGCGACCCTGCGGCGATCTCAGCGCCCCAAACCGCTGCGCGGCAGGGGTTAAGGCAAGCGCGCTTCGGCTCCGGCGGGATGAACGGTTTCATAATAATGCCGCAAGCGCAGGTTTGACGCCGCCTCTTCGTCCAAGACCACCGTCGCCTGCCGGTGCATCTGAAGTGCGGTCGCAGGGCAATCCGCGCCCAGCGGCCCTTCGATCATGCGCGCCACGGCATCCGCTTTGGACTGACCTGTGGCGATGAGGAGACAGCGCTTGGCCGCAAGGATCGTGCCGATCCCAAGCGTGATGGCAAAGCGCGGCACCGGATCTGGCGCAAAGGCGGCGGCGTTTGCGCGGCGCGTGGCCTCGGTCAAAGTCTTGACGCGGGTCCGGGATGCAAGGGAAGACGTCGGCTCATTAAAGGCGACATGGCCGTTCCGCCCGATGCCCAGCACTTGCAGACCGATCCCCCCTGCCGCCGTAATCGCCTCTTCATAGCACGCGGCCTCGGCGTCCGGGTCAGGCGCGTCGCCGGCCAGCAGGTTGATGCGCGCAGGGTCGATGGTGACATGGTCAAAGAGATTGGCCCGCATGAAGGCTGCGAAACTGGCCGGATGATCGGCGGGCACGCCGACATATTCGTCCAGATTGAAGGTGGTGACGGGCGCAAAATCGACCTGCCCCGCAGCCCACATCGCGACAAGCCGCGCATAAAGCGGGCGCATGGTTTCCCCTGTTGCAAGCCCCAGCACGGGCTTAGCCTCGCTGGCCACGAAGGCCGCGATAATCCCGGCAGCCCGGTCGGTCGCAGCGGCAGAATCGGGGAGGATCAGAACCTTCACAGCCGCCCCCCTTCGGGCGAAAAGAGAAGGCAGGCCGAGGCGTCGAGGCTAAGCGAAATATCCTCGCCCGCGTGCAGATCAACGCGCCGGGGCACCTCGGCAACGACGGCCGCGCCGCGGGTCGTGGCGGTGTAAAGATAACGCGTGGCCCCCATATTCTCGACCACTTCGGCGCGTAGGGTCAGCGGGTGATCCCCCGTCTCGCCCCAAGCCTCGGCGCGAAAGCCAAGGACGGCGTCGGTCGTTGGCGGGGCGGAAGGGTGCCGCAGCGGCACGGCCACGCCTGTCAGGCCAAGGGCGGGGACATCCACCACCGCGCGGCCCCCCTCTTGCCGCAGAACACGAACCGGCAGCAGGTTCATCTTCGGCGCCCCCAGAAAGCCCGCGACAAAGATCGTGTCCGGGTCATTGTAAAGCGCGCTTGGTGTGCCGACCTGTTCGATCCGCCCTGCGTTCATCACCACGATGCGATCGGCCAGCGTCATCGCTTCAACCTGATCATGGGTGACATGGATCATCGTGGCCCCGATGTCGCGGTGCAGCCGGGCAAGCTCAAGCCGCATTTCAACGCGCAACTCGGCATCAAGGTTCGACAGGGGTTCGTCGAACAGGAACACCTCGGGCTTGCGCACAATGGCACGCCCGATGGCGACGCGCTGGCGTTGCCCGCCCGACAGGGCGCGCGGCTTGCGTTCCAGATAGTCGGTCAGGCGCAAGGTGCGCGCGGCGGCTTCAACGGTGGTGCGGCGTTCGGCCTTGGCCATGCCGGCCATCTCCAGCCCGAATTCCATGTTATCGCGCACGGTCATGTGCGGATAAAGCGCATAAGACTGGAACACCATCGCCACGCCCCGGTGGCCGGGTTCATGGCCGGTGACATTGCGCCCGCCAATCAGGACGCGGCCGGATGTGGGCTCCTCTAACCCGGCAATCATGCGCAGCAAGGTGGACTTGCCGCAGCCCGAAGGGCCGACCAGCACGCAAAACTCACCCGCCGCGATGGTCAGGTCCAGCGCGGGGATCACCTGCGTTGCGCCAAAGGATTTCGTCAGGCTTTCCAGCCGCACTTCGGACATCCCGTTCCCCTATTTCACCGCGCCTTCGGTCAGGCCCGCCACGAACCATTTCCCGATGATCGCAAAGATCGCCACAACCGGCAGGATCGCCAGACTGGCCCCCGCCAACAGAAGGCCCCAATCCACCTGATACTGGCCGATGATCCCGGCAAACCCGACAGGCACCGTGCGCAAAGAGTCCGACAGGATCATGACCGAGGCAAAGACATATTCGGTCCAGCTTGTCACAAAGGCGAAAACCGCCACTGCCCCCATGCCGGGCGCGATCAAAGGCAAAAGGATGCGCCGCAGGATCGTGAGCGGCGGGCCACCATCCATCCGCGCGGCCTCTTCGATGTCAGGCGGGATCTGAGCGAAGAACGCCCGCAGCATCCAGATGGCAAAGGGCAGCGCAAAGGCTGTGTTGACCAAGACCAAGGCAAAGCGGCTGTCGATCAGGTTCATCTTGGCGAACATGGCGAACAGCGGCACCAGCACCACGATGGAGGGAAAGGCATAGGCCAAGAGGATCACCCGGTAGACCGCATCGCGACCCCGAAACCGCAGCCGGAAAAAGGCGTATCCGGCCGGAATGGACAGGGCCAGCGTGAGGACGGTCGAGGCGGTGGCGACCAGAACCGAGTTGAGCATGTAGGCCGTATAGTCTGATGCGGCCAAAAGCTTTTGATAATGCTGGGTCGTGAAGCTTTCGGGAAACACCGTCGGAATGCGCGCGATGATTTCCTGCGGTGCCTTGACCGATCCGGTCAGGACGAACCAAAACGGCAGGGCGACCATCCCGCAGATCACGGCGAACCCGGCCCAAAGCAAGAGTTTCCAGCCCATGCGATGCGTCATCGCTCATCTCCTGACAGGGCCAGTTTGCGGGTGGCAAAGACGGCAAATGTCATCAAGAGAACGGTCGCCAGCACGGCAATCGTGGCCGCCTCGCTGATGCGATAGCCGCGAAACGCGGTCTCATAGATCAGGACTGGCAGCGTGCGCGTGGCCCCAGCAGGCCCGCCAGAGGTCAAAAGCCAGATCACATCGAACACATTGAACGACAACAGCGTGCCGATCACCAAAAGGACAGTCATCGTCGGGGCCAACAGCGGCCATGTGATGCGCATAAAGCGCTTCCAGGGGCCCGCCCCATCAACCCGCGCGGCCTCAAGCAGGTCGGCGGGGATGCGGGTCAACCCGGCCAGCATCATTAGGGTGATGAAGGGAAACCAGCGCCAAGAGTTGATGAACACCAGGGTGGCAAAGGCCGTCCAAGGGGTGGCGAAAAACCCGACAGGGCGCTCTGTCAGGCCCAGCCCCATCAGCGCGGGGTTCACCACCCCGCCTGAGGTTGAAAACAGCCAGCGCCAGATCATGACGACAACGACGGTCGGGACGATCCAGCTGAGGATGATCCAGGTCCGCGCAATCTGCACGCCGCGAAACCGCTGGTTCAGGATCAGCGCGGCGGCCAGGGCAAGGGCAGTCTGCACCACGGCATTCGCAACCACCCAGACCAAACTGAGCTTGGCCGCCCGCCAGAAGGCCGGGTCAGCCAAGACCTTTTCGTAATTTGCAAGCCCGATGAACGGGCCGTCGGACCCCACCACCCGCACATCCTGAAAGGACATCACAATGGCAGAGAGCATCGGCCATGCCAGCACAGCCGCCAAAAGCGCGAGCGCCGGCGCGATCAGGAAAAGTCCTAGCGTTCCCTGTCGCACCGGCGCCCCCTTTCTTACTGCGCCAACTCGGACATGCGGGCCTGACCCGCCGTGACCGCCGCCGCCGTCTCGGTGCCATTTACAACGATGTTCTGCAGCGTTTCGGCCAGAACGTTCTGTGCCGAGATCGCCGAAATCGCCGGGAACACGCGGCCCGAGGTAAAGCCGAAGAGCTTGCCATTGGCGCTGTTGGCGATGATCGTTTCGATCTGGCTGCGGTACTTTTGGACCATCGGATCAGACCACAGCGATTCTGCCTTGGCCCCATCGGCGGTGACCGGGAAGAAC
Source organism: Allotabrizicola aquatica (SeqCode) (assembly GCF_965194375.1). GTDB lineage: Bacteria > Pseudomonadota > Alphaproteobacteria > Rhodobacterales > Rhodobacteraceae > Tabrizicola_A > Tabrizicola_A aquatica. The sequence continues at coordinate 326,255 of NZ_CBDAEL010000003.1, forward strand.
AGCCCCGGCTCCATGTTCAAGAAGCGGCCATAGTTTTCCGGCTCCAAGAGGAAGGCGATAAAGCGCTGCGACGCGGCGCGGCGGGCTTCGTCTTTCGACAGGAACATGACGGCGTTGGCATAGGCGATGGTGCCGGGTGCCTCGCCTGCGGTCTTGACGGGAAGGGCTGCAACGCCCAGATCGGCGGCATCGCCTTCGGCCTGGGTGTCATAGGTCGAGATCACGCTGAACTGCATGACCATCGCGCAAGAACGCGAGGCAAAGCAGGCTTCCGCCTCACCCCAGGTCCAAGATGGCGCATCGGGCGGCGAATAGGCCATCATTGATTTGTAGAAGTCATAGGCCGCCACCGTTTCGGGATTGTCGAACCGCAGGCTACCGTCTTCGTTGTAGATCTCGGAGGCGCCGCCGTTCAGCATCACCGAATAGACGGTCTGGTCGGTGTAAAGCTGCTTGTTGGCCGGCAGACCCATCCCGTATTTGCCATCCACCGTCAGCTTTTCAGCGGCGGCTTTCCATTCATCCCATGTGGTCGGCACCGCGACGCCAGCGGCTTCCAAGACCGAGGGGCGATACCACATGTGCATGGTCATGTTGTACATCGGCACAGCCCAGATTCCGTCGTCATAGGTATAGGCCTCAACCGCGCTGTCGACGAAGTCGTGCTTGGCATCCAGTTCAGCCACGAAATCGGCGACCGAATCCAGCTGGCCCAGATCCTTGAAGATCGGGGCAAAGTCGGGGATCGCGAAGAGCATGTCCGGCCCAGCACCTGCCGCCACGGCTGCGGGGGCCTTGGCATAGATCTCGCCCCAGTTCTGCGGTTCTTGCTTGACCACCACATCGGGGTTGGCCGCGTTGAACGCGTCGATCAATTCTTGGATCCGCGCCACACGATGTGGCGGTTGTTCCATGTGCCACAGCGTGACCTCGGTCGGGTCTTGCGCGGCAAGCGGGAGCGGCGAAAGCACGATCGCCGCTGTCAGCAATGATTTTAAGGCAGTTCGCATGGTATATCCTCTCCTGTTGCAGTGTGCTCAGAGATGCGGATTGCGCGGACCATACCGCGCGATCAACTCCCTGTTGTTTTCCGCCGCGCCGGGCATATTGGCGCTAAGCAAGATTAATGGCGCCCCGTCCGCCGCCAGCCGTGCGGCCGCTTCGGCAAACAGCGCCTGCAAGATGGCCGCGCCGATGGAGGTGGAGCCCGGCCCAGCCTTAAGGCCGGTTCCAGGCAACGCCACCAGCGCGTCACCGGGCGGAAGCGCGTTGTCGAGCACATGATCGGCGCGGCTGGCAAGCGTCGGCCGACCCCGCGCCGCCGCCTCCGAATAGGCCCGTGAGGTCAGCGCGATGACAGTCGCACCCAGCGCCTTCGCCAACTCTGCCGCCTCAACCGGAGCCGCATTCACGCCGGAATTGGAAATGACGATAACGACATCTCCCGCTGTGATCGGATACCGGGAAAGCGCCTGAGCCGCGGCCCCCGACAAACGCTCTCGCTCAGTCGATGCCATGGCGCCGTGATGCAGCATAAGGCTTTCATCCAGCACCGGAACCACATAGGCGGGCCCACCCGCGCGGTAATGCAGATCAAGCGCCAATAGGTGGGAATGCCCGGTTCCGAAAACATAGACCAGCCGGTCAGCCCGAACTGCCGCGACCACGGCGGCGATTGCGGGTTCCAACTGCGCTGCCAGAGCAGGATCGGCCAAGCGCGCCACAAGATCGGCAAGGTAGGTGCGGGCTGTCTCTATCATCCTTCCCCCAGTTCCAAACGCACCTTCATGACGAAGGCATCGCCGCGATAATAGGAGCGGACATGTTCAAACGGACGGCCTGAAGCATCGCGGGTCAGACGGGTCAGGCGCAGCACCGGTGCACCTATGGCGATCCCCAATGGGACGGCCACAGCCTCATCCGCTGCCGCAGCGGCCAAGGTCTGTTCGGCAGTGGCGGGACGAAGGTCGAACTGCTCTTGCAGCACCGCGTAAAGCGACATGCGACCGAAATCCGCCTTGCGCAACAAATCAGGCGTGCCCTCAGCCACAACTTCGGTGGTTTCGAGTGCCACGGGTTCACCATCGGCAAGGCGGATGCGGGTGATGTGCCACACTTCGGCCCCAGCGCTGAGTCCCAAGGCCAAGGCCGCTTCGGCGGAGGGCGCTCGGCAGGTTGCTTCGGTCAAGATTGATCCCGCACGGCGGCCCTGCCGCTCCATCTCTTCAGTAAAGCCGGTGAGGGTGGACAATTGCTGTTGGATCGCAGGCGCGCCGACAAAGGTGCCCTGCCCGACACGCGCTTCGATCATGCCGCGCTCAGCCAGATGCCGCAGCGCCATGCGCACCGTCGCGCGGCTGATGCCAAGGTCTTCGGCAAAGGTTCTTTCAGGTGGGATTTGATCGCCAGCCTTCAGCCGACCCGCCGCGATTTCCGCGGAAAGCCGGTCTGCAACTTGGCGGTACTTCGGCAAACTGCTCATCGCACCCGATTCCAAAAGGAGTGTACCAGAGCAAGATTGGTATAGACCAATTCGATTGGCAAGAAATCTTTGCGCCCATCTCCGGCTAAGGATCGGGCTCTGTCGGCCGTTTTGTCAGGTGTGGATTAGCGCAGCGCGCGGTCGCGGGCCATGCCGTAGGCGGTGCGCAAGGCCGCCCATTCAGCAGTTTGGGTGCCAGAGGGCCGGTAGGTGGTCCCATCGGCGGCCATGGCGGCGGAGGCCTCGCGCACGGACGCAAAGCGACCCATGGCCGTCGCGGCCAGTAAGGCCGCCCCTCGAGCTCCGAATTCTGCGCCTTCAGGCACGGTAACGACGCGACCGGTCAGCTCTGCAATCATCTGACACCACAGCGCACTGCGCCCACCGCCTCCGGTCAGGACAATGGGGCCCGCGCCTTGGGTGCCCAGAAGGTCGCACAGATCGGCGATAGAACAGGCCACGCCTTCATAGACGGCACGGATCATCTCGGCCCGGCCGACGGCGGGTGTCAAACCGCCAAAACCCGCCCGCGCCGACGGATCGACAACCGGGGCAATGATCCCGCTTTCGCTGAGATAGGGAAGATAGGTCACCCCGCGCGAGCCGACCGGAACCGATGCCGCCATCTCGGCAATGCGGCGCCAACGGTCGGGGTGGTCTGACAGTTCGGGGCACAGCAAGGCCGTGACCCAATCAAGGTTCAAGGTGCCAGCCACATTGACCATCGCCCGGAACCAATGCTGTTCGGGCAAGGAGAACAAAAGCCCCAGACCTGCAGGTTCAAAAACCGGCTCGGTGCGGCAGATGCCGATCATACAGGTCGTGCCCAAAAGGCCCGTCATGGCGCCCGGCTGCAAGCCGCCCGCGCCGATCACATTGGCGATCACATCCCCTGCCCCCGCCACGACGGGCAGGCCTTGCGGCAATCCGGTTTCCACCGCGACTGCAGCCGTCACCCGCCCCGCCCATGCGGCAGAGGCCAGCACTGGCGGAAAAAGCGACCGATGGGCGGAAAGACCGAAAAGGTCGATCAGGTCAGCGCTGCGGCCTTGCGCGCGCGCGTCCCCCGGTGCGACCGCCGCTTCACTGACATCGGTCGCCACCTCGCCCGTCAGTCGCAGGCGCAGCCAATCCTTGTATCCAAGGACAGCATGGGCATGCGCCATGACCTCGGGCTCTTCCGTCAACAGGGCAGCGGTCACCGGCAAGGTGCAGCCTTGCTGCAACGCAGACCCGGACAGCGCAAAGATATCGTCCAGCACCTTGGGATTTTGCTGTTTCATCGCATCAATCACGCCATTCGCGCGACTGTCTTCCCAGTTGATCCCGGCGCGCAACGTCTGCCCGTTGGCATCCACCACCCAAGCCCCGACCATCGCCCCGGCCAGCCCCATGGCCACGATCTGGCCCTCGGACGCGGCGGCGGCAACCATCTGGCGCAGCACGCTGACCGCCGCAGCCCATGCCCGCTCCGGATCAGCTTCGACCCGCGCATTTGACCGGATCAATGGCGTGGGCTCAGCCGCGACCGCAACAAGACGCCCGTCTTGGTCAAACAGCGCGGCCTTGCAGACCGACGATCCAGCATCGACCCCTAGGTATAGGTCTTTTGCAGGCATGGCTCACCTCCTTGGCAATGGCACATGGTTTGCCCAGCAAACGCCGGCGCGCAAGCCTGAGATGCGATTGGGCGCGGATGGGTCTTGCAGGGATGTCCAGCCAACGCCCATCAACGGGTGGCCTGATACGCAGAAGGCTTCGGCACATGGCGCGTATCACGTGATCAACGGCGCCGCGCACCAAACCCGGCCAAAGCAAAGGGGGCGGCAGTGCCGCCCCTGTCTCAGAATGTGGGCGCCCTCAGAAAGCCATCTGCAGTTGCAGCTTGGCTGAGCTGCGGTCTTGGCCACCGATGCGATCAAAGCTGACGCCGGCGTTCACCGTGGTCAAACCATCGCTGGACGCGCGGGTCAGGTTCAGCGCCAGACCCGACCCGCAATCCCGGGTGCCCGTCACAGCTTCACGACGCTCGCAGGTCAGCCGCGGGGCAAGCGTAACTTCCGACAGGCCCTGCCCGACAGCAGACGCGTTCATCTTGAAGACAAACTCCGGCTCAACAACAAGGCTGTAGAACCGCACCGTGCCGCCCGACACCGGCAAGGCCGTCGAGTTGCCAGCCGTGGTTTGCGTCATGCTCAGATCGCCAATGTAGGTCTGACCAAAGTTCGCCGACACAGACGGGCGCAGAAGATAACTCTGCCGGTCCATCTCGCCAGACACAGACGCGCCCAGCATGATCGACTGGGTGCCATACTGGTCCGCAACGGTGACGGTGCCATCGTCCATGAACAGATCGTTGGCATTCAGCCCAATCCCGCCATAGGCCGACCCGATCACGCCATTTTCCGCCTGCGCGATTACATAGGCACCCGCAACAGCGCCCCATGTGTTCTGCCGCCCCGGAGCACCGCTTTGCAGGTTCGACCGTTGCACGTCAGCGCCCAAGAAATAGCCGTACATGGTGGTGGCATTTGCATAGCGTTCCCATGACATCCGGCCATTCATGCTGAGCGTAGAGCCGACCCCTTCGGTGTCACGGTAATTCAACTCAGCAAAGCCCGTGCGACGCCAGCCATTGGCGACGCTGAGGTAGTTCATGCTGCTGAACAGAAACTCACCGTTGTTATCGGCATTCAGGTCAAACCCGGTGATCTGCAGACCATTAGTGCCCTTGGTGCTGGCAAAAAACTGGTCGCCATAAAGGCTCACGATGTTGCCCGATGAGTCAGTAATGGGCTCTGAAGCGCCGCCAGAACTACCCTCATAGGTGCCATATGGTCCAACTCTCAAGCCACTCCCCGCCCAAGGCATATTGGGCTCAGAACCGAAAGGCGTGGCACCGAAGAAGTAGTCTCCCAGAAATCGGTCTAAAGCACTTTCCATCAAGAACCCATTGCCCGACAGCGAGGTACCTAAGCTGGTGAAGGCCGCTTGAGGCAATGTGCTGTTGGGGGTGCCAAACCACCACAGCTGGCTGCTGAACACAGTGTTGTTCACGGACTGACCCTGTGGCGTCACCGAAACAGCTTGCGACGGTAAGCCATCACCGACCGAGTTCACCGCCAGCATACTGATCGCGTATGTCGTGCCATTCGTCAGCCCCGAGATCGTGATCGGGCTTGTCGTGTCAGAAGGGCTTAAGGCTGTCCAATTTGAGCCACTGTCCAAGCTGTACTTATAGTTGATGATGGCTGACCCGCCGTCTGCCCCTGCAGTAAAGCTGATCGTTGCCGACCCATCCCCCGCCGTGGCCGTCAAGTTGGTTGGAGCCGCTGGGATGGTGGCCTGCTGTTGGGAAGACTCGGGAGTGATAGAGTTCGACGCTACAGAGGATGGCCCAGTGCCCGCCGAGTTCGTTGTGGTCACCGTGAAGGAATAGGCCGTCCCGTTCGTCAAACCTGTGACGGTGATCGGCGAGGAGCTCGCCGAGCCGGTGGCGCCACCCGGGCTGGCTGTCACCGTATACCCCGTGATCGCAGCGCCACCATTGCTGGCGGGTGCTGTGAACGCAACGCTGGCTTGCGCATCGCCCGCCGTCGCTGTCCCAATCGTCGGGGCGCCTGGGACCACGGGAAGTACGCTAAAGGTCCGGCTCAGCTGTGGCGCAGCCAAGTAGGTACCGTCTCCGGCTTGGTCCGCATTGATCGTGCAGCTTCCAGCCGCGACGAAGGTCAGTACACCACCAGAGGTGATGGTGCAAACCCCTGAGGTGGAGGAGGTGAAGGTCACTACCAAGCTTGAACTTGCTGTCGCGCTCAACGTTGGCGTGGTCCCAAAGTTCTGATCACCGGGACTAGCGAAGGTGATCGTCTGGGCCGCACCCGGGGTGACAGCGTTGGAACCCGCCGAGGCTGGACCGTCGCCCGCCGAGTTCGTTGCGGTTACCGTGAAGGCATAAGCCTGTCCATTGGTGAGACCCAGCACGGTGATCGGTGAGCTACTGCCATTGACGGGCGCCACATCCGGGGGGCTCACCGTCACCGTGTAGTTCGTGATCAAGGTTCCGCCCGTGCTGGCAGGGGCTGTGAAGGCAACAGTGGCCTGCGTGTCACCCGCCGTCGCCACTCCAATCGTGGGGGCACCCGGCACTATCGGACTCACTGTGAAGGTCTGGCTCACCTGGGGCGCAGCCGAGAAGCTCCCGTTCCCGGCTTGGTCCGCATTGATCGTGCAGCTGCCAGCCGTGACGAAGGTCAGCGCGCCACCAGAGGTGATGGTGCAAACCCCTGTGGTGGAGGAGGTGAAGGTCACCGACAAGGTTGAACTTGCCGTCGCGCTCAACGTTGGCGTGGTCCCAAAGTTCTGGGTGCCGGGGTTCGCGAAGGTGATCGTCTGGGCCGCCGCCGGGGTGACAGAGTTTGACGCCGCCGAGGCTTGACCGGTGCCTGCCGAGTTCGTTGCGGTCACCGTGAAGGTATAGGCCGTCCCGTTTGTCAAACCTGTAACGATGACAGGCGAGGAACTCCCCGTGCCGAAGGCGCCACCCGGGCTGGCTGTCACCGTATACCCCGTGATCGCAGCGCCACCATTGCTGGCGGGTGCCGTGAACGCAACGCTGGCCTGCGCATCGCCCGCCGTTGCCGTCCCAATCGTCGGGACACCGGGGACCGTGGCCGGAGTGACATACGTGTATTGGTTTGACGCGCCCGTTAAACTTGTTCCCCCGGCCGTTGTGACTGTGACGTTCACAACACCCGCCGAACCCGCAGGTGCTGTGGCGATGATCTGCGTTGCAGAGTTCACGATGAAACCTGTCGCCGGGGTCGCCCCAAAAGATACTGCGGTTGCGCCCGTAAAGCCCGTGCCGGACAGCACAACGCTCGTCCCGCCCGTGGTTGAACCGGAACTTGGGCTAAGGCCGGTGACTGCCGGCTGAACCCCGTTGATAACGAGAGCCTTGTTGTTTCCCAGTGAATTCGCCGCACCCGGCGACGCGAGCGTCAGCGTCGCAGTGTTGCCGGCACTGTCGCGGATCGTGCCGCTATTCAGCGTCAAAGACGATGTCCCGACATAGTCCAGATCGGCGGAGCTATCACCTGCTTGAACCGTGTAGGTGAAGGTTAAGGCCGAGGTCCCAGAGCCGGAGGCATAACTCACAGTCTGATCCGTTGAGCCCGTCTCCAAGGTCAACTGCGGTGTTCCGGTGACCGTCACGGATTCATTGAAGTTCACCTGAACGCTGACGGTGTCACCGACCGTGTAGGTGCCATCGGCTGTGGATGAGTTGACAGAGGTCACTGTGGGAGCAACCGTATCAATCATGTAGTTGTTGCTGTCCGTGGTTCCCGTCCCAGCATTCCCAGCCGCGTCGGTGACGCCGATCATATCAAGGGTAATGACGTTTGTTGCATCGGTTATGGAAGCCGTGGGCGTCAGGGTCGCGGTCCAAGTGATACCACCATCACTGCTGCTAACAGCCGAGAGTGTTCCATTCGCGATGGTCAGATCGGCATTGGTAAACCCTGCCACAGCCTCGCTGAACGTAAAGGTGACCGATGATGTTTCCCCGATACTTAATGCCGTGTCCGCGACAACAATGGTTGCCGTGGGTCGCACTGTATCGATCGCGTAATTGTTGCTGTCTGTGGTGCCTGTCCCAGAGTTTCCGGCCGCATTCGCCACACCTGTCATGGCAAGCGTGATGATGTTTGTCGCATCCGTCACGGAAGCCGTCGGCGTGAAGGTCGCGGTCCAAGTGACGCCACCATCACTGCTGCTGACAGAGGAAAGCGTCCCATTGGCAATGGTCAGATCAGCATTGGCAAATCCCGTCACGGCCTCGCTGAAGGTAATGGTCACCAAAGATGTGTCTGCGATGCGCAAAGCATTGTTCGAAACGACAATGCTTGCCGCGGGGCGTACGGTCGCGACCGAATAATTATTGCTGTTCGTTGTACCGACCCCGGGATTGCTGGCCGCATCTGTAAGACCGGTCATATCGAGGGTGATGACGTTTGTTGCATCCGTCATGGAAGCCGTCGGCGTAAAGGTCGCGGTCCAAGTGATGCCACCATCACCGCTGCTGACAGCGGACAGCATCCCATTGGCAATGGTGAGATCGGCATTGCTAAACCCGGTGACAGCCTCGCTGAACGTAAAGGTGCCCAGAGATGTTTCCCCGGCGAGCAATGCGGTGTCCGACACGACAATGCTGGATGTCGGCGGGGTCGTATCTACTGGCGCGGCGGCAACAGATGACCATTGAACAATACGATCGAAATAATCGCTATATAGATATCCTCCGGTAAAGCCGATGCCGGTAAAGGTGAATGTCTCTGTCCCGCAAGCAGAGATGAATCTTGGTGTCGGTGTAACCCCCCCGACCCCATGAGGTATATACCGGGTCCATAGCAACCGGCATCTCGATTCCTGACAGTGTCCCCAACAGTCGGAGAGATGGTGATAGCACCGGAATAAGCATCTACATCATATTCGATGAGTTCCAGATCGGCTGCTTGAGCAAAAGAAAAAATGCCGCTAAGGCAAAATGCCATCATGGCAAGCACAGTCCGCCGCATCCGGAACGCTCGGACTGACCTGACGCAGGCGTTTGAGAGCGTTGCGCAGGAGATAGCCTTGAAAACGCGAAGCATCAGTAACAATCCTTGGCTTGTGATAACTGGCCATGAAAGAACTGAGCTGGATAAATTGCCCTTAGCTCTGACGCCCTGTGTCATTTTACTCCAGGGGTCACATGCCGAGGCCAAAACACCTATTAAAACTGGCTTTCTTGCCAAATTAGGCGTTTGCCAAAAATTTGAGACGTTGATGACGCAAAGGCCCCGTCTTGCTGCCTTATGGGGCTTGGCCATGGCGCATGTCATTTTGGATTTTTCACGATTTGTATAAGTCGATCTAATGTCCTCTAGACAATTGGCATGCAGCTTTTGGGCTGCGCAATCTTCCGCACCAGAACATGAGGCTTGCGGCGGCTGCAGCGGATGTTGTTGGAATTGTAAGGCCGGCAAGAGGGATCTCGATCAAGCAGACCGAGTTCGCAGCAGCTACGGCTGCTCTTGCGATAAATGGCGCCTCAAGCCTCCTAGCACCCGCAAAAAAACACTCAAATGTACCTCTTTGGCACCCTCTCCGCTTCCACCCGCTGCAAGCGGGCACCACGCCTTCAAGCGCCCCCGTGCTTCGCAGGGGCGCTTGGGATTTCGAGCGAGATACAACCATCACGCCGGCCGCACTCCCAGTCTGCTGCGGCGGGGTGGTGGTCTGATGTCAGCAGATCACCGAATGATGGTGGGCACATCGTCCCGCGACGGCCATCGGCTTGTCAACAAAGGCAGACCGAAGAGCGAGGAGAACAGCCGCCCGCCCCGAATGGCCGAGCTGCGCTCTTTGGGCGGCGAGACCAGTTTCATGGGCCAGAACATCCGAGACATATGACCGCCGCCCCGCATCGCCGAGGTGCGCGGTTTGCTTTCCATGATCGGGTTGCTGCCGAAGATATGCCCATGGGACAACCGGCGGAACGGATTGGACATGAACAGCGGGTGGTCGTTCATGATGCTGTTTGAGAACCGTGCGTCCGGGTATTCACGCAGATAGACGTCCTCATCGGCCAGGCCCACATCCATTGCGGGATGCTTTTGCAAAACCCGCATCGCCTTTTGCGCCGTCCCGATGGGGTTGAAGGGGGCCTGCACCACCAACAGTGCTTGCTTGCCCGTCATCGCCTGCAGATAGGCCGCAGCCGAGGCTTTGCTGACCCGCGCGGCGTTCATCGCGGCGGCGGCCTCGTCGGATTTGCCGCCCAGAATGATCTGGATCGTGTCTTCGGTCTGACCCTTTTCCAAAAGGCTCGCCCGTGCGGCATTCGCGGCGGACTGGGTCGGGTAAAGTCGTGTGATGATGGTCGTCATAATTCACCTTTTGTCCTGGGAGGCCCGTAAGGACCGGTTGACGTAATCTTCGTTCAGCCTGCGCGCCCCTCCACCAAGGGCGACGCCGCGGTTTGCGCGTCTTTCACCCCTGTCGGACCGGATTTCTCGGCTGCTTCTAATGTGGTTTTGCGTAGTCCAGTCTTGCCCCGCAAGGGTAACGCCAACAAGAGGCCAGGCGTCAAGAGCCCGGCTTCAAGGGCGAAGACCGATGTATAGGGCGTCGCGGCAGAGGCCCCCATCGTTTCTTTCGCCAAAATCACGTCCCGGATCACCCCGCCAAGGGCGATTGCAACTCCGGCAGAGGTGGCCTGCACAGCCCCCCAAGCCCCCAGCGAAAGCCCGATCTGGTCACGCGGCGCCGAGCGCATCGTGGCGGTCAATGTGCCATGCGCGAACAGCCCCGCACCAAACCCCGCCAGAACCGTGCCCGTCCACAGGACCGGAACGGACAGCAGCGTTGATGACCAGACAATCAGGCCAAAGGCCGGAATACCGACCGCAGCACCAAAAATCGACATCTCAATCGGACGGGTGCCCGCGCCAAGCCATCGCGACGCCATAACAAAACCGACAAGGCTGCCGCAGGCCAGAAACACGGTCAGTCTTGTGGTTTCGGCCACGCTCATCAGCAGAACCTGCCCGCCAAACGGCTCAAGCAGAACATCGGCCATGCCAAAACCCGCGGTTCCAAGTGCAATGACTGTCAAAAGACGCATCATGCCCGGCCGTTCGGTCAGGCGGGCCCAAGCTTCGGAAAACCCGACCTGCGGGCCCTGAGGCGTTATCGCCCGGTTGCGGTCACGCGCCTCTTGCTTCCACATGGCGTAGAAGTTCAGCGCAATGGTGATCACCGCCGAGCCTTGGATGACTTGGATCAGGCGGCCCGGTGTGTAAGTCTCAAGAAGGGCGCCGTAGACAAAGGCGCTGACGATCATGCCAACCAACAGCATCACATACATCAGCCCGACGACCTTTGGCTGATCCGCTTCCGGCACCAGATCGGTTGCCAAGGCCAACCCGATCGTTTGCACAATATGCACCCCCGCGCCCACCAGCAAAAAGGCGAGCGCGGCCGAACTCAGCCCAATCCAGCGCGGTGCATTGATCGCCTCGCCATAGCCTGACAGCACCAAAAGCGCGAAGGGCATGATGGCAAAACCGCCGAACTGCAGCATCGTGCCCTTGAAGATATAGGGCAAGCGCCGCAGCCCCAGCGCCGACTGGAACCGATCTGACCGAAAGCCAATCAACGCCCGGAACGGGGCAAAGAGAAGCGGCAAGGCCAACATTCCAGCCACAAGCGCTGCAGGAACCTTCAGCTCGACAATCATCACACGGTTCAGCGTGCCAACCATCAAGACCAAGGCCATGCCAACGGAAACTTGAAAAAGCGACAGACGCAGCAGTCTCGACAAAGGCACGTCATCCGATGCCGCGTCGGCGAAAGGCAGATAGCGGACCCCGACCCCCGAGATCTTGCGCAGCGCGTAGCTTTTGTAATTGAACATCGGCTGACCCGACCATTCTTGGGGACAAATCGACCCCATGCGGAAATTATGGTGTGAGACCCTCATGCCGGAGGACAGGGGGCCTCACACCTGCTGTCACCGCCCCTGGCACAGGGCGGATCAGCCTAGTAGGACGCCAGCTGGTCAGGCGCTTGCAGAACTGCAATTGCCGTTGTGCCATCTGGCATCGTGATCAGCACTTCTTTCCCTGCCGAAGCGGTGTAGGAAGCTTTGGCGGCCTCCTCCTCTGGCAAGACAAGCGTAGCTGACGCCATGCCCGCGCCGATCGGCTTACCGGACAGGAAGTCGGCAACCCAAGTTGTGTTGCTGAGAACAGCGACGTGGACCGCAAAGGACCCCACGGCGACTGCACCCAAAAACAGCGGGATGCCAACGGTTGGCTTCACGACGAGCCACATCTTTGCATTGTTCATGATGTGCTCCTCACCCAAGCCACGGGGTCGAAACGGCAACCAGAATGTGCGCGATAAGGGCGATAACGCCGAACACGCGCGTGCCGTCGATCAGGTAGCTGTGGACTTCTTCTGCTTCTCTCAAGTTCAGGCCAGTTGGCCAGACCTTGTCAGGATCGTTGGACATTGATGTTCCTCCGTGCCCTCGTCGTCACTTTCAAAGAGGGGCAGAGTGACGACACTGGCTCTGCCCAGCCCGGACAAGCAAACGTCTTACGCACTACCTGATGGGCCCATGCCACTATGTCACCACAAATTTACAGTTTCAAGTGTTTAACTTGGTTGACGCTGCGTCGGGGAGATCACGCGAAATTCTGAAAAAATACTCGTACTTTATATATTTATCAATGAATTAAGAAATTCTCACGAAAACGCGACGCCGATCGAATCTAGACGTACACCGCAACATGTGCCACAATTTTGCCGCATAATGTCTCGAAAAACACAGCGGGCAACCCCACCGCCGACTCTGTGGCAGGGGTGGCGCAGAGCGCTCGCTTCGATGCGAAGAAGGCAAGGGCGATCCTGCTCCACCCGTTTTGCCAGCTTGTTTTTCCCAAACTGATTTTGAAAGAGGGAGGATGTTGTCTTGAGTGAGTTAGAGTCTGGGTTCGGATCGCTGCTCATAGGAGGCACTCTCATTGGCCTCGCAGCAGGTCTTTTGACCGTTCTGACAGGCCGGGCCATGAGCGCTTCCAGGATGATTGGAAGCCTTCTTGGTGGCGCCGAAGGCGTAGCAGCAACCAGCATTGCCTTTATTGGGGGCAGTATAGCGGCCCCGCTGATTATGGCCAAGTTTGGGTTTGGAATCCCAGTTTCTGTCGAACCCAACTGGGCACTTCTTGTTGCCGGCGATGTCCTTATCGGACTTGGGGTGCGCTTTGGCGGCGCAAGCTTGGGAGGCGCCCTAACCGGAACGGCAAGGCGCTCGGGGCGCATGGGTGCCATTTGGGGGGCGATTGTGGCAGGTGCCGCAGTCGCGGTCTATCTGCAAGGACTGCTAAGCGGTGGAGGTGTCGCATGATCCGTCTTGTCGCATTGGCGTGCGGCCTGCTGTGTGGCGCAGGTTTTGTCTTGTCCGGCCTTCATGACCCCGCTTTGCTGCAATCATTCCTGATGCTGGGGACGTCCTGGAACCTTTCACTGGGGTTTGGCCTGCTTGTTGCCGTGGTCACGGCCGCAATTGTCGTGACCTTAGCGGGCAAACATCAGGCACCTCTTCTGGGCGGGCAGGCCGAGCCAGTGGATGGCACATCAGGCTGGAAGCCGATCACAAGTGGCCTTTTGTTTGGGTTCGGCTGGGGCCTCGCAGGTTACATCCCATTGGCAGCCTTGGCTGCGGCCGGGATGTTTTCCCCGGGGGCGATGATTTTTCTTGTCTCGGTGCTGGGCGGAATGATCGTGGCTGATGTGATCACGGGAGACATTGGGCGAAAGAGCAACGGGCGTTTTTCGCGTGGGTGAGCCTCAAGGCGCGCCGCACGGCAAAAGCGGCAATGCGGGATTGTTTCGCACCGTCGCGAGCCGACACGTGGCGCGCGACCAGAATTTCGCCGCACGCGACGCCAACATTGGCGGGCGCTCCTGCAAAGATCATAACGTGCTCAACCGCGACACTGCACATTGATCGTCGAAACGGCAGGTGCACGCCACAGGAAAAGAGAGACTTACGACGTCTCGACAGGTTTAAGAAAGCGAAGACAGTAAATGGCGGAGCAAGAGGCACTGGCAATGAACTCTCGCGGCGGGATGCTGAGTAGTCCCGCGCTGACCTGCGGGTAGCGAGACATTTAGGCCTTCCCGGAATTGTCCGTGTGAACCAGCCAATAGAAGGCCACCCTACCAAAACACCTGTTTTCACCCAGTGGTGCGATCCAGCAGGCGGACCAGATTGCCACCCATGACCTGAGCTGTTTCTTCGGACGTCAGGTGGCAGCCGGTGAGCACAGGGATCGTCTGGTCAAACCTCAAAAACTCCAGCGCCGGGCTGAAGTCCGATCCCCATAGGCACCTTTCGGGCCCAAAGGCTGCCAAAACCTCAGCCACAAACGGATCTGCCGTCTGCTGCGGCCACAGGCTTGGAGGATCGCAGATCGCGTAGAGGCCGGAGATCTTGACGTAAACGTTATCGTGCCCGGCCAGCGCCAGCAACGGGCGTAGCCTGTCGTGCGGGGCCTGCCCATGTGGAGGTGCGCCGTGGCGGCCCGGCAGACCTACATGGGAGAAGAGAAAACGACAGTCAGGTGCAGCGGCGATCACCGGGGCCAACAGAGCTGTCGCCTCGGGTCGGGCGTTCAGCGAAATCAGCGCCGCATGGTCGTTCAGGGAGCGCCATGCCTCTGCGGACCAACCCGACAACGCGGTCGCCGCCGCCGTGTCCGCCACATAGAGCGCCAGCCCCCGGTGGCCCTCTGCCAGCCGGTTGCGGATCCATGCCGCATCTGGCGAGGCGCCGACATCGCAAAAGGCAAGGCTGTGCAGCCATTCGCGTCCCGGGGCCAGTTCGCGCAGATAGCGGTTGTTATCGGGGTCGATCGCGTCGGCCTCATATCCGATCACAAGACCCGCCCGGATGCCGTGCGTCTGGCGAAGACGATCGTAGGCATCGATGTCGGACAGGCCGCCCAGACGGGCATGGATCGACGCAGGCCCATATCCATGCCGGAACAAGTGCAGATGGGCATCGGCCAGCATCACGCCGATCCTGACCCGACAAGGCCAAGGTCGGCCAGCACCATTTCCACCGCCTTCAGGCCTGCGATGGCATCGTCCATGGTGACCTCTGGCGGTGCGATACCGGTACTGATGGCGGCAAGGAAGGCCGTCTGTTCCGCCAGCAGTGCGTCTTCGGTCGGATCGCTGTGAAAGATCCGCCCCGCTGCAGAAGAGGTCAGGCCGGACCCGACGACCAATTCAAGGCTGCCATCTTCGCCCAGAACCTCAATCCGGTCGGGCGGGGCATCTTCACCAGGATAGGTCCAGGCCGAGACCAGCTGCCACAGGACGCCACCGCTGTCACGCAGCGTGGCATGAGTGACCGAACGCCCATCCCGGCCCCTCACCCGATCCGCCCGCGCGGATATCGCACGGTTGCCTGTCATCCACTGCGCAAGGTCAATGTCGTGGACCATCGTCATCAGGACTGGGTCAATGTCGGCATAGCGCAGCGCATGGCCCGCATCGCGGTAGCGCCGCGATGTGACCGACAGCACGGGCCCGATGGTGCTGCGATGCACCGCACTGGCCAGGGCCTGGTGCTGGGCGGAAAAGCGCAGCACGTGGCCCGGCAGTGCAAAGGTTCCGCTGGCCGCCGCAAGCTGCCCGATCCGCGCCGCTTCTTTGCTAGTCAGCGCAACCGGCTTTTCTACGAGAACCGGAATGCCGCGCGCCAGAGCCGCCCCAGCCAAAGGCAGATGCGCGGCGGCAGAGGCGGCGATAATGACGCCATCAGGGCGAAAGGTGTCCATGAGCGCAATCGCGTCCGGCCCTGTCTCTGCGCCGAAATCAGCCCGCGCGCGGTCCGCTAAGGCGACCACTGGGTCAGCCGCTGCGATCACCGCGCCCTGCCCCACAAGGAGCTCCATATGCGTGCGCCCAAAGAGCCCGGCACCAGCAACCAAGATCTTCATAAAACGGTCCCCTCCAGCCCCGCCCCACAGACCAGCGTGCAGATGCGGCGGGACCCGGCAAACGCCGCCGGATGAACCCGAAGAGCCGCCGTCGTGGCTGCGCCGGCAAGATCAGCAGCAATGCCGAACTCGCGCCACAACCAGCGCGAGGCGGCAAGCATATCGTCATCTTCGACTAAGAGGATCTCATCGATCACCCCCTGCGCGATCTGGAAAATCCGTTCGTCGGTCTTGTGGCAAGACATGGTGGGAACACGGCTTGTGACCGCATCGAGGCCAACAAGCCTGCCAGCCTTCAGACTGGCGGCAAGGGTCGGCGATCCGACGGGCTCGACCCCCATGATGCTGACACCGGGCCGCAGGGCGCGGATCACCGTGCCCAACCCCGAGATCAGCCCACCCCCCCCAATGGCAACGACCAGAGTGTCAAAGTCGCCCGCCTGTTCGAGCAGTTCCAGCCCGATAGTGCCCTGTCCGGCCACAACCTGCGGATCAGCGAATGGGTGGAAATAGGTGGCACCGGTTTGCGCGACATCGGCCCGGGCCGCCGCATCAGCGGTGACGAATTCGTCGCCCGCGATTGTCACCGTCGCGCCCCAGCCCCGCATCGCCGCTGCCTTGGCGGGCGAGACGCCCGAGGGCACATAGATCCGCGCGGCTTGCCCAACGAGCGAGGCGGCCCAGGCCACGGCTACACCGTGATTGCCACCCGATGCCGCGACAATGCCCGCGGCGATCCGGTCCGGTTGCAGGTCTGTCAGCCTGCTAATGGCACCCCGCGCCTTGAACGACCCCGTCACCTGATGCAGTTCCAGCTTGGCCACCACCTCGGCCGCGATCGGCAATGGCTCACGCGCGCGATCAAGAACCATCACCGGGGTCAGACGTATCTGGCCTGCGATGCGGTCCCGCGCGCTCCCTACATCCGAAAGTGCGATCATGCTCCGGCTCCGCTCAGGCCCATGGGCAAGCCCTTGGCAGGGGCAGCGACGACCAAGACACAGTTTCCTGGCGCAACACGGCCCAGATGACGCCTGCCGAAAACGATCCCGTCCAGCGCGTAACACAGGGTTACCGGACGAAAGGCGGTGTCCCAGGGTCGGTGGATGCGTCCGGCGGGCTGGCCTGCGAATACCGGGGTCCCAAGCTCGTGAAATGGCTCGAACACGCCATCGTCGTCGGCATAGACATAGGCGGCAGGGCCTGGCAGATTGAGGATGTCGCCTGCCTGTGGCGGAGCATTGCCGGTCGGTTCTATTACCCCCAAATGGGCCAGCACATTGCGAACGCCTTTGCGGCAGATGTCCAGCGCATCTAGAGACACCGTCCCGCCGCCACGCATTTCGGTGCCGACAGTGGTTAGCCCGGCCCGACATGCTGTCGCTGTTGCCGTGCGCGGATCGCCCAGATTTCCGATCACGACCGTATTGGGCGCACCAAATGCACGCACGGCGGCGACGTTGCGCGCATAGTGCCGGGCATCCGCGACCGGTTCGATGATCGCGCTGGGAAGGATCTGCAGCGACGATCCGCCCGAATGCAGATCCAGAAACGCATCGCCCATCGGAAAGATATGATCGGTCAGATAAGCCGCGATCTGCTGGGTGATCGTGCCCCTGGGGTCGCCCGGAAACGCCCGATTGAGATTTACACCGTCAACCGGGGAAGTGCGCTGGGCCGACGTGCAGGCATGAACGTTGTTGGCGGGCATCAAGATCAGGCGGCCGCTGACCTTGGCAGGGTCAAGGTCGCGGATCATTTCGGAAATGGTGATCGACCCTTCATATTCGTCGCCATGGTTACCCCCTTCTAGAATCACCGTCGGCCCCGTCCCGTTCGCGATGATGCCGATGGGCAGGCGGGTTACGCCCCACGCGTCATCATGCGGCGAATGGGGGAACATCACGAATCCAGCCTGACGACCCGGCTTGTCGAAATCGACGGTTGCAAAGGCATTTCCGGCGGGTCGGTCAGGCGAAGTCATCGTGTTGTTCCTATCATTGTCCGTCTGGGTCAAATGGGTCTGCCGATAGCGGTGATTTCGGCGACAAGTGCTGTGGCGGCGGCCGCATCAACTGCGCCAAACTCATAGCCGAAATCGATGGTTTGGCCGGGCGGCAGGCAGACCAGTTGTCCACGCCGGCCAGCCGCGGCCAGACCATCTGGGTAGGCCGTTGAGGGCATCATGAAACCAGCCGCGTCCTCATCACCATTGCGAATGATCCAGCGCACCGCCAATGGAAGTTCGTCGGTCCGCCACGTCACGAAATCCGCCGTGCCGTCTGGGTGCATTTGGGCGGCATGGGTCTGTCCGCTAGGCCCAGAGACAGGGCGCAGAACCGCAACACTTTCCACTGACATTGAGCCGGATGGCGGAACATCACGCAACGCCGATGATTGCGGCGCGGTCCAAGCGGCGGCGTCGCGTTCGGCGAGCGAAGCATTCAGCGCCGGTTTGGAGGTGTTGCGGATCAGGATGTCACCATCCTGCACCGTGTCGATGAAACGGCCGCCATCGGCAGGGCGGAAATTGACATGGGCCAGATAGAGCAGATCCATCGGGCGTTGCTGACGGTTCTGGATCCCCATGCGAACGCTGATCCGGGTACTGCCCTGCCTGATCCGCAGGCTGGCCGTCGCATCGTAGCTGTGGCCAAAGGCGCGGGTCTGGCGGGTCGTGCCGGTCAGCGTGGCGGCCATCGCGCCATCCAGACTTTCCAGCTGAATGAGGGCGTTGTCATAGCGCGCATTGGGGAGTTCACCATGCAGCGGGTGCCTGTCTTCGAGCCCGGGATTACCCATCGCCGCCGCCCCACAATGCAAAAGGAGCCCGCCATTATTGCTTAGAAAATCTGCGGTATCTTGCGGTTCGTCGAAGGCCGACCCCATGGTCAACCGCCGCCCAAGGAACGTGGCATCCCACACCTGCTGCCCCTGAAACGGCAGCACGATTACCTCGCCCGCGCCATTCAGGATGCGCAGGGCGGCCACCCCAGACCGGTAGCGGAAGCCGTTTACCACAATGCCTCCCGCTTTCGCGAACGTCCGTTCCACCGGCCCGAATTGATCAGGAGAAAGAGGGATCTCGACCGGGCCTGTCATCGGATCGTCCTTGGCGAAAGCTGGTTGAGATTAACCGTGTAGCCCATCTGCCGGAACAAACCAGCGGCCGCCGCGCGGATGTCGACAACGGTCGAACGTTCGGCCCGGTGCGGAAACCGACCCGCCTCTAGCGCGATCCGTCCGTTGATGACCGCCCTGCGAACTGAGCGGGACCGCGGCGCATAGACCAAATTTCGGATCATGTCGGTCGAGGGCACTATCTTGGGACGGTCCAGCCTCTTGATCACGATGTCAACGCGCTTGTCGGTCTGCAGCTTACCGGAGCTATCCTCCTGCCCCGCGGCACGCGCGCCCGCGCCCGTGGCAATCCACAAACCGTCCTCGGTAATCAGAACGTGACGGGCGCCACACACGTCGCGCGCCACAGGTTTGGCAAGGCTGATCTGCCGCCTGAGGTCGAGACCACTCGACCAGTTCGCGAAAACCGAGCCCAGCTCAATCTTCGCGCCGCGCCGCCACAACACGGCATGCCGCCCGTGGACTGAGCCCCAGTAGCCCCACATCATTAAGGCAGCAGGTGCCCAGGCGATCAAGTTTCCCTTATCGGCCAGCACAACACATCCTGTACGCGTTAGGTTGCTGGCCTGCACAAATGTCACGTTCCGATCCCAAAATCCAATGTCGTTCAGGTGCAACAAAGGGTCCTTGTCCAACCTCTGGCGGTCAGCCGCCGTGTCAGCGTTGCTGTAGGACTGGCGCATGTTGATGGCGTGCCCTCATTTGGTGATCTGGGTCAATTGTTAGTGCATCGTGGGCCTCTGGTCCACTGGGTGATGCTTTTGGGTGTCGGTCGCCGATATCCCAAAGCGCTGTGCGGCCTGACTGGGTTGTGGTGGGTGCGCCATGGCTTGATGAGGATTCTAGCTTCCCGAAGGCTTAAGGTCAGGAGTTGTGCTGGCCTTGTGGCCAGAAGATGAGGGTAGCGGCGAATGTGACGGCGGAGAGGAAGGCCTTTAAGCATCTGTCAGAGCGGGTAGCCACTCCACGCCAATCCTTCGGACGCCCCAACATCATCTCAATCATGTTGTGGCGTTTCTAACGGCGCGTGTCGTATTTGATAGGCTTGGCCCGCGACTTCCTGCCGGGGATACAGGGTTTTGGCCCTTGTCTTTCAACACTGCCCTGAACCTGTCGGCATCTAGCCCCGGTCGGCCAAAAGCCATTCAGCTAAAGGCAGACTGCCCAGAAGGGTAGCTGCGCCCGCGTAATCGTTGACCTGGCCGGCAGTCATGTAGAACCGGATCGGACGGCGGTCCGCATAAGCGACGGCGTGCAGCTTAATGCTCAAGCCGCCCTTCGTCCGGCCGATCAGACGGCCTCTTTGGTCGCCTGTCCCCCTTTTTCGACCGCAGGCTGAATCACACCAGCTGTGCGAGATAAATTGGTCCTATCCCTAGAACGCGCGGGCGTATTTCAGCAAATATTGCTTCTTAAAAGTAAATAGTGATGATGGGATATAACAGTTCCATCAGGAGAATTGCAGCATGAGCACCCGTGCATTTCGGAGCGCTTCGACGGACGAAAGCACATTTCACGCGCGGCTTTTGGGTACACGTGGTGCGATCGCTACAGAAAATTATCTCGCGACGCATGCAGGCGCCGACATACTCAAAGCTGGAGGCAATGCCGTCGACGCTGCAGTTGCTGCGGTCCTCGTCGAGGGGTTGGTAAATCCTCAAATGCATACATTTGGCGGAGAATGTCCTATTCTGGTCCGCATGGCGCAGAGCGGGGATGTCGAAGCGGTCAATGGAAATACAGCCGCACCACAAAGAGCGACTGCTCAAGCTTATCGTGATCGGGGCTATTCAGATGTGCCGGACGAAGGTGTGCTGGCAGCCGGCGTCCCGGCAGCCCCCGGCGCACTGATCCGAACACTGGCGCGCCACGGCCGATTGTCTCTGGCCGAAGTGGCCGCACCGGCCATAGAGCTAGCGCGCAACGGTTTTCCTTTGCACTCAGGAATGCTGAACCAAGAAAAGTTCGGCATCCGTGCCCTCGAACAGAAATTCCGTCGTGAATGGCCCGGCAGTGCGGCGCTTTATTTGCCAGATGGGGATCTGCCGCAGGTGGGCCAGATCTTCCGCAATCCAGCACTGGCTGCCACTCTGGAGGCGCTGGTCCACGCCGAAACAAGCACACGCGGAGATCGCAAGGCAGGCCTCGACGCTGCATATCGCAACTTCTATCAGGGCGACATCGCCAATGAGATCGCGCGGTTTTGCAAGGAGAGAGATGGATTTCTCGAGCGCACCGATCTCGCAGTTTATGAGACCCAGATCGAAACGCCACATGCAATGAGTTTTGCTGGCACTACTTTATACAAATGCGGATTCTGGACCCAAGGACCGACCATACTCCAATGTCTCGCGATGCTGGAGCGTAGAAATCTACACAGTCTAGGTCATAACAGCGCTGAGTATCTGCATGTCCTGATTGAAACCATCAAACTGGTATATGCGGATCGAGAACAATATTACGGGGACCCGTCTCAGGCGCATGTCCCTTCAGAGATGCTGTTGTCGAAGGAGTATGCAGCGCTAAGGGATGCGTTGATTGATACGGGCAAAGCCATAGGTGAAATGCGGCCCGGCGATGCCTGGGAGGGTAAGGCGCTATTGGCAAAGGAGAAGCGCTTTGAAGTTGCTCCGTGGGGGCATGGCACCGTGCATGTGGATGTTATTGATTCAGAGGGCAATATGGTCGCCGCAACTCCGAGTGGTGCCTGGATCAAGTCTGCAGAGGTGATTCCTGCGCTTGGCTTCCCTCTCGGCAACCGCTTGATGACCTTTTATCTCGAGCCAGAGCACCATCCAAACAGGGTTGCCCCGTTCAAACGGCCGCGAACGACCATAAGCCCTTCACTGGCACTTCGTGGCGACAAGCCATGGATGGTTTTTGGCAGCATGGGAGGGGATCAGCAAGACCAGTGGCAACTTCAATTCTATCTCAACCGGGTGTTGTTCGGAATGACCATCCAACAAGCGATTGAGGCACCGAAACTCAGCAGCGAGAACTTCCCTGGCTTTTTCGCTCCACATGACCGTTTTCCCAATCGCGTGCGTATTGAGCCACGCGTCGGGGGGGCAGTTTTGCAGGAGTTAGAAAAACTAGGTCATGATATCGAGGTCGCGACGGATTGGTCAGAGGGCTATCTGCTGGCAGCCTCATATGACCCCGATACAGGTGTTCTTGAGGCTGGCAGCGATCCGCGCGGACCAAAAGGAGATGTCTTTCAGTCAAGCGCAATGTGTTGGTAACCCTTAGCGGAAGCTATGGACCAAAGTTCAAGCTTGGCCTGAAGGTCAGCCGGACCGCATAACATCGCAGCGAACTGGCCAGATTCAGCAACCTCAAGACAGGTAATCATGACTCTTTTCTGGTTGGCGATACCGGTGCCTCTGCGCGATCATGCATGCCGTAGTCGCGTATAACCAGTAATGCTAGGACCTCCGTAAGGCCTGGTGACGGGGCGATGGCTGCAACAAGCGCCAATGTCCGTTGGATCGTCTGAGCCTCTGCCAAAGCGATGAACGATGCAGCATTGTTCACACTTTGGAAGCATGAGAAATCTGGGTGTTTAAGTTCCAAGTTTCCATAGGCCGCCACAACATAGCGGGCGTTGGCCGATCGCGCCATCTCGGGCAATGCCTGCGGTATGTCTTGCCCGGTCCTGACATGTAAAACACGTTCAGCGACGCGGATCCGGTAGTCTTCAAAATGAACTGTGCGGCCTGCGGTCTGGGAGCTTCGGTGAACGCAGTCCTGACGCCAGGCTGCAATGGCAGCGTCACTTTCCCAAAACTGATGCGACAGCAAGATATCCCTGTCCACAAGCGATGAGTAGCGATCTATAAAGATCAACCCTGCATGCTGCGCAAGCACGGGCTTAAGGACAGCGACATGTTCAAAGTAATGCTTCAAATGTCCTTGCTTTGGGCGGACCTCAAAAAACAACGCATGCATGTGAGTTACTCCTCAAATCTTGGACAGTCTTGCGGGTTATTCTAGCCATTATCTGCGCCTGCTGATCGGTTTTTCAATTGCGCTGAAGGATGTCGTCAGACAAATGCGAACCGGTCTCCGGCTCCATAACCCCAGCTGTGTGTCAGGCTTCAAGTAGGCCGCGCCGCCTGGCGACAGAAGCGGTACGGCTGGCCCGGTAGCGATCGCATGATGTAATCGTCAGCGCTGTTCAGATCAGCGCTGGTCTCGTTTTGAAGCTATGGCAAGCGGGGTGTTTGTTTGTCTGCGGACGATACGCAATTGGCTTGTTTGAGCTACTCCCCAACTCTTGGACAGCTTTCCGGGTTGTTTAAGCTACTGCCTGCACCTGCTGATCGGTTTCAATGCGGTTAAAGTAGACCACGGCGGGCGGTTGGCCGCCATGGGCAGTGTGAGGGCGTTGGTGGTTGTAGAAGGTGATCCAGCGCCCGATGCCGACCCGTGCCTGCGATCCGGTTTCCCAGGCGTGCAGATAGACGCATTCATACTTCAGGGACCGCCACAGGCGCTCGATGAAGATGTTGTCGATGCAGCGCCCTTTGCCGTCCATAGAGATCCGGGTGCCAACCCGTTTCAGCCTGTCAGTCCAGACGAAGGACGTGAACTGGCTGCCCTGATCCGTGTTCATGAT